>CAWFOM010000001.1:0-388880 GCA_963817385.1 uncultured delta proteobacterium
CTTGGCCAGCCGGTCTTTGTTGCCGACCAGGACGAAGGAGAAGTTGGAGAAGTTGTACCAGGAACCCTGCGGATCCATGAATACATCCGGAACGCCTTTCCAGGCGGGGGACAGATAGGGATCGGCCCAGCCGTTCTTCTTGGCGAGGAAGCCCGTCGACGAACCGCAGCCGATGACCATATCCGCATTGAAATTGGGCGCTTCGGCCTTTATACGGGCTTCGATCTCTCCGAAAGACTGGAAGGTCTGATTAACGGTGATGCCGGTTTTATCCTTGATGAACTTGGCGATCTTGGCATTGTTGTCCGGAGAGGTGCCCATGTAGGCGTTGATCTCTTCCGCCATGGCGCTGCCGGCGAGCACCAATGAGAAGATCACGGCGACGACGACTGCTATGAACTTTCCTTTCATAATTTTCCTCCAATTAAATTTAATGCATTAAATGTTAATTTTCAGAAACACAAACCCTCGGTGTGTCACCCCCTTTCACATACTATTATAACCCACGAATTCCTATCCTTTTCAGAATCGGCTGATCGATAACAAAATGACGATAGTCTGTCAAAAATAGATCAAGAGGGTCTCTGCCTCTGCAGGATAGCATCCGCAAACGCCGATTTGAGAAAGCTGATTATAGCTCAATACCTTTCAATCCATTAGTCAAATTAATAATAATCATATAATAAATAATAATTTGTCATCGCTGCGATGAAGGCCGGAGAGACTAGAAATAGAGAGACTGGGTGATCGTCTGCCCCGGTTGCAGATGGAGAAAATCTTCGGACTGGTAAGGTCCGCGGATGATTTTCTCAAAGTAAGAAAGGTTCCCCGCAAATTCGATATACGCCATGTCGAAAAATTCCGCATTTTCCCGCGCTCGATGTCGCAGCGCTTCGATTTCGTGCATGCCCGAGTTGATCAGGGCGATATGGGTATAGTTCTTCAAAGTCTCCCTGATCACCCAGAGGGCCGTTTTTTTTCCGTACTTGGGCAGATACTCCCCTTGGTAGATGCCGAGAGGATCTTTGTTCTCTTTCACCCACCCCGGCGTCAGATAGTAGGTCCCCGGATTATCCCGGAACACCTCATCATATCGTGCCGGCGACCCCAGAAAGAGGGCGATGCAGTCATGACAGCGGGGCACAATCAGTTCCTGCCGTCGCGCCGTGACACCGACCAGGCCGTTTGAACAGAGACCGTAACACAGCACGATCGCGGTCGCATAGGATGCCACCTGATCGATCCGCTCCTGGATCATCCCGGGAAGCTTTTTCGGCGTCCGATGCAGTCCCTGCTCAAGATAGATGATCTCAAGGGCCTGAACGCCTTCGCGCACCGCCTCCAGCTCAGGTTCCATTACCCGGCAGGCAATAATAACCCGCTTTCCCTCTGTCTCCGGATGTTTCTTAGGTTCCATAAAAGACCCCCCGGCACGCGACCCTGACAGGAGAATGGAAATAATCATTAGACCCCATGTGAGCACGCACCGTATCCATGCACCTCTGTTCACGAGGGTTCGACGGGATCTGTCATACGTATAATTCAAATTTCTTCGCCCGGTGGGCCTTCATGAAATTCATGCAATAATTGTCGCGGCCGGCCAACGCTTCGGCTACGATGATGGCGGCCATCATCCTCTTGTCCAGAGGATTGATGATAGCGCCGTCAAGACCGTGGGCAATGGCCATGGACATGAAGGTCTGATTCACGAAGGGCCTGCCCGGCAAACCATAGGACACATTGGAAAGACCGCACATCACATGAACGTCGGCGAATTTTTCCCTGATCACCGCAATCGCCTTGAGAAATTCAATGCCGAACGTCCCGTCCACGGAAATCGGCTGCACCAGGGGATCCACATAAATGTTCTCCGGCGGGATCCCCCTCTGCACGAGTCCATTGATCAGTTTATCGGCAATCCGCAGCCGATCTTGGGCTGTCTTGGGCATCCCCTCATCACTCATGCACAGGGCAACAACCCGGCAATCCGTTCCGGCCAGGAGCGGAATCATCGCGTTGTACCGATCGGACTCCAGAGAAATGGAATTGATCATGGGCGTACCCTTATGCACCGAGAGCCCCGCCTCGATGGCCTTGGGATTCGGAGAGTCGAGGGAACAGGGGCCGTCCACGACCGCCTGCACGGTCCGGACGAGCCAGCGCAGGTAATCCTCTTCCTCACCCGGAAAGATCCCCGCATTGACATCGATATAGTGTGCGCCGGCTTCATGTTCCTGACGCGCCACCGCCTGAATCGCCTCGACATCCCGGTTCTTGATTGCCTCCGCGATCGCCTTGCGGCTGGCGTTGATGAGCTCTCCCACAATGATCATGTTGACCTCCTGGCCTCGGCGTCTTTAAGGATCTTTTCACGAAACGGCCCCGGGACGTCTTGCGGCTTGTAACCACAATACACGCCGGTACGCTGTTCGTCCACATCGAACTATTTCCTGCCGTATCGATATGGACGAGAGGCGGCAAACCGATTACCTCTTCTTGGCCATCAACCCCTTCGCAAGCGACACGGCATCGATGGCTGACTTGCCGTACCCGTCGGCGCCGATCCGATCGGCCCACGCCTGATTAACGGGGCCGCCGCCGATAATGACGATATATTTCTGACGGATGCCCATCTCCTTGAGGGTTTCGACGACTTCCCTCTGGGCCGGCATGGTGGTCGTCATGACCGAGGAAAGGGCGATCACGTCTGCCTGGATCTTCTCCGCTTCCTGAATGATGTTCAGGGATGGATTGTCCACACCCATGTCCACCACGTCAAAACCGCCAGTATCAAGCACGGAGGCCACGATATCCTTGCCGATCGAATGCACGTCGCCCTTAACCGTCCCGATCAGGACCTTTCCGAACTTCTCCACCTTTTTCTTCTGGGCGTCAATCACCGGTTTCAGAACCGCCATGGCCGCATTGAAGCTGGCCGCCGCCATGAGCAGTTCCGGAAGATAGGCATCCCCGCACTCGAATTTCGAGCCGATAACGGTCATTCCTTTCGACAGACCCTGCTCGATGGCCTCCAAGGGATCGACGTTACCCGCCACTGCCGCCCGGGCCAGCGCCTTCGCCTCCTCCTCCGTTCCATCGATGACGACCGCCGCCAATTTCTCCAAAATCTGACCTTTGTCCATTCTCGTATCCTCCCTCTTTACGCAAATGAAATGCCCAGTCCGGACAGCTCTTCCTTCACCTCGTTCACCAAACGTACATACCCCTCGGACGGTTTGCCCGTCGTCACATTGTAACAATCCTGATACCGGTCGCCCGACGGGGCCTTGTCAATCCCGGACTCGTATTTTTCAAGGAGTTTCTTTACCAACGCATTGGCCTGTTTCCGGTCGCATTTGGCTGCCGCCTTTGCCATATCGACGCCAAACTGGCACTCCATCGGGGTGAACCCGTCGATCAGGACCGCCTTGGCTGAATGGGGCGTCTGCACCGATGGTGCGCCGGACGCCGTGGCGGCAAGCAGCCAGGCAGCCGACTCATAAAAGTACATCTTGGTGTTGGGACCGCCGGCCATGTAACCCAGCCAGATCACCGGCATGGGGATATTGCGGCTTGCCGCCTGACAGCTCGCAGCAACGACCCACAGGACATCGCGGGTGGTGGAGCAGCCATATTTGAAATGAACGGGAAAATGGAGTTGATAACTCGCTTTGAAAGCCAGGATGCCGATCATCATATAGGCGGTGCTCGCGATCGCCGTGCCGGCCGGACCGCCGCAATAACCGCCCAGGATGGGGGCCGTCTCGGCGCCTACATTGGCGCCCCAGTTGAGCAGATAGGCGATCTTGTTCATGGTGCCATATTCCAGTTTGTTCTCGGCAACGGCCCCGCAGAGCCAACCGTCGGAGGGGCGGAGTCCGAACTGGGGGGCGCTGGCGGCGATCGTCGTAACCGCGGACGCGGCAGTCGAAACGAGGTTGCCGATGGGAAGCCCCGGCCTGCCGGCCCTGATCAGGGCATCGCGCCCGATCTTCACCCCCCGGATGGCGGCGTAAAGCTCCACCGGAGACCCCGCCGCCACGGGAATCCCCCGGATGCTGTCCAAAGCCGGAATGCTGATGGAGTCCACCTCGGGAATCGACGCATAGGCCTCGATTTTATTGGTGATCATCTCTTCCGTCGTCGACACGATTCCGGAGCCGACATGCAACCAGGGGATCTTCATGTCATCGGGCTTCCGCATGCCGAATACCTTGGCATCCTTGCCCTCCCCCATAAAGCACGTGCCGGGCGCCTTGGCAATGCCGTCGAGGATCTCTTCCTTCGTGAACTTGATCAGACGATTCGTATCCTGGCAGTAGATGCCGACGGACTCCAGAAATTCAAGACTCGCCTGATAAAGATTGTCCGCCGCCTTGTCATCGCAGGGAACCGGGTTTTCCTTGTCATACGTGATGCCGTACTTCCGGACCAACCCGGTGAGCTTGGGGATGAAGACCTTCATGTCAAAGTCCTTTTCACTCATGATCGGTCCGGTGATCGCCTTTTCACAGATATCCAAAAAATTCGACATACTGCCTCTCCTTTCATTGATTAGCCATCAGATCGGTTATCCGAGCCTCTTCCTAACAGTACGGTGATAATCACCCGCGCGGAGAACCCGGAATCGTTTTGCTTTTGATAGGTCAATCATGTATGGTGAGTCAAATTGATTATTCAAATGATGTCTATAGCATGAGCCTATACGGGAGATCGGACCGCGGGAGCCTCCGGGCAAATGAGAACCGTATTCAAACGGCATCGGGATGAATCGGGATAAGACGGAAGATGCACCTGAACCAACTCCGGGTATTCCATCACGTGGCAAAACACAAGAGCTTTTCCCAGGCGGCGGACGCGCTCTTCCTGAGCCAGCCGTCCGTGAGCAACCAGGTGAAGCTCCTGGAGGATGCCTACGGGCTCAAGCTCTTCGAGAGATCCGGGAGAACGATCGAACTGACCAACGCCGGCGAGGTCCTCTATTCCTATGCGGAGCGGATCTTCTCGCTCGCCAAGGAGGCCGACAGCGTCATCGAGGAGATCAAGGGGATGAAAGCCGGGGGGATCAAAATCAGCGCCAGCAACACCCTCGGCGCCTATTATCTCCCGGATATCATCGATCTCTTCCGGAAGAAGCATCCCCGGGTCGAAATTCAAATGGATGTCGGCTATACCGAGAATGTCGTAGAGAGCATCCTCACCTTCAAGAGCGATCTGGGGATGATCGGCCGATCCGTCACCCATCCGAACATCGTGGTCACCCCCCTTTGGGAGGAGGAACTGGTTCTCATCGTTCCCCCGGACCATCCCTTCGCCCGTTTGCGGACCATCCGCATCTCCCAGTTGCGGGATCAGCCGTTCATCATGAGCGAAAAGGGCTCGGGGGTGCGCGGCATCACGGAGGAGATCCTCTCCGGGAAAGGACCCTCCCCGCGTATCGTGATGGAACTCGGTGAAAACGAGGCGATCAAACGGGCAGTCGCCTCGGGGCTCGGCATCACCCTCATCTCGGCAACGGTGGCAAAGAGGGAGCTGGAGGCCGGTGTGCTTCGGGCCGTGCGCCTCTCCGGTGCCAGGATCATGAGACAATTTTCCATCATATACCACAAGGACAAGTACCTGTCCCGTCTCATTCGGGCCTTCATGGACGAAACCCTCCGCTTTCCCGCCTCGGGAAAGAAAGCTTCCGGACGGCCGGCATGCCGGAACTGACCCGATCCCTCTCCCTTTCGGAGCATCCCGATTTCGTCTCCCGTCAGGTGGAAAAGAGGACCTTCAGTTTCAGCAAGAGGCCCAGATTGCCCTCCACCCGGTATTTCCCCTCCATGAAGGCCCCCTGGCCGTCCATCTCGCCCCGCGCTATGGCGAGCCACACCTCCGCCGGCGCCTTTATCACCACGCCGGGTTTCGAGTGCGAACCTTCCCGGAACGTGCAGTGACCGTCGGCGATCTCGAGATAGGCGTTGAACGTTTCCGTCCCCGATATGTCGAACTGGTACACCGCCTCGAGGCCCGGGACCGCATCGCCTCGAAATCCCCGGGGCATCATCGTCAAGAGTTCATGACAGCTCCGGGCCGCAGCGGGACCGTCAGGCGCGGCGGCTGCCGCCGGTATCGTTTTGCTCCCCTTTTCCCTGCCGGCTTCTCCCTTGATCAAGCCTTTTATCCATTCGTTCCTCAGGACCGGATCATACGGGGGGATGGTGTAGTTCTGCCAGGCGTAGGCCTCGAACCCCTCAAAGAGGCCCAGTTTCTGCCAGTACTCGTAATCATCGCGCATGAACGCTTTTTCCCGGGTGACGAGATCCCTCATGAAGAGGTAAAAGCCGAGATCATCACCCGTAACCGGGTAGCGTTTCTTTTCTTTGATCGCCCGGGCCAGTTCCCGGGCCAGATCCTGCGCCCGGGCCTCCACTGTCTCCTTCCCCAGGAACCCGCCCGGATTCGTGGCGATAGCAACCAGCGAATTGAGCGGATAGGCGCCGTACATCCGAAGCATGCCTTCGAGGTAGTGGGCGGTTGCGGTATCGGCAAGACCTGCGGAGACCGTGATGGCCAAGCCCGGTTTCGTCACCCGACGGAGCTTGTGACCGAACGCCAGGGAGCGATCGAGGAAGGTCTTCATCTGGGCCGTGACGTGTTTGAAATAGACCGGCGAGGCCAGGATGATCCCGTCCGCGGCGAACAATGCCTCCGTGATGCCGGCATAGTCGTCCCTTCGCCAGCACACTCCCTTTTCCAGACAGACGGCGCAGCCGATACAATATGCAATCTCCCTCTCGGTCAGCCGGATCTCCTCCAGGACGATCCCCTCCCGGGCGAGACCCTCCCCAACCATCCGGATCATCTGACTCGTATTGCCGACGGCGCCATGGGGTGAACCGTTGATGGCCGTTACCCGTAATTGCCCGCTCATTTTTTCCTCCTGTTGTTGCTCATTCATTACTTGTCCTAATTGCTCGCTCACTTTTTCCTCCTGTTGTCGCTCATTCATTACCTGTCCGAGAGTAGCCGACCCTCCCGCGCGGCTTCCCGCCGCGGTCCCGACGGGATCGAGCCCACTCTTTTGTTGATAATATCGGGGGTATCTTTTGTTGAAGGGGATGCCGATCCCGACCATCAGGAGAGTCGGGATGACCATTGAAAAGAGAAGGTTTCCCAGCGGCCCCCCGGCGGGGAGAAAGCGCGCGGGGAGGATCGCCACGAGGCCGGAAACGGCGAACAAGGCCGCCCAGACCCAGGTCATGTGGCGGTTGATAGTCTTGAATATTTCCGTTTCCCAGACGGCCGCGGGGGTCTTTTTTTTCGCAAAATAGTCGGTGAAGTACCGCTTCCCGAACAGGGCCGGCAGGGCGGTGACGGCAAAGAGAGCAAGGGAGAGAATGCCGACGTTGGATTCCGCGATGATCTTCCGTGATAAGGGTGGGAAAAACCAGAACACCACGGTATTGAAGGCTAGAAAAATCAGGAATCCCCGGTCGATGGCCGACAGCCCGCTTCTCCGCAGATACAGGATTACGGCCAGCAGCGCAAACCCCAAGACCGTCAAACCTTTCATTACCGGGAGACGAAACCCGGTTATGTTCCCCACTGTAAAGTAGACGCTCATGATGATTACAGGCAGCATGCCGACCAAACGCTTCATGAAAGCAGCCGTTCGTCCTTCAAATTCCGGGCGGCGGCCACCCGCCGCTGGAACGTCCGATCGATAACATACGTGCGCGTTGCCCGGGCGGCCTGCACGAGTTTCCGGGTAAGCTCGGCGTCCTGCCCCTCGGGGAGATGGGCGGTGAGCCGCCGGCGCAGCCGCATCTCGCCATCGACGATCCGCTTGGCCGTCATGGCATAGAAGGAGAGATCGGAGACCCTGATCCCCAGGGCAAACCCCCGGGCATAGACCCCGCCGATCATGACATCCTCTTCATTGAAACTTCCCTGTTCCAGGGGAAGGAGGAGTCCGTTTTCGATCAGGGCGGTGATCTGCTCGGCCTTCAGACCCGTGGCGGCACGGAAGGCGGCCTCGTCCATCGGAGGTCCGGCAACACCGCCGAAGATGGTCTCATTGAGTTCGATGAAGGGGAGGATATCCTTCCCCTGATCCTGCTGGGTCAGAATCATTTTTATCTTCCCCAGGGGAAAGGCATACCTGGTTTGAATGGATTTGATAAGCTTGATCCGCTCGATGCAGATCGGATCATAGTAGGCCATATTGGGGCCTGTCCTGACCGGTTCCGGTAGCAACCCCTGGGCGACGTAGTGCAGGATCGCCGACTTGGGAAGACCGGAGGCTTCCGCCAGATCCTTCATCCGCAAGCCCGGTATGGTGCGCCCCGCAATGCCGTTCTTTACCGTTTTTTCGTTCATCATCCCACCTCGTCTCTCGGCTTTGGATATGGATGCCAGGTGATTCTGCAACCCGGCAGGCATTACCTATCGCGATAAGTGTTAGGTGTCAAGTAATACTTTACACAAGTCACCTCGATACTGTCGTTCGAGACGAAAAATGCCTTCCCCCAACCCGCACACGGTAAAATTTTCCCGATGACCGGCCCGATTTTCCCTCTCACCGTTTAATCATCATATCGGTTGTAGCAATAAAGAGGGAGGACGGGCGCCTGAAGATGATCGTGTCTTCACCCATCGTTTCATCAATATCGCGTTAGAATTTTGACGAAAACCGGACGGGGAGCGAAGCGGGTCTGGAGGAACGATTCGTCCCCGTGGCGTGGGCGCCCGCTCAGATCGCAACCCGCCCACCTCTGGCATGTTTCGTGCAGAACTTCCTTGCAAGATCAAAAACCATCCGCAACCGGAGGCGGGGGACAGGAGAGACATCATGATTGGACAGACGGTTGGCGCGATACTTTTCCTGGTGGTGATTTTCATCGTGGAATTCAATCTGGAGGTTACGGAGATGGGGCTCGCCTCCAACCTGAACGCCTTGATGATCGTGTTTGGAGGGACCTTTTTCGCCACCCTCATTGCGTATCCCTGGGGAAAACTGGTTTTTACCGCCCGACTTCTGAAAAAATCATTTACCGGTAATAACGAGATCGCTTCGACCATTCAGACTATTGTGAATTTGGCCCGAATCTACCGGAAAAAGGACATCCGCTCCCTTGAGCAGGAGGTAAATCATCTGCCCCCGGGGCTTGTAAAGATCGGGGTGGAATTGATAGCCTATAAATACAGCCGGGACAATATTGAACAGATCCTGCAAAGCGAGGCGGTATCCGCCTACAACCAATATGCGACATCCCACAAGATTCTTTCCAGCATGGCCCGGCTCGCCCCGGCCTTGGGACTGGCCGGAACCATCGTCAGTCTCATCCGCATCTTCGGGCGAATCAATAATCAGCAAGGTCTCATCGGATATATGGCGGTAGCGCTCTTATGCACGTTTTACGGCGTCATTCTGGCCAATCTCTGTTTCGTGCCTCTTGCCAACAAACTTAAGGAATTCATGGATCAGGATGAATTGCGGATGGAAATGATTAAGGAAGGGCTCCTGGATCTTTATGATCATGAGCATCCCCGGGCTATCCAATACAAGTTGGAGACCCTCACGAGGGCTACGGAAACGTCCGATCGGACCTCCCCCCGACCCAAGTTGGTACTACTGTCATCGTATGAAAAAGCCCGGGGGATCAATGGATGATACCCGCACGTGTTCAAAATCAGGCGCCGTTGAAAAAGAAAGGCACTCACCGGTGTTTGCAAAAAATATCGATCCCCGCTGAGACCGGCAACGAGATCTGGCTTCTGACTCTCAGTGATCTGCTCATGCTGCTGCTGATCTTTTTTGTCCTCCTATTCGGACTGATCCTGCACCAGGAAAGTCGGGCCGTGGCGCCGCCCCCCCTCGTGAATCCCGCCAAGCCGGCGCCCCCGGAAGCCGTCCCCGGTCTTTCACCGACAGAGGCGGACTCATCCCTGGAGTCGGATCTTGTGGGGATGCTGGGCGACAATCAGGTCGAACAGGGAGTGACCGTGGAGCGTCGTTCCCACTCCATCGTAGTGACCTTTCCGGAACGAATCATGTTCGATTCGGGTCTGTCTCAACTGAAGCCCTCCGTGCACCCCCTGTTGGAAAAGGTGACCGCTTTTATTCTGGGTCATCCTGAGGTATCGATTGAAATACACGGCCATACGGATGACCGGCCCATCAGCAACCAGCGTTACCCCTCAAACTGGGAACTTTCCGCCGACCGCGCCTCCCGGGTCGCCAAGGCGCTTGTCCAACAAGGGATCCATCCCCAACGGCTCTCGATCAAGGGGTTTGGAGAATATCGCCCCCGCTATCCCAACGACAGCGATCTCAACAGGCTGAAAAACCGGCGGGTGGAGCTTCAATTTTCCCTGACCCCCGCTCAATCCTGAGCCCTCCGTCCGCGAACATGGTCCGCTCACTTTTCGCTTTTTCTCTCGTGCGGACAATCTGCAGGCGGGCTTCCGTGATGGCTGCGCACCGTAAGGTTCGCACCTACTCGACCGTGGGGGTGAAATTCCCCCGCGCCACCCGACTCTCGGGAGAAACCGGTCTTCTCAATTAAGACATGACCTTCGCGTAGATCTGTTTAAATTCTTCTTCCGTAACCAGTCTCTTGTTGTCTTCACTGATTTTTTTAATCTGATTCAACATTACGGTCGACTGCGCTTCCGTGGGCTGCTCCAAACCGAGTTCCCAGGACTTAAGCATAATCGAATAGCGCCCGCTCTTTTTCCCCAACACCACATCAATCGCCTTGCCGCCAACTATCTCATAATTCAAAAGCTCAGCCCGGCCATATCCGTGCTCGTCACGCCGGTCCCACATCTGCCGGGTGGCGATTCCGACCTCGACCTGGGAGGTCAAGGAACCCACAAAGGGTTTATACCAATCAGCACCGGCGGGGCCCGAGCATTCCTTCACCATGGCGGAGAGCCGGCGGAACCCTTCCGTCTTGACTCCCGTCGGCGCACAGAGAAACGCCTCTATCCCCATGATGATTTCATCCAGCGGGGCATTCCCGCCCATGCCGTTGATGCAGGTGTGGGCGACATCGGCCCCGGCAGCAATTCCGGCCAGCGTGTTGGCGGTGGACAGACCCCAGTTGTTGTGGCAATGGACCTCGATGGGGACATTCACCATCTTTTTCACCTGGGTAACCTGCCACGCGAAGCCTGCCGGATAGGCTGAACCCCGGGTGTCGACGATGGCAACCGTGTCGGCCTTGCCTTCCTCCACGACGGGAACGATCAGTTCGCGGATCAAATCCAGGGGGGACCGGGCGCTCTCCATCAGGAAGAAGCATACCTTCAACCCGTTGGCCTTGGCATACTTCGTCAGATTGACGATGTCCTCGGCTGCTTTCGCCCGGCTTCCCCAGATGTTCTTGATTATCGGATCAAGAGCGGTGATCTCCATGATCACCCAGTGCAGTTTGGCCTTGATCGCCCGATCGATATCATCCCGCCGCGCGCGACAGAAGCCGCACACCTCGGCTTTTTTGATCTCCTTGGCCATCGTTGCAAGGGCGTCAAAATCCTCGTCGGAGACGGCGACCATCCCTCCTTCGATACGTTGCACGCCCATATCTTCCAGCGCGTGGGCAATTTTCAATTTCTCGTCTTTCCGAAAGACGACCCCGGGGGTCTGTTCCCCATCCCGCAGTGTCACGTCATGAATCGTTACTTTCGAGGGGACCTTCCAATCCGCACGGACTTCAGGCTCAAAACTATAGGGGCTCAACGACCATTTCCCCGGCACCTTCCAGGGAGTCTCTCCTGCACAGCTCATCTCAATCTCCTCCTCACTATGATTGGTCTCAAATCTCCATCCTCAATGACGAGCACCCCATACCATAAGCATATATGGGGTACAACCGGATAAGAATTACTTAATCGCAGGGTTCTGTCAAGTTTTATGTATAAAGGGAACGCGCCTTTTTCTACCTTTTCCGACCCCTGATAAATCTGCTTGATCTACCCGTTCCGTTTCATTCGCACAGCCCGGCTTGCAACCGTTGACGATCGCCCCTTTCATCCGCCCGAAGAAGCCTCCACCTCCCCGAGCGCCTCATCGAGGATGTCGAGAGCCCCATCCATCTCCTCCTGCGTGATGACGAGCGCCGGCCGCAGCGTAATCATGTTCCCATCGATCGTCTTGAAGGCGAGTCCCCGCTCCATGCATTTGAACATCACCATCCCCGCCTCCCGGACGGCCCGCTCCTTGGTCTGCCGGTCCCGGACGAGGTCGATGCCGATGTGGAGCCCCACCCCCATGACGCACCCGATCAGGGGGTGCCGACCGGCCATCTCCTCAAGGCGCTCCAGCGTGTAGGCGCCCAGGCGGGCGGCGTGGTCGCAGAGGTTGTTCTTCTCGATCACCTCGATCTCCGCCAGGGCGGCCGCCGCGGACAGGGCGTTCTTCTCGTGGGTGTAGTGGCCGACGGAGCGGTCCGGACAGACGTTGTGCTTCTCCCGTGTCACGATCCCCGCCAGGGGGACGATCCCGCCGCCGAGCGATTTTCCCAGGACCAGGATGTCGGGGGTCAGGTAGTGCTCGCTCGCGAACATCTTTCCGGTCCTCCCGAACCCCTCGATGATCTCGTCGAAGATGAGCAGCGCTCCGTAGCGGTCGCAGAGCTCCCGGACCCCTTCCCAGTACGCTTTACTTGGCACGACGGGGTTCGCGGAGACCGGCTCGCCGATCACCGCGGCCATCTCCGGCTCCCGCCGCATGACGAGCTCCATCTGCCGGAGGCATTCGGCATCGACATCCTCCGGATTCGAAAATTTCCAGGGGTTGCGGTAATAGTTCGGGAACTCGACGTGGAAGGCGCCCGGAACGAGCGGCCCGATCCCGCCGTGGAAATGCTCCTCCCCCCCACGCTCGACGCGCCGAACCCGGCCCCGTGGAAGGAGTCCCAGAAGGAGATTGTTTTGAACCGGCCGGTCACGAGCTTCGCCAGCTTCAAGGCCATCTCGATGGCGTCCGTTCCCCCCGGGCAGAAGAGGGAGCGGCACAAGTCGCCCGGTGTGATTGCCGCCAGCTTCTTCGCGAGAAGGACGGACGGGATGTTCGTATAGCGCCGCGGGCAGAAGGTGAGGCTATCGTCGAGCTGCTTTTTCACGGCCCGCACGACCTCCGGATGGTTGAAGCCGGCGTTGTGGACTCCGTTTCCGTGCATGTCGAGATACCGCTTCCCGCTCATGTCCTCGATCCAGGCCCCTTCGGCCTTCGCGATCACGTTCATCACGGGGGTGGAGAGGCTCTGGTGGAGAAAATACCGTTTGTCCTCTTCAAACCAGAACCGGGCCTCGCCCGACAGATTCCTCTCCCAATACCTCTGGCGGGCAGCCGTGGTATTGACGTCCCCCTGTTCGGCCTCGGGATGTTTGTCCTGTATCTCCTGCCGGTCAGTCACCATGAGGAACCTCCTGTAAAATCGGATTGCAACGATTGTTCATTGCTTCCATTATTCGTTTATCCACGACCCTGCGCAAGAGAAAAAAAGTGATTTGTACTATAACAAAAGAAAATTTGACTTGCCCGGGTGGGGATGTTACGGAAAATGCGGTGAAATTACCAATCCATTCCCGACGAAGGAGGCACCTTATGGATAAGCTGCACCGATCGGAAGGGGATATCAATATCTCCCCGCGGCGAAAGCAATGGCAGGATGAAAATCTCGATGCGGAAACAAAGGCGCTCCTGGAGGAGGACGCGAAATACTTCCTCAAACAGGCGCTCTCGACGCCGTGTCTCAACGCCCTGCGCGCCTGCGAGGGGATCTGGATCGAAGACCTTCAGGGACGGCGCTACATGGATTTTCATGGAAACAACGTTCACCAGGTCGGCTTTGGCCATCCGGCCGTTATCGCGGCGATCAAGGAACAGCTCGACGAACTCCCCTTCTGCACGAGGCGCTACACCAACCGGATCGCCGTCGAGCTGGCTAAAAAACTTGCCGAGATCGCCCCGGGGGATCTCAACCGGGTCCTCTTCTGTCCCGGCGGGGCCGAGGCGATCGGGATGGCGTTGAAACTTGCGCGCATCGCCACCGGCCGCCACAAGACGATCTCCATGTGGGATTCCTTTCACGGGGCATCGCTGGATACGATCTCAATCGGCGGTGAGGCGATCTTCCGTCAGGACATGGGACCGCTCCTGTCCGGCACCGAACATGTGCCGCCTCCCGACGAATACCGCTGCATCTACGAATGCAGGGGCCGCGGCGGATGCGACATGATGTGCGCCCGCTATGTGGAATACGTCCTGGAAAAGGAGGGGGATATCGCCGCGGTAATCGCCGAGCCGATCCGGAGCACCCCCTATATCCCGAAACCCGAATACTGGCAGATCATCCGAAAGGCCTGCGACCGACACGGGGCGCTCCTCATCTTCGACGAGATCCCCCACGCCCTCGGCCGGACCGGCCGGATGTTCACCTGCGAAAATTTCGATGTCGTTCCCGACATGCTGGTGATCGGCAAGGGGCTGGGAGGCGGCGTGCTGCCGCTGGCGGCCCTCATCGCGCGCGAGGGCCTCGACGTGGCCGCGAACCGCGCCCTCGGACACTACACGCACGAGAAGAGCCCCGTCGCCTGCGCCGCGGCGCTGGCGACGATCCGTATTATCGAAGAGAACAACCTGGCCGAACACGCCCGTGATCTGGGACACTACGCCCTTCAGCGGATGGCCGGCATGATGGAGCGGCATCCCCTGATCGGCGATATCCGCGGCCTGGGGCTTTTCCTCGGCATAGAACTGGTGAAGGACCGGACAACCGGCGAGCGCGCGACGGACGAGGCGGAAGCGGTCATGTATGCGGCCCTCAGCCGGGGGCTCAGCTTCAAGCTCACGATGGGCAATATCCTCACGCTGACCCCCGCCCTGACGATCACCCGCGAGGAGCTGGACCGGGCGCTCACGATCATCGAGGAGTGCCTGACCGAGGTCGAAGCGGCCGCCCGATAATCGTTTTGCCTCCGGGAGATTGTCGAAACAAAAAAGCGGACGCTTTGCCGATCGGCAAGGCGCCCGCTTCATGTTTTGTCTGCTTAAGGAAAACCTCGACCCTGTCGGTTACCCGATGACCATCATCAGCTGTTCCGTCTCAACACTGTCATTGGCCTTCACTTTGATCTCCTTGACGGTGCCTCCGGCCGGCGCGTAAATCGGATTTTCCATTTTCATGGCTTCCAACATGATGACCTCATCGTCTTCCTTCACCTGGTCACCCACCTTGACGAGGACTTCCAGAATCTTGCCCGGCATCGGTGCTTTCACCTCTACGCTCATTATCATAACCTCCGTAATATGATGAACCGAATTTTTTGATGACCCGCAGCCTAAAATCCCGCTGCAACCCAACATCCTTTTCCGTCCGCGACCACCGTGACGGAGACGACTCCGCCACGCGTTGACTGTATCCGAGACCCGACATCTCAGCGGTCTTCTTATCCTTACCGGGCGATCAAGTCAAGACCAAAGTGCAAACTCCGTCTCTGCTCAGGGGGATACTACTGTCCGGTCGCTCGGACGAGGCGATAGATGTAATCCAGTTCCCTCTTCAATTCTTCATTTTGCTCCTTGTCGTTTGGTTTCATCCGCCATTCCGGGGCTTGCTCCTTCAGCGCCTTTTCCAGCTCCCACCGATGCGTGAAACTCCTCCCCAGGAGTCTCTGAACAGCCTTCTTCTGTCCATCGGTGATGGCGGGATCGTTGATCCGGCTCACCACCTGAATCGTCATGACGAGTTGGTCGATCTCCGCCACGGACATGACCGCACTCATCTCATCGTTCGTGAGGGTCACCCTCTGGGAAAGGGCCCTCTGGAACTGGAAAGCCGAGGGGAACGTCTTACCCCGGAGATCCGCCAGCTTGCTCACCGGTATCCCTGCCGCCTGGATTCGCTGTTCCGCTTCCATCGTCACCCGGTATTCGACGGGGATATAGGTCTTCTGCTGGAAAACGTTCTGCAGGAAGAACAGGGCGATAAAACTCATCGCGACGGCTGCGATCGGCGTCATGACCCAGGCGAGGGATATCTCACCGAGCATCCGCCAGCGTATCGCCCGGCCGCCCTTGATCAGGCCGATGCCGATGACGGATCCGACGATCGCCTGGGAACTGGAGACGGGGACCAGCGGGATTGCAGGCAGACCATGGCCGATCAGAAAACTCTCCAGACCCTGCGAGGCAAAAAGAAACAACACCAGGGCATTGGCCAGGACGGCCACCAGCGCTGCGACCGGCGACATCTCCGTAATCCCTTCCCCCACGGTCAGCATCACCCTCTTACCATAGGTCAACGTGCCTATGGCAATGGCCACCGCACCGATGAAGAAGAGCTGCTGGGCGCCATTCAATTTGAAAAGCCCCAGAAAGGAGATGTCCGAAAAGGGTGAAATGGGGATGAAGATGCCGACCACATTCGAGATGTTGTTGGCCCCCAGGGCATAGGAGCCGGCGATCCCCGCGATAAGCAGACCCAGCCGGGTGAGGGCGTCCAGGGTAAACATGTGGATCTTGAGTCGTTTCATCAAAAACGCGATCAGCTTATAGAGCAGTGCCGAAAAGATCGCGGCCAGCACGGGACTTACGATCCAGCTTACGACGATTTTCTCCAGAGCACCGAAATCGATGTGGGCGCCGGCGAAAAGGTCCCAGCCGATGATCGCCCCGACGATGGCCTGTGTCGTGGAGACGGGGTAGCCCAGGACCGTCAGCCAGTAGACGGTCGCGCCCGCGGCCAGCGCCACGACGAAGGCGCCGGCGATGGCATTCACGGCCCCGAGTTCTCCCAGGGTTTTTGCGGCCCCGGCGCCGCTGACGACCGCCCCGAGGATGACGAAGAGGCCACAGACGATGGCGGCCTTTCTGAAGCTGATCATCCGGGAGCCTACGGCGGTTCCGAACACATTCGCCGCGTCATTGGCCCCGAGCGACCAACCGAGGAACAGACCGCTGGTCAGAAAGAAGGCAAACATGTTCGCCTCCTATAGCATACGCTTGATGACGTAGATGTTGAGACGGTCGGCGACATCCTCGGCCTCGTCGGCAATCCGGTCCACTTGCTTCACGAAGAAACGGAGGTGCATCTTGTGGCTCAGATGGAGGTCCGTTCGCCCGAAGATCGCCCGCTGGAGCCGGGTCGACACCTTGTCCGATTCCTTTTCCCAGAAGGAAACCTTGTGGATGTGGTCGGCCACTGCATTGATGTCCTTGAAGAAGGCGCGGCAGGAGCGGACATCCGCCTCCACAGATTCGATCGAATAATGGAGGAGTTCCTTAAAATATTCATGAAATTCCGCACAAATATCGGGGCGCTCGATATCGAACTGCCAGATCAGGCCCGTATAGCGGTCAAGCAGGGCATCCATGTCCTCCAGAAGCTCCATCACGTCTTCCCGGGATTCCGGAATCAGCGTCTTTTCGAAGAGGTCCTGTTCAAGGGAGCGCCGCAGGCTGTCCCCTTTGTGTTCCGTTTCACGGATATTCGTCAGGAATGTAGAGAAGGCCTCCATGTTTCCCTTCAAATAACACTCCACCCCGTTATTGCAAAGCAGGCCGGCCTCGCTGATCCGGTCCAGAAATTCATCCACCTGTTTCTCAATCCCTATCCTCTTCTTCAGTATGCCATTCCCCATTCCCTGTTCCCCTTTCCAAAACGTACTTCTCTTCGTGAAGACGGAGAGATTGCTTGTTCCAGCCATCAAATCAATCACTGCCGAGAAGTCTTGACAAATCAATAAAGATTGACATAAGGTAAGTCAAGTTAATAAATATAACTTTATCGATAAGAAAAAGTCATGAACCTCAATCAATTGAAAATCTTCTACCTGGCTGCAAAGAGGGGAAGCCTAAGCGCCGCCGCGGAGACGCTCTGCATCACGCAGCCGGCCGTCACCAAGGGGATCCAGCGGCTTCAGGAACATTATGAGATCAAGCTCTTCAACCGCTTCGGGAAAAAGATGGCCCTGACGGACGCGGGTGAGGTGCTCTACGGAATCGCCGAGTCCATCTTCGAGATGGAGAATCAGGCGGAGGAAAGCCTGCGCGATTTTCAGCAACGTAAACGGGGCTTCATCCGGATCCTCTCCAGCGAGAGTTTCGGTTCATACTACCTCCCGTTCATCATCAACCGTTTCAGCAGGGAAAATCCCAGGATCAGGATTGCCGTGGACCTCCTGCCGACGGAACTGATCGTGGAGAAGACCGCATCGCTCGCGAACGATTTGGGTTTTATCTCCTACCCCGTGCCCCACAAGAAACTCATCTCACGCGAGGTCCTGGAGGACTGCTACCAAATCATTGTCCCCCTCGGGCACCCCCTGGCGTCGAAGTCGGTCATCGAACCGGAGGATCTGTCCGGACAGTCTCTGATCGTCCACGAAAAGGGGTCGGCCCCCCGCAAGAGTACCGAGGAGTACATCCGGCGGCACAACATCAACGTCGCGATCCCTATGGAACACTCCAACAACGAGGCGCTCAAGACCGCCGTGGAGGAGGGACTGGGGATCGCCGTCATCACCCGGCGCGTCGTCAGCAAGGAGCTCGCGATGGGAACGCTCCGGGCGATTCCCCTGTCCGACCCGGCCATGACGAGGAAATTCTATCTTATCCATCACAAGGACAAGTACATCTCCCGACCCCTCCAGAGCCTCATCGATATCGTCGATCAGTGGGCATCCGAATACCGCAGGGGAGAACTTTAGCCGATTTCCTCAGGTCGATCGACATGAAAACATTGTTCTCGAAACTCCTCTTTGACCGGAAAGACCATGAACTCCTGAGATTGATCCAGGACGTCCTGAATCGGGAGCAGTCCCGGAAGAATTTCAAGAACCTGCTCAATCCCTATCTCAACCCGCACGGCATCAAGGAGATGGCCGCCCCCCAGGGGTTCCGCATCGCCTATGCGATGGCCGATCTGCTCCACTCTCTGGAGATCGGCAAGGCGGCCGACCGCCTGAGCGCCCTGCGCGCCCTGCATGATGAAGTGCTCAATATCACCCACAGCTCTCTCCGGCTGAATACCGCACGGGTGCTCCTCCAGATCATGAAGGAACTGGTCCGGCTGCAGGGAGAAGATGCCCGGCGACTCGAACTGGCGCACGATTTCCGGATGGCCGTATCGGGCCGGCCCCGCCTCATCCGCGACGAACTGAGGCGTTACCATCTTCTCGAGATGCCCGAGGAGTGGAGCCAGATCGCCTTCGACGACCATGTACACGACGCCAACACGAAGGGGCGCAAGACCCCCACCCATCTGATCATGGACGCCTGGATCAAAGGGATCCGCCGCCTGACGGTGATCTACTACAACTACGTGCCGCCGGAGGCGGCCTCGGAGCTCCTCGAGGCGGGCCAGATCATGGGGATCACCATCCGGATCGGGATCTCCGTCGGGGCTCGGTTCCGGGGACGGAACATCCGCTTCATCTGGGTGCCCCGGGGGTTCTGCGACGCCAGGGACTTTCTCTCTTTCCTGGCCGAGCCGGCCGTCCGGGCCTTCATGGACGAGGAGCGCAAGGTATCTCAATACCAGCGGGATTACGTCATCACCCTCCTCAAGGAATTCAACCGGAGCCACCGCCCGGCGATCAACGCCGCCTTCGGCGTCGCTCTCCCATCGCTCGATCCGGCCGATTTCCTCACCTTCGTCGGCGGCGGCCAGGCGTCGATCCTCCACCTGGCTGAATTCATCCATACCCATCTGCTTCCCCTGCTGGAGACCCGCGTCACCGAACTCAGGGGGAGGTACGCCGGGGCAACCGGCGAGGAGCGGGAGAAACTGGAGACCCTCGTCGCACAGATGAGCGAGCTCGATTCGGAGGCGATCGTCGAGCAGTACCTGCGGCCGATCCACAACCCTTCCCTCCCCGATCCGAATGCCCCCGGGGAGGGTGCGGAGGTGCCGCCGCTCCTCCGGCTCGCACCCCGCGAACTGATGCTGATGCTCGATCAGCTCCACGCGGGATACCGGATCTGCCTCAACCTGAGCGACCTGAACGGGGAGGATGTCCTGGAGATTCTCTACGACTGCCAGGGGATGATCACCCACCTGGAGATCTTCAACCTCAAGGACCATGTGGACGGAAAAACCGCCAGCTACGGGGAGATCAACATCCTCCAGACGGCGATCAACGAGGGGAACGTCATCACCCTGAAACGCCTGATCCACACGATCCGCCGCCGCCTCGAAGACGCACCGCGGCCGGACGCGGCCGAGCGGATCGCCAAGCTGACCGAGATACTCCGCAATATCCCCGCGCTCCAATCCCACTACCGGGCCGTCCCGCTCGGGGCCTATATCGGCAGCGACTCCACCGGCCGCTCGCGCCACCACTACGGCATGGGCCTGATCCTCCGGGAAACGCTGGCCCGGCACGCCCAAAAGGCGATCCGGCACACCCTGGGGCCGACGGTCTTCACCCTCCCCGTGCGGATGACGGCTTACCTCCGCACGACCAGTATTCCCGCCGGCGAATCCGGGACAACGAAGAAACGGCTCCCGAGCTTTATAAATCTCCTTCCCGGCTTGAAACACCTGGGAGAACAGCGTCGTCATGACTGGGAAGTACAGGACAATGCAACAAGAATGGAAGAACCGGGGAACATCGTCGCTCTCGGAGGTCTGCACGAGGAAGGCGGTAATGATCTCACTCTGGAAGAGAGAAGATTGAGTGCGGACCGGGGGGACTCCTGGAGATATCTCAACAGCGGCATCAAGAACGCGATCAAGGTCCTGATCGGCTTCATCCCTGCCTTTCTGACCTTTGCCCTGACCAAGGACTGGTGGCTTTTGGCCTACGGCGGGGCCTTCATCTGGTTCGGCATTACGGGGCTGCGCAACATCCTCCAGTCGGTCCTCGGCGGGGGCGGCATCCGCCGCTCCCCCCTGCTGCGCTGGAACGACTACATCAGCTGGGGGCGGCTCACCGATTCGCTGCTCTTCACCGGATTCTCGGTGCCGCTCCTCGATTATATCGTCAAAACGGTCCTCCTCGACCGGATGTTCGGCATCACCGCTACGACGAACCAACTGATTCTTTATTCCGGCATGGCCCTGGCCAACGGCCTCTACCTCTTCACCCACAATACCTTCCGCGGTCTCCCCAAGGGGGCGATCTGGGGAAGCTTCTTCCGGACGATCCTTTCGATACCACTGGCCGTCGTTTTCAATACCTTCATCGGCTTGATCCTCTGGGAAGCGGGCCTCCCGGGAATCGGCGATACCCTGCAGAAATGGGCGGCCGTGATATCCAAGGCGGCCTCCGATTGCGTCGCCGGTATTATCGAAGGCTTGGCCGACCGCTATGAGAACATCCGCCTGCGGATGCGGGATTACCGGGCGAAACTCGGCCAGCTCTTCGACACCTATGCCCGCCTCGAACTTCTCTTCCCGGAGATGGACGTCCTGGCGATGCTTGAAGCACCGAAAGAGTTCATCCGGACGCTCGGTAACGAGGCACAGGAACTCGAGAGGATTATTATCATCAATGCCCTCGATCTCCTCTACTTCTGGATGTACCAGCCCCGCGCCCGGAGCGTCCTTATGGCCCGTATCAGGAGCATGTCGGAGGAAGAGCGGCAGATCTTCGTCCGCTCGCAGTACGTCCTCCAGCGGCAGCGCGAGATCAGCCAGCTCTTCCTGGACGGGATCATCGGCAGGAACTTCTCCAAAGGGTTGGCCTTCTATCTGGACCGGTATGAGGAATACCTCGAAAGCTTACGAAGAATGGCCTTCCGGGATTCCGCACCGCAGGCGGCCGGAACACCAGAGAATTGATTGAACCAAAAGGCCAGACCGGAGGCCCGATAAAACAGAGGGAAAGGGGACGAATTCCGCGACGCAGTCTTTAAAGATGAGCCGGCGCGCCATCGGCCGCCCAGGCACCAACGCATATTACGATGACACGATGTAGCAAAGGATTTCGGTTAACCGTTTAGATCACGGCTCGTTGCGATGCAAGTGCCGGCTTCAGTATCAGACAAAGCGGCAATGTCAGGAACACGAGCAGCCCGATCAGCGCAATCGTTGCGGTGATGCCTATCGCATCGCCGATCGCTCCGAATACGAGCGGAACGATCAGACTGCAGACCGAACTGATCGTATAGAACAGGCCGAACACCCGCGGCAGCCGGTCCCGCTCGACCAGATCCCCGATTGTAGCGTAAAGTACGGATGAGGTGCCGTTCAACGGCACGCCGATCAGCGGCAGCAACAGGTACGCTGCAATGTCGGGCACCACAAGCATCAGGAGAATGCCGACCCCGGTGGCGATCTCCGTGATCACGATGGTTCGGCAGATGCCGAGACGCTCCGCAAGGAAACCGCAGGCCAGCTTGCCCGCCATGCCGCCGACCATGGTCAGCGGTACCGACAGGGCCGACCAGCCCGCCGGCAGGTGCTTTGCAATCATGAGAAAGGCGATGAACGTCAGGAAGCCGGTGCGCGTGCTGGCATCGATAACCTCGATCAGGCATAGCGCAATAAATCCCTGACGGTGGCAGATACCCCATTCTGATGATCTGCGTCCGGCGCCGGATGCGGTGGCGGCAGGTCGATGATATCCATCGGTCCCTTGCAGGAGAAACAGTATCAGTAGTGCGCATATCAGCGCCAGACCGCCGAATGCCATGACCGGCACCTGCCACGCTACGCCGGCAATGAACAAGAGACTCACGGCGCCCCCCAAGGCGAATTTCCCTACGTCACCGGAGAAGTTATAGGTGCCGAGAGCGGCCCGACGCCCCTCTTCCGGATAGACATGGGAGATCACCGTTGAGCACAGCGGATGCTGAAACGCGGAACCGAAGCCGGCGAAAAAAAGTGTCAGCAGGATTGCGGTGAACCCCGCAGAATTGCCGAGTGCGATGAATGCGATCCCGCTGCATGCAGTACCAAACGAAAGCAGATTGCGGGCGCTGAAACGCTCGGCAAGCAGGCCGGCCGGGATCTCGAAAAGCGACGTCGCGGCACGCCACGCGGAACGGAGCAAGCCGACCTGCACAAGCGATAGATTGAACGACTGCGCCAATATCGGCAGCAGCACATAGTTGATGTCGGACAATCCGTCGTGCAGCCCATGGGTTGCACAGCAGGTAGCGAGTGCGCGGCGCGGCGGGTGATGAGGCACTGGGAACTCCTGAAATGGCAGAGTGCCATGATCTGGTCACGGCAAGGGATCGCTGCTCTCGATAAAAAATGAGCGGGACGGCCCCCCTTGAACAACGGCAAGCATCAGCTGTATTGCTTCCGCAGGATGCTCTTTTGAACTTTGCCCATGCTGTTGCGCGGGAGGGATTCGACAAAATGCACGCGCTTCGGCACCTTGAAGTTGGCAAGGACGCCCTTCAACGCACCGATGATTCCTGCTTCGTTCAATGCGGCGCCCTGTTCGTTATCCTGGCGCACGACGGCCGCAATGACCGCCTCGCCGAAGTCCGGATGGGGCACGCCGACTATGGCAGTTTCAACGACGCCGGGCATGGCATCGATCACTTCCTCGATCTCCTTCGGATAGACGTTGAGCCCCCCGCTGATGATGAGGTCCTTTGAACGGCCGATGATCGAAATGTAGCCGTCGGCGTCCGATTTACCCATGTCGCCGGTCTTGAAAAAACCGTCGGGGGTGAATTCCTCCCGGGTCTTTTCCGGCATGTGCCAGTAGCCGCGGAAGACGTTCTCTCCTTTGACCTGTATCTGGCCGATCTCGCCGACCTTTATCGGCCGGTTTTCGTCGTCAGCGATGCGGATGGATACACCCGGCAGGGGGAACCCGACTGTCCCCCCGCGCCTTTCTCCGTCATACGGATTGGAGGTAAACATGTTCCCCTCCGTCATCCCGTAGCGTTCCAGAATCGTGTGGCCGGTTCGTGTTTTGAACTCATCGAATGTTTCTTTCAGAAGCGGTGCGGACCCGGAGACGAAAAGGCGAATATTGGCGCACAGCTCCCGCGTAAAACCGGGCTCCGCAAGCAGGCGCACATAGTATGTCGGAACCCCCATGAACACCGTTGCTCCAGGCAACAGGGCGCAAGCCCGCTTGGCATCGAATTTTGGTTCGAAGAACATCGGGGTGCCGTTTAACAGGGAACAGTGAATGGCGACAAACAGGCCGTGCACGTGAAAGATCGGCAGCATGTGCAACAAACGGTCTCCCGGCTGGAATCTCCAGGCGCGATGGAGCACCTCGGCATTGGAGACAAGGTTCCGGTGGGACAGCATGGCGCCCTTGGAACGCCCGGTCGTCCCCGAAGTATAGAGGAGTGCGGCCAGATCATCTCCTGCGCGCATGAGGGTGGTAAACGTATCCGGCTGCGATGCCGCCCCGTCTACCAGATTTCCTCTCCCCTCGTCGTCGAGCTCAAGCAGATGGCGTACTCCGGTTTTCGCCGCCAGCTCCGCCGCCAGCTCCCGGATCTGGGGCCTGCAGACGAAGAGACGGGGCGTGGCATCGCCGAGAAAATAGTCGATCTCGAAACGCTGATAGGCATCGTTCAGCGGCAGGTAAACGGCGCCGGCGCGCAGGCAGCCCAAATAAAGGAAGAGCGCCTGAGGGGATTTCCTCACTTGTACGGCGACGCGGTCCCCCGGTTGCACTCCGAGCGAAACGAGCAGGCCCGCGTATCGGGCAGACTCGCTGTCCAGAGCTACCGTAGCTGATCTCAGCACCGTCGGGCAGGATCAGACAGGGCGCATCCGGGTTTCCGGGAAAACGGCTTTTCAGTATCTCATAGAGATTTTCATTCATATGACCCCCTTATTCGTTCTCTATATGGACTGACATTCATTGTCCTTACTCTTTCGTATATCATCATTTGATCGCAAGAGTCCGTTTCTTCTTTTCGTAGTTTTCCACAGCCTTCCGTCTCCTGTTTCCGGAAGCTGCACAAACGGTGATGCACCGTCCGCATCGCCACTCCGGAAAGAGGGTGGCCATGCCTTTCCGGTCTCCCAGGCACCGGTCGTGATCAAACTGCAGCCGATCCTTCCAGAAACGTTTCGGCTCATGGAGATCCTCGGAATATCGGCCTGCCTGATCCGGAACGGAATGGATCAACGCACCGGGGGGGCAGCGGGGAATGCACTTGCCGCAACCCTTGTCATCGAGAGGGATATAGGCGCAGAAGCGGCACCGGTTGATGTCGTCTTGTGTTTTCGTAAAGTCGGACAGGGAGAACAGAAAGTCGCGCCAGCGTTGATGGGGGTAAATGATCCCGCTACGGCCGTCTTCGACCAGCGGTCCCCGGTCAAAGATTACCAGCGAGCGGATGGGACCGAGGAACCGTTTGACCTTCCCCTCCTGCAGTTCATCACGGAAGACAAACCGGGAGACACCGAACTGGGTGAGACCGGTGAGAACGGCAAGGCTTTTCTGCGGGTAATGGACCTCCTTCTGCGGGCCGTGGGCCTTCCCCTGACGGGTCAGGGGAACGGCTTGCAAAGAAAGGGCATCCATCATTTTCCGGTCCATCGCCAGGACGGCATTCTCCCTGGTAGTGATCTCCATGCCGGTGCGCAGGATCGCCTTGTCGAGGGTATCATTCACCTCCTCATAGAACCGTGAATACTGCCAGGACGAGCCGCGCTCGTGCGCCCGGATGAACCGATCATGGGCTTTCAGAAGCTTCCCTGCAAACGGCAGCATGACCGACACGATCAGAACCCGCTGAAAACGATCGTGTGCGTATTCAAACGATCGGGGAACCTCGAAAATGGTATCCGGGCCGGGTTCGTCAGGATGGCCGAAGATTGTCCTCCAGGCATAGAATTCCCAGATGTCCCGGATGCCGACGGGATGGAGACCCACACCGGCCGGATTCCTCAGACCGTCCCAGAGGTCGTAATCCAGGGGGACATTGGCCGCCGCTACTTTCACGTCCGGCTCTCCCGCACTGTCCAGGGCATATTTCACCTCCCCCGCGCAAAAGGAGGGGTCGTCACGCAATGCTTTGATGTTACGTGTAATAAGCTCGGTTATTGCCGAGAGAGAAAGGTTACCTCCCACGATGGATCCTCCTGAAGCGATCGACTCGCACCCCGATCAAATAAAGCGAATCCCCCGCCTGGAGGGATTCGCTTCGCCAAGTTTCCGGAATTCTTCGCGTTATGTCCCCACTGGGCACTCGATGATGCAGCGACCGCAGTAGGATCCCTGCCTTTCCATTTTCTGCCAGGGATTCTCCGCCTTGACCTGCTCAAGGTAGGTTTCCGCGTCGACATTACCGCTCCCTTCGAAATTCGTCAAGCCCAAGGTGCCCCGCGTAAGACCCTGTTCGGCCGTCCGGCAGCGCCACTTATCGATATTGGCGTAGCGATATTCCTTGTGGCCGATCTGCAGCGTCACTCCCGACTCCTCCGGAATGGCCTTGACCGGACAAACACGGGCGCAAATCATGCAAGATTCTCCCGGGCATAACGCCTCTTCGATCAGAGGAGCTCCGGCAATTTCGGCGGTGGTGATCACGCTGACCACCCTGAGTCTGGGCCCGAACTCGGGGGTAAGGAGAATGGACTGCCATCCGAAGGACCCCAAGCCGGCCGCTACGGCTGCGTGCCGATTGGAAAAAACTCCCTCGAGTCGTTGATAGGATGCCGGCGGACTGGCCGGAATGGGGAGGCCGACATGGTCATGTCTTTCGAGGAATTTGGCTACCCTGAAGGCGGACTGATTGAGGAGCGTATTGAGCACATTATACCCGTGGATCATGTAGATATAGATCGCCGATCTCAGGCCCCCGTAGGCTTTCCGGTTCGCCCCTCGAACCCCCCGGGGGATGCCGATTCCCAGAGATATGACAGTCTTTGCTCCATCCAGGAGGTCAGTCGGTCTTCTTCCCTCCGGGGCATTCCGAAACCGCTCCACCGGAGCAAAACCGACCAGATCGATGTCGCCGGCCCTGGCGAGTTCAATAATCTCGGCCTTCAGAGAATCCTCCATATCACCTCTCCCCCGTCACACTTTTTTCGCGTAGAGCCCCTGCGGATCGCACTTTTCCCTTAGGGTTGTCAATTCAAGCTCCGTCGGCGGCGCCACCTCTTCGATCTTCTCGGCCAGATCCGGCCGGAAACCGGTCGCCGCCATGATCGCCTCCACCGACGATCCCGGCATGAGTTTCCGGATCTGGAACCTTCCCGTGGCCGGATTGATCTCCATGACGCCCAGTTTGGTGACCACGACGATCTGGGGGTTTTTGCTGGTCAGTCCCGCCCGTTTCCGCCCGTCCGGGCCGCCGAGATATCCGGGGGAGGTGATGTAGGTGCAATGCTCCGGAAAGCGCTGCTTTTCGTGTTTGGTGATGATGAGTATCCGCTTCGCGTGGGAAAGGATGTCGTTTCCCCCGCCGCTCCCGGGAAAGCGGACTTTCGGTCGCTGGTAGTCGCCGATAACCGTAGTGTTGATGTTTCCGAACTGGTCGATCTCGGCGCCGCCCACGAAGCCGATATCCATGATCCCGAACTGCAGCATGCAGCCCAGGACCTCCCTCAGGGAGCCCAGGCGCACCGCCTTGTACTGCAGTCTCGGATCGGAGACCGACAGAGGGGTCGGCAGGACGATCGGCGCAATAGGACCCGTCTCCGCCACAAAGCAGAGGTGCGGGGCATGGGTCTTCTGGGCCAGCATCGTCGCCATCAGCGGCAGGCCCGTCCCCGCGAACACCGTCTCCCGGTCTTTGATGTAGCGGGAAGCTTCAATGACCGTTAAATCTTCAACGCTGAAATTTGCCATCTTCCTTCACCTCCCTAAACCATACGCTTCATGCTCTTCATCAGAGCAATCATCTTCGTAATCCCGCCCACCTTTTCCAGATACTCGTCGAAGTTCTCGCTGTCGAGGATATAGTGCTTCAGATAGCCATCCAGGGCCTTGCCGCCTTCGCGGGCGCACTTCTGGTAGAGCTTCACATGCTCCGTGTCGTAGTCGTAGTAGCGGTAGGCCCCGGCGGGGTGTGCACCGAAGGGTTGTTCGATAACCGCGCTGACATAGAGGTAGGGGATGCTGGTCCTCTCCGCGTCGTTGCGGATCCGCTCCTCGGAAACGAGTTCCTCGCAGACGACGATCGTGTGCTTGGACGCCCGCGCCAGTTCCACGTCCAGGGCAAGGAATCCGTCGATGACGACATTCCCCATGGCATCGGCCCGCTGGGCGTGGATGAGGGCCACATCAGGCCGGAGCGCGGGCAGCAGGAGGACCGGATCTCCCGGATTCCAGGGGTCCTGGACGAGCTCAAATTTCTTCCCCGTGGATTTCGCCTGCTGCGTCAGCATATCCGAACCCAGCATGCTCTTAGTGGGCATGAAGGGAAGCCCCATCTCCCCGGCCAGGAACCGGCTGATCATCCCCAGGTGACTGTAATCTTCCATCTCCATCACCCCTTGCTCGATGGCGCGGCGAAAGCAGAAGGTGGTCCCGAAATATTCCAGGTTCCCCGTTCCGGCCTCGCACCGCTTTACGAGCCCCGCTCCCACCAAGATGTCCATGTTGATGGAGAGATTGCAGCCGTAAATGGTGAGATCCTTTTTACCTTGCCGTACAATCTCATGGATGGCGGCCATGGCCATTCGTCCGACGTTCTGACCGCCCAAACCGATGGTCGCGCCGTCAAAAACAAACTTTTCAACCGCTTCTCGAGCAGTCATAACCTTGCTTTCTTCATTCATATCCGCGCCGCTCCTTCCGCCATTTCGAATTTTTCCGGATGAATCCTCTTTCTGCGGTCAGCACTGTCCGATCGCTGATTGATCGATCCGTATCCGTATACTCTTGCCGACAATACCCGGTTTCGTCGGGCACATTCCCCTTTCTCGCAGGAATCCGGGGGTTATCGCTCTCTCCTGACCTGTGCCGGCGTCCTTGCCGCATCGCAAGCCCCACCCTTCAGATTTGCAGCCGGAGCGTCAGGATTATTATTCCCTCCCGCAGCCCATCCGCAACATCTCCTCTTCGTTGTTTGCTATCCTACTCCTTACAAGGCCCTGGCTTTCTTTCTCTTCGCTAAATAATTCCGCAAGATCGGGTACAGCATGGAGGCAATCGCAAGGTAGAGGAGCGTCCCGCCGATCGGCCGCGTCAGGAAGGGCCAGAAATTACCGTACACCATCATCCCCTTGATGAGCGCCGATTCGGCAATGGGGCCCAGGATGATCGCCAGGACCAGGGGCACCATCGGATATTCGAACTTCTCCATGACATAGCCGATCAGGCCGAAGATGAACATGATCCAGACATCCTGAAGGTTGTTGTTGATCCCGTAGGCGCCGACGATGCACAGGATAAAGATGATCCAGTTCAGGACCGGCCGGGGGACATAGAGGATCTTAGCGAACATCCAGATCCCCCAGAGCCCGGCGATGATCATCAGGCAGTTGGCGACGAAATAGCCGCCGAAGACCCCCCAGACCATTTCATTATTGTAGAGGAAGAGGTTCGGCCCCGGGGTCAGGCCGTGGCTCATCAGCGCGGCCAGGATGACCGCCGTGGTGGAGCTCCCGGGGATCCCCAGGGTCAGCGTGGGGACCATCGCCCCGCCGCAGGCGGAGTTGTTGGCGAATTCCGGCGCCGCGATCCCCTCGTCGATCCCGGTGCCGAACTTCTCGGGGTGATCCGACCAGCGGACGGCCTCGTTGTAGGCGATGACCGAGGCGGTGGTGCCCCCTGTGCCGGGAAGGATACCGATGATCGTTCCAATGATGACCGAACGAACCATCAGGACCTTCATGTGGAGAAACTCCTTGATCACACTGAACTGGGTCTTGACCGCCCCGTCCTTGGCGATGTCGTGCTTCTTGACGACGATCGTACCGGCATTCCGAAAGAACTCCGACATGCCGAAGAGGCCGACGATGACGGGGACGTAGCTGATCCCGTAGCGGAGGTGCTCATTGTCGAAGGTGAAGCGCTCCACGCCGAAGATATCGCTCATCCCGATGGTGACGAGGAAGAGGCCGATCGTCGTGGAGATGAGCCCCTTGACGACGCTCTTGGCCGCGAGGCTCGTCACCGTGCTCATCCCGAAGAGGGCCAGGGCGAAGTATTCCGCCTGGTCGAACCTCAAAGCCCAGTGGGCGAGGATCGGGGCGAAGAACATCAGGACGATGGCGCTGAACACTCCGCCTATCGCCGACGCCGTCATGGCGAGCCCCAGCGCTCGGCCGGCGTCCCCGCGCTTCGCCATGGGAAAGCCGTCGAGCATCGTCATGGCCGACTGGGCCTCGCCGGGGATCCGGAAGAGGATCGAGGTTATGGACCCGCCGGTCGTCCCCGCCGCATAGATCGCCCCCAGCATGACGATCGCCTGGGCCGGCGTCAGCGACAGGGTTACGGGCAGCATGATGGCCACACCGGCCGCCGTCCCCAGGCCGGGCAGAGCGCCGATGATGATCCCCAGGATCACACCGGCGCAGATGATGAAGAAGTTGAAGGGATCGACGACGAAGTTGGCCGCAATGAGTAGATTGTCGAACATAATGGCATCTCCTGTCTTTATCCTTCAATAGATAAGCGTGCTTAGTTCCCTGAATATCCCGATGCCCCGGGGGAGCGGGATATAGGTGGCGATGGTGAACAGCAGCAGAAAAACCGCAACCGAGACAATTGGGATCACCGCCAGCCAGAGCTTCTTGCGGTAGCCCGTCACCCACATGTAGATCGCCATGAAGATGGGGGTCGCAACCGTAAATCCGAGAAAATCCATAACGGTGATAAAGATGAAGCTGATGACGAAACCGAAGATGAGAAGGTTTTTCACCGACTTTTCGCCGGTCGCCTCCTCCAGGAGCGCCTGCTTCTTCTCATCGGCCTTCTCCTTGGCTTCCCGCTGCTCCTTTGTCTGACGCAGGAGCCTGAACAGCTCAATGCACGAGCAGACAAAAAGGATCACCAGTGCGATCCCCGGCCAGAACGATCCGACCAGAGGCGTATCGACCCGCGGCGGGGTCAAATTCATGGCCATGACGAAAAAAATAACGGAAAAAAAAATGCACCCTCCCGCAAATACCTTTGCACCCATTCCGGAACCTCCTTCACGAGTCTTTGAAAAATCGCCACCCCTCTGTCGCAGCCGGCTACCGCAGGGAATACCCCGACATCCCTCCGGCCCGCGAAGTGACCCTCACCTGGATCCGGGACGGCGGCATCAACGCAATCAGCGTTCCGCGAGCGATCCGCCGGAAAAACCGGCGGATCGCTCACGGGTCCGACGCACACGCATTATTTCTTTTTTTCTTCGATCCAGCCCAGATCCTTGACGACGGCGGTCAGGTCGGTCCGCTCGCTGAGGGCAAACTTTTCAAAGTCCTTACCGAACAGTGCGGCGGCACGGTCATGTCCCACCTCGTCCTTGAGGAATTTCTGATATTCCGCCGAATCGAAGGACTGCTTGAGGAGCGCCGTGAGGTACTCGACGATAGGTTTCGGCGTCCCTTTTTTCACGACAAAACCCCGCCAGCGGCCGATGTTGTCGTTGATCCCCATTTCACCGGTGCAGGGCACATCCGCATACTTGCCGGTCAGGCGCTTCTCATAACCGATGATAAAGGGACGGGAGAACTTTGCCTCCGTGAGACCGGCCAGCTCGACGAGTTCACCCGATATGAAGGTCGTATGGCCCCCCTGGAAGCTGGCCTTTCTCTCTCCGCCGGCATCAAAGGGGATGAACTTCAGGCCCATGTTGCCGCGTTTGGCCAGCACTTCCACCCAGACATGATCGATGCCGAGGGCGCCGGAACCAGCGACGGTCAGTTTGGCCTTCGGGTTTTTCTTGGTGTATTCCTGAATAGCTTGGACGCTCTGAAAATCCTTATTGTCCACGCGGGTATGGAGGGCGGATACTTCATGGACACCCCTGCCCAGCCACTCCCATTTGTCCACCCCTGCCTTGCCGCGTTTCATGGCCTCGTTGAGCACAAGGTCATTGGAGACCATCAAGATGACGTAACCGTCGGCAGGCTGGGCCAGCGCATAGGAACTCCCGATCGAAGCGGCGGCGCCCGGCATGAAGCTGAACTTGAACGGCACACCGAGCTCTTTTTCGGTGGCTTTCAGGAAGGCCCGGGAAAACTGGTCTGCGCCGGAACCGGGACCGTGGGGAACGACGATCTCGATCGCCCTTTTGGGATATCCTTTCGGTTTATCAAGAGCAAAGGTTTTATCAGCAACTCCGAGGCAAACTGAGATAAAAAATGACACCAGACAGATTGGCAGTAATCTTTTCATGTTCATTCTCCCCTCTTTTTTACGAGTGCATTGAACAGCGCTTCTTTCCCACCGGCCATTCAGGGCACCCTGATATTTAGTTGCCACTATTCGTTACGTCTCGTCCGTCATCGCCCGTTGTTGAATCTGCTCGGCCCTCCTCCTTTCCCACCAGGTTTGGTGCATTATTCGCTATCTCCGACACGATTGCTGAACCCTGTTTTTAAAAAAACGCCCCTGTTCATTTAGCGCCCCGTACCTCTGATCAAATCGACATTTATTGGGAAAGGCGGATACCTGCGCACCCCGCGCCCCAGAGAGAATATGCCCTTCCTCTCCTGTTCAGATGCAAGCCCGCCCCGTCGATAGCTTGGGGGACTCTCCCGCCCCGAGGATAAATTATGCACGACCGCAATCCGATCAAATGGATACTGCACGACGTAAGAAAGGGTGTTCGATCACAAGAATCATCCCCGTTCACGGAAACGAATATGCCCTGCCAGTGTTGTATAGTAGAGAATTGAGGTGAGATGTCAAACCGAAATGCTTTATGGGCGGTATAAACAAATGTAATGCGTTTTCCGATATAATTTCAAGCCAGCCGGAACTCCTTGTCCCTCTGCCGGAGCAGGTACTCCTTCCACTTCATCGCCTGGACGCTGAGATCCTCTTCCGACCGGTAGACAATATCGAATTTCCGCTTCATATCCAGACCCTTCAACTCAACTTTCCTGAGAAGTCCCTGCTCCGTCTCCAGGCGGCAGGCGAGATGGGAAACAATGGAAATCCCCATCTTCCCGATGACCCCTCGCATGATAGCCTCGGTGCTCCCCAAGACCATGGCCACTCTGAGTTTCTTGCTCGGACAAAGCTGCTTCAGCGCTTTCGTATAAACCGTCCGTGTTCCCGAGCCCGGTTCGCGCAGGAGGAAATCTTCTTCAAAGATGCGCTCTGCATCAACCGCCTTCTTTCTGCTCCAGGGATGATCGGGCCAAACGATTAACGTCAGATCATCCTGGTAGAAGGGGATCGTCACAAAGCGATTTTCCGGAACCGGCTCGCTGACGATCGCGAGTTCGACGAGGCCGTCCCGCAGGCATCGCATGACTTCCCTGCTGTTGCCTACCTGCATGGAGATGTTTACGCCGGGATTGTTGTGCTTGAAACCGCCGATGATCAGCGGAAGCAGATAGATACCCAGAAGGGACGTGGCGCCGAAGAGAACATCGCCGTACACGCTCTCCGTCAGCACGGTCATCTCATCTTTTGCTTGACGATAGAGACGGTCGATTTGACCAGCGTACCGATACAGGATCTCTCCGGCTTTTGTCAGGGCGATCCGGTTTCGCTGGCGGACAAACAGTTTTGTGTTGAACGTCTCTTCAAGTTTTCGGATCTGATGCGTCACTCCGGGCTGTGTAATGTTCAGCAGCTCAGCCGCCTTGGTGAAACTGCAGGTCTTGGCGGACGCCAGAAAAACCCTCAGATAAAAGTCGATCACCGCACTCCTCCTTACGCCCGGCAATGCAGGGTCTCATCCCCTGAAGTGTGCAGAAGAATAGTAACAGATCGCTCCCCGGCCCTGCAACATGAAAAACGCCGCCCGATTCGTGACGACCGATTCATGATGTCCGAGTTCGGGAGACAGTGCCGCACCCGACTGAAGCGGCGCCGATACACTCCCGGCAATGTATCTGTCCCCTGAATGCTTACAATGGGATATTGTTATGTTTTTTTGGAAGCCGCGTCTGCGCCTTGTCCTGAAGCGCATCGAGGAGCGCAACCACTTTTTTCCGTGTCTCCCGGGGCAGGATGATTTCATCGACAATACCGAGACTGGCGGCAAAATAGGGGTTGTTGAACTGCTCTTCATAGGCCGATGCCAGTTCCGCTCGTTTGGCCGCGGGATCTTCAGCCCCCGATATCTCGCGTCGATAAATGATGTTGCAGGCCCCTTCGGCACCCATCACGGCTATCTGAGCGGAAGGCCAGGCCATCACATAATCGGCGCCGATCGCCTTGGAACACATGCCGTTATAACCGCCGCCGTAAGCCTTGCGCGTCACGACAGTGATTTTTGTCACGGTGGCCTCGCCGTAGGCGTGGAGCAGCTTGGCGCCGTGTCGAATGATGCCGGTCCATTCCTGCTGGGTGCCCGGGATGTAGCCGGGGACATCGGTAAAGGTTATAATAGGGATGTTGAAGGCATCGCAGAACCGGATGAACCGGGCGGCCTTGTCCGAGGCGTTGACGTCGAGTACTCCTGCAAAGAAACGGGGATTATTGGCGATAACGCCGACGGGCCGACCCATGATCCGGATGAAGGCCACAATGATATTCTTCGCCCAAAATTCATGGGGCTCGAAGACTTCCTTATTGTCGGCCACGGAAGCGATGATCTTCTTCATATCATAACTGCGATTGGCCCTGTCGGGCATGATCGTGTCCAGTTCAGGGCACTCCCGCTCCGCGCTGTCCGTACAGGGGATGACCGGCAGCGGACTGTGGCAACTGTCGGGAAGATAGGAGAGAAGGATCTTCACCCTGCGGAGGCAGTCCTCGTCGTTGTCCGTGACAAAATGGCAAACCCCGCTCTTGGCGGCGTGGGCCATGGGACCGCCGAGCTCCTCATGGCTCACCTCCTCCGCGATGACCGCTTTGACGACGTCCGGACCGGTAAGGTACATGTAACTGCTGTTCTTCACCATGAAGACCCAGTCTGTGAGCGCCGGCGAGTAGACGGCGCCGCCTGCCGTGGGTCCCATGACGGCGGAGATCTGGGGGATATAGCCGGACGCTATGGTGTTACGGTAAAAAATCCGCGAATAACCGTTGAGCGCGGTAATGCCCTCCTGGATGCGCGCCCCTCCGGAATCATTCAGGGCAACGAAAGGTTTTTTTGCGTCAATGGCCATGTCCATCACTTTACTGATCTTCTGTGCATGCATCTCCCCGAGACTGCCGCCGGCGCTGGTAAAATCCTGGGAGGCGACGAAGACGACCCGGCCGTTGATCCGACCGAATCCGGTGACGACGCCGTCGGCATTAATCTCTTTCTCGGCGAGGCCGAAGAGGATCGAGCGGTGCTTGACAAAGAGCTGGACCTCCTGAAACGTCCCCTTATCGAACAGGAGGTCGATCCGTTCCCGGGCGGTCAATTTGCCCTGTTCATGCTGTTTCCGGACCATCGTTTCGCCGCCCATGGCGACGAGCCGGTTCTTCCGCTCCATGAATTCGCCGATCTTGTCCGCCGTCGTTTTTTCCATACCCCTCCTGCCCCCTTCCTGTATGTTTCAGATTATCCTTCCTGTCTCGCTGCCCGCTGCAGCGGTTGACCGTAACCGCCTCCCTCGCGGGAGGGGAACATTCGCTTTTTCCGGGCGTGTCACTTCCGGCGCGCCCTACCCGGGACGGTTCATGGCCCGGCGGCACCGCTCCATGATGGAGAGCACCGCGAAGGGCTGCTCGATTTCCTGAAAGGTCGGAATTCCCCGGGGTTCCAGGGCGGCCTTGTATTCGTCCATGCACCCCTTGGCGCCGCTGAAGGTGACCAGGATCGGCTTCTCGGGATACTTCCCGGCCAGCTCCACGATGAAGCCCGGATCGGGCACCCCCGTTTCCGGCGTCAGCATCATCACCGGCACCACGGCGTCCACCGCGGGGTCCTGAAGGACGATCTCCATCCCCTCCCGGTAGGCGGTTTCAACCCCCGACGAGAGGGCCGCCGGCCAGATGTCGACGGGATTGCGCATGCGGATATAGGAAGGGCTGATCGCCTGGAGCCGCTGCACGTTCTCCTGCTCCAGGGGGGGAATGTGGAGTCCCAGGCGGACGCAGTAATCGGAGAGCACGGCCAGCATGGCGCCGGACGGGGCGAGAAAACTGACGCCGTTTCCCTGGGGGAGCGGCAGCATGGAGAGGGCCTTCCCCGCCAGGATGAGATGGGTGTAATCCGAGATGCGGACCACCCCGGCCTGGCGGAGCATGCCGTCGACGATGCGGTCGGGCGATGCCATCGCCGCCGTATGGGCAATCGCCGCCTGCCTGCCCGCTTCCGTGGCCCCGCTCTTGAGCAGGACGACCGGCTTTCTGCGGGTGACCTCCCGGGCCACCTCCAGAAAACGGAGCGGCCGTTTGAAACTCTCGATATAGATGAGGATGGCGGCCGTCTCCGGATCCGCACCCAGATATTCCAGCGCATCCGTCTCATCGATGTCGATTTTGTTCCCCAGGCCCACGACCCGGGCCACGCCGAAATGCTCGCCGGTCAGGATATATTTCAGGGTATGGGTGCCGAAATTCCCCGTCTGGGCAATGTAGGAAACCCGGCCGCGGCGGATCTTCCCCTGGGGAAAGAAGGTCGACGTGAACCCCTGCGGGGTCGAGGTGTGACCCGACGTGTTCGGACCGAGGGCATGGAGACCCCTCTCCTGGATGATACGGACGAGCTCCCGCTGGATCTCGGCTCCGGCCTCGTCGACTTCGGCGAAGCCGCCCGAGGAGAGGACAAAATGGCGGATCCCCTGATCGGCGCACTCGCGAAGGGCCTGGGCCGTGGCCGCCGCGGGCAGGATGATCACGGCCACATCGATGTCCCTGGGCAGGCTTGCGATGGAGGACCAGACATCGATCTCCCTGATCCTGCCCCCCTTGGGATTGACCGGGTAAATCTTCCCCGTATACCCGTTCTCCTGGATGTTTCTGATCACTTCGTGGCCGGGCTTGCCGGGAACGGCGGAGGCGCCGATGATCGCGACGCTGCGGGGTTCAAAAAAGGGTTCCAGCTTATTTCTCATCACTTCTCTCTCCGGGTAATAGTCTTTTCCGGAAGAATCCCCGGAATCATGGATGGACGGCGGCCGGTACCTGGATCGCCACAAGGGCGTCAACCGCCACCGGAGAACCGTCGGGGCGGATCTTGATGGGATTCATGTCGATTTCCCGGACATTGCCGCATTCGCAGCCGATTTTCCCCAGTGCCACGATGATCCGGGCCAGGGCCTCCCGATCGACGGGCGGCTGGCCGCGAAAGGGATCAAGGATCTTGGCCATCCGAATTTCATCCATCATCGCCAGGGCGTCAGCCGTGGTGACGGGGGCAACGCGGAAGACCGCATCGTCAATGAGCTCGGTGAAGATCCCGCCCACGCCGAACATCACGCAGGGGCCGAACTGGACATCCCGGGTAAGGCCGCAGACCAGTTCACGGTCTCCCCCGACCATCTCCTGGACCAGGAGCCCCTCGCAGCCGGCAATCGCCAGAAGCCGTTTGGCCTGCTCGCGGACATCCCCTTCCGACTTCAGGTTCAGGGCAACGGCCCCCAATTCCGTCTTGTGCTGAATTTTCTCGCCGGCGGCTTTCAACGCGACCGGATAGCCGATCTCCCGGGCGGCCTTGACCGCGGCCTCGCCGTCCGGGACAAATGCTTCCCGGCTTACCGGAATCCCGTACCCCTCCAGAAACCGCTTGGCCTCATACTCATTCAAGGCCGATTTCCCCGCTTTGACAGCCGCTGCAATCCAATCCATCAGGGCCATGTCCCCTTTCTTCGCCATGTCATGATCTTCAATCGCCCCGGAACTGCCGGGGGCGTTAAGATAACCGTGAGCCGCCCCCCATCCCTCCCCACCGGGAAATAGGATGGTGTTATTAACCCTGTTTGCCGAAATAAGTCAATCGCATAATGGGAGCTGATTTCCGGGTCATCTGCTTATCCGTGCATGTCTAAGATGTTCTTCATCGAAGATGACCGGGGAAGGTCCGTAGACCTCGTGTTAGCCGATTCCTTGAAGTCGCGCATCAAGCCGATCATCACCCGCGAGGTGGCCTATGCATAGGGATTTCAGGCTCTATCTCGATGACATTTTAGAAGCCATCCACCAAATCCGAACATACCTGGCGGACCAGGACGAAGAGGCTTTCAGAAAAGACCGAAAAACCTAGGACGCCGTCATCCGAAATCTTGAGATCATCGGTGAGGCCGCGGGAAAGCTGCCTGACCGCCTGACCACCTGCCCAAGAGACTCGATAGCATGGCCGATACCAAGATTTCTCGACAGCTGGCCATGCTTGATAACGGATAACAAAAGTTCAAAGGGTGGTCATCGCATATCGATCGAGACCATTGAGTGCGGGATGGAAGATGCAACGTCTGGTCAGCAAATTTTCGGTTCCTCCAGTTTACGCACAACTTCCTGAAAGAGAGTGTCTGGTAATTTTGAAAGGAGTGCGCCCTTTCGAATGGTATTCATTATCCGTTATTGACTGTATTCGTTAAAATTGAATATTGTGATTTAGACATAGATTTGAATTGGTAAGTGCGCCACGAGGCTGCACATGAGATGAGGGGAGGTCCCTCGGAGTCGGCTTACAGGAGCTGGCTTCAAACCACCTTGAGCTGCAGTGGTAAGGAGCCATTGAGGTGTTCTCGAAAAAATTTGTTTGGCCAAACCCCGGCTGTCGCCGGGGTGACAGGATAAGCTGGTTTTGCAATTGGCTCTCCCATTTTTCCTCTTTTTTTGTCGGATTTCTTTACAGTTACCTAACAAGTATACAAGTTATTGATATAATTAAATATATTTCCATTAGCATCTCTGTATAGCATTATAAATTGTCGGGAAGTTTTACAGTTTACAGCTCGGCACACTGGCGCATGATTAGGGGGCATTAGAAAAAATTAAGTTCTTTCAATTTGTTATCATAATTGCTCGCTAATGGCATTGCATTTGCTTAGAAATATGGCAGCGATGAAAACATGCCATTAGGGCTAATTAAACAAGGAAAAAGGAGGGTAATTATGAGAAAGATTGGGATTTTATCTGTTTTTTTCTTGTTGGCCAGCGCAAGTATGGCCGGAGCGACGATGTCGCAGTTCATGAGTTACACGGATAACGGGGCAGGCATGAGCGTTGATGCCAAGGGACTTGCGGATAACACCCTGGGCGTTATCAGTGCGGACATACCCGTGGGGGCATCGGTTTACAAGGCCTTTCTCTATTCGGCTGCGGTGGGGTATTCCGGCAACCCGCTTGTAGACGTTGTATTTGAAGGCAATACCCTCACGTCGGACGTTGCCAGCAGGCTCGATGTTGGCGCAAGGGATGGCAACTCCTGGGTTTCGGAAAACCGCTGGGATGTAACCTCCATCGTTCAGGCCAAGGTCGGCTCGGGCAGCGGGCTTTTCAGCTTTGACCTTACGGAGACGGGCTATCTGGACGGCGAGGTCCTTACCGTACTTTACTATGATACAACCAAGCCGGTCAATACCGCGATCATTTACGACGGCGAGCTGGCTACCACCGGTGATTTTTTCAATATCGCCCTTACCACGCCTGTCGATAAGACTAACCCTAACTTTTTCGCCACCATGTCGCTGGGCATTTCCTACAGCTTTCAGTTTGGCGGCGGCGATGTCACCGGACAGTGGTCGCAAGTTGATGTGAACGGTCAGAGGATGACCTCAAGCGCCGGGGGCGAAGATGACGGTTTTAGTGCGAATGGTGGCCTCATCACTGCAGGGGGCATCGGTGACAGCATAGCACTCCCGGCTAGTGCAATTGCCAACGGCGGCAGCGCCCGGTATGACGATGAACTGTACGGTATAGAGAGTTTCTTATCCAACGGCGAAACGTTGATTAGCATTAGAACACTGAATCCGTCAAACGATGACAACGTCTTCTTCCTGGGCTTCACTACCCTAGGCGAAGCTAAGGATGTCTCGACGGTCCCGGAGCCGGCTACCCTCCTCATGCTCGGTGCGGGTCTTTTGGGACTTGCGGGAGCCAAAAGAAAGCTCCGTAACTGAGTCGCTTATATAAATTTTTTTTATGAAAGGCAGGGCCAATCGGCTCTGCCTTTCTTGTTTAGTTCATTCGGCAATCATCAACTCCAAGGTCAACGCCCCATGGCACAGTTGTGACAGCGATAACCAGCATGGTTCTGACTATCCTTGATCTTACCTGAGCAGTTCGGAGTGAAGGCTGCTACACAAGGGCATCAACCTCTGTTACTGACTATCAATATAAATAATTAATGACCTCTTGGTCCCATCGGGGTATTGAGGAGTAGCTGAGAGAGTGAGTCATCCTGAAGGTATAACTTTTCTTCAAATCAGAAATGTATGCTTGAATCGGATCAACCTGTTTCCCTATCCTTTGCCTCGCTCCGACCGGTCCCGGATCAGCGCCTCGATGTCGAGCAGGCGCTCCAGAGAGTCGATGACCGGCGCGGCGGTCTCCGCCGCGGGCCAGTTCCTCGTTACGGAGCGGTGCCGAAGCCAGACGGGATGCATGCCCACGGCCTCCGAGCCGCGGACGTCGATCCTGAGGTCGTCGCCCACATAGACCGCCTCGCCCGGAGCGATCGCCAGTTGCTCGAGGCAGAGGCAGAAGGGCGCGGGATCCGGTTTCGCCGGGATTCCCGCTTCGCCGGCGATGACGATCACCTCGAAAAACCGCTCCAGTTCCGGATAATTGCTGAGGCGGTGTTTTTCTTCCTTCTGCTGTCCCTGGGTATTGGTGATCAGCGCCAGGCGGTACCCCCGGGCGAGAAGCGTCTCCAGGACCGTTTCCGTTTCGGGAAACGGCCGGGTCATCGCCTTGATCCGCTCCCAGTAGTCGGTTTCCCACTGTTCGATCAAGGCAGGATCGATCCGCTCGGCCGTAATGGCGGAAGACCTCCTCCAGAAGCGCCCTCCGGGAAAAGATGGACTGGTTATGAAGACGGGTCCGGATTTGCCGATAGACATCCAGAAACCCCTCCCGCAGGGACGGGGACAGAAGCGCGACGGCCTTGTTCTGCAGCTCCTTCTCCGCCGCCCGGAAACCGTCCGCCGAATCGACGAGCGTCTGGCCGAAGTCGAAAACAACCGCCCGGATCATCTGAATCTTCTCCCGCCGATCACGGTGAATCATCCTCCAATACCGGCGCGGTTGCCGCCCCGGCATATCCTTATCACCCGTCGAGCGCTTCGATACGCCGGATCTCCGCCGGCACCTCCCTGCTCGTGGAAAGTACCCGCCATGAGCCGGGAAACGGATAGCCCCGCGTCAGATCGTTCGGAACAACCAGGCAGCGGATGCCGGCCGCCCGGGCCGAGGCCAGGCCGCGCGGCGAATCCTCGACGACGAGACACTCGTCGGGTCCGTACCCGCACTTCTCCATCGCCGTCCGGTACGGTTCCGGATCGGGCTTCGACAGGGTAAAATCCTCACGGGTCAGGATGAAGTCGAAGTGGGGAAGAAGCCCCGTCTTTTGGTGCATCGTCTCGAAATGCTCCCGCCGGGAGCTGGTCACGATCCCCATGACCATCTTCCCCCGAAGCTCGGCGAGGGTCTCTTCGACGCCCTCCATGATCCGGACCCCGCCCCGCAGGAGTTCCGCATAGCGCCTGTTTCTCTCCTCATGAAGCCGGTCGATGACCTCCTGCGGAACCCCCTTCTCCGCGGCCAGGACGAAGGCGCTGCGCCCCTCCGAAAGCGAGATCCGCTGGAAAAGCGCCTCCGTCAGCGTCACGCCGGTCCTCAGGAGGAGCTCGCGGGTCGCCTGGAAATAGAGCTTCTCCGTGTCCACCAGAACGCCGTCGTTATCCCAGAATACCGCCCGGATCATCGTTACCCCTTCATCAAAATATAAGGACGGCCGCCTTGCTGCTGCGGCCGTCCACAACTACCGTATCCGCTGAAGTTTGGCAAGCGGGAAGATCAGGAGATCAATCCTTCCCCCACTTCTTCAGATAGCTTCCGAAGAGCGCGTCGTCCGGCGGCTGGTAATTCGCAACGGGCGTCGCCACGCGGGTGTACATGAGAAACTGCCGCCAGTTGATGTTCTCGCAGCTGATGTTGCCGGCCCAGGTCCCGCAGCCCAGCGTATCCGTGAAGCCCAGATGGCTCGTCCAGCCGCCGCTGTTCGCCTCCGTATGCCCCATGTTGCAGACAACGCGGCTCACGTTCGCGCGAAGCCCGATCTTATCGATCCGCTCATCGATCGTCGTCTGGATATTCACCGAGTGGCCTTCGCCGGAAAACTTCAGGATCTTCTCCATCCGGTCCAGCATCTCATCGAAGTCCGTCCACTTCCAGACGGTCAGGACCGGGGAGAGCTTCTCCCCGGAGAAGCGGTCCTCCCGGCCGATCTTCTCGCCCATCACCATCAGGATCTTCGTCTCCGCGGGCACCTTCAATCCCGCCAGATCGGCGATAAACGGCGCCGACTTCGCCACGACGTCGCGGTTCAGCGTATGGCCGTCGGGCCACATCGTCTTGCGCAGGATCTCGCGCTCCTCCGTGGAGCACAGGTACCCGCCCTCCGCTTTCAGGGCCGCGATCATCTTGTCGAAGATGGCCTCCTCGATGGCGATCGCGTTCTCCGAGGAACAGGAGGCCGCATTGTTGGCCGTCTTCGACTTCCTGAGCCGCATGGCCACGCCGGGGAGATCGGCCTCGACGCTCGAATCCACGATGGAGATGACGTTCCCCGCGCCCACGGTCTGCGCGGGGACCCCGGCCGCGTAGACGACCTTCACCAGGGCCGCGCCGCCCGTCGCCACCGCGTAGTCGCAGTTGGCCATGAGTTCCTGGGTCTTCTCATTGCTCGTGTGCCGGATGCACTGGGCGAGATCGACCGGGGCGCCGACCTTTGCCAGGGCCTTCCGGATATGCTCCACCGTCGTGTAGGTGGCCAGCTCCGTCCGGGGATGGGGTGAACAGATGATCGCATTTCGCGTCTTAAGCGTGGAAAGCGCGATACAGCAGACCGTGGATTCCGGGTTTGTGCAGGGAACGACGTTGGCGATCACCCCGATGGGCTTCGCGTACTTCCGGATCCCCTTGGCCTTGTCCTCTTCCACCAGGCCGCAGGTCTTCACCCCGATCTGGTCGTAGAGCGTTCCGCGAACCTTCGTCCCGATCTTGTGGACCTTGTCCTCATAGACGCCGATCCCTGAGCCCTCCACCGCCAGACGGGCAAGCTCCTTGGCGGTCTCCTCCTTCTGAAGCTCCCAGCCTACGGCCAGAACCATCTCGTCGACCTTCTCCTGCGGCCAGAATTCCACGACCTTGAATGCCGCCCGCGCCTTCTCGTACATCTCCTTGATGTTGTCTTCCATGGATTCCTTCCTCTTCTATGAATGTTTCATCACGATGCTGGAAATGATGTTGGCCGCCTCGTCTCCGCGGTCTGCGGCGTTACTGAGATGGCGATAGATCTCCCGCATCTTGAGCATGAATACCGGATCATCCCCCCGAAACAGGTGGGACAGGGCGAGGCGGTACGCCCCCTCCATCGTATTCTCGTAGGCCTTTGCCTTGACCGCGTGGACGGCGGCCACCTTCGGCTGTTCCTCGAGATGCTTGATGGCCAGGTTGATCTCTCGTCCGGCGCTGATCAGGATGTTCACCATCTCCTTGACATGGCCGTCAGCGGGGACTTCATAGATTTCCATCTCCAGTACGGTGGAGTTAGCGTAGTCCATGACATCGTCAATGATCCGGGAGAGGTTGAAGATATCCTCCCTGTCCAGCGGCGTGACGAAGGTCTTGTCCAGCTCCTGGATCAGGATCAGCCGGAGATCATCCGCGTCGGTCTCGCACTTCTTCACCTGCTTTGCCGTCTCGGAACTGCGGTTATCCATGTAGCTTGCCAGGGCCTCGAGACCCTCCAGGGTCTTTTGGGACTGCTGGTACAGGAGGTCGTAAAAGATGTCCTTGTGTTTCGCAAATAGCCCTTTCCGTATGTTGAATACCACTTCAGCGCTCCTTTCTCCGCTTTTAAAAGCTCGGATGCATTGCCTTGATCGCGTAAAACACCACCCCGGCGACGACCGCCGAAGCCGGGATGGTGATGAACCATGCGGTCACGATGTCCTTCGCCACGGTCCAGCGCACTGCGGAGAGACGCTGCCCCGCTCCGACACCGATGATGCTCGACGAGACGACATGCGTCGTGGATACCGGCCCTCCGAACATGGCCGCCGTGAGGATGACGGAGGCGGAGGCCGTCTGCGCGCAGAATGCGTGGACCGACCGAAGCCGGCAGATCTGCGAGCCCATCGTCCGGATGATCCGCCATCCCCCGGTGGCGCATCCGGCCGCGATCGCGCCGGCGCAGCTGGCGATCACCCAAAAGGGAATTTCGAACGCAGGGAAAATCCCCAAAATGACCAGGCTCATGACGATGACCCCCATCGACTTCTGGGCATCGTTGGCCCCGTGGCTCAGGGCGAGACAGATAGAGGAGACGATCTGCATCCGGTTGAAAAAGGCATTCGCACGGGGCGTCACGCGCTGCTTTTCTGCAATGGAACGGGTGATCTTCAAAAACAGCCAGCCGAAAAACATGCCGATCAGCGGGGAAAGGATCAAAGACGCGAATACAAACGTCACCCCCTTCCAGATGATCTTGTCCGGGCCATAGGCGATGAGCACCGGACCGATCAACCCCCCGATCAGGGCATGGGAGGAACTCGAGGGGAGGCCGAACCACCAGGTGATCAGGTTCCAGGCAATGGCGCCGATCAGCGCCGCGATGATCAGACCGACGGAGAGGGCCACGGCGTTCGGGTCGAAGGCCGACGTGTCGATGATGTTCCTGCCGATCGTCTTGGCTACGGCCGTCCCGAAGAGAAAAGGCCCGATGAATTCGCAGATCGCGGCAATGGTCAAGGCCATCGCCGGCGACATGGCGCCCGTAACAATGATTGTCGCCACGACATTCGCCGCATCATGGAAGCCATTGGAAAAATCGAAAAAGAGCGCCAGGGCAACCACCAAAACGGCCATGATCAGAACTGAAACTTCCAAGTGCACCTTCCTCGCACGTCTCACGACGCCTGTGAGATGCGTCGTTGCCGACTAAACCTCAACTCCGCAAAAAAGCAACCTGCCCTGAGGCCGTTTAATATGAAAATGCCCCCATCCCTCCCTCCCCCGTCGAGGGGAGGGAGGGATGGGGGTGATTTTCATCCTTCGTTGTGCCCGACCCGGGCATGGGGGTTAGTCAGCCCGGGGAGATCGCTCGGTCAGAGTCCGTTCGATCCGTCAGATCTTTCGGCGGGGGTCGTCGATCTCCTCCACGATCGCCCAGCCGGAACCCTGGATCTTCTGCCTCTCGATAAACGTCTCCTTCCACTCCTGGGGCGTCTGGGCCTCCATCGCTTTGGCAACCTTCTTCCTCTCCTCCAGCGTTGGCACCGGCCGGTCTTCCGGACCGACATACCACTCTTTCGGGGTCAGGGTCTGCCCGAGCCGGACCGGCTCCTCGCACTCGACCTCCTCGCAGTAATGGGCGCCCGCGGCAAAGGCGCGGGTCACGGCGAGAATGCTCCAGGCGGCCTCGGGCGTGAATCCGAGATCGAACATGGCGGCGCCGGTGGCGCCCAGAAGGTCGATGTCGACCGGCTCCTTGCTGAGCTTCCGGGCAGCCTTCACGATCTCCTTGATCAGCGATATGTATTTGCCCGCGACACCGAGCTTCTCGGCCCGGGCGATCATCCGCTTCGCGGTCGGGTCCTTCAGCATCAGGCCGGATACACCCAGCGCCGGATCGTTCAGCCTCTCCTTGACCACCGCCTCGACCACCTCGGCAAGCGGCTTTCCTTCTTTCGCCTGCCGGGCGAGGATGCCGTCCAGCATCCTCCCGAATGTTTGATAAGCGCCATAGGCATGGCCGAAGGCGAGGATCGAGGAACCGGCGGCCTGGGTCAGAATGGTCTTGCCGCCGGCGACGATCCGCGCGATGTTCGCCGGGGAGGAGAGACCGTCTTCCAGCATCACCACCATGACGTAGTTGAGCATCTTCTCCTCTTCGATCAGGGGAATCCGGGCCTGAAAGTCGACGAAGAGAACATCCGTCAAGCCGTATCCCGCCTCCACCAGTTCGGTCGTATCGTAACCCCTGGCAACAATGCGATGGACGTTCTTATAGGCAACCTCGGACACCCACTGGAACCGGTCGCGCTTCGTATCCATCGGGACCGTGCCGCGTTCCCTGGTCCGGTAGTTAAAATTGAGTCTCGGATCGTCTAAATTGTCCATTTCTTGTATTCTCCTTCCTCTTTCTGTTTCCTCGCGTACTCCTGTCGCTCCGCCTGGCTGGGAACCTCCCGGTCGGCGGGACCCGCATATTTGATCATGGAGAGATCCAGCATCTGAACCATCGGCTCCCGCTTCGAGGCCGCCCAGGCGCGCCCCTTCTTCATCGTGTAGGTGGCATGGGCCGCGCAGGAAAAGCCGCGGCAGACGCAGCCGATGCACCAGGCGGCGTTGGGGGAGAATCCCAGCTCCGCAAGCGCCGTGTTGCCCGCGCCGATCATGTTCACCGCGACAAACGCCTTCCCCTCCCGCTTCCTCCGCGCGTTGAAGTGTTTCTCGATGGAACGCTGCAGGGCAAGATAGACCCCGCTGCAGAGCTGTTCGTGCTTGATGTGCGTCGGCTCCGCGCGAGGATCGCCGTCCAGATGCTGGGGCTGTCCCATCCCCATGACCGCCAGGCCCGCATCCATGTACTCGTCGACGAGGATCTTGCCCATCTCTTCGAGGCTCTTCCCTTCGACGCGGGCCCGCTCAATGTACTTGTGCATCATGTAGCCGTGCGCCGCTCCGGGGCCGTGCGCCGATCCGAAGGTCATGACGGCCGCCGCGACGGCCGCCGGAAGATTGGGCCTGCCGCCAATGACGGCAATGGCCGAGGCCGCCGACGGCGACATGGAATGCTCCAGGAATTCCCCCGTTTCATACCGCAGCATGTCCGCTTCATTCTCCGCCGGGATGCGGTTCTGAAAGATGATGAACAGCATGTCATAGAACGTATAGCCCGCTTCCGCCAGATCGCTCACGTTGTAGCCCCTCACGACGGTCTTTTCCTCCGTCTTGTACGATATGGCCGTCTTTCGCTTAATCAACGGTTGTCTATCCATTCAAATTCCCTCCCAGTAGTGTTGACGTTCGATTAGTATAAGAAGTTGAGTGCAAAATAGAAAAAGTCCAACTATTAGTCAAACTAATAATTTTTATATTGCGGATAACAAAATATTATGCCTCGGGTGTTTTGGAATGCCGGATGCCCCATTACCGGCTCAGGCCGATAGCGACCACGCCGGCGGTTATCAGCACGGCGCCGATCATTTTCTGCCGTCCCTGTTTCTCCTTGAGCAAAACGACGCCGCAGTAGGCCGACAGGACGATGCTGACCTCGCGGACCGCAGCCACGTAACTGACCTTGCTCATCGTAAGGGCGAAGAGGATCATCAGATAGGTGAAGCCGCTGAGAAACCCGACGGCAACGATGGATCCTTTGCGGCACTGCCATTCGGACTTCAGCCAATGGCGCTCCCGGATCAGGACCCAGGGGGTGATCACCAGCCAGGTGATCAGGAGCATGAGGTAGATATAGACAGGCGGATAGACCAGTCCGACGCCGACCTTGTCGACGAGCGAATAGCAGGCGATGCTGAGCCCCGTGAACAGCGCCCAGAGAGAGGCCCCGCCGCGGAGCGCCCGGAAGGGCTCCAGAACGGCTAAACGGCTGAAGGAGCGCAGGTGGATGCAGTAGATCCCGACGATGATCAGGGAGATCCCCAGCATCCCCAGGGGAAAGATCTCCTCCTTCAGGAGGATCACGGCCAGGACCGGAATGAAGAGTGGGCCTGCCCCCCTGGCCAGCGGATAGACCAGGGAAAGATCCCCCCGCTGATAGGCGCCCCCAATGCACCAGAAATAGACACCATGGATGAGGCCGGTGGCGACGATGCAGTACCATCCTTCCAGCGGGATGGTGAATTTCGGAAGGTAGTACAGGAACATAGGGATATAGAGGATTGCCGATATCAGGAGAAACCACCAGATGAAAACAATCTTCCGCTCGCTTTTCTTGAGCAGGTAGTTCCAGCCTGCATGGAGGAAGGCGGAGGCCAGAACGATGCCGAGGGCGACGCCGCTCATCGGTCCGCCACCGTTTCTTCCCACCTTTCCAAAAGGTTACAGGACATCTTCGAGTATCTCTGCCGCCGCCCGGACAAACCGGGGACAGTGTTCGGTAAACAATCCCTTCTCCCGGGCCTTCTGGATCCCTTCCGCCGTCGTGAGGTCGCAGCCCAGGAGTTCCCGGCAGAGGAGAGAACCGTTGTGCGACCGGAAACGGTCGGCGAAGTCGCGGGCACGGGCATAGGTCTTCTCTTTCGTCTCTTTGTCCCTCGCATCCGTATGCCCGTGCTTCAACCCGATGACGATCAGCGCGCCCGTGACGGCTCCGCACACCTCTCCAAGACCTCCCATCCCCCCTCCGAATGCGGCCGCCGCCTTCAGGGCGACTTCCCTCTCCAGGCCGAATTCGCCGCCATACGTAGAAAGAATCGCCTGCGAACAGTTGAAACCCTCACGGAAACAACCGACTGCCGCTTCAACCTTACCGATCATAATCATCCCGTCTCCAATCGAGTCACCACAGTAATTTCCCCATGCCTTTCTCTCATGAAACCAGGGGGACTACGCTCAATCGCGCAGCATATAGTACGGATAGCTTGCCGCCGTCAAATGCTAAATGGCCGGAACATCTCCCCGCCGGCGAGGTTCACCGGCGGTGAAGCCGCTCGAAGAGGCCCCACGGCCGTACCAACCGATCTGCCGGGAAACATGAAGTCGTTTGTCGGCTTCGGCAGGAGCAAACGGTTGACATTGCCGGGGCCATCCATTATAGTAACCGCGAATCGTCAGGGACCGAGAATTGATGCCATGCAGATACAGGATGTCTTTCACTACTTCGGAAATGATCTGAAGCGGGTCGAGGAGCACATGGAGACCTATCTCCGCTCGGAAATGCGTCTCGTCCCGGAAATCATCCACCACCTGATCGGCAGCGGCGGCAAACGGTTCAGGCCCCTTCTGCTTCTGGCCACCTCCGAACTCTGCGGCTACCGGGGGGAGCGCCGCTATCCCCTGTCGGCCATGATCGAATTCATCCACACCGCAAGCCTCCTCCACGACGATGTGATCGACCATGCGGAAACCCGGCGCGGAAAAGCCTCTGCAAACCGCGTGTGGGGGAACGCCGCAAGTGTTCTCGTCGGAGACTTTCTCTACTCCAAATCGTTCCGGCTGATGACCGACGACGGGAACTGGGCCATCATCAAGCTCATTTCCACCACCACCAACACGATGTCGGAGGGAGAGATCTTCCAGTTGATGAAAACCGGTGACATCAAGATCACCGAAAAGGAGTATCTGTCGATCGTCGAGAAGAAAACCTCCATTCTCATTTCGGCGGCCTGCGCCATCGGCGGCATCCTGGGAAACGCCGCGGACTCTCAGATCGAGGCGCTGACCCGTTTCGGGATGAGGCTGGGCACCGCTTTCCAGATTACGGACGACACCCTCGATTATGTGGCCCGCGAGGAAGAATTCGGCAAGGCGATCGGCCAGGACCTCAAAGAGGGGAAACTGACGCTGCCGCTCATCAGGACGATGAAGAAGTGCACCCCGGAGGAACGGTCGTTCATCCGCAAGGGAATCGAGGGAAAGGACGAGGCGTCCTTGGCCGAGATCATGACCCTCATCCATCGCTATGACGGCATCCCCTATGCCCTGGCCAAGGCCAAAACCTGTATCGATGAGGCCAAGGGATTCCTGACCTCCTTTACCGACTCGGAAGCCAAAACGGCCCTTCACACCATCGCCGATTACATCATCGAGAGGCGACTGTAAGCACCGCTCAGAGCACCGCCGGCGCGGGATCGACCGTAAGCGTCAGGATATTCCGCCCTCCCTCCCGCCGGTACCGGATCTCCCGGACCAGCCGTTTGACGAGAAATATCAACAGGCCGCCGGAATGACTCCCCCTGCCCGGAGTCTTCTTCCTCGGAGTGGTGGAGGATTTCGTCTGTGAAACGCGCCAGATTCTCCTTGCACTGGGGGATACGCTTCTGTTATACACGGACGGCCTCACCGAGGTGCTGAACAACGACAAGCGTTTCTCGAAAGAAAAAAGAAATGGAGAACAGATCATGAATATACCCCAAAAAGCGTTTCTCACCCTCTGCGTCCTGATGGTCATCATGACCGGCGCCCCTCTTCAGGCGGCCACGCCTGAGGAATCCTTCCGGAAGAGTTTCCCCGACATCCCGCTGGAGAGCGTTATCCCCACCGACATCCCCGGCCTCTATGAGGTCGTCGCCGGCGGCAGGATCGTCTATTACGCCCCGGGACCGGATTACGTGATCATCGGGGAGATCTTAACCAAGGAGAAGAAAAACCTGACGCAAGCACGGAATACCGAGATCCAGGGAAAGAAGTTCAGGGACCTCCCTCTCGAAAAAGCATTGAAGATCGGCAGCGGTTCTCACACGGTGATCGAAGTCACCGATCCGGACTGCCCGTTCTGCCGGAAGGCCTCCGACTATTTCGCGAAAAGAAACGACGTGACGCGGTATGTCTTCTTATACCCGCTCCCGATGCATCCGAAAGCCGAGGCGAAGATCCGTTACATTTTCTGCGCGAAAGACCGGACCAAGGCGTATGAGGAGGCGATGACCGGAAAACTCGACGATATGAAATTCACATCCTGCGACGACGCCGCGGCGGCTGAATTGGTCAAGACCCACAAGGAGCTCGGCGACAAGATCGGGATCGCGGGCCTCGGCACACCCATGTTTGTAATCGACGGGCAGTTTGTCAGAGGCGCCAACATGCCCCAGATGGAAAAGATCCTCGGCGCCAAGAAGTGAGGAGACGGCACGGCACAGGGCGGTACGGGTACGTCAACGATGAAGGGAGATGAACAAACGTGTTGAACGAGCGGTATCTTGAACGATACGCCGACGTCCTCATCTGGGGACTCAAGACCGCCCGCCGGGAGCGGTTTCGAAAAAAGGACGTCATCCTTATCCATTACGACCGCGCCGCCCTCCGGCTCGCGGAGATCCTCTACGATCACGTCGTCGCCGCGGGCATGAACCCCATCCAGCGGATGGGGTTTTCCGTCGCGATGGAGCGCTCCTTCTTTCGAAAGGCGAACGGACAACAGCTGGTTTTTCAGGCCCCCGGGGAGAAGGAGCTCTGCGGGAGCATCAACGGCCGGATCTTCCTCCACGCCCCGGATTCTCTGACCCACCTGAAAGATGTCGATCCCATCCGGATCGGCAAGGCGATCGTCGCCCGCAAACCGCTCCGCGACATCCTCGAAAAACGAGAGCAGGGGGGGGCCTACGGCTGGACCCTCTGCACCCTGCCGACGCCGGAACTCGCGGCACAGGCCCGCACGACGCCGGAGCTCTACACCGAGCAGATCATCCGGGCCTGCTATCTCGATCGGAGAGATCCGGTCGGCGAATGGGAAACGATCCGCCGAAACGCGACCGCCATCAAAGAGTGGCTGAGCGGCCTGAAGGCGGCCTTCTTCCATATCGAATCCGAACGGTGCGATCTGAGGATCACGCCGGGGGCCGAGCGAAAATGGGCCGGGGTCTCCGGGCACAACATCCCGAGCTTCGAGCTCTTCATCTCCCCGGACTGGCGCGGCACCGAGGGGACCTATACCGCGAATCTCCCCTCGTACCGAAGCGGCAATTACGTCGAGGGGGTGCGTCTGACTTTTGTCAAGGGGGCCGCCGTCAAAATCAGGGCGGAGAAAGGCGAGGCGTTCACCGCGAAGCAGCTCCGGATGGATCGGGGAGCGGCGCGCATCGGCGAATTCTCGCTGACGGACCGGCGCTTCTCAAGGATCGACCGGTTCATGGCCGACACGCTCTTCGACGAGAACTTCGGCGGGAAGTTCGGGAACTGCCACATCGCCCTCGGGTCATCGTACGCCGACACCTACGCCGGCGATCCCGCCGCCCTGACCAAGGAGCTCAAGCGGAAGCTGGGCTTCAACGACTCCGCCCTCCACTGGGACCTGGTGAACACGGAGGATAAAACGGTCACGGCCCACCTCACGACGGGGGAGCGGATCGTGATTTACGAAAACGGCCGCTTCCGGTACTGATGACCCGTGATACCGCCGAGGAACATATCGCGGGACACGGGTAAAACGCTTATCAATTCACCATCATCCAGGAGGTTTCCGAATACCATGCGATATGTGGATGCAACAACGAAGCGGCTTCTCACCGCCGGTGCGGTCCGGATCAACCTTTTCGAGCGAGCTGCCAGGGGGTTTGATGTCACGGTGGCCGGGACCGTACTACTCCTCTTTCTGCTCGTTGTTTCGGGACCGACGCCCCCTGTCTCCGCGGCCGACCCCCCGTTGCCGGCCTTCGGCGAGGGCGCCGTCGAGGTTCGTGTCTACACCGACTATTTCTGCGGACCCTGCCGCGCCGAGGAGCAGGAGGTGATGGCGGCCATCACGGAACTGGTGGCGAAGAACCGTATCCGCGTCATCTTCATCGACACGCCGCTTCACCCGGAGACGGTCCTCTACGCCGGTTATTTTCTGGCTGCGGTTAATGCGAAGCGGGAGTTCGGCCAGGCGGTCAAAGCCCGGACCGTCCTTTTCGAGGCGGCGGGGCTGCAGATCAGGGGGAAAGACGAGCTGGAGAGCTTCCTCATAAAGAAAGGCCTGGAGATCCGGCTGCTCGACACCGCGCCCGTCTTTGCGATATTCAGCAAATACATCAAGGAAGACCGGATCAACGCAACGCCCACCGTTGTCATCGTGGGCCCCCAAGGGAAGCAAATCCCGGGCAACAAGGAGCAGATCCTCAAGGCGCTCCGCGGCCTCCGGAAATAAGAAAGAAGGTTCGCCGCAGGAATCGCTAAAACCGACGCTCCGGGGCGGCTTCATCAGCCAGCCCGGCCCTGCTCCGTTTTAAAATAAAATTATTAAATTTTAAAATTATTATTAAAATAATTTATTATAATTAAAAATTTTAAATTTTATAATTTTTATTTAAAATTATTTTATAAATTTATTTATTAAATAAATTTATAATTTTTTTTTTAAATAATTAATATATTTATAATATTTTTATATTTAATTATTTTATAATAAAATAAAATTAATTTTTATTAAAAATAATTAATATTAAATATAATATAATAAAATTTAATATAATATAAATTATAATTTAATTAAATATTAAATAATAAAATAAATTATTTTTATAATAAATATAATTTTAAATTTTATTAAATAAAAATATAAATATTATTAATATAATTGTTTAATGTATTTACTTCAGCAAGATCAGTAAGGCGCCGAAGTAAATAAAATTTTTAAAAATAAAATTTTTTATTAAATTATTATATATTTTTTATATTATATATATTAAAATATTTTATAATTAAAAATTAAATAATTTTTTTTAATAAATATAAATTATTATAAAAATTATTTAAATAAATTTTTAAAATTTAAATAATAATTATATTTTAAAATTTTATAATAATTATATTATAAATTTTAAAAATAATTTAAAAATTAAATTTAAAAAAAATTTTTTATAAAATTTTTTTTATTTTAATAAAATTATATTTTATAAATATGTTTTATAAATTATTATAAAAATAGAATAATAATTATAAGATGTATTTAATTTGAAATTTAAAATAACAGATAATTGAAGAGATTTTTAAGAATTATAAAATTTATATGAATTTTAAAATATATTTGTTAAATATGAAAAAAATAAAAAATTAAAATTATTATAAGTTAATTATGTTAAGAAGTGTATGAGTATGTAATTTTAGATAATAGTAAGAAAAATTGAGATGTATTTAATAATGTGTAAATTGTTTGTTTCAATTATATTTAAAAAAAAATTGAATGATAAATATATGATAAAAGAGTGGTGTGAGAAGTGAAGAATTAAAGTTATTTTTATATAAAAAAAAATATGGATATGTAAAGAATTATTATTATTTTAAGAATGATGAAAATATTGAAATTATGATGGTATACTCCAATGATATATATAACATTTTTTGTTTCGAAGCCGCTAATTAGATGTGTGAAGTATTTGAAAATTGTAATAAAAAAATATTATTATATTATAAATAAGTAAAAAAATTTTAAAAATTTTTAATGCCTTTAGGTCAGACAATCACCGGTCCGTCATAGCGCTCCGCCAACGTCTCCTCGATGCCTTCCCGGTCCTGCTTCATCGCATAGGGGAGATAGTTGAGGATATCCTGGGCCGTGATCCCGTCCTCCCCCTTGTCCGCCGCGGCGAGATCCCCGGAGAGTCCGTGGATGAACACCCCCTTGCGCACCGCCTCCTCCAGGGGGAGCCCGAGGCCGAACATGGCCGCGATCGTCCCGGTCAGGACATCCCCCGATCCCGCCGTCGCCATCCCTGCGTTCCCGCTCAGGTTGATGAAGACCCGGCGCTCCGGCGTCCCGATCAGGGAGCGGGCGCCTTTCAGGACGATCAACGCCCCGAGATCCGCGGCCGTCTCCTGGAGGATCGGAATCCTCCTCTTTTCGCCTTCGGCAACCGGCTTTCCGGTGAGCCGCGACATCTCACCCGGATGGGGGGTCAGGACCGTCGGCGCAGCGCGGCCCCGGATGATCTCCGGGTTGCCCGCCAGGGCGGTGATCCCGTCGCCGTCGATGAGAAGCGGCTTATCGATTCCGGCGGCGAGCTCCCGAACCAGCCCCTGCGTCTCGTCGGCGAGGGAGAGGCCGGGGCCGATGACGACCATGTCCACCCGTCCGGCCAGCGCAAGGAGGGCGTCTTTGTTCTTCAGGGAGAGGCTTCCCTCCGTGGTTTCCGCCTGGGGGACGAAGACGATCTCGCTCCCCCGCGTGGCGAGGAAGGGGGTCATCGACCAGGGGGCGGCGAGGCGGGCATACCCCCCGCCCGCCTTCAGAAACGACATGGCGGAAAAGTACGGGGCGCCGAAATAGCTCGCGGCGCCGGCGATGAACAGGACGTCCCCCACCGACCCCTTGTGGATCGTCCGCCCGCGCTCGGGAAGCTCTATGAAGCCGTTGATTTCGATCTGTGATCGCCTCGTCGTCGCAGAGCGACGGGGGGAAGGAGATGCGGCAGAGATGGAGCGTCCCGCAGAGGCCGCAGCCCGGATAGAGCATGTTCCCGATCTTCGGGAGGCCGAAGGTCACCGTATGGTCCGCCCGGACCGCCGTTCCCATCACCTCCCCCGTGTCGCCGTTCACCCCGGAGGGGATGTCCAGGCTGAGGACCGGCTTGCCGCTCATGTTGATCAGTTCGATCACCTCCCGGTAAATGCCGCTTACCTCGCGGTCCAGGCCCGTCCCGAAGAGGGCGTCGACGATCCCGTCGCTGTGAACAACCGCCGGCCGGACCGCCGCGATCTCCTTGACCCGCTTCACCTCGATGGGAAGCCGCGCGACGATCTCCATGTTGGTTTTTGCCGCCCCCCCAAAGCGCTCGGGGTCGCCGACAAGGAAGACCCGGGGGGTGCCGCCGCCGGAGAGGATGTGCCGCGCCACGACGAGACCGTCGCCGCCGTTGTTCCCGATCCCGCAGAAAATACAAAAGCGCCGCCCGGCGACGCCCAACGTCTCGGGAGAGGATCTGAAACGACGCCCGTCCGGCGTTCTCCATGAGGATCTCCTCGGATATCCCCAGGTTTTCGACGGCATGCCGGTCCATCCCCCGCATCTGCTCAACACTGCTGACCTTCATCTTCTCCCCCTTGTCATTTGAGCCAGTCGGCCATCTGCGTCCATTCCCCGGAATTGCTAAGTCCGTTCTTCTCGACTGATGTCTCCCCGCTTGATTATAGGTCAAATACAAAACGTTGAACTCCGGAACGGATATATCATCGCTTCATTTCCGCACCGAGGAGCGCCGCCAGCGCCTTCGGATCGGTAACCGGCTGCCGGCAGGAGAAGCCGGCGCAGACATAGGCGGCGGCCCGGCCCTCGATGGCCCGCATCTCCTTCGTGAACGGGGCGATCGCCGCAATCGCCGGGGCGTCCTCCCCCTCGGGACGCATGAGCAGCGTCAGATTGGGCAGATAGCGCCGTCGGATAACCGCGAGTAGCGCGGAGGTGTCCTCCCCTCCGCGCAGACCGGCGATCACCACCTCGCGGGAGGGCGCCGTGAGAAGCTCCAGGGCGATCATCCACTGCGCATGGGCGGAGGGGATATGCTGAAGGGACCCGGCAAAGGCGCGGCCGAGCGCCGCAGCCTCCGCTTCCCGGCGGTGGTCCCCGGTCATCCTCCCGAGACGGACCAGATTCATCAGGGTCACGGCGTTCCCCGACGGGACGGCCCCGTCGTGCCCCTCCTTAGGCCGAAAGAGGAGCGTCTCCCCGTCGTCCGGGGTGGAGAAGTACCCCCCGTCGAGATCGCGGAAGTGCCCGTCGATGATCCCCTGAAGGGCAAGCGCCTCGCGTAGATCCCCGGCGGCGAAGCCTGCCTCGTACGATTCGATCAGTCCCCAGATGAGAAAGGCATAATCGTCGAGATTCGCCGTCACGGCCGCCTCCCCCTTGCAGAACCGGTGGAGAAGCCGTCCGTCGGCCGTTTTCATCCGCGCAAAGATAAACTCGATCGCCGCCCGGGCCGCATCGAGATACTGAGGTTCGTTCAGAACACGGGCCGCCCGGGCCAATGCCGCGATCATGAGGCCGTTCCAGTCGGCCAGGATCTTGTCGTCGCGCTCCGGGCGGACGCGCTTTTCCCGAACCGCGAGCAGTCGGAGGCGGACCGCATCCAGGCGCTCGAGAAATTGCGCTTCCGTCATCCCGAGCCCCTTGGCGATCTCCGCCGGTGACCCGGGAGCGTGGAGGATATTCGCCCTTGATCCTTCCCCCGTCACCGGATCGATGAAATTGCCCTCCTCGGCAAGCGCGAAGGCGGCGGCCGCCAGGCGCATCTCTTCCGGATCGAGGAGCCGGCGGAGATCGTCCATCCGCCACAGGTAGAAGCGTCCCTCTTCCCCCTCGCTGTCGGCATCCTCCGCGGCATAAAACCCTCCCTCCGGCGCCAAAAGGTCGCGCAGGCAATAATCGAGGATCTCCCGCACCGTCCGGCCGTGGGCCTCATCGCCGGTCGCCTGATACGCCTCCGTGTAGGCGAGCGCGAGGAGCGCCTGATCGTAAAGCATTTTCTCAAAGTGGGGAACAAGCCATTGCCGGTCGGTGCTGTAGCGATGGAAGCCGTGCCCCAGTTGATCGTACACTCCCCCCTGACGCATCGCGGAGAGGGTCTTCAGAGCCATCCGGAGCGCATCCTCTTCGCCGGTCCGCTGCCAGTACCTAAGCAGGAAGACGATCTGATGCGGCATCGGAAACTTCGGCGCGTCGCCGAATCCGCCGTATGCATTGTCATACCGCCCGCCGAGTTCGAGAACGGCCCGGGCAAGGAGCTCTTCGGCATCAAGATCGCCCTGCTCCATCCGGGGTTGCATCAGGAGGTTAACCGTCTCCGCCGCGGCCTTCTCCACCTCGCCGCGCCGGGTCTCCCAGATGGTTCTGAGCCGGGGGATCAGCTCGACGAGCCCCGGCCGCCCCCACTTGCTTTCTTTCGGAATATACGTGGCCGCGTAGAAGGGGCGCCGGTCGGGCGTCATGACGATGGTGAGCGGCCAGCCGCCGCTCCCGGTCATCATCTGACAGACGCTCATATAGATCCCGTCGATGTCCGGCCGCTCCTCGCGGTCCACCTTGACGCAGACGAAGGCCTCATTGAGAAGGGCGGCCACGGTTTCGTCCTCGAAGGACTCGTGGGCCATGACGTGGCACCAATGGCACGTGGAGTATCCGACGGAGAGAAAGACCGGCCTGTCTTCCTTTTGCGCCCGGTCAAAGGCCTCCTCTCCCCAGGGATACCAGTCCACGGGGTTACCGGCATGCTGGAGGAGGTAGGGACTCTTCTCATGGGCAAGACGGTTGGGGGGTCGGGAGTTCATCATATCGTGCCGCCTCCTACAAGGCCGCTGCAAGACCCATAATGGCGCCGGACGGATCGCCGTGCAGGTGGAAGCGGATCACGCGGCGGCCCGCGTTGACGAGGGCCTGCCGGTCGCCGAAGGCCTGCGCCGCCTTGAGGACGCCGAAGGTGAGCGCCGAGGCCGGAAGTCCAAGCTCATCGGGAATCGGCGCATCCCGGGGATCGTCCGCCGTCAGTTGGATGAAGAGGCCGCGGCCCGCGTCCCCCTTGTGGAGCTGGCCCGTCGAGTGGAGGAACCGCGGCCCGTAGCCGACGGTCACGGCGATGCGGAACGCATCCCGGAGGCGCAGCCGGAGCCGTTCCAGCGCCGCGCCGGTTTCGGCGCAGGGTCGCAGATAGGCCTGGATCGCCGCATAGGCGTCCGGCCCGGCTTGTCCCAGAAACGTGGCGAGCGCCGCCGCCGGAGTATCGGACGCGACATCGCCGTAGACGGAGATGCCCGGCGTCTTCAGGACCGGCGCCTCCGGCGGCATCGCCCCTTTTTCCCGGTATTCGGCAATCATCTTCCGGGCAAGGATCTTGGCCGCCTCGACATCCGGCTGATCGAAGGGATTGATCGCCAGCCGCCAGCCCGCCACCACCGTGGCGATCTCCCAGAGGAAGCACTGCCCGCCCAGATCGCGGCGATCCGCCATCCACAGATCGATGACGGGATGGCCGGCTTCGGCGAGCGCCTGCAACTGCTCTTCGCCGGTCCGGTCCTCCCCGACCCGAAGCGCAACGAAGAGGCGGTCGCCGCCGTACGCCTCCGGCGGACCGAGGGGCTCACCCACAACCGGCAGGATGCCCTTCCCCTCTTTCCCCGTGCTCTCCGCGATGAGCTGTTCAATCCAGTCGCCGAAGGCCGCAATCTCCGGGGAAAAGACGAACGTGAGCTTGTCCCGGCCCCGTTTCGCCATTGCTCCCAGAAGGGCCCCGAGGAGGGCCCCGTCCGCCCCCTCGCGAGTGTCTCCCCGCGCAAACTCCCGCTCGGCTTCGACCGCGGCCCGTTCCAGGAAGCCCTTCACCTCCATCCCGATCAGGGCCGCCGGGACCAGACCGAAGAACGAGAGGGCCGAATAGCGCCCGCCGATCTCCGGGTCGTTCAGGAAGGTGTGACGGAAGCGGTGGGCGGCGGCGATCTCGGCCAGGGCGCTTCCGGGGTCGGTGATGGCGATGAAATGCCTCCCCGCTTCTTCCGCCCCGAGTCGCTTCAAAATGAGGTTGTAGAAGTACTTGAGCAAGTGAGAAGGTTTCCACCGTACCGCCGGATTTTGTCGAGACGATGAAAAGCGTCCGCTCTATATCGAGGCGCTCGGCCCAATCGAGGACGGCCCCCGGGTCCGTACTGTCGAGGACGGCGAGATCGAGGAAACCCTCCGCCGTTCCGAAGATCCGCCGGAAGACCTCCGGGGCGAGGCTGGAACCCCCCATCCCCAAGAGGAGGGCGAACGCGAAGCCGTCGGCCCGGACGCCGTCGACGACCTTCCCGATCTCGGAGAGGCGCCCCATCATTCCCCGCGGGCTGTCGAGCCAGCCGAGGCGGTTCGCGATTTCTTCCGGCGCCGGCTTCCAGACGGTGTAGTCCTTCCGCCGGATCCGCTCGACGATCCGGTTCTCGCGTAAGGCCCGGAGGGCCTCATCCGCGGCCGCCCGGAAGGATTCCGGACGGAGCGCCATCTTCTGTGTCGCCATGGCCGTATCTCCTCGCCTATCCGTTCCCATGGTGATGCCTTCCTCCCCTCGATCCCCTCCCGCCAGGGGAGGGGAGGACAACTCCGGTTAATCTCCTCGCCTCGACGGGGGCGGGTTAGGGTGAGGGCGGAGAGGAAACTCCGGATGTCTAATGGTCGCGGCCCGACCGGCTTTACCGGCCAAGGAGGCGCCGCGCCGCCGCCGCGACCGCCTCGGCGGTAATCCCGAACTTCTCGTAGATCACCTTGTAGGGAGCGCTGGCGCCGAACCGGTCGATCCCCACAACGGCCCCATCAAGGCCGACGTAATGCTCCCATCCCAAGGAAACCCCTGCCTCGACAGCCACCCGCGCCCGAACAGCGGGGGGAAGGACCGCGTCCCGGTATTCCTGCGGTTCGCAGTCGAAGAGCTCCCAGCTCGGGAGCGAGACGACGCGGACGCGGATGCCCTTCGCGGCAAGCGCTTTTCCCGCATCGAGGGCGATTGCCACCTCCGAACCCGTCCCGATGAGGATTGTCTCCGGCACCCCCTGTTTCGACTCCCAGAGGACGTACCCCCCCCTCCGCAGGCCGGCCGCCGGATTCACCGCGGCCCGGTCCGGGGTGGGCAGGTTCTGGCGCGTGAAGACAAGGGCCGTGGGGCCGGAGGTGTTTTCGAGAGCGGCGCGCCACGCCTCCACCGTTTCGTTGGCGTCGGCCGGGCGGATCACCGTCAGGTTGGGGACCGCCCGCAGGTTCATCAACTGCTCGACGGGCTGGTGGGTCGGGCCGTCCTCGCCGAGACCGATGCTGTCGTGGGTGAAGACGTAGATCACCCGAAGCCCCATCAGGGCGGCCAGGCGGATCGCGGGCCGCATGTAGTCGGAGAAGGTAAAGAAGGTCCCGGTGAAGGGGATAATTCCTCCGTGGAGGGCCAATCCGCCGGCGATCGCCGCCATCGCGTGCTCCCGGACGCCGAAGTGGATGTTCCGGCCGCCGTAGCCCCACTCGCCGCCGACGGCCCCCTCGCGGCAGGCAGGCAGATCGCCGGGTTTCTGGAAATCGCCCTGTCCTTTGAGCCAGGTGAAGGTGGAGGGGTTCAGGTCGGCCGATCCTCCCATCAGCTCCGGGATCGCCGGGGCGACGGCCTGCAGCACCACTTCCGAGATTTTGCGCGTCGCGATTTCTTTCGTTCCCGATCCGTAGACGGGAAGTTTCGCCTTCCAGCCGGCGGGGAGTTCGCCCTTCATGATCCGTTTGAATTCGGCGGCCTCCTCCGGAGACTCGAGGGCAAAGGCGGCAAAGGTCGCCTCCCACGCCGCTTCGCGGCCGGCGCCGGAGACCATGGCCCCGCGGTACATGGCGAGGGCCTCATCGGGCACGAAGAAGGGAGTATCCAACGGCCAGCCGAGATTCTCCTTCGCCGCCCGGACTTCATCGGACCCGAGAGGGGCGCCGTGGGCGGCGCTGGTATTCTGCTTTCCGGGCGCCCCGCAGCCGATGATCGTCCGGAGGCAGATGAGCGAAGGCCGGGTCGTCTCGGCTTTCGCCTCCATGATGGCGCGATCGACCGACGCGACGTGGTTGCCGTTCGGGACGGTAATCACCTGCCACCCGGCGGCGGTGAACCGGCCGTCGACGTCCTCGGTAAAGGAGAGGGCAGTCGATCCCGAAAGGCAGATCCCGTTGTCGTCGTACAGGACGATGAGCTTCCCCAGCCCGAGATGGCCGGCCAGGGCGGCGGATTCGGCGGTAACCCCCTCCATAAGATCGCCGTCGCTGGCAAGGACGTAGGTGAAATGGTCCACGATCCGGAGGTCGTAGAGGTTGTACCGCGCCGCCAGGTGGGCCTCCGCGATCGCCATCCCCACGGCCGCGGCGAATCCCTGGCCGAGCGGCCCCGTCGTCATCTCCGTCCCGGGGGGATGGCGAAGCTCCGGATGGCCGGGGGTCCAGCTCCCCCACTGGCGAAAGGAGCGGAGATCTTCGATGGAGAGATCATAGCCGGTCAGGTAGAGGAGCGCGTAGAGGAGCATCGATCCGTGCCCGGCGGACAGGACGAAGCGGTCGCGGTCGACCCACCGGGGATTGGCCGGATTGTGCTTCAGGTGCCCCGTCCAGAGGGTATAGGCCGCCGTCGCCGCCCCCATCGGCATGCCGGGATGGCCCGACTTTGCGTTCTCGACGGCGTCCGCCGCCAGAAACCGAATCGCATTGATACACATCTCCTCCACAGTGCCTTGTCCGCCCATATGAAGTCTCCTCTCGTCGTAACGGTTTGCCGTTGTGTGACGCCGGCGCCGCCCTGAAGATCCCGCGCACCGCTTCCCTTCGGGGAAAAGGCGTTTCGCCGACCTTTTAAGACACCGTTACTGTACAACAACACACCCCGATAGACAAGGAAATTGGCGGACCTTCCCGTTCAGACTTTTCATTGACACTGCAAATCGCATCTTATATATGATACCGACGTTTCCCTGCCGCTGTGCGGTTCGGCAAATCCACCAAGGTCGCGGTCCATGAACATACTGCTCGTCAACCCTCCCAATGCCGGTCGCAGCATCCCGGAAGAGGAGTACGGGATAACCTCCATCAAACAGATATTCCGGGGAGAACCCTTCAGCCTCGAGGTTGTCGCCGCTCCCCTGATCGCCCATGATGTCCTCATCGTGGATCTGAAGTGCGAAGGCGAAGAGTACCTCTGGCAGCAGTACGATCATTTCGCGCCCCACGTGGTGGGATTCACCGCCGTCACCTGCGAAGCAAATACGGTGCTTCGCCTTTCCGCGGAAATCAAACGGCGCGGGCAGAGCCGTAGTCGTCGTCGGGGGAAACCATGCAACCCTCGATCCGGCCTTCTTCAACCGGCCGGAAATCGATTACATCGTGATCGGCCTCGGCAAGAGGAGCTTCTCGGATCTCGTGGATACGCCTCGCCGAAAACCGATCCGGCGACGGCATCCCCGGCGTTGCCAAGACCGCGCCCGGAAAGCCGCTCACCTTCACTCCCCGCCTCTACGGGCAGGACGACCTCATGGAGGAGTACCCCCCCCGCTACGACCTCGTGGAGAAATGGAGAGATCAACTATGTGATCGAGCGGCTGGGCCTGCGGATGGGCTTCGTGGCCACGGCCGACGGCTGCACCCACCGCTGCTCCTTCTGCGCCATTCCGGAGATGACCGGGGGGCGCTACCTGACGCACACGGCGGAATCGGTCATCCGGGACAATCGGACTCCTCGGCGACATCCCCTTCATCAGGATGGTCGACGCCAACAGCTTCGGCGATCCGCGCGCCTCGGAGGAGCTCTGCGACGCGATCATCGCTTCGGGAATCAAGAAGCGGTTCTTCGGGGATATCCGGGCGGATACGATCGTCAGGCATCCGTCGCTCCTGAAAAAATGGAAGGAGGCGGGGCTGTACGCCGTCGTTGTCGGCTTCGAGGAGCTGCAACCCGAGCGCCTCAGGACCGTATGACAAGAAGTACGCTGACGGCGCCATCGAGCAGGCCCTCTCCATCCTTCACGAGACGGGTCTCCTGATCGTCGGGGATTTTATCATCGCCCCCGACTACGGCGAGGAGGATTTCCGGGCGGTGGAGGAGTTCATCGGGCAAAGCGGGATCCAGATCCCGGTCCTGTCCGTCCTCACCCCGATCCCGGGGACGCCCCTGTACGAATCCCTGAAGGACCGGATAACGATCCACGATCTGGACTATTATACGTTTATGAACGCCGTCATCCCGACGAGGATGCCGGAAAAGGCGTTCTACGCCGCTTTTTCGGATCTCGTCCGGCGGCTTCACAGCAAGGTATAATAAACGGTGAGAAATGGAGAAACGCATGGAGGTATACATCAACGACGTGGCCGCATTCCTGCCCAACGACCCCGTCGACAACGACCATATCGAAGAGATCGTGGGACGGATCCACAGCCTGCCCTCCCGGATAAAACGGCGGATTCTGAACAATAACAAGATCGAACGGCGTTACTATGCCATCGATCCCGCGACGGGGGCGCTCACCCACACCAACGCGCAACTGACCGCCCTGGCGATCAGGCGGTTGAACCCGTACCCCGGATTCACGCCGGAGGAGATCCAGTGCCTCTGCTGCGGCACCACCACGGCGGACCTGATCGCCCCCGGCCACGGTCTGATGGTCCACGGCGAGCTCGGGAATCCGCCCTGCGAAGTCATCTCCACCGCCGGGATCTGCCTCTCGGGGATCGCCGCCCTCAAGTACGCCTATATGAACGTCGCCCTGGGGCTCAGCGACAACGCCGTCGCCACGGGCTCCGAGCTCGCCTCGTCGCTGATCCGGGCCAATTTCTTCGAGCATCTCAAAGGCGAATCGGAGCGGGAAAACCATCCCACCCTGGCATTCGAATCCGAGTTCCTGCGCTGGATGATATCCGACGCGGCGGGCGCGGTTTTTCTGTCGCGGCAAGCCAACAGCGGCCGGAAAGCCCTGCGGGTGGACTGGATCGAGCATATCTCCTACGCGAGCCGCCTCGAGACGTGCATGTACGCCGGGGGGGTGAAAAACGAGGACGGCTCCGTAACCGGCTGGCGGCAGTTGGACAGCCAGCAGGAGGCGCTGGACAGGAACTTCCTGTCCCTGAAACAGGACGCGGGGCTTCTGAATCAGGAGATCGTCAGGGTGGCGGTCGACTGGGCCCTGGCGGCGGTGATCAAGAAGCGGGGGCTGCAGGCGGCGGACGTGGACTGGTTCCTTCCCCACTACTCGTCGGACTTCTTCCGGGAAAAGCTCTCCCAGGCCATGGAAGCCATCGGTTTCGTGATCCCCTCCGAGCGATGGTTCACGAACCTGACCTGGAAGGGAAACACCGGCTCGGCCTCGATCTTCGTCATCCTGGAGGAGCTGTTTCACTCGGAGCGCCTGCGGGAGGGGCAGAAACTCCTCTGCTTCATCCCGGAGAGCGGCCGCTTCTCCATCGCCTATATGATGCTGACGGTGGTATGAAGATATCCGAAGTGCCCCAGGACGCGATCAAGACGATGCGGGGCGAGAAGAAGGCCCTCTACGCCGTCGACGACCGGGGGGAGTACACCCGGACCGCCACCCGGGGCTGGGAGGCGGAGGAGATCGTCCTTACCCAGGTCATCGACGACTTCGACGAGAAGGCCCGGGCGGCCGCCGCCCGGGTGCGGAGCGGCGAAACATCGCCGATCGAGTACTTCATGAACAAAAAATGGATGGACCCCCTGACCCTCGCCCAGGCCATGGGGCTTTACCGCTGGCAGGTGAAGCGGCATTTCAAACCCGCCGTTTTCAAAAAACTGGACGGGAGGACGCTGGCCGAGTACGCGCGCCTCTTCGGGATATCCGTCGAAGCGGCTGAAGAATTTTTCCGGGGAGGAGTGAATGGCGGAATTGAAGCCCTTGGAACACCGGCAGTACGCCCATTGCGAAAGCGGGGTGGTGACCGCGCTCCTGAGGCGCCACGGCCTCGATCTTTCCGAGCCGATGGTGTTCGGCATCACGGGCGGCCTCACCTTCGCCTATCTCCCCTTCATCAAGATCACCAACATGCCGGTCGTCTCGTACCGCATGTTCCCCGGGGCGATCATCAAGGGGGCGGCAAAGAACCTCGGCGTCCGGTTCGAAACGAGGCGCTACTCGGACAAGGGAAAGGCCCTCGCCGAGCTCGGCGACCTCGTCGATGGCGGCCAGTGCGTCGGCCTGCAGACATCGGTCTACTGGCTCCCCTATTTCCCGCCGGAGATGCGCTTCCAGTTCAACGCGCACAACCTCCTCGTCTACGGGAGGGAGGGGGACGAATTCCTCGTGAGCGACCCGGTCTTCGAACAGGCCGTCCGGGTCAAGGCGGAGGATCTCCAGAACGCCCGCTTCGCCAGGGGGACCCTCGCCCCGAAGGGGTTTCTCTACTATCCCGTCCGGGTCGATCCCGCGGTCGATATCGGGGAGGCGATCCGCGAAAGCGATCCGGCGGACGGTGCGCATGATGCTTCACGCCCCCCTGCCCTTCATCGGCGTCAAGGGGATCCATTACATGGCGCGACGGATCGAACGGCTCAAGGACGGGGACGCGCGGTACGCCCGCCTCTACCTCGGCCATATCGTGCGGATGCAGGAGGAGATCGGCACGGGAGGGGGCGGCTTCAGGTTCATGTACGCGGCTTTTCTCCAGGAGGCCGGGCGCCTCCTGGGATCCGCCCCGCTGGAGGAGGCGTCGCGGATGATGACGGAGGCGGGCGACCGGTGGCGGCGCTTCGCCCTGGCCTGCGCCCGGGTCTGCAAGGGCAAGACGGCGGACTTCGACGCCGCGGAAATCGCCCGGCTGCTCAGGGAATGCGCGGCGCAGGAAAAGCTCGTCTACACGCTCCTCAAGTCGGCCACCCGGTAACGAGGGCTTTAAAAAACGGGTTATCATGAGGAAACCATCATGGAGCAGGATCAGCAAAAACCGGATCACCTACCCGATAGGACAAGCCATGCGGAAGAACGGTTGAGTACGGAAGAAAGACAAACAGAGAAGCCCGGATCGCAGGATGAATGTCAAAACCTCATTCATGAACTCCAGGTCCGACAGATCGAGCTGGAGAGGGAGAACGAGGATCTGAAAAAGGCGCTCTCCGAGATGGCCAAGATGGAGCTGTACACCGCCCTGTTCGATTTCGCGCCCATCGGCTACTTTTTCCTGGAACACAGCGGGACGATCCTCCAAGTGAACCGCTCCGGAGCACGCTTGCTCGGGGTTGAGCGCAGCGATTTGATTCGGCAGGAGCTTCCCGTCCTTTGTTCCCGATGATCTCCGTCCCGCCTTCACTGCCTGCCTCGACAAGGTGCTTGAGAACCGGGTGAAAGACTCCTGCGAGGTAATACTCCGGAATGAGGGGGGGCAACCGTTCTATGCGCACATTGAGGCAAAAGCCTCCGGGGACGGGCAGGGGTGTCTCGTTACGGTTATGGACATCACCGACATCAAAAAGGCGGGAGAAAAGCTGAAGCAAAGCGAATCTCTCCTTAAGGAAGCGCAGTATTTGGCTCACATCGGCCACTGGGTGATCGATCCCGCAACGGGTACATCTATTTGGTCGGAAGAAATGTTTCGGATCTTCGGTCATCGATCCCGGAGCAAGGTGCGCCCCCCATCGCAGCTCGCCGGGAAATCGTTCATCCCGCTGATTTGGATCAGTTCGATAAGGCAATAGCAAAGGCAAGCAACGATGGTACATCGTTTGATCTTGTACATCGTTTATATCGTCCCGATAAGAGTATCCGATGGGTGAGCACAAAAGGATACGCTGACAGGAATGATGGAGGCCAGGTCGTCAGGTTATTCGGAACAGTTCAGGATATCACTGAATTGATGCAGATTCAGGAGGAGCTCAAGGAAAGCCAGGCGCAACTCAAAGAGACACATCGTCTGGCGCATATAGGGGTCTGGAACTGGATTGCCGGAACCGATACCGTCACATGGTCGGAAGAGCTCTACCATATTGCCGGTCGTGATCCACAGCTGACGGCGCCCTCGTATGCGGAGCATCCCCAAATATTCACTCCCGATAGCTGGAACCGTCTCAAAGCCGCCGTTGAAAGGGCGCTTGAAACATGCGAAGCGTATCAACTTGAACTTCAGCTTGTCCGTCCGGACGGCAGCACCCGATGGGTCAATGCATTTGGCGGAGTGAAGTATGACGACACCGGGCGGGTCATCGGGCTTCATGGCACGGTCCAGGACATCACGGAACGCAAGGCCCTGGAGATGGAGCTGGCGGTGTATCACAAGCAATTGGAAGAATTGGTCAAGGCGCGGACGGCCGAATTGGAGGAAGTGAACACAACGTTGAAAGTCTTGGTGGTTCGCCGTGAGGCCGATAAAAACGAACTTGAGGAGAAGATTCTGACCAATGTGAACGAGCTGATCATTCCCTATCTGGAGAAAATCAAAATAAGCCGTTTGAATGCCACCCAGGAAGCCTACATGGACATCGTTGAAACGAACTTTAAAACCATTATCGCCCCTTTTATGAAACACATGTCCGCCAAGCATTACAATCTGACACCGCAGGAAATTCAGATTGCCGCCCTAATCAAAAGCGGAAGATCCAGCAGGGAGATTGCATCAATTTTAAACACATCGATCAAAACAATCAATTTTCACAGAGGAAACATTAGAAGAAAACTCGGATTAGTGAACAAGAGGGCTAATCTGCGGTCAAATCTGCTATTTATGCAATAATTCCAGTATTCCCCTGGTATTCGCCTCGATATCAATTACTACAAAGCTATCTTACTGTAATATTTATTGTTCAAGTAATAATGCCGGTTTTAACCCGGCATTCCCCTTCATATCTTCTGCGATGTTCTTTATCGTATGTGATAGTTTTCTTAACGTATTTTTTAGACAACCCGCCTCTCAATCGTCGATATTTTATACAGTGGTAAAGTTCTTCCGGAAAAAATCACAACAGTATGTTTTCATTTAGTAATATTTCCTTTACTTCTTCATATCATCGGGACCTGCCGGATCATCACCTGTCGGGATGCTTTACGGCTTCAGTCTTACAGCGACGGGAAACAAATAAAATAACATTTTAACATCAACTATTTAGCAATTGGATCAATAATTGCCTACGCTAGGTGCCATGGACATACGGATTCTATTCCAGAGACTTAGCAAGTTTTTTGCCGCTTCGAGATCCCCCCCTTTTCGCTCCCATCAGTCGAAGGGTAAACGGAGTCGGCGTTGACATCCCGTTGCAGAACCGAGGACCATAGTGCGTAATGTACCAACAATCTTACTGATGAAAGGAGACCGTATCAATGAACGTAACCGTAACCAGGAGAAAGTTCCTAAAAATGGCGGCTGGAGCGGGCGTCGCGGCCGGAGCATCTTCGATGATTCCCTGGAAGTTCGGCGCGCTAGCCTATGCGTTTGTCCAGAGTCCGGCAAACATCCGGAAGTTCGTCACGACCCTGCCCGGGCTCGGGCCGTCGGGCGCCAATAACATCGGGCAGTACATCCCGCTGGCGTCAAAACATACGATAAAGTTCGCGGGAATACAGACGGACCTGTATGACATTGCGGTCGCGAGATTCAGCGAGAAGATGCATCCTGATCTGCCCGGACCGACCCATTTCTTCGGATATTCCAATATCCTTAAATGGGACCAGAAATATCTGGGCGGTGCGATCGTCGCAAAGAGGGGGACGCCGGTGCTGCTCACCGTCACGAATTTGATGCCGCCCAAGCACATCCTGCCGGTGGACCCCACGGTCATGGCCGGCCCCAACGGCCTGATGACGGGAGATTTGCCCACGAACCGCATCGCGACCCACCTGCACGGCGGCTTCAGTCCGTGGTTCAGCGACGGGACACCGCTCCAGTGGTTCACTCCCCTGGGCAAGCACGGCACCAGTTTCATGAACGTACCGGGAGTCCCCTCGATTCCCGGGACCGGGACCTACTATTATCCCAATCAGCAGAGCGCCCGGTTGATGTGGTATCATGACCATGCCATGGGCATCACCCGTCTCAATGCCTACGCCGGGATCGCGTCTGCGTACATCATTGTCGATGACTTCGAGATCGGACTCGTCAATGCGGGTCTCCTTCCCGACCTCGTCGGAATCCCGCTGATCATCCAGGACAAGGGCTTTGTGCCGACCGACATCCTCACTCATGATCCCGGCTGGAAATGGGGCAATCCGGGCGACCTTTGGTATCCCCATGAGTATGAAGCGAATGTCCTTCCGCCCTATCCGCCGGGAACGCCGAATCCGAAGGGCAGGTGGGACTATGGCGCAACGGTCGAGCCTCCGTCACAGGGCCTGGCCGGTCCTCTGCCGCCGGTTTCGATCGTTCCCGAGGCTTTCTTCGATACGATCCTCGTGAACGGCGGCATCTATCCGTCGGTCAGCGTACCGGCAAAAAGAGTCCGGTTCCGTCTGCTGAACGGTTCACAGGCGAGGTTCTATCATCTGAACCTGTACCCGGAAGCATCAACCGCGGGCGAGGCTCAGGTCGGCACTCCCGGTCCGACCATCTACCAGGTTGGTACCGAGGGCGGTTTCCTGCCCGCAGTCGCGGTCCATGATAATACGACTCCGCTGCCGCTGGATCCCCTCGGATCCATCCGGTTACTCGGCAAATCCGGACGGTCCGTTCAACCTGATGCTGGCCCCGGCGGAACGCGCGGATGTGGTCATCGATTTCAACGGCGTTCCCACCGGATCCACGTTCATCCTTTACAACGATGCGACGGCGCCCTTCCCCATGGGAGAACCCAGGAACGACTACTTTACCGGCGCTCCTGATCAGACCGCCTTTGGCGGCGCTCCGACAACACAGGCCGGATTTGGGCCGAACACGAGGACACTCATGAAGATCACGGTTACAGCCGCTCCCGGTGACAGCATGGGCACACCGGCATGGCTGGCATCGATGAACACCCAGCTCAGGAGCAACTTCCTCAGCGGTAATCAGCCCGGCCTTTTGTACAACGCGGTGACCCGTCAACACCGGCCTTCCCGTTCAACGGTGTGGCAAACCGGTCATTGACCCTGAATGAGGACTTCGACGAGTACGGCCGCCTCATCCAGATGATGGGCACCTTCACCCAGAACGGCTTTAACAACCAGGGGCTGGCGACCTGGAGTCGGCCGTATCTTGCGGCCACGACCGAGAACCCGTCCGCCGGAACCACCGAAGTCTGGCAGATCATGAATCTTACGGGCGACGTGCATCCCATCCACTTTCATCTCGTGAATGTCCAGTTGATCCAACGGCAGCCTTTTATCGGCGATCCGAGCGACTGGGAGTACGCTGGTCCACCGATGCCGCCGGATCCGAACGAACTCGGCTGGAAGGAGACCGTCAGGATGAATCCGAACGAGATCACGACGGTCATCATGAAGTTCGATCTGCCGGTACTGCCGACATCGGCCATGCGCAACGCCGTGAGCCCGAGGACCGGCGGTAAGGAATATGTCTGGCACTGTCATATCCTCGAGCATGAGGAGCACGACATGATGAGGCCGCTGATCGTCACATAGCAGTTCCTTGTTTAACCCCGACCAAAAGCCCCGCGCAGTCTGCGGGGCTTTTTCAAAACACCTCCACTTCCAGGAGCGCATAGTTCCCGCACGGGTCCCGGTTGATGTGCAGCAGGGTCCTTCGCCGGAAATTCTTCACATCCGGCGGACGGTGCGCATGATGCTTCACGCCCCGCTCCCCTTCATCGGCGCCAAGGGGATCCGTTACATGGCGCGGCGGATAGAGCGGCTCAAGGACGGGGACGCGCGGTACGCCCGCCTCACCCTCGGCCATATCGTGCGGATGCAGGAGGAGATCGGCACCGGAGGGGGCGGCTTCAGGTTCATGTACGCGGCTTTTCTCCAGGAGGCCGGGCGTCTCCTGGGATCCGCCCCACTGGAGGAGGCGTCGCGAATGATGACGGAGGCGGGCGACCGGTGGCGACGGTTCGCCCTGGCCTGCGCCCGGGTCTGCAAGGGCAGGACGGCGGATCTCGACACGGCGGAAATCGCCCGGCTGCTCAGGGAATGCGCGGCGCAGGAGAAGCTCGTCTACACACTCCTCAAGTCGGCGAAGCCGTAGGGGCCTTGAAGAATATCGCCCGCGTAATAACTATCTTGCGGATCTTTTTACAAACGGGATAATAGACATAATGTGATTTAACAACAGGTGGTTACTGTCAATCACGTGGTCATACACCATCTCTTCGTGTCGGATATTCTTACAAACCCGAAAAAAGTATAATACGATATAATTATATATGGTTACGTAAATTCTGATGGCCATACCGTTACGACATCCTACATTTATTGTCGGAAATCTTTACAATTCTGATTTATTTTTTCATAATTTTTCTTTTTTGGTAACGACATAATTGCTAAACGTAGCTATATAAATAAAATAAAATCGATATCTTAAATAGTATTACCGTAAATACGAAGAGTAGTGGTACGACGATTGCAGAATATTATTTCTAAAGATATAAAGAAAAACTAAAAAAGGAGGTTCGATGATGAAAAAATTCTTGTTGTTAAGCTTAATGGCGCTTATCCTTATTTTTCCAGCGGTGACCCATGCCGATGTTTGGGGTGTTAGAGCCTTAACAGACGAAAACGAGATTATCAAAATCGATCCCTTTACGGGTACGGTAACAACCACCTATGCGGCGCCTAATTTCGTACTAAACAACACGGAGATAGGTCTTGCAGGGTGGAGCGACCAGTTGTTCTATACGACCTGAAGGAACGTCGACCTTCCGATTGCCGCCGAACCCTTCTTCCTAGAACCTCAATGCATCGATTGAGATGATACCCGCGATGAACGTTGAGGACATGAAGACCGATGTGCATAGAGTAATGAAGGCAACCTGACACGGAGGAAGTGAATCTGCAGTTCTTAAGTTAGTTGGCAAGGCGCTACTTAAAACACCTCCACTTCCAGGAGCGCATAGTTCCCGCGCGGGTCCCGGTTGATGTGCAGCAGGGTCCTTCCCCGGAAATTCTTCACGAACATCCCGATCCCGCAGGCGGCGGCCGAACCGCAATAGCCGTAGTCGCCGAGGTAGTCGAACCCGGCGGCGGGGCTGCAGCGCCTCGCGCCAGCGGGCGGCCTCGTCGTCGCCGATCGAGGCGCCGAAGGCGACCATGTCCGCGGGCGATTCTCCCCGCTCCCGGACCCACTTCAGGCAGGTCGCGCCGTCCCGGAACGACCGGTTCTCCCGAAACACCCCGCAGGCCCCCTCCCGCTCGGGCCGGACGTAAAACCAGCCGCTCCCGTCGACCATCCGCCAGCCGCGGCCATTCCGATCTTCGCCGCCCGACCCGGAGAGCGAGGCCACGTCCACGCCGCCGATGAGCGCGCTCCTCTCCGCGCCTGCTGCAAAATCCGCCGTGAGCAGATCGATCCCCCGCTCGAAGGAGAGGCGCTGGCTGGAGACGGTGATGTTGCGGCCCCGGGTCCCCAGGTTCTGGGCAAGGTAGAACGTGGCCGTATTGCTCATCGTGTTGATGAAACTGAACGGCTTGGGCAGCGAATGGGCGGCGTAGATCTCGTCGAGAACGACGGCGGTCTCGCCGAGGTTCCCGTGCTCCGTCGTCAGATAGACGGCCGTGTCCGCCGCGAAGGAACGCTCGTGGACGCACTTACGGGCGCCGAGGAGGGCAAGCAGGATGAACCGATTCACCCGGCGGAAATTCTCCCGGGCGTATTTCCGCAGCTCCTCCTTGAGAAGATTCGCGTCCGCGTTCGCCTCGCCGATGAAGGCCGAGGCGCTGTGGATATAGAGTCCGCTCATCCCTTCCCGCCCTCGTTGGAGAGGATAAGGGTCGTGCAGTTGCCGCCGAACCCGAAATAGTTGAGCATGAAAACGCCCTCCCCCGCCTCCCCGTTTTCCGTCAGGGGTGTCAGGTTCAGCTCCTCGTCCCTTTCCCGGAAGCCGGGCGTGGAGGGGATGAACCCCGCCTTGAGCGACTCCGTAAAGAGGATCAGTTCGCAGACGCCGCAGGCGCCCGCCGTGTGGCCGATGAACGGCTTGACGGACGTCACGGGGGGAATGTTCCCCCTGAAGGTCAGCCGCATGGCGGCGCACTCGGTCCGGTCGTTGTTCTCCGTTCCCGTGGCGTGGGCCTTGACGGCGCGGATCGCCCCCGGATCGATCCCCGCCTGCCCGAGGGCCCGGTTCATCGTCTCCGCAATGGCCGTCCCTTCCTCATCGTGGCTGGTCACGCTGTAGGTGTCGCAGAGATTCGCCCCGCCGAGGAACCGGAAATCGCCGGCCGCCCGGCGCCTCCCCTCCAGGACCACCGCGCCGCAGGCCTCGCCGAGGATCAGGCCGTCCCGCTCGCGGTCGAAGGGCCGGTAGTTCCGAGGAGGCGAGGGATTTGAGGCCTTCGAACCCGTAGAAACCGAGGTTGTTGAAGAGGTCGTAGCCGATCACCAGCGCCCGCCCGATCCGCCCCTGCCCGATCATCGACGGCGGCGTACAGGAAGGCGTTGGCGCTCGAGGTGCACGCCGTCGTGAAGGTATAGCCGCACCCCCCGATCCCGAAGCGCTCCATGACGGCGGAGGCGATCTTGCCGTAGCCGTCGGACGAGCGGAGGAACAGCTCCGACACGGCCGCGGAGCGTCTTGTGGTGGCCGCCCTCGAAGACGGGCACATCCATCGACGTGGAACCGAAAAACAGATGGGTCTCCGCGAGCTCGCCGTCGCTCAGCCCGGCATCGGCGATGGCGTGAGCAACCGTCGAGAAGAGGATCTCGGCGAAATACCCTTCGGAGCGGTTCTCCGGCCGGTCCCCTTCGTTTCGCATAATCAGGTAGTACGGCCGGGTGTAGGGAAGGCCGGCCAGGGTAAAGGGGAGATGCTGCAGCTTTATCCGCCTATGGCGCACCGCTTCCACGATCTCTCCCGGGGTCTCCCCGATCGAGCAGATCATCGCCTTTCCCGTGACAAACGCCCCTTCCCCCATTGGCTACTCCGGTTGGATGAAATCGGCGAAGGTGTTCATCGACCGCATCACCTTTCGCATCTGTTTGCTGTCGGTTATGAGCAGGTTGTATTTGTTCTGGATCGCGATCGAGATCTGCAGGGCGTCGATCGAGTCCAGCCCGAGCCGGGAGTCGCCGCCGAAGAGCGGATCGTCGTCCCCGATCTCGGCGATGTCGATCGGAATGTCGCACTCCTCGACGATCAGCCGCTTCAATTCCGTCTTCAGTCGCTCGTCAAGCGAACCCTTCATCGCTTTCAAACCTCCCTTTGCCTTCGCAAGATGATCACCGTCAACGCCAGCATGACCGCCCCGAAGATAACCAGCGCCAGGCTTTCCGGAAGGACATCGACAACACCGCCGTCCCTGAGGAAGATGTCGAGGAACCCCTCCAGCCCCCAGGCCATGGGGGAGAGATTGGCAAGCTCCTGCATATACCGGGGCATGACGAACGTGGGCACCATGATTCCCCCCAGGGCGCCGAAGATGATGTTCAGGACCCCCCCGATCGTGGTCGCCTGCTCGGTCGTCCGGGCGACCGAGGCGATGAGCAGGGCGAGGGCGATGGCGCTGAAGCTCACCGAGGCGGCGATCAGGGCCAGGCCGCCCGGGGAACTCCCCGGGGTCAGGGCGGTGCCGCCGAAGAGCGGAACGACGTACATGCCGATCGCGATCATGATGAGCACCTGGATTGCATTGATGAAAAGGTACGGAACCATCTTCCCCACGATCAGCGAGATGCGCGACACATTCATGCTCTTGAGGCGCATGAGGGTGCCCTGCCCCCGTTCCGAGATGAAGGTGTTGGAGATGGGGATGACGATAAAAAACATGGAAAAGACCAGCCAGGCGGGGACGGTCTGCTGGACCGCCGACGGAATCTTGAACGACCGCCCTCCCCGGTAGACGTACCGCACCTCAATGGGGCTCTCGTCGTCCGCCTTCAGTTTCTGCCTGTCGATCCCGGCGGAATCCAGAATCCCGCCGAGACGGTCGACGAAGGCGTCCCGCCGCAGCCCGGCCAGCTTTGCGTCCAGCGCGCCCCTGAGCACCATCTGCGTCTGGACGGTGACCGAGGGATTGACCAGGAGTTCCAGGGGCTTTTCGCCCTTCCCCCCGCCCTCTCCCTCCACGAAGGCGGAGAAGCCCTCCCGGATGATCAGGGCAAACTTGGTATCCCCGGCGAGCATCCGCTCCCTGATCCGCTCCGCGGGGATCTCCTTTTCAAGGAAGTGAAATTTGAACGTCGGCAGCCCATCGATCGCCTTCACAAACGCCTCCGCACCCTTTCCCGCATCCCGGTTCACGGCGAGGACATCGATGCTGACGCTGCTGTGGAGCTCGAAGAGATCCCGCATCTCCAGAGACATGATCATGATGAACACCGCGGGCATGACGAAGAGGACCGTCACCGCGTGGATGTCCCGGGTGATCAGCAGGAATTCTTTCTTCAGAGTGTAGAGGAGTTTGATCATGCCCGCCACCGCCTTCACTTCTCGTCGCGCAGCCGGACGTTCGTCAGCTTGAGGAAAAGCTCCTCGAGGGTCCTGCGGCCGAAGACGATGTCATTCACGACGATCCCGTGGTCATGAAAGACGGTAAATGCCGCCGCCATATTCTCCCGGAAGCGTTCGTCCCGTTTGATGTGAACGCTTCCATCTTTCAACGTGTATCCCTTCGCGGCGTTCCAACGCCCCGACGGCGGCCTCCCCCATCTCCCCGACACGTATCAGAACGGCGTCGGCGCGCGTCAGGATGGCCTGCTTGGCGTCATGGAGGATGATCCGGCCCTCGTCGATCACGGCGATCTCGTCGGAGACCTGCTCGATCTCATCCATGTAGTGGGACGTGTAGATGATCGTCGTCTTCCGTTCGCGGTTGAGCTTCCGTATCGTCTCGAGGATGTAGTTTCTCGACTGGGTGTCGACGCCCACGGTGGGCTCATCGAGATACAGGATCTCGGGTTCGTTCAAAAGGCCGATGGCCAGATTGAGCCGCCGCTTCATGCCGCCCGAAAAGGTGTCGACCCGCTTATCGATAAAGGCCTGCATGCTCCCCACATCGATGCCAAACGCCATGCGCTCCTTCAGCTTCCTCCCGCGCAGGCCCCAGAGCGAACCGAAGTACTCCAGATTCTCGCGGGCCGACAGGCGGGGATAGAACGCCAGGGTCTGGGGCACGTAGCTGCACATCGACTGGATCCTGCCGAGCTCCCGGTCGAGATCGAGGCCGCCGACGGTGATCGCTCCGCCATCTTTGCCGACCACGCCCGTCAGGATCGAGAGCAGGGTGGTCTTTCCCGCGCCGTTGGGGCCGAGCAGCCCCAAAATGGAACCGCAATTCACCGAAAGGCCGACATTGTCGAGAACGGGCTTCCGATTGTAGGACTTTGAGAGATGCTTGATTTCGATCAACGGCGCACCCGTAACATGACGTATTTCGGTCCGAATCTTTTGTTCCTCCGGCGAAAATCAGCCTTTGTGCGCGGAGTATATTGGAGACAGTCCGGTATGTCAACATCGTTCACTCTTCCCATGCGATCAGTGAAGCATTTGGGCGGGCCACCAAACCATGCCGTCCGAAAATTGGGCCGGGAACACGCCAGCCCCTATTGCGAGAATGACATCTGCGGTAGCAACACGGATGGCGGTACCGATAGCGCACACCCGGATTTTGTTGTCAAAACCTTCTTGACACACAAGATCTTTGTCTATATGAAATATTCGCGAGGGAAAACTGAAATCCTCGCCCGTTCCGAATACGATACCTCGATATATCGGAAATGGAGCTCATCAATGAAATGCTGTTCGCACCGTCTCATCCTTATTTTCACTGCCCTTATGATCGGGGGGGCTATCGTTGCAGGCGACGCATTCGCGAATCCTCAAGCGAAATTGATCATTGCAGGCACAGGTTCGAGCATCGGCGTCATGAAGCGGATGGCCGCCGATTTTCAGCAGCGACACCCCGACGTCACCGTCAGCATCCTCCCCAGTATCGGCAGCACGGGAGGCATCAAAGCGGTAACGGAGGGGAAGATCGATATTGGCTTGTCCTCCCGTTCCCTCAAGCCGAAAGAAGGGATTCCGGGAATCATCGAGGAGGCCTATGGCCGCACGGCCTTTATCTTCGGGGTGCAGGAGTCCAACCCAATCGAAGGGCTCAGTCTGACCGAGATCGAAGAGATATACGCGAGAAAGCGCACGGCCTGGTCTGACGGAAGACCCATCAGGATGATCCTCCGTCCCCTGTCCGACTCTTATTCGGCCTTGCTGGCGAGTATCAATCCCGGCATGAAATCGGCCTACCAGCTGGCCCATTCCATTCCCGGCGTGTTCGTCGGCATAACGGACCGTGATGCCGCCCTTCAAATCGAAAAAACGCCCGGTTCATTCGGTACGACCAGTGCGGCCATCGTTGCGGCAGAGAGGCTCAAGATTAAGGCCCTCTCCGTCGATGGGGTATCACCAACACTGCCAAATGTTTCCTCCGGCAACTACCCCTATGCCATGACGATGTCGGTCGTCTACAAGACGGACAAGTACATGGGCGCCGTAAAAGACTTTATCGACTTTGTTTTTTCAAATGATGGGCGGCAGCTTCTCTCCGCAAACGGCCATGTGACTTTGCCGCGAATGGCCGGAAAGTGAACGTATGTTGCCTATGAGTTTGCTGCGTCTGCAATCGGGTGCACCTGTCACCAGGGATATGCGCCTCCTGGGCGGCTTGGCCGCATCAATCTTCGCCGTAGCGATACCCCTTTTATACTTTGGTTTGTCTTTATATGCGCTGCGAGAATCTCTCATGATAGAAACTGCCGATCTCGCAAGAACCGTCGAAAAAATCATCCAGGACCGTCCGGATATGTGGGAGTTCGAGCAATTACGGTTATTGGAGATCGCCTCGCAACCTTCGTTTGATGGAGGTCTTGATGAAAGAACGATTCGAACTGCGGCGGGAACAGTGGTCGTAAAAACCGACTTTTCAGCGGCACGCCCGGCCATAACGGTTTCGGCGGCGCTCTTCGACTCGGGAAATCCCGTCGGTTCGATCGAAGCGAGACATTCCATCCGCAAACAACTCTTCGTTACGGCCCTTTTGGGAATGCTCAGTTCATCTCTCGGCTACCTGTTATTTTTCATCTTCCGCACCTATCCGATCAGAAGGCTTGAGAACGCCTTGGTCGATTTGCAGCGGGCGCAGGAAGAGGAGCAACAGAACCGAAAGACGGCCGAGCGGTTGGCCGAGGAAATGGCCATCATCGCATACATCGGGAGAGTCGTCAGCTCTACCCTGGATATCAACCAAGTATTCGAACGGGTCGCCACCGAGGTGCGTAAGCTGATCCCCTATGACAGGCTTCTGGTGAATCTTAAGAAGACTGATGATGTTAGCGAATTTGTTGTCGTCTATTCATCCGGGATTGAAAACCCCCGGCGGAGATTGGGGGATTCGTATCCGTGCAAGGGGTCGTCGACGGGTGTCGTCATGAGTATGCGCTCCGGCATACTGATACAGCCGCATGATGCGGAGGAAATCAAAGACCTGTATCCCAACCTGTATGCAACCTTCAAGACAGGGCTGCGTTCGACGATGAGCATTCCTCTGATTTCCATGGACGAAGTGATCGGGAGTCTGACCTTCCGATCCAAGAAACTGAAGGCCTACAACGAGCAGGATCTCCGCCTGGCGGAAAAGATCGGGATGCAGATTGCCGGGGCCATCGCCAATGCGAAGCTGTTCAATGATCTCAACAAGACGGAAAATTCGATGCGGGAGAGCGAGGGTCGATTCCGCGGCATGGTCGAACAGGCCGCGGTGGGTGTGGCCGAGATCGAAATAAACACGGGCCGATTCCTGACGGCGAACCGGCAGCTTTGCGAGATGTTGGGAAGGACGGAGGAAGAACTGATCAATACCACCTTTCAGGCGATCACGCATCCGGAAGATCTTCATCTGCACGAGGGAAAAACACGAATGATGCTGGCCGGGAAGATCGGTCACTACAGCCTGGAGAAGCGCTATCTCCGGAAGGATGGGGGGATCGTCTGGGTGAATATCACGGTGTCGCCGCTCTGGAAGCCGGGGGATAACCCCGAGCGGAACATCGCCGTGGTCGAGGACATCACCGACCGCAAGCGGATGAAGGAGGAAAGCGATCGTCATTCCCGACAGCTGACCATGCTGCACGAGACGAGTGTCGAACTCATGGCCGAACTGAACATAGAAGCGCTCCTCCAATCCATCGCCCAGCACTCGCTGGACCTGATCGGCGGAACTACCAGCAATGTCTATATCTACAGAACGGAAACCGATCTCATGGAACGGGTCGTAAGCGTAGGACCAACGCTAATTCCCAGCAAGACGACGCGTCGGCGCGGAGAGGGAATGGTCGGTCAGACTTGGGCACAAGGCGCTCCAATGCTGATCAATGACTATCACGCATGGCCGGGGCGAACCAAAGAATTTGATTCTTACCCATCCCGCGCGTTGATCGCGGCGCCCTTTTATCAGGGAACAGAAATTCTTGGCATTATCAATATTATGGCGAACCTGCCACACCAATACACCCAAGCGGATATAGATATGCTTAACATGTTTGCCGCGCAGGCCGCGATTGCCATCCACAACGCGCAGCTCTACGACCGGATAAAGCTGGAACTGGTGGAACGCAAGCGTGCGGAAGAGGAAAAGCGAGGCCTGATGGAGCGTCTGCAACGTGCCGAGAAGATGGAGGCCCTCGGACAACTGGCCGGCGGGGTGGCCCATGATCTGAATAACGTCCTGGGGATACTCAGCGGGTATTCGGAGCTATTGCTGGAGGAGATCCCCGAGGGGCATCGCTCGAGAGGCCACGCTGAAAAGATATTGCAGTCCACGGAGAAGGGAGCCGCGATCATTCAGGACCTTCTCACGCTGGCCAGGCGGGGTGTCACGGCATCGGACGTGATCAATCTCAACAGCGTCGTTTCCGGTTTTCTCAAGACCCCGGTGTTTGAGAAGATGAAGGACTATCATCCCCGGGTGACCTTCAGGACCGAGTGCGACAAGAATGTTCTGAACATCAAAGGTTCGCCTATCCATCTGGAAAAGACGTTGATCAACCTGGTGTCCAACGCGGCGGAATCTATTTCCGGAAAGGGGGAGGTAACGATCCGGACGGAGAGCCGCTATCTTGACAAAGCCGTCAGGGGCTATGACGAGGTCAAGGAGGGGGATTACGCCGTACTGACCGTATCCGATACGGGGATGGGCATTCCCGCCGAGAATAGAGAGAAGATATTTGAACCGTTCTATACGAAAAAGACGATGGGCAGGAGCGGGACCGGGCTGGGATTGTCGATTGTCTGGGGAACGGTAAAAGATCACCACGGGTATATTGATGTACAGACGGAAGTCGGAACGGGAACCACCTTTACGCTGTACTTCCCGGTGACCCGGGAGGAACTGATCGCACCGCAGCAGAAGGAGCCGATAGAACGATACATGGGGAACGGAGAATCGGTATTGGTTGTGGATGACATTGCCGAGCAGAGGGATGTTGCCGCCCGATTGCTTACCCGGCTGGGGTATGAGGTTCACGTGGTTTCCGGCGGGGAAGAGGCGGTGGAATACCTCAAGGGACATACGGCGGACATTCTGGTCCTGGACATGATTATGACGCCGGGGATCGATGGTCTGGAGACCTACCAAAGGGTTCTGGCAATCAACCCGAAGCAGAAGGCTATCCTTGTCAGCGGTTTTTCCGAGACTGAAAGAGTCACGAAGGCTCAGAAGCTGGGCGCGGGCGCCTATGTCAAGAAGCCCTATCTTATGGAAAAGATCGGCGAGGCTATTCGGAATGAACTAAACCGATAATATGCTGCCTTTAAGAAATACTATTTCTTCCTTAGTTTACTGACCCCGATCGGGACGGCGCCCCGGTTGGCCGTCCGACCGGCCCCACCCTGCTGATCGGGCTTGACCAGTGTGCCATTACGTTCACGGATCTCGGGAAATAATTTTGGGAGGTGTCATGAGCCACAAGAAGATCGAGAGAAAAAAGGAACTGGACCGCAAGCGGAGAAGACGGGAGAAGAGCCTGAAGCTCCGGGCGAAGGAACAGACGGCCGCCGCCAAACGAAAATAGGTCCATGCCCCCAATGGCAATGGCTTCATAAAAAAACCGTCCCCCTTCCCCGGCGGGGAAGGGGAAACGTCGAGTATTTATGCTCGGGCAAAGAACGGCGGGAACGCCTTACCTGCGAGGGAGGCCGGAAAAGCCTCCCCCGCGTGCAACCGTTATCGATCTTCCGCCCCTCAGCCGAGGATCGTTTTGAGATCCGCATCAGGCGTCGTGATCGGTTTGATCCCGAACTTCTCCACCAGGACGCCGAGTACGTTCGGCGTGGTGAAGGCCGGAAGCGTCGGCCCCAGGCGGATGTTCTTGATCCCCAGCGACAAGAGGGTCAGGAGGATCACCACCGCCTTCTGCTCGTACCAGGAGAGGATCATCGACAGCGGCAGGTCGTTCACCCCGACGCCGAAGGCCTTGGCCAGGGCGACAGCCACCTGGATCGCGGAATAGGCGTCGTTGCACTGCCCCATGTCGAGGAGCCGCGGAATCCCGCCGATCGCGCCGAGCTCCTTGTCGAAGAAGCGGAACTTCCCGCAGGCAAGCGTCAGGACGACGCAGTCCGCCGGCACCTTCTCCACGAACTCGGTATAGTAGTTCCTGCCGGGCTTCGCCCCGTCGCAGCCGGCAACGAGGAAGAAGTGGCGGATCTTCTTTTCCTTCACCGCCGCGATCACCTGGTCCGCAACCCCGAGGACCGCGTTTCGGGCAAACCCCGTCATCACGCTCTTCCCATCCGTATCCGCCGCGAATCCCGGCATCGCCAGGGCCTTTGCGATCACCGGCGCGAAGTTGCCGTCGGCGATGTGGGTCACGCCGGGCCAGCCGACAAGGCCGGCGGTGAAGATCCGGTCCTTATAGGAGTCCTGCGGCCGCTGGAGGCAGTTGGTCGTCATCAGGATCGCGCCGGGGAACTCGGCAAACTCCTTGTGCTGGTTCTGCCATGCCGTCCCGTAGTGTCCGTGGAGATGGGCATATTTTTTCAGCCCCGGATAGCCGTGGGCGGGAAGCATCTCGCCATGGGTGTAGATGGAGATCCCTTTCCCCTCCGTCTGCTTGAGCAGCCCTTCGAGGTCCCGCAGGTCATGCCCGGAGATGAGGATCGCCTTCCCCTTCTTCGCCCCAAGGGGGACCTTCGTGGGGACCGGCTGGCCGTAGGCGCCGGTGTTGGCCGCGTCGAGGAGCTCCATCGTCCGGAGATTCGTCTGGCCGCATTTCATGACCAGCGCTAGCGCCTCGTCCAGTTTCAGTTTTTCATCGAGGAGGGCGGCAAGCCCCTCCTGGAGGAAAGCGAAGATCGCTTTGTCCTCTTTCCCGAGGATCAGGGCGTGGTCCGCGTAGGCCGCCATCCCCTTGAGCCCGTACAGGAGCGTATGCTTGAGGGAGAGGATGTCCGGATCCGCGGCGGGATAGGTGCGGATGCCGACCGCCTCGCCCTGAAGGATCAGCCCCGGGAAGATCGGCCGCCGGTTTGAATCGGGCGGCCCCGCCCGGGAAATCGGTTGAGACGCCCGCCGCACGGAGCTTTTCCAGGAGGGCGTCGCGTAGGGCTGCCGCCCGATGGATCAGGATCAGAAAACGGGCCGGATCGAAATCGACGTTCGTGACGGTCGCAAAAAGGGCCTCGCAGGTAAAGACATCGGCCGCGTGATCATCGATCCCCGCTTTCTTCGCCGCCGTCGCCGCCTGCGCAAGGCCCATCATGACATAGACCAGAAGATCCTGCAGGGCGGCCACATCCGGCAGCTTCCCGCACACTCCCGCCTTCTCGCATCCTTCTCCTTTGGCCGTCTGTTCACATTGGTAACAAAACATGGTGCACCTCCTTCTTTGAGTTTATAGATTGATGACTTTCCCTCTCTTTTACACCCGAGGCCGGCAGGATGGTTTGACTTAAATCAAGAAGGGGGAAAAATCTTCACTCTTCGGCAAGGCCGCGGTCGGCCGCCCCGATGAGCGCCGCCCGCGGCGTGAGAATCACGTGCACGGGCATCCGAAAGAGCAGGTCGGCCATCCGTCCCTTCCGCCTGAAATGCGGCAAGAAACCCCCCTTCATCGAGGAACGGGATGATCCGCGGCACGATCCCGCCCCCGAGATAGACGCCGCCTGCGGCAAGCGTCTTGAGGGCAAGGTTCCCCGCCTCCGCTCCGAGGAGGGAGACGAACAGGCGCACCGTCCGGACGCAGAGATCGGACGTCCCCGCGAGCGCCGCCTCGACGATGACCGGGGCGGGATCGGCCGCCCCCGCCAGGCGCTCGGCGAGCCAGGCCGGCTCCTCTTCCCTCCCCTTCTCCCGGAGAAACCGGTAGAGCCGCCCGAGCCCCGGCCCCGAACAGAGGGCTTCATAACTGACATGATCGGCCTCTTTTTGGAGCTCACGGAGGAGTTCCATCTCCAGCGGGTTTGACGGGGCGAAATCCGCATGGCCGCCTTCGGAGGCGTGCTCCCGGAAGCGCGCGCCGTCCCAGGTGAGGAAGGCCTCCCCCAGTCCGGTGCCCGGGGCGATCACGGCGATGCGCGCCGCCGGCGGCCCGCTCGCCCGCGTTCAGCGTATGGAGTTCCGCGGGTTCGAGGAGGGGCACGGCGCGGGCCGTCGCCGCCAGATCGTTCAGGAGGCGGACCGACTGAAAGCCGAACGTCCGCCGGATCTGTTCGGCGTCCGCAATCCAGGGCAGGTTGGTCACCGCCGCCCGGCCGTCGATGACCGGTCCGGCAATGGCCAGGCAGGCCTTCTGTGCGGAACAAGCGCTCCGTTTCAGGAATTCCCGGATCAGGGCCTCGATCCCGCCGAAGCTGCTCGCTGGGGAGGAGTTCCTCCGCGAGCAGCGCCCGGGGGTTCTCCCCGTCCGCAACAATCGCCAGGCGGCTCTTGGTGCCGCCGATATCTCCCGCCAAGAGCATCTTCATTCCTCGCAGGGCGTCGTCACTTCGCCCCGGAGCCACTCCAGGTAGTCATTGCTGCCGGCGGCGATCGGCAGGGCGATGATCTCCGGCGTCTCATAGGGGTGGAGGGAGCGGATGGCCTGCTCGATCGCCCCGTAGCATTCCCGGCGGCTCTTGATCAGGCAGAGCCACTCCCCCGCCGTCTCGATCCGCCCCTTCCAGCGGTAGATGCTCGTCATGGGTCCCACGATCTGGACGCAGCCGGCAAGCCGCATCTCCACGAGAGACCGGGCGATCCGTTCGGCATCCTCCCGTTTGTCCGTCGCCGTCATCACTTGGATGAATCCTTCCATCGCATACCACCTTATCTATGCTAATCACTGGTTAAAAAAAAGCTGTTTTACCGGCTGTTCAAAAACGTCCAGATGCAAGGCCCCCGAAGGCCTGAGCCGTGAGGCGTACTTTTGGGTACGTTGAACGGCTCAGGACAAGGGAAACGCCGCAGATGGGCGTTTTTCAACAGCCGGCTAAGTCCTTCGCGTGCATTCGTACATCATGATCGCCGCCGCCTGTGGGAGGCTCAGGGACTCCGCGCCTCCCCCGGGGATCCGCCACCTCTCGTCGGTCAAGGCGAGGAGCGACGCCGGCAGGCCGTGGCTTTCGCTCCCCATCAAGAGCGCCGTCCCGGCAGAGCAGGGATGGGGAGGGACTCCCTCGCGGGCCTCGCTTCCCACCACCCGAAACCGGCCCCGGAGCTGCGGCAGGAGCTGCCCGAAATCGAGATCCTCAGCCACCGTGAGATGGAAGAGACTCCCCATCGACGTCCGGACGACCTTGGGGTTCGTCGCCTCGCAGGAACCGGCGCTGAGAAGCACCGTCCGGAAGCCGAACCAGTCCGCCGTTCTAAGGAGGGCGCCGAGATTGTTCGGGTTGTTCACCTGATAAAGGAGAAGGAGCGGTCCCCGCTCTGCCGGCAGGCGGGCCGGATCCGGGGGCGGCATCGCAACGGCCACGGCCATCACCCCCTCGGGACTCTCGTCCTGGCTCAGGGTCGCCCATTCGCGGGCGGAAAGCCGGTAGATCCCGATTCCCGTCGGCGCCCCGACCAGGAGCGTCTCCCACCGGCTGACATTTTCCTCGCGGACGAGGAGGGCCTCCAGCGCCCGGCCGCTTCGCAGGAGTTCGCCGACTACCTTTCCCCCCTCCGCCAGGAAGAGCCCCTCCCGGCGGCGGTACTTCTCCTGCACGAGTTTTCCCCACCGCTTCAACTGCGTTTTTTGCGGTGTCGTCGTCCGGTCATTCATCCCTGGGTCCTTCTTTAAAAACGCATGCGCCGCTCTTCACGGCGTCCGTTCCCAGCCCTTCCCGTTCGTCTCGGATTGTAACAGATAAACATCAAAGGATAAAAGGGATTTTTGCGACCGGCGGGGCTTTTTATGCTTGACATCGATCCGCCTTTTCCCTATTGTCCAGTAGTTATCATGCGCATGAATGCAACTGCCTCGCGATGATGAACGCCGGCGGGCCGACCCGGCCAAACTGAAGCACGTGTAACAATCCCTTGAAGGAGGATACCAATGGTCAATTTTGTACCCAAGGGGATCATCCCCGCGATGGTCACTCCCATTGACGAGACAGGCCGCATCCACGAAGGCGCCCTTCGAAAGCTCGTCAACCACTTGATCGACGGCGGTTCGCACGGGCTCTTTCCCGTGGGGAGCCAGGGGGAATTTTTCTCCCTCACGTTCGAACAGAAAAAGGAGGTCATCAGGATCGTCGTTGACGAGACACGGGGCCGGGTTCCCGTCTATGCGGGAACCGGCGCCGTCACCACCCGTGAGGCAATCGAAACGACAAAGATGGCGCGGGATCTCGGCGTCAGCGCGGTCTCCGTCATCACCCCCTATTTCGTCATCCCCGGTCAGAAAGAGCTGATCGAGCACTACACGGCCGTGGCAAAGGCCGTCCCGGATCTGCCGATCCTGCTCTACTCCAACCCCGATCGGACCCAGGTTCCCTTCCCGATCTCGACGGTCCTGGAACTGGCCGCCGTCGACAACATCATCGGCATCAAAGATTCCAGCGGCGACATGTCGCTCACGGGCGAATACATCCGCCTCACCCGCGGGATGAATTTCCATGTCCTGATGGGACGCGACACCTTGATCTACGCGGCGCTCTGCTACGGGGCCGCCGGTTCGATCTGCGCCACCGCGAACGTCGATCCGCGCGTGCCGGTGGAGATCTACGAGGCGTTCATCGTCGGCGACCACAAACGGGCGCTCGACGCCCAGTATCGGCTGGCGCCGCTCAGGGTCGCCTTCGGCCTCGGCACCTTCCCCGTCGTCGTCAAGGAAGCGCTCACCATGATCGGGATCGAGGCCGGCCCGGCAATCCGCCCGGTCGGCCCCATGACGCCGGAAAACCGCGAGAAGCTGCGGAAAGTCATTTCCGACATGGGCATGCTCAAGAAGTGAGCGATGAAAAATAGGGGCAAGCGCCCCCATGATTTGGTAGACATCGGCATACACATACTGAAGAGTGAGGTGAAACTATGAAAAAGAAGATCTTGATCATCCAGCCGATCCATGAACGCGGAGTGCAGATATTCGATGACCGCTTCGACGTCCGGGTGGCCTCCGATCCGTCGGCGGCAACAGTCGTCAAAGAGATAAAGGGAGTGGAGGGCGTCGTCGTCCGGACCGCCCCGTTCACGCGGGAGATCATCGAGGCCGCCGACTCCCTCAAGGTGATCGGTCGCCACGGGGTCGGCGTCGACAATATCGACGTCAAAGCGGCGACGCAAAAGGGTATCGTCGTCGTCAACACCCCGAATGCGAACGCCACTTCGGTCGTGGAGCACACCCTGACCGCCATCGGCGCCCTCGCGAAACGGGTGACGGTCTATGATCGGGCGATTCGCAAAGGGCAATGGGAAATCCGCAACTCCTACCGGGCGGTCGATCTCGACGGCAAGACCCTCGGTCTCGTGGGAATCGGGAGGATCGGATCCCTGGTCGCCAAAAGAGCGGCGGCGGCCTTCAACATGAAAGTGATCGCCTTCGACCCCTACGTCACGCCGGAGAAGGCGCGCGGGATGGGCATCACCCTCGTCCCGGTGATCGACGAGGTCTTTCGGCAGGCCGATGTCGTTTCCCTGCACACCCCGCTGACCCCGGAAACGAGAGGCTTCGTCAATGCCGCGCGGCTGCGCCTGATGAAGCCCACGGCCTTCCTGGTGAACTTCTCCCGGGGAGAGGTGGTGGAGGAAAAGGCGCTCACTGAAGCGCTCAAGTCGGGCGTTATCGCCGGGGCCGCTATCGATGTTTATGACCCCGAACCGCCGCTCAACGACAACCCGCTGTTTGAACTGGACAACATCATCCTCTCGCCGCACAGCGCAGCACTGACCCAGGAGTGCGTGATCCGGATGGCCGTCGGGGCGGCGGAGGGGGTCGTGGAGGTCCTCTCCGGGAGGCCGCCGCAGTTCGCCGTCAACCCCGAGGTCTTAAAAAAATGACCTCTGCGCGGATAAGCCGGAGAGACGTCATCCTGTCTGCCGATCCATGATTGCAGGAGGCACACAAATCCGTGAAAAATACATACGAACGCATTACCGCAATGATCACCTTCCTGGGGGGAATATGGATCATGTATTACGCCTGGCAGACGCTGAAACTCGGCTCGATCCATGTGCCCGATGCCGGCTTTCTGCCGTTTCTGTGCGGGGCTGGCCTGGCCATTCTCGGCATCGTCTGGACTCTCATCCTCCAATGGACAAAAGAACAGGAAAATGAAGGTCCCGCGGAGAAGCGCCTCTGGCAACGGCCGCTCTTATCCCTGGTCCTCATGGTGCTCTACGGCTGGGCAATGGAGACCGTCGGCTACATCACCTCGACGCTTATCTTCATGGTTGCCTGGCAGCAGATTATTGAACGCGAAAAGTGGCTTAAAACGATCATCATCTCGCTGCTGGGGACGCTCACGATGTACGCCCTTTTCGTCTACCTCCTGAAGGTGCCCATCCCGCCGGAATTTTTTATCAGATAAAGGAAATACCATGGATATTTTTGCCGGCCTGCTCAACGGTTTCTCCATCGCTCTTACGGGAACAAATATCCTGTTTTGCTTCATCGGGGCCATCATCGGCACGGCGATCGGCGTCCTGCCCGGTCTGGGGCCCGCGGCCACGATTGCCCTTTTGCTCCCGATCACCTACGTCATCGGTTCCCCGGTGACGGCGGTCATCATGATGGCGGGCATCTACTACGGCGCAATGTACGGAGGATCGACCACCTCCATCCTGCTGAACCTCCCCGGCGAGGCGGCCTCCGTCGTCACCTGCATCGACGGCTATCAGATGGCCAAGAAAGGACGGGCGGGTGCGGCCCTGGGGATCGCTGCGATCGGATCGTTTATCGCCGGAACGATCGCCGTCGTGGGACTTACCTTCTTCGCCCCGCCGCTGGCCGAATTCGCCCTCGATTTCGGCCCCCCCGAATATTTCGCCCTGACGACGCTGGGGCTCCTCCTCGCCGTGACCCTCTCCGGCGGCTCGATCGTCAAGGGGCTGATCATCCTCTTCGTCGGACTCCTCCTGGCTATGGTGGGTCTCGACCCGATCTCCGGCAAGATCCGCTTCACCTTCGGAAGCATCGGTCTCCAGGGCGGGTTCGACTTCGTGACCCTGGCGATGGGGGTCTTCGGCCTCGGCGAGATCCTCTACAACCTGGAATCGACGTTGAAGACGGAAATCGTGACGACGAAGATCGGGAAGGTCTTCCCGACTCTCAAGGATTGGGCGGATTCCAGGTGGGCGATCTTCCGGGGCTCCGTCATCGGCTTTTTCGTCGGGATCATCCCCGGCGGCGGCGCCGTCATCTCGTCGCTCGCCTCCTATGCCGTCGAAAAGAAGTATTCCCGGCATCCGGAGGAGTTCGGGCTGGGGGCGATCGAAGGGGTGGCCGGACCGGAGTCGGCGAATAACGCCGCTTCGAGCTCGTCGTTTATCCCGCTCCTCACCCTGGGCATCCCGGGAAACGCCGCAATCGCCATGATCTTCGCGGCCCTGATGATCCAGGGGATCACCCCGGGACCCTTCCTCGTCGCGGAGCATCCGGACGTTTTCTGGGGGGTCATCGCCTCGATGTACATCGGAAACGTGATGCTCCTGGTATTGAATCTCCCGATGGTGGGCATCTGGGTGCAGATGCTCCGCGTCCCCTACGGCATCCTCGCCCCGGTAATTGTCCTGTTCACAACGGTCGGCGTCTACAGCGTCCAGAACCAGGTCTTCGACATCTATTCGATGCTGTTCTTCGCCGCCCTCGGCTATCTGATGCGAAAACTGGACTTCGATCCGGCCCCGCTGCCGCTCGCCTTCGTCCTGGGTCCCATGGTCGAGCGTTCGCTTCGGCAGTCGCTTTTGATCTCCGGCGGCGACTTGACCATCTTCGTCTCCCGCCCGATCTCGGGAACGCTGGTCGCCGTCTTCGTTCTCCTCGTCGTGGGACAGACGATCTTTTATGTAAAACGGAAATGGAGGCGCGAGGGATAATCTGCATATAACGGAATAATCGGATACGAATAGAGAAGGAGTTCCATTAACCCACTTACAAAGGAGGTACACCATGACTCGCATGCGTAAAGTCAACCTGTTTCTGACCCTCGCGCTCGTCGCCATGCTGGCGTTCAGCGACCTGTGCTTCGGCGCCGAGCAATACCCGACCAAGCCGATCCAGGTGATCGTGCCCTTTGCCGCCGGCGGCTCCAGCGATCTCACGGCCCGAACCGTGGAAAAGTTCTGGACGAAGTACAGCCCCCAGCCGATGCTCGTCGTCAACAAGCCCGGGGCGGGCGGCGTCCTGGGCGAGGAATTCGTCGTCCGCTCCAAACCGGACGGCTACACCATCTATGTCGGACAGGGCTCCGGCCATGACGTGGTCATGCCGCACCTGCAGAAGATGCCCTTCGACCCTCTGAAGGACATCACTCCCGGTCGCGAGGCTTTCGATCCACTCGATCTTGATCTGCGTGAGCGGTAAATCCCCGATCAACTCGATGAAGGACCTGATCGAGTATGCGAAGAAGGGAAACAAGGTTACCGCCGCCGTCTCCACCGCCGCCGGCTCCGTGGATCTCGTTATGAGGGCCATCTCCAAGCGGGCCAATATCCCGATCACCACCGTGCCCTTCGCCGGCGGCGCCGAATCAACCACCGCCCTGGCGGGCGGTCACCTCACGATCGGCGGCGGCCACCCCTCCGAGGTGATGCCGCACCTCAAGGCCGGCCGGTTCAAGGCGATCGGCGTGGCCCTCGACAAGCGCGACCCCGTCCTGCCGAAGGTCCCGACCCTTAAGGAACAGGGAATCGATGTCGCCACCTGGGGCTCGGTGAAGGGTGTCGCCGTCCCGAACGGCACTCCGCCCGAGATCATCGAATACATCGCCTCGACCCTGAAGAAGATCAGCGAAAACCCGGAATACAAGAAAGCCATGGCCTCGATCTACCAGCCGATCGATTACCTGGGCACGAAAGAGTGGGCCGCCTTCCTGCAGAGGGAGTATAAGGACTACGGCGACTTGATCAAGGAGTTGGACATCAAGATCTGACGCCTACGGTTGATCAGCTACAGCGAAAGAGGCGCCCCGGTTCTCCGGCGGCGCCTCTTCATATTCCATGCATTTTTCAAGATCATCCCGCCTTTTCCAGACGCTCCGCCACCCAAACCAACATTTCCCCGAAAAACCTGCCCGACCCGCCTAATCGCCGAAATCGACAACTCCCCTACAGTCTTTTTTTAGATTATTTGCGCTGTCATGTCCGCGCAACCGGAATCAAAACCTATCGAGGCACAACGGGTTGTGACAAAATCTCCTTGACACACAAGACCCCTTTCCGTATCCTCACCGTACGCGAAAGCAAGTTCTTATCAATCAATGATAGTGATATCCCGTTCTTTAAGAGGCCGGGGCAAGCGGCTGCAAGGATGGGATAATAGGGCACCGCCGGGAAACCGGGCGACTAAATGAGAAATCAAATCAAAAGAGAGGAAGAACACGGATCATGAAAAAGACGTTAGGAACGATGGCAGCGATAATCGTGGCGGCTATGTTAATAGGAACTTTTATTACGGCGAAGTATGCCACAGCCGGGGAAACCGCCAGGGACGGTCGTTTCATCGCCTATAGCGATGGAACCGTCTCGGATACGTGGACGAAGCTGATGTGGGCCGCGAAGGACAATGGTAGCGACATAAACTGGGCGAACGCTAAGTCTTATTGCAAGAATTACCGCGGTGGCGGGTACAAAGACTGGCGGCTGCCGACACAGGATGAACTGGCGGGGTTGTATGATAGGACTAAGGAGTATTTCTCTCCCTGCGGACCTGACGTTCATTTAACTGAATTGATTCGTGTTACTTGTGCTTGGGCATGGGCATCGGACATGCGCGATGCCAAGGCTGCCTACTTCAATTTGAGCGATGGCCATCGTCCTTTGGCTATCCCGTCGGGCACCACCGGCTTCCGGGTGCTTCCGGTGCGTTCCGGAAAATAGACAATTTGGTTATTTGGTTATTTGCCGCCTTCTCCGGACACTCCGCACCCGGACCTTGATGAGAGATTGTCGGGAATACCTGCCCCGTTCAGATCTCGCGCCGGAGCGCCTGGGCGGCGATGTGGATCGGATCCCAGGAGCCGCCGAACGGCGGGGAATAGGCCAGATCCAGCCAGCCGACATCGTCGAGACCCAGCCCCGCCCAGATGGCGCAGGCAAGGGTGTTGATCCGGCTTACCGCCCCCATCTCCCCGACCGCCTGCGCGCCGAGGAGCTTCCCCGTCGTCCTGTCGGCAATCAGCTTGAGCCCCAGTTTTTTGTTTCCCGGCATGGAACGGGCGGTGGAGCTCCCCCAGATCAGCGTGCTCGCCGGATGGAAGCCGCTCTGGAGGGCTTCCCGCTCGTCGAGCCCGGTCGCCGCAACTTCCAGATCGAAGAGCTTGAAGCACTGCGACCCCACGACCCCCGGAAAGATCATCTTCCCGCCGCCGATGTTCGCCCCGGCGACGCGCCCCTGCTTGTTGGCGATGTCGCCCAGGGGAATATTCACCCATTGGCCGCTCACCCGGTGGAACGATTCCGCGCAGTCGCCCACCGCGTAGACCCCCTCCTGCGGGGTCCGCTGGGAGAAGTTCACCCGGATCGCCCCGCTTTTTCCCAGCGGGAGTTCCATCTGCCGGGCCAGCTCCGTGGCGGGCCTGATCCCCACGGCCATCAGAATCATGTCCGCCTCCTCCTCGCCGCGGTTCGTGACCAGGCGCAGACGGTGCTCTCTTCCCTCCTCCACCGACCGCGTTTCGACGTCGGTGACGAACCCCACCTGATGCCGCCCGAGCTCCTCCAGGATCACTTTCCCGAATTCGGGATCCCAACGGTTCACGGGGAGTTTCGCCCGGTGGAAGACCTGCGTCTCGATCCCGAGGTTCCTGATGGCCTCGCTCATCTCCATCCCGATGAAACCGGCCCCGACGATGATCGCCTTTCGGCAGGCACGATCCCGGAGCCAGGCCTTCATCCGGACGGCGTCGGTCAATCTCTTCAGCGTAAAGACCCCTTCCCGCTCCTCCCCGGGGATCCCCGGCATGAGCGGCTTCGTCCCCGTCCCCAGGACGAGGGTATCATAGGGCAGGGCCTCGCCGCCGGCCAGCCGGACCAGCCTTTTCCCCGGATCGATCTCCTCCACGCGGGTATCGATCCGGACATCGATCCCCGACTCCCGGAACTTTTCCGGCGTCCGCGCGATCAGGTCTTTCTCATTTTTGATTACATCGCCGATGTAATAGGGCATCGGTCAGGCGGCAACGGATACCTGAGAACCTTGCTCGATCATGACGATCGCAAGCGACGGGTCCTGCCGCTTCGCCTCGGCGGCCGCGGAGGCGCCTCCGGCCCCCGCCCCGATGATCACGACATGTGCTCCCATACCGACTCCTTTCTTGGGAAAAAGCGGGTCCCCGCCCTTCAGGCCCGGGTCGCAAAACGGCGGACAACGTAAACCACGGCGCCGGCCGCGATCATCGCGAAGCAGAGGAGCTGACCCATGCTGAAGGGGCCGAGGACGAAACCCAGTTGCGCGTCCGGCTCCCGGAAGAACTCGATGACAAACCGGATAACGCCGTAGCCGATCAGGTAGAAGGCGAACAAGGCGCCATCGAAGGGGCTCTTCCGCCGGATCAGCCAGAGGATGGCGAACAGGACGATCCCTTCGAAGAATGCCTCGTAGAGCTGGGAGGGGTGGCGCAGCAAGTGGAGCGGATCGTTCGGAAAGACCATCCCCCAGGGAACGGTGGTGGCCCGTCCGTAGAGCTCGCCGTTGATGAAATTGCCGATCCTTCCGAAGGTGTAGCCGAGCGGGATCGCCGGGCAGATGAGATCGGCGAAGCGCCAGAAGGCGATCTTCCGCCGCCGGCAGAAGATGACGCTGGCAACGAGGATGGCGATCACCCCTCCGTGGAAGGACATCCCGCTGATCCCGATGAAGTGAAAACCGCCCGAGAATTCAAAGGGAAAGATGATCTCCAGCGGGTGCTTAAGGTAGTATCCCCAGTTGTAGAAAAAGACATAGCCGAAGCGGCCGCCCAGGATCACCCCGAGGATCGCCCAGACGAAATAGTCCTGGATCTGATCCGCCGTGTAGGGGTACCCCTCCCGTCGAATCCGGTGCATGACAAGGAAATAGGTGGTCGCGAACGCGGCCAGGTACATCAGGCTGTAGTAGCGCAGCGGAAACGACCCGATCTCGAAGAGATTCGGGCTCATCTGCGCCGGGATATTCCGCCAGATCGAGATAAGATCCTGCATCAGTAGGCTTCCCCTTTCATCTCTTCGATGAAGAGCTGGGCGGAAACGGCCGCCGTCGCCCCGTCGCCGCAGGCGGTGACGACCTGGCGGAGACGCTTGGCCGTACAGTCCCCGCAGGCGAAGATCCCGGGGATCGATGTCTGCATATTCGCATCAACCAGAGCGTAGCCGCCCCGATCCAGAGCGATCAGCTCCCGGAAGGCGGCGGTATTGGGGGTGAGGCCGACGAAGACGAAGACCCCGTCGGCGGGAAGCTCCCGCTCTCCGCCCGTCTTGAGATCCTTCAGCCGGATCCACTGGACGAGATCGAGACCTTCGATCGACTCGACGACGGAGTTCCAGGCAAAGGCGATCTTCTCGTTGGCGAAGGCCCGCTTCTGGAGAATCCCCGTGGCCCGGAGCCGATCCCGCCGGTGGATGACCGTCACCTTCTTCGCGAAGCGGGTGAGGTAGATCGCCTCCTGGATGGCCGTATCGCCCCCGCCGACAACCGCGACCTCCCGGTTCCGGTAGAAGGGGCCGTCGCAGGTGGCGCAGAAGGAGACCCCTTTCCCGATGAACCGCTCCTCGCCCGGAACGCCGAGACGCCGCCAGGTCGCCCCCGTGGCGATGATCACGGCGAGCGCCCCGTAGCGCATCGCACCGGCGGCGATCTCCCAGCCGTCCTGCCCGCCCCACCGTTTTTTCGTCACCGCCGTCACGTCGCCGGAGGCGGTCTGCAGACCGAACTGGACGGCCTGCGTCTTGAGACGTTCGGCGAGATCGAAGCCGTTGATCCCCTCCGGGATTCCCGGGTAGTTCTCGATGACATCGGTGACGGTGACCTGACTCACCGTCGATGCGCCCGCGATTGCGAGCACCCGGAGATTCGCCCGGGCGGCGTACATCCCGGCGGTGAGCCCCGCCGGTCCGCCGCCGATGATGACGATGTCGTAGGGTGAATGGGAAGCCGATTCTTCGGTCATGACCGTTTTCTCCTTGTATCCGTCTCTCTCGGGAATGGTGCCCGCATAAAAAGCCATCCGCGCGGCGCGGTCCGGCAGGAATGATTCCGCCCCGGCCAGCCCCTATTTAATCGACAAACCGGCCTTTTGTAAAGAGCTAAATGGGTGCTCACCGGGTGCGGCTACCTCCCCTCACCCAGCCCCCGGAGGCGATTGTTCAAAGCGAGTTGCCGTTCCTTGCTTGACACGGCATCCCGGATTGCCTATAGTGCATCCGCTTCCATACACACTCACGGTTATCCGCCCAACAAACGGGGAGTAACGCATGCCGGACAATCCGCTGCACCTGCTTTTGCACCCGCGATCCATCGCCACTGCCGGCGCCAGCAACAATCCGATGAAAATGGGGACCCTGCAGGCCCTCTCCATCTTGAAGGACGGCTGGCAGGGAACGTTCTATCCCATCCACCCCACGGAAAAGATCGTCCTGGGACACCGGGCCTACGCCTCGCCGCTGGATCTGCCCGAGACCCCGGACCTTGCCCTGCTCGTCGTGCCCACGGCCGCGGTCGTCCCCCTCCTCGAAGATTTCGCCGCAATCGGGACGAAGCGGGCCATCGTCATCAGCGCCGGATTCCGGGAGGCCGGCGACGAAGGACGGCGATTGCAGGAGCGGATCAAGGAGATCTGCGCGGCCTCCGGGATGCGCGTGTTGGGCCCCAACTGCATGGGGATCGTAAACACGGCGATCTCCCTGAACGTAACCGTCGCCGCGATGGAGAGCAGGCCGGGCAGTCTCGGCCTCGCCTCCCAGAGCGGCACCTACATTACCCAGACGCTCGCCTACCTCAGGGAGCGGGGGATCCGATTCAGCAAGGCGGTCAGTTGCGGGAACGAGGCCGACATCGACATCATCGACGCCCTCGAATACCTGGGCGCGGACGAACAGACCAAGGCGATCATCCTCTACATCGAAGGGATCCGCGACGGCCGGCGGTTCATCGAGACCGCCCAACGGATCACGCCGGTGAAGCCGGTCCTCGCCCAGTACGTCGGCGGATCGGCCGCCGGCGCCCGGGCGGGCCTCAGCCACACCGGCGCCCTGGCCGGCCCCGATTTGCTCTACGAAGGCATCTTCCAACAAGCCGGCATAATCCGTTGCCATTCCATCGAAGACCTCTACACCCGCGGCTGGGTGCACGCCACCCAGCCGCCGCTGAGAGGCAACAGGCTCGCCGTCGTCACGAACTCCGGCGGGCCGGGGACGGCCATCGCCCATACCGCCGATCAGGGCGGCATGACGGTCCCCCGCTTCTCCGACACCCTGCAGGTCCGGATCCGGCCGCTGATCCCGCCCCACGCCTCCAGCGCCAACCCGGTGGATCTTACCTTCCATCTGGACATGCGGACCCTGGCCATAACCATCCCCACGCTCATCATGGAAAGCGGCGAGGCGGACGGCGTCGTCCTCCATGGTGTGATGAATTCGGGCTTCATGAATATGGTCTACCCCCATGTCCGCGAACTGCTGGGCAATATATCCCGGGAGTCATTTCTCGAGGGGATAGCGTACGATATGACCCCCGCCGCGGCGCTGCCCCGGAAATACAACCTCCCCCTGGTCATCTCCTCCTTCTTCGGCCGCGAAGACAGCTTCACATCGTTCTATCGGGAAAACGACATCCCCGTCTTCGACTCGCCCGAGAAGGCGGCCCGGGGGATGGTTTCCCTCCTCGACCACAAAAAGATCCGTGAACGGAAGCCCATCGAACAGCCGCTCCTCCCCGAGAAAAATCCCGGGGCGTCGCGGATCATCCGCGAGGCGCTTGCCGCCGGCCGGACGGCCCTCGACGAGCACCAGGCGAAACAGATCCTCGCCGCCTACGGCGTCACGGTCACCCGGGAGGCGATCGCCGCGACCGAGGACGAGGCCGTGGAAGCTGCACGCTCAATCGGATTTCCGGTCGCCGTGAAGGCCTGTGACTGGGAGATCATGCACAAAAGCGGCAAGGGGCTCATCGCCCTGAACGTTCAGTCGGAAGCGGGCCTTCGCACGGCGTTCCATGCCGTCCGGGAGGCCGCGGGCCGGAAGATCCCGATCCTCGTCCAGGCGATGGTTAACGGGAGTCGTGAGTTCGTCGCCGGGATGACCCGCTTCCCCGGTTTCGGTCCCTGCGTCCTGTTCGGCCTCGGCGGCACCTTCACCGAGGCGATCCGGGACACCTGCTTCCGGTCGGCGCCTTTGAGCGCAATGGAGGCGGAGGAGATGCTCTTCGCAATCCGGGCGAAGGCGCTCCTGGACGAGTTCCGCGGACTTCCCGCCGTCGACCGCACTGCCCTGGCCGGGATCCTCCAGGCCGTGGGTGTCGTCGCCCTGCTCCACCCGGAGATCGCCGAGATCGATCTCAATCCCGTCATCATCACGGACGCAACCCCCGTCATCGCCGACGCCCTGTTCATCCTGGCACCGCCCGCGGCGTGCATAGGATAAAGATCCTTCAGACGACAACCGAGGACCGGATGTTCCCCCCCTCGAGACGGGTGTAGACGCTCTTCACCCACTCGGCCTTCGTATCGGGAAAATCATCCCGGAAATGGGCACCTCTGCTTTCCTCGCGAAAGAGCGCGGCACTGGCCACCGCCCGGGAGGCCAGCAGCATGGAGCGGACTTCAAAAAAGGCGCTCCGGTCCTCCGGGCGCTCCGGCTGTCCCTCTTCAAGGGAGTTCTGCCACGCTTCCATCCGGGCCAGGGCCCCGGCGAGCCCCGTTCCCCGGCGAACGATTCCCACCTCTTCCCACATCGTTTTCTTGAGGGTCTTGCGCAGGGCTTGGATCCTCTCCCGGCCGATCGTCGGGCCGCTCTGCCCCGCAGCCGGGCGGAACGCCTCATCGGGAGCGGAGACGCCTTCCCGCTCCCCGGCATACCGGACGGCGCTCCGGCCGGCGATCCGCCCGAAGACCAGGGCATCGCTCAAGCCGTTGCCGGAAAGCCGGTTCGCCCCGTGGATTCCCCCGCTTGCCTCACCGGCGACGTAAAGGCCATGAACGGAAGTCCGGCAGGAGGGATCGATCGCCACCCCGCCCATGAAGAAATGGGCAGCCGGAGTAACCAGGATCGGCTGCGTGTGAAGGTCAATCCCCCGCTTCGTAAACGCGGCAATCAGATCGGGAAACCGAAAGGCCAGCAGGTCGCGGGGCACCCCCGTGATGTCCAGATACACCCCGCCATTGATCCCCCCGCCCTGCCGGATCTCCCGATAAATCGCCTGGCTCACGGCATCCCGGGTCGCCAGTTCCATGCGCTCGGGTTCGTATCGCGCCAGAAACCGCTCCCCGTCCTTGTTGCGCAGGACGGCCCCGTCGGAAAGGATCGGGCTGGAGATGGGGATGCGGGGCGATCCCAGGTGTACGCAGGGGAAGAACTGGACGAACTCCATATCCCGGAGGGGACAGCCGGCCTCCATCGCCAGGGCATAGGAATCGCCGGTGATGCCCCCCGGATTGGTGTTTTTCTCGTAGAGAAACCCCCCGCCTCCGCCCGCCAGAATCACGGCCCGGCATTCAACGGCGACCATCTCCCCGGTTCGCCTGCGGACCCCCAGGGCACCTGCAATCCTGCCGTTTTCCACGACGAGCTTGACGATGCCGACCCCCTCCATCCGGGGAATGGATCGCTCCATCACCCGCTGCCGCAGAGGAGCGGTGATCGACTTGCCCCGGATGTGCATGGGATAGCCCGGATTGACCGTAAAGACGGTCCGCGGACGGAGGTGGCCGGGGGGCTTGCGCAGATCGAAACGCCCCTCCCGTTTGATGAAGTTCAGGCCCAGTCTCTCCAGAAGCATGAGATCGCCGGGGGCGTTGGCCGCCAGGGTCCGCACCAGATCCGGGTCGTTGATCCCTGCTCCGGCCATGCAGGTCTCCTCCGCGTGGGAGGAGATGCGATCTCCGTTCGCCTCCCCTTCGGGCAAAACGGCGGCGAAATTGGCGCCCGCCATCAGCGTCGCCCCGCTGTTGCCGACGGCGCCTTTGCTCACGATCAGGATGGACAGGGACGAGTCGGCGGCCTCCAGCGCCGCCATCATGGCCGCCAGCCCCCCGCCGATGATGAGAATGTCGGTCTTTAGTTTTTCCATCGTTCCCCGCCCCACCGTTATACCGTTTGCCGCATGATCCCCTTGATCGCAATGACTCCGCTGACTATTCCTCCCCGGTGTCCGATCAGTTTGCGCCGTCACCGCCGGCAGGCGCACAGCGGGCCATCACCATCTCTATCGTGGCGTGCAGTTGCCGCATGTCAATGGGTTTGCTGATATAGTCGTCCATTCCCGCCGCCAGGCAGCGCTCCCGGTCCCCCTGCATGGCGCTGGCGGTCATGGCAATGACAGGGACGCGAACGCCCCCCGAAGCGCGCTCCGCATCGCGTATCGCCGCCGTTGCCTCCAGCCCGCCCAGCACCGGCATCTGCACGTCCATCATCACCAGATCGAATTGTTCCCGCCGAACCATCTCCACCGCCTGGGCACCGTCCCAGGCAACGGTCACGCGGTGTCCCTCATTCTCCAGCACACGCTGTGCGAGAAACTGGTTTACCGGATTGTCCTCCGCCAAAAGGATGTTGAGGGCGCCGCACGGCGCCGCGGCCCGGTTCACGGTGGGCACCGGGGCAAGACCGTCCGCCGGTTCGGGGCAGAGAGGCTTTGCACCGACGGGCGGCGCACCGGAGGAAACGGCGAAACGGGCGGTGAAAAAGAAACGACTGCCGACTCCGGGTTCGCTTTCCACCCACACGCGGCCCTGCATCATCTGGACAAGCCGCCGCGATATGGCAAGCCCGAGCCCCGTGCCGCCGTATTTACGCGTGGTGGAAGCGTCAACCTGGCTGAAGAATTCAAAAATGAGCTGCTGCTTGTCGGCGGCGATGCCGATACCCGTGTCGCGTACCATGAACCGCAGCGTCACCGCTTCCTCCGACCGGCGCTCCAAAGACACCCGCACCTCCACCTCGCCGCGGTCGGTGAATTTCACGGCGTTCCCCACCAGATTCAAGAGCACCTGCCGCAGCCGACCCGGATCACCGCACAGGAAGTCGGGGACCCCGGGATCGATATGGGACAGGAGCATCAGCCCTTTTTCGCGGGCGTATTGCGCCACCGTCCGAAGAACGGCCGCCAGCGTCTCTCCCAGAGTAAAATCGGTGCTCTCGAGATCAAGCCGCCCGGCTTCGATCTTGGAGAAATCCAGCACATCGTTGATAACCGTGAGCAGGGCGTCCGCCGCCGATTTCACGGTCGTCAAATATTCGCGCTGCTCGCCGGAAAGCGGGGTGTCCAGGGTAAGCTCGGTCATGCCGATGATGGCGTTCATCGGGGTGCGGATCTCATGGCTCATGTTGGCCAGAAATTCGCTCTTGGCGTGGCTCGCCGCTTCCGCCGCATCTTTCGCCTGACGCAGCTCGATAGCGCTGTCGCGCACGATTTTGAAGGCCTCTTCCAACTCGGTGTTGCTGCGGCGCAGCTTATACCGCAGGTTGGACAGGTAGGACCCCATCCCGGCAAACCAGGAGATCACCGCCGCCATCACGATCCACTGCACCATCTCGACACGCAGATCGATGGCGGCCCGACGGAACTCCCACAATAGCGTAATCACCGAGGCGTGGCACACCAGTATCAGGAAAGCGACGCCGAATATCTGTCGGGTGCGGAGGTGGAACATTCCGAACACGAAAGAGACCATGTAGATTATCAAAAACATGGCGCGCGCTTCACGGGCAAAAAACACCAGATGGCTGATGACCAGGATGGAGGCAACGATCTGCGGCAGGGTCAGGCTGGGATCTGCGAAGCGAAGGTTCCAGCCGGTGCGGAACAACACGTAGAACAGGGCGATAAGGAACAGGATGGCAACGGAGGCCTGGAGGAAGGGGGCCAGGTCGAGAATCCCCTGCCACCAGCACAGCGCCGCCAGGACGATCACCATGAGGGAGGTGCCGGCCGCCATCTGATAGCGCCGCATCCTCACCGCCTGCTCTTTGTTCTCCTGCTCGGTCAACATCATACCCGTCAAACCCCGTCCCCCTGTTGTCGTGGAAGAGCCGCACCGCGCAGATCGGAAACCAGCTTCCTGCCGGCGGCCAAGGCCTGCGGAAGCGCATCGGGCGATTTCAGTATGTCGCCGCAGGCGTCGACGCCCCGAAAGAGCAGCTCACCCGTATACTCCGTATTGAAGGCATCGAAGAAATACCGGACCGTCAGGACCGCCCCCTCGAACATGCGCTTACCCTTGGTCCCCCCCACGGAGATAAAGAAGCCCCTCCTCTTCTCGACCTCCGCTCCCAGAGCGGGATCGTGGAGCACGTATTTCCGTGCCCACAGCGCCTGACAACGGTCCACCATGGCCTTGGCCCAGCCGGTAATCCCGTAGAAGAATATGGGCGAGGCAAGGATGACGATATCCGCCTCCAACAACCGGGAATAGATGCCCCGCATGTCATCGGCGATAACGCAGGCGCCGTCCTTGAAGCAGGTGAGGCACTCCCGGCAGGGGGTAATCCGGAAATCACACAGATGTATCCCCTCCACCCGCGCCCCCTCTTCCCGCGCCCCCTTCAGGGCCTCTTCGAGAAGGAGGTCCGTGTTTCCCCCCGCCGGGGGCTCCCGAAGAGCCCCAGAACCTTCAGCGCATTGTTCATTGTTCCACCTCGTCAACAGGGTGCGGGAATGGAACGGAAGTCCCGCATGCCGTCCAGTTGGGGTTTCTCGACATCTTTATGCTGAACGAGCACCTTGAAAATCTCCCCCATGCCCGCGTCGGGCTCTATGAGGTGCTTGAGGGAGAGACGCATTTTCAATGCATCGATCTCCGCTATCCTCCTTGGCCGCCTCCGCCATCTCGCCAAGAAGCCCCAGGCTGATGAGAAAGCGATACTGGGGAACCAGACCGGTGAACGACAAACCCGCCTCTTCCCCCCCGCGGATAAGTGCGGAGAAATTGACATGGGCGGTCATGTCCTGTTCGCCGACCCGTTCATAGGGATTTTCGGACGACCGATGCCGGTAATAACACATGATCGTCCCCGACCTGCGCCACGGGGCATAGAGTTCATCGGCAAGGCAGCCGTAATCGATCGTCATGACGAAACCCCTTCGGAGGCTGCGCCCCATGGCGCGAATCCATTGAAGGGCCTGGAGATTTACTTCCGCCTCCTGCCCTTCCGTTAGCACAACGTCGTCAACGGTGAAGTATTCGGCGATCTCCGGTGAAGAGAGATCGCCGGGCGCCTCCACGAAACCGCCATCATGTTCCCCCACGTAGATCTCCCGGAGCTTGCCGCCTTGAAAAACTACCCGGTGGACCGGAAACGCGTCAACCAGTTCGTTGGAGAGAAAACAGCCCTCGATCGCCTGTTCACCCCTTTCCAACTCCCCCGCTTCCCCCCAGGATACCTTCCCCTCCCGCTCGTAGAAGGCCAGCGTTTCCTTCTGTTCTTCGACACGCCGGCGGGAGGCATCGAAGAGCCGATAGTCGAGGCGGCGATAAAACGCCGGGGCGCTCCGGCTGGCCCAGTCCAGGATATCCCGGCACAGAAACCCCCGCCCCGCCCCCATCTCGACCACGGTGAAGCGCTTCGCCCCCATGCGCTCGCTCATCTGAATGATCTGCTTAGCCACCATGCGTCCAAAAAACGGATGCACGCACGGGGCGGTGTAATAATCCCCCCGCTTCCCCGTTTTCGTGCCTTCCGAATGGTAATACCCGTAATCCGGGTGGTAGAGACACCACTCCATAAAACGAGCGAAGGGGACGGGCCCGCCCTCCCTGATTTGCGCAAGGATGAAATTCCGCAGGCCGCCACCGGGACGAGGGTCGCGTTTGTTCATGGACTGGGTGTTACTCATGGGCGCTCGCTTCTTACGCCGGAAGAATAGGGAAAGCGCCCGTGCATGTCAATGATTTTCTCCCGCGGTTTATTAAAGCCTGTTCAGGCACAGGAAAGCGATACGCTGAGTGCGGAAGGAAAGAAGGGAACTTGAAGCATTCCGCAGCATGGATTGATCCCCGAATCCGGAGGACGAAGGGAGCGAACATCAATATAAACAGTTGCCAATAGAAGGGATTGATGTTATTGAGTATCCAGGAAATGGACCGAGTCGAGGGATCCTGAGACCCGGCAAATCGCCGCTTCACTGGTCGTGCGTGACCAAAGGAGGGAGGTATGTCATTCGAACGGATCTGGCACAAGTCCTACGCCCCCGGCGTACCGCCGGCAATCGAGCCGGAGCAAATTACGATGGGGGAAGTCCTCCGGCGGACCGCCAAGCGGTACCCGGATCGGACGGCCTTCATCTTCATGGGCCGCAAGATCTCCTTTGAGGAGCTGGAGTCGCTGGTCAACCGCTTCACCCGGGCCCTGGCGGGCCTTGGTGTCACGGCGGGAGATAAAGTGGCAATGCTTCTGCCGAATCTTCCTCAGTTGGTGATCGCCAACCATGCCTGTTACCGCCTCGGCGCCATTACCGTGATGAACAACCCGCTCTACTCGGAGCGGGAACTGGAGCGGCAGCTCAACGATTCCGACGCGCGCTTCCTCATTACCCTCGATCTCCTCCTCCCCCGGGCGTTGAAGCTCAAGCCTTCGACAAAAATCGAGGCGATCATTCCCTGTCACATCAATGACTATCTCCCCTTTCCGAAGAAGCAGCTCTACCCATTCGTGAAGAAGGAGATGTACCGGAAAGTCATCGCGGAGCCGGGCGTCCACCCCTTCCTCGATCTGATCGGCAAGTACCCCGATGACCCCGTCCCCATCGAGGCCCGGTGGGGTGATGTCGCCGCCTTCATCTACACCGGCGGGACGACCGGGGTGAGCAAGGGGGCCATGCTGACCCACGCGAACATCAGCGGAGTGGTCCAGCAGTTCCTCGCCTGGTTTCCCGATTTGAAGGAGAGCGAGGAGACCATCATGGGGGTCTACCCCATCTTCCACTCGGCAGGCTACACGGTAAGCCAGAACCTCACCATATGGGAAGGCTGGACGAGCATCATGATCCCCAGGCCCGAACCGGGTATCATCATCGAGATGCTCAAGGCCTACAAACCGGGATTCCTCCCCGGCGTCCCGACGATCTTCGTCGGCCTCCTCAATCGGGAGGAATTCCGGAAGATGGATCTCTCTTTCATACAAGGGGTTCTTCGGCGGAGCGGCCCCGCTGGCAGCGGATACGGTGAAACAGCTCACCGAACTCACCGGCAAGGGGATCTACGACGTTTACGGGCTCACCGAGAACACCGCCCTGGCCACCTGCACCCCCTGGAAGGGGAAGATCAAACCCGGCACCGTCGGCGTCCCCATCCCCAACACGGAGATTAGGATCGTCGATCTGGCGACGGGTACGCAGGAGCTTCCGGCCGGCGAGGCGGGAGAGATCTGTATCAAGGGACCCCAACTCATGCAGGGCTATTACAATAGACCGGAGGAGACGGCAAATGCCCTCCGCGACGGCTGGCTCTACTCGGGAGACATCGGCTTTCTCGATGAGGACGGCCACCTGACGATCATCGATAGGAAGAAGGACATGATTGTTGCCGGCGGCTACAACATCTATCCCAAAGAGATCGACGAGGTTCTCTATGAACATCCGAAGATCGTCGAGACCTGCGCTGTCGGCGTCCCGGACGAGTACCGCGGCGAGACGGTGAAGGCCTTCGTCGTGATCAAGCCGGGGGAAAGCCTCACGGAAGAGGAGGTCATCGACTATTGCCGGGAGCGTCTGGCCGCCTATAAGGTCCCCAAGCAGATCGAATTCCTGCCATCCCTCCCCAAGAGCGCCGTAGGGAAGATCCTCCGGCGCGAACTCCGGGCACTGGCGACAAAACAAGCGGATACTTAAAGAAGAAGTAACTTCGCGACGGCAGTCGAGAGCCGCTATTTGGAAAACCTCTGAGCAGCGCGTGCTCGTGCCTTGGAAGCCTCTTCTGCACGGTTCCTCGGCGGTGCGTTCGTCTCTAGCGAGTTCAGAAGATTTCTGGAGACTGCTTCCACCTCGTCAACAGCCGCAAAGAATGCATCTTCGTTGACCTTCGATGGCTTGTTGAAGCCGCTTACTTTTCTCACGAATTGTAGTGCGGCCCCGCGAATCTCATCGTCGGTCACAGGCGGTTCGAAGTTGAAGAGGGTCTTGATGTTTCTGCACATAGGCGTTACCTCGCTGTACCAGAGTCACCCAACAACACGCTGCACCTGCCGCTTTAGCGGGCAGGTGCAGCGTGTTGTTGGCGAGTAACCTATTGAATGATCGAATATATTTTGTGGTTTCCCCTCCATGATAGGAACAATCGTTTTGTACCATGACGCAAAATTTTCATGAGCCATTAGATCGTTGAGCGTTTTTTCATACGCCGCCAATGAGGAATGAGTTGTTTTGCGTACTACCGTAGCAGCTAGCGATTTTATAAATACCTCTTTGGTATGCTGGCAAGGGCGATCCTTCCTGGCTCTTGTCACCGCCAACCCCGAGTGTCGGGATCGCGCTTTTGCGGCGCCACTCTCGAACGCAAGGTTAGATTGTTCATAATCCGTCGTAGCGGCTATTTCTGCTTCACCGCCTGCTTGGTTCAATGAGGATCACGCCAGCACTTGCCTGTAGTGGATATGACCCCATCGCCGGGCCGGCAAACCAAACCTTCACTTGTTGCCCCACTTGAAGTTCGGTAGTGCCCACGATACCTTCGCCTTGGCGGAACACGTGAGTACCATCCGTTATTCTCACGCGCGCCTTAGCGGAGCCATGTGACTCAGCAGGATTCTCTTCCACAACAACCACGGGTAGAGCTATAGATGTAACCTGTCCGATAATCGACGGTGTCGTGCGTGGGATGGCGACGATAACATCAGATGCCGAGGACGAACACGCAGAGATAATCAGGGCACTGAAAAGGAGTACATTCACGGAGCAGGTACGCATGTTTTTTCTTTACGCTTTTCGAGTATGTTTGGCAATCTAATCGGGATGCGGTGGCGCCGTCCATTTCTCAAGGTGTAATTACTTATTGGTGCTCGTTGAAGGCTTAGTCGGCATCGTGTGATCATCGCAGCGTTAGTCCCCCGTCTTCGCAATAACCGGGCGCAGAGGCGCCTCGTTGACATGCAACTGAAACACGTCCGGTCGGCTGTAATGGCCGGCGACGTCAAAGTCGAACTTCCCGCGGCCGATATCGCCGAGATCGAGCGTCGCCGTCAGAATGGTTTCGCCCTCAAAATGAGGCCCCGCGAGTACCTTGCCCAAAGGGCTGACGATTGCGCTACCGCCGCGCATCAACACCGAATCAGGCGAATCGCCGAGGGACACGCGCATGGTGTCCGGGAAATCCTTCTTGCGGATGAACTGGCATGCCGTTAGTACGAAACAGCGCCCTTCCAACGCGATGTGTTGCATAGACGACAACCAGGTGTCCCTGTCGTCAGCGGTAGGGGCGCAATACAACGCGACGTTCTTTGAATACATCGCCATCCGCAGCATCGGCATGTAGTTCTCCCAGCAGATCACCGAGCCGATTCGTCCGTAGGGACTGTCCACGGCCGTCAACGTCGAACCATCGCCGAATCCCCAGATCATTCGCTCCAACGCGGTCGGCATGAGCTTGCGGTGTTTGCCGAGCAGCCGACCGTCCGGACCAAAGAAAAGTACCGTGCAGTAACAGGTGCCCAGTTCGCGCTCGATCACCCCCATCACTACGTAACTTCCCTGTGCCGCGGCGGCCTCACCGAGCCGCTGCGTTTGCGGACCGGGCACCTCGATTGCCGCATCGAGATAAATCCGAAACTCTTCACGCCCGGCCGCATCGCGCGCGCCAATCACAAGGCCATAACCGAACCCCTTCGGATATCCGACGATGAACGCCTCCGGGAAGACAATCACTTTTGCGCCGGTGTCAGCTGCTTCTCCGATCAGGCGAACTGCCTTATCAACACACGCTTCAGTATCGAATGGCACTGCTGCCGCTTGTACTACGGCAACCTGAACCGTTTTCTCTTTTGTAGACGAAATCATTTGCATAAACCTCCTCTCTCTATCAGTCGGCGCCTAGGAGGAAGCCATATGAGATTCTGCACCAACCAGCACAAATGGTATTGCGGAATCGATCCGCATCAGGAGGCCTTATAAGTGTTGGGCCGCGCCACTCCAGTGCTTCCAGAGAACAATAAACGTGATGTAGTGCGTCACCAACAACGCGGGGACCCAGAACGCAGGTATCCAATATGCCGGCCCCATATACGCCGACGCCCCATAGATCGTGGCCAATGTTATAGCTGCGATTAGGTCCGCTGTTCCTTCTACATTGAAAATCCATACGAGCAGTCGACCACCAGGTACGTTTCGTACCACAGATGGAATCGCGGCAAGCGCGAGCAACGCGGCAAGCAGGTCACCGAATGCTGCTGGATAGGCGAATTGAGGGGGGATTCCCGCGTAGGTGGCTCCCGGAGCAAGGAACATCAGGCCGAGGTGTCGGAACGAATGTAGCAGAAGGATCGGCACCAGAACTGCCTGCGGACTGAGTTCCGAAAGTTTCGGCAAGAGGTAGATCCGAGCAACGACCCAGAACACAAAGGTACTGAATAGAAGATTAACGGTCAGAACGTTCATCTTTGCACCTCCATTTCGTCAGGTGGCAACCATTTTTGGGGAAGGCTACCGTCCGTTGCAACCGTTTGGACTTGCCAATATCCACAATGATACCCTCCCGGTACTCTTTCCGCCAACGGGAAAGCATGAATGGGTGTATATCCAGCGCCTCAGCTACGTCCTTAACTTGCACACCCGGTAAATGGCTGAGCTTTACCGCCGTTGCCTTGAACTCTTGGCCGTAACTGTGTATCTTCCTAGGTCCAATCATCTTCGCCATTATAACACCTCCGTTAGTTCGAGGTGTCTACATTACCGGGGGAACTTTTTTGTCGGCTACAACGCCTTGTTAGGCATGATTGGATTTTCCCCACTTTCTGAGTCGCCCGGTAATCCCCTCATCACCGCGTCATCAGCGCGAACACGCCCCAGCCCAGGTATTCACGCGTGTAAGCGGCGTAGCGCTCGGGTTCCGAGGTTAGTTTGGCTCGAACATCTTTCGCGAACTCGTCGTCGGGATTGGCTTCAAGCCATCGGCGCATGGTGAGCCACTTGGCCGCCTCGTATCTGTCCCAGCCGTCTTGGTCTGCCAAAACCATTTCCACGACGTCGTAGCCGAGGTGGCCGAAAGACGCGAGAAGTTCTGGAAGCAGGAGAAAGTCGGAGATTGAGCCGGCAAGACACCCCCTGGCAACATCTTCCGTCGGCGGTAACTGCCGCCAGTAGGGCTCGCCGATGAGGATGATCCCTCCGGTGCGGAGGCTCTGCGCCAGAAGCTCGATGGTGCCGACGACTCCCCCAGCGATCCACGTGGCACCGAGACAGGCTGCCACACCGGCCTTCTCGTCAGAGACGAAGCCGGCAGCATCGCCATGGATGAACTTGACTTGATCGGCGACACCGAGTTTTTCAGCGCGGAGTTTCGCTTGCTCGGTGAACAACTGGCTCATGTCGATGCCGGTGCCGATGACTCCGTAATCGCGTGCCCAGGTGCACAGCATCTCCCCCGAACCGCTGCCGAGGTCGAGCACTCGGGTCCCCGTTTCCAGACGCAGCGCCGCGCCGAGAGTGGCGAGCTTTTCGGGTGTGAACGGGTTATGGATGCGGTGAGCACTTTCGGTGATGTTGAAGATCCGTGGAATGTCCATTGCAGAAAATCTCCTTACGGGTGTGAATAGATTCGGTCACTGCCTAATCGCGGCACGATCCGGAACATCACCGGGAGGCCGGCCCTAAGGCCGAGCCGGTGGATGCCGTGGTTGGGCAATCTTAGAATGCAAACAGCCGCTGTAAAACAGAAATAACCTTTAGCTGGGTTTCCGCATCAAGAGAGCCAAGGTTCTTTATCAGTCGCGTTTTATCTATTGTCCGTATCTGATCTAAAACGATGTGCCCATTTTTCTTCTTGAATTGGCATGCTATTCGTGTGGGATAGTCTTGCCCCGCAGTCGTCATCGGGGCTACTATGACGGTGCGGATATATCGGTTCATTTCGTCCGGCGAAATAATCAAACAAGGTCGTGTTTTCTGAATTTCAGAACCAATAGTAGGATCAAGATTTGTTAAATACACATCAAATCGTTTCACTACCATTGCCATTCCTCTTCATCCCAAGAGTTTGAAATGTTTTCGTTTCCGTCAATCAATATGTCATGACCGTTTTTAGCCATTGCTCTGAAAGCATTATCCCAACCTGGCCTTGGATTTGATATCGGGCGAATAATGATTTGAGTTTTCTCGACCTCAAGCTCAACGTCATCCATAATTCCAGTTTGATCAAGTAATGGTTTTGGAATACGGATTCCTTGGGAATTGCCTATCCTTACAACGCGGGCTCTCATTATTTTTACCTCCTGGACCTAATAGTTACCACATTGTAATTACATTTACCTTAAAAGTCAAGGATTCAATGGTTTATGGAATCACTGCCCAACGCTCGGTATAACCCGCTTGCGACGAGCAAAGCGAGGAGCAAGTCGGGTTCATGCCGTTGTTGGGCGGCGTTGTTTCTTTATTTATACGCCTTTCTCAACGATTGCGGTATTGTCACGCAAGTCTTACCATCCTTTTTGAATCGAAAATCGCACTTCGCACCACCATCGGCTATAGTCATTGTTCGGCGCAATCCCCATCCCATTAACTCGCTAGCGATCTTGTCGATGGCACAAAGATAAGGAACCAACTCTGCCACACCTTGTTGTCGGAAAAAATTATAGACCGCACACTCGATATAGTCGAATTCATAGTCGAACTCTTCCCCGTCCCCTTGTAGATAAGCAACAACATAACCACTTGGATACTTGCGCTCCTGGGATAGTGCCGCTCGTTTTTGTAATCGTGTAGTGAACCATCGAGAAAACCACACAATTCTAACAGCTCGACGCACAAAGCCTGGGATTGCTTTAATTTCCGCTTCACCAATTCCGTAAACTAGCTGTCCTACTTCTTCGACCGTCTTGCCATGTTCTTGAAATGCTTTGTATATTCCCAAGTGCCGACTGGCTGGTAAATAGAACATGTCAACCAGAGGATTGTTTTCACCGATATAAGGAATTTGAGGGATGAGGTCACAGTACTTTTGACGCGACGCTTGTATCAACGGATTAGCTTCTTCTCCGTAGCGTGCAACCAAGACCGGCTTAACCAGAGAAATCGCTCGGTCAAAACTTTTCAATAAATGGGGTGTGCGGGAGATATAGTTTTCGTGCGACATCTGCCATCATCCTTCTTGCATGTCAGTTTGTGTTGAGCCGCTCAATGCGGCGCTCACCAACTGCGGTGGGCGGCAAGCCGAAGGCTTGACGACTGGCGCATGTTGGTGAAGCGGCTTTGTTCCGAGGCGCGCTTCGCGCCGAGGGAGAAAGCCGCGAACGCAGTGAGCGCCGCATTCCGCCGGACAAGCGAAGCGCGTCCGGCGGAACGACTTAAATGAGGCGCAGGGGCAACCAGCTTATGCAAAAAACCACAGCGGCTATCCCCTGTCGCCTCGATTTTTTTGTTGTGCGGTCTTTCCATTGGTGTGTCTTATCTTCTGTCTTAATGCTCATATGTTTTATTCATTCCCTTGATAAAATCCTTCTTCCCCCCGTGGGAAGGGTGTCTTATGTAAGTGATCGTGCTTTTGGGAAATACTTCTCTTAGTATTGATTCGCCAACTCGACCAAGAGAACACAGTTGGCTCGGCTTGAATAAGTCATAAATTATTCTCAGATAAGCTTCACCTTCTTTGATTTCTGAAACATCAGGTTTTCTATTACTTTCTGGTTTACCGCTTTGATGTGGATGAAACGGGAATGCGTTCCACAAGATTGGTACAGAAGTACTGATTCCTAAAAATTGCCATAAAATTGTTGCTGTATTTTCAGCAACAATCTGAGGCAGCATAATTTCACTGCCAATTTCCTGGAAGATAGTATGTTTTGAAGTCTTTATGACTTCACCACTTGTGAAAGGAATACCTGTCAATCTGCAGCCTCTATAGCCAGGAGCTTCACCGATTAATAGAATATCAGCGTTTTGCTTTTGAAGATATGCGACGTATGCCTTTAAATTGTTAAGAATGCAGTTGTTTTGATATTGATTAAAAACAGTTTCTGAGGATTTCCGTAGAGATAACTGCGTTAATAGTCTGTTTAACATGACGATTTTTTACCGTAAAGTTTGTTTAGCTTGTCTTCTTTATATTCAGTGGGCAGCCTTCCCCAATAGCATTGATTCTTAACCTTGCAGTTTTCACAAATATCGATAATTTGTCTTCTTCCTTCTGGTGTTTGCAGGCACTTCATAATCTTTAGTGTTTCAGCCTGATATTTTGCTGATATATCATTGCCATTATTTGATTTTAAGCTACTAAGAATTCGATTAATGTCATTTTTTGCAGACGAATAACCCCAGCTTACAGGAACGCCTCTCGAACTGTAGTTTATTCCGATGCTCTGATCCTTTGGCAGAAGTACGTTCTCGGATGAAAAGAAGCCTTTTTTCGGTGTTTCGATGCAGCAACCAACCTTAAAGTAGCCAACAACTTTATTATTTACTGCACCATTCAAATTTGTATTTCGAGTATAGAAAACGACATATTTTTCAGCGTCGGCTTTCTTTAAAAAATTCTTAACTTCTTTACAGTGACAGCCTTCATCATAGGACAACGTTTCAAAGCGAGGATATTGATAATGACCTGTATTTGTGGGATTGCACATAAAGAAATCTCTATGCATTATTTCTGGAGAAAATATAGAGCAGCCGTCAGGCATATCAGGCAGCGAATTGTAATAGAACAGAATCCAAATCATTGCTTTCCTTTCTTAAATTATATTTTCATTATTCCTTGGACCAATGGACAGCGTCTATCTTATGATTATCATCTTTGATACATATGCACAATCGCGGCGCTGACCCGCGAGCACGGCGGATGGGAGCAGGCGTGCCTGCGGACAGCCGACGAGCGCAGTCGGGTCCAGTGCCTTGTTCCGGCGCGGAGCGACGGGGCAAGGCACTGGACGAAGTCAGCGCCGCGATTCCCGGCGACGGAGTCGCCGGGAACAAGTTATTCTAAAGTTTCTGGATATCTCCGCAATGATCCGGAATCAGCAGAACGTCAGGCAATAACCATGCGGTGATGCATTTGCGCTCACGGCCTGCCTGCTTCTCCTGTCCCTTTGTAAATACGGTAAGTTGCTTATAAATCTCTTGACAGAAATTATGCAACCATTTATTCTTCTACTTCCGGATATCATGTCAAAATTAAGATTATAATGAAGACGGAGATCTCCACATGCTGGCAATCCCCTCTGCATTACGGTCGAAATTCGATGAGCAGCTTCGGCGCAGAGCAACCCCAAACAACCTGCATGGGCCTTATCTGAAATGGCTTCGCTATTATCTGGATTTTTGCCAAAAGTACCGATTCCCTCCGCGACAGGAAAAGAGCCTGCCCACGTTCCACCGGAAATTGCAAGATAAGCAGCAATCCAAGACGCAGCAGGAGCAGGCTGCGGCTGCAATTACTGTCTATTATGACATTTTGAGAGAATCGGGGAGACTTCTAATCTAATCCTTAACGCCATCTTCGCCGATCACCGCACGGGCGCCACTTCCCTGAGCACATCGATCAGCGTTCCGTCCCGGTACTCGATGAGGGCCACGATCCTGTCCGTGAAATCGGGTTTTTTCGGTTTTCCGGTAATACGGTAAGCGATGTCCCGCAGCTCCTCGATGGATTTCAGCGGAACCCGTGCGGCGCAAAGCCGCTCGATCAGGTCCTGCCGCCGGGGGTTCACGGCGATCCCGTAATCGGTCACGAGAACGTCCACCGATTCTCCGGGCGTGGAGATGACGATCACATCGTCGACGACGACGGGGATCCGTCCCCGGATGAGGGGAGTGGTGATGATGGTGAGCTTCGCGCCCGCCGCCGTATCCGAATGCCCCCCCGTGGGATACTGGAGGATGCCGTCCGAGTGGGTGTTGACATTGACGTTGAAGTTGACGTCGATTTCGGTGGCGCCCAGGACGACGACGTCCAGCAGGTTGACCGCCGTGCCGCGGTTATGGGGATTGGCGTAGAAGCCGGCGCCGATCTCGATGTGGTTGACATCCTTCAGGAGCGATTGAATCGCGTACTGATCGAACGCCTGGACGGTCAGGATCTTGTGGATGATGCCCTCCTCCAGCAGTTTGACCATGCTCTCCGTGGTGCCCCCCATACCGAAGCTGCCGACGATGCCGCGCTTTTTCATCCGCTCGCCCAGGAATTTGGTCACCGCGAGCGAGATACCGCCGGCGCCGGTTTGAAAGCGGATCCCGTTGCTTGAACACCTCGGAGGCCTCGATGACGCGCACCGCATTCCGGGCGATATTGAGATTGACTGTGTCCCGGGTCAGGCGAAGGGTATTGGAGACGATTTTGGAAGGATCGCCGATATCGTCGACCTGGACGACGGTTCCCACGAACTCCTGGGAGATGCTGATGGGGATGACCGGGGTCTCCTCCATGTAGTCGGTGACGGCAACCGTCTTTTCACTGTAGATGGCGTCCGCCAGGGCGTAGGAAAGCGGCCCGCAGGCCGAGGGCCCTTTGACGCCGTTGCAATTTCCGATGGCATCGGCGCAGGGTGCGCCGATGAAAGCCGCATCGATGTGCAGATCGCCCCGCTCGATGGCGCGCACCCGCCCGCCGTGGGAGCGGATGACCATCGGACGGGTCATCAGCCCCCGGGAGACGGCCCGACCCACCGTTCCCCGGGCGCTCCCCCCCTCGATGCAGGTGACCACGCCGTTTCTGATGTGGTCGATCAGGGGTTCGTGAACCGAGTATAAAGAAGAGGGCGCGATGGTCATGTTCCTGAACCCCATGGCGGCGATCTCCGCCATGACCATGTTCAGGACCTTGTCTCCCTCACGGAAATGGTGGTGGAAGGAGACGGTCATCCCATCCTTGAGCTCGATCCGCTCGATCGCTTCCCGGATGGTGGGGACCAAGCAGTCCTCGCCGGGATGCAGTATCGTGCCGAGCCGTGGCCCGACGCGCCGTTTGTCCTCCTTGGGGGGCTCGACAAACACCCCCGCATAGGGGCGGTACCGCCTGCCGTCAATCTTCCGAGGCACCTTCCGGCCGACGGCGTTAACCACAAAATTTTCGTCCGGCATCGGATTGTCTCCTTATGCTTCAGGCTCGGGGATTGGTAAATCCAGACGTTCGGCGATGCGGATGATCTTCTCGGCCCGCTGGATGATCGGCTTGTCGATCATTTTCCCTTTGACGACGGCCACACCGCTCCCTTTGCCCCGGGCGATTTCCGAGGCCCGGATCACGTTGACGGCATGCTGGATCTCCGCTTCAGTCGGCGTGAAGATCTCATGAATGATTGCAATCTGGGACGGGTGAATGGCCGCGCGTCCGTCGAATCCCATCTGCTTGATCGCCAGGGTATCGTTGCGCAGCCCCTCTTCATCATTGAAATCCGAAAAGACCGTATCGAGGGCCTGCACTCCCGCCGCTTTGGCGGCAATGACCAGCATGCTTCGCCCCAAAAAGATCTCCCGTCCCTCCCGGGTGCGGGTCGCCCCGATATCCTGAGTGAAATCTTCCCCGCCGAAGGTGATCGCCTCAACCAGAGGCGAAGCGCCCGCTATTTCATAGGCGTTCAGGATGCCCTTCGCCGATTCGATCAGGGGCAGGATCGCCACCGGCTTGGACAGTCCGCTTTTCATGATCGCCTTTTCCACGGCCTGGACACCCTGACGGTTTTCGGATTTGGGGACGACAATCGCGTCCGGACCCGCCGGAAGGACGGCCGCCAGATCCAGTAGTCCGCAGGTCGTCACGGGGTTGATTCTGACCATGACCTCGGTCTCCCCGAAGTCGAGGGATTTGATCGCATTTCGCACCAGGAACCGCGCCGCATCCTTTTCTTCCGGACTCACCGAGTCTTCAAGATCGAGAATCACGGCATCGGCCCCCAGCAGGGGACCTTTTTGGATCATCCGGGGGCGGTTGCCGGGCAGATAGATGCGCGAGCGTCGGAGTCTCGCCATCATTCGCCCTCCTGTAACGCTCGTTCGATGGCGGTTTGAACCCTGGCCCGGATCGCATAATCCAGGGCGCCCCGGTCATTGACGGTAAGTTTCAGATCGGTGAGGCCGTACCCTTCGATCACTTCGAGGACGGAGGCGCGGATCTGGTCGCCGAACAGTGACATGAGGGTGCTTTCGATCTCTACCTGAACGCCGCTGTTTGCCTCTCTCGGGGAAAGGCAGACGAGAACATCGCTCCTGTCATCGAGACCGGCTTTTGCCTCGCGAAGGATCCTTGCGGTTCGAGGCGTTGTCATGTCTTTCTCTCCTGATCGTCTTCGGGAATCTATGGATATGAGGCTCCCGACAAAGGGGCTCGCTCATCTACGCGGCGGGCGCTCCGCCGAACAGCCGCCGGACGCCCCGGCCGATCTGCTTCCAGTAGGGGTTGGTGATCGCGACGACCGCCAGAAACAGCAGAAAGAGCGAAATCGGGCGGTTCACGAAGATCATCAGGCTCCCGTCGGAGATCACCAGCGACTGGCGCATCTTCTCCTCCATCAGCTTCCCCAGCACGATTCCGAGGATCACCGGCGCCGCCGGAATGTCGAGGCGTTTCATCAGGTACCCGATCACGCCGAATCCAACCATCAAAAACAGGTCCTGAACGCTGTTGTTGACCGTGTAGACGCCGAGAAACGAAAACATGATGATGAACAGCATCAGCAGGTAGAGGGGGATGTCCAGAAGCTTCACCCACAGTCCCACCAAGGGCAGGTTCAGGACCAGCAGCATCGCGTTGCCGATGTACATGCTGGCGATGAGCCCCCAGACGAAATCCGGCTGCTGGACGAACAGCAGCGGGCCCGGCTGCAGGCCGATCATGAGGAGCGCGCCCAGCATAATGGCGGTCGTGCCGCTCCCCGGAATCCCCAGGCACAGCAAGTGAATCAGGGACCCCCCCGCCGCGGCGTTGTTCGCCGATTCGGGCCCCGTAACCCCTTCGATCGCCCCGTGACCCAGCTCGTCACGGTACTTGCTCGATTTCTTCTCCAGACCGTAGGAAACGAAGCTCGCCACCGCCGCGCCCGCCCCGGCGATGCCGCCGACGAAGAAGCCGGAGAGCGTGCCGCGGATGCACGACGGGAAAAAGCGTTTCCAGTCCTCCCTGCTCATCCAGAGGCTCCCCTTGATGCTCAGCCTCTCCATGACCGCCCCCTTCAGGTCCGCCATGTTCACAAACACCTCGCACAGGGCGAACAGCCCGATTGCCACCACCAGAAACTCGAGGCCGTCCATCAGCTCGGGATTGTTGAACACGAACCGGGGAACCCCGCTCTGGTTGTCGATCCCCATCGTCGCAATCGCCAGGCCGAACAGCGTCGCAAACAATGCCTTCACCAGGGAACGACCCGCCAGGCTCGTCACAACCGTGAGCCCCGCCAACATCAGGGAGAAAAACTCCGGGGGGCCGAATTTGAGCGCGATCCCGGCTACCCAGGGCCCGAACAGCATCAGCATGAGGGTCGCAAAGGTGCCCGCGATGAACGAACCGATCGCCGCCGCCGCCAGCGCCTGGCCCGCCCGGCCCTTCTTCGCCATCTGGTATCCGTCCAGGCACGTCACCACGCTCGATGACTCGCCCGGGGTGTTCACCAGGATCGACGTCGTCGATCCGCCGTACATCGCCCCGTAATAGATCCCCGCCATCAGAATGATCGCCGCGTTCGGCTTCAGGCTGAAGGTCAGCGGTATCAACAGCGCCACCCCCGTCATCGGGCCGATCCCCGGCAGAACGCCGATCAGCGTCCCCAGAAAGACCCCGATGAAACAGAGCAGCAGGTTCATCGGCGTCCCCGCCACGCTGAACCCGAGGGTCACGTTGCCCCAGAAGTTGCTTAAAAAATCCACGGCAGACCTCCGTTTATCTCACGTCAATACTCAAGAAACTTCAGCAGACCCCCAGGAAGTTGAACCCGCAGCAAAATGGTAAATATATAGTACAGAACGAAGCTCGATATCACCGCGATCACCCCGTCGCGCACCGGATGACGCCGGTCCAGGTAGAGCGTACCTGCCATGAACATCAAAAACGTCGCTATGGCGTAACCGAGAATCTCAAAAAAGAAGGCATAGAACAACATCAAACCCAGGATGAAACCCATTGTCTTGAGATCCGCCTTCTTCTCGATCTTCTCCTCCGCACCGATGATCACCGCCCGCTTCTCGATCTCCTCCTGGGACTCCTTCGCCGTCGTTCCGCCGCGGAACTGCTGCCAGGCGTAAATGCACGCCAGGAACAGCATTCCGAAACCGACCGCAATCGGAAAGGCGCCCGGCCCCAACTGCTGCTTGAGGACCGGCATCGGAATGAAAAAGGCGCCCGTCAGGTAGGCCGCGGAAAAAATGATCAAAACAATACTGGCTATCCGTTCTTCTCTATTTTCCTTCATACGATGGCTCCCGTATGATCCCGGGACCGCGGCAATACCGGTCCCGGGATCATAAGTCAAAACCCACGGATACTTTCGTCCACCGGAAACCCGGATCCCTGAGTCGAAAATCCACCACCACCGTCATACCGGCGAAAGCCGGTATCCAGAAAATCAGATGGTTACAAAAGCACGGACCCCGGCTTTCGCCGGAGTGACGACTTTTCACGACGTCAAAGATCCTGAGCGCGAAGGGCGCCGGGCCCCAGCTCTTTTACCCTACTTTGCAAAACCGAGGTCCGTCATCAGCTCCGAGTATGACTTCTCCTCGTCCCTGAGGAACTTGGCAAAACCAGCCGCATCGTCGTAGGCGGGAACCCACTGAAGCTTCTCCAGGGACTCCTTCCAGGTCTTCGTCCCCACCATCGTCTTGATGGTCTTCGCCCAGTAGGTCTGCGCATCCTTCGACATGCCCGGGGTTCCGAAAACGCCCCGCCACACTTCATAGGTGGTGTTAATCCCCAGCTCCTTAAGGGTCGGGACATCCTTCAGGGGGCCGCCGCCCCGCACGCCGGAGGTAATCGCCAGGGCACGAACCGTCCCCGCCTGGATGTGCGACAGAACCTCGCCCGTCCCGCTGGAAACAAACGCCACGTTACCCCCCAGAAGGGTGGTCAACGCCTCGCCTCCTCCGGAAAAGGCCACATACGACAGATCCTTCGCATTAACTCCCACCATCTTCGCCACCTTGCAGAACGCCAGGTGATCCATCGACCCCGGTGAGGAACCGCCGGCAAACTTCACCGCGCCGGGATTCTTCTTCACCGCATCCAGGAGATCCTTGAAGGTCTTATAGGGGGAATCGGCCTTGACGATGAACACCTGGTAGTCCGTGATCAGTTTGGCCAGCGGCGTCAACGTCGTATAGCTCTGGGAAAACGTCTTGTTGATCGTGTTGATGATCAACGGCGGCGAAAACACCACCAGTTCGTAATCATCGCCCTTTTTCATGCTGATGTACGCCATCCCCACCGCACCGCCTCCGCCCGGCTTGTTCAAAACCGAGATCGGCTGCGGATAGAGCTTCTCGATTTCCAGGACGCGGTTGATCGTCCGGGCCATCGCGTCCCAGCCTCCGCCCGGGTTCGCCGGCGCCACGATCTCCAGGGGCCGGGAAGGATAGGCAGCTCCTTGGCCGGAGGCGGTGAACCCGATGCACAGTGAGAGGATCAGTGCCACCATTGTGAAAAACTTGTTGAACATGTTCGTACTCCTTTCTTTTGTTTGGGTTAATGAGAAAAACGGCTCTGGTTTTTGCTGACAATACGAACCTCGGGACGATATGTCAAGCAATAAAGATCACAAGTACTTGGATGCTCTCAAAGCAAAACACGTCAATGGCAATCTGTTATGAAAGAGCAAGACACATGCCAGGATGTGCAACGTTGCGTGTTGTCTTCGGCACACCGGGAAGCAGATGAAATTGGGATATTTCAAACCTCCATTATCCGAAGAATATGCCTTGACACTATGTTTCATTTTGTTTAGCTTTGTTTAAACATCGGAACAACCATGAACAGAGGCTCCGGATGGAACAGGTTTTCAAAGTCGGCTTCATCAATTCTACCAAGCAACTTCTTAACTGCGCTCTTTCAGCGGCTGCGAAGCTCAATATCAACATGGCGACCGCGCTGGCGGGCCTGGATGCGGCCGTTCCCGCAGGGCAAAGGATGGAGCAGGAGGGAGTCGAGGTCATTATCAGCCGTCGCGGTACCGCCTCACTCCTGAGAAAAAACCTGAAGATCCCGATCCTATCGGTCCGTATCAGCTTCCCCGACATCTTTCTCAATATCCGGGACGCCAGCCTTATGGGGCGAAAGATCCTCCTGACCTCTTTCGGAGAAGAAAAGATTGAGGGTGCGGATTTGCTGCAGGAGTTCTTCAACGTGACCCTGATTCACGGGGTCTTCCATGATACCGCCAGCCTGGAAACGGCGATTATCCGGGGTAAAGGACAAGGTTGCGAGATCGTCATCGGTGGGGGGGTATCCATGTCTCTGGCCGAAAAACACGGCCTCAGAGGCGTGGAACTCCGGACAAACGAGGGCGCCATAATTTCGGCCATAGAAGATGCCCTGTCCGTTGCAGGAGCCAATCGAGAGGAACAGGAAAAGACCCTGCGATACCGGACGATCATGGATACGACCTCCGAGGGAATCATCGCGCTGGACAAAAACGGCATCATCACCGCCATCAATCATGCAGCCCTGCAGTTTCTCGGGTTGCCCGAGCAGATGGTCAGTAAACCATTTACCGACTTCGATCCGGGAGGTCATGTCCGCGAGGTGCTGGATTCCGGCCGCCCGCTCCTGAACAAACTGGAAAGGCTCGGAGGTGAAATGTTTGTGGCCAATTACATCCCCCTCCAGGTCGGCGCCGAGGTCGTCGGTGAAGTGATCACGTTCCGGGACGTCCCCAATGTCGTACGGGCCGAAAACGAAGTGCGCCGATCCCTCGTCAAAGGCCTCGTTGCCAAGCACACCATCGACAACTTCGTTCACCGTCACCCGGCGATGAAAGAGGTCGTAAAAAAGGTCAGAAAGTTCTCCCAGGTCGATTCCACCGTCCTGATTACCGGAGAAACCGGCACAGGGAAGGAGATCCTGGCCCAGAGCATTCACACCCTGGGACCGCGGCGCAAGGGCCCTTTTATCTCCATCAACTGTGCGGCGATCCCTGATCAGCTTCTGGAAAGCGAGCTCTTCGGTTATGAAGAAGGTGCGTTTACCGGCTCGAAGCATGGCGGAAAGCCCGGGCTTTTTGAACTGGCCCACAACGGCACCATCTTTCTCGACGAAATCGGCGCTACCCCCTTGAGCGTCCAGAGCCGGCTTCTCCGGGTATTGCAGGAGCATGAAGTGATGCGCATTGGTGGGGACCGCCTGATTTCGGTCAATGTGCGCGTTATTGCCGCTACCAATCAGAACCTCTGCCTCGAAGTTCAAAAAGGACGATTCCGGGAAGATCTCTATTTCCGGCTTGACGTGATCACCGTTCATATTCCGCCGCTCAGGGAGCGGATAGACGATTTGCCGGTACTCGTTCAAGATCTGATTCGGCGGTGCGCCCGTAACCCCAAGTCACAATCCTTAACCATTCCCGAGCACCACCTCCAAAAGCTCATGGAATTGCACTGGCCGGGCAACGTGCGTCAGCTTCAGAATTTTGTCGAGAAGCTGGTCATCCTGTGCGAGGATGGATATCAAGATAATACGTTTAAGGAACTCTACGCCAACTTGCTTAATTATTCCCGTATCAGGGAACGGGAGGCTGTTACGGAGAGGCCGCCATTAAACCAGTACGTTCATGGCAGCCTCAGAGATGACGAGGCGAAAGCCATTCGGAAAGCACTGGAAGAATCGCGGTTCAGCAAGACGCTCGCAGCCAAAAGACTGGGAGTAAGCAGAACGACCCTTTGGAGGAAACTCAGGGAAATGGGGATGAATCTTTCAAACCCGGGCAGATGATCACCACAGAACAAAACCAAAACCGCCCGGCTCATACCGTCTCATCCGGATCACCGATGTCTGTTCGAACGAGCCCGGTCGTTCAATCGAGCCGGAACCGACCGCCTGCGTCCGGGCGGCCTGGTTTGACGATCACATACAGCCTCATGATTCAAAAAAAATATCTATCAAAAGCCATTGTGTTGTAAAAAGCCTGTCGAGGATAACTGACTTCTTAGCTCAAGGAGACATGAGAGGTTAAAATGAAAATATTCAACAAGAAAAGAGTCGTTCTTGGCCTTATTGTCATTCTTGTTATCGCCGCTTTTTTTGGATACAAGAACAAAGAATACATCCAACAGCTCCCGATCGGTTGCGCCTTCAAAACTAAAGCTTTGTGCGCAGCTGTCTTCGTTTCGGGTCGTGACCCGGTGACTACCGAGCGGGAAGATATTGGCTTCAACCCGCTCTTCAAATTATACAAGGCAAAAATTGACCGGGCTGAAAAAAGCGTTACCTGCTCGCTCCTGGGGATCGGTCTATTCGAGAAGAAAGCGGTATATGTTGACCAAATGGGTTCCGTGCTCCTCTCCGGTGTCGCAGAAGAGACAATCCGTGCCCGGAAGCCGGGGATTCCTCGTCCTGAACCCGCCAATCCTGAGGCCATTCCCTGGCCCATGGGCGACCGCATGTCCGACAGCCCGCTGCCCGCAAATATCGATATGGCGAAGATTAACTCAGCCGTTGGCAAACTCTTTATCGAATCAAATTCTGATAATAAACTCTATACCCGGGCAATGCTCATTGTCCACAATGGGCGCCTCATCGCCGAGAGCTACGGACCGGGGATCATGAAAGATACCCCACTCCTCAGCTGGTCTATGGCTAAGAGTGTCACTAACGCCATCGTCGGGATCCTTGTGCTGAAAGGAAAGATCTCTCTTAAGGGGCCGGCACCCGTGAGCGAATGGCAGAAGGCCGATGACCCGAGGCGGGCCATCACCTTGGACCAGCTCCTACGGATGAGTTCGGGTCTGGAGTGGGTTGAGGCTTACGCCGAGCGCCCCGTTTCGGACGTCAACATCATGTTGCTTTTGAAGCCCGATATGGCGGCCTATGTGGCCTCCAAACATCTGGCTGCTCAACCGGACACGGTCTGGCGCTACTCATCAGGGACGACCAACCTTATCCACCGGATCATCCGTGACGTCCTCGGAAGCCCAGAGGCATATTGGGAATTCCCTCGGCGCGAACTGTTTAATAAAATCGGCATGCGCAGTGCCATATGGGAAACAGACGCCTCCGGAACATTTATCGGGTCTTCCTACCTTTATGCAACCGCCCGCGACTATGCCCGCTTCGGCCTGCTATACCTGAATGACGGTGTCTGGGAGGGAGAACGGATACTGCCTGAAGGTTGGGTCGCCTATAGCACCACCCCGACATCTGCCGCCCCAAAACGCCAATATGGCGCACATTTTTGGCTGAATGGGAGCAGGGATTCGAATCCCCAAGACCGCCTGTATCCCCAGCTACCAGGCGACACATTCTTTGCCAGGGGCTATCAGGGTCAAACAATCGCCATTATCCCTTCCCGCAAACTCGTTGTCGTCCGGCTGGGCATGACCTACGATGAGAACTGGGGAATGGAGCTGTTCATTAAAAACGTCCTCGATGCAATTCGTTGACGCACCTCCACCATAGGGCCGGAGCTTTTCGTCCTCAAGCTCTTGATGGACTTCTTACGAGCCCATTAAATTTATTTGGTGGCGTCAAGATCTGTCGGATGTCATATTTTCATTAGCCGCTCTCAACTCATCCATATACAAAGATGGTAACCGGATTTCCGGTGCGGATTATTGAATACTGGTCGAAACGGGCAAAGGAAGAACAGCTTATTTTCTGACCGGAGGGGCATTTGTGTCTTCCTGAAACCCACATACCGACGAGTCGGCACAAATAATGATGAAAATGGATCGCGTCAACAGATCAATCTGGCGAGCATAAATCTATTTCCTGGGGAAAGAGAGCATCAGGCGATTTTGGCGGTTATTCAACCTTTCAGATGGCATTCGCTATAGAAAAATTCTGTTCCACTTGACAGGTCGGGGTAAGAGTGGTTAGAAGGCACGGTAAGATTCCAATAACATGTTCATCAAAGCTCCATGTAACCCAGTGAGGTGACGTATGATGGCAAGATCATAGACCCCGTGACTCAAAAAGAGTGCGGGGTTTTGTGTTTTTGGTCTATTCAATAATAATTGGCAAGGGTGGTGAGAATCCATGAAATTCCGTGGCATGATCATACTGGCCGGGCTATTGATTATAACCAGCTGCGCAACTCTGAGCAAGGAAGAATGCCTGAGCGGAGACTGGCGCGGCCTGGGCATGAAGGATGGCATCAATGGCGAACCGGCCATCCAGATCGAAAAGCATCGCAAGTCCTGCGCTGAGCATGGCATCCGGCCCGATGAAAGATTATACATGGATGGCCGCACCGAAGGATTGCGGGAATATTGCCAGATCGACAACGCCTTTCGGAGCGGGCTGAGCGGGCGGCAATACAAGGGCGTTTGCCCCTCTGCCATCCATCTCTCATTCTTCCGATACAATAACGTGGCCTACATGGTCTACCAGACCAGGGAGGAAATCAAAAAACTGCACAACGAGATATCTAGCAAGCAAAGGGAGATGGAGAGCAATAAAACCACAGATAAGGAAAGAATCCACCTGCGCGGTGAGATCCGCGAACGGGAGAAGAAACTGGACGAACTGCGGAACTATCTCCGCGACCGGGAGAGGGATCTGGACGACGTGATGGCGGAGGCGCGATACGGGAAGCGCAGGTGAATTTCCGGGAAGTCCGATGGTATCTGCGGAGATGAGAAATGGAAGACAGTAAGGCATCAGGAAAAGGCTATATCCTGACTCCGAAAGAAGGGACCAACCGGGGCTTGAAGCGTGGCTGCCTGATGTGGGTGGGTCTGTATTTCCTGATGGCGTTCGCGCTCGGGCTGTGGTTCCTGATCTGTTTCCCTGACGCACCTCCCAATCAGTCCCCCCGACTGCCTCCGCTTCCATATCGCGCAATCCTTGCTTTCGGCGCCGGGTTTATCGGAGCCATACCGGGGATTATCGCCCTTGGCGCGTTGGACGGCGTGCGCACATCGCTCAAGGAGCGTGCATCACTCCTGAAGACCTCTACCAAAACTGTTCCGGCAGATGGCTTCTTCCAAACGTTTAGGGGCCGCATTATGGCAACTGGCCCCATGCTCGTTGCACCTCTCACCGGCCGTGAATGCTTGCTCTATAAATACCAGGCCACCAAAGGCACAGATACCAAAGGCAGCATGAGAGTGACTCATGCCGAAGGGTACGCACTCACTCCTTCCTATCTTTCGACTCTCTGCGGCCAGATCCGTTTGTATGCATTCATGGAACTGGAATTCCCCGAAGAATACGTGGATAAAGACGCCGCTCGGAAACGCCTTGCGGCCTTTCTGCCGACAGTTGAGCTATTCCAGCCTTCTTGGGACCTGATGGAGCACTATCGGGAGACCCAGAAGCATCTTCTGGACAGCGATGGCACCATTCGATTCGACAAGGGACAACCAAACGCGGCCGAGACGGCCGCCGACTTCAGCGAGCAAATCGTGCAGCAAGGCGACGAAGTCGCGGTCTTCGGACTCTATTCAGCGGCACAAGGCGGCATTGTTCCAGATCCCGGCGAAGAGATACTCCACAGGGCCCGCCTGCACAAAGGTTCTCTTTCGCAGGTGACCAGCGAATTCTTCAGGAAGGCCGGTCTGAGCGCCTTTTTTGGGATCCTCTTCGCCGCTGCCCTCTGGGGGTGGATCCACTTGTTTTTCCTGCACGCGGCCGAATATTGATCATTATGTGCAAATCCAAGGCTAACGCGCCTGCTTCACTATTCATATGTAATATTTGAAATAACAATGCTTTACGTGGTCCTGCCGGCAGTCAGATTCTGGAATCATCCCAGATTGATAAATATATCTCGGATCGGAATCGGTCCAATTATGCTGATAATACATGGCGAAATGATGGTATCGACACAGCACGCAGTTACGAGGCGGACAAGAAGCAACAGCAAAAGTTGTGTCGAAATCGGTTAACTTTGCTGGCGTGGGGTCAATCATGCTGGGCACGGAATTGATCAGGCTGGGGCTATCATTGAATAACAAAAAGGAGAAGACATGTACTGCGGGAATTGTGGATCACAAAACGACAACAACGCTTACAAATGTGTCAAATGCGGAGAGGCCTTCCAGCAAATGGGAGGTGGAGGTACGCCACCGGAGAGGATTCCGAACTACCTTATTCCATCAATTTTCCTCACATTGTTCTGCTGTCTACCGCTTGGCATTCCAGCAATCTTATTTTCAGCACAGGTCAACGGAAAGATTCGAGCGGGGGACATTCAGGGGGCAATGGAGTCATCTCGCAAAGCCAAGAAGTGGTGCTGGTTATCCTTTGGGGTTGGCCTCGTTGTAAGTATTCTATTTTTCCTGTTCTATTTTGTAATGAGAAAGGGAGTGGCTTTATAGAATATGAAGCCGGACAATGCGAAGAAGCGATTAGGGTACGGCATTGCTGCCGGCTTGCTAGCTGGAATACTCGTTATGCTGTATTGCATCGATCCGGCAAGAGCTGTAATCTTCCCACAGTGTCCCTTTCATTTACTGACCAGCCAGTATTGTCCGGGCTGTGGATCGCTTCGGGCGATTCATAGTCTATTGCACGGACAACTGGCGGCTGCTCTCTCGCTGAACCCACTCACGGTTGTTTCGATTCCCCTTTTGGGAATTATGTTCTTAAACCCATCATCATGGGTCTACAAACGATGGGTGCCATGTGCAGCTCTTGGAGTACTCATCTGTTATGGAGTTGCCAGAAACATTCCTATATGGCCGTTTGTTCTTCTGGCCCCTTAATGGGAAATTGCCCACAATCGCATCGAACACTAAATTGGTTCTGCTGGCGTTCCGCCGGCGAGGAACATGAGTGACATTCTCCTGACTTTCAAGTGATAATCTTCACCCGTCAGTGTATGATAATTCTGAGGAATTGTAGGTGCAAGCAGCGACCGACATATTGCCTCATTTCACCGGTCACTTCTGCACAGTCGAGTGGCGCGAGGGAATCTCACCCTTGCGCTCTCCGAGAACTGGACGTGACAGTCTCCCGTCAGCCAGCTCCTATTGTCCAGCCTTGACCTGAGAGGGCCTCCAGTGGGCAAAAAGTAACGGCTGCCGACGCATTATGCTCTGCAACCAATGCCAAGCTGGATGATGATGTCCCCTCAATCTCTCGTATTTCCGGGTTGCCCATCGAACAAGAATATTGTTCAGATGCTCTGACATCGTCCCTGTTGTTTCGACACCTCATCAGTAGTTCGCTTGCGCTCGCCTCCCCGAACCTTACCTGACAGGGTCGTGCCCTGCCTTTTCCTTAACGCTCACCACGATGGCTCTTTACCATCGCAGCTTAAGGTGGTTTGAAGCCAGCTCCTGCAAGCCGGCTCCGAGAGACCTCCCCTCATCTCTTGTGCAGCCTCGTGGCACACATGCGGGTTGAAATCTTCTACACAAACGTTTCCCCCTCCAAAAACACGACTACAAGCGGTAATCAATGATGAAAAATAAACAATTTCCCCTTGACTTTCCGTTCGCATAAGGGTTTTATTTACAGCGTTTCTCTTATTAGCTCTGTAAACCCATCAACCTAACTTTCAGCCTTCTGGTGAGTAAGATGAGAAGGTGGGGTTACAAAAAGCAGATCATGCGAAGCCTCTAAGGGAGTCTGGGGACTCTCTTGGAGGCTTTTTATTTGTCTCTTTATCTCCCGATTAACGCATGGTTGTCAAATATCAGGCGTGTGTCAGGTCCATTCGGGGAGATCGAAACTATTCGCTCACAAGAGTGCGGTAAGCACTAAATCACGATTCTACATGGTGACCCAATCAAGGCTGCCAAGGAGGACAATATGAAACGAGCGTTATCAAGCAGAATCGGATTCCTGGCGATCGTCGCCGTAGTTGCAGTCATGATCATGCCTACACAGGTATTCAGCAGCCCCTATTTATCACTCATCAGCGGCGACTCAAGGGAAGTTGCCAAGTTTGACCCTCCAAATCCGCCTTTTACCTACGATCCTGATAACCCGGATATTTCGTCGGAAGGTCTGATCGCCTTCATTATGTCTGAGCTGGGTATAAATATGATGGGGAGTATTTACGGGCCCGGAGTGACTTCGTGGAAGAATGGCGCTGAATTGTTTGATAACGCCGTGGTCGCCAACGCGAGTGCCGTAGGCACCGTCGCCAAGGTGACTTTCCTGGAAGTAAATGATACCCAATATGTTAAAGACACTTGGTTGTGGTCGGGCATTTATGAACTGAAAGGCAATGCGGGGGAATCGGCCAATGTCATCCTCGACTATACCCACGGATACACCTATAATAATGTGGCTCTCCTTGGAAGGTCTAAATCCTATGTGGGCGCCGATTTTCATTCCTGGATCATTCCTGCCGATAAAACAGGGGGATACAGCAATAACGCCGCCGACAATTGGGGTTATGGCAGCGGTCCATACCCGATCGACGCATCCTCCTGGGGTGACGATTACGTGCATGAGTTTAGTAAAGAGTATGAGGTGGTTGGTGGTTTCAATAACAAAAACCTTGTAAAGAAAGGATCCCTGAATTTAGGCAATATGAAAGTCGGCGATCGACTTTACCTCCGGGGAACTCTTAGTGCCTTCACGGAATGTGAATTGTATACTATAGCAGGGCTTGAAATGGCCACCATGTTTACAGACTTCACCGGTGACTTTGGAGTAGAAGAGACCTTCGCGGGTCCCGCTGCCCTCTACTTTCCCCATATAGCGACCAGCATTCCCTGGCAAACGGAGATCGCCATCATCAATAGCAGCGTTCAAACAGTCACGGGAACACTGAAGGCATTGAGCGATGAAGGCCAGCTCGTAGATTTCAAGCCAGTTACACTTCCCGCCAATGGCCGGAGACAGATCATTGTTTCGGATGAGTTTACGAACCACACCGAGATCGCCTACATCATCTTTGACTCAAACTCTTACTCAGTTCAGGGTTACACGAAGATTTACAGAGATGGTTCTTATAGAGTGGCCATCCCAGCGATAAGGGAAGTGAACACTGGGGATATATATATCCCCCACATAGCATCAAACGCTCAATGGTGGACTGGGATAAGCCTGGTGAACACAACCGCGACGGCGAAAACGTTGACCATAACCTTTAGTAATGGCCAACCGAGAGAGGTTCCACTTGCCGCTTACGGGCACCGGGCATTCTCCATCAGGGATCTGTTCAACGGCCAACCTCAACCGGGCATCCAATCGGCGGTGATCACAAACGCAAGCGGTGTCATCGGACTGGAGTTGTATGGCAGTGTTGGATGGGGTACACAGCTGGATGGGATCCCCCTGACCGGCAAAACCGCTTCGACCATATACTACCCCCATGTGGCCGGTGGTGAGTGGTGGACCGGTATCGTTGCCTATAATCCATCCGCATCGGCCTCTACGCTGACGATCAGTCCCTACAGTGCCCTGGGGACTCCCCTCTCCACCTCGAACTTTACCATACCAGCGATGGGGAAATATGTCGATACGGTTGCGGCACTCGGCCTTCCGGTAGAGACGGCGTGGTTCAAGATAGACTCTACGCAACCACTGTCCGGCTTTGAACTTTTCGGCACCGTCAACGGCGAACAGCTTGCACCCTATGCAGGAGGGGGCGGGATCGGTGAGAAGAAAGGTGTCCTTGCCAAGATTGAGAAGCTTGGTTGGACCGGGATCGCCTTTGTCAACACGGAAGCCACTGTGGCGACTGTTAATCTGACAGCGTATAATGATGCCGGAACTGTGGTGGCTACGAGCGTGCTTCCCATCGGTGGCCATGCCAAAGTGGTCGATCTCGCGAAGTCTCTTTTCCTCCCTCAGGATATCAGCAGCGCCACCTATATTGCCTACTCAACGGGCAGGAATGTTGTAGGATTTCAGCTCAACGGCACCTCAGATGGCACGATGCTCGATGGTCTGCCGGCGCTTGCCGGCAGTTTACCGGTCTTAATGGTCAAGAACTCATTCAACTCCGACCCGGAGGGGTGGTCGTCGTATGGAACAGGCGGTTTCAACTGGAAGGACGAGAACAGCCAATACTCGGCGTATCCTTTTGGCGCCCATCTCGAGGCCATAGACGGATCGGCAAGCCCTTGGTACTTTAGGGGGAGCGAAACAAGTAACAGCGGCGACATGAGTCAGTTCTATGGGGGGAAGCTTACCTACCGATTCAGATGGAAAGCCGATGCGGTGAGTGAATGCAAGCTTCGAGGGAAGCATGCCTACTACTACCAAGACTTGTGGAAGCCTGACGTGGAAATATTGGGACGCAATGGAATCCACCTTGGATATTTTTTCCAACAACCGCCGGATACTTACCAAAACGGTCTTCTCTACTACAACGGCTGGTTTGAATATTCTGTTCCGATCAAGGAGCAATTTGGCAGTGAAGGGGAGTACAAATATGGCTGGATAAAATACTGTGAAGGTCGTCCAAATTGTTACAGAGCGGCCACGAGAGACGAGATTTTAAATGTATTGAAGAATGTCGCTAGCCTTTCCATCAGAGGAGAATACTGCCTTGGATCTCATGATAGAGGAATGCTTGACGAGGTGATACTGAAGGCTGCGGACACTGACGAGGATGGTGTTTTCGATGTTATAGACAATTGTCCGAATATTCCAAACGCTGGTCAACAAGACAGCGACGGGGACGGCATCGGAGATGTGTGTGATACCTGATCACCTCTCTGTCTTTGAAACGAACTACCATTGTGCAACAGAAGAGCATATTTTTATCAAATGAACCGGGGGGGCTGGACCCTCCGGTTGTTAGACTAATCTCGATTAGAGGGGTATCTCGTCCGGCAGGAGGATAGGTCATGGAAACTCTCTGCGGTCATCATCACCACACCAGAGCAAAAGTAGGGTGTTTAGCGGGGTACTCACGCCCAACAATACAGGCAATCGGGACTGCAGCGATCTGTACTACAGATTTGCCCGGGTGATATGTGCAGATTCCAATAAAGTAATTGATACCTGCGACTCCACGCTGCAATGACGACTCCCGGCAAGTCGTAACTTTTTCCCGTGAAGTTTTTTCTGTAAACTTTTTTCTTGACAACCGAAAGCGCCTGTGTTTTTATGAGCACCAATTTACAAAAGAGGTACCAAGCGTGGGCAGAAAAGAGATGGCAGCGAAAGGGTATTTCACCAACTGGTTTTGGTTTTATTACTTTTTTGCACCGGTCTGCCCGCTGCTTAGGAGGACGTAAGGGAAACCTAACAACCTAATTAACTAAGCCATGGACAGACCTTCAAGACGCTGCCCATGGCTTTTTTGTTTCTCCATGGCCGTGGTGGCAGCGCCGAGATCACCACGGCCATTTTTTATTGAGGTGAACCATGATTATCCTAATGAAAAAAAATGCAACACAGGAACAGATCGACCATGTTACCGAATGGATCGAATCGGTGGGGTACAAACCCCACCCCTCTCAGGGTGTGGAGAGGACGCTCATCGGCGCCATCGGGGACGACCGCGGGAAAGCCCAGTTGAAATCGGCGGCCTTTCTCCCCGGCGTGGAAAAGGTGGTCCCGATCCTCAAGGCATACAAGCTCGCCGGCAGGGAGTTCCGGGACAAAGACACGGTCATCCAGGTCGGGGAGGTGCAAATCGGCGCGGGGGAATTCACCGTCATGGCCGGTCCCTGCTCCATCGAGAGCGAGGAGCAGCTGATGGAGTCCGGCTACGTCGTCAAAAAAGCGGGGGCAAAGATCCTCCGGGGCGGCGCCTTCAAGCCGCGGACATCGCCGTACAGCTTCCAGGGGATGGAGGAGGAGGGGCTGAAGCTCCTCAGGAAGGTCGGCGAAAAGGTCGGGCTGCCGGTGGTGACCGAGGTGATGAACACGACGGACGTCGACCTGGTCGAGGAGTACAGCGACATCCTCCAGATCGGCGCGCGCAACGTCCAGAATTTCGCCCTTCTCAAGAAGGTCGGTCACTGCCGCAAACCGGTCCTCCTCAAGCGGGGGATGATGACGACGATCGAGGAGCTTCTCATGTCGGCGGAATACATCCTCTCCGAGGGAAATGAGCAGGTCATCCTGTGCGAACGGGGGATCCGCACCTTCGAGACGGCGACGCGCAACACCCTCGACATCAGCGCGGTGCCGGTGCTCAAGGAGCTGACCCATCTGCCGGTCATCATCGATCCCAGCCATGCGTGCGGCCACGCGAGATACGTCATCCCCCTCACCCGGGCGGCCGTGGCCGTGGGGGCGGACGGCGCCATCGTCGAGATGCATCCGGAACCGGAAAAGGCCTTCTCCGACGGCGCCCAGTCGCTCCGGCCGGAGGAGTTCTACCGGCTCATGGACGAGGTGACAATCCTGACGGATACGATGCATAACGGCATCGGGAGGCTCAGATGAACAAGCTGAAGGTGAACCTCAATCGGAAGACAGACAATTCCTACGAGATTTACATCGGCGAGAAGATCCTGGACCGCGTGGGGATGATCCTGGCGAGGAACAACTGGGCCGAGCGGTACATCATCGTCACGGATACCCGAATCGACGCCCTCCACGGGGAGCGGGTGCAGCAAGCCCTGGAAAAGGCCGATCTGAAGGTCGAGAGGATCACGGTTCCCCCCGGCGAGGCCGCGAAGGAGATCGGGACCGTGCTCGCCATCGCCGGGAGGCTGACCGCCATCGGCGCAGACCGCTCCACCGCGCTAGTCGCCCTGGGCGGCGGCGTCATCGGCGATATGACCGGTTTTGTCGCCTCGATCTACATGCGGGGGATCCCCGTCATCCAGATCCCGACAACGCTCCTCGCCCAGGTGGACAGCGGCATCGGAGGGAAAACGGGGGTGGACACCGACGCCGGCAAGAATCTCCTCGGGACATTCCACCAACCGAAGGGGGTCTTCATCGACCTCTCCTTCCTGGGCACGCTCCCCGACGACCAGCTCACGAGCGGGCTCGCCGAGGTGGTCAAGTACGGGGTCATCGACTCCCCGGAGATCCTCGGGGATCTGGAGGCCGCCGTGGAGCGGGGCGGGCTCCGGGAAACGCCCTTTCTGGAAAAAATCGTTACGGCGGCATGCCGGATCAAGAAGGAGTTTGTGGAGCTCGACGAGCGGGATCGGGGGCTCCGGCGGGTCCTGAATTTCGGCCACACGGTCGGCCACGCCGTCGAAGCGGCGTCCGGCTACGCCCTCTCCCACGGCGAATCCGTGGCGATCGGCATGGTCGCGGCGGCGAGCCTCTCGGAGCAACTCCACCACCTGCCGGCGGATGACCGGCGGCGGATCGCGGCCCTCATCCGGGCTCTCGGGCTCCCCGACCGGATCCCCGCGAACCTTGATCCGGATGAGATCCGCTCCCGGATGAAACGGGACAAGAAAAAGAGAGGGGAGACCGTCCATTTTGTTCTGCTCAAGAAGCTGGGGGTCCCCATCGTGAACGGGGGGATACCGGAAAATATGTTGATAAAGACGCTGGAAGGATTGCACATATGAGTGAGGAAATCATGCAGGAACTCAGGGAGAAGATCGAGCGAACGGACCGGGAGATCGTCCGCCTCTTGAACGAACGGGCGGCCGTCTCGGTCGAGATCGGAAAGACCAAACGCGCCGCCGGACGGGAAGTCTATGACCCCGCCCGGGAATCCATGGTCTACCGGCATCTGGAGGAGTTCAACGACGGCATCCTTTCGGAGGCGGCCCTTCGGGGGGTCTTCCGGGAGATCCTCTCCGCCTCCCGCTTCCTCCAGACGCCGACCACCGTGGCCTTCCTGGGACCGGAGGCCTCCTTCACCCACCAGGCCGCCCTGGCCCACTTCGGCGGGGGGATCGCCGCCGTACCCACGGCCACGATCCCGGAGGTCTTCGACGAGGTTGAACGGGGGAAAGAGCAGTGGGGGATCGTTCCCGTCGAAAACTCCGCCGAGGGTTCGGTCAAGACCACGCTGGACCGCCTGATCTCGACGCCGCTGACCATCCGGGCGGAGGTCTACCTCCGGGTCCGGCACTGTCTCCTCTCCAAGTGCGATGATCCGGACGCGATCCGGAAGGTCTACTCCCATCCCCAGGCCCTCGCCCAGTGCCAGGTGTGGCTCAGGACCCATCTGCCCGGCGTCCCCCTCGTCGAGGTGGAAAGCACGGCGGGTGCGGCCCGCCGGGTCCGGGAAGACAACCGGGCGGCCGCCGTCGCGAGCGTTCTGGCCGCCGACACCTACGGCCTCAACATCCTCGCGGAGGGGATCGAGGACAACCCCGCCAACACGACCCGCTTTCTCGTCATCGGGACGCGCGCGGGGGAAAAGGGCGGGGGGGTCACCGGCCGGGACAAGACCTCCATCCTCTTCGGAACCCCCCATGTCCCGGGCGCCCTCCAGCGGGCGCTGGCCCCCTTCGCCGAGGCGGGGCTCAACCTGCTTCGGATAGAGTCCTTCCCGATGCGGGACCGGATGTGGGAATACCTCTTCTTTGCCGATTTCGCGGGACACGCCGCCGAGGAAAAGGCCGAGGAATGCCTCGCGGAGTTGAGAAACAGAACCGCCTTCCTCAAGGTCCTGGGGTCCTATCCCCGGGGCGAGGAGCTGCCGTGATCTGCATCCCCATCGCCGCCGCACGGACCGCGGAGGCCATCGAGAAGATGGAGCGCGCCGCGCCTCTCGCCGATCTCGTCGAGCTCAGGATCGACCGGATGCCGGACGCCGACCTGGAGCGGCTCCTCGCCGCCCGGCGCACCCCGGTGATCGTCACGAACCGAAGCCGTGAGGAGGGCGGAGGATTCGCCGGGACGGAAGAGGAACGGGTGGCGCTCCTCACGGAGGCGGTGCGCCTGGGCGCCGATTATGTGGATATCGAAGCGGCCACCGATCCCGCCCTGAAGGCAAAGCTCATCGCCGCGCTCGCCGGCGGCACGACGCGGCTGATCGTCTCCTGGCACGACTTCTCCGGAACGCCTCCCGCGGAATTCCTGAAGACGAAGCTGGCGGCGTGCATGGCGGACGCGCCCCGCAATCGTCAAGATCGTCACCCACGCCGGCACGGCGGCCGATTGCCTCCGGCTGCTGGAGCTCATCCCGGAGGCCCTCCGGCGGGGCCAGGCGATCGCCGCCTTCTGCATGGGGAAAAGGGGAAAGATCAGCCGGATCATGGCGCCGCTTCTGGGCTCCGTCATCAGCTACGCCTCCCTCGATCCGGAAGAAGCGTCGGCGCCGGGCCAGCTGACGATCCATGAAATGCAGACGATCAACCGGATCATGGGGAGAGGGGCGCGCGATGAATAAGCCCGCAGCCTTCGCCCTCTTCGGCAACCCCGTCGCACAGAGCCTCTCGCCGCTCATGCACGACCGCGGCCTTCGCGCGGATGGGGATCGCCGCCGCCTACACCGCTTACCGGGCGGATGACGCGGCCGAGGTCGTCCGGCAGATCCGGGAGGGCGGCATCCGGGGGGCGAGCATCACCATCCCCTTCAAGGAGACGGTCATGACGCTCCTCGACGAAGTGGATACGGACGCGGGCGTGATCGGGGCGGTAAACACGATCGTCAACCGCAGCGGCAGGCTCACGGGATACAACACCGACGCCTCCGGGCTGATCCGCGACCTCGAGGAATGGATCGCGATCCGGGGAACAACCTTCGTCGTCCTCGGCGCCGGCGGGGCGGCCCGGGCGGCCGTCTTCGCGCTTCGTGCGGCGGGGGGGACACCCATCATCGTCAACCGGACCGCGGAGCGGTCCCGGACGCTGGCCGAACGTTTCGGCTGCCGCTGGGAGCCCGCCCGGGAGATCGGCGGACTTGCAGGCGGACTGCCTGATCAACACGACGCCGCTGGGGATGTTTCCGGAAACGGAGCGGACGCCCATCGAAGAAAAATTTCTCGCGCATTTCCCGCGGGTGATGGACATGATCTACAACCCCATGAAGACGCGGCTCCTCCGGGAGGCCGAAGGGGCGGGGTGCGCGGTCCGCTCCGGCGTCGGGATGTTCGTCCACCAGGGGGCCGAGCAGATCCGCCTCTGGACGGGGATGGAGCCGCCGCGGGAGGAGATGCGACGAGTGGTCCTGGAAAGATTGGGGAAACATGATTGAGGTAAAACCGCTCGAACACCTGGACGCGACGGTCCGGATCCCCGGATCGAAGAGCTACACGCAGCGGGCGATGATCATCGCCTCCCTCGCGGAGGGGGAATCGCGTCTGACGGATGTCCTTCTGTCCGAGGACACGGGGGTGCTCGGCGGGGCGCTCGGCGAGATGGGCGCCGACATCCGGACGGCCGGCACCGATATGACCATCCGCGGGACCGGCGGGAGGCTCACCCGTCCGGCGCGGGAGATCCATCTGGGAAACAACGGCACGGCGATGCGCCTCCTCGCGGGAGTGGCCGCCCTGGGAGCGGGGCCGACCGTCCTGACGGGAGATCCCCGTCTCCGGGAGCGGCCGCTCAAGCCCCTCCTCGACGCCCTCGCGGCCCTCGGCGCGGAAACCCACACCGAGGGGAGGCTCGGCTTTCCCCCGGTCACCATCCGCGGCGGCCGCCTGAGGGGCGCGGAGGTGCGCCTCCGAAACATCGAAAGCAGTCAGTACGTCTCGGCGCTCCTGATCATCTCCCCCTTCGCGGCCGGAGAGACGACGATCATCCTTGAGGGGCGCATCCCCTCCCTCCCTTACATTGCGCTCACCGTGGAGACGATGGGGGCCTTCGGCGTCAACGTCGCTCTGGACGGGACCGGCCGTTACGTGATACAAGGCGGGCAGCGCTACCGGGGGCGCGAATACCGGATCGAAGGCGACGTCTCCAGCGCCTCCTACTTCTTCCTCGCCGCCGCGCTCCTGAAGGGCCGGGTGCGGGTGGAGAATATCAATCCGCGGACGGGCCAGGGGGACATCGCCTTCCTGGCGCTCCTGGAGCGGCTCGGATGCCGGGTCTTTCGGGGGGAGCATTCCGTCGAGATCGTGGGGGGTGAGATGCCGGGCGGGGAGATGACCTTCGATCTGGGCGCCATGCCCGACATGGTGCCGACCCTGGCGGTGCTCTCGGCGCTTAGGCCCGGACGGAGCCTCATCCGGAACGTCGCCCACCTGCGCCTGAAGGAGAGCGACCGCCTGGCCGCCATGGTGAATGAACTCAGGAAGACCGGGATCGCCGCCGAAGAACTCGCGGACGGCATCGCCGTCACCGGGGGAAAGCCCCGCGGCGCAACGATTGAGACATACAACGACCACCGGATCGCCATGAGCTTCGCCATCCTGGGGCTCGCCGCGCCGGGGATGAGGATCGAGGGGGAGGAGTGCGTCGGGAAATCCTTCCCCGGCTTCTGGACGGCGCTGGCGGGACTCTCATGAAGCTCTCCCGCCGGCCCGCATGAACGGGGTGGCTCGCCCCTGCCCGCTCCCCGGCAGGGATCGGCGGGAGGAACGGGGCACGGAAGGGGTCCATCGCGATGAACATCATCCTCATGGGGTACCGCTGTACCGGCAAGACGTCCGCCGGCCGGAGTCTGGCTGAACTCCTGGGCGTCCCCTTCTGCGATACGGACGAAATGGTTGAACGTCGGACGGACCGCACGATCCCCCGGATCGTCGCCGAAGAGGGATGGAGCGCATTCCGCGAGGAGGAGACGGCCGTCATCCGGGAGGTTGCCGGCCTCGATCGCAGCGTCATCGCCTTGGGAGGCGGCGCCGTCCTCGACACCCGGAACGTCGAGCGCCTGAAGATAAACGGGGTTTTCGTGTGGCTCTTCGCCGATGCGGCGACGATCGCCGCCCGGATGGAGAGGGACGCGGCAAGCGGCTCCGTTCGGCCCTCCTTGACGGGAGAGCCGAGCGTCGGCGAAATGCAGGCTGTTATGGCTGAGCGGGAACCGCTCTACCGGCGGCTCGCCGATCTCGTTGTCGACACCACCAAAATCGACGCGGAGCGGGTGGCGGAAGCGATCCGTACCGGCCTGAGGGAACGGCTCCGGGAGCCGGAGGGGCTCATGGCCGACCCCGGGAAAAATCGCTAAGGCGTCCCATCAGGAACGGCTTCGTAAACAGCCCGGAGGCAAGGCGCGCGAAGTACCAGAAAAAGACCTGCGCAACGTGAAAATTGAAAATCGGATCCCGGGAGCGCGCATTGGAGATTTTCCGGGGCACCCGGCCCCCGCAGCTTACGCGCCCGCAAAGGGATCGCGATTTTCAAAGGTCTCGAATGGACTTTTTGGCGAAGCCATCGGGAGGAAGGAGAACCATCAATGTCCGGAAACACCATCGGCGTCCTGTTTCGGGTCACCACGTGGGGGGAGTCCCACGGCCCGGCGACCGGGGCCGTCATCGACGGCTGCCCGCCCCGGATAGACCTCTCCGCGGCGGAGATCCAGGGGGAGCTCGACCGGCGGCGGCCGGGCGATTCTTCCGTCGACGAGCCCCCGCCGGGAGGCGGACCGGGTCGAGATCCTTTCCGGCGTCTTCGAGGGGAAAACGACGGGGACGCCGATCGCGCTCATGATCCGGAATGTCGATGCCGACAGCGCCGCCTACGACGGCCTCCGTGACCTCTTCCGCCCCGGCCACGGAGACATCACCTATCAGGCGAAATACGGGATCCGCGACCACCGGGGCGGGGGCCGGGCCTCGGGACGGGAGACCGCGGGACGGGTGGCCGCCGGCGCCGTCGCCCGCAGGGTGATCGCGCAGGCGGGCATCACCGTTCAGGCCTGGACGCGGGAGCTGGGCGGCATCGCCGCGGAGCCCCTCTCCCCGGCCAGGGCGGAGACAAGCCCCCTGCGCTGCCCTGATCCGGAAGCGGAAAAAACGATGCTCACCCGGCTGGAGGAGGCGCGGGCCGCGGGAGACACGCTCGGCGGGATCGTGGAGATCCGCGTCCGCGGCTGTCCGCCGGGCCTGGGCGAGCCGGTCTTCGGCAAGATCGACGCGGATATCGCCCACGCCCTCATGGGGATCGGGACCGTCAAGGGGGTGGAAATCGGCGCGGGTTTCGCCGCCGCACGGATGACCGGCTCCGCCTGCAACGACCCCATCATTCCCGGAGGGCTTCCGGACCAACAACGCCGGGGGGATCCTTGCCGGGATCACGAGCGGCGCGGAGATCGTCATCCGGGTCGCGTGCAAGCCCATCCCCTCCATCGCACGCCGCCAGGAGACCGTCGATGCGACAGGGACATCCCGCCGTCGTGACGATCGGCGGAAGGCACGACGCGTCGGTCATCCCGCGGATCATCCCGGTCTGCGAGGCGATGGTTGCGATCGTCCTGGCGGATCATCTTATGCGGCAGAGGGCAATCTACGCGATGACGGCTCCGGAAAAAGCCCCCTATGCGGCGTTGCGCTTCACCCCTCGTCGTTGCGGCGTACGCCAGAGTACGCCTCACTCCTCGGGCCTCGCGCGCCTTGCCTCCGGGGCTTTTTGCGAAGCCGTTCGGGAATCAATATTTCTCCTCTCCTGTTTATTATGAAGGGTTGGCAATGAAGGACTTTTCAATCGGCATTATCGGCGGGACGGGGGGAATCGGCAAATGGTTCGCCGCCTTCTTTGCCGCAGAGGGGTATCCCGTCCATTGCGCGGGGAGGAATAACGGGATGTCCATCCCCGAGCTCGCCCAGAGCTGCCGGGTCGTCATCGTCGCCGTTCCCATCGCGGCAACCCTCGATGTCATCCGGCGCGTGGGACCGCATCTTCCCGAGGACGCGCTCCTGATGGATCTCACGTCGCTGAAGGGAGAGCCGGTCCGGGCAATGCTGAAGGCCACGGCGGCGGAGGTCGTCGGCTGCCATCCCCTCTTCGGTCCGGATTGCCCCTCCCTCGCCGGCCAGAACATCATCTTGTGCCCGGGGCGGGGGGAGCGGTGGCTCAAACGGATGGAAGGGATCTTTGCAACAAGCGGCGCCCGCGTCACGGTTACGACGCCGGAGGAACACGACCGGATGATGGCCCTCACCCAGGGGCTGACCCATCTGGACACGATCCTCATGGGGCTGACGCTCCGCGACTCAGGGGTGGAGCCGTCTGAGCTCGATGCCTTTTCGACGCCCGTTTTCCGGACGAAGCAGGCGATCGTCGAGAAGGTCTTCGGCCTCCGCCCCGAGATGTACGCGGGGATTCTCGCGGGAAATCCGGAGATGCCTCAGATCATCGAGCGCTACGAAAAGAACCTCTCCCGCCTGAAGGAGCTGGTCCAAAACGGGGACGCCGCAGGCCTTGCGGCCCTTCTGAAGAAGCCGTGACGGACCGCCGGCCTTTCCGAATCAGGGAGGTACGAATGCAAATCACAAAAAGAAGAATTGTAGATAAAATCTTTTTATCGTCCCTCTCTATTCTCACGATACTCTCCCTGCTGCACCTGCTTATGCCCTGTTCCAGCGATGCAGCGGAAAGTGCTGATCGCCTGGCTCAGTGTGCCCGGATTGAAGATGGCGCGGCAAGATTGCAATGCTTTGACGATCTGACCGGAAGGAAACCGCCGGCGTCCTTCGGAATCTGTTTTGACTAAACTCTGGGATTTAGATCCCAACAACAGGAAACGCTCGTTTGTGCTGACTCCGTACCGCCCCAACTATTTCCTGCCCGTTGCCTATAATTCCTCACCCAATAGAGATGCCGCTTTGGACTTTGATCCCAATGCCAAAGCGCAATACAATGAAGCAAAATTCCAGATAAGCGTCAAAGCGAAAGTCTTGGAGGACGTTTTTCAAGATACACTGAAAGACGTGTTCGAAAAGGATATCGGTGTTAAGGGTATTGACATCTGGTTTGCCTATACGCAGCTCTCGTTTTGGCAGCTTTACAACTCGGCGTTTTCCGCACCCTTCCGAGACACCAATTACGAACCGGAACTCCTTGTCAACTTGCGCACTGATTATAAAATACTGGGTTTCAAAGGCCGCATTCTCAACCTGGGGTTTAACCATCAATCCAATGGCCGTTCCAAGCCCCTTTCCCGCAGCTGGAATCGATTGGTGGCAAATGTCGGTCTCGAAAAAGACAACGTAAACGTGCTGCTGAAAACATGGTATCGAATACCGGAGGACGAACAGGGTGACGATAATCCCGATCTTAGCAGATACATGGGATACGGTGAACTCTGGGGAACGCTCTATTGGAAAAAACAGCGGTTTGCCGCGATGCTCCGCAATAATCTCAGGCCGGGTGATAATCTGGGCGCAATTCAACTGGATTGGAGTATCCCCCTATCCATGATCCATGAACGCTTTAGCGATAAGTTTAGTTTCTACCTCCAGTACTTCAACGGCTATGGAGAGAGCCTGCTCGACTACAACAAATCCATCAATCGAATTAGCGCGGGCGTTATGATAGCGGAGTGGAACTAAGCGGGCACCATGATCGCCACACTCTCGTCTCGCCGCAACATCTTGGGCAACAGATCTGAACCGCATCCATGATTCCCGGTCTTTTTATCCGTAGCTTATGCCTACCAATGTGCTTCCATTTAATCCTCATTGAGTTACCCTGGCACAAGCATTACACTAACAACAAAATCAAACGATTCGGCGAACAGCCATCTCAATCTGCACTATCACTCAAACCCACTTGAAGTCCGCCGCGTGACGGCGGTCCGAATAACGGGCCGGTTCAGCAAGCTCTCAGGAACATCTCGATTTGATCAGTCTCAGGCGGTCTTTCACGGATAGAGAGATTGGCGCCCCCGCCATTTGCACGGGTTGGGCTGCGCAGAAAGGGGGTTTGTCCCATGGAAACCATGGTGAAATTTTTAACTGCATTTTTTCTGGCATCCGCTATCGTTTTATGGCTAGCCCCACACTACGAAAACCGATTACGCGGAGAAAGCTCCCCATATCCGAAAACCTATAGCAAACCGGTGAAGCGAGCCATAGCGAAATCCATCCGATGGGCCGATGACGAACAAATTCTCCGACTGGTAAAGAGGGCAGAAAAAAAATATGGCGGTCACATCAATCGCATATCAAAAAAGTATGACGCTTCCCCGAAGGATATCAGAGCTATTGCCATCGTTGAGTCGTCAATAGATGAAAAAGCCAAATCCCGTGAAGGCGCCATTGGCCTGATGGGAGTCAAAAGAACGACCGGGATGGATATGGGCTTTAACGACATCGAGCATCCGCTCAATAATCTGAATGCGGGGACAAAATACTACACGACGCTGCTTAAGAAATTCAAGGATCGGGAATTGGCGTTAGCCGCTTACAACCTTGGCCCGGCGGGAGTGGAAAACCGATTAAGCAGCGGTTTTGATCCCGAGGCGATGGTATATATCTGGAAGATCAGGCGGGTCGTACACATCATTAATAAGTCCGAATCATAACCAAATTACCCCCGATGCCGATACCGACGCACGCCCCTTTTCCTTGACATGCAGGAGACCTTCCGTTATCTTCTGTTCGCTTAAAAAGGCAGGCTGTCCGGCAACGGTTCCGTTCCAATACCCCATTCACCGAAAAGGAGATTCGCCATGTCTCAGGAAATGATCAAGGTTATCGTAACGACCCCCCTCGATGAGCGGACTCTGCAGAAAATTAACGCGGTCAGCGACCGAATCCACGTTGACCAGGTCTCCCCTTGGGTCCTCGCGGAGAGGAAAGGAGATATCTCCAACAAGGAGAAACTGGACCTCCTTCTGGGACAGGCGGATATCATCTACGGCTGGATCCACCACTTTCCGAAAAACCTTCTCGAGCGAACCGGCCGCCTGAAATGGATACAGACCATGTCGGCAGGCGTGGACCTGATGCCCGAAGAGATCCGGAAAAGCCGGGTAAAAATCGTCAACGCTACCGGCCTCCACGGCACCCCGATGGGGGAAATGGTCCTGGAGATGATGCTGATGTTTGCGAAAGACGCCCCCGCCTGCTTTCAGATGAAACAGGCCAGGGAATGGAGGCGCTTCAGACCGAAGCTTCTGAAAGGGCAGACGGTGGGGATCCTGGGGCTGGGGGTCGTCGGAAGAGAAATTGCGCGCCTCTGCAAGGCGTTCGGAATGAAGGTGATCGGTATCCGCAGGTCCGGCCAACCGGAACTACCCTTTCCGGAAGTGGATCGCGTTTATCCGCCCGGGCAACTGCCCGAGGTGCTGGCCGAAAGCGACTTCGTCGTTCTGGCCCTCCCGCTTACGAAGGAAACTCGATGCCTGATCGGAGAGAAGGAGCTGCGGGGTATGAAACCGACAGCCTTTTTGATCAATCCGGCGCGGGGGGCCATCGTTGATGAAGGGGCATTGGTTCGCGCCCTGGAGGAAAAATGGATCGCCGGCGCGGGGCTCGACGTCTTCATCAAGGAACCCCTTCCCCCGGAGAGCCGATTCTACGAACTGCCCAATGTGATCTTCAACCCCCACATCTCGGGGGACATGCCCGATTACGAATTGCATGCCACCGAAGTCTTCTGTGAAAACCTCAGAAGGTATCTTGCAGGTGAACCGTTTCTGCATGAAGTCGATCAGGGAAAAGGGTACTGAAAGAAACTCGATCCCTTCGAATGAAGTTCTCCGCAGAAGTTGCAGGGCCGGGGCGCGTTTGATGCAGAGCGGCATTAAATTTGCTTATAACAGCCGGGAGATCGTTACAAGACCTGGCGCCCCTATTGGATGATACCGGGAACGTCTTTACATCCTTGACAAAAACGGGAAATACTGTTCCCCTGAAGTTGCACGTTTTTTGACACAACCCCTGACAAGGAGACGAACAGCCCTATGGAGGTAACACCCACAGGAAATGCCGGAGAAGGACTCTCCGCGAAAACCGGTATCCGGACCTCGGCCCGGAAGGCGTCAAAAAAATTTTCCGAGACGTTAACGGCCAGCCTGGAGACACAGCCGGCAACACCGGCCCCGGCCAAGCCGGAATCCCAGCCCGCAAAACCCGCCCCGGTCAAGAATGAGCCGATCGAATATATCGTCAAGCAGGGAGACACCCTCTGGAAGATCGGGAGGCAGATGTTCAACCGGGACCCGTTTCAGATAGCCAGGGATAACGGCCTTGCCAACCCGAACCTGATCCGGCCTGGCCAGAAATTGATCATCAATCCGGCTCCCCCCCGACCCGCTCCTCCCACCGTGAGCGGGGAAGTGACCGCCAGTTGGTATGGACCGGAACACCACAACAAGCTGACGGCCAGCGGGCAAAGGTTCGACATGAACAAAAACACCCTGGCCCACAGGACCTTGCCCATGGGGACCAAGGTCCGGCTTGTCAACCCCGATAACGGCAAGTCCGCCGAAGGGGTTGTCAATGACCGGGGACCCTTTATCAAAGGCCGGGATGTGGATGTCTCCTATGCGATGGCCAAGCAACTCGGCTTCGTCAGGAAAGGGGTCACGAAGCTCGACATAGAAACGATATAGGCGGCTTGAAGGAATACCCGTATCGTACGTGGCATTGACCGGTGAGGCGATTTGGCCTATAAGAAGAACGAGACAATCATCACACCGAGGAGGAAACAATGCTGAAAAAGATTCTGGTCATCCTGGCCTGCGGTCTGCCGATTTTCTGCGCCGGCGTCGCGGCCGCCGCCGAACCGGCCGCCGGGAACCCTGTCGTTACTCATGGAAACCAGCCTGGGGAATGTGAAACTGGAACTCTTCACTAAGGAGGCGCCGATCTCGGTAAGGAACTTCCTGGGCTATGTCACCGGCGGTTTCTATGACGGCACCGTCTACCACCGGGTAATTCCCAACTTCATGATTCAGGGCGGAGGATTCACGGCCGACCTGCAGCAGAAACAGACCAACCCGCCAATCAAAAACGAAGCGGACAACGGTCTGAAGAACCGGCGGAGCACGCTCGCCATGGCCCGCACCATGGTGGTCGATTCAGCTACGGCCCAGTTCTTCATCAACGTGAAAGATAATGGCTTCCTCGACCATCGCGACAAAACGCAGCAGGGGTACGGGTATGCGGTCTTCGGTAAAGTCAGCGAAGGGATGGACGTAGTCGACAAGATCGCCGCCGTCAAGACCGGCATGCAGAAGGGTTTCCGGGACGTCCCGGAAACACCGGTCGTCATCAAGTCGATGAAGGTTCTCCCGTAACCGAAAAGGGCGCCCCCGGGCGCCCTTTTTTCTGCCCGCCAACAGGGCGGATCGTTATCTGGCGCGACACCACGTCAGAAGAGCATGTTTCATCATCCGGTCAGAGGATTTGATCATATTCCGCCGGATCGACCACCGCCTCGATCACCACCGGTTCGCTTCCGGACAGGGCCTGCTTCAGCGCCTCCCGGAATTCCTCCTCCCGCCGGGCGACGATCACCCGGGCGCCGAAGAAATTGTCGGATGATCGGTAGCCGGGGCCGAACAGTTCAACGCCGTCGAAATGATAGCGGTGCTTGGCCTGCTTCGCTTTGATGAGGCTGAGCGTGTTGTCCCGCAAAAGGACGATCACAACAGGCAGCCGGAGACGAACGGCCGTATTGATCTCGCCGACCGACATCAGGAATCCCCCATCCCCGACGCAGGCCAGAACGGGGCGACCGGGCTGAACGAGCTTGGCCGCGACGGCGGCGGGAATGGCAAAGCCCATCGAAGACCATCCGTTGGAGACCAGGAAGCTTCCCGGCCCTCCGGCCTCCCAGAGCTGTCCGATGAGGTGGGTGTGGGCGCCGACGTCCACGCACAGCAGCCCCTCCCGCGGGAGGATCTGCCGCATCGCCAGAACGGTGTGGTGCGGAGAGAAACGTTTCCGGGATGGGGTCAAGGCGCGATAGAGCTTTCGGCGATGCCCGGGCAGCGCCTCCAGGTCCCAGTGATGGCGCAATTCCGGGATGGCGAGCAGGGCCTTCAGGATCTCCCGGATGTTCCCGACGAGCTGGCAGGCGACGGAGTAACCCCCGGCAATGTCCGCCGGAACGGTGTCGATATGGATGAGGGGAAGGTCCTTCCGTATCCATTCTTCGTAGTTGAACTCCACCGGATCATAACCGACTGCGATGACCAGGTCCGTCGGCGCGCAATATTCCGCGACCATCTCCCTTCTCGCCCTGCCCAGCACCCCGACCAGCTGCGGGCCCTCTTCCGGCACCTGTCCCTTGGCCATCAGGGTCGTCACGACGGGGAGGCGGTGTTTGCCGACAAACTCCCTGAGCTCGCCGGTCGCCTGCGCCCTGTTCATGGTAAGACCGACGGCCACCAAGGGATAGTGGGCCTTCCGGATCAGATCAACCGCCGTTTCCAGCGCCGTCCGATCGAACGGCGGGAGGGGCGCCGGGACGGCGGACTGCGCCACGGGGTTTTCATCCGGCAGCTCCTCGGCCGTATCCTCCGGAAAATCGAGATGGACGGGGCCGGGCTGCTCGGCCATGGCGATCTCCTCGGCCTTGTTCATCGTGGCGCCGGATGCTGCCCGTTTCGAGCTCCGCGCTCCATTTGGAGATGGGGGCGTAAAGCCGCCGGTGGTCGATGTGCATCTGCACCGTCCGGCCCTTCCAGAGACGGCCCACCTGGGCCGTGATCGCCAAGAGCGGAACACGATCCAGGAAGGCGTTCCCCACCCCGGTCGTCATGTTGGTCGCGCCCGGCCCCAGCGTCGAAAGGCAGGCCCCAACCCTGCCCGTCAGACGACTGCTCACATCGGCCATGAACCCTGCGGAGGCCTCATGGGCAACCGCGACGAATTCGACGGGACCTCCGTGGAGGGCCTCGATCAGTCGTGCATTCGGCCCCGCGATATACCCGAAGAGATGGCGAACCCCGGCTTCTGCAAGTCCTTCCGCGACAAGATCGGCATTGCTCTTCATTTCGTGCCCCCCGGAACATCGTTTTTGTTTTTACATAGTATCCATGCGACCGATTGTCAATATTGAAATATCAAAGATAGCGCTTGAATTTTCAATATTGATCATTTAGGCTGCAACCATGAACCTTATTGACAGAAAAACAGATCGGGCAACATTAACCAAGCTCATGTCCGTATTTTCCGTCACCGCGATTCTTGGCCCCCGGCAGTGCGGAAAAACGACGCTGGCCCGAACACTCGCTGCCGATTCCTATTTCGATCTGGAAAACCCACAGGATCTTGCCCGTTTGGAACAGCCTCAGCTCGCCCTGGAAGACCTGACGGGACTCATCGTCATCGACGAGATCCAGCGGTTGCCCGATCTTTTTCCTCTCCTGCGCTACCTGGTGGATCAAGGGAAAAACCGCAAGTTCGTCATCCTGGGAAGCGCCTCCCGTGATTTGATCCGTCAGAGTTCGGAATCCTTGGCTGGGAGGATTGCCTATTTTCAATTGGGTGGTTTCCGCCTGAGCGACATCGATCCCGGGGCCATCAAGGCCCTGTGGCAGCGCGGGGGTTTGCCCCGATCTTTTCTGGCGGCGTCGGACGAAGAAAGCCTGCTCTGGCGGAACCAATACGTGACGACCTTCCTGGAAAGGGACATCCCCCAGTTGGGGATTACGATCCCCGCCCGGACGCTGCGCCGCTTCTGGACCATGCTGAGCCATTATCACGGCCAGGTCCTGAACTATGCGGAGCTGGGCCGCTCCTTCGGCGTCTCCGATATGACCGTCCGGAAATACTGCGATATTCTGGAAGGCACGTTCATGGTCCGCATCCTCCAGCCCTGGTCCGTCAACATCGGGAAACGCCTGGTGAAGCGGCCGAAATTATACCTGCGCGACTCCGGGCTGTTCCATGCTCTGCTGTCCATTGAAACGCCGGAGCAACTGTACGCCTCACCGCGACTCGGCGCCTCTTGGGAAGGCTTTGCCCTCGATTGCGTCTGCCGAACCCTGGACAAGGAAGATGGGGACCTCTATTTCTGGCACACCCACGCCGGCGCGGAGTTAGATCTTTTCTGGCAGGCGGGGGGACGAAACTGGGGTGTGGAATTCAAGTATGAAGATGCCCCTCGATTGACCCGATCCATGAAGACGGCAGTTGAAGACCTTAAATTGGATCAGCTGTGGGTGGTCTATCCCGGTAAAGCGGTTTATCGTCTCATCGAAAGGGTCCAGGTGCTTCCCCTTGCGGACATCAGCGAAACCTGGAACTACGGATAACAGATCAAAGGAGAATGATCATGTCACAAGTCGAAATGCTTGAGCAGACTGTCAAACAGCTTAGCCCCGGTGAACTGGCCGCTTTTCGTTCCTGGTTTATCGAATTTGATGCAGCCGAATGGGATCATCAGATAGAAATAGATAGCACCCATCCCTCCACTTCAAGAAAATCAGCAAATACAGATCAGTCCGCATAGGGATGCATTATCGGGCACTGGCTGTTGAGATGCCTGAGGGCCTGTTGTGGTTCTGGCGATTCGGGACATCAATTTGACGCAGGTCGTGGCATATTATGAGATCGGACGGGAGATCGTTGAATATGAGCAGGCCGGAAAACGACGCGCCGGTTATGGTGAAGAGCTTATTGTAAAGTTGGCAGAAGATATGACCGGTAGATTCGGCAGGGGCTTTTCAGAAAGAAATCTCAGGAACATGAGGGCTCTTTATCTTGCACTTCCAATTCGGCAGACACTGTCTACCGAATTGGAAAGCCAGGTTGCCGCTCCTGCCAATTTTACGCCGTCGCTGTCATGGTCCCATTACTGTGAGTTGCTGAAGGTGGACGAACCCCTCGCCCGATCCTTCTACGAAAAAGAGTCGTTTCAGAAAAATTGGTCGGTAAGGGAACCGGGGACACCCTCAGGCCATCATAAATGCGGAAAATTACGTCGCTAATTGATACCATTGACATAAGTTAACGTGCGGGTTAGCCTATCGGCGTGATTACTTGAATCGGAAAGGGAAGAAGAGATGAGTGACCTGAAAAAATATATCGCAAAGCGGAAGAAGACGGATAAGGAATTTGCGGAGGGTTTTGAGGAAGGCTACGAGCAATTCAAGATCGGGGTTGTTCTCGTATTTTCGACATAGATTGAGGAGACATCGATGGACTTTAACCCGAATTTTCTGACGACGCACGTTGGCAGCATGCCGCACACGCAGCTCGACGGCCTGTGCCGGCAATTGATGGACGCAATGGATATTCCCGCCTGGCCGCAAATGACCAGGCGGGTTTTCCGGGAGAGCATGTATATCCAGTACAGTGCCGGACTGCCCGGACTCGTGGTTGATGCCGCCAGGGAGAAGATCTTCTTCGACACGACCAATGACCTGACGCCGGCGCTGGAGGCGTTCTACGAGCGCTACCTGGCCGACGATGTAGAAGCATTTTCCCTGGCGCCGGAAGATGCAGCCGGTTTTTACGGCATGCTGGAGGTCCTTCGCGCCAAACCGGGAGAGTGGTGCAAGGGCCAGGTCGTCGGACCGATCAGCTTCGGCCTTACCATCACCGACCAGAACTTGCGCGCCAGCCTCTATGACGAAATGCTGACCGATGCCGTCATCAAGAATATGGCGATGAAGGCGCGCTGGCAGGTGCGGCAACTGCGCACGGTGCGCCCCCATGTTCTGATGTGCGTGGACGAACCGTACATGGCCTCCTTCGGCTCGGCCTACATCAGCCTGAACCGCGAGCGGGCGATCGCCATGCTGGACGAAATCTTTGCCGCTATTCATCAGGAGGGCGCGTTGGCCGGCGTGCATTGCTGCGCGAATACGGACTGGTCCGTCCTTCTGGCGACCTCTGTCGATTTTCTCAACCTGGATGCCTACGGCTACCTTGAGAACCTCGCCCTCTACCCGAATGAGCTGCGGGCGTTTCTGGATCGCGGGGGGATTATTGCCTGGGGACTGGTGCCAAACTCGGAGGAGATCGACAACACCACACCGACGCAACTGGCGGAGCGCCTCTGGCGGGGCCTGGAGGCACTGAAAGCGAGCGCGAAGATCCGGGGCGTCGCGCTTAACGCGGAAGAGTTCGCAACCCGCAGTCTTATCACCCCCGCTTGCGGGCTTGGCTCGACGACCGTTGCGATTGCCGGGCGCGTCCTGGAGAGTCTGCAGGAAACAGCCGAACGGGCACGACGGGGGTAAGCCGATCTCCCAGGCGCGGCCTCTGCGCGGCGATTGCTTGCGGATACACACACGATAAAATTTCCGATTGACAGCCGCAAAAAAAACTGTTAGGGGAAACTCAACTATCGAAAAGAGCGAAACGAATATGAAGATAACGATCGCAGGGAAGAACTGGTGGTGGTGGAACAACACGAGGGAGGGGTTTGTCCACTGCTGATCAGATGAACGAATGAAGATGAAAGCCGTGGGGACCTCTTCCGGGACCCACGGCTTTTTTGTATAGCGCGCAAAAAGGCCGTGACGATTCACGGCCTTTTTTTTATGATGCGCACCAGGAAAGAGGAATGGACCATGTATGCACCGGACTTTGAATCGTTTGCGAAGATGGCTAAAGGGGGAAACCTGATCCCCGTCTTTCGGGAGATCATCGCCGATACGGAAACCCCCGTCACCGCCCTCATGAAACTGGCGGAGAGCCCCCATCTCTTTCTCCTGGAGAGCGTGGAGGGAGGGGAAAAATGGGGGCGCTACAGCTTCCTCGGGGCGGACCTCCTGGCGACCTTTCGCGTACAGGGCGGCGAGGTCGTCATCGAGGAGGACGGTGCGGTGCAGCGGCGCCCCCACGGGGGCGATCCCCTGCGCTTACTGAAAGAACTCCTCAGCCGCTACCGGCCCGTTCATGTGGAAGGGCTGCCGCGGTTCTTCGGAGGGGCCGTCGGATTTCTCGGCTACGACATGGTCCGCTATTTCGAGAAGCTCCCCGCAGGTGCCGGCGGAGATGTTCCGGCCGACGACGCCGTCTTCATGATCACCGACTCGATCGTCATCTTCGACAACGTCCGCCACACGATCAAGGTGGTTGCGTGCGCCTTCACCGAAGGGGAGGAAGACCTGCGGCCGGCATACGACGGGGCGCTGGCCAGGATCGAGGCGATGATCGACCTTCTCAGGGCCCCCTGTCCCGTGAAGGCCGCCGCGATGCGGAACGAGGCCCTTCCCTTCCGGTCCGACATGACCCCGGATACGTTCAAATCCATGGTCGTCCGGGCCAAGGAGTACATCGCCCAGGGGGACATCATCCAGGTGGTCCTCTCCCAGCGGTTCCAGCGGGATTCCACGGCGGACCCGGTCGATCTCTACCGGGCGCTCCGCCATGTGAACCCTTCCCCCTACCTCTTCTTCCTCCGGCTCGAGGAGATGCATCTCATCGGCTCCTCGCCGGAGGTCATGGTCCGCCTCGAGGAGGGGATCGCCGAACTCAAGCCCATCGCGGGGACGAGGAGGCGGGGGGAAACCGAGCAGGAGGACCGGCGGCTTGCCGACGAACTTCTCGAGGACCCCAAGGAGCGGGCGGAGCACGTCATGCTCGTCGATCTGGGCAGGAACGACCTCGGGCGGATCGCCCGGACCGGAAGCGTCCAGGTGGGCCAGCTCATGGCGGTGGAGCGCTACTCCCACGTCATGCACCTCGTCTCGGACATCCAGGCGCAGATAGCCCCGCAGAAAGACTGCTACGACGTCCTCAGGGCAACCTTCCCCGCGGGAACCCTCTCCGGGGCGCCGAAGGTCCGCGCGATGGAGATCATTGCGGAACTGGAGCCCTCCCGCCGGGGACCTTACGGCGGCGCCGTGGGGTACTTCAGCTACGACGGCAACATGGATTTCTGCATCACGATCCGGACCATGCTGATCAGAGACGGGAAGATCTTCCTCCAGGCCGGCGCCGGCATCGTGGCCGATTCCGACCCGGAGGCGGAGTATAAAGAAACGCTCGGCAAGGCGGAGGGGATGGTCCAGGCCGTCCGCCTCGCCGAGTCAGGTTTTGAACTTTAGAAGGGTGCAAAAAAACACCCTGGTTTCCAGGCTGTTCAAAAATGTTTAGATGCAAGGCGTGCAAAAGCCGAAGAGCGAGACGTATATGGAAATACGTTGAGCGATGAGGATTGCAGCGCAACGCAGCAGATGAGCGTTTTTCAACAGCCGGTTAAACAAGGAGGAAAACCATGATACTAATGATCGACAACTATGATTCCTTTACCTACAACCTGGTCCAGTACCTGGGCCAGCTCGGGGAGGAGGTGGCCGTCCGCCGGAACGACGCGATCTCTCTCGTCGAGATCGAGGCGATGAAACCGGAGGCGATCTTTCTCTCCCCCGGCCCCTGTTCGCCGGAGCAGGCGGGAATCACCGTCGACGTGGTCCGGACGTTCCACACGAAGATCCCTATCCTGGGAGTCTGCCTGGGTCACCAGGCGATCGGCCAAGCTTTCGGCGGCCGGGTCGTCCGGGCGGGGAGGATCATGCACGGCAAGACCTCTCCGATCCTCAACGACGGGCGGACGATCTTCGCGGGGCTCGCCAGCCCCTTTCCGGCGGGCCGGTACCACTCGCTCATCGTGGAGCGGGAAAGCCTTCCCGACTGCCTGGAGATCAGCGCGGAGACGGAGGAAGGGGAGATCATGGGGCTCCGGCACAAACGATGGCCCGTGGAGGGGATCCAGTTCCATCCCGAATCGATCCTGACGCCGGGCGGAAAACGGATTATCCGGAATTTCCTCAAACTGATCGACCGAAAAAGGGGGTGCGACGCATGATCAAGGAAGGGATTGCCAAAACAGTCCGCGGGGAGGACCTGCGGGAAGCGGAGATGATGACCGTCATGACGGAAGTGATGGAGGGGGAAGCGACGCCCGCTCAGATCGCCGCCTTTATGACCGCTCTTCGGATGAAGGGGGAGACGGTGGAGGAGGTGACGGGGGCGGCCCGCATCATGCGGCAGAAGGCGACACGGATCGACGCCCGCTCGTCGATTGTTGTGGACACCTGCGGGACGGGCGGGGACGGGAGCAACACCTTCAACATTTCCACGACGACCGCCTTCGTCGTCGCGGCGGCCGGTCTCATCGTGGCCAAGCACGGAAACCGGGCGGTCTCCAGCGGCTGCGGGAGCGCGGACGTCCTGGAGGCACTCGGTGTCAAGATCGACGCGGGTCCGGAGGTCGTGGAGGAGTGCCTCCAGGAAATCGGCATCGGCTTCCTCTTCGCACCCCGGCTCCACGGGGCGATGAAATACGCGATCGGCCCCCGCCGGGAGATCGGCATCCGGACGATCTTCAACATGCTGGGACCGCTCACGAACCCCGCCGGCGCAACCTCCCAGCTCATCGGGGTATACGATCCGAAGCTCACGGAGATGTTCGCCGGGGTCCTCAAAAACCTGGGAACCCGGCGGGCCTTCATCGTCCACGGCGCCGACGGCCTTGACGAGGCGACCGTCACGAGGGAAACCCGGGTCTCAGAGCTGAAGGAGGGACTGATCACAACCTACAACCTCGATCCCCTGGATCTCTTCGGCGAGACCTCCCCGGCTGCCGATCTCCGGGGCGGTGACGCCGAGGCGAACGCCCGGATCACGACGGAGGTCCTGAGCGGCGGCCGGCCGGGGGCATGCCGGCAGATCGTTATCCTGAACGCGGCCCTCGCCATCGTGGCGGGGGGCAAGGCCGGAACGATTCAGGAGGGAATGGCGACCGCCGGGGCGTGCATCGACAGCGGCGCCGCCCTCAAGAAACTCCAGGCGCTGGTTGCGCGGAGCAACAGTTGAGGATAATCGCATGATTCTGGATGATATCATCGCGGTCAAGCGCCGCGAGGTGGCCGAAAGGAAGGACGCGATCCCCCTCTCCGCGCTGGAGACGACCATCTCGGGGATGCCGCCAACCCGCGATTTTCGGAAGGCGCTCGCCGGCGGGGGCTGCGCGATCATCGCCGAGGTGAAGCGGCGCTCACCCTCCCGGGGGGTGATCCGGGAAGATTTCGACCCCGTCCGGATCGCCGGCGCGTATGAAGAAAACGGGGCGGCTGCCGTCTCCGTCCTTACGGACGAGACCTTTTTCGGGGGGAGCAGCGGCGATCTCACCGCCGTAAAAGGCGCGATCTCGCTTCCCGTCCTCCGGAAGGAGTTCATCATCGACCCCTGGCAGATCCACGAGACGCGGGCGATCGGCGCCGACGCGCTCCTCCTCATCGCGGCCATCCTCGGGGAGAATCAGCTTCGGGAATTTCGTGAACTCGCCGCATCGCTGGGGCTGGCCTCCCTGGTGGAGATCCATAACCGCCGCGAGCTGGAGAAGGCGCTCGCCTCCGGTGCGGAGATCATCGGGATCAACAACCGGGACCTGAGGAGCTTCACGACCGACATCGCGACATCGCTTGCCCTCGCCCCGCTCATCCCGGCGGACCGGATCATCGTCAGCGAAAGCGGGATCCATTCGCGGGCGGAGATCGAAACCTTGGTGCAGGCGGGGATCCGGGCCTTCCTGATCGGTGAGGCGCTGGTCGCATCACCGGACATCGGGGCGACACTGAGGGGTTTTCTTGGAGCCGACTTATCGGGGGAACGGCAACAATGACGGAGATCAAGATCTGCGGGATCACGCGCCTCGAAGACGCCCTCTGCGCCGTCGAGAGCGGGGCGGACGCCGTCGGGTTCATCTTCCACCCGGCGAGCCCGCGGTACATCGCGCCCGATCAGGCACGGGAGATCATCGCGCAGCTTCCCGGGAAGATCGCGAAGGTCGGCGTCTTCGTCAACTGGCCCGCGGAAGAAGTGGAGCGGACAATGGAGGCGTGCGGCCTCGACCTGATCCAGCTCCACGGCGACGAATCCCCCGCCTACTGCCGCCTCCTTCCCCCCGGACGGGTGATCAAGGCCGTCTTTCTGCGGACGCCCGAGGAGCTTGCGCGGCTTGCGGAGTACGAGGTCCGGGCTTTCCTCGCGGACGCCCGGGATGCCGGTCGCTACGGGGGGACAGGGAAGCGGGCCGACTGGGAGCTCGCCGCCCGGCTCGCGGAGTCGCACCCCCTGATCCTCGCCGGCGGTCTCGCCGAGGAGAATGTCGCGGAGGCCCTCGCCGCCGTCGCCCCCCGCGGCGTGGACATCAACAGCGGCTGCGAGCGGACGCCGGGGATCAAGGACCATGACCGTCTGCGGCGGATCATTGGGATGGTTCGGGGGATGGTTCGAGGGATGGACCCCGCGGGAGGCGCGCCCGGATCGAACGTCATATTCGATGCCCGCAGAGAAATTCAGGACAGCCTCAAATCCGGAAAGGAAATACCATGACACGAACACAACCCGACAAACGCGGCCACTTCGGGATCTTCGGCGGGCGTTACGCGGCCGAGACCCTGATGCCCGCCCTGCTGGAACTGGAGGCCGCCTATCGTACGGCGAAAAAGGACCCATCCTTTAAAAAGGAGTTCGCCTTCTACCTGCATGAGTACGCGGGGCGGGAGACGCCCCTCTATGAGGCGCGGAGGCTCACGGAGGCCTTGGGCGGCGCGAAGATCTACCTCAAGCGGGAGGACATGAACCATACCGGTTCGCACAAGATCAACAACACTCTCGGACAGGTCCTCCTCGCCCGGCGGATGGGGAAGAAAAAGGTGATCGCCGAGACCGGGGCGGGCCAGCACGGCGTGGCCACCGCGACGGCGGCGGCGCTCTTCGGGATGGAGTGCCGGATCTTCATGGGGGAGGAGGACATCCGGCGGCAGTCCCACAACGTCCACCGGATGCGGATCCTCGGCGCCGAGGTGGTCCCCGTCGCCGCCGGGACGGCGACCCTCAAGGACGCGATGAACGAGGCGATGCGCGCCTGGGTCACCGCGGTCCGCGACACCTTCTACGTCATCGGCACCACGGCCGGCCCCCACCCCTACCCGGTCATGGTCCGCGATTTCCAGAGCGTCATCGGCCGGGAGGCGAGGCGGCAGATCCTGAAGAAGGAAGGAAGGCTCCCCGATGGCCTCATCGCCTGCATCGGCGGCGGGAGCAACGCCCTGGGGCTCTTCCACCCCTTCCTGGGCGATCCCGGCGTATCCCTGACCGGCGTCGAGGCGGCCGGAAAAGGGCTCGACACGGCGCTCCATGCGGCGAGCATCACGGCAGGCTGGATCGGCGTCCTCCACGGGAACAAGACCTATCTCCTCCAGGACGAGCACGGCCAGGTCCGGGACGCCTACGCGATCGCCGCCGGCCTCGACTATCCCGGCGTGGGGCCGGAGCATGCCTGGCTCCACGACACGGGGCGCGCCCGCTACGTCGCTGTCACGGACGCGGAGGCGGTGGAGGCCTTCGTCACGCTCTCCCGCCAGGAGGGGATCATCCCCGCCCTGGAGAGCGCCCATGCCGTCGCTTACGCGATCAAGACGGTGCCGGCCATGGCAAAGGAGAAGATCGTGATCATCAACCTCTCCGGCCGGGGAGACAAGGATGCGGAGACGATCGCCGCGATGAGGGAGGAAAAGAGATAATGGGACGGATCGAAGCGAAATTCGCGGCACTGAAAAAGGCGAACCGGAAGGCGTTCGTCGCCTACCTGACGGCGGGCGATCCGGATCTGGAGACCACCGCAAGAGCTGATCCCCGCTCTGGAAGCCGCCGGGGTGGACGTCGTCGAGATCGGCGTCCCCTTCTCGGACCCGACGGCAGACGGTCCCGCGATCCAGGCCGCCTCCCAGCGCGCTCTCAAACGGGGGGCCACCCTGGCGAAGATCCTCGCGATGATCGCCGGGCTTCGCCAAACGAGCACAATGCCGATCGTCCTGTTCGGCTACTACAACCCGATCCTCAGCTACGGACCGGAGAAGTTCGCGGCGGACGCGGCGGCCTCCGGCGTAGACGGCATCCTCGTCGTCGATCTCCCCCCCGAGGAGGCGGACGAACTGCGCCGCTTCACGGACCCGGCGGGGCTGGCGTTCATCACGCTCATCGCCCCGACGACCGATCCGGCGCGCGCGCGGAAGATCCTCCGGGGAGCGACGGGGTTCGTCTACTACATCTCGGTGACCGGCGTCACGGGAACGGCCGTCCCCCGGCCCGATGATGTCCGGCAGGACGTGGAGAGACTCAGGGGAATGACGGCGCTTCCTGTCGCCGTGGGCTTCGGCATCTCCACGCCCGACCAGGCGGCAGCCATCGCCCCCCTGGCCGACGGCGTCGTCGTCGGGAGCGCCCTGGTCCGCCTGATCGGTGAGAAGGGTGAACACATCGATCTCATCCCGGCCGCAGCAACATTCGCGGCGACAATCCGCCGCGCGATCGACGCCGCCTCGCATTGAGCGCCTTGCCGACTGCCACCATGCCGGAATTCAGAACGGTAATTGGTCTTGAAACTCAAGCGATCCTCAATTGATCATGCCGCATTAACATCATAAAGACATTGCTTTTACAGTGGATTCTGCTGAGGATACAGGCTGCAGAGATACCCATGTACGCAATTCTGCCCTTGTGCGCGGAGGTAATGAGGAAAAGGTATGCATTCCCTGTCGATCGTCGAGGCTGTCAATAAATAGCAATTCATTCTTATGGCCAGCCCTCTTTCCTATAATGAGAATGCACATAATGAAAAATACGCATAAAATCAGAAGCAATGAAACCATTATCAAAATCATCTCTCCCTCCCTCATAAGACCATTCCGGGGAAATTTCCGGATTTCAAAGTCTACGACGATAGACATTTTGTCATTGCCGCTCTCAGTGTTAGTTGTACAAAATTCGTCCCATCCTAATTTTACACGTGTATCAATCAAATTTTTTGAAGGAATTTTAGCAAGAAAAAAGAAAGGAGGTGCTGGGAGACCATTTCTGTTCCCCCAGCGAGGAAGAAATGAAAAAAATGGGAAACCTGATTGCATAATTGATCGTTTATACTGTCTGCTATCCGTGCCCGTTACGTTCAGCCGACAGCTTACCTTTGTACATAGGTATTACAGGATGTGTGCCAAAGTCGGATAAATTACTTAACCTGTGATAATATAATTGCAAACTCAGATTTTCGAGAAATGACAAAAGTGGAAATAGCGGACTATTTTCGACATAAATTGTCGGCTACTTTCGGGAATGTAATAGTAATCCTTATAATTGTAGATAGTTATTATCGTGTGCTTTTTGTATGGTATGCCGACAAAATTGTCGAAAGTCATCGTCAGCGGGTATCGTGGCGAGGCACGACGCGACTGCTGCCATGGCAAACGCCATACAGCCGGCACGGGTGAAATGATTACGGCAACGTTTCATGATTGGTTTCCTTTCAACAATTCATCACGAATGGCCACGCCGATCTTTTCCATGGTGTAGGGCTTCTTGACATAGACACCCGCCCCTATCTCCTGAGCCTTCCTGACCTGCTCCGTCTCCGAAAAACCGCTGACGATAATCGTTTTCTGCTTCGGATTGACTTCCAAAATCCTCTCGTAGGTTTCGAAACCGTCGATTCCCGGCGCCATTATCATGTCCAGGACCAGAATATCCGCCTTATTCTCTTTGAGATATTCCACCGCCTCCTCCCCGCTGGAAACCAAATGAACCTCATACCCCAGCCGTGTAAGCAATCGGAAGGCAATATCCCTCTGTTCGGCAATGTCATCAACCACCAAAACTGACTCACCCTTGCCCAGATATTGTTCGATATGCTCCTTCTGCAGCGGGGTAATCAGTACCTCCCGGGTCGCCGGGAAGTACAGCGTAAAGGTGGTTCCTTTTCCAACTTTCGTCTGCAAATCAATATACCCGTGGTGATCCTTTACCGTTCCCCAGACAATCGCCAATCCCAATCCGGTCCCGCTCCTGCCCATCTTCTTTTTCGTGTAAAATGGTTCAAATATCTTCTCTCTATTCTCGGCAGAGATACCCATTCCCGTATCGGATACGGTCAGTACGGCGTAATCCCCCTCCTTGATCTCGTCATAGCCCCTGACGGGTTTGTCAAGATAGCGGCTCTCTGTCCGGATCGTCACCTTTCCTTTACGGGAAATGGCCTCCGCCGCGTTCGACACCAGGTTCATCACCGCCTTTTCCAGATGGATGGGAGAGCCTATGATGTTCGGCAGGTTCTCGTCATACTCTGTCCTGAAGGTCACCCAGGGATGATAGTCCTTCATCTTCTCAAACATCGGGGTCTTGAGGAAACCTGAAACAACATCATTGAGATTGATCACGTCTGACACCGTGACCCCCCGCCTGGCCAGGGTGAGAAGATCGTTAATGATCGCGGCACCTTTTTCCGTGGACTGCAGAATCTTATCGACATAAATTCTGGACCTACTCCCTTCGGGAATTGCCTCCAGCAACAGCTCCGAGTATCCCGTAAGAATCCCCAGGACATTATTTAGATCATGGGCTACCCCACCGGCCAGTTGCCCGAGAGCCTCCATCTTCTCAGCGCGCTGCAGACGCCTCTCGCTTTCCCGCAGCGACTTCTCCGTCTTGCTGAGGTCTTTGAACAGTTGCGCATTGGCTATCGCTCCGGCAATCTGCATCCCGATCCTTTCGGCCAGGCGGAGATCCTGCTTGGTGTAGGCGTTCGGCTTTTTCGACCGGAAGTGCATAACACCGATCGCATCGTTCCGGTAGATCAGCGGAATGGCCATCAGGGAGCGAAACCCCTTCTGAAATGTGGGGGCAAGAGGTGGAAAGCGTTCGACGATCTCGCAAATGTTCTCAGGCTGGATCAGCATACCGGTCCGGGTGCGGATGATCTCTTCACTCAACGTGCCCTCCAGAACGAGGGAATCCCCCTGTCTCCGACTGCTCATGGCCACCCCGGAAACGTAAGCAATGCGGATGGTATTCTCTTGAAAATTTACCAGGCTGATGGCAAGCCTGTTAAAGTCTATGAGTTTTCTGACCTCGGCGGTGAACCGTTCGTACACCTCGTCGATGTGCAGAGTGGAGCTGATCAGCCTCCCGATCTCGGCGATGACGGCCATCTCTTCGGCCAGTTGCTCTGCTGCTTCGCGATTCCGACATAACTCCTCCTCTGCCTGCTTGCGATGGGTGACGTCAATCCCAATACCGATGTTGGAACCGTCCGAAAGCCGTACATTGAACCAGGATGTATCGAGTACGTGCCCATCGCGTCTCCTGGTCTTAAAGTCGCTCCAAGTTCCTGCGGCCCTCTTGATATGGTCCAACATACTCTTTCGGTACTTCGGGTCGGGATAGAACTCGGCAAAGACGTCCTTATGATGGAGCATTTCTTCAAGTGACCAGCCGAGTGTGGACTGCCAGCAGCGGTTGATCAATTGATAGTTGCCGTCGTGGTCGAATAATGCAACCATAACCGGAATGCTGTCGAGGATGGTTCGCTGCAGCTCATTTTGGTAGCGCAATGCCTCATCCATAAGCTTGTGTTCCGTGATGTCTCTTATAACAGCGGTTACGCCAAGAATGTTACCCTCCCGAATAATTGGCGTACCGGTGACTTCCCCGATTTTTCTTGTCCCATCCTTCGCAATAAATTCATAAACCGCGCACTTGATCTCTACACCGGAAAGGACTTGTATTACATCGGAGACTGCTCTGGTGAGGGATTCTGAAGTCAGGAGATTCAAATCCTGGATAGGCCTGTTGATTATTTCTTCGACCTTGTACCCCAACTGCCTCTCGACACTCGGAGTTATGCTTGAAATTTTAAAATCATGATCAACCGTAAAGATCCCATCAGACGTGCTTTCAAAGGCTAATCGATATTTTCCTTCGCTCTCCTTCAGGGTCTCTACGGTCTTCTGGTGATCTACTACTAATTGTTCCAGATTCTGGATTCTCTGGTTTAACACGGATAATTCTTCGATCAGTTCCGCATTTGTCCTGGATGTATCGTTCATGTAATTTAATCCCCGTGTCGACAACATGTATCGAATGGAAGAAAGATGGGTAGCTGTTACGATATGTCAGTGGAAATGTCAAATGAAAAATAGACGATCAGATGATGTTTATCGCATGATATCAGTAACTTTTCCTTACTCATGCGGATTGCGATATCAGGAAGGGCGATCGCTCCCGTTTGGTCATTTTTCACAATCCACAACCTCATTATATCCTTGACATGCAAGGGCCTTCTTCGTATTCTCCCACTGCACCATAAGAAGATCCGGTCAATATCAAATGGCTACATTGTCAGCAGGTGAAGGACCTCCCGGAAGATGCGGGGCAACGGTATCGAGGATACATCGGAAGCGCCCAGGCAGGCACTTTCAGTCATTGACGTAGTCGCCCTGATTATCGGGGTGGTCATCGGGACGGGCATATTCAAGACGCCCTCACTCGTTGCCGCCAACACGGGGGACAATGCCATTTTTTTTCTTGCCTGGCTTCTGGGAGGCGCAATTTCCCTGATCGGCGCCCTCTGTTATGCCGAGTTGGCGACGACGTATCCTCACACCGGCGGAGATTACCATTACCTTGCTCGCGCCTTCGGCAGGAAGGTGGCCTTCCTGTTCGGTTGGGCGCGCATGACGGTCATTCAGCCCGGCTCCATCGCCATGCTGGCCTTCGTCTTTGGGGACTATTGCGCGCAACTCCTGCCGTCCGTGTATACCGCCTCGCTCGGCGCGATTCTCGCCATCATGACCATGACCACCATGAACCTGATGGGCACGCAAAAAGGCACATGGACGCAGAATCTTCTCACGTCCGCGAAAATAATCGGCCTGGTATCCGTTTTGATCGCCGGGGTGACCATGGCGCCGCCCCTTTCCCCATCCGGGGGGAGCCCGCCCAGCGCCGGTGCCTCGTTCGGCATGGCGATGGTCTTCGTTCTTCTGACATTCGGCGGCTGGAACGAGGCGGCGTATCTCTCCGCCGAGCTTCGCGAAGGGAAACAAAGCATGGTCCGCGCGCTACTGTGGGGTCTGGGCGCCATTACCGCCATCTATCTGCTGGCTGGCTTCTCGTATCTCAAGGGTCTGGGAATGGATGACATGAGCCGGTCCGAGGTCGTCGCGGCCGATCTGATGCGAAAAGTTCTCGGCGAGGGAGGGGCGAATTTCGTCAGTCTCCTCATCGCCGTGTCCGCGTTGGGGGCAATCAATGCGACCATCTTCACCGGTGCCCGGTCCAACTATGCGGTCGGCAGGGACTTTCCTCTGTTCAACTTCCTCGGCCGCTGGCAGGGAAAGGGAAACACCCCGGCCAATGCACTTCTGTTCCAAGGGGCCATAGCCTCGTCGCTGGTACTATTGGGCGCCTTCACCCACAGGGGTTTCGTGACCATGGTGGAGTTCACTGCCCCGGTCTTCTGGCTGTTTTTCTTCCTGACGGGTGTTTCCCTCGTTGTATTGCGCATCAGGGAACCGGATGCCCCCCGTCCCTTCAAAATTCCTCTCTATCCTCTTATTCCGGTGGTATTCTGTACGACCTGTCTGTACATGCTTCAGGTCAGTCTCGCCTATACGGGGATAGGGGCGTTGGTAGGCGTGGGTATTCTTTTCATGGGGGCGGTTCTCGCAACATTGCCCCGTATGCGACAAAACGGATAGATATTCCAAAGGAGAAAAAGCTATGCAGCGTCAGCGAAGAATATGGTTTACCGGGGCGGTCACCTGTCTGGTCCTATTCGGCGCCATGGAGCTCGCCTCATCGGCAAGGGCGCCCGACGTTCATTTCATCGCCACCCCCCGGTATGTAGTCAATGAGATGCTGGAGCTGGCCGGTACGAACCAAAACGATGTGGTCTACGATCTCGGTTGCGGAGACGGGCGCTTCGTCATCACGGCAGCGAAAAATTTCGGCGCCCGCGGCGTCGGTATCGACATCGATCCCGAGCGGATACGCGAAAGCCGAGTAAACGCGAAAAAGGCAGGTGTCGATGACCGGGTAACGTTCCATGAACAGGATCTCTTCGCAACCGACATCAGCCCGGCGACCATCGTTGCCCTGTATCTCCTGCCCGAACTGAATCTCAGCCTCCGTCCCCGGTTGTTCAAACAGCTCAAACCGGGAACGCGCATCCTGTCCCACGACTTCGACATGGGGGACTGGAAACCGGATGTGGTTGAACAATTGGGCGAAAGCACCTACTATTACTGGGTCCTGCCCGCAGATGTGAAGGGTCGATGGCGCATCAGCGCACCGACATTGGGGAAAGACGGCGAATATACCGTGGAGGTGGTCCAGAATTTCCAGGAGATCCAGGTAACCCTGCTGACGAATCAGACCAACGCCGCAATTTCCCATGCCAAAATCAAAGGGGACACGATCAGCTTTTTCTTGGGAAAAGGATTAGGCAGAAACAAGACGGGGATGTTCTTCAAGGGGAAGGTTACGGGAAATATCATCTCCGGCAATGTGGAGGTCGAAATCAACCCCTTCTACAGTAATCTTGCGACGGAAGAGGCGGCATCGACCACCGGCAATCATGGATGGACAGCGGTGCGCAGCAAATAAAAATCCCGTCCGCGAAAAAATCATCCGGACAACGTCTCGATTGTGGCATAAGAATAAGAACTTTCTTTTTCACGGCGGAAGTATATGGAGAAGGTACTCGTCGTACACGAGCCGTGCGATGTCGGCGATCACCGTTTCCCGTGTGTCGGAGGGCGCTTCAGAACCTTTAACAAACACGACAATTGCAATGTGACCTTTACCATCCGGCAGCGTAACGAAACCGACATCATTAACGGTGCCGGCGAGCGTCCCTGTCTTGTCTGCAACGATAGTCCCCACAGGTAACCGGCCCCGGATCCGCTTCAGTCCGGTTGTGCTGCGCTCCATCATGGGAAGGAGCATTGATCGTGCCGATCCGCTTACACCGTCCTCCCGCCAGATCTTGCACAAGAGCCCCAGCATTGCAACTGGGGTTGCCTGATCTCTTGGGTCAGCATCATATGCAGGATTCGCCCGATAGACTTTTGCGCGGCGTGCCGAAGCCTGTTTGGACGACATCCGCCTGAATTGATCCGCCAAAGATATTGTCGACGATACCGGAGCGGGGATCGACAAGACATCCCGGAGCAGCTCCCGCATATATCGAGCAGGATAGATTTCCTTCAAACCCAGGGCTTGCAGATAGGCATGGACAGCTGCCGGTCCCCCGGCTACCCGATAAAGAACATCGGTAGAGGTGTTATCACTCTTCGTGATCATGGGATCGAGGAGATCGGCAGCAGAGAATGAAAGCCCGGGGCGCCAATGATTATCTCCAAGCGGGCCTCCCGGCGCCAACTCCGAACGCTTCACGGGTATACGAGATGCAAGGTGTATCTGTCCCTTATCTGCCAAGTCGAGGATCTTTGCCGCGACGGCTACCTTTACCGTGCTGGCCATAGGGAAGAACTCGTTTCCATTGTGGTCGATCTTGCGTCCGGTTTCCAGATGGATGGCAGCGGCGCCTACCGTTCCCTTGGCGGCCTTTCCGATACGTCCGATCTCGGCAACGACTGTACTCGTCTGAGGGCTTTGTGTCTCTTCATCCCATGCCGGAGATTGCCCTACAGTCACGAGTGTAGAAAGAATCAGCCAACAGACCAAAATAAATCGTTGTCCCATCAATTTCTCCGACTTCAGAAAGGAGCCAATGTATCACCCGATCCCGTATCTGTAGCCTAATCTCATACAGGCGCATAAATTTATGCAGCCACCCGCGCGATCACAGGGGCAGTTTGTAAAATATTAATTTTCGCGCATGGAAAAGATTTTGTCATGGCTTTATTGCCAGAATTGGAATTGGTCTGCAAAAGAGATTAATACAGAGTATAATATTTTACCCCGCATATTTGGAAGGAAAATTTTTATGAGCCCTAACATTGTTCGTTCCGTCTGCCCCTACGATTGTCCTGATACCTGCGGCCTGCTGGTAGAGGTGGAAGACGGCCGCGCCGTGCGCGTTTCCGGCGATCCCGCCCATCCCCTGACCCGCGGCCTGCTCTGCCCCAAGATGAACCACTACGAGCGCACGGTCCACTCGCCGCGCCGCCTGACGACCCCGCTGGTGCGAACCGGCCCCAAGGGAGAAGGGCGGTTCGAACCGCTTTCCTGGGATGAGGCGGTCGAACGCATCTGTTCCCGCTGGAAGGGCCTGATCGCCGGCTACGGGGGCGAATGCGTCCTGCCCTATTCTTTTGCCGGCACCATGGGGCTGGTGCAGCGGAACAGCGGCCATCCCTTTTTCCACAAGCTGGGCGCTTCCCGCCTGGAGCGGACCATCTGCTCTCCGGCCAAGGACGCGGGCTGGAAGGCGATCATGGGAGACACCGCGGCCATGGATCTGGCGGAGATGGAACAGAGCGACCTGGTGATCCTGTGGGGGATCAACGCCGCCGCCACCAGTATCCACGTCATGCGAGACGCCCTGGCCGCCCGGCGGTGCGCCGCCCGCTTGTGGGCGATCGATACCTATCGCACGCCGACGTGCGAGAAGGCGGACGAGGCCTTCATCGTGCGCCCCGGCGGCGACGGCGCCCTGGCCCTGGGAATGATGCACGTCATGGTCCGCGAGGGACTGGCGGATCGGGCCTTTATCCGGGACAACGTCCTCGGGTTCGAGGAGTTCGCCGAACGGGTGCTGCCCGATTGCGCTCCGGAGCGGATGTCGCCGGTCTGCGGCCTGCCCGCCGCCGTGATCGAACGCATGGCGCGGGAGTATGCAGCCGCAAAGGCGCCCTTCATCCGCCTGGGGAGCGGCCTGACCCGCTACGGCAACGGCGCCATGACCGTCCGCACCGTCGTCTGCCTGCCCGCCCTCAGCGGGGCGTGGCAGCGGCCCGGCGGCGGCGTCTTCACCGGCACATCCACCGGGGATGCCTTCCCGCTCAACCGGGTCACGCGGGAGGACTTCATGGAGCGGCCGACGCGCCTGGTGAGCATGAATCAACTGGGCGCGGCCCTCACCGAACTTAGCGATCCGCCCGTCATGTCCCTGTATGTCTACCACTCCAATCCGGCCGCCGTGACGCCCGACCAGAACGCCGTCATCAGAGGCCTTGAGCGCGACGACCTGTTCACCGTGGTGCACGAGCGTTTTCTCACCGATACGGCCCGGTATGCCGACATCGTCCTGCCGGCCACCTCATCCCTGGAGCAGCCCGACCTGTACCGCTGCTACGGCGGCTACCACAGCCAGCGCTGCGCCGCCGCCATACCGCCGGTGGGGGAGGCAAAAACCAACTGGGAGACGTTTTCGCTCCTGGCCGCCGGCATGGGATGGGACGAACCCTTCTTCCGGCAGTCGGCCGATGACCTCGTGGAGCAGCTCCTCGATTTCGACACCCCCTGGCGGGATGCCGGGACGACCCGGCGCCTGCGGGAGGGCGAGCCGGTGCTCTTGACGCCACCGTCAAAGTCCAAGTGCGACTGGAAAACCCCCTCCGGCCGGATCGAAATCCGCAACAACCGCGAGCCGGAGCCCATGCCGCGGCTGCGTGCCACCCACGCCGCGGGGGACGGCTTTCCTCTGCGCATGCAGCCGGCAACCACACCCTATGCCCTTAATTCCAGCTTTTACGAGCAGGATGACCTGCGGGAGAAACAGGAGTGCATGGCGCTGATGATGCACCCGCGGGATGCGGCGGCGCGGGGGCTGGCAGATGGCCGGCGAGTGACGGCGTATAACGGCTTCGGCGAGGTGGAATTTGTCCTGAAGATCACCGAGCGGGTACCCGTGGGAACGGTAGTCACGGAAGGCGTCTGGTGGCGCGAGTTCATTCCCGGCCGGCGCGGGGTGAATGCCTTGACCTCCCAGCGTCTGACCGACGGCGGACGGGGGAGCACGTTGTACGATGTGGCGGTGGAGGTGCGGGGAAAAGCGGAGTGCGAATGAGCTAGGCGACGCGTAGTGGACGGCCAGGGTGAGGCCGTGGGTAAGGATGACCAGACGATGACCCACAAAGAACGAATCCGCAAAGCGATCCGGGGCGAGATGGCCGACCGCATCCCCTATGTTCCGAGGCTGGATTTGTGGCACAACGCCAACGCCCTCGCCCAAACCCTGCCGGAAAGGCACCGGGGAAAGGGCCCGGATGAGATCTGCCGCGCCGAGGGATGGGCTTTGCACAAGGGCGTTCCCGATTTCGCCAACCAGCCGGAACCGGACGCGATGCTTCACCGGGCATTGGGGATCTTCGCCCTCCGGGAGCAGGTGTTCCGCGCCTCGCTTTCGCCGAAGGTGGGGATCCGTGTCCAGCGGGAAGGGGAACGCACAACCGTCGAATACCATACCCCCCGGGGGGTCGTGCGGACCATCACGGTGTACAGCGAGGAGATGAAAAAAGCGGGTATCTCCATCCCCTGGATTGCCGAACACGCCATCAAAAAACGGGAAGACTACGCGATCGTGGCCTGCCTGTTCGAAAATGTGGACCTGGTTCCCCGCTATGAAGCGTTTGGAAGGCTGCAACAGGAGATCGGCGAGGATGGGATGCCGACCGCCTTCTTCACCGGCTGCGCTTCGCCGGTTCACCACATCCAGAAGCAGTTTCTCGACCCCACGGAGTTTTACTTTCATTACAACGATTATCAGAAAGAGATGCAGGATCTGGCCGAGAGCATGGCGCCGTTCTACGACAAGGCCCTGCAATTGATCGCCGCCTCGCCTGCCGAAGTAGTTTCCTGGGGAGGAAACTACGATGAGATGGTCACCTACCCCCCCTATTTTGCAAAAGAGCTGCTCCCCTGGATCCGAAAGGCGGCCGACGTCATGAGGGGGCGCGGGAAGTATGTCTCCTGCCATTGCGACGGGGAGAACGAGGGGCTGATGGACCTGATCCGGGATTCGGGGATGCACGTAGCCGAGGCCGTCTGCCCGGCGCCGATGACGAAGGTGACGATCGATGAGTATTACCGCCGCTGGGCGGACAAGCTGACGATCTTCGGGGGAATCCCCTCGACGCTGCTCTTGCGGGAGTCAACCACCGACGGGGAGTTCGAAGGGTACCTGGATAACCTGTTCAAGGCGGTGGCCCCCGGCGGGAGGATGATCCTGGGGATCGCCGATACCACCCCCCCGCAGGCGGTTTTCGAGAGGCTGGTGCGGATCGGGGAGCGGGTGGAAAAAGAAGGGCGTCTGCCTCTGGAGGGTGGCGCCTTTCGTCCGCTGCCGGCCGCGGCAGCCGCCGGGGGAGAGAAACGGGTGACGGCCGAGCCGGCGGGGGATGAGCAGTTTCGCCAGGTGCAGGACGACGTCCTCGGCGGGGATCAGGTGTCGGTCCGGGGTCATATCCTGGGGCTCCTGGAGCACGGGGCGAAGGCGGATGACATTTTGCAGCGGGGCCTGCTCGCGGCGATGGAGGTGATCGGGGAGCGGTTCCGGAGCGGAGAGGCGTTCATTCCGGAGGTGCTCTTGTCGGCGCGGGTGATGAACGAGGCGGTGTCGGTGCTGGAACCGCACCTGACGGTCGGGCAGGCGGGGGCGAAGGGCCGGGTGATGATCGGGACGGTGAAGGGGGACATGCACGACATCGGGAAGAACCTGGTGATCACGATGCTGCGCGGCGTGGGGTATGAGGTGACGGACCTCGGCGTGGATGTGCCGGTTGCCCGGTTCGTCCGGATGGTGAAGGAGTTTCAACCGGACATCCTCGGCTTGTCTTCGCTCCTGACGACGACGATGCCGCAGATGAAGCTGGTGATCGAGGCGCTGGCGGGCGCGGGGCTGCGGGACGGGGTGAAGGTGATCGTCGGGGGTGCACCGGTAAACGAGAAGTACGCCCGGGACATCGGCGCGGACGGCTACGCCCACGACGCCGGCGGAGGGGTGAATCTGGTCAAAAGGTTCTTGCAGGGGGCATCGACACGGCCGGCGTCAGCTCCGGATTTGGGGGAGGAAAAAATCAGGCCATCGTGTCCTTGAATGACTCCTCGAGCTGGTTGATGGAGGTCTTCAAAAGGTTGACCATCGGGGTAACCGCCTGCACCATTTCGCTATTCGACTGAAACAGCAGGGACGATTGTTCCATGGCCGCATGGGCATTCAGGAGGGCGTTGCGGATGTCCGCGATGCCCTCCTGAATGCGGGCCGTCGCGTCACGGGTGTTTTGAGCCAGACGGGCCATTTCTTCCACGACGACCGCGAATGCTCGTCCGTGCTCCCCTGCCCGAACCGCCTCAACGGAACCGTTGAGGCTGAGGATATAGGTCTGCTGGGCGATCTGGCGGATCGTCCCGAGGATCTTTTCGGTTTTCTCCACCTTGTCCGCTGCGTCTTTCGATGTCTCCCGCGTGCGGTCGTTGACGCCCTGAAACGTTTCGCCGGCCTTGGCAATCTTCTTGTTTAACGTGTCGAGATTGGCGGATACTTCGCGGGCCGTTTTCTGGAGGAGCTCCTGCTGTTGGAGCTGGGCGATCCACGAGGCCAGAATGATCGCCCCCAACCGGGCCACGGGCCTTGCAACCGCCAGACTCGCCGCGACGCCGAAGGTACCGACGCGGCGTCCTTCAATATAGATGGGGGTGTTGAATCCCTCCTTCACATTGACGTTTTGCGCTGCCTCCTCGGCCGTCACCGCATAATCATCCACGTCACCCCGGAGAATCATCTGCGAACCGGGGTGTTCCTTGCCGACGCGGGTCCTGTCATGAGCGACGGCGATGATGCCCCGGTCGTTGCAGACGATGGTCGCAAATCCCGCTTCCCGATGGAAAAACCGCACAAACCTCTCCGCCATCTTCCAGAACTGATCCGACAGATTGGCGTTGGACTCAACTAATGATTGTACCATGTTGATGGATTTCATCATGCCACCTCAAAGAACAAAGGAAAATCTGCTCGCCCGGACGGCAAGATTCCGGACAAGCACCATGAGGAAACCAAGAGCCGCTTCCGCCGGGGAAAACCGCCGCAAATGACGGTACCATATAGACACCTGCCCCCGAATGTCAACCGGTATTTGCGTTGGATAAGACAATAAATTGCTATGGAAACCCGGTGGACGGGGGGCACGCTGTGCGAAGTGGAGGTGCGGGAAAAGTCAGTACTTTTGCAGGGCGAGCACCGCGGCCCCCGCGGCGCCGATCAGCCCGATCACGGCCAGGACGAGGAGCCCGGCGAGGTAGGACCCGGTGGCGGCGATCAGGAAACCGACGACGGCCGGCGCCATCGCCGCGCCGAAGTTGGCCAGCCCGTTGTCGATGCCGATCCCCGTGGCCATGATGGGGCCGGGCACGATGCGCTGCATGATGGCGTAGTAGACCGGCGAGCCGATTCCCCACATGATCATCCCCGCCACCATGAGTAACGCGCTGACGACGGGCCCGGGCACCAAGGCCGCGATCCCGATGGAGACGGAGGCGCCCGCCAGGCTCAGCGTGCAGAGCGCGGCGCGATGGCCGATCCGGTCCGACAGGAAGCCGAACACCAGTGACGCCAGGAAGGAGCCGAGGTACGGAACCGAGGTGAAGATCACCATCCGGCCCACATCGAAGCCCCGCTCGTCTATCAGGTATTTGGGCAGCCAGGTGATCAGCCCCGAGTAGGTGGCCAGCACCGCGAAGTGATAGGTCACCATCAGCCAGAAGCGGTAGTTGTGCAGCAGGCCCGACAGGTCTCCCTCCCCTCCCGCCTTGCCTGCCGTCTCGGCCGCCCGGCCCTCCGTTATGTATGCACGCTCCCGCTCCCCGACCCCAGCCATCTTCTCCGGCGCATCGGCCGTCAAAAACCAGACGGCGGGGACGGCCAGAAGCAGGATGAAGCCCGCCTGGAGGAACAGCGCGGAGCGCCACCCCCACATCCCGATCGCCAGGGTCAAGAGCGGCATGGCCAGAGTCATCCCCACCCGCTGCCCGCTGGTCCAGATGGCATTGGCGCCTCCCCGTTCCGAGGGCGGAAACCAGTAGCGGATGTAGCGGTTCGCCACCGGGAAGAGCGGGCCCTCGGCGGTCCCCCGCACCACCCGTCCGACCAGCATCAGGGAGTAGGAACCGACGGCGCCCATCCAGATCGCCGCAACCGACCAGAGGCCGGTCATGAGAGTCAGGACCTTCCTCGATCCCCAGCGATCGGCGGCGGGACCGAGGAGGATATTGGCAAGCGCATAGGGCAAAAGGAGAAAGGTCATCAAGAGCCCCTGCCGTGCGGGGCTCCCTTCCAGGCCCATGTCCCGCAGGAAACCGTGGTCGGCCATCAGGAGGGAAATCGCCGCCCGGTCGAAGCCCCCAAGGAGGAAGGTCATCCAGATCACGGCGACGACCAGGTAGCGGTACCGGCCCACACGGGTCCCGGCGGCGCCTGCCGGCCGCGATTCTCCTGCTTGAGTTTTCATCTGCGACCCACGCTCATCACGCGTCACCCCACCGCGCCGATCAGGGGAACAAGGAGAGAGAATCCTTCCGAAGGAAGGCGAGCTTTCAGCATGCGCACCCCGCCGCGACCGGCGGGCGTCGTCGCGCGACCTCTGTTTCCTTCTCGAAGGCGTGCGCGAGTTGAAGCACGCCGAAGTCATCCCGATACCGGCCGACGATCTGCAGCCCGACGGGCAGGGCGGGTATATCGTCCGTGAATCCCGCCGGCACCGAGATCGCCGGGTGGCTGGTGACCGTGATGTAGTAGCAGGTCTTCATCCAGTCGATGTAGTTGCCGAGCTTTACGCCGTTGATCGTGTCGACGTAGGGCTGCGTCACCGGGAAGGGCGCCACCTGGTTCACCGGCAGGAGCAGGTAGTCGTACCGCTCCATGAACTCGCGCATGCGCCGGTAGAGGTCCGACCGGAGCGCCATCGCGCGGGCGATCCGCGGCCCGTCGAGCTTGAGGCCCTCCTCGATGTTCCAGATCACCGTCTCCTTGATCTGCCCGCGGTGCTTCCCGAGGAGCTCCGCGTACTTCTGGACGAAACCAACGGCGCGCAGCACGTGGAACACCTCGTCCGCACCGGAGAGGTCCGGTTCGGCTTCCTCGACGATACAGCCGAGCGCAGCGAACACCCCGCGGCGCGCTTCGAGCACCTCCGTGACGCGCTTCTCCACGGGGAGCCCGCCGAGGCTCTTCGACCAGGCGATGCGCACGTTCCTGAAATCCCTGGCGAGCGGCCGGGCAAAGAGTCTTCCAGGTTCGGTGATACTGATCGGCGAGCGCGGGTCGGGGCCCGCCATCGCGGAGAAGAGGAAGGCCGCGTCCTCAACCGAGCGCGCCAGCGGGCCGATCACCGAGAGGCTCGCCCAGGCGTCGACGGCCGGATAATACGGCACGCGTCCCGGAGTCGGGCGGAAGCCCACCACGTTGCAAAAGTTACCCGGGTTTCGGAGGCTTGCGCCGAGGTCCGATCCGTCGGCGAAGGGAAGCATGCCGCAGGCGACCGCGACCGCAGCACCGCCCGAAGAGCCGCCGCAGGTCTTGTTGAGGTCATAGGGATTGAGCGTCGCGCCGAACACGCTGTTGAAGGTTTGGCTCCCCGCGGCAAACTCGGGGGTGTTGGTCTTGCCGATGGTGATCGCGCCGGCGGCCGTGAGCCGCTCGACCAGTACGTGGTCCTCGGCGGGAACATGGTCGGCGTAGATCGGCGATCCGTAGGTGGTGCGGATCCCTTTCGTCGGGACGATGTCCTTGTAGGCGATCGGCAGCCCCGCCAATGGTCCTGATGCGGGCCCCTCCCCGTCGGCTCCCTTCGGACGGGCGAGACACGCGTCAAGCTTCTCCGCCGCCTTGAGCGCCTGCTCGGGAAGGAACGTGACGATGGCGTTCACCTTGGGGTTGAGGCGCCCGATCTGCGCGATGTGCGCGCGCATCACCTCGGCGGCCGAGATCTTGCGGGTGCGGATGAGGCGCGCGAGCTTGCGTGCGGACTGAAAGACGATATCGTTCATAGCTACCTCCGATCAGGATTATACCGAATATCTCCCGGACCTGGCTACTTATTTCTGCCGTGAATTTTTCCCGATGTGCGGAGGTGTTCTCGTTATTGACTCACCGGGGTCGCACAGGGTACACTACGAACTCACAAGCGCGATTCTTATCGAAATAGGAGGTTCATTACAGCCATGAAAAGAATGGAGACGCATGGCAAACGCGAATGAAGGCCCCGGCGGAGGGACGACAGCCAGGGAATCGCTGGCCTGCTGGCTCGGCATCAACAGCGCCACGGTCGGCGTTCTGGTGGTCGTCGGGGGCCTGGGTTTTGCGGAAGAGATATGGCGAAACTTCCTGGCTATCCATCTCAAGGATACCGTCACCGGCGTCAATGAGGCCTCCCGGGTTTTGGAAGCCGCCAAGTACATGGGGCTCTTTGCCTTCTGCGCCAATCTGTTCGAGGGATTCGGATACATGATCGGCGGCAGGGTGGCCCACCGCCTGGGGGCGCGCTCGGCGTTGATCGTTTCGGCGGTCCCGATGCTCCTGGGTTTCATCCTCCTGCTCGTGATCCGCCATCCCCTGGCCATCGTCTTCAGCGCGCTTCTAATCAGCAACTGGGAACCCCTCTCCGTGCCTGCCACCTTCGCCGTGGTGGGCTGCGAGGTTCCCAAAAACCGCCGGGCGATCGCCTTTGCCGTCCAGAGCATCTCGAAACGATTGCCGAAGATCCTGGGCCCGCTGGTGGGGGGCGTGGCCATGGCGGTGGGATTCTGGCTGAACCTCTCCATGGCCTTCGGTTTTGTCGTGGTTGCCTGCCTGATCCAGTTCTTCCTGCTGGCGCGCATGCGTCCCATGAATGATGCGGCGCCCATTCCCATCCGGCAGGTGCTGGCCAGGATTCCCCGGGATTTGAAACTCCTGCTCTCCGCGGAAATTTTTCTGCGCTGGGGCGACTGGTTCGTCCGGGACTTTGCCGTTCTTTACGTCGTGGGGGTTTTGGGGCGGAGCAATCAGGAAGCGGGTGTCCTGCTTGCCCTCACCAGCTTCACGGCGCTTCTGACCTACATCCCCGTAGGCAAGATGGTGGACCGCTCCCCCAGTCCCAAGCCGTTCATAACCCTGACCTTCTTTCTTTTTGCGCTGTTTCCGATCAACCTGGTCGTGCTGCCCCGTCTCCTGCCGTCTCTCGGAGTGCCGCTGTCGCTGGCCCTCAGCCTGGTATTCGTTCTGAACGGCCTGCGTGAAATCGGTGAGCCTGCCCGAAAATCCCTTATCGTCGCCGGGTTCCCCGCTGAAATCAGGGCGCGGGGGGTTGGGTTATACTGGGGATTGCGTTCCCTGGCCTTTTGTCCCGCGCCCCTTCTCTCCTATTTTTTGTGGAGTTCCCTGGGGCCTGAGGCCACCTTCCTGATCGGCGGCGCCCTCGGGATGCTCGGCACCGCCTGGTTCGCTTTCCGGGTTACCTGCAAATCCGAAGGGGTTTAATGGCCGATGCACCGATTCGATCCGGCAGGGTATCGAAAAATGCACTTCTGCGGCGTCTAGCTCCGGGCCTCATCGCTCAACGTATTTCCGGGATCTTGTTCTTCAACCGTCTCATCAAAAAGCTGTCCAGTTGGTTGACAAAAGCCTGGCAGTCCTTTTTACTGAACAGCGATGGACCGCCCGTCATCATGCCGCCGTCCCGGAGCTCGCTCAGCAGGTCGCGCATGGCCAGCCTGTCTTTGATGTTGCCCTCCGTATAGAGCTTGCCTCTCGGGTTGAGCGCAAAGGCGCCCTTCGCAACGACCCGGTCTGCAAGCGGGATGTCCGCGGTGATCACCAAGTCGCCGGGCTCTGCCATCTCAACGATGCGATCATCGGCCACATCGGGTCCTTCCGGAACGATGATGCTTGAAATGACGGCCGACGGTTCATATCTCACCTTTTTGTTGGCCACAAATACCAGGGGGACCTGCAGGCGTAGTGCGGCCCTGATCACGAGATCCTTGGCCGCAGTCGGAAACCCGTCCGCATCGACATATATCCGCATTTGCGACCTTCTCAGGCATCCAAAATCTCTTTGACCCTGCCCACGATGCCGCTTTGCAGGCGCACCTTGATGCCATGGGGGTGGCTGGCTGATTTCGTGAGGATATCCCGGACGATGCCTTCAGTCAGCTTGCCGCTGGACTGATCCTCCTTCCGGACGACCTTCACCTGCACACCGGGTCTTAGCTCGGATCGATTCGTTCCATTCATGGGCCATGGGCAGTCCGCCGACCCTCCTTTCACCTCCGCGCCAGGGCAAGCCGAATGCCGAAGGCGGTGACGATGGCCGGCCTTCTCCCTCGGGTGATCCCCTGGGTCACGACGAAGATGTTGTCGGGACCGGGCGCTATCGTAAGGGCGACGGAGGCGCCGAGAAAGGTCAGCAGCGTGGAGAGCGTCATTGCGAGATCCTTTTTTTGCGGCCAAACGGTCTCAGGAAACGGCCAGATGCTTGTGCATGTTTCCGACGATCTCGGTGGCCTCCTTCATGATCCGGTCAATCAGTTCCTGAACCTTGGGCAGATCGTCCACCCGTTGCGCGCATTCGCCTCCCGCCATCAGCGCATTTTCCCGGTCGCCCATGCAGACGGCCTTGATGCCGAGTCTCTCATATTCGATCAATTCCATCGGGACGGTGCTCCAATCATCCGGAACGCCGGTAAACACACCGGGAGATTTGACGACGGAATTGTGGAGATGGATGACGCTGGAGGGGGTTTTCAGCCACCGCGCAGGCCCGACAATGCCGCGGGCGACCAGGGTCCCCCGGTCCCCTGTCTTTACGACCTGTTCCTTCCACAGGGGATGGAAGTCGCTCTCCTGGGTCGCCAGGAGTCTTGTCCCCATCTGCACCCCGGCTGCTCCCATCGCGATGGCCGCCGCCAGGGTCTTGCCGTCGCAGAATCCGCCCGCCCCCACCACGGGGAAACTCGGATCTGCGATGGCATCGATCACGGCAGGCAGCAATACCATCGAGTGGACCGGTTCCCAGGCAATGTGGAAACCGCCCTCATGGCCGGAAGCGACGATGCAGTCCACCCCCGCTTTCTTGCATCTGAGGGCGCCTTTTACCGACGGTACGACGTGCAACCAGGTAAATCCGGCTGATTTGATCTTATCGCGCCAGGGGACGGGATCGCCGGCCGAGGTGAAGAGAACCTTGAAATGCTCCTTCATCGCGGGGTTCGCCTCACGGACGCGGATCGCCGTATCGATCAGGATCTGCGCTTGGTCGAGCAGTTCCGTCGACACCATCACGTTAATTCCGAAGATGCCGCCCCGGTCTTTCGTGAGTCGCCAGGTCCTCTTCAGGATCTTTTCGAGCACCAGGGCCATATTGTCCTCCATCGACGCCTCGCCGCTCTCCACAAACGCCTTGTATATCCAGGGTTGCCCTTCCTTGTCCAAAAGTCCGCTGGTGGAAAGCAGACCGAGCACCCCTGCATTGGCCGCGGCGACGCAGAGGTTATTGTTACTGAACGGACCCATGCCCGCCTGGATGATGGGATGTTTGATCCCGAGCAGTTCGGTAAGTCTGGTTTTCAGCATTTTCGTCCCCCCTTCGATTCGTGAATCCGGCAGCGCTGCCAACCCCGCAACACGCCCCGGAATAATAAATGCGTCATGATACCGTCCCGCGAGGATCCCATCTTCTCCGCAACAGGCCACGGGACGTTCATTGCCCCGGTTTTTGCATATCCCGGCGATTACGCGCCGCTCCTTTAGGTGAACGTCCTCCCTTCAGCGGCGAGCTTTGCCAGAAGCGGCGCAGGCTTCCAGAACTCGCCGTGGCGGCCTTTCGCGTATTTCTCCATCGCCGCGACCACGTTGGGGAGGCCGACGGTGTCGGCATAAAACATGGGACCGCCGCGGTGCAATGGGAAGCCGTACCCCGTGATATAGATGATGTCGATGTCCGACGCGCGCTGCGCGATTCCCTCCGCGAGGATGTAGGCGGCCTCATTCACCAGGGCGTATACCAGGCGCTCGACGATCTCCGTATCGTCGATCACGCGCCGCTCCACGCCGATCGCCTTCGAGTGGTTGACGATCATGGCGTTGACGATTTCGGACGGATAGGCCTTGCGGTCGCCCGGCTTGTAGTCGTACCAGCCGGCGCCGGTCTTCTGGCCGAAACGGCCCATCTCACAGAGCAGATCCGCGGTCTTGGAGTAGATCACGTCCGGGCGCTCCGCATAGCGGCGTTTGCGGATATACCAGCCGACGTCGTTTCCGGCGAGATCGCCCATCCGGAAGGGGCCCATGGCGAACCCGAAAACCTCCATCGCTTTGTCCATCTGCTCCGGTAGGCACCCTTCATCGAGGAGGAAACCGGCCTGCCGCCCGTATTGCTCGATCATGCGGTTCCCGATGAAGCCGTCGCACACCCCTGACACCACGCCGATCTTCCTGATCTTCTTGGCGAGTGCCATGATCGTGGCGAGCACGTCCTTGGCGGTCTTTTCGCCGCGCACGATCTCCAGAAGCCTCATGATGTTGGCCGGGCTGAAGAAGTGCGTGCCGATCACGTCTTGCGGCCGCTTGGTGAAGCCCGCGATCTTGTTGACGTCGAGAGTGGAGGTGTTGGAGGCGAGGATCGCGCCGGACTTCATCACGAGGTCGAGCTTTCTGAACACCTTCTCCTTGATGCCCATCTCCTCGAACACCGCCTCGATGACGATGTCGGCATTCTTGATATCGTCGTAGGACAAGGTGCCCCGGATGAGCCCCACGCGCTGATCGAATTTCTCCTGCGTGAGGCGCCCCTTCTTGAGGGAGCTCTCGTAATTTTTGCGGACCGTAGCCAGGCCCTTATCGAGCGCCTCCTGATTCACCTCCAGGACGACGACCGGAATCCCGGCGTTGGCGAAGTTCATGGCGATCCCGCCCCCCATGGTGCCGGCGCCGACGACCGCGGCCGTCTTGATCGGGCGCTTCGGCGTCTCTTCGGGCACGTCGGGGATCTTGGCGGCCGCGCGCTCGCCGAAGAAATAGTGGCGCAGGGCCTTGCTTTCGGTGGTCTGGACGAGCATCGAGAAAATTTTCGCGCTCCACCTTCATCCCCTCCTCGAAGGGCATGGTGACGGCGGCCTCCACGCAGTCGACGCATTTGAGCGGCGCCGGGAAGTTTTTCGACGCCCCAGCGACGGTGGCGCGCGCCGTCGTAAAGAAGGCCTCGCGGTCCGGAAGGTCGATCCCGATGTCGCGCACCTTCGGGAGCGGCCGCCGCTCGGCGATCTCCCCGGCGAAGGCCAGTGCCCCCGCCATCAGGTCGCCCTCGATCATCCGGTCGAAGAGCTTCGTGCCGGCGAGTTTCTCCGACGGTGTCGGATTGCCGGTAACGATCATGGTGAGGGCGGTTTCCACGCCGACCACGCGCGGCAGGCGCTGGGTGCCGCCCGCGCCCGGCAGGAGGCCGAGCTTCACCTCGGGAAGGGCGATCTGCGCGCCCGGCGACGCCACGCGGTAATGACAGCCCAGAGCGAGTTCCAGGCCGCCGCCCATGGCCACCGAGTGGATCGCGGCCACCACCGGTTTTTCGGCGGCCTCGATCGCCGCGATGACCGTAAGCAGGTTCGGCTCGGCGAAGGTCTTGGGCGTGTTGAATTCCTTGATGTCGGCGCCGCCGGAGAAGGCCTTGCCCGCGCCGGTGATCACAACCGCCTTGACGGCGCCGTCGGCGAGCGCTTTTTTCAGCCCGTCGAAGATGCCGCTGCGGGTCGCATGTCCGAGGCCGTTGACCGGCGGGTTGTTCATGGTGATGACCGCGATGACGCCCTTGACTTCATAGTCTGCGCTCATAGGACCTCCTGGCAAAAATGGTTGATGTGCCGAAGTTGGAAGGATCTTTTCGTGTACGCCGGGAAACTGTAAGAAGAACGGCCCCGGATGTCAATAAGTATTTGCCGCCCTGTCAGACCGGACTGAGTATACCGAGACCCTAACGTATCTCATGCATGTGGTCGATGTGAAATCGCACATGAAACTGCCCCAAGCCCCCGATCATGCCTTCCAGTGCCGGATATTCCCCTAACGGCGAGTCTTTGAGCGTGGGAATATACGCCTTCCGGTCGAGCTGTTCCCCGGACAAGCCTGCCGCAAACCAGAGCTTCAATCGGCAAGCCCAAGAAAACGCATCGCCATTTCCGGCCCTTTGGCCTCTTCCTCGTGTTTGAAAAAAACGAACGCCCGCTTCCATTTTTGCGAAAGGATCCGTTCCCTCCATCGTGACAGATCGGCATCCGTATAATCGGAACGGCGCAGGCGCAGGTACCCCCATGATGCCGTCGAGATGATCTCACTTGCCGGATTCTCATCGGTATCGGCGATGCACAGGCTGCATCCCCGTTCCCGGAGGAGATCCAGAATTTCACCGTCGAGCCAGGAGGGGCTGCGGAACTCGAATGCGCAGGCAGCCTTGCCGGGAATCAGCCCGAGAAAATATTTCAGCGCCGGGAGGTCCGCATGAAAACTCTTGGGAAACTGAAAAAGGACCGGCCCCAGTTTCCGCTCCAGAACCGACAGCGTGCTGAAGAGGTACTCGGTCTCCTCGTCCACATTTCTCAACCGCTTCAGATGCGTTATGACCTGAGGCGCCTTGAGTGCGAAAACAAAATCATCGGGGACCTGCTCCGCCCAGGAGTGAAGGACGCTCGCGGTGGGCATGTGATAAAAGGTATTATTGATCTCCACCGCGTCGAGGCGCTCCGCATAGAAGCGAAGCATCTCCTCGGGCGGGATCTTTTCGGGATAGAATTTTCCTTTCCATTCCTTGTGTCCGAACCCGCTCGTACCGACATGGATTTTCATATCGTCGCTCCTTCAGGGCCGCTGTACAGTATCAGCGGCAAAGGCGTCGATGAATCAGTCGCCTATAGCCGTCTTTCTTCATCATTTATTTCCCCGGGCTCTTCGCGCACCACTTCGCGGGCGGCCTTATCCTCGCGCAGCCGCAGGAAAACCGGCTGCCGCATGAGACCCTCATCGGTCCAGCCGTGGAAAACAACTTCGCAGACCAGCTCCGGTTTTACCCAGGTGACCGGCGTATTCGTCTTCGGCTCTACCGTAAAGGGGCACTTCTTCCGGATCAGGGGATCCAGTTTTTCGCGGATTTCGCTGAGAGTCCCGGCACTGAATCCGCCCCCGGTATGACCGATGAAAATCAGTTCATTCCCTTTGAACACGCCCAGAACCAGGGCGCCGAAATTCTTTCTGCTCCCCCGCGGTTCCGTGAATCCCGCGATCACGCCCTCCTGCGTGAGCTGCGTCTTCACCTTCAGCCATTGCCGGCTCCTCCTGCCCACCCGGTAGGCGCTTTGCGATTGTTTGGCGATGATCCCCTCGAGACCCTTTTCTTTGACGACCCGGAAAAACAGGACCCCCTCTTCCGCGATGTGATCGCTGAATTTTATGTTCGGGGAGGAGGGGAGGATTTTTTTCAGGAGCTCTTTTCTCCTGATAAGGGGCAGCTTCGTCAGATCACGTCCCCCGAAATGGAGGAGATCGAAGACGTAGTAGATCAGATGACCGCTTCCGGATTTCTGGTAATCCTGCAGCATCTGGAAATCGGGATGACCCCGATCATCCACGACCACGATTTCACCGTCCAGAACGGCATCGAATCTGAATTTCCCAAGCGTCTCCGCGATGGGAGAGAACTTCCGGTTGAACGAAATCCGGTTTCGGGAATAGAGCGAAATGTCTCCATCCCGGATTTCGGCAATGGCCCGGTACCCGTCCCATTTCACCTCAAAAATCCAATCCGGATGATCGAACGGCTCCTTGATCAAGGTCGCGAGCATCGGTTTTATGTTGTGCGGCATCGGCGTAACCGGCGCATCCTTCAGGTCTTCCCCTTCCATCGCCTCCCGAAGTCGGATTTGATCCATTTTCTTCTGCCGGGAAGATTTCTTCGGATCGGCTTCGGAAACATCCTCCAGGGTCCTGTCGGAGACGACGGAACGATTCTCCCTGAGGATGTCCTCCGCGGTCGCATAGCGATCCTTCTTCTTCAAAAGAAGCCACGACTTCTCGTCCTTTCGCGTTTTTACCAGCGCGAATTCACCCCGAAGCTTTTCGCCTTCGAGGACAAACTTCATATCCCCTTTTCTCAATCCCTCCCGGAGAAGCCGCTCGCTTTCTTTTCCATCGCCGTCGGAGGGGTGGCGATAAAAGCCCCTGTCCCAGATGATAACGCTTCCTGCGCCGTAATTGCCCTCCGGGATGACGCCCTCGAAATCCCGGTAATCGAGCGGATGATCTTCAACCATCACGGCCAGCCTTTTTACGGAAGGATTGAGCGATGGCCCCCTCGGGACCGCCCAGCTCTTCAGCACCCCCTCCAGCTCGAGCCGGAGATCGTAATGGAGGGCCCGGGCCGCGTGCTTCTGAACGACAAAAACGAGACGGTTCCCCTTTCCCCTGCGGCGAAGTGCCGGTTTCGGTTCCGGCGTTTTCTCGAATGCCCGTCTGGATTCGTAATCCTTTAATCCCATGCTGTAAATAATGACCTCGTAAAAAATTCCCCCAATAGTTAATTTCAGGACGGCTTCGTAAAAAGCTCCGCAGGCAAGGCGCGCGAGGCCTGAGGAGTGAGGCGTACTTTGCTGTACGCCGCAACGACGAAGGACGAAGCGCAACGCCGCATCCGGGCTTTGTACGTAGCCGTCACAGATACGGAAGCTTCTGTTTCTTGACGAGCACCTCTCGAAAGAGGTCGCCTGCTGTTTCGGTTCGGCGCAGGGCTTCCGCATGCAGGACGTGCAGCTTTTCCGGATCGCCCTGCCCGGCCAAATCCTCCAGCTCCTTCCAGGCAAGGGGAAACGACACAAACGGTTTTTCCCGTGCCCGCAGGGAGTAAACGCAGATCATCGTCTTGGAGGCGTCGTTCTGGGACCAGTTGATGAAGACCTTTTTCTTCCGCTCTCCTTTCGCCATTTTCGCCGTCACCAGGTCCGGATAGTTGCGCTGCAGGACCTCCGCCACGGCCTTCGAAAATTGCTTGGTATCCGCAAAGGTCGCCTCTTTGCGGTTCAGGGGGACATAGACATGGAGCCCCTTCTGGCCCGAGGTCTTTGCATAGCCGGTCAGCCGCAACCCGGCAAGCAGGTCCCGAATGATCAGCGCCACCCGGGCGCAATCGAGAATGTCGGCCTGATCGCCGGGATCCAGATCGAAGACCACGGCATCGGGCGTCTCGGGAGAATCGGCCCTGGCCAGAGGCACATGCAGTTCGAGCGACGCAAGGTTCCCCACCCAGATCAGCGTGTTGAGATCGTTGATAAGGCAGACCGTCATCCGCTCCCCGTCATGTTGGAGGAGCTCCGCTGTTTTCACCCAGGACGGACGATGGGAAGGACAGCGCTTCTCGAAAAAGAATTCCTCTTCCACTCCGTCGGGGTAGCGCTTCAGCGTCAGCGCCCGGCCTTTCAAATGGGGCAGGATGAACGGGGCGATCCGGCGGTAGTATTCCAGGATATGGGCCTTCGTGAAACCGTAGGATGGATAGAGATCCTTTTCCAGGTTCGTGAGAGTTAGTCGTCTGCCGGCAACCTCCGCGACTTTCTTCGTCATCGGTTCTTTTTCACCTTGCGCATGCTCTCCTCCAGGGCCGCGATCAGATCGACCGGACCTTCTCCCTCTTCCTCCTCGACCTCGGGAGCCTCCACCGGAGCCTTTTCTTTCGCTATCTTCCTGAGAATTTTCACGATCTTCTTCCGGCGTTCGTCCGCATACTTATCCGGATTGAAGTCGGCGGTCATGCCTTTGATGATCTTTTTCAGGCGGCTTTTTTCTTCGGCGGTCGATCGTTCCTTCCTCGGGCGCGATCTCCTCATCGGAAAGGATCTCTTCGCGGTAATGAAGGGTGATCAGGGAGAGCGCCCCCTCCGTGCTTTTGACTGCGACGAGATACTCCCGTTCCCCCAGGACGAATTTTGCGAGCCCCGCTTTCTTTGTCCGGCGCATCACTTCGACCAGCAGCCGATACGCCTTTTCACCCCCCTTCGCGGGAACGAGATAATAGGGGTGATCATAATAGATCGAATCCACATCCTCCATATCGATGAACTCGACGATCTCGATCGTGCGGCTCCGTTCGGGCGACACGGATTCCAGTTCCTCGTCCGTGATCAGGATGTATTTGTCGGGTCCGATTTCGTATCCCCTGATGATCTCATCCGGAGGAACGATCTTTCCTTCTTTTGGACAAACCATTCTTCTCAAGAGGGGGGAATAATCTTTGCTGTGGAGCATGCGGAAGGAGACCCGGCCGGGCTCGACGGCCTTGACCAGCTGTACGGGAATCGCCACCAGGCTGAAGCTGATCGTCCCGCTCCATATGCCCTGCGCGGCCGTTTCGCTCCCCCGGTTTAGAAGACAACTTCGCCGGCAGCCGGGCGGATCGTCGGTTTTTCATCTACGCAACCTTCTTCAGACTCGCTTCGAGGGCCTGAAGCAACTTGTCCGATGTCGTGGGTTTCAAGCGCCGGGGGCGCAGGATGGCAATCTTTTCTCCGCGGGCTTTTTTATCGATTAACTGTTGCAGCTTTTTCTGATGTTCGTTTTCGAATTTCTGCGGCTGAAAAGGGGCCGTCAACTGATTGATCAAATCACTGCCGATCTTCAGCTCTTTTTCGGCCAGAGGGATTTCCTGCAGTTCAAGAGACTTCACCGAAATCACTTCGTCGGCATACCGCAGGGTATTCAGGCGGAGAATCCGCCCGCTCATCTGCAAGGCCCCGAGATATGACCGTTTTCTCATGGTCCAGGTGCAGATGCCGGCCACATCCATGTCCCCCAATGCCCCGGCAAGCGCGTTATACCCTTTTGAGGGGATGTCCGGCTCCAGATAGTAGACCCGCTCAAGGAAGACAGGATCGATCTGCTCGGTTTTCACGAACTCGTGGACTTCGATTATCCGGCTCTCTTCGGGTTCGGCTTGCTCGAGTTCCGCCGGATCGACGAGGAGGTATTTCCCCTCCTCCAATTCAAGCCCCCTGGTCTGTTCTTCCGCCGGCACGGGCACTTTTTCATAGGCGCAGACCATCTGTTGCTTCAGTTTGATATGATCGCGCCGGTGGAGAAGGTGAAACTGAATCCGCTCTTCCTTGACCGCGGTATGCAGCTTCACCGGAACATCGACACCCCCGAAATGGATATATCCCTTCCAGATCGCTCTTCCCGCCATGGAGCATCCTCACGCCATCAACATCCTCGCCAGGATGATTCCCAAACCGAGCCATACGGGGATGGAGATAATGAGCGCCCAGACGATCCCATTTGCATTCTTCAACCTCCCCTGGAGACTCATTTCAAGAAGCGCCCGTTCTATCTTCATTCGTATTTCATCAATATTGAAAGGTTTCGTGATGTAATCCCTTGCCCCTTTTTTTATGGCCTCGATAGATGATGAAATCGAAGGATAACCGGTGATCATGATGAATATGGCATCAGAGTCAATCTCTTTGACTTTATTCAGAAGCTCCAATCCATTCATCGGCGCCATATTGAGATCCGACAAGATGATATCAAAGTGCTCCTCTTTGTATATCTTTAAGGCATCCTGCCCATTTTCGGCGCAAGTCACCTCATAGCCATACTCATTGAGATACTCCGCAAGGAGATCCCGCACACTTTTTTCATCATCCACCACCAACATTCGCTTTGGTATTTGTTTCAGGTCTGCCATAGGATCATCTCCTTGGTCTATCCTTCCATTGATCAGGCTTTACGCATGGATCGCCCCCGGAATATACCCGGCATGTCCAACATGATCACCTCGATGATAGCATAAAAGAGAGATCTTCTTATACCTGATATATATTAAATTGTAAATCATTTCACCGACCGATTATCCCGTAAAACACCTTTTTCACCACTTCCGCCATGAAAATATACAGGATCATGATCAGGGCGAGGATCAGGAGAAAGGAGAGGGGCAGGGAAACTAATCCGAAGATCCTGCCCAGGGGTGTAAAGGGAAGGATCAAGCGCGGCCGTCACCACGGCTATCGTGGCGACGAGCAGTTGGTTCCCCGGCCGGCTCTTATAAAAAGGCCTGCGGCTGCGGATGACCAGCACGATGATGGCGGCGGACGCGACCGATTCCATGAACCAGCCCGTCCGGAACTGCTCGGGCGTGGCATGGAGAACCAGCAACAGCACCCCAAAGGTCAGATAATCGAAGACCGAACTGACCAGCCCGAAGGCGAACATGAATTTCCGGATAAAGGCAATATCCCAGCGCCGGGGGCGATTCACCATTTCCCGGTCCACCTTATCCGTGGCGATCGTCATCTCGGGAAAATCCGTCATCAGATTGGTCAACAGGATCTGCTTGGGCAACAGGGGGAGAAAGGGCAGAAAGAGGGAGGCGCCGGCCATGCTGAACATGTTGCCGAAATTGGCGCTGGTGGACATAAAGACGTATTTCAGGGTGTTGGCAAAGGTCGTTCTGCCTTCCTGCACGCCCTGCACGAGCACCGCCAGATCCTTTTCCAAAAGCACGATATCCGCCGCTTCCTTGGCCACATCCACCGCCGTGTCCACGGAAATGCCGACGTCGGCCGCATGCAGGGCCGAGGCGTCATTGATGCCGTCCCCCAGGTAACCGACGACATGCCCCGCCTTGCGCAAGGCCAGGATGATGCGCTCTTTCTGGTTGGGCTCCACTTCCGAGAAGATATCCGTCTGCGTTACCTTCTGCAACAGAGCGGTGTTGCTTATTTCCCGGAGTTCGCCGCCCGTAAGGATTTTTGCCTCCGCCATACCGACATCCCGGCTCACCTTGGCGGCCACAAGACGATTGTCGCCCGTGATAATCTTCAGCGTCACACCCAGCTTTTTGAGGCGGTCAATCGTTTCGGCAATGTCCTTTTTCGGCGGATCGAAGAAAAGCACAAACCCGAGAAAGGTCATGTCCTGCTCTTCGCCTTTGCCGATTGTGGATGTCGTTCCCAGATCCCGATACGCGAGACCGATCAGCCGCAAGCCCTGAGCTGCTGAACTCCTCGAATTGCCGGTTGATCTGCAACGTTACCGAGGCAATGTCCACCTTGTCCCCGGCGGGGGTTTCCGCACGGGAACAGACCGCCAGCACCTGGGGAAGGGTCCCTTTGGTAATCATGATATGTGCGCCCTCATGCTTCACCAGGATACTCAGACGCTTGCGGATGAAATCATAGGGGACTTCATCCGCCTTTTCGTATCCCGAGACATCCGGTTGCTTATGGGACCGGATCGCCTCGTCGATGGGATTGGCAAAGCCCTTTTCAAAGAAGGCATTCAGATAGGCGTGCAGGAAGACCCGGTCGCTGGCCTGGCCGTCGAGATCCAATGCCGAATGCAGACGCACCGATCCTTCGGTCAGGGTTCCCGTCTTATCGGAACAGAGCACATCCATGCTCCCGAAGTTTTCTATGGATGCCAGCCGCTTGACAATGACCTTCTGCTCGGCCATCTTTTTGGCGCCGTGGGCCAGGTTGATGCTGATAATGGCCGGCAGCAGTTGCGGTGTCAGCCCGACCGCCAGCGCCAGGGAAAAAAGAAAGGCTTCAAGAACGGGCCGATGAAAGTAGACATTCACGGCAAAAATAACGATCACCAGGGACAGGGTCACTTCGAGCAGGAAAAAGCCGAACCGGCGGATGCCCTGTTCAAACTCCGTTTCCTGGGGCTTTCAGTTTCAGCCGTTCCGAGATTTTCCCGAATTCCGCCTGCTTGCCGGTGAAAACCGCCACCGCTCGGGCGGTGCCGCTGATGACGTGGGTCCCCATAAAGAGGCTGTTGGTGCGCCCGGCGAGCGGCGTATCCGACGGCAAGAGAGCAGCGTCCTTCTCGACGGGGTAGGTTTCGCCGGTCATGGTGGCCTCATCCACAAAGAGATCCCGGGATTCCAAAATCAGGCAATCGGCGGGAATGGCGTCTCCGGCATTCAGGAGCACGATGTCTCCCGGGACGACATCTTCCAGGGGAATCTCCTGCTGCGAGCCGTCACGAAGCACCGCGGCCTTGATCCTGACGATCGCCAGGAGCTTTGCCACCGCATCGGCGGCGCCCCGTTCCTGCCAGAATCCCAGGAGGCCGCTGATCAGGACGATAACCAGAATAATGCCGGCGTCCACCGGATCATGGAGGAAGAAAGACAACCCGGCCGCAAAAACGAGGGTCAGGATGATCGGGCTTTTAAACTGAGACAGCAGCAGGGCCAGCGCGTCCGACCGCTTCGGCGGCTTCAGGAGATTGGCGCCGAAGCTTACCAGCCGTCGCTTTGCCTCCTCGCTGCTCAATCCTTCCGGCCGCGTTTCGAGTTGCGTCAGCAGATCGGTCGGAGGTATGCTCCAGAAAGATGGTGTCTGTTGGATCATTTGGCCTCTCACCCAAATCCATGGTGCGGCGTTACCTCACCCCTCTTTCCCGAAGCGCATCGTGCAGGAGGTTGTTGCCGTCGCAGCGGTAACAATGGTTCTCGGTTCCCGACGGCACATCGCCGTCCAGCACCAGACCCGCCGCCTCACGAATGACCTCCGCATACCATTTCCCGGAGGGCGCCCGGTGGCCTGCGAGGCGGGAGCCGGGGTTTGGAGACCAGACGAACGGAACAACGTTGGCTCCCATTCCCGTCAGAGTCTTCACGCCGTCGAGGAAGGTGTCTTTCGGCTCCAGGCCCATCACAAAGACCCCATACACATTGCCCTTTCCAAATACCTCGACGGCGCTCTCGATCGACCGGAGGAATTGCGTGTGCGATGTGCTTTCCGACTTCCCGGGACAAATGGCCCGGTAAAGCGCCTCGTCCCAGATTTCCATGCTGTATCCGATAGCCTGAATGCCGGTGTCGTAGTACCGCTTTATATCGTCGCCCTTCGCGGGCGATGGGAGAACCGTACCGGGGATGCGGTCCACCCCCCGATGCCTCCGGATGGACGCAAAGATGTCTTCAACGACCGACACCTCTCTCTCGTGGGCAAAGCAGCCGCCGGTGAGCAGGACATGGTTGACCATGCCCTCTTCCCACGCGGCGCCGGCAACTTCGCCGATCAATTCCGCATCCTTCTTTTTCAGCACGGTGTCATATGTCCGGGACGTGGAAACGAGATTGCAGAACAGGCATTGCCGCCCGTGCGCGAAGTGACTGCAATAGTTCTGGTAACAGAAAAACAGGCAGTCCTCTCCTCCGATCTGCCCGATTTGGACCATTTTCTTGTTCGCGGCAAGCTCGCGATCGTAAAAGGCGGGCCGCTTAATCCACTTCACCTCGCACATGTCCCTCTCACCGTGGAACAACCGCAGAACTCCGTCGTCGGCCCGCACGCAAAACGGCGATGACGAGTTCATCCGGAACTGAACAACGGTCCCGTCGGGCAAGAGAAAATCGTCCGGCAGTTCGGCGCCTGCATGGTCTTCCATATCCCAACCAAAGAGGCCGTGGTTCTGTTCCTTGTAGTCTGAGCCGACCCCCGTCAACGCTTCCCTGGTGGCTCTCACGCCCTCGACCAGCAGGGACGCCTTCAGTTCGATCATGTCACCGGTGTATGCCTCGTTCATCGCTTTCCTTTCTGTTCCGCTCAACGAAACTCTAACTGACTCGCGGTTTTTTGCCCGGCCGGGTTGAGCCTTTTGTTATGCGTTTCTTTTTTGCTTGCTGGTTTTTGAAAAAAATTAAAAACTCCTTGGGTGAAATGACTTTAGCGCCTTGGCATCGTTCAGCAGGGAAATGTTTTTGATTTCCGGTAACAAGACACACCGCTTGACTCGCAAGAGCGACTTCGAGAAACGGTTCATCATCCGGATCAGGAAGCGAATGGGACAACGGGGAAGGCGCAACAGCCCGGCCACGATACACAATATAGTCAAGAAACGCGGCGACCTTTTCTTCTTCAAATCCAAACCTCGGGCGTCGCAGAACCTCGTTGTATTCTGAGAGAATCCGTGCATCAAAGGAAAGCGTCAGTTCACCGGCTGAGACCATGCGTGCGATTTCGCCACAAGCCCCAAACGGCGATAGAAGACCCGCAACAAGGACATTGGTGTCAATGACAATGTCCATCATGCCCGCTTTTCACGAACAGATTTAATTTCGGCATTGATTTCATCAACCGAAATCTTGTCTGTTCCTTTCTCCACAGATCTCCGCTGGAGAGAAACAACGGCGTCAACGGCACGCGATCTGCGAAATGCCGCTAGCGATTCCTCAAGATTTGCCTCGGTTATCGCCGCAAGGATGGCTATTGGCCGACCGTTGCTGGTAACAACCATCTCTCTTTCGTCAGGCAGCTCTTTCCAGATTTGTGCGGATTTGCCTCTTAAATCTCGGACGCTTAAAAATTTCATGGTTGTATCCTCCATTTGTGTATCACATCATGTACACAAACGTCACCCATTGTCAATACGCAGAGTTAAGCTGCCGCCTTGTACCAAACTATTCCGTTGTTTTTGTTAGCACACGCAAGCGACATTACTCAAACGTCTATTTAGCGGTCAGCTCCAACGACTTGGGTGGGCCAATCACGGAGCGCCTCATCGACTTTATTTCCGGGTGATCCAATCTGCGATCTTTTCCACCACCTCCCGCTCTATGCCGTTGAAGCCGTGGTAGGCCATCGCTTCACAGGGATCACCCTGGCTCTTTCCTCCTTCGAACGTGAGCAGTTCTTTACGCGGAACGGCGGTCAGTTTGTCCATAAGCTTCGGGAGATCACCATACTTGCAATGCTCGCATCCATCCTGTTTGTGATGCACGATAAGAGTCGGAACCTGGATTCTCCCTAATGGCATTTCCGGAACAGGACGACCACCCGGTGCGTCGGTAAGTATGGTTGAGCTGAGAACAACACCGTCCGGCCCGCCATCGGCCGGTGCGAGTCGCGTCGTAATGAATGCGGCGGATTGTGTTCCCCGACTGGTGCCTACCAACCACACGGGAATGCCGGCCTGCTGCTTCAACCATGCGATTACCGCCCTGATGTCGGCAACGTGTTCAGGTTTCTGACGGAAGCCCCCGAGGTACGGCGGATTCTGGCGATCGGACGGTGCATCGACCACGGCAACCATCAGACCGTTGGAGGCGAACAACTGCCGCGTGCGCACAAGGAAGTTGCCTGCGCCCCATTTGAAGCTTCCGGTCGAAGTGATCTGAAGTCCTCCGTGGCCCCCCGCGAAAAGCACGACCGCTGTTTTCGGCTTGTCGGGTGCGAGCACGACCATCCGCTGAGTAACACCGGGGCGGGTTGGAATGTCAACGACTCGCTCTGCCTGTGCCCATAGCTGGCTTGCAAATATCAGTGAACCAAGCTGACATAATAGAATAACTCTCTTCATATGACCTCCTTTCCAATACGGCGTCTAGCCGCCAGGCACGCTTGCCTGCCTTCCCCTGTCCTTCCCCGCTGTACGTATTCTGTCATGAAAGGAAAGAAATGCAAGGGTGACAGTTCGGCTACAACGCCTTGTCATGTGATATCCGTGGATACTGCCTTTCAATTATGCCAGCGACCTCATCGAGCCAGGCTTGTCGTTCCTCCTCGGTGCTCGTCACGATAATCCCGAACGTCTTTCGATAGAAGTCTCGGACACCGCACAAGTCAAAGATGCAGCTTCTCCAGATTAGTTCCAGCGGATCACCGAACGCGGCCCTTTCTCTTTCCGCGTTCGTATTGGATGTATTGAACACGATCGCCGACCGGGCTTTCAAGAGACCCCTGGGTACTCCCTCTCCCTTGTCGCCTTCAATAAATTCGTACGCGACTCCGGGTCGAATGACCCTGTCAACCCATCCTTTCAATATGGCAGGGGGTTGCCCCCACCAATTTGGGTGAACAATAACGATGCCGGATGCGGCTGCTATTTCCTTACAGTGTCTTTCAATTTCCGATGGCAGCGCGACATCTCGTTCGAACTCCTCGAACGGCAAGACAGAATCGAATCTCTCGGCGTAGAGATCATGAAAATTTACTTCATAACCGTTTCCGTCAAGAACCTTGACACAGGTCATCGCAATGGCGTGGTTGAAGCTGCCCTTTTTCGGATGCGCCAGGATTACGGACACGTTCATGGGATTTTTCGTTCTGCCTTTCCTGTTTCGTTTCTGGCCGCGTCCGTGTGCAGCGCTTGTCTGGGCGTCTTCTCAATTCATGTATCCGTTTGGCGCTGCCCATTTCTGAAGGCGTAATTACTTATTGTTGTTCGTTGAGCGAACTATGACAATCATGACTGCACACGCCGCCAGGAACGACAAGCCCCCTATCATGGCGATGCCTTCAGCATATTTCGCTCCCGCTGTAAGACCACGCAAGGCAACACCGATTGGAAGGCATAAAGCCAATGCGGTGAGAACGGCGCCAATGCGCTTGATTCTGTCTGAGCATTCTGCGCGGCCAATGAGAAGGCCGAATACAATATTGATGAGACCAAATGACATCCCATGCGTGTGACCTGCCTTCGTGAGATAGCGCCACAGGGGAATTTGACCGTAGCCGTTCACATAGTATGGCTCAAGTGATTGTCCGAGAGCAAACCCGGCGATTGTTGCCGCCACCATCGTTAATAGTCCCAGAAGAATATTGAATCGACCGTTGATCATATTTTCCTCCTTGACGCAGAAATGCTTTTTATAATTTTAGGTCTCATCGTCCTTGAGAAGTGTCTCGCCCTTTATGAGCCAGGATAAGCCGAAGACGAATACAGCGACAGACTCTAACCAGAAGACCGGATCGAGCCTTTTCACCGATGTTTCGCCCGGCAGCATCGCGACAATTCCGATTAGCGCTATGCATGCCAAAATCGTATAACCGCACACCGTGTAAACAACGTTTCTCTGACACTTTCGACGCGTTGGGGTCTTGCTTGGGTCTGTCTTCCGAAAAAGTACAAGCGAGAAGTACGCAAGGGTTAGGAAGAACAGCGCTGCGAACAAGTGGTGCAGGCCCCCGATAAGCCGATCTTGCGACGTGGGATTCACCTCGGGCGCAGTGGGGAAGAGCGCGACGCCAATTGCAAAGAGGCACGCAAGATCGCCGGCGATGTCATCCTGTTGCTTGTATCTGTACGACATAAGGAAGACCGCAATGGCGCATAAGCTTCCTACGAATACATCCCCCATGTTTGTGTAGTAGTAGCTGCTGATCGAGCGTTGTATTCCAGACCCATCAAGGATGATCCTTCCGATGGCGAGGACAAAGGGCAATGAAACTCCAATGATCCCTATGGCTTTTCGCAGACCGAGATAGGAAAGGATCAGAGCGGTATCGGAGCTGGGCTGCTGATTCATAAATCACCTCCTATGACTTATTGCGTGATTATTGAAACCTGGCACGCCGGTTCACCTACGGACCCTTCGTTTCCGCCTCCCAGCGAAAAGCACCGTAGAGCACCGCGGCGGCAATACAGACGGCCAGAGCAAGAACTATGATGACGACTTTCAGCCACATGGTGCTCTCCGTGATCGATGGATCATTCGCCCAGACCGAAAGCTCTTCAACCAGTGGATTGATTAGTTGGCCATCTCTTATTTCCTGGGAAAATACTTTACCTTGCTTATATTTTTAAAATCTGAATCCTGGGTCCATATAACGGCTTTGAATTCTTGCGCTGTTGCGAGAATGATACTGTCCGCCATTGGAAGATTGATGCTCCAGACTCAGCCTTGAAGCGGCAATTGCCAATGGTGCGTTTAGATCCACAACTTATTCCTTTTTGCATAGCAACAACTGCCTGCAATGCTTCATTCTCACTGGACTCCCGGAAAATGACCTTGAAAACCTCGTATATCGTTATCGTTGGAACAACAAGCAAATGCCGAATCACTCAGCGGGGGCAGGAAATACTTGGCATTAGGCTCATCTGCAAAGTATGCAAGCCAGCCGGAAGAATCTACGATATTCATACTCTATCTTCCTCTCGTTTGAATTCAGTATTGATGCCCTTGAGGAATCCACGGAGTTCTTTAATGTCGCGTTCTGGTATAAGTTCAATGCGACCGGCATATTCAACAATTTGCATTTTTTGGCCCGGACGAAGCTTCAATGCTTCTCTGACTTTTTTTGGTATAACGACTTGATATTTTGGTGATACGGTTACTGATTGCATGCCAATACCTCCATCGATCTATTTTGTTTTACGATATCATGATCGATATGTTTTTGTCAATTATATTGATGGCCAACGTAGCGTTTAGCTGCCTGGCGCGCCCGCCTTCGCCCTCGCCTTGGGGATTGCCCTTGTCACGGTAGGGCGATTGCAAGCGTGACAGGTCAACTGCAATGCATGGTGCGGTATCCGGATATTGTTATGTTTACCCCTATCGTTTTCCGATTACTTTCTGGATCAGAGATGGAAATACCCTGTTGAGAAATAACACGAGTTTCGTTCGGCCAGGCTTGATCTCGTAATCGTCTTTTTCCAGATTCCGAAAGACCTCTCTTGCCAGGACGTCCGGCGATATTTTCCCGGCATTGTCCTCACGCCCCCTCGTCATATCAGTATCTACAAGCGGTGTAATAATCTCAAACACTTTGACAGGAGTGCCCTGTAGTTGACAACGAAGAGACTTGGAGAAAGCGTGAAGTGCCGCTTTTGTAGCACAATAAATCGGCGCACTACTTTTTGGCACAATTCCAAGAAAAGACGACACGTTGATAATAGCTGCTTCAGCCCTCTTTGCCAGGGTGGGTAATAGTATTTTCGTCAGGCGAGCCACTGCTCCAAAATTGATGTTAATCTCTTCGTCTATCTTTTGTATAGCACTATCATCCTCGAGGAAATCATACTGGTGTTGAATTCCGGCATTGTTGACGAGGATATTTAATGATGGGAAATTAGATGTTAAGTGTTCCGACATATGAGCCACTTCCATTGGGCTGGAAACATCACATTGGATTGTATGTATCTTAGGATATTCTTTCTTTACTTGCTCCAATTTATCTATATTTCGGCCGCAGATGATCACTGTGTTATTATTTTCCAAGAAAACCTTGGCAATCGATAAGCCGATTCCAGATGCCCCGCCGGTAATAAGAACTGTATTTCCCGTTATTTTCATAATTCGTGCCGTTCCTTATCCACCGGACGCCCACAAAAATCAGCCGGAGCGCAAGCGATCGGCTGGATTGACTTGGGCGACTTCTCACGCATAGAGTTTCTCTACTCTCTCTTTTAGCGCACGGTTCATCGCTTCAAATCCGCGTTGAGTCTTTTCATACATCGCATTCGGGAACAGATTCACAAGTATTCCTCGAAATTGCTCGCTCTGTCGGAAGCGTGACTGCCCCGGACTGGCTTGCTCGATGCGAAAATCGTGCTCTCCGTCAAAGAGTCCAGGTATCCAAAGGTGGCCGAGCCACCGCAATCTTTGAGCGGGTACGGCGTCGAGCACGGTAGGCTGAAATGTCATCGGATTGCCGTCGGGTGGACATATCCTCACCTTCAGGCGGAACCCCTTCTCCGTTTTTCCCGATGCTTCCCTAATGAATGGATTCCACTGAGGGTAGCTCTTGAAATCGATCAATACTGACCACACCTGCTCAGGAGTACCTCGAATTGCGATTTCAGTTTCAAGAGCCCTCACGACATGCCTCCCTCGGTTGTCGCACCATAACGTAAAAATCAGCGGTGAGCGTAGCGAGTCCGCTGAATTACCTTGATACATCCGCTTTGAATCCTTCGTGGAAAGCGACAGTGCCCTGCGGAGTATGCCCGTCGAAAGACAGAGCGAAGAAGACCTCCTGTGGCACGCCCTCATGCACAAGTCCAGACATGTTCTTGAACCCGAATTTCCTGTAGTAATCCGGATGTCCCACGAGACAGCATCCTTGAGCATTCATATCATTCAGACGTGACAACCCTTCTTTTATCAGCGCTTTGCCGATGCCCTTCCGCTGGTGCTCCGGCAAAACGGAAACAGGTCCAAGTCCATACCAGTTTGGTGTGCCGTCTGAAATGGTCACGGGAGAGAAAGCAATATGCCCTATCACTCGGCCATCCATTTCGGCGACCAGCGATACCGTAAGAGCTTTGGCGGCACGTAGCGCCTTGATGATGAACTGCTCCGTGTGGTTACTGATCTCCAAGGTCTTGAACGCTGCGATAGTCACCTCAGTTATCGCGCAAACATCGTCATTCGTCTCGTTCCTGATAAGAATTTTTGAATTCATAGTTTAATATTCCTCTTTCTTGCAGGCCAACGTAAAGCTAAGGGGCGCGGCGGCTATTTTGCCGCGTCCCGCTTGAGTGTTAGCCGATGCTTTCGGGAATAACTGCAATTGCATCTATCTCCATAAGAAAATCTGGATTCGCTAAGCCAGCGACAAATAGCACTGTGATAAGTGGTGGATTTGGACGGTTCCCCCATACACGTTGAAATTCTTCAAACCCTGGTTTTGGAGAACGAATCAACAGAATTCTGACCGCCAACGTAGATAGTACGTGAATTAGCCTGAGTAATAACCACTTGAGAGAAGGCAGGATTTCTGTGTAGTTCATTCGGATTTATGTATTCAACACTCATTTCTTTACCACCCCGTTCTTGTTTTTCTTTGACGGAGGATGCGCCATCTTCATGTAGACGCCACCTGCTTCCAGTTCATCAAGCATTTGATGAAGCCTCTTCGCTTTTGTCTCCTGAAGTTTTGCGCGATCTATCCAGCCAATGTAATCATTCTGCTGGTACGCTGGTCGCTCACTGTATTCATCCATCAGGCCACGTTCCTCAAGAGCTTGTTTAACGAAGCTGGGCATCGGATATTTAGGTCGCTTCAGTCCTGAACCCTTTTCAACCATTTATTCTCCAGTTCTTTAAGCGGCTAACGAAAAGCTGAGCCGGAGCAGCCCAGGGGGCTGCGATCGGCTCTAGCGACGGTTCGTTGGTTCCTTGAACATTTCGTATGTTGCTGCGAGTGGAATTACGAAAAGCACAAAAATAATCGCATTGAGCACTGCGTTTTGCCAGAAGCCGGACCATAGCGAAAATGCTGTGTCGGGAATAAACCACGCTACCAGCGATACCGTGAGCGTTCTCCAACCCTCAATTTCTCTACGACGGAAGGGGCCGAACAAGACATACAGCAAAGCTACCGACCAGCCGGACATCACGGCGCCCAAGACCGCTGAGATGAACGTGATGTAGGAGGTAGCCGATTCGCCGAACGGTGGACTCCCATGAGGAGATGAAAGGTAGATGTAGTTGAACAACTTCTGGGTGGACTCTGGGAGAAGGACCATGCTGAGCCCGAAGACAAGGATGGCGCAGGTTGCAATTACTAGCCATCGCCACCAGAAGTTGAGTTTTTGATCCATCGTTACTTCCTCATCCATTTACAAGAAGTTCAGCCGGGCGCGGGTCTAACCGCCTGGACGATGTCGAGCCGTTGGTTAGGAGAGAGCTTCGATTATGCCGCGCGTGAGAAGGGACGGACTTGCTTGACGATCTTATCGTGAAGCTTTTCCTTGGCTACTTCCATATCATATCTTGATTGAAGATTTAGCCAAAACGGCGCTTCCATACTGAAAAAATGGCTCAATCGCAAAGCCGTATCGGCGGAAATAGCCCGCCGACCATGCACGATTTCATTTATGCGACGGGGTGTAACACCTATGTCCTTAGCTAATCTGTACTGACTGATCCCCATAGGTTCCAGGAATTCTGTAACGAGGATTTCACCCGGATGGATGGGAGAAAAATCACGCTTTTTTGTTTTCATTTTACACCTCTCAATGATAATCGACGATTTCAACATCGTAGGCATCGCTGCCTTTCCAAGTAAAACAAATTCTCCACTGTTTATTGATGCGGATGCTATATTGCCCCTTCCTTTCGCCCTTCAATTCCTCAAGATGGTTTGACGGCGGTATGCGCAACGTTTCGATCACGGTTGCGGAATGAATCATTTCAAGCTTTATTGCAGCAATCCGTTGAATCGCCTGAGGCAATTTTGAGGAAAACCGACCTTGAAACAATTTATCGGCGTCCTTGCTTTTGAACGATTTAATCACAACAGCATACTATCTCAAAAGGATATTATCGTCAAGGGATATTATTTAAGCCACTGCCATAGCAATCCGAATAGACTTGAGATATTCAGTTGTGTTCATATTAAGGAGTTTTACCTCAACGAAAAGCTGAGCCGGAGCAGCCCAGCGGGCTGCGACCGGCTCAAGCGACTGGTTAAATTTGTTTTTCCTATACGGCTTCAAAAGTATGGGGCCATTTCTTTTTAATGTGTTGATCACAGGACACACTTATTGAGTACCCGTGCAGCAAAATATCATGTTGTTATATCAAAACACCTCATTTCCCTTTTCACCATACATTGACAAGAATTCTTGTGTAGATGGTTGAGTAGATGTTTTCTTATCAAATATTATTTTCTTAATTTGATCGTGGTCTTTCTGATTTAATCTAGCCCAACTATATGTATTGTTTGATTTAGGTTTATCAGAAGAACCTATTACAGTTTTGTATATTTGTGTTTGATATCTAAATTCATCATAAGGCACTTTGAATTTCATAATAATAATTAGGTAATTTAGGTCGTTTAGGTTGTAATTAGGTATAGAATTCTGAACATATGCTATTTCGTGTAAATCATGTGAGGGCATAGTGGACTGCCCCCCCCGGACTGGACAAAGTATGTTAGAGTAGTCGGCAGGATCATCCCCCCCTGGGGAGAAAGGATCTTGCCATGAGGCCACAGCGAAGGTTCAGTCGAGAGTTCAAACGTCAAGTTGTTGAAGAGCTGCTGAGCGGGGTCAGTACCCCAGCACAGCTTATACGCCGCCACGAGATTTCTTCCGGGTTACTCTACCACTGGAAGAGGCAGTATGCCAAGGGAGGGTTTGACAACCCGCCCGATAAAGAATCGACTCTGGAGGAGCGTGTCCGGCAGTTGGAGCAGCTGGTCGGCAAGCTCACCCTTGAGAACGAGTTCTTAAAAAAAGCCGTACAGAGAAGCCTGTCTCCTCTAAAGAAAAGCGGCAGTTCGTGGCCACCAACCGGCACCTCCTCCAAAACATCCAAAGGGGGTGCGAACTGATGAGCCTGCCACGCAGCACGTACTACTACAAGCCGAAGAAAGAACCCCCTGACGAGACGGCACTTACCAGCCGCATCGAAGCCATCATTGAAGAGTTTCCCGGGTATGGCTATCGCCGGGTAACCAGAGAACTCCACCGGCAGGGCATCCCCGCAAACCACAAGAAGGTCCTGCGCATCATGCGGGAGCGAGGCCTCACCCGGAAACCCCGGCGCCGGTGGATACGAACCACGAACAGCAACCATCGCTACCGGATTTACCCAAACCTGGTAAAAAATCTGGCCGTAACGGGGCCGAATCAGGTATGGGTGGCCGACATTACCTATATCAGCATCCAAAGTGACTTCGTATATCTGGCGGTCATCCTGGACCTGTTTTCCCGGAAGGCGGTGGGGTATGCCATCTCCCAGAATATTGATACGGCGTTATCTCTGGCAGCGCTGATAGCGGCCATCGTAAACCGGAAGCCCCAAAAAGGAATCATCCACCATTCCGACCAAGGAGTACAGTATGCCGCCCATGACTACGTGGATATCCTGCTGGAGCATGGATTCCAGATCAGCATGGCCAGAAAGGGGAATCCTTACGACAATGCCACTGCCGAGAGCTTCATGAAAACACTAAAAACAGAAGAGATCTACCTCTGGGAATACCGGACACTGGCCGATGTCCAATTCAGGCTTCCGTATTTCATAGAACAGGTGTACAATCACAAACGGCTACATTCCTCACTGGGATATCTGCCACCGGTGGAATTCGAGGAATTGTTCCTCAAAACCCTTAAACCCTGTCCGGCCGCTCTAACCCAAGCCGTCTAACCGGAAGGGTGCAGTCCATAGTGTACTCTTCTTGATATGTAAAATTAAGAACATCATTTTTAATTTTATAAGTTCCACCTGTCATTACTTTTAATCTAAAATTATTATCAAGTTCACCAAAACCATGAAGAATCATTGCACTTAAACGAAATGCGGCTATTTCACCTCTGTTTACAATTTTGATTCTTTGCATTGTTTTTCCATTTTCGATTGTGAAAGGACTAACTTCAGTGAATAATAGAGGATATGATTTTATCTTAAATTGTTCTTGAGATATAGTGGCAAGGCGTTTGGTTTCATCAACCATTTTTTGTGAAACACCAATGGACTTGTATGTAAAGAATGCTAAAATGATTGTACCCAAAGCAACAAGCCTGTTGGGTTCTAAAATATTCTTTCCAAGCAGAAAAACAGTTGACTTAAATCTTTCTGACAGCATAAAGTCTTTTAGGCAATTTTTATACCTATATATGATTTTAAATATCCTTTTCATATCATCCCTTTTATTGATGGCTCCTAATTTAATCAATTTAACAGTGTATATATGTATCCTTATGAAAAACCAAACACCGCACTTTTTGCCGTATAAAACGCCGATGAAATTGATGGTAAATTGACCATAAAATTCATATTATCTTATATTTGCGAATATGCCTTACTTTTATCTTGGCGTTTTATCGGATCGGTATAAAAATCTACGGAGCCTGTCAAAGCCCGTCGACAGGACTTCGCACACCGGTCGGTCCACGATTCAGCACATGAGTGTAAATCATCGTCGTCTTCACGTCTTTATGGCCTAACAGTTCCTGAACCGTCCGAATGTCATAACCGGCTTCCAGCAAGTGTGTTGCAAAAAAAGAACGCCGGAATGTATGACATGTTGCCTGTAAATGGTTTTGAAGCGATCGTAGTGGTCCGATAAGTGGGTAAGATTTTGAGCGGCAATTTTGTCCCGGTCATTCCTCTGCTCCAAAACCCTATTTGAAACGTCAGGAAGAAACCTGCGAACCCGTGACGGTCCGAAGCCGTCAGCCGAAAAGCGCCGCTACTTAACCATGGTGAACTTCGTTTGTCAATGATTTTACGGACTCATCACCTGCAGCCGAAATTCCATTGACACGCAGGGCCATTCACCTTAGAATCGCGTCCGTCAAATGATACTGATTAATCAGCTTTTTCCACGAAAGGGGAGTCGAACGATGAGCTTACCATTATCCGGCGTACGGATCCTTGATTTAACACTGATTATGGCCGGTCCCTATTGTACCTTGCTTCTGGGAGACCTGGGGGCGGAGGTGATCAAGATCGAAAAACCGGGGATCGGTGAATCGTCGCGAGAGATGCCTCCCCATTTTTTCGAGGGTCAATCCGCCTATTTTATCGCCATGAATCGAAACAAGAAAAGCATGACCCTCGATCTGAAAAGCGAAGCGGGAAAGAAGATATTCTACGATCTGGCCAGGCAATCCGATGTGGTGATCGATAACTTCCGGCCGGGGGTGGTCAAGAAATTGGGGGTCGACTTCGATACGCTCAAGACGATGAACCCCCGCATCATCTGCTGTTCAATTTCCGGATACGGCCAGACGGGGCCCTTCAGGGACCGGCCGGCCTTTGACCTGGTGATCCAGGCCCGGGGCGGGATCATGAGCTATACCGGGGAGCCGGAACAGATGCCGGTGCGGATGGGCGCGCCGATGGGCGACTTGTCCGGCGGGCTGTTTGCGTCGCAGGGCATTTTGGCGGCGCTCTATCAACGGGAAAAGACGGGGCGGGGCCAGCGGATCGATATCAGCCTGGTGGACTGCCAGACGTCGCTGCTCACCTATCGGGCCCAGTTCTATCTCGTGGGAAAAGAGATCGCGCGGCCGGTCGGCTCGGGCCACGTATCGGCCCACCCGATCAGGGCGTTTCGGACCAAGACCTTTGATGTGGTCATCGATGCCAATACGGAAAGCATCTTTGCCGACTTGTGCGACGCCCTTGGAAAACCGGAGATGTCGCGGGATGGGAAATTCAATTCCCGGGAGAACCGTCTCAAAAACATGAAGGAGCTCTACGCCATTCTGGAAAGGGCCTTTCTCGAAAAGACGGGAGAGGAGTGGCTGGAGGCCCTGGAGAAGCGCATCCCCATCGCCCCCATCAACACGATCGATAAGGCGCTTGCCGATCCTCAAACCCTGAGCCGCAACATGGTGGTCGAGGTCGAATACGAAAACGAAAAAAAACTGAAAATCTTGGGAAACCCCATCAAGATGTCCGAGGTTGAACAGGAGGTGTTCAAACGCCCCCCCTACCTGGGAGAGCATACCGAGGAGATCCTGCGGGAACGTCTCAATTACTCACCGGAACAGATCGAGGAGATGAAAACCGCGAAGGTTGTATAGTCATTTATCTATTCCCTCAAAGACTTAAGCTGCGGGGGATGACGATCCCCCGATCGCCGCCGATCATTTCCCCCTTTCCCTGGAGAAACCACCGGCCGACCAATGCCGCGGTCGCCGCGTCCAACTCGTCACCAGTCAGGCCCTCCGGCAGCCCCTTCACCCCCAGCGCACTCAGTCCGGCCAGCAGGCCTGCCGGGTCCTTGTGCTGGCGGGGAATCCCCCACAGGTCCTGCGCCGCCCCCGGGTAGCACTCCACCGCCCGGTACCCCATCGCCTCGATCTTCGCCTTGAGCGCCATGCCGCGCTCGGTCAGCATCCGCATCGGACCCAGGGTGATCGGGAAGAATCGGATGCCCCGCCGCTTCAGCTCGTTATCGCATTCGCGGAAATGGCCGCCTGAGCGGTCATGGATCGTCGCCCGCCCTTCGGGGAGGCTGAGCGGCGCATCGATCGGAACGAGGTCAGGTCTGGCCCGGGATATCCACTGCAAGATATCCTCGTCGCCGAGGACGACGTGCGTCTCGGCCTTCAGGCCGCGGAGTATGCAGAGGCCTGTCGAACGGCGCGGGGACCCGGCCAGGTCGACGCCCACGACGACGGGTGGTTTCATCACCATTTACTCTCCAATTATTCATTTTGACCCCGTTTTCCTCCAGAATCAATGCAAAAGATCGCCATGACCTGTGACTGCTTGCCAATACAGTTTGAGAGTTTTGTCGGACGCGTCTCATCCCCGATAGGCCCGATGGAACTTGGTTGACTTGCCGGTGCATTTCGAGGAGAATCAGGCATCCTGATGAACGACGGCTTTTGCGGGGTGAAAGGTAACGACTGTCATGGACTATATCGCCGATCTGCACACCCACTCCCCCTATTCCCGGGCCACCAGCCCCGAGGGAACCCTGAGCGGTCTGGCCGGCTGGGCGCGGGTCAAGGGAATCCAGGTGATCGGCACCGGCGACTTCACCCATCCCGGCTGGTTTCGGTGCCTCAGGGAGGAGTTGGTGCCGGCCGAACCGGGGCTGTTCCGGCTGAAGGACGAGGGGGCGATCTGCTCGCCGCTGGCGGGGGTAGCGCCGGCGCCGACCCCGGTGCGGTTTCTGCTCTCGGCCGAGATCAGCAGCATCTACAAGCGTCACGGCGCGGTGCGCAAAGTCCACAACCTGCTGTACGTGCCCGATTTCGCCTCCGTCGAGCGGCTAAACGCCACCCTGGCGGGTATCGGCAACATCGAGTCCGACGGCCGCCCGATCCTGGGGCTGGACAGCCGCGATCTGCTGGAGATCATGCTGGAGCAGGCGCCGGACGGTTTCCTGGTGCCGGCCCACATCTGGACCCCCTGGTTCTCCCTGTTCGGCTCCAGGTCCGGCTTCGACAGCATCGAGGCGTGTTTCGGCGACCTGACGCCCCACGTCTTTGCCCTGGAGACAGGCCTCTCCTCCGATCCGGACATGAACCGGCTGGTCTCCGGCCTGGACCGTTTCGCCCTGATCTCCAACTCCGACTGCCACTCCCCGGCCAAGCTTGGACGCGAGGCCAACCTCTTTTCCACGGACCTGGATTTCTTCGCCCTCAAGGAGGCCATCCGCGGCAATCGACGCGATGCCTTCCGGGCAACGGTGGAATTCTTTCCCGAGGAGGGGAAGTACCACGCCGACGGCCACCGCGCCTGCCGTGTCTGCCTCGACCCCCTGGAGACGCGCAGGCTGGGGCTCGCCTGCCCGGTCTGCGGCAAGCCGCTGACCGTGGGGGTCTGCCACCGGGTGATGGAGCTGGCCGACCGGGAGAAGCCGCTCTACCGGGAGGACTCGCCCCGGGTCTTCAGCCTGATACCGCTTCCCGAGGTGCTGGGAGAGATCCTGGGGACGGGACCCGCCTCCAAAAAGGTGACGGAACAGTACGGCCGCACCATCGCCCGGTTCGGCTCGGAATTCGGCCTGCTCCTCCACACTCCGCCGGACGAGATCCGTCAGGCGTCCGAGATTCTGGGGGAGGCGGTGGAGCGCATGCGCAGCGGCCGGGTCATCCGCAAGCCCGGTTACGACGGCGAGTACGGCGTGATCCGGGTCTTCGAGGAAGGAGAACTGGCGCGGCTGGCGGGCCAGGGGAGTCTGTTTGGTGACGGGCGGCTGGTGCGGCGCGCCCAAAAGAAACAGACCGGGGCCCTGGCATTGCCGGCTTTGGCGGATGACAGAGACAGGATGCCTGATTCCCCGGGAAAAACCAACGAGCCCAACCCGGAGCAGGCGGCCGCCATCACCTCCGGCAGCCGCCATATCCTGGTGACCGCCGGTCCCGGGACCGGCAAGACCCACACCCTGACGCAGCGGCTGGCGGCCCTCCTGGCAGCAGGCCACGACCCAGGGCGGATGACGGCCATCACCTTCACCGTCAAGGCGGCAGACGAGGTGCGTGAACGGCTGCTGAATGCGGCCGGACCGGCCGGTGAGCAGGTATTCGTGGGCACCTTTCACCAGTTTTGTCTCGACTGGCTGCGCCGCGCCGCACCCGCCCTCGCGGTGGTCGGCCCGGACAGCCGCGAGCGTCTCCTCAAGCGCCTCTTTCCGGGGTTGGGCGCAACGGAGCGCAACCACCTCGCCGAGGAGCTCGCCGATCATTTTCGCCGTCCCGCCCAAGAGGCGGCCGGCGACATCCAACGCTATCTGGACGAACTGCAGCGGCTGGAGGCCATCGATCTGGATGCCGTCATCCCGGAATTTGTCCGGCGGCTCGAGGCGGATGCCGCTCTCAGGCGGCAGGTCTTGGGCTCCCTGGAGCACCTTTTCGTGGACGAATTCCAGGACCTCAACGTTAGCCAGTTCGAACTCGTGCGGATCCTGGCTGAGGCTGCCCAAGTCTTTGCCATCGGCGATCCGGACCAGGCCATCTACGGCTTTCGGGGGAGCGACCCCGAGTTTTTCTTTCGCTTTGCCGAGATGCCCGGCGTGGAGCAGGTGTTCCTGACCCGCAACTACCGCTGCCCCTCCGCGATCATCGCGGCAGCCACGGCGCTCATCAATCATAATAGTCGGCATAACAGCCGGCATAACAGCGGGCCGAGCGGTCTGCCGTTCGTTGCCGAATCCGGCCGGCAGGGCGCCATCGAACTGTACAGCGCACCGTCACAAGCGGCCGAGGCCGAATTCATCGTGCGCCGCATCGAGGAGCTGATGGGCGGGATCGAACATTTTTCCCTCGCTTCCGGCCGGGGCGGCGACGGCGAGACGGGGCGCGGACTGAGTTTCGGGGACATGGCCGTGCTCTTCAGGCTCGGCAGGCAGGCCGAAGAGATCGCCGCCGCCCTGGAGCGGCGCGGCATCCCCTGTCAACAGGTGGGAGGCGTGCCGTTTTACCTGGCTCCGGAGGTGCGGCCCGCCTATTATTTCGTACAGGCCGCTGCCGGTTCGGAGGTGATCGCCGACTGGCTCCGGCTTGCCGGCGGCCTGCCGGGGATCGGGAATGCCAGCATCGAACGGATGGAGGCGTCGCTCCCCCTGACGGGTGATTTCTGGGCCTGCCGCGCCCTCCCCGGGCTGTCGCAGGCAGTGCGGCGGATACTGACGGAGCTTGACCAGGCGCTTAAGCACTTTCGGGAAACCGCCGCCCGCAACGGCCTGGCTTCTGCCTTGGCCGAGATGCTGCCGTTTCTCGACGTCGGTCCGGAACTGGCCGGCGCCAAACGGCTGCTGGAGCTGGCCGGCAGTTTCGGTGGCGACCTGGCGGCCTTCGGCAGCCATCTGCGCCGCTACGCCAATGCCGCGGTCTATGACGAGCGCGCCGAGGCCGTGGCCCTGATGACCCTGCATGCCGCCAAGGGACTGGAGTTTCCGGTGGTCTTTCTGGCCGGCGCGGAAGAGGGGCTCCTTCCTTGTTCGCTCTGGAACGATGTGAATCTGGAAGAGGAGCGGCGGCTCTTTTACGTCGGCCTCACCCGCGCCAGGGAGCGGGTGCTCCTGACCGCTTCCGAGAACCGTCCCTGGGCCGGTCCTTCACCCCGCCGGCTTTCGCCCTTTATTGGCGAGATACCGGCGCGACTGCTGTCGGCTGCCGCTGCCACTCCGTTCAGAAAGGCGAAAGGACGGAAGGGATCGGAGCAGATGGAGCTGTTTTAGTTGCATGCCGGGGAAACGTTTACACCAATATGTGTAAACTTCAAGACTCGGGACGAGCCTGATCGCATCGAAGGTTCCATGTGGGTTGAGCTGGAGCGCGTCAGTACGTCCGGTGGATGCGGTTATTACGCAATGATTTCATTCAGCCCTTCGATCACTTGAGTCAACTCTGTCGGAGATGCTTTGCCAATAACCTTTCCGATTCTCTTTATGGACAGTGTTCGGATTTGGCTGATCTTGATCCATGATTTCTTCGGCAAATTGGCAGATTTCAATTCAAGAGTCAGTGGAAACCCGGCCTTTTGTAGCTGACTGGTAATGGCCACCGCTATGACTGTACCTGAACGTTCATTAAATATATCGTGACTCAAGATCATAACAGGACGCAATCCCGCCTGTTCATGGCCTCGTACGGGGTTCAAGTCGGCCCATCGAATCTCGCCTCTTAGTATTCCGGCCATTGACTCACATCCTCAGCTAATCCTTCTTCCGCCATAGCTTTTTCAAATGCAGGATCGAGTTTGGCGCATTCCATCGATAATCGGTTGCGCTTCATTCGGGCGAGTTTTTCACCTACAGCATCCTGGATCGCCTGGCTACGATTTTGAAAATAATGTTCTCCGATTAGCCTGTCTAATTCACCGATAAATTCTTCGTCCAATGTAATCGCAATCTTTGCCTTACCCATATGCAGCCTCCTTTTTCTGGTATTACATTATATCATACCAGAATCAAGGCAATCAATTTTTCTTTTTATACTTTTGGCGTAACGCCACAGCTCAGTCGCGCGAAAAGCGCGCAGCGATTTTTGCGTCGGCTGGAACTGATTGATAGCTTTATATTTTTGTGGCATTAAATCGTGCTTCTGCCTCTTGAAACAGAGATTTGACCTTATCTATATCCCATGGCCGTTCGATTAATGTCTCGTGATCCCATTCGCTTCTCGGTTCATCCGGCTCAAAAAAGTCACCGCCATAAACATGTATTGCACACGTCATTTTGCCAATTGGATTATATACAGAATGGATAATGTCGCGACCGAGTGTAGTTACGTCGCCGACTCCTAGAGATTTGGCTCCTGCTGCCTCAATGGTCGTTTCTGTTCGTCGCCAAAAAATGTTGTCTTCTCTGCCAGAATATATACCGACAACTGCAAACATCTGGTGATTGTGTGGCATGAGAATCATGTACGGTGCCCAGACGTGGTGCATGATGGTTTAGATCAGGCGATCTATATATTGGTGTAATACCTGCATGTTCCGGCACACCAAGCACAGACATCACCCCCATGCTATCGGAAACCGCTTCTGCCACAAGTTCGCGGATTGCCCCCTGACCCTCAGCGAGTGAATTCATACAGTCTTGGATAAAACGATCCTTATCGAACATGATTATATGCTCCTCCTCTCTTGGTTTATGGAGCAAACGTGGAGCGCAGGGATTGCGCGCTTTTGCGCAGTCCCGCTTGACCGCAATGTTAGCCATCATTGCATTGGCTGCCTAATGATGGTTTTCCATTTCGATGGGTCAGCTTTCCGAATATCACTCAAGTAAACTTCGTGATGTTTCCCAGTCCGTTTGCTCTTAGAGTCAATGAACTGATGCACCTTCTCAATCGTCGGCCCTTCTTCGGAGAATGGGCCAATATGCAGAATTTGTGCGCACCTGCCTTCAGAAAAGGCCTCCAAGCGTAGTTTGGAAATAGCTGGTGTATTCTTTTTCTTTTTTACATCGGCAATCGCACTGTCGATGATTTCCGGTGTGACAAAGGAGGGCTGCATAACCATCATTGTCCATTTCCAGTTGGACTTGTCAGTGGTTGTAAACCTCGACATATCGTCAGCCCACCATAGACCTTCCAAGGGCATGACCCCATAGTCAACTGCCGACGCCCCCTTTTTGACCATGAACTTGATGGCATACGAAACGGTGAACAAGGCTTCAACGGCATCGGAATATGCCTGCGAGGTGTTGGGATCGCCCTCACCGTCCACCATCAAGTAGTTCATCGTTGGGACATCAACCTGAACAACCTCTTTGGCCGAAGGTTGATACAGATGCTTCAATTCCTTTTTGAGATCAACTTTCTCCATGGATACTCCCGATGCTGGCTAACGCTCAGGCTGAGCTGCGGGGCCCCATGATCGCCCGCAGGGCAGCCGTCAGCTCCAGCCTGTTAGACCGCATCTGTCATAATGGTTTAATAACCATTATAAATACGTTGATCATTGGTAATACTGTGGCCAAAATCCCAAATGCGATCCAGATCCGACCAAGGCGCCAATATGATCCCGGAATAGTCCCGCTGGCACCGAATTCCCGCGCCATGCGGGCCTGCTTTATCTGGATTGGAATCAAGACCGCAACCCAAATGATGCCGGATGCAATAAACAAATACATGCCCCATGCCGTCCACTGAACTTGCCAATAATCGATTTGATGGAGAACGGCATTGCCAATACCCGTAGCGAGAATTGCGATTGCTCCGCCTGCCGTGAATATGAAATCCGTCAATGTCACCTGGCGTTGGGCGAAAGCAACCGTCCCTGGGTTCCGGGTTTTATCGGCCATCACCTTCCACCACCCAGTCACAATGATGTTCCCGAGGAACACACTTGCGGCCAAGACATGCAGACTCTTCAGTATCAGGTATGTATCGTACATTCCCCTTTCCTCATTGCCTTTATATATTCATTGACGGTCTAACGTCGTATATGGTTTCCCGATAACAACACCCTCACCATTTGCGAGTTTCGGTTTCGGGCGATCCGGAACACCGGCAGATAGGGAGCTGACGGTCCTCCCTGGCGGGCGACTGTTCCGATTGGATCTCACTATCCTGAGTGGCGCTTTCGTCCCGGTCATTCCACGGCCCCCGAATTGGTGAAGCGTGCGGAAAGAAACCTGCGAACCCGTGACGGCGGGATGCCGTCAACCGAAAAGCGCTTTCAATTAACCACCGCCACCTTCAATTGTCAATGATTTTCATAGGTCCTGCCGACCGGGGCTTTTCGTTTGACTCGGGACGGCCATTCCGCTATAGCCTATACGTATCCACTGCACCGATACGCGAACCGGGGAACGGATCTCGGAGAAGCCCCGGCTTCTTTTCCCGAGCGCTTACGGAGGCATAGATCATGAATCACCAATTCGCGAAACCTGGAAACGATTATTTCCGACCGCGTCGTCGGGTGCGTACCTCTTTCCCGAATTTGAGGAGCGGGCGAAGACCGTCTCCGCCGAGGTGTTCCGCTGCACCACGGCCACGGACGCTCGGGAGGCCCTCATCCGGCTTGTCGAGCCCGCCCGGGTAAAGAAGGCGGTCGTCGTCGAGAGCCCCCTCCAGATGGCGGCGGGCGTCACGGAGGCTCTCCGCACCGTGGGTGTGAGCTGTCTTACACGAAGCCGGAAGAGATCGCCGCGCACGCGGACACCGCCGACATCGGGATCTCGGGCGTCGAGTTCGGGATCGCCGAGACGGGGAGCGTGTTCCAGGAGGGCACCGCGATCGCGACCCGCCTGGTCACGATCCTCCCGCCGCTCCATGTCGTCTTTCTCCCCAGCGCGAACATCGTCCCCGGAATCACGGAGGCCTTCGAGATCATCGCCCAAAACTTCGACCGCGGCTATATCGGCTTCATCACCGGCCCCAGCCGGACCGCCGACATCGAGCGGGTGCTGACCATCGGCGTCCACGGGCCGAGCCGGTTCGCCATCATCGCCATCGATGAGGAGCCGACGGGAGGTGACGCCTGATGGAAACCGATGCGAGAAACCTCCGGGAAGAGATATCAGAAAAGCTGAAGGATGAGACCCTCCGCGGCGCCCTGGGGCGTTTCGCCGAGGTCTACCCCGAGGCCCGGGCCACGGCGTACGCGAACGCGGGCGACATCGAGACCCTCCGCGAGGCAGTGAAACGGATGAAGATCGACACCGTCGAGCAGATCGAGGCGGTGGCCGACCGCTTCGAGACGGAGGCGATGAAGCGCGGGGTGAAGGTATTCCGGGCGAAGGACGGCGACGACCTCAAGGCATACCTCGTCAACCTCTGCAAGGAAAAAGGGGTGAAGAGGATCGTCAAATCGAAGTCGATGGCCTCGGAGGAGGTCCACCTGAACCCCCACCTCGAGGCCGCCGGGATCACCGTCACCGAGACGGACCTGGGCGAGTGGATCGTCGCCCTGGCCCACCAGAGGCCCTCCCACATGGTCATACCCGCCATCCATCTGAACCGCTTCCAGGTGGCCGAGTACTTCTCGAAGGAGCTCAAGGAGGAGATCCCGCCCGACATCGCCATGATGGTCCAGGCGGCGCGCAAGGAGCTCCGGGAGAAGTTTCTCCGGGCGGACATGGGGATCTCCGGCGCCAACTTCGGGATCGCCGAAAACGGGGCCATCGGCTTGGTCACGAATGAGGGGAACGCCCGGATGGTGACCACCCTCCCACGGATCCACGTGGTGATCATGGGCTACGAGAAGCTGATCCCCACGATCAGGGACGCGGCGACGATCCTCAAGGTCCTCCCCCGGAGCGCCACCTGCCAGCTCATGACGAGCTACACGACGATGATCTCCGGCCCCACGCCGGTCATGGTGAAGAAGGACGGGAAGTGGGTCGAGGAGGAAAAGGAGATGCACATCATCCTCCTCGACAACGGCCGGCTCCGGGCTGCGCATGACGACAAGTTCAAGGAGGTCTTCCAGTGCGTCCGCTGCGCCTCCTGCCTGAACGTCTGCCCGGTCTACACGCTGATCGGCGGGCACGTCTACGGCCACATCTACGCGGGCGGGATCGGGGCGATCCTCACCGCCTTCCTCCACGGGATGGGGGAGTTCGAGAAGTTCCACGAGCTCTGCATCGGCTGCCGCCGCTGCACGACGGTCTGTCCCGGGAAGATCGACATCCCCGGCCTCATCGAGGAGCTCCGCATCCGGAACGTGAAGGAGAAGGGGCTCCCCTTCGTCATCCGGCAGGTCTTCGAGAACGTGATCGCCAACCGGAAGCTCTTCCATTCGCTCCTGCGGCTCGCCGCGGTCGGCCAGAAGCCCTTCCAGGAAGGAAGGCTGATCCGCCACCTGCCGCTTTTCCTGGCGGGACTGGCGAAGGACCGGAGCCTTCCGGCGATCGCCGAGCCGAGCCGCTCCGCGACCGGATCGGGCGGATCACGAAAAAGATCGCCAAGCCGGATAAACGGGTTGCGTTCTTCGGCGGCTGCACGATCGATTTCGTCTTCCCCGAGACGGGGGAGTCGGTCTTCACGGTACTCCAGGATCTGAACATGGAGGTGCTCTTCCCCGAGGGGCAGGGCTGCTGCGGAAAGCCCGTGATCGCGATGGGTGACGTGGAGACGACGAAGAAGATCGCCATCGACAACATCAAGGCGCTGGAGGAGATGAATCCCGACGTGATCATCGCCGCCTGCCCCACCTGCACCGAGTCTCTCGGGCATTACGCGGAGCTCCTGAAGGAGGACCCGGAGTGGGGGCCGAAGGCCGAGGCGATGGCGAAGAAGGTCCGGGAGTTCTGCAGCTTCGTCGCCGAGGAGTACGCGAAGCGCGGCCGGCTGACGAAGGCCGCGGGGGGGCCGAAGGTGACCTACCACGACTCCTGCCACATGAAGCGGGTCCTGATGATCGACAAGGAGCCCCGGCAGCTCCTGGAGGCCGCCGGCTGCGAGCTCGTCGAGATGAAGGACGCGGACAAGTGCTGCGGGATGTCGGGGCTCTTCGGGGTGAAGTACGCCGAGCTCTCGATGCCGATCCTGGAGCAGAAGATCGCAAACATCAAGGAGACGGGCGCGGCGATCGCCGCCTGCGCCTGCTCCGGCTGCATGGTCCAGATCCAGGGCGGCCTCGACAAACAGCTCCCCGGCGTGAAGATGAAGCACGTCGCGGACATCCTCGCGGAGAAGATAAGGAAGCAATGAAATCGGGGGAGAGGGGCGACGCCCCCATCCTCAGGACGCGACAGGTTACCGCCGGAAGGGCTACTCTTTCGGCACCGGGACCTTCAGCGACCGGTAGTAGCTGTCGAAGGTGTAGATCGCGGCCAGCGGATTGTTCCCCAGGAGGCGGTCCTTGACGGCAAAGACCGTGCAGGGGGCCTCGGCGTATTTCAGAAATAGGGAGTCGTGGCCCACGCAGAGGCCCATCATGACGTTGAACTCGGTCTTCTCCTCGTTGAAGAGATACGCCTGCGCGATGGGGTTGCACATCGACTCGAAGCAGCCGATCTTGATCTTTTGATCGTCCCGGACCCCGATTGTCTCCTTCGGCACGCGGCCCATCTTGCAGAGCCCCGAGACGACCGTAAAGCCGTTCACGGCGAGGATCTTCTCCACCACTTTGGCCTCACTGCGGAGCCCCATGCAGAAGACGAGACCGATCTTTTCGTACTTCATCTTCCCGGCGAACTCGACGATCTCGAGGATCCGGGGCTTCAGGGGCCGCGCCTGGGCGTAGCCGAGCTCCTTGTCCGTGTACCCCTCCCCCTCCTGGACCGACGCCTGCCGGGCAAATTCCAGGATCTCCGGCTTCTTCAGCTCTTCGAGCGCCCTGGCGATAACGGCCTCTCTATTCACCGTGGGGCAGAAGGGGGGCGCCTTTCCCTCTTCGTTCTGGCAGATCCGCCCCTGCGGTTCAAACGGGCAGCGCGCGCACCCGGGTAGCTCTTGATCCATATCCTTCCTCCTTGTTCGACGCCTCAAGACCGATTGACAACGGAACTGTCAGGCCCTTACGGCGGAAGTTGAAATCGTTTCTACTTCATTAAGCCGCGAACGTGAGCCGCGTCCCCGCCATGTTGAGGAGGAAGCTCTCGGGCATCGCAGCTTCGATCTGCTGGATCGACTTGCGCCCTGTGCAGTGGGTGGGGACGATATACCGGGGAGCGAACTTCCTGAGTTCCTCCACCGTCCGGGCGACAAGGGGATCGGTGGGCGCAACGTTGATATGAAAGCCCCCCATGATGACATGAACGGTTTCGATCCCGGTCACCTCGCGGGCCCGGGTAACGGTGTTGATGATCCCCGAATGGGCGCAACCGGACAGGACGATGAGCCCCTTCCCTCTGAGGTTCATGACGAGCGAGGTGTCGTCGTCGATAATATCCTTCTTCTCGACGCCCCCTTCCTCATAAAAAGCGTTGGGGAGGCCTGTTTCGAACGGTGTGCGGCGCGGTATCTCCCCCAGAAAGAGGACATCCCCGCCGAGCATCGGCCGGGGCTCTTTCGCCTCCACGACCTTCACTCCCGCCGCTGCCGCCATCTCCCGGGTGAACGGGGGGTGGTGGGATTTGGACTTCCCCCCGTCGAATTTGACGTACCGGGGGGCCTTGAAGGCCGCCGGATGGACGACAAGCTCGATGCCGGGCCTCCCGATCAAACCGACCAGCTCCCGGAACCCTCCCATGTGGTCGCCGTGGCTGTGGGAGAGGGCGATCGCCTCGATCTCCCTCATCGGCACGCCCAGGGTCCTGGCGTTGAATGCCGCCCCGATCTCGGAGAATCCGAAATCGAAGAGCATCGTCCGCGTCCTGCCGCCCGCGGTCGTCCTGATCACCGCCGAGAATCCGTGCTCCGCGAGGACCGATTTCCTGGTTTCCCCGGCGACTCGCGCCCCGGCGCGGCCGATCATTTCGCTGTTGTCCGTCGCCGTCATGTCGATGTAGTTATCCTGGAGGGTGAGAATCTCCACCCGGTCGAGCTCGTTCATCGTTGCCATGGTCGGCCTCCTTAACATATCGTTCCTTCATGTGTGAAACAATGAAGATGGGACGGTTTCGTCGCATCGTCGGCACTGCTTTGTTCATGCCTTTCGGGGGAGAAACCTCTCCGCGATGAGATCCGCAAGCCCGCCCGCATCGTTCCAGTCATACCAGGGCACATCCGCGGTGACCGGTCGATCCCCGGCGAGGGCGATGAGATTGTCGTCGGGGCCGCAGAGGCGCTCCCTCCGGAGTTCCGTCCGGAAGACCTCGATCTTGGGGTGGGGATTGAACTTGTATCCCTCGGCGAGGATGATGTCCGCGTCCTTGATGTATCGGTCCCGTATCTCGGCGAGGTCATAATCCCTCGGGGTATCCTCAATCACCGCGATCCGGCCGGGCGAGGCGATGACCGTGGCGACGGCGCCGGCCCGCTTGTGACGCCAACTGTCCTTCCCCTCGTGATCGATCTCGAACCCGTGGCGGTTGTGTTTGATCGTCGCCACGCGGATGCCGCGGCGCGTCAGCTCGGCAATGAGCTTCTCGATGAGGGTCGTCTTTCCCGAATCGGATTCGCCGACAATGGAAACGATGGGTATCATGGGGCAATCATAGCCCATCGCAGGGGGATTGACCATAGAAATTTCGGTTCTGTATCCGGTCGAGGCGGGGGATTCCTGGATCCACCGGGGGTGATCCGGGATCGGAAAGGACGCCCAAGACAGCAGGGCCGGACCAACCGGCCCGGCCCTGCGCATCGACCGATGCCCCGTGACAGGGGCAGCGTTTACACAATTGAACCAACTGACGCTACCGGATGATCCCCATTCCTGCCAGGACCGAGAGCATAACCGCAGCGGCGACGACCGAGCCGATCTGTCCTCCGGCATTGGCGCCCATCGCGTGCATGAGCAGGTAGCTCTTCTTGTTCCATTTCTGGCCTTCGCGCTGGACGACGCGCGCCGCCATCGGGAAGGCGGAGATCCCGGCCGCACCAATCAGGGGATTGACCTTCCCGCCGGTAACGATCCGCATGACCTTGCCGAGACAGACGCCGCAGACCGTGTCGAGGCAGATGGCCACGAACCCGAGGCAGAGGATGATCAGGGTCTCGGCCCTGACAAAGGCGCTCCCCACCATCGTGGCGCCGATGCAGAGGCCCAGGAAGAGCGTGACGACGTTGGCGATCTCATTCTCGGAGGCCTTCGTCAGCCGTGCCACCACGCCGGATTCCCGCATCAGGTTTCCCAGCATGATCGTTCCGAGGAGCGGGAGGCCCTTCGGGGCGATGAGGCCGCCGAGGATCGTGATGACCAGGGGGAAGAGCATCTTCGTCGTCTTGGAGACCGGCTTGGCCACGGCCTTCATGACGGTCATGCGCTCCTTCTTCGTCGTCAGCAGCCTCATGATCGGCGGCTGGATGATCGGCACCAGCGACATGTAGGAATAGGCCGCAACCGACACGGCACCGAGAAGGTGCGGGGCGAACTTCGAGGTGACATAGATGGCCGTCGGCCCGTCGCAGGCCCCGATGATCCCGATGGAGACTGCGTCGAGCTGGGGAAAACCGAGCGCCAAAGCCAAGAGCAGCGTGAGGAAGATCCCGAACTGGCCCGCCGCGCCCAGGAGGAAGGTCGACGGCTGTGCAAGGACCGGCCCGAAGTCGGTCATCGCACCGATGCCGATGAAGATCAGGAGTGGAAAGAGCTCCGTCGTGATCCCGGCGTCATAGATTGCCCGGATGAACCCCTCCTGCGCCATCACATCCGAAAGGGGGATATTGACCAGGATGCACCCGAAGCCGATCGGCACCAGAAGGAGCGGCTCGCAGTCCTTCTTGATCCCGAGGTAGAGGAGGACGAAACCCACGATAAGCATGATGCCGTTGCGCCAGTCGCCCGCCAGCATCTGAAATCCGACGGTGAGACCGCTGAGGCCGTTAATAATTGCGTCTGCCATGGTCTACGCCTCCTTCTTTTCCGGCTTTTCGGGGAACAGTTTCCCCAAAAGGCCCATTACGAGGCTCATGATCCACAGGGTCAGGATCGTCCCCCCCATCCCGCAGATCAGCATCGTCATGCCGAATGTAAAATTATCCATGCAACATACCTCCATTCTGGACCGTCCGCATTCCCGCCGACGGACCGCTTAAAAAGACGATTACTTCCTGAAACAACAAACCGTTGGAACGCGTTTCCTTAAACCGCAACCCGCCCCCGGTGTCAAGTGAAAAATGGTTATGGCGCCCCTGGCCGCAGATGCGCTATTTTCAGCGCCGTATTGAGGACCTCCGCGGCAAGCTGCGGAGAATCCTTACGAGCCGCTTTCCTTCATGCTGCCGGTTCGTTTGAGACGCAGATGAAATGAATTCGATTCTTCAAACAGAACGGGGATATGTCCGGGCTCCTTTTCGGCCCTGGCCAGGTAGTCCGACAACATCTCCCGGAAATCGGGATGCGCGCACCGGCCGATGATCGTCTCCGCTTTCTCCCGGGGATCCAGGCCTCGCAGATCGGCCAGCCCCTGCTCCGTCACCAGGATATCCACATCATGTTCCGTATGATCGACATGAGAGACCATGGGCACGATGGCGGAAATCTTGCCACCCCGGGCCATTGACGGTCCGACGAAGATCGAGTAAAGCCCATTCCGGGAAAAATCATAGGACCCGGCAATGCCGGTCAGGACCTTCGCTCCCATCACGTGGCTTGAGTTCACCTGCCCCTGGATATCCATCTCCAGACAACCGTTAATCCCAATTACTCCAAATCGCTGAATGATTTCCGGTGAATTACAGATCGTGACGGGGCGCAGCACCATGCATCTTTTATAGCGATCAAGGTCCGCCTTGAATTTCTCCCACGCTTCCGGCGTGAGCCTGAGGGCCGTCCCGGACACCCAGTCGACCTTATCCATATCGATAATCTCGATCACCGGATCCGTGATGACGGGCATGTGAAAACGAAAATTCGTAAAGTCACTCGCGCCGAGCTTCCGCAAAACATTGCTGACAACACCCCCCACGCCGACCTCGATCGGCGGCAGGGGTTCGCTCAACCGTCCGGCGGCAATCTCCTGCCGGAAAAAGTCGACGAGATGTTGGCCGATCAGGTCTCCCATGGCATCCGGCTTGGCTTCACCGGACGTCTTTTCGCCCCGATCGGACAGAACAATCCCTTTGATCTTTTTCGGATCTACCGAAAAATAGGGTACGCCGATCCTTTTGAGCGGATCGCCGGCAAGCGGAATCGGGTCGCTTCCCTTCTGATACACATCGTGCAACCCCTCGAGCGCCAGCGGGCGGTTGAGGTTGATCTCGACGATCACGTGAGCGGCGGCATCGATCCACTCGGGCGAATCGTAGACCGCGGTCGAAGGGATGATATTGCCTTCCCGGGTCAGCCCTATCGCTTCAATGACAGCCATATCGACGGGTCCGAACCACCCCCGCTTCACCTGCAGCGGCAGCTGGCCGCCCTTGCCTTCGATGAATCTTACCTCTCCCCGATTGATCGCCGCCCTGAGCTTCTCTCCCCCGATCGCGCCTATCCTCGTCCGGATCCCCCCCACATCGGCCAGGACATCATCAACTTCAGAACTCAGCGGTCCGGCGCACAACAGATCGATCCTGATCCCGCCTTGCTTTTTGATCCGCTCCGACAGGGCCAGAAACGTGGCTTTGGGGTAGCCCATGGTACTTCCCGAGGTAGCAACCAGCATCCCATCCCGGAAAAGCAAGGCCGCCTCATCGGCTGTCATGATCTTCGCGAGGGATGCCTTATGTTTGATCCGGGCTTCAATTCCCTCCAATGATCATGCCCCCTGTTTAACGTTCTGTTTGATGAATGCGGAAATTTCCTCAAGCTTTGCGTGGGAGGGAAAAACCCCCTGAACGCCGATCCCCTTGAGCGTAGCGATGTCATCCTTCGGTATGGTCCCCCCGAAGAGCACCAGGACGTCGTCGAGCGACCGCTCGCCGATCCGCTTGATCAGCTTCCGGGCGATGGAGACGTGCGAGCCCGAAAGGATGCTGACCCCGATCACATCCACCGCCTCCTGGATAGCCACCTCGACAACCTGCTCCACGCTCTGGCGCAAGCCGGTATAAATAACTTCCATTCCCTGGTCCCTCAGCCAGAAGATCAGCACCTTGGCGCCGACGTCATGTCCGTCCAGGCCGATCTTGGCAATCAGTACACGAATGGTCTTCTTCGCTTCCATGAAAACCTCCTGAGATTAAACCTAAACGGTGGTCGGTTCCTTGAACGTCCCGTACACCTTCTTCAGGGTATCGATGATCTCCCCCACCGTCGCCTTCGCCGTGAGCGGCTCAAACAGATAGGGGATGATGTTCTCCCCGCGGCGCGCCGCCGCCTCCAACTGCTGCAAAGCCCCGGCGACCTTCCCCTGGTCGCGGCTCTCCTTGACCGCCTTGAGCCGCTGCAGTTGACGGTTGATGGTTTCCGGATCCGTCTTGTAGATCTCCAGATCCCGTTCCTCCTCCTTCACCTTGAACTTATTCACTCCGACCAGGACCTTTTCGCCGGAGCTGATCTTCTTCTGGATCGTGTAGCTCTGTCTGGCCAGATCGCGTTGAATCGTGCCCTGCTCGATCATCTTGACGATCCCGCCGTTTTTTTCGATATCGGCGATGGTTTCGGTGATCTTCGCCTCCATCTCGTCGGTCAGCGCCTCCACGTAGTAGGAACCGCCCAGGGGATCTACCACGTCCGCCACCCCCGTCTCGTAGGCCAGGATCTGCTGCACCCTGAGCGAGGTCCGGATCGCGAGGTCCGACGGAATCGCATACACCTCGTCGAAGCAGGCCAGGTTCAGCGACCGCGTCCCCGAAAAGATCGCCGCCATGGCATAGATGGTCTCCCGGGCGATGTTGTTGAGCGGCTGCTCGGCCGTCAGACCTCCACCCATCCCCCCGGTGGAGAACCTAAACTGGAGCGATCGCAAATCCTTCGCGCCGTACTTCTCCTTCATGAGCCTCGCCCAGTACCGCCGCGCCGCCCGCAGCCGGCAGATGTCCTCAAAGAAGTTGAAATCGCGTCCGCCGATCGGCAGATGGAACGAGAAGAGCGGGGCGATCTCGTCGATGTTCGACCCCCGCTTGAGGACCTCGCGGATATAGACCTCGGCGATCGAGATCGCCAGGGCGACCGACTGCATCGTGTTCGCCCCGTATTCCATGATGTGCGTCCCGGAGACGCTGATCGCGTTGAACCGCGGGATCTCCTTGTTGCAGTACTCCACCAGATCGCCCACGAGCTTGATCGACGGTTCCGGCGGGAAGATCCAGGTCCCCCGGGCGATGTACTCTTTCAAAATGTCGTTCTGAATCGTCCCCCGCAGCTTTTTGGGCTCCACCCCCTGCTTCTTCGCCACCAGGACATACATCGCCAGGATGATCGGCGCCGTGGCGTTGATCGTAAACGACGTCGAGATCTGATCCAGGGCGATGCCGTCGAAGACCCGCTCGAAATCCTCCAGGGAATCGACGGCGACCCCCAGTTTGCCGACATCGTCCTCCGCAAGCGGCATGTCCGAATCCAGGCCGATCTGCGTCGGCAGATCGAAGGCGAGGCTCAAACCGGTCTGGCCGTTTTTCAGGAGATACTTGAACCGCTCGTTGGTGCTCTCCGGGGTCGACTGACCCGAATACTGCCGCATCGTCCAGAGGGCGCTCCGGTACATCGTCGGGTAAACGCCCCGGGTGAAGGGATATTCACCGGGGTCATTGAGCTTCTCGGCATAATCGAAGTCCGGAAGATCCTCCGGCCCGTAAAAACACTTCACCGGGGTGCCCAATATCGAAACGACCGGCCGCACCTCCGTTTCACCCGTTTTCTTTCCCATGGTCATCCTCCTTGCTCATGCCACCTATTGAAGCTCTCCGCAGCAGGCTGCGGAGAACTTCGATCCTTACGCGGAACAAATCATTTTTTTACTCGCTGACGGATTCAGCGCCGATCTCCATCAGTTCGATCAAAACGCCGTTGGTGCTCTTCGGATTCAGGAAGGCGATGAGCCGGCCGTCCTGTGTTCTTCGCGGTTTCTGATCGAGAAGCTCGATCCCCTTCGCCGCGAAATCGCTCAGCGCCGCTTCCACATTCTCAACGCCGAGGCAGATGTGGTGGATCCCTTCCCCCCGCTTCTGGATGAATTTAGCCGCCGGGCTCGCCGGATTCATCGGCTCGATCAGTTCGATGGTAGAGTCCCCCAGCGGGAAGAAGGCGATCTTGGTTTTGATCGCTTCCGATTCGTACACCTTCTCCAGCGGGATCCCCAGGAGATCTCGAACAGGTGAACGGACTTTTCAATGTCCTGGACAGCCACGCCGATATGCTCGATCTTCTTGATCATATTCTTCTCCCTTACAACGGAATCGACCCGTGTCTCTTGCCGGGCCTGAGCTCGACCTTCCCTTTGAGCCGCTCAAACGCCTGAATCAGGGTGGAGCGCATCGCCTTCGGTTCGATGATGGCGTCGATCCATCCCTCTTCGGCAGCTACATAGGGATTGGCAAACTTCTGCCGGTATTCATTCACCTTCTGGATCCTCATCGCTTTCGGATCCTCGGCCCGGGCGATCTCGTCCTTGAAGATCACGTTGGCGGCCGCTTCGGGCCCCATGATGGCGATCTCCGCCGTCGTCAGCGCGATCGTAAAATCCGTGCCTACCAATTTCGAAACCGCCATGCCCGACATCGCGCCGCCGTATATTTTTCTCACGATGACTGAAATCCGAGGCACAACGGCCTCACAATAGGCGTAGAGCGTCTTCGCGCCATGCCTGATGATGCCGCCGTATTCCTGCTGTTTTCCCGGAAGATACCCCGGACAATCTACAAGATTCAGGATCGGGATATTGAATGCGTCACAAAACCGGATGAACCGGGCCGATTTATCCGAGGCGTCGATATCGAGACAGCCGGCGCTGACTATCGGCTGGTTGGCGATCACGCCGACGGTGCCGCCGCCCAGTCTGATAAATCCGATGATGATGTTCTTGGCGTAATCTTCCTGGATTTCAAAAAAATCGTTCTGATCCGCCACGAGACGGATGATCCGTTTCATGTCGTACGCCCGTTGCGGATTATCCGGGATGATCTCCTCGATCTCTTCCGTCAGCCGATCGGCGGCGTCGGAGGATGACACCCGGGGAGCCTCTCCCCGGTAGTTTGCCGGAAGGAAACTCAGCAGCTTCTTGACCATCTCAAAACATTTTTCTTCGCTTTCCGCAACCAGATGGGCAACGCCGCTTTTTTTACTGTGGACTTTTGCGCCGCCTAGCTCCTCGGCCGTCACCTCTTCTCCGGTCACCGCCTTGATGACGTTCGGGCCGGTAATGTGCATCTTGCTGATCCCTTCCACCATGAAGACAAAATCACACAAGGCGGGCGAATAGACGGCCCCGCCCGCGCAGGGACCCAGTATCAACGCCAGTTGAGGAACGATGCCGGATGCCAGGGTATTCCGGAAGAAGATGGAGCCATACTGGCCCAAACCTTCCTGAATCCGGGCGCCGCCGGAATCGATCAGCCCGATGATGGGGGCGCCGACCTTGATCGCCAGGTCCATCACATGGCATATCTTGCTGGCGTGCGCCTTCCCGAGCGATCCGCCCATGACGGTAAAGTCCTGCGAATAGAGATACACCTGCCGGCCGTGGATTGTTCCCGAGCCGACGACCACGCCGTCGCCGTAGTACTTCTCCTTATCCATTCCGAACTTGGTCGTCTGATGGGTAACGAACATCTCCAGCTCGATGAAGCTCCCCGGATCCACCAGCGCATCGATCCGCTCCCGGGCGCTGAGCTTGCCGCGCTCGTGCTGCTTGTCGATCTGTTTCTGACCGCCCCCGAGGCGCGCGAGCTCTTCCTTTGCTCTCAATTCCTCATTTTTCTCTTTCACGATTCACATCTCCCCTCTTGTTTTTGCCGGGAAAAGCAACCCGATCGAGGGCATTTTTTCAAATATCCTCATCTGCCACCCTTCACGCCCGCCGCGACCACTACTTCTTGGGCTTCTTTTTGGCGATGATCGCCTTGATCTCATCCACCGGGGCGCACGTCGCGATGGCCTTCTCCATCCCTTCCTCGACTTCGAAGATGATCTTCAGCTTCTCCAGGAGCACGCCGAGGGCTTCTCCGGGAATACAGACCACGCCGTCCTCGTCGGCGATGATGATATCGCCCGGTCTGATCGCCACCCCGGCCACTTCGATCGGCACATTGTACCCGACGATCTGGATGTCCGAGGGCTTGTCCACGGTCGCCGAGCCGGTGCAATACAGGGGCATGCCCATCGCCCGGTAGCCGGCGATGTCCCGCGACCCGCCGTAGACCACCATGCCCGCCAATCCCTGACGCTTCGCGCACTCTCCCTGGTTGTCACCCGTGAAATGGACATCCATTCCCTTGCCGTCGATCACCAGAACGCTCCCCGCGGGGGTCTCGCGAATGGTCTGATACATGGTCAATTTGGGGCTGTCGGGACGCGGCGCGCCGAAGAGGACCGTGGCGACCCTCCCGACAACCTTGTAATCTTCGGATCCGCGGGCGGGCCGAACCCCTTTGATGCCTCCGTTGAGTCCGGCCAGGGCAAGGGCGTCGTTGACCATGCCGGTGTTGGCCTTTTTCAGCGCTTCAGCAGCTTCCTTCGGGATTGATACGAAATCTGTCATGGAATGAAATTCTCCTTTCCGGTGGTATATCGTTGATGATAGTTTAAGATCCGACGCCTCAGCCGGTGATGTCGCCCCGCCGTTTGCGCACGGCGGGCAGCACCATCACGATCAGGATCAGGATCGTGGCAATGATAAACGCAAGGCTGATCGGCTCGCGTGACGAACACCGAGGGATCGCCGTTCGAGACCTGCAGCGCCCGCCGGAGGTTTTCCTCCATCATCGGCCCCAGGACGAACCCGAGGAGCATCGGCACCGGGCTGCACCCGAGCAGCCTCCACACAATGCCGAGGATACCGAAGAGCGCCGCGAGGTAGACGTCGAACGAGACGTTGTTCGAGCTGTAGATGCCGATGGCGGAAAATACCATGATGGCGGGGAAGAGCAGGCGATAGGGAACCTTCAGCAGGCTCACCCAGAGGCCGACCAGCGGCAGGTTGAGGACGACGAGCATGAGGTTCCCGATCCACATGCTCGCGACCAGCCCCCAGAAGAGGTCGGGTTTCTGGGTCATCACCGTCGGCCCCGGCGTGATGCCGTGGATCATGAGCGCCCCGAGCATCAGCGCCATCGTCCCGCTCGCGGGAATCCCCAGGGTGAGCATCGGGATGAACTTGCACTGCGCGTCCGCGTTGTTGGCGGCCTCGGGCGCCGCCACGCCCTCGATCGCACCGTGGCCGAAACGCGACGGGTCCTTGGCGGCCTTCTTCTCGACCATGTAGGACGCAAACGAGGCGATCGACGGTCCGGTGCCGGGCAGCACGCCGAAGAACGCCCCGAGGACGGTTCCTCTGATGATCGGGGCGATGGACTGCTTCATGTCCTGCGAGCGTCGGGTAGAGGCTCCCCACCCGGGAGGTGAAGATCGTCCGCTCCTCCGGATCGCTGAGGTTGCTGATGATTTCGCCCACCGCGAACACCCCCACGGCGATGATCACGAAACCGATCCCGTCCGCCAGCTCGTAGAAGCCGAAACAGAAGCGCTTGACGCCGGAATCGACGTCGGAACCCACGATGCCGAGCAGCAGGCCCACCACCACCATCGCGAGCGACTTGAGCATGTCGCCCTGGGCGAGCACCGCCGCGGCGACCAGGCCCATCAGCATCAGCGAGAAATATTCCGGCGAACCGAACTTCAGCGCCATATCGGCGAGCGGCGGACCGAACATGGCGACAATCAGCGTACAGACGGTGCCGGCGAAGAACGAGCCGATGGCCGCGATCGCGAGCGCCGCTCCGGCGCGCCCCTGCCGCGCCATCTGGTAGCCGTCGATGCAGGTGATCACCGACGAGGTCTCACCCGGGAGATTGACCAGGATGGAGGTCGTCGAGCCGCCGTACTGGGCGCCGTAGTAGATGCCGGCCAGCATGATCAGCGCCGCGACCGGCGGGACGTTGTAGGTGAGCGGCAGCAGCATCGCGATCGTCGCCATCGGCCCGATGCCGGGCAAAACGCCGATCAACGTGCCCACCAGAACGCCGATGAAGCAGTAGAGCAGGTTCTGCAGCGGAGAACGCGACGCTGAACCCGAAGATCAGATTGTGGAACAGTTCCATGGCGATCTCCTTGTCAGAATCCCTTGATCAGGGGGTAGGGCAGTCCGAGACCCCAGATGAACAAGGCCGCCGAGGCCACGGTCAGAAGCACGGTGAGCAGCGAGACCTCGACGAACTTGAACTCCCTGCCCGAGGCCGCCGATACGAAGACCAGGGCCACCAGCGCCGGGATGAAGCCCGCCTTCTCCATCAGGACGCCGAACAGGACCAGGGAGAGGGGCAGCATGATCAGGGCCCTGAGCGACAAACTTCCCTGGATCTTCTCACCGCTCTTCAGCCCCACGGCCATGATGCAGATGCCGAACGCGATGAGGACCCCGCCCAGTATGGTCGGAAAGAAGCCGGGCCCCATGCGCAGCGCGCTGCCGAACCGGTAATCCCGGGAGATGAACATCGCCGCCGCGCCGATTGCGATCAACATCATACCGGCCCAGAAATCCTTGTTTTTGCGTAACTCAATCTTCATCGGGAACTCCTCGTTGGAGAAAACTTCAAATCGAGGGACGACCGGATCCCCGCCGAGCATCGGCGGGATGGTGAAGGGCACGCAGACAGCCGCCGGTCCCGGGAAATTCCCCGGCACCGGCGGCGTCCCGGCCGCTCAACCGTAAATCTCCCTTAGGACAATGACGTGCCTGTGCTGTTGCTTCTACTCCACCTTGATGTTGGCCTCTTTGACGACCTTGCCCCATTTGGTGATCTCTTTCTCAATGAAGGGGCCGAATTCAGCCGGACCGAGATAGTCCACATCCGCCCCTTCCTTCTGGAACAGCTTCTGCACTTCCGCCGAGGTCAGGAGTGTCTTGATCTCCTTGTTCAGCCTCTCGACGATCGGCGCCGGCGTGCCGGCCGGCGCAAGGATACCCCACCAGTTGGTCGCTTCGTACCCGGGAACGCCGCCTCCGCAATCGTCGGCACATTGGGCAGGATAGTGCTGCGCTTCAGTCCGCCGGTGCCCAGGATCCGGAATTTTCCGGACTGGATATGGGGCAGCGTCTGAATGAGCGAGCCGAGCGAAAACTGGCTGTGGCCCCCGAGCTGGTCGATCATCGCCGGGCCGCCCCCCTTGAACTGCACGATCTTGAAATCGATATCCGCCATCATCTTGAAGAGCTCGGTTCCCATGTGCTGGAAGCTGCCGACACCCGCGACATCCGCAGATCAACTGGCCGGGCTTCTGCTTTCAGCAAGCGCGATGAGCTCCTTCACCGTATTGGCCGGAACGCTCGGATGGACGGTGAGGGAGTTCGGTCCGCTCCCCAGCTTCGCGATCGGGGTAAAGGATTTCACCGGATCGAACGGAAGCTTGTAGAGCGCGGGATTAAAGGCATATGCGGCAGAGACGATGAGCAGCGTGTAGCCGTCCGGCTCCGCCTTCGCCGCCATCTCCGAGCCGAGAACGCCTCCCGCGCCGCCGCGGTTGTCGACGACCACCTGCTTGCCGAGGCTTTCCGACAATTTTGTGGCGATCAGGCGCCCGACGATGTCGTTGCTCCCCCCCGGCGGGAACGGGATGATAAGCCGTATCGGCTTGCTCGGAAAAGAGTCTGCCGCCGCAAAACCCGAAACCACTGAGACCGCAAGCGCCAAGACGAGCGCCAGCAGTATCCCGAAAGTCTTGAACAGCCTTGATTCCTTCTTTTTCATACATTCTCCTTTCATACGCTGGAATAGAACATCCGATGCACCACTAAGGCAAACGACGATGTAATCTGATCATCGTCACTGAATCCGCCGGCACACACACCGCAGCTCGCCGCGGGGTAAGCGTCAGAAACGGTATGTTCCTCTTAGAATAGAAGATTTTCCGCAACTTGCCCCAGGAGAGCTTCAATCCTGTCGGATCTTGTCTCCTCAAGCGCGGCAGGGAGAACATAGGACAATTCAGCGCGGAATGCAACCCGGGTTTTTATCCGGCGCTGTCGATCAACTTTTTCAAATCACGACGGGTACTTACCAAGATATTTTTTAACACTCTGTCAGAGGCAGAGTTTCTCGTTCTCCAGGACGATTTTCCCGTCCAGCCAGACTGTGGGATTCAGGATGACGATGTCGATATGCAGCCCGCACTGGACAGTGCCCCCCAGGGAGATATTGTCGCCCAATGCCACGTGAAGGGTACCCAATCTCTTGGAGACCTCCTTGGTATCGGGGAAAATACGGCAGTCAGGGTTCATCCCCAGGGCGAACTGAGAGGCAAACCGCCGGGCGTTGGAATCGAACTTCTCGAACAGCTCCAGCAGTTGCCGGGCCTGTTTCCCCCCTTCCACGTTCACGATCCAGCCGTCCTTGATCTCCATCTTGAACGGTTCGTCCACTCGCCCGATCTTATCGATGATATAGGGGTTTACGATACAGCCCTGGGTAGCGCCTTCCAGCGGGGCAACCGTGGATTCCCCGTCGGGAAGTCCTGAAAACCTCCCCGGTTCGTCGGCAAAGCCGGTCTGCGCTTTCCCTTTCCGGCCGCAGAGCTTCATGGTCACATCGCACCCGTCGGCGGTGGTAAAGCGGATCTCGCGGGCCTGCTCGAGGAGGGCATCCACCGCCAGGGCGTTCCGCCGGACCGGCTCGTAGTCGGTGGTGACCCCGGGACTCTCCAGCATCCCGTCATTGAAGCCCCGAAGATTGCAGGTCCGGGCCCCGGCCCCCAGGGCGGTACTGACCGCCCTGCTGTGCACGATCGCCCACTTGGTGAGGTTGATGACGGCGCTGGAACGGATGAACGCCCCCGCCGCGGTCTCCGGCAGTTCCTGCCCGCCGACCGTCCGTGGCTCGATAATCATCGACACCGGTTCGGCCCCCGCCTGCCGCACGGCCGCGGAGATGATCGTGGCAAAGGGTCTGCGAATCCTCCTCCGTATCCCGGAGGATGCACACCGTCTCCCCCGGCTTCAGGGCCAGAATCTGCCCTACCACCTGTTTGGCCACTTGAACCATCCTTTGTTCGTCAAGCATTGTTTCTTCTCCTCAAGCAGGTATCCCGACCAATAATCATGCGGCATCCATACCATCACCCATGGCTTTGCGACAGATCATCCGACTGTGCACAACACTACTTCGCTGCCATCCTCTTCAGGACTTCAACCGTTCGGTCGGTGTTGAAAATCCCGCAGACACAGGGGCCGGCCAATTTTTTCGCCGCCGCTTCCGGCGATATTTTCCTCTTCCTGATCTTTGCGACATAATGATCGATCATCGCCGGTGAAACCATGTGATGACCGCAAAGGGTGGTGATTTTCAGATGATCCTCACTGGGCAATAACTCCGTTTTCCCCCAGACGCCAAAGGAATAGAGGATCGTGTGCGGCTTGATTCCGATCTCTCCGCACATGGCAAAGATCTCCTCGATCAGCCCCCCGGCAACTACGGAGATGCCGTAATCCCGTTTCTTGTACTCCTTCAGGACATTTTTGAGCTTCTCCTTGTCGGAAAAAGCGGCAAAGAATCCTTGGAGGCTCCGCCACTTCATGATGTCTTGAAAATCGTCGCCCCTGCCGATGCAACCCGATCTCCGGCCGAGATTCACCGCGCCTTTTTCAAAGGCGATAGCGGCCATCGCTTCCGTTTTATCAATCGCCTCCTCCTTCGTTTTCTCATCGACGTCATCCAGCGCCTTGTATGGCTTGACGAGGATGTTATAATCACTCCTCAGTTCTTCTATCGTCCCGAACCGGTGGGCCGCATGGCTCATAATCAGAAGCTCCTTTCGGTCATGCCTCGAAAATCGGTTTTCCCAGACCGAGGTTGATTTTCGCATTGGGCCGCGGGTGAATTCCCATTGCATCGAACATCGGCTCAAGGGGAGACCGGAAACCCTCTTCCAGTCGGGTCACCAGCCCGAAGCTGAAGACCGTGTCGATTTCCGTTGCCACCTGTTTGATGATCCCGATGGTTTTCTCCAGACTCTTCCTTTTTTATTTTCGCTTCGATGATGCAGGAGAGGACCCGTTCGTCCCTGATGTCATCGCGGAGAATCCCTTTTCCCTTGTCCTTCAGCAGGGCCGTGAGCGGGGTCTTTTCTTCGAATTCGATGTCCGCCTTGATCAACGCCTGGAGTATCTTTTCGACATCGCGGAAACTGGCGCTCACCCCGGGCCTCCCGACCTCGATCATCACCCCGATCTGCCCGCGCTGAAACCGGCCCGAGCGGTCGTTCGTCTTGCACTCATCCGTCCCCCTGCCATACCCGGTGGAGAAGCACAGCTCCTTCGGCCAGGGCTGCTGGTTGTCGCTGAAGTATTTGCGGACGATCCGGGGCCAGACGAGCTCATCCTGCTGAAGCGCGCCCGTCGGACACTCGGCAATCCGCAGACAGTTGCCGCATTCGACGCACCGCTCGCGGTCGATAGCGGCCTTCTCATCCTCCTGCCGTATCGCTACCACCGTGCAGGTAAACACGCATTCACCGCATCCGATGCAGGTTTCCCGATCTATGATCATGGCGACCCTCCGTAAATGACCTTGATGGAGTTATGAAGACATGAAGAGTAACGCGAACAGACAAAGGCGCACGCACCCTGCTCAGGAGCGGCCGGTCGTCATATTCCGCAGCAGCTTTTCCGCCCGATAGGTATTGAATATGCCGCAATCGCACATCCGGGAGAGCTTCTTGGCTGCGGCCGCGCAGGTGATCTTGCCTTTGTTGATCTGATCGACCATGTGGCGGATCAGGTTGGTCGCCACCATGGCATGACCGCACATGGTGTGGATCTCCAGGACCTCCCCTTCGGGCACCCGCTCGGTGTTGCCGTGGATGCCCAGGGAATAGTTCACGGTATGGGGCGCGATACCGATTTCCGCGCAGATTTTTTCCGTCTCCGCGCATAAGCCCGATACGACGACCGATATGCCGAAATCCCGCTCCCTGATCTCGTTCAGGCACGCCTTGATCTTCTCCCGATCCTTGAAGACCACGTGGATGATCCGGCTCTTGGCCTTCTGCAGGGCCTCCAGGTCGTAGAGCTCCCCGCCGCCCCAATGGGGATTATGGTTCCCGAAATTCACCAGATCGTCCTTGTAATGGGAGATCACCTCCCAGATCTGCTGCATCGTTTTCTCGGACCCCTCGTGGTTCACAAAGCGGGATGTCCGAAGCAGCAGGACATAGTCCTCGTGGAGGTCTTCGACACTCCCCTGCCGGTGCAATGTGTGCGTCATGTCATGCCTCCTTGAACAGCGGCCGGCCGAGGCCCACGTTCGTCTTCGTGTTGGGTCTTGGGGAAAAGCCGGCCTCCCGGGCGATGGCGAGCACCGGCGTGGTTCCGTCCGCATCGACGCGGCTGATCAGATCGAGAGAAAAGGCCGTATCGATCTTCGCCGATACCTCTTTGATCGTTGCCAGTACCTCCGCCAACTTGCCGACCGGGATCTTGAGCTCGATGATTGCCGAAAGCACCCGTTCGTTCAGGACCGCCTCGTTGAATTTTCCCGTCTTCGGATCGGCCATCAGTTCCGCCACCGGATTCTGGGTTTCGAATTCCACCCCCAGCCGGGCGATGGCCATGGCGACCGTCTCCAGATCCCGAAACGACGTGCCGACGCCGGGGCGGCCCAGTCTCCAGGGCGACGCCGGCCTCGCCGCGGACGAACCGGCCGGTCACGTCGTTGGTTTTCATCTCCTCCGTCCCCCGCCCGTTGCCGGTCGTCGAGGGATGTTTCACATCGGGGTTGCTGAAATACTCGCGAAGGCACCGCGGCCATTCCAGCTTCGGCATGTAAATCGCGTCGACCGGGCAGACGCCGGATCTCTTGTAGCAGCACCCGCACTCCACACACGCCGCCTGATCGATCTCGCTGACCGATCCCCCTTCCGCCAGCCGGATCGCGCCGACCGGGCAATAGGGGATGCATTCCTCGCAGCCGATACATTTCTCCTTGTCAATCAGCATACAAATCCTCCCTGCATCTCTTCTAACTTACACCTCTTGCTCCTCCAGCATCTTCCTTTTGATCCTGACCGTCTTGAACGAGAACCCGATCGTCAATACTGCGGCGATCCCCAAAAGGGTCGCGGAGATCGGGCGGGTGAAGAATACGGTGATATCGCCATGAGAGAGCGCCAGGGCGCGATGGAGATTGTGCTCCAGCAAGGGCCCCAGTATCAGGGCGATGACCATCGGGGCGCCCGGAATATCGTATTTCTTCATGAAATAGCCGATGATGCCGAAAATCATCATCACCCAGACATCGTATACGCTGCTGCTGAGCGAATAGGCCCCGATGATGCAGATCAGGAGGATACCCGGGTAGAGGTAGCGGTACGGGATACGCAGGCCCATGGCGAAGAGGGGGATCATCGGGAGGTTCATCACGATCAGGATCACATTTCCGATGAACATGCTGGCGATGAGCGCCCAGACGAGATCGGGGTTGGTATGAAACATCATGGGCCCCGGCTTCAGCCCGAACATCATCAGGGCGCCCAGCATGACCGCGGTCGCCCCCGAACCCGGAATCCCCAGGGCCAGCAGGTGCACCATGGCCCCCGACGTGCACGCGTTGTTCGCGGACTCCGGAGAGGCAACGCCTTCGATGGCGCCCTTCCCGAAACGATCGGGATCCTTGGCAACGCCCTTTTCAAGGGCATACGCAACGAAAGACGAGATGGTCGCACCGGCGCCGGGCAGGGCGCCCATCATGAATCCGACCGTCGTACCGCGGAGAATCGCCCATTTCGATTGCCAAACCTCGGCGACGGTCGGCCAGAGATCTTTGAATTTGACGTTGATGGGGGTTATTTTCAGCCGTTCTTCCGCGGAAACCAGGACCTCCCCGATGCCGAAAAGGCCCATGACCACGGTGACGAATGACACCCCATCCATCAATTCGGGGATATCGTACACGAACCGGGGCGCCCCCTGGATGACGTCGATGCCGACCGTCCCGAGGGCCATCCCGATGACGCCGCTCATCAGCGATTTCGATATGGATTTCCCGCCCACGTACACAATGGTCAAAAGACCCATGACGATCAGGCTGAAGAATTCCGCCGGGCCGAATTTCAACGCGAATTTCGCGAGGGGGACGCAGATGAGCATGAGCCCGATCGTCCCGAGAATGCCGGCAACGAAGGAACCGATCGCGGAAATTCCCAGGGCGGCTCCGCCGCGCCCCTGGCGCGCCATCTGGTAACCGTCAATGGTGGTTACAACGGATGCGGCCTCGCCGGGAACGTTGAGCAGGATCGAGGTCGTCGACCCGCCGTACATGGCGCCATAGTAGATCGCGCACATCATGATCATGGCGGGCGTCGGGTCCATCCCGAAGGTAAGCGGAATAAGCATGGCGATCGTGGCCGAGGGGCCCAGGCCGGGCAGGATTCCCACCAGGGTGCCGAAGAAGCAGCCCATGGCTGCCATCATGAGATTGAACGGGGTGAGGACCGCCGCGAAACCCTGCATCAAGTTGTTGAGGATATCCATTTCTTTTCTCCTTCAGATTCCCAGCAGACCCGTGGGAAGATCCACTTCCAGCCAGTAGCGAAAAATGAGAAAGATTCCGGCGCTGAACATGACGCCATAAAAGACGCTTTTCAGGATACTGTCGCCTTCCAATGCAAAAAGGATGACGGATACGAAAAGAAACACGGTCAGGATGAAACCGAGGCTGTTCATAAGGAGGGCAAAACCGGCCATGATCACCATGATGAGGCCGAGCCGACCCAGCGACCGTAATCCGGGCAGACGCGGCTTCATCTCCTCGGCGCTATATTGTTCCTTGAAGCAGAGGATGAACCGAAACAGGGAGAACCCAGCGAGAACGACTCCCAACCAGAAAGGGAAAAAACCGGGGCCTGTGCCGAATTTGGAAGCATATTCGAATTTTTGCGATTCGAGCATGAGCCAGAGGCTGAGTCCCATACCGACGAGCGAATAAACGATGTCTCCTTTTTTCATACACTCTTCCTCCTGACCGGGATACTGATCCTCTAACATTTAAAGAGCACCTGCATCATGGTGCTTTGGAACGGTGCAAAGCGAAGCAATTCCGTCAACACAATCGGCGCGCCTGCAGTCGCAGGGAGACCGGCCGGTGAAGCTCTCCGCGGCAAGCCGCGGAGAGCTTCAATATCCCTTGACTTACTTCTTCTTAAAGGCGCCGAGTTCATCGACATCCACTTTGAGCACCTTAACGTAATCGTCGACAAACGCCTTGGTCTCCTCATGCCTCATGAAGGAATCGACCGCATAGGAGGTGTTCAGCAGATCCTTATACGCCTTGGTCTTGGAGAGTTTGAAAAAGGCATCTTCCCAGTATTTCTGGGCATAATCGGGGAAATCCTTCGGCGCCCAGAAGCCTCTCGGCTGGACATATACGGCATTGATCCCCTGCTCCTTCATCGTCAGCACGTTCGGCATGGCGGGGATCCTCTGCGGGGACATGACGCCCAGCGGCTTGATCTGCTTGGCTTCGATCTGCCCCATCTGTTCATTCACGTTTCCAAACCCGATATCAACATGCCCGCCCAAAATGGCTACGGACGCGGCGCCGCCGCCGCCGAAACCGACCATGTTCAACTGCGCACCGGAGGCCTTGGCCACCCGGTGGGCGCTGACATGCTCGGACCCTCCGATGGTGCCGATGGCAACGGAGAGCTTATCGGGGTTTTTCTTTGCAAACTCGATGGCGCTCTTCATGTCATTGTATGGCGATTCAATGCGCGTAAAGGCAAGGTTCGGATCCATGCACATCATCGTGAGGAAGGTAATATCCTCCAGTTTCAGTTTGCTGGAGCCGCGCAAAAGGGCGGAAAGCGGCCCGGTCGTGAACTGCATGACGACATGGGCATCGCCCGCCTTGTCATACATATAATTGAGCGAAGTCGTTCCGGAGCCGCCGGCCCGGTTCACCACCTGGATCTTCTGCTTTACGATGCCCTCTTTTTCGAGGATGTTGGCCACGGCCCGGCTGAACAGGTCGCTTCCCCCGCCCGCCGGGGAATGGACGACAAATTCGATTGTCTTGTCAGGGTATGCCGCCTTTGCATCGGCCGCCACCATCGCTGCGATCAAACAAAACGCTACTGCCAACGAACAGACAAACAGTTTCCTTCTCATGATAACCTCCTTTTGACTTCAATGTTCACCGACTACACCACCCATCCTCTTACTCCGGTACTTACCCGTTCCGCTTTCTCTTTCCCCGTCAGCTTGCGAAGCAGCATCTCCGCCCGTTTGGGATTGAACAACCCGCACAGGCAGGGCTTGCCCAACTCTCTCCCCGCCTCCTCCAGACTCAGGGAACCCTTCTTTACTTTTTCCACGAGGTCGTCCACCAGGTATCGCGACACCTGGCCGTGCCCGCACATCGTCGTTATCTCGAGTACCGGGCCGTCGGGGAGAAGCGCGGTATTGCCCCAGACGCCCAGCGAATGGTTCGACGTATGGGGCGTGATGCCGATCCTGTCGCATATCGACTTTATGGTGTCATACAGTCCTGAGACGACTGACCGATAATCCGTAATCCCGTTCTTTCAGCTCGGTGAGAAACGACTCGAGCTTCTCTTTCGTATCGAATACGCAATAGGGGGAATTGCCGTCTTTGAACTGCTCTTCGATCGACTCCAGTGAGGTTTCCAGGATGTTCCCTTTGTAGTTCGGACCCCGGGCGCCGGTGATGTTGACGGCGCCATGCTTTTCGAAAGAGCCGCAGGAGCTCCTTGCATATCCCGGCCGAACCTTCCTGGTTGTATCCCTTCTCCGCCCGCATGATGATGACATAATCGCAGCCTAAATCTTCGATCGTACCTGCCCTGTGCAATGAATGAGTCACAGTCTCACCTCTCCTTTCATCGGGGTTTTTTTGACACCCTTACTAAGCGTCCGCCTTCGGCCTGCCCAATCCCAGATTGACTTTTGCGTTGGGAGACAACTGATACCCCAGCCGCGCCAGGGCCTCTATATTGGGTATGGTGCCGTCGGGATCCAATCTGTTGATAACGGATACGGAAAACACCGTGTCCGTTGCCAATGCGGAGCTTTCCTCCAGGGCCTTCACGAGTTCTTCCAGCCGCGACGGTTCGATCAGGAATTCAATGATCGCGCTCAACACCCGTTCATCTTTGACCTCTTCCTTAAAAATGGCCTTTTTCGTATCCTCCATGAGGCTTGTCAGGGGGTTCAGCGGCTCGAACTCGACGCCAAGCCGCGCGAAGGGAGCGGCGATCTTCTCGATGTTGCGGATTGTTTCGCCGACGCCCGGTCTCCCCACTTCAACCGCGATACCTATCTGTCCCCGTTTGTACCGGCCGGTTACATCGTTGCTCTTCATTTCCGAAGTGCCGCGCCCCCATCCGCCGGTCGTCGCCGAATGCGGTGCATTCGGATCGCTGAATACCCTTCTGATGATGCGCGGCCAGGGAAAGTCAGGCTCCTGTTTGAATGCCTCCACCGGACATCTCTTCGCCCGATAGCACACACCGCATTCGACGCACTTCTCTTTATCGATCTCTGCATGGTCCGATTCCAACGCTATGGCGGCCACGGGACAAACGGGCAGGCAATCGCCGCATCCGATACAGAGCTCTTTGTCTATCATACCTCCGCACCTCCTCGAATTAAGATTCCCAGCCCCTGCTATGCTTTGATCCGATCCGCTTCGGGCAGGGGTTCTCCCCGTTCCACCCGCATGATATTGTCGAACGAATGGCCGACGATCCGTTTCATTGTGTCCACCGTGCCGCCGCCGTTGTGCGGGGTCACCACCACATTGTCCATCCGGAGCAGCGGATTGTCACGCTCGGGAGGTTCCTTGGCGAAGACGTCAAGCCCCGCCCCGGCGATCGTCCCCTTTTCGAGTGCCGCGATGAGCGCCGGTTCGTCAACGACGCCTCCCCGGGCGGTGTTGATGAGAATGGCCGACGGCTTCATCACGGCAAACGCCTCCGCCCCGATCAATCCCCGTGTCTCAGGCGTTAACGGAACATGGAGCGAGACGATATCCGACTGACGGAGAAGATCCTCCCGGGGCGTGTACGTCATCCCCATGGCCGTCTCCGTTTCCTGCGGCAACCGGACGAGGTCAGTGTACAGGACCCGGCATTCGAAACCGTGGCTGAGCCTCTTCGCCACGGCCCGTCCGATGGCCCCTCCTCCGATCAGGCCCACCGTTTTTTGCCACAGCTCGTAGCAGCCGGCCCTCAGCTCCCACTTGAGCCACTGTCCGGCGCGCAGGGTGTTGTGGGCCACGGGCAGTCGCTTGTATGAGGCGAGCATCAGGGTGATGGCCGTCTCCGCCACCGCTACGGCGTTCACGCCGGCGGCGATGCAGACGGGCACGCCGCGCCGGGCCGCGGTCTTGAGATCGATCTTGTCCACGCCGATCCCATACTTCTGGATCAGCTTGAGCTTCGGGGCCGCCTCGATCACCGCACCCGAAACCGGGGTCCAGGAGCAGAGGATGTAATCCGCCTCACGAACCCTCGCCACCTGCTCCTCCTCGCTCGAGGTCTCTGCAAATACCAGATCCAGGCCTGCCGGCTTCTGAGCAGTCACCAGATCCTGCATGGCGGAGGGAAGGACATCCAGACATAACACCAAGGGCTTCTTAACCACGGGCTCCTCCTCTTCTTGTCACCAGCCACCATTGGACGAAGATCAGATCTGCCGGCGGCAACGCCGGATCGAATGCGATCGAGATCGCAGGTTCGTTTACGGAGCTCCCATCCGCTCAGGCGGGGAGTATTTCGCTGTAATGTTTGATAATCACCCGGCCCCCGTTTTCAATATGCTCGCTCATCAGCCTGCCGGCCAACTCGGCGTCTCCCGCCTCTATGGCATCCACGATGTGTCGGTATTCCTGTGACGGTTTTTCAAAGCGATAGCTGAGCCGCTGGCTCTTGGGAAATTGGTTGTAGAGTTCACTGATCCAGCGGATCAGTTTTGCTGATCCGCATCGGTTGTAGATGGTGGAATGGATTTCACGGGCCAGAGGGGGCAGTTCATCGTGACGGCCGGCCTGGGCAGTATTCAGCCAGTTGAGCGATCACCGCTCTGAGTCTGGCGATCTCTTCCGGCGTGACGTGCGGGGTGGCCAGCTTCGTCGCGAAACCCTCGAGGAGCGATCGCAGCATGAAGGACTCCCGCACCTGGTCAATGGTGAGACGCATCACCCGTGCACCCTGGTAGGGCGCCCGTTCGACCAGCCCCTCTGCTTCGAGACGGGCCAGCGCCTCCCGCACCGGGATACGGCTTACCCCGAGGCGGGTGGCCAGTTGGGCTTCGAGCAGCCGCGTCCCGGGAGGGATATTCCCCAAAACGATGGCTTCACGGATGCGCTCAGCCACCTGCTCCGCAGTGCCCCGCGGTCCCGTCAGGTTGTTGATACTGTCGATGCCTGTTTCCACTTTTGCCCTCCGTGGCGTTGGAGCCCGGGATCACTGCATTTTTTACCGAGGAGACACGGCTGAAGGTATATTGTATACACCATTCAATTGCGCAATACCCGTAAGTCACTCCGATAAACTTGTCAAGCACTTTTTCAGAACCGGCAAAGACGATATCGCTCTTACACCCTGCCCCCCGTTTCCGAACGGCGCCGGGAGAGGGAATTGAAGCTCGCCGCGGCAAGCCGGAGGGAAGCTACAATTCCCTGACAGCGTCGAATTGCTGCGGATAGGGCGAGGGATCGATTCGCGCCTCGATGATTTTCGGCAGACCATCGTCGGCGTTCAGGGCGCTGGCAAGGGCGCCCCGCAACTCTTCTTCCGTATCCACACTCCACGTCGGGATACCAAAACTCTTCCCCAAATCCCGGTAGTTCGGCCTGGTGAAAGCGGTCCCTCTCGGAACCTCGTAGTTCTTTTTGATCTGCTTGACGTCGATCAGGCTTAGCCTGCCATCCGAGAAAATGACCATCACGATGGGCAGGCGGTACTGCATCGCCGTCGACAATTCGGGAAGGCGCATCATGAACCCGCCATCGCCGCACAGTGAGACAATTTTTCTCTTCGGTTCATGCAGTTGCAGGGCCAGGGCCGCGGGGATGGCGTACCCCATCGTCGCCAATCCGTTCGACATGAAGAAACTCCCGGGCATCAATGCATCCCAGAGCTCGATGACCAGGAGTTTGTTTGCGCCGACATCGATCGTCAGAAATGCCTCCTTCGGGGTCAGGTCACGGGTGGCGTTTATAACCTGGACAGCCGACAGACCGTCAACCTTGAAATCGAGCACCCCTCGGGTATTGTCGCGGTATGCAACCATCTCCTCTGCCCGCCAGTGGGATTCAACATCAGGACACTCGTCATATAGCCTCTTTAGCGTCGAGGCGATTTCACCGACCAATTCAATTTCCGCATGGTAACTTTCTTCGGTATTCGGCACCATATCGATATACACAATGGGCTGCCGGTAATTCCATTTCTTCGGCAGCAGTTCCACCGGGTCCAGCCCGATGACGATTAACAGATCGCTCTTTTCAATGATCCGCTGCTCCAGGTTTCCCCCCATAAACACCCCGAGAGACCAGGGGTGATTGTCCGGCAGCGAACCCTTTACCTTGGCCGTTTTGAACGTCGGGATATTGAACCGCTCGACGAAATTTTGCAAATGCCCGTACACTTCCCTCTTTGCCGCCGTTATCCCCAGCCCGACGATCACTACCGGTCGTTTCGCCCTGCAAATCCTCTCCAATCCTGATTTTAAGCATGCTGAATTTACTTCCGGCCAAAACTCCTCCGGCCTGACGGTATTTCCCGGGTCCGATATCTCCGCCTTTGACAGGTCATTCGGAAAATCGATATGTACCGGGCCTTTTCTCGGCATCATCGCCACCCGCAATCCCCGCGCCACCATCTCGGACCAGTTTGTCTTCGTCAGTCCGGCCGACAGTTTTGTAAACGGTTTGAAGAGATCATTGTGATATACCTTTTGACGGTAGGCCAGATCGACCAGTCTCAGACCCGTACCGGTCGGTAAAAGCGACCACCGGAGACCTGTCCAGGGAGGCCTGCGCCAACCCATTGCACAGGTTCAAGGCGCCCGGCCCCAGGGTGGAAAGACAGATGCCGGGAACTCCGGTCACATCCCCGAGAACACCCGCCATAATCGCAGCGGACGTCTCATGCTGCGTTAAGATAAACTTGATTCCTTCATCCTCCGAAGTGTTTATCAGGTCGGCGGAACTTCCGCCCCCCGGTATGCCAAACAGAAAATCAACCCCGGAACCCTTGAGCATTTTACTTACTGCCTGGGACATGTTCATACAACCATTCCTGCCTTTCCTATCAATTCGTTTTCGGACATCACTGCCATCATTTCCCGGACTTATAGATTTTTTCGGACACGTAGACACGCCCGTCCATGATCCGCCGGGCCGTCCGGCCCACCGTGCAACTGATGATGACCGGCCCGTCTTTCCTGAATTGCGCATCCACCTTCAGATCCATCCTCCCTGACGGGTGACCGATGACGATCTGGGCTCCTGCCGACACCGGTGAATCCTCCCGATACCACCCGATTGACCACGGAATCCGGAATGACCGCCGCAATAGCCGCCGGGATGCCTGCGGTTATCGCGAAGGTCTTGTGCATCTTCCCCATGGCCATCAGGCGGGCCAGCAGGCTGACCGACCCTTTCCCGATCGTTTCCCCCGTTGACGTCCGGAAATCCCGGGCGGCGGCGATGAAGGCGATTTTCGGAATGGACTGGCTCACCGGTATCCCCATCAATTCACCGACCTTCTTCCGGATGGCCTCCAGCTTCGTCCGTGTGGCCGTATCCTTATCGAATTCCGCCGGGAGTTCGTCCCCCCGGAGCTTCAAGTCTTCGGCACGGATAAACGCCGTCGGGTTGCCCGCATCGACGATGGTCGCGGCATACCTCTCCCCCGACGCCAGTATCACCTCGTCCACCGCGTGTCCGGTGGGGAGAAGCCTCCCGGTGGTCGCCCCGCCCGGGTCCATGAAACTCAGCTCGATCCTGGCTGCGGTCCCCGGACAGCCGGCGATCTCGTAATCGCCGTCCGGGGCGAATCTTCCCTTCCTCACCGGGACTTTCGCATGAATCATCTTCTTCGTATTGGTGTTGTAGATGCGAACGACGGTGAAGGGCTCGATTGCTTTCACCAACCCCTTGTCGACCGCGTACGGCCCGACCGCCGAGCTGATATTTCCGCAATTGGCCGAGTAATCGACGAAGGCCTTCTCGATCCCCACCGCCCCGAAGGTGTAGTTGATGTCGCGACCCGGCTCCGCCGCGGGAGCGATGAGAGCCAGCTTGCTCGTGAGGGAATCCGCCCCGCCCAAACCGTCGATCTGGCGGAGATCCGGACTTCCGAAAATGGCCAGGATGATCCGGTCCCGCAGCGCCGCATCCCGCGGCAGATCCTTTTCCATCAGGAAAATCCCCTTGCTCGTTCCGCCCCGCATGATCGTGCACGGGTAGGTGGTTTTTTTCCGCACTCATTCCTCCTTGTTCCATGAATGGAGACGCCCTCGGACACCACGCGCCGGGCATCTCCGCCCGACCGCTCGCGTGGACATGCTTATGAGAGCAGCTCAGTGAGTTCGGGTAACGTTTTCCATAAGGGCTTTCACCTATAATCCATGAAGGATCTTGGGTTATTTTTGAAAAGGGGATGCACGATAAGGAACTAAATCATAGTTGCGATAGCACCGCAGTGCAATGCCTGTCAAGAAAATATTCCCGGCGTAAACGCTGGGTGGTCCTGATTCCGAATTTACTGCTTGAACTTGAGAAAGAAAGGGGATATACAGCGCCATACTCTTAAAACATATGAGGAACAGCGTTCATGGCTATGATGTTGAAAGATTCTTTACAGACCATACAAACCCATAAGGCTCTGAGCCCCCACTATACGGAGCTCTTGGAAATTCTTGAGGAGATCCTGATCCTGCGAGAGGAGTACCGCCGCCGGATGAAGACGGAGATCTTTCCCGTCGAGAAAAAGCTCATTGCCGCAAAAGTAGCGGGGGGGCTTCCCCTCGTGGATTTTTCATCCGTCAACTTCGACCTCGCGGAACCCAGAGACTATTTCTTAGCCCTGCTGGAGATCGCGGAGAAGCGATCGCCCGGGGAAACGGGAGAAATGGCGAGGAAAATCGGAGACGGCGAGATCAGCTTCAACGACCTGATCTACGAATCCTTCAATCCTCTGCCCCTGGAAGAAGAGGCGGCAGCGGATGAAGAGGGTGAGGACTCGTTCGATCTTGTGGAGCTCTTCATCGAAGAGAGTCTGAGACCGGCCCTGGAAAAAGTCGTAGAAGTTTACGGCGACACCGTCGGGAAGATGGAATGGTCGGAGGGTTACTGCCCCATCTGCGGGCGTGAACCCAAGATCGGTGAGATCCGGGATGAAGAGGGAACCCGCTACCTCTTCTGCAACCAGTGCGGCTTCGAGTGGTGTTATCGGCAGATCAAATGCCCCTTCTGCGGCAACGAGGAACAGCAGACCCTCGCCTATTTCACGATCGAAGAGGATGACCGGTACCGGGTCGACGTATGTAACGAGTGCAAGCGGTACATAAAGATCGTCGACTTTAGGAATACGAGGGAAAAGCCGGACCTGGACGTGGAGGATATCGCCACGCTCCATCTTGATATGCTCGCCAATGATGAGGGCTACGATTAGCCTTCCCGCTGTCAGAGAACGCCCATGGACGACCGACATATGGCGGAGATCATCCGCCTTCTCGAACGAGAGCTCGAACAACGGGAACTCCCCATCGTCTCGCAGTTGGCCGAGGAGCGCCGCGACCCCTTTAAGATCCTGATCTCCACGCTCCTGAGCCTCCGGACCAAGGACGAGGTGACGGCGGTGGCCACGGAAAGGCTCTTTGCTCTGGCCTCAACACCGCAAGAGATGCTCCGGCTTTCCGAGGAGAAGATCAGAAGGGCGATCTACCCCGTCGGATTCTACCGGACCAAGGCCGAAACGATCCGTCATGTCTGCCGCGATCTGATCGACCGGTTTCACGCTCAAATCCCCGACACCCTCGACGCGCTCCTGACGCTCAAGGGGGTGGGGCGAAAGACGGCCAACCTTGTCGTCGCGCTCGGGTTCCACGGCGACGGTCTCTGCGTGGACACCCATGTGCACAGGATCTCCAACCGCTTGGGCTACGTCCGCACCAAAACCCCCGAAGAGACGGAGTTCGCCCTTCGGGAGAAACTCCCCCGGAAATACTGGCTGCGATACAACACCCTTCTGGTCGCCTTCGGAAGGAACACCTGCCGCCCCCTGTCACCGTTCTGCAGCAGCTGCCCGGTGGCGGTGTATTGCGACCGGGTCGGCGTGACGAAGAGCCGCTGAAGAGCGTGTTTCCGGTCTGATGGCACAAGCGTGCCGGGAAGGAGAGTATCCTTCCCATTGACACGGTTCTAGATGGTGATACAATCCGTTCTAAAGAGACAAGCCCCCGCTCAGCCGGAGGCAAGAGAAAGAAAGAGAGATGAACATGACGATAAAAGTAGGGGTCAACGGTTTCGGAAGGATTGGAAGGAATATCCTCAGGGCAGCCGGGGGGGATCCGTCGATCGAATGGATCGCGGTCAATGACATCGCGGACGCCAAAACGCTCGCCCATCTTTTCAAATATGATTCCGTCCACGGGATCTACAAAGGTGATGTCCAGGCAAAGGACCGTTCAATCATGATCGACGGCAGGGAAGTGAAAGTCTTTGCCGAGAAGGACCCCGCCCGGTTGATGTGGAAAGAGATGGGGGTTGATATCGTCATCGAATCGACGGGGCTTTTCACCTCCCGGGATAAGGCGCAGGCGCACATGACCTCCGGCGGCGCGAAAAAAGTGCTGATCTCCGCGCCCGCCAAGGACGAAGACATCACGATCGTCATGGGTGTCAATGACTACCGATACGACCCCCGGGAGCACCACATCATCTCCAACGCCTCCTGTACCACCAATTGCCTGGCGCCCTTCACCAAGGTGCTGCATGAGAACTTCCGGGTCAAACGAGGGCTCATGACCACCATCCATTCGTATACGAATGACCAGAGGATCCTGGACCTTGCGCATCAGGACCTGCGGAGGGCCAGGGCGGCCGCGATGTCCATGATCCCGACCACCACCGGGGCCGCAAAAGCCGTCGGCCTCGTGCTCCCGGAACTCAAGGGGAAGCTCAACGGATTCTCCATGAGGGTCCCGACTCCGGACGTCTCGGTCGTGGACCTCGTTGCCGAAATCGAGAAGCCGGCGACCGTTGAGGAGATCAACGCCGCCCTGAAAGAGGCGGCCGAGGGGAAAATGAAAGGGATACTCGCTTTCTCCGATGAACCCCTGGTCTCGATCGATTACCTGGGCAACCCGCACTCGTCCATCATAGACGGCAGATCAACCATGGTCATCGAAGGAAATCTGATCAAAGTCCTTGCCTGGTACGACAACGAGTGGGGCTTCTCCTGCCGGATGATCGATCTCGTAAAGCTCGTCGCCAAGAGCCTCTAAGAGAGGGGAAGATGATAAGGAGGTGTGCACATGGGAAAAGTTGAGGTTTTTGAAAAGAAGCGGCCCGTTCTCGGGATCAACAGCTTGGGGAGGATCGGCAAGCTTACCCTGTGGCATCACATCGGGAGAAAATATTTTCAGGAAATCGTCGTCAATGTCGGAAGATCGGTCGGCACCGGGCTTCCCGCCATAGCGCAGCTGATCGAAAAGGATGCCACCTATGGATCCATCCACAAGTTCCTGTACGGCATCAAGGCGGAAAGGATGATTCAGATCGTCGATGAGAAGAAGGGCGCGCTCCTCATCGACGGCATCCCGGTGACCATCCTGCGCGAGGCGCGAAATCCCGCCGATATCGGCTGGCGGAACCACGGCGTTGATGTGGTCGTGGAATGCACCGGCAAATTTCTGGACCCCACCCTGGCGCCCGATGAAAAAAGCGGCTCCGTGAAGGGACATCTCGCCGGGGGTGCAAAGGTGGTTATCAACTCCTCGGCTTTCAAAATAAAAAACAAGGCCCTCTCCATTCCCCCGGAAGCCGCAACCCTCATTTACGGGATCAACCATACCGCCTTTAACTATAAGAAGCATCAGGTAATCTCAGCTGCTTCCTGCACCACAACGGGGCTCGCGCACATGATCAAGCCGCTCCTCGCCAATGAAGCGACCCGGAAAATCCTCACCGCATCCATGTCGACGGTTCACGCGGTTACCAACTCGCAGAGCATCCTCGATAAGACGCCGAAGGCCGGCGAAAAGGATCTGCGGAAAAGCAGAAGCACGCTGAACAATATCATCCTGACTTCCACCAATGCCGCCGATGCTTTGAGCCAGGTGATTCCGGAGGTGAAAAACATCGGTTTCATGGCGGACTCCATCAGGGTGCCGACCAATACGGAATCGTTGATTATCCTGAATGTCACCTTTCAAACCCGGTCGGACAAAGGCGGCAAAAACGCCCCGCTTTCGGCGGAGATGATCAATGAGATCTACAAGAAGGCCTCCGAAAATGATCCCGAGCATCTGGTTCATTTTTCCGCAGAGCAGAACGTATCGACCGATCTGATCGGCATGGATGCGGCCATCGTCATCGAAGGACAATTCAACCACACCCGAACGGCGTTCATCGATATCGATCTCTCCGCCGTCCCCGATCTGCCGGATGCCTTTCTCGGGACGTTATCCCGATCGACCATGCAGATCCCCGTTGTCCACGCGAAACTGTTCGGCTGGTATGACAATGAATACGGCAGCTACACGAACAGGCTCGGCGATCTGACCGCGTACATCCATAAAAGTCTCTTCCCATAAGACGATGGGGCATCGGAGGATGAACTCCCGGGGACGTTCCACGGTGGGGTGCGGGAACGGGGAACCTGAGAAAGACTAGAAGGCGATTTTATACGACTCATCGGCGCCGATTTCGTGCTTCCCGATATAGACAGCCCCGCTCCAGCCGTCAATACTGATAAAATCCCCGCTTTGTATGGTTTTCTCGTCAACCATGCTGTACCCTTCCGACTCATAGACGTGAAGCTTATTGAAGCCCACTACGCCGACTTTGTTGAGCTGGGGGATCGTAACCGCCGCATGGGACGTACCGCCGCCCCTCGCCGTCAGGATACCGTCGACCTTCAGGATAATGCCGACATCGTCGGGAACCGTATCGGGGCGTATCAGGATCAAGGCCGTTTCCGGCTCCTTCTCTCTGAGCTGTTCGATCTCTTTTTCGGAATAGACCGCCCTTCCGGCTAATGCGCCGCCGCTTACCCCGATGCCCATGCCGAGAAAAGAGTGCTCGAGTTCCCGGTCAACGATAAAGGTTCTCACTTTCCCCTGTTCCCGCTGAACCATGTCCCGCGTCTGGAGGATATAGAGGCCTTTTTTCGTGGCATCCTCGAAGGTAAATTCGATTTCCTGATGGTTGAATCCTTTTTCATAGACCAGAATTTCCGCAATCCTGACCAGTTCGTTGTAGGTTTCCGGAAATTTCGTTTCGAGGGAGATGATGTCACCCCTTCTCTCGGCAATCCGCTGTTTTTCCGAAATGGGGAATGTTTCCACGAGACCCGAGACGATATCATCCCCCTGAACGCAAAAGATGAAATCTCCGTAGATGGCGACGTCCTGCGATGAACCTTTGGGATCCCGGGTAAAGATCACCCCTGAACCGGAATTTTTATGCAGGTTACCGAACACCATGGCTTGGATAATGACGGCCGTGCCCCATTCGTCGGAAAGATGCATCTGACGGCGGTATATCCGCGCCTGTTCGGAATTCCAGGAGGCGAAAACTTCAACGATGGCATGCTGCAACTGCTGATAGGGGTTATCCATGATCCTGATGCCCCGCGTTTGCATCGCCTCCTTATAGGAAAGGGCAAGCTGCCTCATCTGTTCCGGGTTGAACTGAATCTTCTTCACAACCGCGTATCGTTTTTTGTAACTTATCATAATTTCATCAAAAATGTTCCTTTCAAGTCCCTGGAACATTCCCCAGGTCTGTAAAAACCTGCGGTAAGAATCCCATGCAGCCCACTGATGATCCTTTTCCTTGGCGAGACCATCCGCGATGGTTTCATTGATACCCACATTGAGAAATGAACACATCATACCGGGAAGGGAAATCGTGGCGCCGCTTCTGACGGAAAGCAGAAGGGGGTTCGCGGGATTGCCGAATGTTTTTCCGGTAATCCGTTCAAGCTCCCTGATCTGCTCGTAAACCCTATGCCTCAGATCCGCATAAATATATTTATACCGGATGACCCCTTCATAGCCCCGAAATACTTCCGTTGTAATAATAAATCCCGGCGGTACGGGCAGATTGAATGATGTCAGCTGCTTTAACATGTAGGCCTTGTTGCCGATGAGGATCTGGTTGTCCGTATCCTTGTTTTTTTTATACAGGGTCGATATGGCCAATTCGGGGATATAGGCCATGACCAGATTGAGGATCTCTTTATTGTCCTTGAATTTTTCAAGCTCGGCGCTCAGCGTCCTGATGATGGCATTCACGAAATTATCCAGGACCTGCAGGCCGAATGCAGAGGCGATGATGGACCGGATAAAGTTTTCCGAGTATTGGTAAAAGGCCTTCGGGTCCTTGCGGGCCATGGCTTTCTTGTCCCCGTATTCATCACGATCGATCATCTGGCCGATGATGACGGGCAGATTGGCGCGATGGGCATCGATATAATAATCGCGGGTGATGTCCCGAATGCCCTTTGCAATGAACTGGAAGATATCGATATACTGATCGATCGAAAACTGTCGTATCTGCAAAGCATTCGTAATGTACCGCAGCTTTGCCACGAGCCCTTCCGTTGCCAGACCTTCGAGGTCGAGCGCTTTGATATAGAGCCCGAGGTATTCGTGGATTCTCAGGAGCGTACTTTTTGTGATGAACTTGAGATTCAGGGATTCCACGAGTTTTTCAAAGAGCACCGTGGCGAAGCTTTCCAGGCGGAGGGTGAGACCCATGGCTTCAAATTTTTCTTCACGATAGGTCCCGTACATGGAAGGGATGCCGGCCGCAATATGCCGTTTATGATAAATATTTTCAAAATAGTCTGTCTTTTGCGGTGAGAGTATCTTCTCTTTCAGAGAGGCGATCATGGCCAGAATGACGGTCAGGCTTTTGTAATCATCCTCTCTTGCCAGTGAGCGTTTGAGGGAACGAACGTTCCGAGGGTCAAGCAGGCAGGATGTTTCAAGGTCTTTCAGGATATCGATGTGCTGATGGAAATATTTTTTATAGATCAGCTGATAGAACCTGATCATTAGTCCGGCACGTTCCTTTTCCCTCTCGATGACACCCTTGATACCGGCGATCTCCCCGGCAATTTTCTCCTGGTTCCATTCAAGCAGCTTCGGGACATCGCCATGGATCTTCTCGAAGAGCCTGCCAAAGATGATATGGAGACCGTCAAAATATTCTCCTGAAGCCTTGATCTCGCGGTAAACCTCCGCCGGCAGGTGATCCTTCAGACATGTTTTGTCGCCGGAGTTCCAGTAGCGGAATATATCTTCGATGAAGGGCACCAAACGGCTGTTGCTTTCCACGTGGGACTGCTTCCGCAGAAAATAGATGAGCCGGTCGTTTCTGGCGGAAAGTTCATCCACCGCAGTGGAAATCGTACGAAGCTCCCCTTCCGCGCCTATCTCGCTGAAAAAAACCGGGAAGATTCTGAGGAGCTGTTTCACCAGGTTGTATGCCGGCAGGATATCCGAATTGAGCAGCAGGGAGATATCCTTCTGGAGGAGGTCCGTATCCCGAACAAATACTCCCTTTAGCTTAAGATTGATAATGAGGGCCGAGAGCAGTTTCTTCGTCCATCTCGGCTTCCGGGCGATTATCTCCAGCCAGGAACGGACGTTTTTAATGTGGGTCGGGTTCACCCGGATCTGCCAGTCGGTGGTAGGTCCCTGAACCTCGGGATGCTGAAAACCGAAGGCAACGAGCTCCTCGATGAAGGTATCCACAACGGCATGGTTGTTGGCTTCAAAGACTTCCTTGGCCAGGGTCGTGATGCAATCGAGGATCGAACTCTGGTATTGATTCTGTGCGGCCGTTTTTTTCAACAACCGGAAGATCTTTCGTACAAGATCGTTGACATTACGATCATTTTCTTCCCGTAACGCTCTTCCCAGACAACGATTGATCTCGATCAGGCCTGCGTTGTAGATATCGGACAGCCCGGCAACGTTCATCATATTGAAGAGAAAATCGAGCTTTGCCAGATAGTGGCGTCCTTCAAAGGCGCTCGATTTTTCAAGGGCATCCGCAATTACAAGGTATCCGCTTGCGATCTGCACATGGTCGGGCATCTCCAGGTACGGCGCAATCGGATCCGCATCTCTCACTGCGCGATGGTCAATCTCTTCCAGACGGGCGAGCAATCCCCGGATATGCTCATGGGAAAGAGGGTTGATCAGCTCTCGATAGGCGTCACGGCCTTCCGGGGTCTCGCCTTCCGCGGAGAACCATGGTGAAGGATCGGGTTGCGTCAACCAGAAACGGTACGTCGCTTTGAAAACTGCCGAGAGAAGTCCGAGGAGTTCATGATGGTCCGTGTTGATCGAATTCTCCCTCATCAGCCGTGCGGTCGCCTTCAGGTAGCTTGATGATTTTTTTAACATGTCACTCTGCGTCCGTGACAGATCGACGAGTGACTGCAAGACGGGTGAAAACAGGGCCGCGTTTCTCTGCAGAAGATTGTTGCTGTTGGAAAGAATGGTATTGAGGTATTCAAAACAGTAACGGACGGCACTGTCCCTGACCTCTTCATCGCGGGCCGAAGAGATGACGGCAAGATAGATATCCGCCAGCTTTTTCAGTGCGGGCAATCCCTCTTCATGGATGTTGAAGTCGTAGAAATCGCCTATGGAAAGGCTCTTGAGTTGGGCAAGCACATATTCCCAGTTCACAAAAGGGTGGTGCAGCTCGACAAGCAACTCTTCCGTCCGTTTGAAAACTCCGTAGTGGTCTTTTGCGACATCGAGGAGTATCCGGTATTCATCCGGGATCTCCACATCCGCTCTGGTTCTTTCCAGATTGATCTCCAAGGCGGTCAAAGGCCGCGTCGTTTCCTGTGTATCCATGCTTGCAGATTAATGCGAATCCCGGAATATTGCAATTGAAGATTCGTAAGGAATGGAACCATTCGCTGTGCGCTCGCTGATAGTTTCATAGCTTCCCCGGCTCTGCAAAAAATAGGTTGACGAATATTGACCGGCTGACTATACTCCAATTTTATTGATCATTTGGAGGATATGATGGTAAAGCCGGTTATCGCGGGCAACTGGAAGATGAACAAGACGATAGCGGAGGCGGTTGCATTTGCCACAAGCCTCCGGGCGGCGTACAGCGCCCCTCCCGATCGGGAGGTGATCATCGCCCCGCCCTTCACGGCGCTCCGGGCCGTTTCTGACGCCATCCGGGGCTCTTCCATCCTTCTGGCCGCCCAGAATCTGCATGAGGCGGAAAAGGGGGCTTATACCGGCGAGATCTCCGCCGGTATGCTCCGTGAGGCCGGTTGTGCCTGCGTCATCGTCGGCCATTCGGAGCGGCGCACCCTCTTCGGCGAAGGCGACCCCCTCATCAACCGGAAGCTCCGGACTGCCATCACCGCCGGCTTGAAACCGATCTTCTGTGTCGGAGAGTCCCTCCGGCAGCGGGAAGAAGACGAAACGAAAACGGTCATCGAACGTCAGCTAAAAGAGGGATTGAATAATTTTACCGCCAATGATATAGGGTGCTGCGTAATCGCCTACGAGCCGGTCTGGGCGATCGGCACCGGCAAGACGGCGAGCCCGGCTCAGGCCGAGGAGGTACATCGCTTCATCCGGGAATGGATAGCCGGCCGATACGGACAAGAGAAAGCGGCAGCGATGGCAATCCTCTACGGGGGCAGCGTCACACCGAAGAATATCGCCGATCTGATGGCCCAGCCGGACATCAACGGAGCTCTGGTCGGAGGGGCCAGTCTGGAGGTCGATTCGTTCATCCGGATTATTTGTTATTGAATACCATTCAAGGAGTGTAAAAGTGCAAATTCTTATTACCATAGTACATGTGACCGTCTGCATCGTCCTGATCCTTGTCGTCCTGCTGCAGGCAGGCAAGGGCGCCAATATGGGTGCGGTTTTCGGAGGATCCAGTCAGACGATCTTCGGAAGCAGCGGTCCCGGAACCTTCCTCGGCAAGATGACGACCGGGGTCGCCATCATCTTCATGCTGACCTCGTTCAGCCTCTCGTATACCGCCTCCCGCAAGGGGAGTTCCCTGATGGAAAACGCAGCCCGGCCAGCGGCGCAGAGAACGGTGCCCCTGCCGAATCCAGCGGCACCATCGGTACCGGCAGCTCCGGTCGCTATCCCTATAGCTCCGGCCCCGGTGACGCCCCAGACGGCCAAATAGCCCCGCACACCGAGGAGCGGACGCACGCTCTTTTCATGTTGACAAAGTTATTTTAAACGGATAAGTTCGCGCCAAAAGTTCATTCCTGCAAGCGTGGTAACGTTGCAGGAAACGAGATGGATGCCGAAGTGGTGGAATCTGGTAGACACGCTATCTTGAGGGGGTAGTGGACAAAATCCGTCCGGGTTCAAGTCCCGGCTTCGGCACCAATAAGAGAAACAGGGGGTTAGCTGATTAATCGGTTAACCCTCTTTTAGTTTGAGGGGTGCTTGGTCAACGTTTTGGTCAACACTTTTCAGAAAGCCTTCCATGTGGTCAACAGCCTTCCGGGTATCGGTCACATCAACGGTATTATATCTGAGAAACATTTCCCTTGTGGAATGACCCGTGATTTTCATGATGACCCATTCCGGGACTCCTGACTTTCTCATATTTGCATTGAAGCAATGGCGGGTGTCATGGAAGACAAACCCCCCTTTCGTTCCCAGGGTGATGAATACTTATTGCCTTAACCTACAAACAAATGACCTGCAATGAAAGTTAAGAAAAGTCATTTTATGTTGCAGTATTCCGATTAATCTGCCATAATAACAAATATGTATGGGTAACAAGATCTAAAAATGGAGGTGCTTTCATGAGAAAAATTGTCGCGACCCTGTTTGTTGCAATCGCCCTCATTGCTGCTTCGGGGCCAGCATTCGGAGGCGATGCGGAGAACATACCGGTAGATGTACTAATCATAAGGCCAATAACTCTGATTGGCGCTGTGCTCGGTACGGCGCTGTTCGTTGTCGCTTTGCCTTTTTCCATCCCGAGTGGAAGCGTCAAAATGACGGCCAAAAAGCTGATCGTGGAACCTTTCAAATTTACTTTTACTAGACCCCTCGGAGAGTTCGACGAAAAAAGAGAACCAAGCAACGCTCCCTAGAAAGAACCGGATGAACCTGGGTCCTCCGTTGTGCGTTTTTCTGATGAACCCGGTAGCCTGGAGCTCCCTGATGCATTTTGCAAAGGTAGACTTTGCGAATCCCAAGTCATTGCCCTCCGGGTATGAAAAATTGAATTCTGCCTGGTGATATCCGGTGTGTGATTGCGGCACCTTCACTTTGCCCAGGAAATAGGGCAGGATCTTTGCCAAAATATCGAACTCATCATGGGGAATCGGGTCTTTGCCCGATTCCCCGTTTTAATCTCCTTGTTCGCAAGGATCGCATCAAGAACGTAAATGAAGTCCAAGGGCTTAGTGATGCGGAAAGGCTGAAGAGGTCTTGCTGAACGAACCGCTCAGAATTCACGCAAAAAACAGAGGCCGTGAGACCCTCCAGCAGTATGGGACTGGAAGCGCCATCACGGCCTCTCATTTACGGCTTTTTTACTTACTTTTGACTCACGACTCGATACGCCTGCTCTTCCGTCCGAACTTCAGGAGCATAACGTTGTAGGCCGCCGTCATCGATCGCCTTGCTGTCCTTGTAAACGAAATAGCGAAAGCCAATGTCCATCGCATTACTGTATTTGTAGAACCTTTTTTCCGCCCCATCGTTAAATACCTGGATCACGGAAGGCTTCCCCCATACGGCCTCATTTTCCGCTATCGTCTTTCCGGTTGCGAAAAATCCGCCGGCTGAAGCCGTCCAGGCACCGACCGTCAGCAGCATCAGGGTTGCAAAGGTTACGGCCAAAATCATTCTTTTGTTCCATCTCTTTGTTGTTCTCATTTTTTTCCTCCATTTGTTTTATCTCCCTCAGGGGAGATAAATTCATTTGCTGATACCAGCCCATTGTTATTTCGTGCCACAGCATGCGGGAAAGTATTTCTTTATATTTTCCGCTGTGCAGCAGTTCTCAAAAACGGTCTTACATTTGTCCTTGAGTTCATCTCCTGTGATCTCAAAGCGATATCCATCTTCGAGTTCCGTAACGTTGACACTGCAACATTTCTTCTCCATTCATCTCACCTCCTTTCTCTATTCTATTGTTCGTATATTATCGAACTATATAGATAAAAAAATTTACGCCAGAAACCTCTTTATTTCGTCAATGACATCTTGATTAATCATGCATCGAAAAGTTTGCCCTTCCCGTTCACATGTTATCAGTCCCGCATTCTGTAGTTCTTTAAAATGGTGAGAAATTGTCGAGCGCGAAAGCTTGATAGATCCGCACATTTTCGTAAATGCCTTTTCGATGCCTTTTCTTACAGGACAACACGGGTCTTCTTCCGGGATGTGAAATTCAGAAGCCCCTTTCACCGTTTCCGACGGACAGCACTGCTTATAGATCATCATAAAAATTTTCAGCCGTTGCTCGTTGGAGAGTGCTTTAAATATTTTTGCATAGTTCGATTGTTCCATAATTATAGAATAATACATTTCCTGAATTTGTCAATACCTTTTTTAAAAAAAATTCTGAACCCGGCCGATGTCCGAACGACACATATCCCTGCCACAGTCCATATATCCCTTTTTGAGTTTTGCAAGGATAATACGGATATTTTATCAGCAGTTTCAGGGCGCGCATCACCCCGTACTTTCTGAGAATGCCAAACGTGTGACGGACCGGCAGAGCGTTTCCAAACAGCCATGCCAGCTCGGCGTAAAACTCCTTTAAAGGCAGAGTTGTGGGTAAAACTGTGTGCATGAAATCAAACATCTCATGTCTTTTTGTCAGCAGTTCGGACTCCCGCTCATTATACAAAGCCGTGCCCGGAAGTGGGGTCAATACGCTGAATGAAGCGTATTTGAGATTCAGCATTCGTACATACCGGACAAGCTCTCTGAAATCTTCGCGGCTGAATGCCGGATCGACAATAAAATTCGCGTACAAGAGTATGCCTAACTCATCCAGAATTTTAACCGCCTGCGCTTGCTGTTCCGTAGTAATGCCCTTGTTCAAGCCTTCAAGACGCCGGTCGGAGAAACTCTCCATGCCGACAAACACCTGCGTCAGCCCTATATCCCGCCACTGCCTGAACAATTCTGGGTGTCTGATAATAGTATCCACCCGCGCATAGAGAAAAAACTTCTTTTTGTATCCCGGCTTCGCGTATCAAATCGCCAAGCCGCTTGATTCTGTGGACATCGCACATGGACTCGTCGTCGCAGAAAAAAACTTTTGTTTCTCTGATAGTTTTTAGTTCCTCCACCACCGACTCCGGACTTCTGCGCAGATACTTCCCGTCGGTTATCGCCCAGAGGGCGCAGAAGTTGCACCGCGACGTGCAACCGAGAGACGTTCGGATAGAGGCAAGCGGTTTCAGCCACTCGTTGAAATAATTACTCCGGTATTTGTTGGTAAGTGTGCGGTCGGGAAACGGAAGCGAATCGAGCTCGGGATGAACCCGCTTCTCGGTGAAGCGCATCTCAGAGCCTGGAATCCCGAGCCCACCAATATCATCAAAATTCCTGCCGTGTTTCAGCCGCTCGGTGATCTCACGGATAGCCCCGACGCCTTCGCCAACAACGACGAGATCAATGAATCCTTCGTTGAAATCCTCCGGACTGACCGTTGCGTGATGCCCGCCGACGACAATGAATACATTCGGGTTTATCGCTTTCAGCCGGGCAGCGATATCCTTTACGATAGGCACCTGATTCGTATAACCCGTGATGCCTGCCATCTGCGGGTTGAATCTTTCAAACGCCCCTTCAATATCGGAATCTATTCTCGCGTCAATAACGGCAACTTCATGCCCGTCCAGTTTCAAGCCCGCTCCCAGATACTCCAGAGCCAGAGGCTCATGCATAAACACCTCTTCGGTAAATTCCGCGCTGCACCGCGGCTGTATAAGCAAAACTTTCAAGATTGCCCCTTGCCGAATTTTTGTTTTGAGCAATTTAATTCCGTTCCTCATCAAAAAAGCATCCATCCGCCCCATGCTATTAATCCGATACCGCCAGCCCGGCTGATAAACCGTCCCGCGGGAGAGATTTTTTCAATAAGCATAAATACGGTAAGCGCCGCCATCCATACAAGGTTCATGATCCCGAGGGCGAAAGACAGCAGCATCAGAAGCCAGCAGCAGCCGACACAGTAAAGGCCGTAGCGGCTGCCGAGATTGAATGCGCCCATGTTACCGGACCGCCAGTGTGTGAGCAGGAAGCCCATGGGATTTCTGCATTTTGCCATGCAGGCGTCTTTCCACGGAGTCCACTGGAATATCCCCGCAGCGATGATCAGGATACCTCCGAGTACGGGCCCGGAGGCGAGTGTTGCGGGAGAGAGTAGCGCCGTCCGGAGAAGTCCCCATTGAGCGACCGTTGCTCCGGCGCTATATAGTGTCCATGTGCCCAGGTAACCTCCTGTAAATGCCCAGACCGGCACTATAACACTTCCGCGCTCACGCCGGCGGTTAACGATCATGAATGCCAGAACCATTGGCATTGCCGTGGGCAGCATCATCGCCGCCATCATTACCGCCCACATGATGAAGGTCATCCCTGTTTCTTCCACACCCCAGGCGGCGAGATGGGGCGTAATGGCGGAATGCATCGCGCCATGGCCGGTCATATGGTGGAGGCCATGTTCAGCCATGACCCCGGCGACAGGCGTGTGTGCGCTCATCGTTCGCGCCATCTGTATGGTATATGCCCAGGCAAGAACGGATATGATAATGAGTCCCCCGGCCACAAGAAGGCGTTCGCCAAACGCGGGCCCGTATTGCTTTGCTTCGATCTTATTCATGGCCCCTTCCATGAGAAGTTGGAATAAAGTGCGTGAGTGCCTTCGGTTGCAAGGCTGTAGCCCCGGTCAATACAGCGGGAGAAACCACGGGCAAGCGTATGTGTCGGGCCGTGTACAGTGTTATAAAGATTTTCCAGGGTTGCCTGAGCATTGGGGTTTGCACCCCGCAGTCCCTCTATTCTCGTTTCAAAAAGGCCGATTACCGTCAGGCTTTTCTTGTGGCCCTCATCCTTGAAATCAAAGGCTGCTGTTCGTGTTTCCAGCCATGTTCCGACGAACCGGGCAAGTATTTCCCATGGTCCGCCCGCACTGCCTTTCAGTATTGTTTCCAACGCTTCTCGCTGGAAGGCATCGGCTGATTCGTCCAGGTAAAGCGCTTCCGTCCAGTCCCCCTCATACATTCTTTGGGGCGCGTCATAGAGCATAACTACGCATAAGCCGGCCAGGGGGATATCCCAGTAATGACCTTCATTGAAACGTATTGCCCAGTAGCCGGTACACCGCTCATTTGTGCACTTCTGTTTGAAAGAGACATGGGCGGCGCAGATGAGCTGACAGTTGCAGTTCTCGAACAGGAGACCCTTTGCGTACCATTTGGGAATGTTGATGGTTGTCATTTATCTTCTCCTTCATGATATTCGGCAAAAGACATCGGCTTTCTCCCTTAAAGAAGCTTTGCGGCTAGTTTCAATATACGTCCCGCGATGACGGCACATCCTGTGGCAGGGATGGAAAATCTGATTTCTTTTTTCTATTTCTCAGCAAATAACATTGCCCCTAACTCCGGCGACATCCTCAGTAGCCGTAAGCACCATAGCAGCTCGCAATTCATCCGCAATTTTCCCGAGAATTAATTCCACGCCGACAGATTGCCCTCCTACCGCACCTATGGCTATCGGTCTGCCGATCAGTACCGCATCAGCCCCGAGAGCCAGCATCTTCAGAACGTCAACTCCGCTCCGAATGCCGCCGTCTGCGAGAATCGCCATTTTGCCTCCGACGACATCAGCAATACCCGGAAGCACTTCGGCTGTTCCCGGCACATGGTCTAATGCCCGACCGCCATGATTTGAAACAACAATACCATCGACCCCAGCAGCATAACAGGCTTCAGCGTCTTCCCTCGTCATGATCCCCTTTACGATAAATGGGAGGGAAGTCTTTTGCTTGATCCTCGCTAATTCATCCTGCGTCTTCGGACCAACCGGTTGCCCGGCGTTTGTCATATTTATAAGCGCTGCGGCATCAATATCCATCCCGAAGGCCTGTGCCCCGGCGTCAGCAGCGCGCTTCGCCAATTCAATGACTTTGCCGATCTCGCGTGGCTTTATAATAGGGATACCATGCCCGAAAGATCTTATGGCTTTTAGGCCTGATTCAAAGCCTTCCGGGTTCGGGCTATCACTGGTCATGGCTATTGTACCGAATCTTGAGCAACCGCCTACAACTGCATCGACATACTCTTCTTCGGTCAGTGCGCTCTTCATATTGAAATTAATACCACCGATCGCGGCTGCCATAACAGGGATGGACAATTCCATACCCAAAAGAGAACAGGTCAACCGTGGTTGGTTTACACTGTGTACAGTACGTAAATTCAACCTGTAGCATTCCAAGGCTTTCACATTGTTGCGAAAGGCAGAACCGGTGCCGAGTCCCCCCATTCCGGGCACTTGCCCTGCACAGGCCACGCCGTTGCACACAGGACAAACCCTGCAGGAACCTTTGAACTTTTCGCGGGCAATCCGCTTAACATCACTCAAATCCATACTTAATCCCTCCTTATCATCATAAAGCTTCTTGTACCGCGGTTTTCTGTTGCACCTCACAATCGAGATCACGAATAGGCCTTTCTCGTATCGGCAAATAACAAAGCGAGGCGCCAAGACTCAATAGGATTGTCACCAGCCAGATGACACGATAAGAACCGGTGCGGTCGAACAGAAGCCCTCCCAGCCAACCACCGGCAAAACTACCGATTTGATGCATGACGAATATAATCCCGGAAAGCGTCGAAAGATATCGTACGCCGAAAACACTCGCCAAAATTCCATTTGTCAACGGCACGGTTCCCAGCCAGATCAGGCCTATGACCGCTGAAAAAAAATAAATTGACGCCTCGGTAATCGGCGCCGAGATAAATGCCGTAATAGCAACGGCACGGAGAATAAATATCAAGCTCAACAGGTGCTGTTTTGGATACTTCCCGCCTAAATACCCTGCAAGATAGGACCCGAACATGTTGGAAAATCCGATAATTGACAAGGCATTTGCTGCAACTGCCAACGTCAGACCGTTATCCTGAATAAATGCCGCGAAATGAGTAAGGATGAAGACCACCTGAAAACCGCAAACTGAAAATCCGAGGCCTAACAACCAAAAGTCCCGGTGTTTAAAGGCTTCGGCTAAAGCGGCTTTCGTATCGCGCTTTGCTTCCAATGGATTTTTCCTTTCTCTCAGCCCCAGAGAAAGAGGAAACATCAAGGTGCTGGTAATTCCGAGAATAATTAAAGCCGCAAACCACCCCCAGGTATGGATTAATAACCTGCCATACGGCACCATCACAAACATCCCAAAAGAGGCGCCCGCCCCTGCAATACCCAGCACGAGGCTTCGTTTGTCCGGATCAAATGCACGACCGAGCGCGCCGAAAACAACGGCAAAACTGCTTCCGCCGAGCCCTATCCCGATCAGCATGCCTGCGCTCAGCGTCAGACCAACTCCGGTTGTGGAATACGCCATGCAAAATAACCCAAGCACATACGCTGCAGCGCCGATAAGCAGTGCTTTGCTTGCCCCGTATTTATCGGCTATCCAGCCGGTAAAAGGCTGGGCAATCCCCCATACCAGGTTCTGCAGGGCCATGGCAAAAGCAAACGTCTCCCTGCCGTATCCCAAATCAAGGCTCATAGGCGTTAAAAAAATGCCGAAACTTTGTCTCGTGCCGAATACGAGCGCTAATATAAGACTGCCGCAAATCAGCACGATTAATCGTGACGAAGCGAAACCTTTTTTATCCATACTCATACATTTCCCTCTTTTCTGGCGATATGTTATTAATATATTTACACGTTATGGATCATTTGTTTCGCAGAGCGGCATTTCAATCCCCTCCGATAAAACTTGGTGCTGAATATACTTGCGTCCCAAGAAACATAACAGATGCAAGGCATAAGTTTTCTCACGGTAACAGTTTCGAGGGGAAACAACTGTACCTGTCGTAAAATAAGACAATTGTATGTGTGGAAGTCACTCCGAATAGCGAGCTAAACCTTCACATTATCCTCATAGACGGAGGAACGGCGAGAGAAGATACAATTATTTTAAAGCGGAATTATAGTGGTGTGGTCCCGCGCCCGATTCGAATATTGCGGCCGATCAATAAACTGGCCGGCATGATATCGCAAATCCTTGCCATATTCGCCTTGCAGGCGTTTCAGTGATTTACTCTCGGCACGACACGCACCTGCACCATCACCTCCCCTGGAAAGAATCTCTCCGCTTCCAGCGCCATTGCTTGCATCTCGGAGGAACGCCCGCAAATGCGGTAAGTTGAGAATTTATAATTTACCCTTTCTTGCGATCTTCAACCTTTACCTCCATAACAACATGCCCCCAGCCTCCGCACCTTACTCCAACATCGACACAACCGAACCTGTTGGACCTCATGTTATTGGGATCAATGCCGGCATAAATAAGTTCGGCTGGGGCGGGCAGCCAGAGCAACCGAATGCAAGGCAAAAATACAAACTTTGCTCGGTCCCAGTTTTGCTAAAAGGCTGACACCGCGACCATCGAAATAAAACTTGTCACCGGCTTTATGCCCGCTGTCGCAGCCGTGTGATTCGATAACTTCCGCTACAATCGTTTTATTCAGCATTAAGACCGTTTTAGATAAAACATCTTCGTTACTAGGATTGGCCTGGAATATTTTCATTTCATCATCATTATACTTCAGGTGCTTCTGAACAATTTTCCATGTATCTTCATCAATTTTCATTTTATCTCCTCCCTGGATTTATATATTTGGTTTACGCCTAAACAGTCGGGACAAACCTTACGACAGGCAAAGCATCTGGCATCATTGAACTGTCAGCGGCACTTCCGTTCTAACAGGCTGTTCAAAAAATGCACAGATGCAAGCAACTGTGTGTCAAGCCAGAATTTAGTTTACGAAGCCCAGCATGTTTCGTTCTTCATCATGGTGTTAATGATCACCAGAAGCTTTCTCATGCAGGCAGTAATGGCAACTTTAAAACATTTACCCGCTGCCCGGAGTCGTTCATAGACCTCTTTGATTTTGGGATTACACCGTATGGCCGTCACCGCACACATGTATAATACCGTTCGGACCCGGGCTCTTCCGCCCAAATTGAACGTCTGCCCTTGTACAGGCCGCTGTCGCGGTTCAGGGGCGCAACTCCGGTCAGGGCCGATATCTGCTTGCGATTCAGAGTTCCTATCTCAGGCAGATCCGCCAAAAGAGTCCTGGACATCACTTTGCCCACGCCGGGGATGCTTTGCAGGATCTTATCTTTCTGGCTCCAGATGGGGCTATTCTTGATCAGGTCATCCATCTCTTTATTCATCTCAACCAAGAACCGCTTCAGCATCTTAATGTGTCCTTCGATCCCCTCTCTGGTCCACTTCGGGGCATGGATCAGCCGGTTCCTTTCGGCTGTTATCATCTCGACGATCTGGAAACGCCTGGCATTGAGAGCATCCAACCTCTCTCCTTCCTCGCTTCTCAACGGCCTGGCTTCGGGCTTGACTGCCTCGGCAAACCGAGCGATTACCCGAGCATCGATCTTGTCCGTTTTGGCCAGTATCCCTACCGCTCTGGCAAAGTCCCGGATCTGCCTCGGGTTGACCGGAACTATCGGAAGTCGGGCCGAGGCCGGTACTCTCAATATCCCCTTTTCAAAGCCTCCCGTAGCTTCCAGAACGATCAGCACCGGCTTCTTTGACGCGATGAAGTCCTTCATTTTACCCTGGCCTTCTTCCGTATTGTCAAAACATCTATACTCTGCGCTACGGGCTTCGGCCACGTCCAGTTTGTTCTTCGAGACATCTACTCCGATGAAAATTTGCTCGCTCATGTGGGTTCCTCCTGATTCCCTGCCTTACGTAAGATGCGGGATCTTCTTCAGTCCCAGGCAACTGTTCGGGTTTATTGGGGAGTTAGTCGTAGCGACCCACGCTTGCATGCGGGCTCTTTCTCCCAGGGCGCGATCGGACTGCTACGACTGCCACTTTCAAAGAGCTTTTACCACAACGGTTGCCTATGCATGAGCATTGTTTAACATATAAGGCGCGCAATTATCGTGAACAACGAAATTAAAATAGTCTTTGCGAGAAGTCCGCTGGAGGCGGATGGCGGGGCAATCTATTCATGAAGACACCCCGGATTGATTTGCTTCACTCACAATGACGGTGCATCACTTTTTGCGGTCTTCGACTTTCAGTTCCATAACGATGCGGCCCCACCCGCCGCATTTCACGCCCACATCGAAACAGCCCGTTCGCTTGAAACGCATCTCGTTCGGATCGACACCGGCCATGAGGAGTTCGCCCGCGGCGAAAATGAGTCCGGATGCGGCATTCAGGGCATAGATGCAGATCCGATCGGGAGACCGTTTGGTGAGAAGATTGCCCGCCCCGTCGAAGCAGAGTTTATCGCCTTTTTTATGCTGGCTGTTGCAGCCGTGGGAGTCCACAACTTCGAAGACGATCGTTTTGTTCGCGAAGAGGGGTGCCTTCGAGAGGATATCAACATTTCTCGGGTTTTCCAGGAATACCTCCATTTCCTCATCGCTGTAATTGAAATGCTTCTGGATATAATGCCGGGTCGCGTCGTCGATTTTCATCATTCGCCTCCTTTTCATTCGCCGATAATTACGTACCGAAAAATGTCATGCCGGACTCGATCCGGCATCCGGTTCTTTCTCGTCATTCCCGCGAAGGCGGGAATCCACTCATTTCATTGCCGCCCAAGAAGCTGAAATCTTCCTGAATCAATCAAACCTTTCATGGATTCCACGAAAGCCCCGGGGGCGGCGTAGTCCGGCTGGTTCCGAATCAGCATGGCTGCCCGCGCCATTTGGTCCAGTTCCTTCAAGAGATCCTCTGACTGGCTGTTCCGCCGGGAATGGCAGGGATGGGTGGCAAAAAGCAGGCTCTTCGGATCAATGTGCTTTTTCTTTATATGAAGAGCCGCCTGTGTCTCGCAGTGGCAGGGGTTCTTCGGATCGACGAGACCGCATCTCTTGACGAGGAAATCCATGAGCTGTTGTTTCCCGCGGGAAAGCCGCTGGCGGTAAGCCGCCGGTGTCAGGCCAAGGATTCCGGCGCCTTCCGTACTTTTGACGCCGAAGATCTCTCCCAGGATAACCGCCAGACGGGCCTCCCGCTTCAGACAGAGAAGCAGGTAATTAACACAGGCGAGTTTTATCTCTTCCACCATGAGGTTCTGCTCAGCCTCGATGAAGGCACCATTTGCATTGTCCAGCACCCCTTCCTCAATCGCATGCACGCACTTATCGAAGGTCATCTGCCAGCGCTCAGCCCTGCATTTGCGCGTGGTCAGTAAATGGTTGGAGGCGATGCTATAGACCCAGGTTTCGAAGCGGCTTTCCCCTTTAAAGGTGCCGAGATGGGTGATGACCTTCACCAGGATCTCCTGGCTGGCGTCTTCCGCATCGGCGGGAATGAAGAGCATCCGGAGCGCCAGCCCGTAAATCTTGTCCTGGATCCTGCGGATGATCTCTTCGAGCACATCCTTGTTGCCCATTTTGGCCCGCTCGACCAGATCCTCTATTGTTGTTTCGACGGCTTTTAATCTTGCTGGCATCTGCTCCACCTTTCTCTTGTTAGACAATTTTGGATACTGATGTGTGACAGAAAACATGAAAGCCGGGTTTTGTGCAAGTGTCGTCTCAGTACCGAGACGGAAGGGTTTCTTAGAGATTTGATGCTCGAATGCAATATCCGGCATTACACCGGCTCTTCGAGCGGCAGCGGTACATCCTTCTCATCAATGAGCCGCGATTCAGGCGAGACGGCGCTCCATCGTCCGACTATACTCGGGAGCTTTTTCTCGTCCATGGACAAGTCAAACCAATGGTTTCCAAGTCGCGTGAATGCCCTTAATCGTACATCCGTGTCGTAATAGACCGGTCCTTTCAACCATACATCGAGTCGCTGACATGAACTTGCGGGTGCAGAAATTCGCGCCAGGCATTGACCGATCACCGATTGCGGATGATTGAGCGATGCCTTGAAACCCAGCAGTCGTGCGTACCAATTCTGCCAGTGGATGCCGTTATAATCTCCGGTCAGGCCGGCGAATCGCCAGCCAACTCCACTTGGCATGCGCCAGCGGGACGTTTCCGGCCACTCACCCGACAACGGTTTTGCCAGCGGCGAGGCCGTCTGCACAGGACCGTAGTGTCCCCGGTAGTAGAATGTCGTAAGCCCCTCCCAGACATGTTCATCCAGAGATGAAAGAGTCGAATGCAGGTCCACCTCGATACCCTTGGCGAGTATTCGCTGTCCGGCCACCCTGGTCTCGAGATTCAGCACCTCGTGTTCCGAGAACTGCCGGTGCAGGATCATATGGTTTCGTATCTGCAGCGTGCCCCAAATAGGAAGCGGAAAAGCCCGGTGCGTAAGCAGAGACATCTGGAGCGGGAACCCGAACACGTGCGGATAGAGCAGCGATACCGCCGGTGAATGGAGCAATGATATCCCGGTGCCTGCAGGCAGTCCGGTCATACTGATGAACGACTGGAGGTGGTGCGTGTCAACCCGCAGCTTTTGCCATCGCTCGACGATCCGAGGAACTGCGCCGCCCTCCCGCAGCCCGGGCGACGGCAGAAAGGCTCTAGCCATGTAAGCGGCAACGGACGGGCGGCTCTCGAATTCTTCGATAACGTCATTCTGTACAGCATTCCCGACAGCTTCCTTGTTCATGTACCCATCCTTCCTGTCTTATAAAAAACCGAAAAACATGTAGAGTATATTTCATCATTCACCGGCCTTTGCTTCAAGGGCAAGCTTCAGCATTTCCTCCGCGATCTTGTTCACAGCGGGTCCTGAAGTGGCTGAGTTCGATAATACCACAGCCCCCAGCTTGTGTTCAGGAAGGATGATCAGCATCCCGTGATAATTGATGGTCGCGCCCGCATGGTGAGCGACCGTGCCGGCATTCTTAATATCAATGCTCCCGAGGCCGCTCAGTTGCCAGCCGAGTCCTACCCGATAATCCAGGTCCAGGGGCACATTTTCCGCTTGAGGACGAAGCATCTCCGCAAGTGTTTCAGGTTTGATGACCAGCTTTCCTCCTGCCCTGCCTCCGGCAAAGACCATTTGCGACAGCGCTGCGACATCCGCAAGCAGGTTCGATTGCCGCTTGATCATTCCGGTATGATTTCGCCGCCAGCGACGATCGATCTTGATCCGTTGCGAATGTGGAGTTCGTCATGTTCAGCGGTTGCAGCACGTTCTCCGACATATAGGCGCCGAATCCTTCCCGGAAACCTCCGCCACGGTAGCCCGAGGATGGTCATGCCGAGATTGGAGTAGGCGAAACCGTATTGGGCGGGTTCGCCGCGTACTCATCTTTATCTTTTCACCCCCGCGTCCCCCGTATAATGGCAGTGTAGGTGCCAAAGAGCACGATGTAGAGCATGAACATCGGCATTAAATTCACTGCAGATAGTTCGAATCGCTTGTCGAGTCGAAATCACCTGCTCAACAAGCTGCATCGCTGCCAGTGTCGTGAAGAGTTTTGATATGGATCCCACGCGGTAGATGGTATTCGGTGCAGCGGAGATTTTGTTCTCCTGCCGCGAAACCGACAGCTCCCGCCAGAACAGCTGCTGGGCATAACGGGACCATCAGGATGTCCGTCGTTCGGGCTCGCAGCGGATTCACCAATAAGCTCAGGTGATGTATTCTTTCGTGTAGGAGTAGTCCTTCAGCGCCAATGTTTCCGGCTTCTTTGGCATCGTCGAGCAACCGGCGAACACGATAACGACGAAAGTAATGACACCTGCTCGTTTCCATTTCATTGCATCCATGTATCCGCTATCCTTTTTTCATCAATCACGACGCTTTATTCCTTCCCACAAAACCCGCGCCAACTGCGGGGCAATCGAAGCATAGTCGATCGCATTGGGGCTGCGAAGCCAGGCCAGCACCAAACCGTCCAGGACAGCGATCCAGATGACGGCAAGCGCCCGGGTATCGATGCTTGGGTCAAGAAAGCCGTCTTTCTGCATCTTGGCGAGCAGCGCTGCCCCGGAATTCAGCAAGACTGATGACAATTCATGCAGCTTTTTCGTAATGTCCTTGTCCTGCCCTTGGAGAACATATGAGAGATAAATCTTCTGCCAGTCCGGATCGAACATGGCAAATGAGATCTGATTGGACAGCATTGTCGCAATTCCCGGAAGAGGATCGGCCGATTGGACGGCAGAATACGCATATTTAGGATATTCACTGAGACGATACGCCAGTCGTTTTTCCAGGATCGCAAGGAAGAGTTCTTTCTTGTTCTCAAAATGCCAATACACCGATCCTTTGGTAAGACCGGCTTCTGCAGCAATCCGGTCGATGGTAGCGGCCGCATACCCCAGCCGGGCAATCGTCTTATATGCAGCCGTAAGGATCCTATCCCGGCTCTTTTCGGTCGCGTCATCCGGAACAGGCCGCTTTTTGCCAATGAGTTTGTCGAATTTCTCCTTTCCACCAATGCGCCGATAAATGGTTTGTCTGCTGATTCCGGCGATGCGAGCAACTTCGCTCATGGACACCTTCCCGGATGAATCGGCTTTTATGATCTGCTTAGCGGCATCTTTTATTTTTCTCTTTATATCCAATCTGGACCTCAGTGTTACAAACATACCGTATGGTATGCTTGTAACACTGAGGCCTGTCAAAGTCAATACAAAATCTTTTCACTGAGCTTATTTCATCGGCGTCTACTTCTCTGCCGCTGGCGCCAATGCAATTGCCCCGAGTCTGATCCGCTGATTTCGCTACCGGGCATTAGGCCAACGATATGGCGACACCCGGATTCACCTTCAGAATGTTATGTACTTTGCAGTTCTCCACAAACTTCAGTAATTCTTCCGCTTGCTGATCGGTCAGCACAACATCCTTCAGGTTTATGAGAACGTCGATTTTATCCAACTGAGTCTTGTCAGGTTTAACTTTCGCTTCTGAATTGATAGTAAACCCCCGGTGCGAAATATGATGTTCGAGCAAGTAATCTCTGACATAATGACCCAGGCAGCCGCACAGGCTGGCGAGCAGCGTATCAATCGGATTAGCGCCGTTGCCTTCGGTATCCAGCACGAACCCAGCATGCCGTGTGCTTGCGTAGTACCTTGAATCCCCTCTGTTTTCAATCGATGCCTTGTACATAACTCCTCCTGTCTGTGTGATTTTGAAAATGTCGTTTAACCTGACTTTCCGCATTAAGACAAATCTGCCCAACGGTAACGGCCACGATTCCACACCCTGTTTTGTATTACGACCGCGCCGTCCCGTGCGGTGCATTGGTAGCGAATATAGATCCATCCCTGATATCTGCCAAGACGTAGTGGCGCAGATTTGTCATGGTAACAATTAAGGTCGAACACAGACTGTTACTGTCGATTTATTGTGTAAACTGTACTTGGCTCACCGGCCGGATTGAGGTAAAGTAGATTTGACCTTTATGAGTTTTCGGGAGGCAACTATGCTGCTCTATGAAGAGATTTCCAGCAGAATCAACAAGATGATCAGCAAGGGGACTTACCGTCCCGGTGAGCGGATACCGTCCATCCGGGTCCTGAGCCGACAGATGCGGGTCAGCGTCAACACCGTCATGGAGGCCTATTCCCGCTTAGAAAACCTGGGGATGATCGAAGCTCGCCCCCAGTCGGGATACTATGTTTGCACCCAGCTTGCGGAACCGGCCGGCCGTCCCGCTTCAGGGAAAAAGGCGGCGGATATTACCCCCATTCCGGTAACGCTGGGGGATGTCGCTCTGGATGTCATTCGCAACATAGCCAATCCCTCGCTCATCCCCCTGGGGGGAGGGATACCCAATACCGACCTGTTGCCGGTCGACAAGCTGAACCGCATGCTGGCAACCGAGTCGAGGCGTTTTCGTCTTCAAAGCATAGCCTATCCTCCTCATCAGGGGCACAAGCGGCTGCGCACGCAGATAGCTCGGCGTTCGCTCAACGCCGGCTGCTCACTGGCACCGGATGATATCGTCATCACTTCGGGGTGCATAGAGGCGATGAACCTGGCGCTCCAGGCTGTCTGCCGCCCCGGCGACACCGTGGCCATCGGCTCTCCGGTCTATCCCACTTTTCTCAAATCGATCCAGTGGATGGGGCTCAATGTGCTGGAGATCCCCTCCAACGGCGAAGGGATGAACCTCGACGTTCTTGCTTACGCCATCAGGCACAACCCGGTCAGCGCCTGCATCACCATAGCCAACTTCAACAACCCCCTGGGAACTCTCATGCCCGAAGGCAGCAAGCGGGAACTGGTAAAGCTTCTGGCGAAACAGGATATCCCCCTGATCGAGGACGATGTATACGGCGATCTGGCCTACGGACCCAGCAGCCCTCCATCGACCAAGGCCTTCGACGAAAAGGGGCTCGTGCTCTACTGCTCCTCCTTCTCAAAAACACTTGCCCCCGGTTACCGGGTCGGCTGGATCGTACCCGGCAGATTCAAGGAAAAAGTGGCACAGCTGAAGGTCGTCTTCAATATAGCCACGGCCTCCCCGAACCAGCTCGCCATTGCCGAGTTCCTGACCAACGGCGGTTACGATCATCATCTGCGGACGCTTCGCCGGCTTTACTCCCGGCAGACACACCAACTGCGGAATGCAATCGGTCGCTATTTCCCGCCGGGAACAAGGGTTTCCCGTCCCGAAGGGGGTTATATCCTCTGGGTCGAACTGCCGGACGGGTACAATGCATTCCGGTTATATGAATTGGCCCTGCAGGAAGGGATCAGCATCGCACCGGGAAGGATCTTCACGCTGGGCGATAAATATGGAAACTGCCTCCGCCTCAACGCCGCCTTCTGGTCGGAGCGAACGGAACAGGCTCTGGAAACCCTGGGCGGGTTGGCGGAAAAGCTAACTTTAGAGAAGGCCGATTCACCTTCCCGGTGACCCATCTTTTTTCTAACTTTTTCCTTGACTCGTCTATCGCTTCACACTTTAGATTTTTTCGTCACGGCCATGACACAAAAAAACGAAATGAGAAAAGTCATACCGGCGATCATCTTCTTCCTTTTCATGTTCGTGCCCCTGGCAAGCGCCGGCAACGGAGCGCTCCGGCTGGAAAATGACCACTTTGTTATCCGCTATACCACGGGGGACGATGGGCTCGCTGCGGAGCTGATACGCGACTCTCCCCGGATCCGGGAGAGGGTCATCGCCGATATCGGGGTAGATTTCGCTGAAAAGACGGAGATCCGTCTCTCGCCGACCATCGAGGCTTTTCAGGAGGCCCAGCCGGGCGGGACGTGGATCCCCCTCTGGGCCATGGGGGTTGCCTATCCCGAGCAGAACGTCATCGTCCTGCTTTCGCCGCGGGCAGTCAAGGGAAGCCGGATGAACGTGGTTGAGGTCTTCGCCCATGAGTTCAGCCACATCGCCCTGGGGCGCGCCCTCACGGGTGTGAAGGTGCCGGTCTGGCTGAACGAGGGGTTCGCAATCTACGAGGCGCGGGAGTGGACCTTTTCGCGAATCTCCGTCCTGACGAGAGCCTCTCTCACGAACCGGCTGATTCCCCTGCGCGGTCCTTACCCTGTCGTTTCCCGCGGAGGAAGAACCCGCCGAGCTTGCTTATGCGGAGAGTTTCATGTTCATCTCCTTCCTGATCAACAAGGTGGGCCGGGAGGCTTTCCACCTGCTGATCCGGGATTACACCCGTTATGGGGATCTGGCGGGGGCGCTCCGGCGGGGGACGGGAATGAACCTTGCTGATCTTGAAGAACGGTGGCTGGTCTATCTGAAGCTCCGCGTTTCGTGGATCCCGATCATCACGAGTGTCTCGACGCTCTGGTTCGTTGCGGCGCTTATCTTCGCTTACGGGTATGCCAGGAAGAAACGGCAGGTTAACCGGCGTCTGAAAGAGATGGAGGCGGAAGAGGAATCCGAAGAGTGGCATCCAAACGGCTGATTACGACAGATCTTGTCCTGATCTTTCTCGGAACGATCCTGCTTACCGAGTACTGACTCTCAATGCGTTGCCGCAGCGAGGATCCAGGTGGCAAGCGACCGCACATAAATTTAGCGTTACTTAAATTTAATCAAGATCAACCTTGCTGATAGCAAATACCAAGATGATATCCAGCTTTCCGGCGCGGATTATTTAACCATGTTCACGTTTGACTTATCCCAGACTTATGTGTAAATTGCGCGAGTAATTCCCGATTGTTCAAACCGACCGACAGCCATCGACGGTTGGTTGATTTAGGTCATTAGGCGCTTGGCCGCACGTCTCCCCGGAAAAAGCCGGACCAGCGTTGCCATTCAGGGACCCGAATGATGCGACTCGAAGACCTTCAACCCAACGCTGCGGTGCGTGGTGTCCTTCCGGATTGCCTCGTCACGGTCGTCAGCGTGCAGTGGTTCGGTTCCGAGGCCCTCGAACTCACCTACAAGACGCCCGCCGGCAAGGTGGCCAACGAACTGCTCTATCGGCACGACGAGCCCCGTCTCGATCTCGTGGAGCAAGGCCGCCCCTGGAGTTTCGACGGCGACGGCGCCCTGTTCCGCCTGGTTTCCGAAGCACACCGCATCCGCCTTGCACACCTCTTCGACCCGGTGCTCGCCGTCCACACCTCGATTGTTGACCCGCTGCCGCACCAGATCACGGCCGTTTACGAGGCTATGCTGCCGCGTCAGCCGTTGCGCTTTCTGCTTGCCGACGATCCCGGCGCCGGCAAGACGATCATGGCGGGTCTGCTCATCAAAGAGCTGATCGCCCGTGGTGATTTGCAGCGCTGTCTCATCGTCTGCCCGGGCAGCCTCGCCGAGCAGTGGCAGGACGAGCTCTACCGCCGTTTTCATCTGCCCTTTGAGATTCTCACCAACGACAAGCTCGAATCCGCACGCACCGGCAACTGGTTCCTCGAAACCAACCTTGTCATTGCCCGGCTTGACAAGCTCTCTCGCAATGAGGACGTACAGCAAAAGCTCCAGACGCCGGACTGTCGCTGGGATCTTGTGGTCTGTGACGAGGCGCACAAGATGTCTGCCACGGTTTTCGGCACCGAGACGAAGTACACCAAGCGCTACCGGCTCGGCCAGCTTCTCTCGACCCTCACGCGGCACTTCCTGCTGATGACGGCGACGCCGCACAACGGCAAGGAGGCGGATTTTCAGCTCTTCATGGCGCTCCTCGACGGCGACCGTTTCGAGGGCCGCTTCCGCGACGGGGTGCACGTGGCCGACGTCTCGGACCTGATGCGCCGGATGGTGAAGGAGAGCCTGCTCAAGTTCGACGGCACGCCGCTGTTCCCCGAGCGCATCGCTTACACCGTTCCCTACAAGCTCTCGGAGGCCGAAGCCCAACTCTACAAGGCGGTCACCGACTACGTGCGCGAGGAGTTCAACCGCGCCGAGGCGCTTGAGAACGACAAACGCGCAGGCACCGTCGGATTTGCGCTGACCATCCTGCAACGTCGTCTCGCTTCCTCGCCCGAGGCGATCTACCAGTCGCTGCGTCGTCGTCGTGAACGGCTGGAAAGCCGACTGCGCGAGATGGAAGTGCTCCAGCGCGGCGGCCAGGCCGCGCCGATCCTTCCGGCCGACCTTCCGGTGCTGGATGCCGAGGATGTCGAAGATCTCGAAGATGCACCGGAGAACGAGGTCGAGGCCGCCGAGGAGGAGATCCTCGATCAGGCGACTGCGGCGCGATCCATCGCTGAGTTGAAGGCCGAGATTGAGACCCTGAAGGGCCTGGAGTCACTCGCGCTCGGGGTCCGACGCAGCGGTACGGACACCAAGTGGCGTGAGCTTTCCACCCTCCTGGGTGAGATCTTCACCACCGCCGCCGTCTCCGGCAGCGTTGCCGAACCGATCAAACCTTACGGCGCCGGAGCGATTCCCCGGCCCACACCTTCGCCTGCACCAGAAGCTCGTTCTCTTCACCGAGCACCGCGACACCCTGAACTATCTTGAGTCCCGCATCACCACGCTGCTCGGCCGTAATGAGGCCGTGGTCATCATCCACGGCGGCATGGGCCGCGAGGAGCGCATGAAGGCGCAGGAGTCGTTCAAGCACGACCCCGAGGTGCAGGTGTTGCTGGCCACGGACGCCGCCGGCGAGGGCATCAACCTCCAGCGCGCACACCTGATGGTGAACTATGACCTGCCGTGGAACCCCAATCGCATCGAGCAGCGCTTCGGCCGTATCCACCGCATCGGCCAGACCGAAGTATGCCATCTCTGGAACCTGGTGGCTGAAGAAACCCGCGAAGGCGATGTTTATCGCAAGCTCCTGGAGAAGCTGGAGCAGGCCCGTCAGTCCCTCGGCGGCCAGGTATTCGACGTGCTCGGCAAGCTCCAGTTCGAGGGTAAACCGCTGCGCGATCTTCTGATCGAGGCCATCCGTTACGGCGATCAGCCTGAAGTACGCGCCCGCCTCACGACGGTGGTGGAGCACGCGCTCGATCGCGACCAGCTCCAGGACCTGCTCGAAGACCACGCCCTTGCCCACGACGCCATGGACGCGAGCCGCGTCCAACGCATTCGCGAAGATATGGAGCGGGCAGAGGCCCGCCGCCTGCAGCCGCACTATATCGAGTCTTTTTTCCTCGAAGCCTTCCGCTACCTGGGCGGATCGACCAGACAGCGCGAGCCGCGCCGCTACGAGATCACCCATGTCCCGGCGCCGGTGCGCAACCGCGACCGTCTGATCGGTATCGGCGAACCGGTGCTGCCGCGTTATGAACGCATTGCCTTCGAGAAGTCGCTGGTGGCACCGCAAGGTCAGCCACTGGCCGCCTTCGTCTGTCCCGGTCATCCGCTGCTCGACTCGGTCATCGACCTTACTCTTGAGCGTCACCGCGATCTCTTGAAACGCGGCGCCGTGCTGGTGGATGAACGCGACTCAGGCACCCAGCCGCGCGTGATGTTCTATCTGGAGCATGCGATCCAGGACGCAAGTCTTACGCGCTCGGGAGAGCGCCGCGTCGTCTCCAGGCGGATGCTCTATGTCGAGCTCGACGCCGACGGCGCCACGCGCCACGTGAATTATGCACCCTATCTCGATTACCGGCCGCTGGCCAAGGGCGAACCGAGTGTTGAAGCAATTCTCGACCGGCCCGAGTGCGCCTGGATTACCCGCGAGCTGGAGAAGAAGGCTCAGGGCCACGCGGTCGTGAATGTCGTTCCGGAACACCTGGCGGAGGTGCGTGGTCCAAAGCTCGCACTGATTGCCAAGACCGAGGCGGCGGTGAAGGAGCGGCTTACCAAGGAGATCACCTATTGGGATCATCGCGCCGAGCAGCTCAAACTCCAGGAGCAGGCCGGCAGGACAGGCAACCGGCTCAATTCGGGTGAGGCCCGCAAACGGGCCGATCTGCTTCAGGGGCGGCTGCAAAAGCGGCTCGAAGACCTGAAGCTCGAAGCCCAGATTTCGCCGCTGCCGCCGGTGGTGCTGGGCGGCATGCTGGTAGTGCCCAAAGGCCTGCTCATGGCCATGACAGGCCAGACAGCGGCAGTCTCTGCAGCGCCTGCCGATACACAGGCCAGCGCAGCGCGGGCTCGTGCCATCGTCATGGAGATCGAGCGCAGTCTCGGCTTCGAACCAACCGATCGCGAATTTGAGAAACTCGGCTACGATGTCGAGAGCAGTGTTCCGGGCACCGGCAAGCTGCGCTTCATCGAGGTGAAGGGTCGTGTAACCGGCGCGCCGACGATCACGGTAACCCGCAACGAAATCCTCTACTCGCTCAACAAACCCGAGGACTTCATCCTCGCCATCGTGGAATTCCTCGACGGCGACTCACACCGTGTCCACTACATGAGACAGCCCTTCCAACGTGAACCCGACTTCGGCGTGACGAGCGTCAACTACGATTTCGCCGAGTTGCTGGATCGGGCGACAACGATACCTTCGTAAATGTCGCCCTAAAAAATATGCTAAGAAAGGCTTGACAACCGTATATGGAGTATCATAATGATACCAAAAGTGAAGGAAAAGCGTAAACCCCATTATGTGCTCAGCTTCTTGAAGGAGCTTTTTCGCAGCGAAAAAACGCGGCATATCACTGGTCTTGCTCATAAAGGGGCTGTAGCCATGGGCTACATGGATGATGACGATATGTTTACCGTCATCGGCAAGCTCTGTTCAGAGCATTTTTATAAGTCTATGACTATGTATGAAAATCATAAAGTCTGGCAGGATGTTTACCGATACCAGGATGGTGAGAAGGCTTTATATATCAAGCTGCAATTGTCCGTTGATGGGCAAAAGGCCATCTTGATTCAGATGAAAAGAGACGAAGGGAGAGATGAATAGAATGGAAGCGCAGAAATGTCCTATCTGTGACGCCGGCAAGCTGAAAAAGAAAATTGGGACGGAAACCTTTGAATACAAAGGGCAGAGCTTAACGATTCCGAATTACGTTACCTATGTGTGTGCCGAATGCGGAGAGGCTATCGTTGACAATGCGACCCTGAAAGAGTCCGGAAAAAAGTTGAAAGATTTTCGGCGTGAGATTGATGGTCTGCTCACCGGGCCGCAGATCAAGGCCATCCGCGTAAAGTTAGGGCTGACGCAGGAACAGTTGGCCGATATCGTCGGCGGTGGCTTGAAAAGTTTAGCACGGTATGAATCCGGGCAGGTATGCCAGAGCAAGGGAATGGATAACCTGCTCCGCATACTGGATGCGTATCCGCATACGCTGAAAGTCATTCAAAAAAGCGGTAAAAAGGCGGAATATTCTGCAAAGGTCATCTATTTCGGGGACGCAAAAGCAAGAAAGGATTATCAAACCGGCAACGGCGATGCAGGTTATTCTTCAGATTCAAAGGAGGCGGCATATGGATCATAAATTCAGTATCGCCGGTATTCGTCTCAATGAAGCCCATTTTGCAATAAATCAAGGCTACAAGAGAGAAAAGAACAAGCCGATTGAGATCATCCATTCTGTCGAAATTGGGTATAAGCAGACTGAAAAGACTTTACACGTGCTTGTCTCGATTTCGTCTGACGCCGAGAATCAGCCTTTCCGTTTTTCCGTTGCCTGGGAGGGCTCATTTGCTTTCGAAGAAATGCCCCCCAAAGAAAAATTGGATCGTATCATCCATATCAATTGTGCGTCGATTATCTATCCGTACGTACGTGAGTCCATTGCCGACCTCACGAGGCGTGCCGGCAGGATGCCCCTGAACCTCGCGCCTTTCAATTTTGTTGCAATGTACGAAGAAGGTCAGAAAAAGGAATCTCCGAAAGTGCCTCGGAAGACCCGTAAAAAAAGCAAGGCATAACTATGGGCAGGAATAGAAAACTGACCGAAGTCGCCCTGCCGCTTGACGCCATCAACAAAGCCTCGGCGCGCAAATCTTCTGATAATCTTCCGATGTTTTGCCGTAATCTTCCGATTTCGTCGCCTGCTAAAGTCCTTCGGAATCATCCGGCATTCATCCGGTGCGCCGGAATAATCATCCGAAACGCCTTGGAGTTGACATGATCTACAAGAAAAAACTCATTGAAGTCGCATTACCACTGGACGCGATTAACAAGGCATCGGCGCGGGAAAAGTCCATCCGCCACGGGCATCCGAGTACACTGCATCTCTGGTGGGCGAGGCGGCCCCTGGCGGCGGCGCGGGCAGTCATCTTTTCGCAGATGGTGGACGATCCGTCCGAATATACGGAAACACTGCTGAGCGATTCCAACAAGAAACGGGCAGCAATCCGAGAACTTGGTAAACGGAAAAGCGTCTGGGAAATGCGCAAGACCCGATATGAGGATGCTTGCCGCCATGGCGATCAGTCAGCTCCTGATCCGGGCCCTGAGCCCACGCTTCAGGAATGCATTGCCGATATCGAACGGGAACGACTGTTCCGCATCATCGAAGATCTGGTCCTGTGGGAGAACACGACCAACGAGACGGTCTTGCAGCAGGCGCGGGACGAGATCTGGCAGAGCTGGCGGCGGGCGTGCGCGGAGAATGCCGATCATCCACAGGCAAAGGAACTGTTTGATCGCTACAAACTGCCTGCTTTTCATGATCCCTTTGCTGGCGGCGGGTCGCTTCCGCTGGAGGCACAGCGACTGGGTCTTGAGGCGTATGCCAGCGACCTGAACCCCGTGGCGGTGTTGATCAACAAGGCGATGATCGAGATCCCGCCCAAGTTCGCCGGCCGGCCGCCGGTGAATCCTGAAGCGATAAAACAAACAAGCATGGACTCCCAAGCCTGGTCTGGGGCACGTGGACTGGCAGAGGACGTTCGGTACTATGGAAAGTGGATTCGCGACGAGGCGGAAAAGCGTATCGGCTATCTTTATCCCAAAGCCGAGGTGACGGCAGAGATGGCAAAGGAGCGGCCGGACCTGAAGAAATATGTGGGACAGAAGCTTACCGTCATCGCTTGGCTCTGGGCACGCACAGTGAAGAGTCCGAACCCTGCCTTCGCCAGTGTCGATGTACCGCTTGCCTCCACCTTCATGCTTTCCACCAAGGTAGGCAAAGAGGCCTATGTCGAGCCGGTGGTTGAGGACGGCGGTTACCGGTTTACGGTAAAGGTGGGGAAGCCGAAGGATGCGGCGGCTGCGAAGACCGGTACCAAGCTGGCGCGGGCAAACTTTGCTTGCCTGATGTCCGGTACGCCCGTATCTGGGGACTACATCAAGTCCGAGGGTAAGGCCGGACGTATGGGCGCGAGACTGATAGCCATCGTTGCCGCGGGTGAGCGCGGGCGGGTCTATCTCACGCCAACGCCAGATCATGAGGCTGTGGCGCAAAAGGCAAAACCGACGTGGCAGCCAGAGGGTGAAATTGCAACCAGAATGACTGGTGGAAATTGCACCCCGTACGGACTTACATCATGGAGTGATCTCTTCACTTCTCGTCAGCTCGTGGCGCTTACGACCTTCTCCGATCTGGTGCAGGAAGCGCGTGAGCGGGTGAAGCGCGACGCCATCAAAGCCGGCCTGCCCGACGATGGCAAAGCCCTGGATAGAGTCGGCACTGGCGCCACGGCATATGCCGATGCGGTAGGCGTGTACGCAGGGATCACAGTCAGTAGGCAGGCGAATCGCGCTTGCACGATTTCGTTTTGGGACAACACAAGCCAAAAGATTCAACAAGCCTTCGGCCGACAGGCGCTACCGATGACTTGGGATTTTTGTGAGTCTAATCTTTTCAGTAGCTCCAGCGGAAACTGGCTCGGTCAACTCGATTTCCCCGCGAAGTGTATTGACGCCGCGCCGGCCAAACTGCCAGGGTTCGTATTGCAGCAGGACGCTCAGCAACAGGGTATCTCGACCGACAAGGTGGTCTCTACTGACCCGCCTTATTACGACAACATTGGTTACGCCGACCTCTCGGACTTCTTTTATGTCTGGCTGCGTCGCTCGCTAAAACTCGTCTTTCCCGATCTTTTCACCACGCTCGCCGTGCCCAAAGCCGAAGAACTGGTGGCTACGCCCTACCGCCATGGCAGCAAGGAAAAAGCGGAGGCGTTCTTCCTCGACGGCATGACGCAGGCCATGCATCGTCTCGCCGAACAGGCCCACCCGGCCTTTCCAGTCACGATCTACTACGCCTTCAAACAAGCCGAAAGCGATGGCTGTGACGGTACGACCAACACCGGCTGGGATACCTTCCTGGCAGCCGTCATCGAGTCCGGTTTCGCCATCAGTGGCACTTGGCCGATGCGCACCGAATTGACAGGTAATCTCAAGAAGAATGTCGCAACGCCCTTGCCTCAAGCATCATCCTTGTCTGCCGCCAGCGTGCGGTCGATGCGCCCACCGCCACACGTCGCGAGTTTGTTACCGCACTCAAGGCTGAGCTGCCCATAGCACTTGCACATCTCCAGCGCGGCAACATCGCCCCGGTGGATCTGGCCCAGGCGGCCATTGGTCCCGGCATGGCGATCTACACCCGTTACGCCCGGGTGCTCGACGCCGAGGGTAAGCCGCTCTCCGTGCGCGAGGCGCTGACTCTCATCAACCAGACCCTTGACGAGGCGCTCGCTGAGCAGGAGGGCGACTTCGACGCTGACAGCCGCTGGGCGGTGGCGTGGTTTGAGCAGTCAGGGTTCGCTGAAGGAGAGTATGGTGTGGCCGAGATGCTTTCCAAGGCGAAGAACACCAGCGTCGCCGGCATGGTCGAGACAGGCATCCTGACCTCCAGCCACGGCAAGGTGCGGCTACTCCGTCCTGACGAATTGCCTGCCGACTGGGATCCGGGGACAGACAAACGCCTGACAGCATGGGAAGGGTGCATCAGCTCATCCGCGCGCTTGAATCCGGCGGCGAAGGGGCGGCTGCGGCGCTCGTGGCTAAGTTGGGCACGAAGGCCGAAATTGCCCGCGAGCTGGCCTATCGCCTCTACACGCTCTGCGAGCGGAAGAAACGCGCTGCCGAGGCGCTCTCCTACAATGGCTTGGTACAGAGCTGGCCCGAAATCACGCGTCTCGCCCGCGAGGAGGGTAAACCCCGGCAAGTGGCGCCCGGATTGTTTGACGAATAAGAAAGGGAATAAAGCATGGCCATCACCAACCATGAACGTGTCGGCAAGGCACTCGATCTCCTGAAGATCGGCCTTAGCCCTTTTGTGGAACGCGAGTTCAAGAGCATCTACAAGGATGGCGCTTCCGCCAAGATAGACCGGTTCATCGGCGATGATCGCCTGAACGCGAAGAAGCCGATCGTGGAATGGGACGTCGCCGTGCTTGCTGAAATTGATGTGGGAATCCTGGAACGATGTCTTCCGCCAGACCCTCGGACACACCGATCGGAGTCTGGTGAGCGAACTGCGCGATTACCGCAACAAATGGGCGCACCAGGAGTCCTTCTCCGGCGATGACACCTATCGCGCCCTTGATTCTGCCGGGAGACTCTTGACCGCCATCTCAGCGCCCCAGGCCGATGATATTGAGAAGATGAAGACGGAGCTCCTGCGTCTGCGTTTCGACGAGCAGGTGCGCAGCGAGAAGCGCAAAAGCGCCGGCTCGGCAATCGAAAGTGCGGCGTCAGGCAATCTCAAACCCTGGCGCGAGGTGGTAACGCCGCACAAGGATGTGGCCAGCGGTCGCTACCAGCAGGCGGAGTTTGCGGCCGACCTCTGGCAGGTGCGTCTGGGCGAAGGCACAGACGAATACCGGGATCCGGTGGAATTTTTCCGCCGTACCTATCTGACCGAAAGTCTGAAAAGAATGCTCGTCGGTGCGGTGCGGCGCATGGCCGGGCAAGGCGGAGACCCGGTGGTGCAGCTCCAGACCAACTTCGGCGGCGGCAAGACGCACTCCATGCTGGCGCTCTATCATCTGTTCTCCGGCATCGCGCCAACGGAGCTTCCTGGCATAGACGCGGTCATGCAGGAGGCGGGAGCGACGACGCTGCCGACCGTCCGCCGCGCAGTCCTCGTGGGCAACAGAATCTCTCCCGGCAATCCTGCCACAAAGCCCGACGGCACCGTGGTGCGCACCCTATGGGGAGAGTTGGCCTGGCAGTTAGGACATGCTGCCGGAGGGGCAAGTGAGGCGAAACGGGCTTTCAATCGCCTCGCCGCGGATGACGAAAAGGCAACCAGCCCCGGCGATGTCCTGCGCGAGCTGTTTGTGGAGTATGGACCGTGCCTGATCCTGATCGACGAATGGGTGGCCTATGCGCGCCAGCTCCATGATCAGAGCGATCTGCCCGCGGGCAGTTTCGAGACGCAATTCACCTTTGCCCAGGTGCTGACGGAGTCGGCGAAACTGGCCAAGAACTGTCTTCTGGTGATCAGTCTTCCGGCTTCGGATACGACGGGCTCGCCCCATGCGCAGACGGAAGATGTGGAGGTGGGCGGCCAGCGCGGGCGCGAGGCGCTCGACAGGCTGCGAAATGTCGTCGGACGGGTGGAATCGTCATGGCGGCCGGCCAGCGCGGAGGAAGGATTTGAGATCGTGCGGCGACGGCTCTTTGAACCCCTGGCCGATCCGGCGCAGTTCAAGGATCGTGACGTCGTGGCGCGGGCCTTCGCGGATTTTTACCGAACGCAGCAGGCGGAATTTCCGCCCGATTGCCGCGATGCCGACTATGAAAAACGCATCAAGGCGGCCTACCCCATCCACCCGGAGATCTTCGACCGGCTCTACACCGACTGGTCCACGCTGGTGAAGTTCCAACGCACGCGGGGCGTGCTGCGGCTGATGGCGGCGGTGATCCACAGCCTTTGGGAGAAGGGCGACAAAAACCCGCTCATCATGCCGGCCAATATTGCGATTGACGACACGCGCGTACAGTTCGAGCTGACGCGCTACCTCTCGGACAACTGGGTGCCGGTCATTGAAAAGGACGTGGACGGACCAAACTCGCTGCCGCTCAGGATCGACGGCGAAGTGCCCAACCTCGGCAAGTTTGCCGCGTGCCGGCGCGTGGCCCGCACCATCTATATGGGTTCGGCGCCCCTCATGAAAGCCGCCCATCGGGGAATTGAGGATCGGCGGGTGAAGCTTGGCTGCGTCATGCCGGGCGAGTCTCCATCCGTTTTCGTAGATGCCTTGCGGCGGCTGGCCGCTGCGGCCACCTACCTCTACCAGGATGGCCCGCGCTATTGGTACTCGACCCAGCCCACCGTCACCAAGCTGGCGGAGGACCGGGCCGAGCAGCTCAAGCGCGATCCGGATAAAGTAATGCACGAGCTTGATGGACGCCTGCGCAAGGACCTGGAGCGCAAGGGCGACTTCAGCCGCATTCATCCCTTGCCGCAGTCGGGGCAGGATGTACCCGATGATCTTGACGCACGGCTGGTGGTGCTCGGGATCAATCATCCCTACGGCAAGGAGCCGGGAAGCGCCGCCGAGGTCGCCGCCAAAGCGATTCTTGAGTCGAGGGGCAGCACCCCCCGCCATTATCGCAATGCTCTCGTCTTTCTTGCAGCCGATAAGATCAGGCTTCAAGATCTCGACGAGGCGGCACGGAAGTATCTTGCCTGGGAATCCATCCTCGCCGAGAAGGGGGAGAAGGGGCTGAATCTCGATCCGCAGCAGGTGAAGCAGGCCGAAACCCAGAAGACCGCCGCCGACGGTGCAATCACCGCCCGCCTGCCGGAGACGTATCAGTGGTTGCTGGTGCCTGTGCAGACGACGCCGCAGGCGGCAATCGAATGGCAGGCCATGCGTCTTTCGGGGCAGGATGCGCTGGCCGTCCGGGCAAGCAAAAAGCTCAAGAACGACGAACTGCTCATCACCAGCTTTGCGGCCACGCGGCTGCGGATGGAACTGGACAAGGTCCCGCTCTGGCGCGGCAACCATGTGGCCATCAAGCAGCTTGTCGAAGACTTTGCCAGTTTTATCTACCTGCCGCGGCTCAAGGATTCATCGGTCCTGATCGGTGCGATCCGCAATGGACTGCCCTTGATGCTGTGGATGCAGGATGCCTTTGCCTTTGCCGACAGTTTCGATGAAAGCGCCGGTCGTTACCGCGGCTTGCACTGCGGTGAAGCCGTGCCGCTTGCCGATGACGAAACGCAGGGCCTACTTGTGAAACCGGATATTGCCTGCAAGCAGATGGACGAAGAGAAAAGCAGGCAGCCTGTGGGTGGGACGCCTGCCGGACCGACCACTGGAGGAGAAGGACCGACGACAACGGAACCTGGCGCGGGTCCAACGGGAACGCCGGCCACACCACCGGCGGCGCCGAAACTGAAACGGTTTCACGGGACGGTCACCCTGGACTCCACCCGCGTTGGGCGTGACGCCAGCCGCATCGCCGATGAGGTGATTGCCCATCTCTCCGGTCTGGTCGGCGCGAAGGTGACGGTGACACTGGAGGTGGAGGCGGATATCCCCTCCGGTGCACCGGATCACGTTGTTCGCACCGTCACCGAAAACAGCCGGACGCTGAAATTCACAAGCCAGGAATTTGAGAAGGAATAGGGGTACGAGCTTTAGGAGGAGTGCCTGACATGAATGAGGATAAGAAAATCGCTGCCGGTAGAAGCGAAAAAAGCTGTTGGGATTGCAGCTATCAGCAAATAGCCGGTGATACATTTCTCGGCAAGTGCACCTGGTTCTCAAAGCATAAGCGGGAAAAGGATAAAGATATCACGCCTAAAGTCGTTGATGTCGGCTGTAAGTATTTCGTTCAAAGGGGGATGTAGTATGAGTATGTCTGCCTTGCAAGGCATGATTGGAGGATTGCCAAGAAACCTTTCCGACCAAGTGCTGGGTTATGCCGAAAGCGTAGAACGCGTATTGCCGGAAATATTTAGAGATGCCGGCAAAGCATTCGACAATAATATCGCCGATCGCGAGACGAAAGTCTTGAGAGAGTGCATTACCCGATTACCACGTCTGCTGATGAATGGTCGAAGGAAATCCATAGTCTGCATAAACTCCTTGTCGAAGGCTTTGCAACAAAAGAACTTCGGGCTTTGGCCCAGAATCTCAACCGTGTAATCGATCCAAAATGGAAATCGATCAAACTGATAGAAGAAATCCTCTACGGTCTCTCGATAGATGAAGATCAAATACAGGAAATTGCCGCACCTTTACAAGACCTCAATTACTTACGGGTCAAGATCTGTGGGCACATCTCAGGCAAAGAGGCAAACCAGATTAAGGCTGCCATTCTGAAACAGCACAAGACGTATCCATGCCACTACCGCTATTTATGCACACAATGTGATAAAGCGGTTCGATCCTTGCGGGTCCATCTTAAGTGTCAGTCCAAAATCATGACCCCCGAGTAGGTCCCTCCATTACTCACTGTAGATCTTCGATCGAGGTTTCATTCGGGGAGAACTCGATGCGATCTAGGTCACCTCTCCTGTATTTCATATTCCGGATAGTAATTTCGAGTTCCTTGAAAATTCCGGCCACGAGACAAGGGAATAGTGAGTAGAATGTGTCCGAAGCAAGGTGCATCGTCCCGAATAGCTTCCCATCCTGTGTCCAAACACCGCCGACGGCGTCTGGATCCGACCGCCAATCCTTCCGCGGTACATGGGTAGGGAAGATCCAAAGAACAACCTTCTGCCCCTTGCGAGGCCGTGTCTTCCGATTTGTCCAATGGTGGCGGACGGTGCCGAAGACCTCGAGATGATCCCACTCGTCGATGCCGCCTTCTTTGTCACTAAACCCCTTCATAGGGGGAACACGGTTTACACCGAACCGGAATGTCCGTTGCCATCCTTCCACAGTGCAATAGAGATCGTCGACGACCGGCACCTCTTTGCCTTTCTTTCTCTCTACCATATTAATCCTCCCTAATCCCTTACTCTTCTTTCGGCCCTAAGCACCTCGCACGGAGATCACGGAGCAAGTTCCTATTTTCTCGAAGTGATCCGTCACAGTGGGGAATATAGTGGGGAATGATAGATTAAAACGAACAAAGGGTCGCGAATAATATCCACAACCCTTTGTATTCATTTATGGTAGTCCCACGGGGGCTTGAACCCCGGTTTCCGGCGTGAGAGGCGAATGACAAAGATATCTAAGCCACCTGTTTTATTACAAGTATTCGCTTTCATTAAAATCCGTGTGTCCTCCAGTGTAATGGTGTGCAACCGTTTTACCCCGATTTCAGAGGTAAAGGACACACACTTCCAGGACTGACATTGTGCTGGTTGTGGGATCAATTTCCATGCGCTTCCACCATTAATTCATCGATCCAATAATCGGCTCGGTACACCCGACGCGGATGGGAGTTGGTATGCAAATCCAGGCACGAAAGCTCGTGCCCTGAAACCCCAAACGTGGTCGCGAGGATGGCGGCGTATAGAGTGATGTGCCATGAATCAGATTTGGCCACAAACACGGAATCGGGTGGCGCATTGGCTTCTTCCTGAATGAGAGCGTCTGGTAATTTTCATGGGAGCACACCCTCTCAATTGTAAATAAATGATCGAGAAAAGAAAAAAGATAGAGCTGACAATCCTGTCTTTCTCATTGCGATGATACTTAATCCATTGATTTTGACAAACGAAAAGTATTGTGATTTATATGTGTCGTTACCCTGAGCAATAGACGGTCTTACTTATCTGTAGTTACTGGATTTTAGTCGTATGATACAGACTGTACATTGTTATTCAGCGCAACTAGGCAGTGGAAGACAATGATGATCAATAATCAATACCGTCTTCTACTGCGAGCAAGCGCTATTGTTCTATTTGTTGTATGTGCGAAACTCTTCGTGCATTACCTAGAATGGGAAGTGCTATCGATTAACCCATTGTTCTCTGGGATCGTTGCTGCCAATGTCTTTCTGATGGGGTTTCTTCTAAGCGGTGTACTGTCGGATTACAAGGAAAGCGAGCGGCTCCCGGGTGAGTTGAGCGCATGTATCGAGAATCTGGCTCAAGAAGTATGCGGTATCAGAATGGCAAAACGTGAAGCCAATGTAGGTCCGTGTCTAATTCGTCTATCGATATTGAGTCAGGACATTCTAAGTTGGTTCCATAAAAAACACCGCACGCCAGAACTGCTGGAGCATTTGAACGCTCTAACCCCTGAGTTCGCAGCGATGGAACAATGGACTCAAGCGACTCTCGTGGCTCGATTAAAGCAAGAGCAGAGTAATCTCCGGCGCACTATCATACGCATTCACACCATTCGAGAAACCTCCTTCGTTTCTGCCGGTTATTTGCTTTCCGATATCATCACTATTCTTCTTTGCATAGGGCTCATATTGGCCAAAATTGAGCCGTTTTACGAGTCGTTGTTCTTCGTCAGTGTCATCTCGTATCTGATGATTTTTCTCCTTATATTAATCAGGGATCTTGACAATCCTTTTGGTTACTATGAACGCTATTCTGGGGCAGACGTATCACTGAAACCGCTCGAGGACGCGGCGCATCGTCTTGCGCAGATCGCCAGCGTCGAAGATTCTGCTCTCGATGGGTGTACCAAGTTATTCACTGCATCGGATATGGCTGGGTTGCAACGGTAAGCTTTGGCGTTGCAAATCATTTGATCAAATGCATATCCTCAGAATATTGTATTTATCATACTTACAACTTTGATACGGAGCCAGCGACTCTGTCGATTTGGCGATCTTGAAAAACTTAACCGACTCCTTTATTGAAGCCTTCCGGGGATATGCTTAGCTCTAAATGAGCAGACCAGATTACTTTTTTATCGGCACACCCACCCCAAGTTCCATCATAAAACGGTCAAATTCCGGTGTCCAGATTGGAATACCGCTTTTAGAACCAAAGAGGAAGTGACCATCCTTACCGAAAGGCGGCTGTATCACCAGCTTGCCCTTAGCTCCGGCTTCCTGAAAGGCCGCAAACATGGCCCTGACGACCTGCGGCCCAAAAAAAAGATCATTTTCAGCATAGTGCCAGAGAACGGGGATTCTTATCGTTTTGGCAAATTTTCTTATTGTTTCGACCAGTCGCTCAGGGGTACAGGGGCTTCCCAGAGGGGAGTTGGTTGTTCCGCCCTGTCCTCCGGCGAAATTGACAACGCCGATAACACCGGGAGGATTCAGACTGGCGATTGCCAAAGAACCAAAGCCTCCGGCTGATTGACCAACCAGAAGAATTTGGTCGGGGCGTACGAATGGAAGTTTGGCTGCAAAGGTTAGGGTTGCCTGGATATCCTTGGCTGCTTCCATACCTGGTTCATAGTAAAATGGTGCGTGGCATGATCCGAAATCTTCAGCCCAGGTACCCCCGGTTTTTCCGTGACCCCGCCTGATGGGGACAATAACGGCAAAGCCGCGGTTAAGGAATTCACGGATTTGGGGAATAATCCGGAAACGGCCGATTTGTTGACGGATAAGGGGGTTACTTCGGGTCCCATGGCTTAAGACGATAAGTGGAAAGGGGCCGTCTCCTGGAGGATGAAAGATTGTCGTCGTTAGTTGAACCTCTTTCTTCCCGAAAAAGCTGTCCAAGACCATGGGAACCTGAACGATTTGCTCATTGAGATCAGAAAGAATTTCTTCATCCTGGGCAAAAACCGATAAGGGTATTAAAACAATAATCGCCAGGATCAGACATCCGAACAACAAGGATTTTTTCTTCATGTTGGCCTTCTGTCAACAAAGCACCGTTATTTTTTCAAGAACGCCGAGCCATTGCCCTTATATTTTTTTATGTAACCTTTATCCCCGTCTTTGTCAAAAAGAAACCCGGTTACGACCTTAACAGCTTCAAAACAGTCCTTATATGTTCCCAATAAATAATTCGGGCATCTGGGGCGGGTTGAAGAGTTCAAACGCAATCGCTGTTTCGTGTGCCTAGGTTTTTTTGAGGACTAGTAGAGTCATGTGATCTCGACGCTCCCTACTTCCGATACCTGCCTCTTATTCCGTTGACATCCTCTCTTATTTTGCCTATCCTCAATCCACTAGATCCGATAAATTGCAATGGCAACGCTATGCACGTAAAAACAGCCTCCATAAGCTCCAGGCAATGATCTCCGGAGCTGCTGAGAAACTGGTACCCACAAGGGCAAAGAAAGAACTGAAACCCGTAAAAGCTGTGAAAACCAAGGAAAGGAGACCATTAGAATGACTACGCAAGCTGCATTCACGACAGAACAGTGGAACCTTCTGAGGATCGTACCTTCGCTCGTAGTCGATGGCGTCTCCACCGTCGATCCGAGCGGCATCTTTGGCACTATCAAGGAAGCGTTGGACGGAATGACTGAAAAGATCGAGGCGCTCCAGCAAGGATCAGAAATCGAGCTCCTGGACGAGATACTTGCGGACAAAAGCATTCTCAAGTTGCCTGACCCGAAGACATTGGCCGGCGAGGGCAACCGTGAACAACAGATGGCAAATCTCAAGTCGGCAGTGCTTGGTCACATAAGGGATGTAGCGAACCTGGTGAGCCAGAAGGCTTCACCCGAAGAGGCGAAAGCTTACAAACAGATGATCATAAGTGTGGCAACGAAGGCGGCAAAGGCGTCCAAAGAAGGCGGTTTTCTCGGCTTCGGCGGAGTACTGGTGAGCAACGCCGAACAGTCCTTCCTGAATGACGTGAAGGCCGCGCTGCAGCTCACCTGAACATTGAGGCGGGAGACGCTCACCGTGCTAACAACATCCTGTTTTATGGCAGTTGGATACTCGTCGTGATCCCACAAGAATCTCTGGTAACAGGTAAAACAGCCCAACATCAGAATGCTCAACCGGAAGATTTGCCAACCCTATAAACACTTTCCCTCATTACCACTCCCTAAAATGCAATTGACACAATGTTCTTCTTTTTACACCACCCGCGACAACAAACATTTTGATCCGGAAAAGACTCTGCGAATTCCACAACAAGACAGCCACTTCAACACATCGTTTCAAGAATCGTCAACAAACAGGACCTGTTGCCATGGCACCTTTATTATGCTTGACTTTATCGCATTAATGCCGTAAAAAACTTAGTAATTATGAAAACATCCAAAGAGCCCAACAATCGTAGCAGTAAGCGTATCCGGAGATGCATAGGCCTGCTCCTGACATCATGCTTTTTCCTGGGTGTGGTCGCCCTTGCCATGCACCACCATAACGTTTCCTTTCAGCTCAAGAGCTGCACCATCTGCAAGGCAAAGACATATTCTTCGGGAACCCTCAACAAGGTCAAGGCAGATCCTCCCTTATCAACAGCAACTGTAAACCATTGCTCAGATGAGATTTACTTCACCTATTCCCGGATTAAATTTTATCATCAAACACCCTTCATCGACTCATTTCTGCCCAACTCCTTCTTAAATAAAGCACCCCCTTCCATCGCCTGAATCCATAGTATCGAACAGATCAAAACAAAACCAATTGAAGCGACACGCAAGTATCTTGATAATAATGTAATTCCATTATTTTATATGGACTAAGGAGGCTATCATGAACTGTCCGGTATGCAATACAACTGTTGATGACTGAAAGACAGGGAACACAAATCGATTACTGCCCACAGTGCAGGGGTGTTTGGCTCGAAAAAGGAAAGCTTGACAAGATAATCGAACGGTCCGGCGCAGATCTGCTGCCGAAGACAATTCCTCAAGCTTATGGCGCCAGCCTGTCCGGCGAGATGAAGGCCACTATGATAAACATCAGGATGATCATTACGGCGGGGATCGAAAAAAAAGCGCGGATTTCTTCATGACCTGTTTGACTGAGTACCCTATGGAAAGGATAGCGTATGCGTGTCGATTTATTTGGAGGATCAAAACATAACCGCTTTCCGGTCATTACGGATATCAGCTTGGTGAAGAGATATTTGCTCGTGCTCTACAAAGAGCTTAACGTGTAAAAGTATTTGACTGGGAATAACTAAAAAAGGGGACCAAGAGAGGAGGAAACAAAAGATGACCGGAAAACCGAGTGACAAAGAGGACGAATATTTCATCAGGATGGAATTCGAGAAAAAGAGGAAATTGGAGAAAGAGAGGCATAAGAAACTGGGAGAAGAGGAGAAGAAAAAACTCAAAGAACTCCATTTCATGAGATGCCCAATGTGTGGAATGGAACTCATTGAAATTTATTATAATGGGGTTCACACGGAAAAGTGTTCCGAATGTGGGGGAATATGGCTCGATGCGAAAGAGTTTGAGCTGTTATCAAAGACTGATAAATCGATTCTCGATGGTTTATTCGGCCTGTTTACAAAATAATAATCCGGTCGACCGTCGCTCAAACAAAAAATAATCCGCCATTTCCAATAAGGCAACCTGTAAAACAGGAGTACTTTGGAGGTTAGATATTGATCCGGGAAACTGAAGCAAAGGGAAGTTTCATGGGTGATGACCTTGGCAAGATACTAGGCATTTCAGAAACCGAGGCGGCCCTGAGGCTCAAAGCGGACGGGTATAATGAGCTTCCTTCTTCAAAAAAACGAAGTATCTTTGCTATTGCCAAAGAAGTGGTTTCCGAGCCGATGTTCCTTCTTCTGGTGGCGGGGGGAGCCATCTATATGATTCTGGGTGATCTACAAGAGGCCCTGATGCTCCTTGGGTTTGTTTTCATTGTCATGGGCATCACTCTTTATCAGGAACGGAAGACGGAACGGGCCTTGGAGGCATTGAAGGATCTCTCAAGCCCCCGGGCTTTGGTCATAAGGGATGGGGTAAAGAAGCGGATACCCGGCCGAGACGTTGTGAGAGGCGATAGCATCGTTCTTTCAGAGGGTGATCGGATTCCGGCAGACGGGGTCCTGACTTCCTGCCTGAACCTGTCGGTAGATGAGTCCCTCCTCACCGGTGAATCCGTGCCGGTTCGGAAAGTTTCTGACGATGGGCCAAAGGCAATGCTGCCGCCGGGGGGAGACGATCTGTCTTCGGTCTATTCAGGGACCCTCGTGGTACAGGGGGTCGGGATCGCTGAAGTCCAGGCGACAGGAATGAACACCGAAATCGGCAAGATTGGAAAAGCCCTTAAAACCATTGAGCAGGAACAAACCCGCATACAGGTAGAAACCAGAAGACTCGTGCGTACCCTCGCAATCCTGGGGGTGTCATTGTTTGCGGTGGTGGTAATCGTCTATGGGATTACGAGAAATGACTGGCTAAACGGTTTTCTGGCCGGCATTACCCTGGCGATGGCTATGCTCCCTGAGGAATTTCCTGTTGTTCTTACCATTTTCCTTGCCTTGGGAGCTTGGCGCATTTCCCAGAAGAGAGTCCTTACCCGTCGCGTTCCCGCTGTGGAAACACTTGGCTCAGCAACTGTTTTGGGTGTCGATAAAACAGGGACTTTAACTATAAACCGCATGACCGTTAAAAGGATTACGGTCAATGGAGAGTCTCTTGATATCGATAAACGCGAGGATGCTCTCCCGGAACGCTTTCACGAAATTGTTGAGTTCGGCATATTGGCAAGCCAGACGGCCCCTTTTGACCCCATGGAAAGAGCATTAAAGGAACTCGGAACCAATGCTCTTTCAGGCACCGAACATATTCGTGACACTTGGACCCTCGTGCGGGAATATCCTCTAACGAGAAAAATGCTGGCAATGTCTCGCGCCTGGAAATCTCCGGAAAGCGGGAACTATATCGTTGCCACAAAAGGGGCTCCGGAGACTATTTTTGATATATGTCATCTGGATCGGGAACGACTGAGGGAGCTTTCAAGCCAGGTTAACGCCATGGCAAAGGAGGGATTAAGGGTAATCGGGATTGCCAAGGCCAATTCCCCGCAAATTGAACTTCCTGCTGAGCAGCACGATTTTACTTTTGAGTTCCTGGGGCTGGTTGGGCTGGCAGATCCCGTTAGGCCGGGTGTCGCTGAGGCTGTCAAGGAATGTTATGCCGCCGGCATAAAGATTGTTATGATCACTGGCGATTACCCCGTCACCGCGCAGAATATCGCTCGTCAAATCGGGCTGAAGGATCCCGATCAGGTGGTCACTGGGGCTGACCTCGAAAAAATGAGCCCATCAGAGCTACAAGAGCGGATCAAGAGCGTTTCCGTCTTTGCCCGCGTAGTCCCCGAGCAGAAACTCCTCCTGGTAAATGCCTACAAAGCCAACGGCGAAGTCGTTGCCATGACAGGGGATGGCGTCAACGATGCCGCCGCCTTAAAGTCGGCCCATATCGGCATAGCCATGGGGGGCCGGGGCACGGATGTCGCTCGCGAGGCTTCTGCGCTCGTCCTCCTTGACGATGATTTTTCCTCGATTGTGGAGGCGGTGAAGATGGGGAGGCGGATATATGACAATTTGAAAAAGGCGATGGCCTATATTTTCGCGATCCATGTCCCCATCGCCGGGATGTCCCTGCTGCCGGTGCTTTTCAATTGGCCGCTCGTTCTCTTGCCGGTTCATATTGTTTTTCTGGAGCTGATCATCGACCCCGCCTGTTCTATCGTCTTTGAAGCAGAAAAAGAGGAGGCCGATGTGATGAGACGCCTCCCGCGTTCGTTGGAGGAACCCCTTTTCAGCAGACAGACCATTACCTACAGTCTCCTCCAGGGGGCGAGTGTCCTTTTCATGGTCCTGGCTGTTTATCTTATCGCCATGTTCCGGGGACTGGGAGAAGCAGAGATGAGAGCGCTTAGTTTTACGACCCTCGTGGTCGCAAACCTGGGTTTGATCCTGACGAACCGGTCCTGGTCGCGTACCGTACTTTCGATGTTTCGTATGCCAAATGCTGCGCTCACGTGGGTCCTGGGAGGAGCCATGATATTTCTGACGATAGTTCTTTATATCCCCTATGTGAAAGACCTTTTCCATTTCAGCACTTTACACCCCATTGATCTTGTGATCTGTTTGACTGCCGGAATTATTAGCATTCTGTGGTTTGAGGGATTCAAAATCCTGAAAAAAAGTCATTCCTTTTGAAAAAATGTGGATGATAGGACGGAAATATAAATGATCAGCATACCATCGACTTTCAAAATATCGTTTCGCGCTCTTAGAGTCAATAAAATGCGCTCCGCTCTGACCATGCTTGGGATCATAATCGGCGTGGGCGCAGTGATCACGATGCTGGCCGTCGGGACCGGGGCAAGTGAGAAGATCTCTCAGCAGATGGCAAGCATCGGCAGCAACCTCCTAATCGTCATGCCTGGAAGCAGCACCTCCGGCGGCATACGAATGGGGAGCGGAACACTATCGACATTAACACAGGACGACGCGGAGGCCATTGCCGGTGAATGCCCTGCTGTTTCCGATGTGGCCCCCATGTATAACGGCACGGCCCAGGTGGTGTATGGGAATCAGAACTGGTCGACGGGGATTATCGGAACTACACCTGGCATTTTGCCCGTTCGGGACTGGTCTCTTTTCTCCGGAAGGGCCTTCACGGATCAGGACGTGAGGAGTGCCAACAAGGTTTGTCTCCTGGGGCAGACTGTAGTGGACAGCCTCTTCGGCGACGCGAACCCAGTGGGACAGGTTGTCCGGATCAAGAAGATCCCATTTACCGTGCTTGGTGTTCTGGCGAAAAAGGGCCAAAACGATCATGGCCAGGACCAGGATGACACGATTGTAGTTCCCCTTACCACGGCCCAGAAGAAGCTCTTCGGTGTTCCTTTCGTGGGTATGGTCCGAACGATCTCGGTGAAAGCAAAAAGTGCCGATGATCTGTTGGCAGCGGAGGGTCAGATCACTGAATTGCTCCGTCAACGCCATCACATTGGCCTTCGTCAAGAAACAGATTTTACTGTGCGCAACCTTACCCAGATGATGCAGGCCAGAGAACAGTCAACCCAGGTCATGGGTCTCCTACTGGCGGCAATCGCATCCGTCTCTCTGTTGGTGGGGGGCATCGGAATTATGAATATTATGCTCGTCTCGGTGACGGAAAGGACGCGTGAAATCGGTATCCGGATGTCCGTAGGGGCCAAAACGTGGGACATCAGGCTGCAGTTCATTATCGAGGCCTTGACTCTGTCCCTTATAGGCGGCGTGGTCGGCATCATTCTCGGTATTTCGGGATCGAAGATCGTGACGCTTCTTGCCGGTTGGGCTACCATTGTTTCCCCTCTGTCGGTGCTTCTGGCTTTCGGGTTTTCGGGAGTAGTGGGTCTTTTTTTTGGCTTCTATCCTGCCTATAAGGCTTCCCTGCTTAACCCCATCGACGCACTCCACTACGAGTGACGGCCCCCGGGAATCATGGTGCGGGGTATAGCCGGTTTGAAGACTGACCAAATGGTTCCGGAAATGAACCCGAAGCAGAAGGCTATCCTTGTTAGTGGTTTTTCAGAGATGGAGCGGGTTAAGTAGGCTCACTATTTGGCCGGTCTGCCGGCCTGTTGATTTCAGGGTAGTGGAGGAATGGGGACGGTTCACAACTCCTCAGGCCGGGTTGCCAGGTCGATGCCCAATATTTCTCCTTTTCCCTGACTGAGTTTGGTCCCCCATACTAAGGCATGCGTTATTTTTTCTGCGATAGCAGCCATCAGGATACACTGCACAAGTCGAGATGTGATTGAGCAATGCATTGACAAGGTACTATCCTTGAGAACAACCATCAATCCAATACGCTCCCGTGAATCGTCTGTCCTCTCCTGTTTCTGGCGATCATCCAGAATCGGACATCCCGTAATCTCGATCTTCGTCTTTAAAACGTTTTGCAATGTCGGCGATCTGATTTTCCCCAACAGCGTTATTGTCAGAGATTCGTCATTTCCTCCAGATGAAGAAAGTTTCATGGAAACCTCATTTTGATTAAAGGCATAAGATGCTTCCCAATCCTCAACATCGATAACATATCGCTCGTTTTCGGCTTCTTTTATTTTTTTCCGCTTCTGTTTCATGATCATATCTAATTTCTCCTTATCCTGAATTCAGTTGGATTGTTATGAAACAACCACGATCGTTTCTACGCGACCGTACCCGACGCAACACCGCATTCATTGTGAAGCGGTATGTTTTGTTTTTTGGCACTGACGGTTTTAAAGTAGCAAATGACTCCACCACGGATGGATGTCCGCCATGGAAACAATCCCTTGATAGCGCGCGCAGCGCCACCACTTCCTGGCATCGGTATAAACTTCCCCTGCCCTTACGCACATGATAGAAAAAGGCGGGAGAAGTGCGGGACCAGAGAGGGGAGTCAACCGGTGTACCGCAATCTTCTCCCGCCTTGGGAGATGATGCCGTGGTGTAATGTTTTGTTGCTATGGACGGGGCAGCAGGGGTATCTATCGATGCGTCTGGATGTTTATCAGGACGTGTCTTTCATGATCTCGATCCGTCTGGTATGGAGGCGATAGTCAACGCAAGATAATTACACAAAAAGATAGAAAAGTCTGATCTGCTTTGGCATCTTCGATGTCGTGCCTAATCGTGCGGGCGCGGGCAACAGTGTGTGCCACATGCGCAACAGAGTCCAGAGGGCGCAACCCTCTGGTGGGGATCGGAAGGGGCAACGCCCCTTGCGCACCTTACTGGGTGCTACGGATGCTACAGGGATGATCCGGGGATGATTCCTTGGGCACGAAGCAAGGGGGGCGGGTGTAAATATCCACGCATGTCAAGTAGGGTGAGGGGGTGCGCCTATATGGCGGAGCATTTTTAACAAAAATGATGAACTCCGTTACCTACTCAATCAATGGGTTCATGGATCATAATTCCACAATCTCGATCCGGTTGCGGCCATTACGTTTGGCTGTGTACAGTGCGGTGTCGGCGCCTTTGATCCAATCCTCGGCCGATTGACCGGCACACTGCGCGCAAATGCCCACGCTCAATGTCACCTTTTGATCCTGCAGCAGGGGGGCCTGCTCGACACGCAAGCGCAGATCTTCCGCCAACGCGACGGCTTCTGCCGTATTGGTCTCAAGCAACAGGATCATAAACTCCTCACCGCCTATTCGGAACAACTGATCCACCTTGCGTTTTCGACCATCGATGACTTCCACCATTTGGCACAACACTCGGTCACCGATGTCATGGCCCAAGCGATCGTTGATTGCCTTAAAGTGGTCAATGTCGATTATAAGTATCGCGTTGTTTGGCGCACGACGTCGCCCTTGTTCAACCACATATTCAAGTGTTTGTTGCATCCGGCGGCGATTGAATGCACCAGTCAGCGGGTCGGTGATAGCCTGCCGAATCAGCGCCTCCTGCAATTCAACCATAACGTTGAGCACGATGTTGATCATCATGATCGTCAGCAGCAGTGTCGCAAAGACACGGGCCGACAGGTCACGATCGACCCAGTACGCCACAGACAGGGTCAGCGTGACGAGAATGCCCAGGCTAAACAGTAATGCCAGGCGTCGCGACAGGACGAAGTAGCAGATAAGTACCAGCGGGTAGCCCCAGAGCGCGCCTATGATCCCTTGCCGCATCACGGCAGCGAACACGCCTGCAAGCAGCATTAGCACCACCACACCAAATGATACCGGCGGTGGATTGCCCTGTCGCAACGCAAGCACATCCGCCAGCAGCACGGCCTGGGCGAACAGGATAATCAGACCGACTTCGTAGCGACCCTGCATCAGGTTGTTGGCCGCAAAAATGGTCAGCAGCACCAGTGCAGTCAGGCCGGTCGGGATCACGATGCGGTTGCGGTAACTCGCCATCACATCGTTTTCGCTGAGCAGGAACTTGCGCAACCAATTGAAAAGAAGTTTATGTTTCATGGTAGAAGCAATTGAATTGCCAACACAAAATATGGCGTACGGTATCGGTGCTGATGGAAGATGCTTATGCGGTTGGTCAATCTCCGAAACGCTCCTTTCCCGTTAACCTGTATTGTCCTTAATGCAGACATCCACCGCAAATGAACCATCGACTGTAGTGAAGGGAATCACGATGCTCGAAGTACCGAGCATGTGCTCAATGATGTGATCTTTCCCCGTTACTACGGAAGGGAGCGATGCGGAGATCGTCATCTGTTCGCTTTGGAGTCTCTTTCTGGCATCACCGGAAATCATGTTCGTTAACTCACCCACAGCGTCTTCAATATCTCTGGTAATGGTGGAGAACTCTTCACCGAGCATGTTGGACACAATTTTCAGGATACACTTCTCAGAAAAACTTACCGCCAATGACCCCACCACGGATCCAGTAAATCCTATGATGCCTGACACATCACCGCATGCAGTATCACTCTTCTTCAGGTAAGGTCCTCCGGCCGAGGAATCGATAAATGCCATCGTTTTTATGACGTTAACGGTACTATCAACAAAGGCATTGATCATTTTGGCGTTCATCATTCACCTGTTTCTTGAAGTTCAATTGTCGTGCGGTGCATATTCCAGAAGCTTTTCGATCTTTTCCAGGAGACCTTTCGAAGTGAACGGCTTGGTCAGGAAATCACTGACGCCATGGGCGAACGCAACATCTCTGCTCACGTCAAGTGCTTCTACGGTCAGCATGAGAAAATGTGTTGAACCGATCTCATCATCCTCTCTGACTTTTTTGAGAAGTTCTATCCCCGTCATCCCCAGCATATTCCAGTCCGAGATGATTAGGGCAACCTTTTTAGCTTTTGCAATGGTGAACGCCGAGGATCCGTCGTCAGCCTCGACGATGTTCCGATATCCGGCATGTTCCAGTATATGCCTAATGACAGTTCGCATGGGTTCGTTATCATCAACGATTAAGATCATCCCGTTATTCGTCATGATATCTCAACTCCTTACAGTATCTCCTGCACCGTCTTTAGCCCTGGATCCACTATATTAAGATCTTTATCCTTTTTCAGTCGTAGTGCCAAATATGGCCGTTCGTTCCCCGGTAATCACCCTCTCCAATGTCGCCATGTCAAACCGCCAAGATTTTCCTATCTTGATACCTGGCAATTTACCCTCCGAAGCCAAATGACACACGGTGGGTTCAGTCAGACGGAGGGCTCCGCAACTTCTTTAACCGTCACCAAACGAATCATCTCCGGCATCTCTTCTCCATCTCTTAAGAATCGAAAAAAATGGGAAACCGACTATAAACAAAGAAAATTCTCAGATCTATTTTATATATCGGGAAAAGCGTCAACAATCTTTAGAATACGGGATGAATAGCATGCGGCGATAGCAATCAACATACTACGGGCTGGAGTGCGTGGCAACGCGCACATAAGCACCACCACCCGCACGCGTCGTGTATCGGCGAGGAGGAGGGCGGAGCGGGCATGGGGGGTGGGGTCAAATATCGGCAGGAATCCAGATAGGTGGAGGTGGGCACTCTTATGGCGAGCAAATTTTTTCAAAAAATCGGTCACCTGAGTTTCCACAGGGGTACAAACCGAAAGGCATTTCGCGAGAAATCTTTATACCCCTACCCTTTCCTCTCACATTGGATCGGTTAAGGCATAGTGAATGGCGTACCCTGCGATGCACATTTCACCTTGTGTTCTTATGGATCGAAGAATGTTGTAAACTACCCTGGGACGCCGGGGTAAAATGGGAGGAGTGAATCTGTGTTTCACCTGATGCCAGAGAGCATGAGTTGTAGAGTAGATCCTCCTTCCACTGCTTTGTTCATAACTCGTACGGTATCATAAACCTTCCCAGATGGGAATGAGTTTGCACTTGCAAGGTTGATTAGAACGAAGCTTTTTTATCAAAGGTGATTTTTTGGGGGGGTATTTATATGTCAGTATCGGTTCTTGGGATAGATATTGCGAAACAGAAGTTCGACGCCGCACTTCTTTCAGACGGGATTGAAAAGCAGTGGTATCGCCTGTGGACAAGAAAGCGATTGCACAGCGACATGCAGGCCGACTACTTCCCTCTTCCGGAAGATTCCGAGTTATACCAGGCGCTCAAATGGCAGTGGGAGCACCGCGACAAAAGATCCTCCTATGTCTTCGCGAATCCGGATGACGGGCAGAAGTTTGTTCAGCGTAACAAGTTTATGAAAGGTCTCTGCAAGCGTGCGGGTGTCAAGCCGTTCGGGATCAAGGCATTCCGGAAGTTCGGACCCTCGGTGCTGAACGATATTCACCGGGTCAGTATCAAGAAGCTGCAAAGGTTATTGAGACACCAGAATCAGTCAACGACAGAAATATATCTGAAGAAGATTGACGATGATTTGTCGGTAGGCTTGAGGCTTCTTGAACAAAGGGACACCCACCGGGACACACAAGTAAATAAGGGGCAAACCGCAATCGGTTAACCCCTTGATATACTTGGTAGTCCCACGGGGGCTTGAACCCCGGTTTCCGGCGTGAGAGGCCAGCGTCCTAACCACTAGACGATGGGACCGTATGTGGAGCTTCGTTAATTAATGAATGGCGCCGTAAATGTCAAGGTCTAAATCGGACCGATTCATTTCCCCAGGCGCAAATAGGCCGGCAGTGGGAAGGCGAAGAAAGCAGCCTTCCCGTCAAACGGCCACGACCGGTCTGTCCAGACCTTTGACGATCTGCGACCGGATCATTCTCGGCAGCATCATGTGATGATGAGGGCAGATCGAACGGGGGTTCTGGTAGACGCCGCCCGCGAAGGCCGCCATGTATCTGCGGATCTCCCCGAACCGGATCACCTCGTCGACGAAACCCTTCTTCGCGCAGTAGATCGGCTTCGACGTCTCTTCGTAATGTTTGACCATCTCGTTCATCTTGGCAATCACCGGCCCCAGCGGCTTGCCCGCGTCCTTCTCCTTCACCAGACGCCGGGCATAACTCGCCGCCGCCGCCGTCTCCCCGTGCATCACGTTGATCTCCGTCGCCGGCGTCCCCAGCGTAAAGGCATTGTTGTTGTTCGCCGTGGGTCCCCCCATCACGTAATGGGCCGCCGCCGTCCCCTTCCTCAAAACGACCAGCATCATCGGGAGAGTCGTCTGCTCGATCGAATAGATCAGGGACTGTCCCAATCCCAGGAGCTCCGCCTTCTCCGCCGTATCCCCGACGTCGATGCCCGATGTATCCTGGAGCCAGACGATCGGAACGCGGTCCCGACCGCACTGAGTCACGAACTCGTTCATCTTGATGAGCCCCTGCCGGTAGAGCTTGCCGCCCACCCCGATATACTCATTGGTGTACTCCGGATAGTTCGGCAGGAGACCATGACGGTTCCCGATCACCCCCAGAAGGAACCCGTCGACTTTGACCAGGCCCGTATAGACCTCCGGCCCGTAATCCGGACGGAATTCCAGGTGCTCGGAATTATCCACCAGCCGCGCCAGGACGTTGTCGAAATCGTACCCGGCCTTCGGATTCATCGGGACGAGCGAGGCGATCTCCGCCGGAGGGTATTTCGGTTCCGCGGGGAACGCGACCCGGAAAAACCGCGGGTTGTATGCAGGCATCTCCTCCATGTACCCCTTCAGGGCATCGAGGACCTCGGTCTCTTTTTCAAAAACGGCCGTAAAAAACCCGGTCGAGTCGTAATGGACCTTCACGCTCCCGGGAGGAACGGCCTTGAAATGTCGCGTCGCGGCGATCAGCTCCTCGGCGCTCTCCTCATCGAAGTACCCCTTGGGGCTCATGCCGCTGACGATGCCGCCGCCGCCCACCGCGATATTGGCATTCTTGTGGGCGAGCAGGATGGTCGGGCTGATCCCCTGATAGCCTCCTCCGGCCGGGTTTGTCCCGTATATCCCCGCCAGGACCGGAATCCCCATCTGCTCCAGCTCCGCATGGCGGAAAAAGCAGGTCCCCTGGCCGCGGCGGTTGGCATACACCTTTTCCTGCTCGGGCAGCTTAACGCCGGAGCAGTTCACGAGCCACACCAGGGGAAGATTCATGATCTTCGCCAGGTCCGTCACCCGGAGGTTGTTCTCCGCCTGCCCGGCGATCCACGCCCCGGCGATCCACTTGTTGTTGAAACCGATGAGCACGCACCATCTCCCGGCGATCCGCGCCAGGCCGTCCACGACCCCGGTGCTCCCCGACTCCTCGTTGTCGGGATCAAAAATCGTATGGAGGGGGCAGAATGTCCCTGGATCGACCACGTAATCGATGCGGTCCCAGACTGTCATCTCGCCCCGCTCGCGGATCTTCTCCGCGGGAATGCCGAAGTTCTTTATCCGCTCAACTTCCGCATCAATCTCCTGCATGACCGACTCGGCCTGGGTCGCACTCTCCCGCATCCGCTCCAGTTGGGCGGGGCGAAGCGGCTTGCCCAAATCATCCATCTTCTCAAAATAGGGTCTCATGATCGTCCTTTCATTCCTCCGTATCTTTTCATTTTCAGCGTAACGCGGGCTAGGTGATCGCTTTGAGCTGAAAAACGGGCCGGGAATTCCACCGGTGAGCGGTGGGACCATCTTTCCGCCGACATCCTCTACCGGTTCGCCTTGCGAATCCCTAGCTGATCCTGGGCGATGATGAACTTGCAGATGTTCGCCGAACCCTCCACCATCGCATAGGTCGGGGCGTCGCGATAATACCGCGCCACGGGGTATTCGGTCGAATAGCCGTAGGCCCCCAGGATCCTCATGGCATATTGCGAGCACTTGTATGCCAGCTCCCCGGCCAGATATTTCGCCTGGGCCACCTCCGCGTTGTTCCCCAGGTTCCCCTGGTCCTTCTGCCAGGCCGCCTTGTAAACCATCAGCCGCACCGCTTCGATCTCACAGACCATCTGGGCGATCAGATCCTGATTCATCTGGAACTGGCCGATCGGCTGCCCGAACTGCTCCCGCTCCATCGCATACTTCGTCACCGCATCCAGGCAGGCCTGCGCGACGCCGACTCCCCCCGCCGCCGCCGACAGCCGGGTCTGGGCCAGCGATCCGAACACGATCTTCGTGCCGTCCCCGGGCTTCCCCAGGATGTTCTCCTTGGGAACCCGGGTATCCTCCAGGATGATCTCCCCGGTCGGCGAGGAGCGCGAACCCATCTTGTCCAGATCCGTCACCGTGATCCCGTTGAACTTGTCCAGCTCCAGGATGAAGGCCGACAAGCTCTTCCCGCCCCCCTCCTTCTCCGTGTAGGCGTAGTAGATGTTGATCCCGCCGACGGTGGCGTTCGAGATCCAGGTCTTCGTCCCGTTCAAGAGCCAGTGATCTCCCTTGTCCACCGCCATGGATTTGATCGCCATCACATCGGACCCCGCCTGCGGCTCCGTGATCGCAAACGCCCCCAGGATCTCGGCGTTCACCAGCTTGGCGATGTACTTCTTCTTCTGCTCCTCCGTCCCGTAGCGGTAGATCGTATAGGCGCACCCGATCTCCTGCATGTTCACCTGAACGCGCAGCGAGCTCGATGCCCGGGCGATCTCCTCGGTGATGATCGCCGCCGCCATCCACCCCATGCTGTTGCCGCCGTACTCCTCCGGGATTATCGTCCCGAAGAGGCCCAGCTCCCCCATCGGCTTCACCACCTCTTCATAGGGGAAATAATGGTTCTTATCCCACTCGTCCGCGAACGGCGCGATCTTCCCGGCCGCAAAGCCGCGCACCATGTCCCGCAACATCACCAGTTCTTCCGATAATCCAAAGTCCATTTTCCCGCCTTCCTTTCTTCACTCTATTGGTGGTCCGATGCCGCCGGACACGATTCCGTCTTGCCCTCTTTGATCGTAATCGCAAAGTCCGGGCATACATACAGGCACTTCAGACATCCCACACAACGATCCGAACTTTTCACCACCGCCGGTTTGTACCCGCCGGCGTTGAAGGTATCCGAGGTGGCAAAGATGTCCATCTGGCACAGCTCCCTGCAGTAACCGCAATCCTTGCAGATGACCGCGTTCACCTCCACCGTGTACTGCCGGATGTCGCACGCCAGGCACCGCTCGGCCTCGGCGGCGGCGGTTTCCTCGTCGTAGCCGGCTTCGACGACGCCGAATCCTTTGAGCCTGCTCTTCACGGGAACGCATACCGGCCGCGGCCGGCGCATCCCCGGGGGATTCGTCTCCGGCAGCTCCGCCCCCGCATCTGCGGGCACTCCCCCATCGATCCTTCCCTCGCCGCCGAGATAACGGTCGATGGAGACAGCGGCCAGACGGCCCTGGGCGATGGCGTCGATGATCGTCTTCGGTCCTAAGACCGCATCCCCGGCGGCGAAGATCCCCCGGGCCGGCGTGGCCAGCGCGGCGTCGACCCTGGCCGTACCATCGGCATTCGCCTCCAGCTTCAGGGCCCCCGCATCGGCCGTCTGTCCGACAGCCATGATGACCGTCTCGCAGGGGAGCGAAAACTCGCTCCCTTCGATGGGCACCGGCCGCGGTCTCCCGCTTGCGTCAAGGGGGCCGGCAGCCATCCTGATGCAGACGACCTTCCCCTTGGAGATCCTGATCGGCGCGGCCATGAATTCAATGCGCACCCCTTCCTCTTCCGCCTCCGCGACTTCCTCCGGGGAGGCCGGCATCTCCGCACGGCTCCGGCGGTAGACGAGACGGGTCTTCGCCCCCATCCGGACGCCGGCCCGCGCCGCATCGATGGCGGTGTTCCCGCCGCCGACCACGATGACTTTCTTGCCGATGGCGCTGTCTCACGCCCGAATTCACCTCCTGGAGGAAGGCGAGCCCGTCCATGACCGGGAGAGAGGCCTCCCCTTCAATGCCCATCTTCACCGCCCTCCAGGCGCCGGACGCCGCCAGAACGGCGTCATACCCCTTCGCCAGGAGCTCACGGGCCGACGAGACCGGTGCGTCGGTCACGATCTCGACGCCGCGGGAGGCGATCATGGCGATCTCCCGATCGAGGATGTCGTTCGGGAGGCGATACTCCGGGATGCCGTAGCGCAGCATTCCTCCCGCCCGGGGGCGCGCCTCGAACACCGAAACGGCGTGTCCCAATCCTGCCAGGTAATAGGCCGCCGTCAGGCCGCACGGACCGGCGCCGATGATGGCCACCCTCTTCCCGGTCGGCTTCGCCTTGCGCTCATAGGCCAGGACGCCCCCGCTTTTCTCATAGGCCGCTCTTTTGAGCATGCGGATCGCAATCGCCTCGTCATACTGGATGCGCGCGCATTTGCTCTCGCAGGGGTGAACGCAGGCATAGCCGCACACCGCGGGAAAGGGGATCTTCTCCCGGATCACGGCCAAGGCCATGTCAAAGTCCCGGTTCCGGATATGTCTGATGTACCGCGGAACATCGATCCCCGCAGGACAGGCCTCCCGGCACGGAGCAATCGTTATTGTCTGATCGCCTGAAGCTCCCATTCCAACTCCTTTCCGACTCTTATCATCCCGCTTTCCGTCCCGGCCGCCGCATCGGAGGCGCAGCCGGGGAAAGCCGCTCTTCGCATTATCCTGACCCGGCAAGCTCCCCACCCGCCTGGAGGGCCTTGAGGTTCGCATCCAGAACAGCTCCCGAAAAACGCCTCTTGATCACCTCCGCCAGGCTCTCCGTACCGACCATCCCGAACATCTTCGCCATGTAGCCCAGGGCTATGATGTTCGCCATCCCCACATGGCCCATCCGGCTTGCCATCTCCGTGAACGGCTGGCCGTAAAGACGCTCCCCCTGGCGCGGCCTCAAGAGGGTCGTGTCATAAACAATCGCGGCGCCCCGTCCGAGGAGCTCCTGGAACTTTTCCATCGCCTCTTCCGTCAAGGCCAGCACGACATCCGCATTCTGAACCTGCTGAAAGATAATCTCCTCCCGGTCGATGATCACCTCGGCCATGGAGAAACCGCCTCTCGTGGCGATGCCGTACGAGACGGTCTGGACGACGTTCTTCTCCTCCAGGATCGCCGCTTCCGCCAGCATGATGCCGGATACCACCAGACCCTGCCCGCCGGATCCGGCCATGATGACTTCATACCGCTCTTTCTTCCCATCCATCGTCTGTCGTACCTTCCCGGGGTGTTTTTCAACACCCTTTAGCCTTTCTTGGCCATTGCCTTGACCCGGATCTCTTCATATCGCGTGTTGAAGTCCGGCTCGTCGCGGTCCACCAGCTTCCCGACGGGGAAATAGCCCTCCCGAGCGGAGGCGCTCAGACAGTTGTACTCCTCCACGGGGAGACCTTTTTCCTGCATCCAATGGAGCATCTCCCGGGTCTCTTTCATGGCGTTGTTCTTGCCGAAATGGGTGGGGCAGGGACTGAAGACCTCCACGAGGGAAAATCCTTTCTTGTTCAGGGCCTCTTTGATGCGCTCCTTGAGCTCCCAGCCGCGGTAGGGGGTCTCCCGGGCCACATAATTGGCGCCGGCGACCTGGGCCAGGGCGCAGATATCAAAATCCCGCTCCGGGTTTCCCCAGGAGGTGGTGCTCGTGAAACTGCCGCCCGGCGTGGTGCCGGAGACCTGCCCCCCCGTCATCCCGTAATTGAAGTTGTTGATGATGATCGCCGTCAGATCGATATTCCTCCGGGCCGCATGGATAAAGTGATTTCCGCCGATGGTGACGCTGTCCCCGTCCCCCATCACGACCACCACGTGCAGCCGCGGATTGAAGGCCTTGATCCCCGTCGCGTACGCCAGGGCGCGCCCGTGCGTCGTGTGAAGGGCGTTGGTAACCAGGTAGTCATCGGCCTTCCCGGTGCAGCCGATCCCCGTCACGACGACGGTATCGCTGTTCTGATAATCCAGCTCCTCGAACGCCCGCAGCATGGCCCCCAGCATGACGCCGATCCCGCAACCGGCGCACCACATGTGCGGCAGCACCCCCTCCTTCAGATATCGTAAGCCCGTCGCATGTGCCATCTCTTCCCCCTGTTCATCCTGCCTTCAAACGTCTACCGGATCGCTTTCAGGATTGCCTGCGGCGTGATGATCTGCCCATTGTAGCTGTTGACCCGCCGGATATCCGCCCCTCCGCCCAGGACCCGCTGGACCTCGCCCGCCACCTGGCCGCTGTAGTTCATCTCCGTCACCACGACCGTCCTGGCCCTGCCCCCCAAGAGCGCCACCTCCCGATCGGCAAACGGCCACAACGTGATGAGCTGCAGGACGCCGGCCCTGATCCCCTCCTTGCGGAGCTCCAGCGCCGCCGCCCGGCTCGCGCGGGTGGTCACCCCGAAGGCGATCAAAAGGACGTCCGCATCCTCCGCGGCGAAGCTCTTGGTGAGGACGATCTCCTCCCGGTGCATCTCGATCTTCCGGTGCAACTGGGCCACCCGCCACGCCGCGTTGGCGGGATCGTTGTTGCTGTACCCGTCGGGGCCGTGCATCGAGCTCGACACATGGGTGATATAATCGCTCCCGTACGCCGCCAGCGGCGCCACGCCGTCCGCGTCCGCCGTGAAGGGCTTGTAGAGCTCCGGGGGCACGGTGGGCCTCTTCCGGTCGATCACCGCAAGATCCCCCGGCGCCGGGATGACGACGTTTTCCCGCAGATGGCCCACCACCTCATCGGGGGCAAGAATGACCGGGACCCTGAATTTCTCCGCAAAATTGAAGGCGGTCACGGTCAGGGAGAAACACTCCCCCACCGTCGCGGGGCACAGCGCGATCACCGCCTGGTCGCCATGCCTGCCCCAGCGGAGCTGCATCACATCCGACTGCGCAGGCTTCGTTGCCAGCCCCGTGCTGGGTCCGGAACGCTGCACATTGACCACCACGCAGGGAACCTCACCCATGACGGCAAGCCCCAGATTCTCCTGCATGAGCGAAAAACCCGGACCGCTCGTCGCCGTGAACGCCTTGGCGCCGGCCAGGGACGCCCCGATGATCGCCGCCATACTGGCGATCTCATCCTCCATCTGGAGATAAACGCCGCCCACGAGCGGCATCATCTTCGAACATTCCTCGGCGATCTCGGACGAGGGGGTGATCGGGTATCCGGCATAAAACCGCGCGCCGGCATAAAACGCGCCCTCCGCGATGGCCTGATTCCCCTGCATCAGCCTTACATCCCTGCCCAATTTTCTCCACCCACCCTTTCTTTTATTCGTTCCTTTCAGGAACGGCGGCTGTGGATGATCGCCCGCTCAAGCCTTCGAATCACCCGCTCCTTCCCCAGGGTGACCATCACCTCGTCGATCCCGGGACTTACGGTCTTTCCCGTCAGGGCCACGCGGAGCGCCTGGGCGATCCATTTGAGCTTCGTCCCCCGCTCTTCGGCAAGCGCCCGGAGGAAGGTCTCCAGACCCTCTTTCGTATAATCGCCGACGCCGGGCAGCCTCCCTGCGACCGCCTCCAGGTGGCCGGCATATTCCGGAGTCAAAAATTTTGCCGCCGCCTCAGGATCGTATTCCACCTCTTCCCGGAAGTAAAAGGCCCCCCCGTCGGCCATCTCCACCAGCGTCTTGGCCCGCGTCCGGAGGTCCGACACTGCCTTCGCAACGAACCGATGATCGGAAGTGTCGAATCCGCGTTGCCGCCAAAAGGGAATGATCACCTCGACCAGGCGCTCCGGGGGGTAGTCCATGATGTAATGCTGATTCAACCAGAGGAGCTTCTCCGGATTGAAGACGGCCGGAGATTTGCCGACCGCCTCCAGCGAGAACTCGCGGACGAGTTCCTCCATCGTAAAGATCTCCTGGTCGCCGTGGGACCAGCCGAGACGGACCAGATAATTGACCAGCGCCTCGGGCAGATACCCCATCTCCTGATAGGCCATTACCGACGTCGCACCGTGGCGCTTGCTGAGCCGCGCCTTGTCGGCGCCGAGGATCATCGGAACATGGCCGAACAGTGGGACCTCGTACCCCAACGCTTCAAAAATCTGAATCTGCTTGGGCGTGTTGTTCACGTGGTCGTCCCCCCGGATGACGTGGGTGATCCCCATCTGGGCGTCGTCCACGACCACCGCGAAATTGTAGGTCGGATACCCATCGGCGCGCTCGATGATCAGATCGTCCAACTCTTCGTTGTTGAAAGAGATGTTCCCTTTGATGAGGTCGTGCACCACGGTCGCGCCCACCTCGGGGCCGCGGAATCGCACCACGGAGTCCGGGCATCTGGCCAATCCGCGGTCGCGGCAGGTCCCGTCATATTTCGGTTTCCGACCGCCGGCGAGGGCCGTCTTCCGCTTTGCCTCCAGCTCCTCCGGGGTGCAGGTGCAGTAATAGGCCTTCCCTTCGTCGATGAGCTTCTGCACCATCTCCTGGTGGATCTTGACCCTCTCCGCCTGGAAGTACGGCCCTTCGTCCCAGTTCAAACCGAGCCAGGTCATCGCATCCAGGATGGCCCGCGTCGATTCATCCGTCGAGCGGGCCTGGTCGGTATCCTCGATCCTCAGGACGAATGTCCCTTCATTCCTCCGCGTGTAAAGCCAGTTGAACAGGGCCGTCCGCGCGCCGCCGATATGGAGATAACCCGTCGGCGACGGGGCAAAGCGTGTTCTCATCCTCTCAATCGTCATGGTACGCCACCCGATATTCTTCCCGGAGGGGTCTCGTTCGGAACGGGCGCCTGTCAAGCCGGTTTCCCCGGATCCGGGATACATTTTCACGCCATATAGGACCGCGCCCGTCATTTTGTCAAGGCGGATTTCGGCGACCATGGCGGGAGGGAAATCCATCGTCCCCGGTTTTCCGGCTGTACGGGAGTTCTGCTTCAGTCCCCCCAGATTCCATTTGAATTTGCGGTTCATTGAGTCTATAAGTTCATGAAGAACAACGCGGGAAAAGGACAAGCAGGCAAGCGATGACCCGGACATCGGTGTCACAATCTCCGGCGGGAAATCAGCCTGGCCGTGAAAAGTAAGACGACTGATAAATTATCCTTGACAAGACAGACGGTTTATAATTTACTTCAACCCTTTATACGGAACGTCCCTGCGCTGGGAGGATGTTGAAAAACAGCCTCTTAATGCAGGCTGTTCAAAAACGGTTAGATGCAAGGCGCGCAAAAACCGAAGAGCGAGGCGTATATGGATATACGTTGAGCGATGAGGGTTGCAGCGCAACGCAGCAGATGAGCGTTTTTCAACAGCTTGCTGGGACATCGTCGTGTTCCGTATCAGGAAGGGGCAGTTTTTTGAAGATCAGCGTGAGCAAGATCCCCGAGGGGGGAATGGACCTCTCGTTCGAAAAGGACGGGAAATGGTTCCGGGGCTTTCTTCCGGAAGCGGAGCCGTTCGATTTCGTTCTCCACAGGATAGATGTCGTCTGTACCGTCAGGAGGATGAAGGAAACCGTCTTTATCGAGGGAAGCGCGTCGACCACCGTGGAGGCGCCGTGTTGCCGCTGTCTGGAGATGACTGATCTGCCGGTCCGGGCCTCGTTCAGATATACGTTTTGTCCTCCTCCTGATCAACCGCAGGAGGAGTGGGAATTGAGCACCGAGGATCTCGAACTTGCCTATTACGAAGAGGATACGATCGACCTGGACCGCCTGATCTTTGAACAGATCATGCTGCAATTGCCGATCAAACCGCTCTGCGGGGAAACCTGCAAAGGGCTATGTCCCCACTGCGGCATCAATCTGAATGCGGCAAGCTGTGACTGTCGGATCGAAACCTTTGATGAGCGGCTTGCCGCCCTGAAGAAAATTTAAAATTCAACCCGAGAAACATTAACATTAAGGAAAGAGGAGTTACCCATTATGGCAAATCCAATAAAAAGACATTCCCGATCCAGGAAGAACATGAGAAGGGCCCACGATTTTCTGAAGCCGGTGTTGGCGTCCGCGTGTCCGCAATGCCATGAGCCTAAGCTGCCCCACCACGCCTGCCCCAACTGCGGCACCTACAAGGGAAGGGAAATCGTCCCGATCGAAAAGGCCTCCTGAACCACCGGTCGATAAACACCCATGACTGACTTCGATCTCGTTTTCATCGGACAGAGATCTCGGACACCAAGGCATGGCTCAGGATCGCTACCGGGGAGATCAGACCGTATCGGCATTGAATGCCCGAGCGGGAGCATAGACCCATGCAAGGACAAACGGCGCTGATCACGGGGGGCTCGCGAGGGATAAGCTGAGCCGTAGCCCCGAAACTGGCCGGTGCAACGGAGAGAAGCGTTCACTCCCCTGCCGGAGCAGGGACCATATTCATCAAGGAGGAAGTTCACATGACACTCGAAGAAAAGGTCATCAGCATTATAACCGAGCAACTGGACGTCACCCGTGAAGAATGCATTCCTGCGGCCTCATTCATCGACGATCTCGGGGCAGACTCCCTCGACCTTGTGGAATTAATTATGGAAATGGAAGAGACCTTCGACATCCAAATCGCTGACACCGAACTCGAAAAGATCCGTACCATCCAGGATGTGCTCGACTATCTCAAGAACAGGGGCGTCGTCTGGCATGAATAAGGTCCGGCAGCCGGCGCCGGACGCACCTGTTGTCGGGGAAACCCGCCCTCGGGGCGGAGATTGGAAAACGCGCTCCCGGTCGGAAGGCCGGCATTCCGTTTCATTGAAAAGGGGGATTATCCGTTGAAAAGAAGAGTGGTCATCACGGGCATGGGCGCCGTAACGCCGCTCGGCAACTCTGTGGCGGAAACGTGGGAAGGGATCTGCCGGGGGAAATCCGGCATTGACAGAATCACCAAGTTCGACACGACGACCTTCGAGACGAAGATCGCCGGCGAGTTGAAAGGGTTCGATCCGCTCAAGTACGTGAACAGAAAAGAGCTCCGGCGTGTGGATGATTTCATCGTCTACGCCCTGGCCGCCGCTGAAATGGCCCTGGCCGACGCCGGCCTGATCGCCGGCGCTCACGAGGCGGAAAGGACCGGCGTGATCATCGGCTCCGCAATCGGGGGGCTGGCCACCATCGAGCGGGAAAAAGAGGCGGTCCTCCTGGGGGGACCCCGAAAGATGTCCCCGTTCACCATCCCGGCCGCGCTGGCCAATCTGGCCGCCGGCCATGTTTCGATCCGCTTCGGGGCGAAGGGACCGATCAACTGCAGTGTCACCGCCTGCGCCACTGGGTCCTGCTCCATCGGCGACGCGTCCCGGATCATTGCCGGGGGGTATGCGGACGTGATGATCGCCGGCGGCGTGGATGCGGCGATCACCCCGCTATGTATCGCCGGATTCAACGCCATGCGGACCATCTCGAAGCGCAACGACGAACCTCAGAGGGCGAGCCGCCCCTTCGACCGGGAGCGCGACGGTTTTGTCATCAGCGAGGGGTGCGGCTTGGTCATTCTGGAAGCCCTGCCCCATGCCTTGGAACGCGGCGCCCGGATCTACGGCGAACTCGCCGGGTACGGCAACACCAGTGACGCGTTCCACATGGCGGCCCCGCCCGACGGGCATGAAGGCGCCGCCCGGTGCATGAAGGCCGCCCTGCGGGATGCGGGAATGGATGCGGCCGATATCGATTACATCAACGCCCACGGGACCTCTACCATGATGAATGACGCCTTTGAGACCGAGGCGATTAAAACCGTCTTCGGGGAGCACGCGCGCCGACTCGCCGTCAGTTCGACCAAATCGATGACCGGCCACATGCTGGGGGCAGCCGGGGGGCTGGAGGCGATCCTCTGCCTGAAGGCGATCGGTGAAGGAGTGCTTCCCCCGACGATCAACCTCGACACCCCGGATCCCGATTGCGACCTGGACTACGTGCCCCATCAGGCGAGACCGAGCGAGATCCGCACCGCCATGTCCAACACCTTCGGTTTCGGCGGAGTGAATGCAGTGCTGATCTTCAGAAAAATGGACGAATAGAGGAATACGCGTATGGCAGGGGAAAAGATCATCATCGGCGCAGATCATGCCGGCTACACCCTCAAGGAGGCCCTCAAGCCCCTTCTCACGGAGATGGGGTTCGACGTCACCGATGCCGGGACGGACAGCGACCGGCCCGCGGACTACCCCGATTTCGCCGCCCGCGTTGCCGAAGCGGTTTCCACCGGCGTTTTCCCGAGGGGAGTTCTGATCTGCGGCTCCGGCGTGGGGATGGCGATCGTCGCCAACCGGTTCCCCGGCGTCAGAGCAGCCGTCTGTCTCGACGAGGAGACGGCGCGCTCGAGCCGGATGCATAACGACTCCAACGTCCTTGTGCTGGCGGGGAGAAAAACGGATCCGGAGACCGCCCGGGCGATCGTCCGGGTGTGGCTTGCGACCCCGTTCGAAGGGGGGCGCCACCAGAAACGTCTCGACAAGATCACCGATACGGACATGCGATTGCGCACGAAAAAGGAATAACGACAGACAGAAGCACACTTCGGCGATCGCAGTGCGCGGACGCCGGGAATAACAACAAACGGGAGCAGATACATTCATGTCCTATTTGATGCAGGCCGACCCGGAGGTGGCAGAGGCCATCCGGCAGGAAACCCGGAGACAGGCGGGAAAACTCGAGATGATCGCCTCGGAGAACTTCGTCAGCGAGGCCGTTCTGGAGGCCCAGGGGAGCGTCATGACGAACAAGTACGCCGAGGGCTACCCGGGCGAGCGATACTATGGGGGATGCGAGTTCGTCGACATCGTGGAGCGGCTGGCCATCGAGCGGAGCAAGAAACTCTTCGGTGCGGAACATGTGAACGTCCAGGCGCACGCGGGTGTTCAGGCCAACATGGCCGTCTATTTTTCCGTCCTGGAACCCGGGGATACGATCCTGGGAATGAATCTCTCCCACGGGGGCCATCTCTCCCACGGAAGTCCGGCCAGTTTTTCCGGACGGTTCTATCACGGCGTTTTCTACGGGGTGGACCGCAAGACCGAGACCATCGACTTCAACCAGGTGGAGTCGCTCGCCATGCAGCACCAGCCGAAGATCATCGTCGTCGGCGCCAGCGCCTACCCCCGGACCATCGATTATGCAAAATTCCGGGAGATCGCCGACCGGGTCGGGGCGCTGATCCTGGCCGACATCGCCCATATCGGCGGCCTTATCGCCGCCGGTCTCCACCCGTCGCCCGTGCCGCACTGTGAATTCGTCACGATGACCACCCACAAGACCCTCCGGGGTCCGCGCGGCGGGCTCATCATGTGCAAGCAGCCGTTCGCCCAGGCCCTCGATGCCAAGATCTTCCCGGGGATGCAGGGCGGTCCCCTCATGCACATCATCGCCGCCAAGGCCGTGGCGCTCAAGGAAGCCCTCACCGACGACTTCAAACGGTACCAGGCCCAGATCGTGAAAAACGCCGCAACCCTCGCCGAGACCCTTCAGACAGCCGGCTTCCGCCTCGTCTCGGGCGGCACGGACAACCACCTGATGCTGGTCGATCTTACCGACTCGGGTATCACCGGCAAGGAGGCGCAGGAGACCCTTGACCGGACGGGGATCACGATCAACAAGAATGCCATCCCCTTCGACACGAAAGGTCCGCATGTGACAAGCGGCATCCGCATCGGGACTCCCGCCTTGACGACGACGGGGGATGAAGGAGGCCGAGATGCGGCAGATCGGCGGACTCATCGCCGACGTCCTGAAGGATATCCATAACGAAAACCGCCTGGCCGAGGTCCGGGAAGAGGTGACGGTACTCTGCGGGCGGTTCCCGCTTTATGCGGAAAGGATCCGTGATAACAGGTAACAAACCCGGAGGGTCCTGAAAGATGGAAAGGATCGGACAGGGGGAAGAACGGCAGATCGACGGCGCAGCATCCGGACGGCCGGCATGGGATGATTATTTTCTCGATATCGTCGGGATTGTGGCCAACCGCGCCACCTGCATCAGACGCCGCGTCGGCGCAGCCCTGGTCCGCGACCGGCGGATCCTCTCGACGGGGTATAACGGCGCACCTTCGGGACTCCGCCATTGTCTGGAAATCGGTTGTCTCCGCGAACAGATGAGCATCCCCTCCGGCGAACGCCATGAGCTCTGCCGGGGGCTGCACGCCGAGCAGAACGCCATCATCCAGGCGGCGCTGCACGGGGTCGGGGTGAACGGGGCAACCCTCTACTGCACGAATCACCCCTGCATCATCTGTGCGAAGATGATCATCAATGCCGGCGTCGTCCGGATTGTGGTCGGGGGGGAGTACCGGGACCGTCTTGCCGAAGAGATGCTGACGGAGGCGGATATCGAGGTGATTCGGCGATGAAATGTCCTTTCTGCGCGCACGATGAAAACAAGGTGATCGACTCCCGGATCAGCAAGGACGGCGACGCCATCCGGCGGCGGCGGGAGTGTCTGGGCTGCGGCAAGCGCTTCACCACCTATGAGTTCGTCGAAGAGGTCCTGCCGGTGGTCGTCAAAAAGGACGGCCGCCGGGAGCCGTTCGACCGGACGAAGATCCGCAACGGCATCAAGAAGGCCTGCGAAAAACGCCCCATCAGCATGGACGCCATCGAACGTGTCGTGGACAATGTCGAGCGCGCCTGTCAGGAATTCCAGGACAAGGAGATCCCTTCCTCGGCCATCGGGGAAAAGATCATGCACGAGCTGCAGACCCTCGACGGCGTCGCCTATGTGCGCTTCGCGTCGGTCTACCGGCAGTTTCGGGATGTCAGCGAATTTTTAGAGGAATTGAAGGACCTCCTCCATGCCAAAAAGGACGGGGAGGGCGGAAGGCAGGAGGGATAGCGGGTGTTCACGGGAATTGTGGCCGCGACGGGATCCGTCCGTCGCCTGACGCGCCGGGGTGAGGACGCCCTGATCGAGATCGACACCTCCCTGGATCTGGACGACGTCCGGATCGGGGACAGCATCGCCGTGAGCGGCGCCTGTCTCACCGTCACCGCCCTGGGCGGCGGGGGGTTTACCGCGGATGTCTCTGCGGAAACCCTCTTGCGAACGACACTCTCGACCGCGGCGGCCGGCGAGCCGCGTCAACCTCGAAAAGGCCCTGCGGCTCGGAGACCGCCTCGGGGGGCACATCGTCCTCGGTCATGTCGACGGCGTGGGGAAGATCCGGGAAAAAACGGTCCGTTCCCATTCGGTCATCTTCGGATGCGAGATCGATCCGGAGCTCACGCGCTATGTCGTTCCCAAGGGATCGATCACTCTCGACGGAATCAGCCTCACCGTCAATAGCTGTGAAAAAAACCGGTTTTATGTTAATATCATCCCGCATACGGCGGCAGGGACGACACTCGGAATCAAAAAGGTGTCGGACAGCGTCAACGTAGAAACGGATATTCTCTCCCGGTATGTGGAGAAACTGATCCTCGGGGGAAAGGAAACGGGAGGAGCAGCCGGCCGCTCGGCGAGTTCCGCCGGAGAGATTGATCTGGACATGCTTTCCCGATACGGGTTTTTGAAATGAGCGTCAGCACCATCAAAGAGGCCATCGTCGATATCAGAAGCGGCAGGATGGTCATCCTCGTCGACGACGAGGACCGGGAAAATGAGGGCGACCTCTGTCTGGCGGCGGAGTTCGTCACGTCGGAGGCGATCAACTTCATGGCCCGATACGGCCGCGGGCTCATCTGCCTCACCCTGACCGAGGAAGATGCGGAACGGCTTCGCCTGATACCGATGGTCCGGGACAACCGTTCCTGCTTCGGCACGGCGTTCACCGTCTCCATCGAGGCAAAGCGGGGAGTGACGACGGGAATTTCGGCGGCGGACCGCGCAACCACGATCCTGGCCGCCGTTGCCGACGGCGCGAGGCCGGACGACTTGGTCAGCCCCGGTCATATATTCCCCATCCGCGCCAAGAAGGGCGGGGTCCTGGTGAGAACCGGCCAGACGGAAGGTTCGGTCGATCTGGCCCGCCTCGCCGGCCTGAAACCCGCCGGTGTCATCTGCGAGATCATGAAAGACGACGGGACGATGGCCCGCATGCCCGACCTGGAGATCTTCGCCCGGGAACACGATCTGAAGATCGTGACCATCAAGGATCTCATCGATTTCCGGATGCAGCACGAATCCTTGATCCGCCGGGCGGCGACGGCCACGATTCCGACCCGGTACGGCGGTGATTTCAAGCTGATCGTCTATGAAAACGATGTAGACGATATGAAACACCTGGCCCTCGTCAAGGGAGAGATATCTCCGGAGGACGAGGTCCTGGTCCGTGTCCATTCGGAATGCCTCACCGGCGATGTCTTCGGCTCCGAGCGGTGCGACTGCGGCGACCAACTGCATCGGGCGATGGAGATGGTGGCGGAGGTCGGCAAGGGGGTGATTGTCTACATGCATCAGGAGGGCCGCGGGATCGGCATCGTCAACAAGATCAGGGCCTACGAACTTCAGGAGCAGGGGAAGGACACGGTGGAGGCCAATATCGCGCTGGGTTTCAAGGAGGATCTCCGGGATTACGGCATCGGCGCCCAGATCCTGGCCGATATCGGGGTCCGGAAGATGCGGCTCCTGACGAACAATCCCAAGAAGCTCGTCGGCCTGGAAGGGTATGGGCTTACCATCACCGAACGGGTCCCGATCGAGATCTGTCCGAACGAAAACAACATCCAGTACCTCCAGACGAAGAAGCAGAAGATGGGACACATCCTGAAGATCTGAGAATAGACGGAGGCGGCAGGCCTTCTTAATAGCACAACCAAGATTTTTGTGAGGAGAACGAGCAATGCCTAAAATTATCGAAGGGAAGATCGTCGCCAAGGGAATGAGGTTCGGCATCGTCGCCAGCCGATTTAACGACTTCATCAGCGGCCGGCTGATCGAGGGGGCCGTCGATGCCCTCACACGGGCCGGGGCGGATGAAAAAGAGATCCAGATCGTCCGGGTCCCCGGTGCATTCGAACTGCCGCTCACTGCCAAGAAAATGGCGAAGAGCGGTCGCTTCGACGCCGTGATTTGTCTGGGCGCCGTGATCCGCGGCGCCACCCCTCACTTCGAGTATATCAGCGCCGAGGTCTCCAAGGGGATCGCCAGCGTGGGTTTGGAGACCGAGGTGCCGGTGACCTTCGGCGTCCTGACGACGGATACCATCGAACAGGCCATCGAACGGGCGGGGTCCAAGGCGGGCAACAAGGGATCGGATGCCGCCATGTCCGCCATCGAGATGGTTGATCTTTTCAGAAAATTGTAATCGGGGCCGGGCGTAATCGGGATTCTCTTATCATCGGATCCATGAGGGTTACATGCACCAGAGGCGGAAGGCACGGGAAGTTGCCCTGCAAGTTCTTTATGAGCTGGATGTTCAAAAGATCAGCATCCGGGAAGCCATTGAGCGTTTCTGGGCGAATTTCGACGCACCGGAGGAGACCAGGCAATTTTCTTCTCTTCTGATCGAGGGCGCCTGGAGCAACCGGGATGAGATCGATCGCCTGATCAGCGAAAGTTCCGAAAACTGGACCATGGCCAGGATGTCCCGGGTAGACAAGAGTATCCTGCGCATGGCAGTTTACGAACTTCTGTTCTGCCATGACATCCCCCCGAAGGTCACCCTGAACGAAGCCATTGACCTCGGAAAGGTCTACGGTTCCGAAAATTCGGGCGCGTTTATCAACGGCATTCTGGATGCCTTGTACGGAAAGCTGCGCAAGAAGGATACGGATGAAGATCAAGATATCGACAGCATCACCGGATGCCCTGTCCCGTGAGACCCTGATTCTCGGATTCTTCTCTGACGAACGACCGCCGAAAGGGTATTGCGGTCTGGTGGACTGGCGTCTCAACGGGATGATCTCGGCCGAGATCGCCGGCGGCAGGATCTCCGGCAATTTTCTGGAAAAGATCGCCTGCGCCTTTCCCCGGCGCATCCGCATCTCCCGCCTCCTCCTGTTCGGCTTGGGGGCACTAACCGAGCTGACCTACGACCGACTCTACAATGCCGGTTTCGAGATGGTCAAGACCGTAAACGGAATCGAAGCGACCGACCTGGCCCTTCCGATGCCGGCCGCCGGCAGGGGTCCCCTGAACCTGGCCGGAATGACCGAGGCCCTGATCACGGGCATCTTTGACGGTGGCGCGGACACTCCGCAGAGGCTTTCGGCCCTGGGTTTGGAAATCCCCGCTCGGGACGATCATGCATACGACATCCACCGGGGTTTGATGCAGTTCCGACAGAACGCAGGAGCGGCGGATATCGAGATTCTGAACTCCGAAGACCGGATGGCAGGCGAAACCGGCACAACCGGCCAGGGGCATCCGGAAAAACGGTAATCTCCCTTCCAACTGAGGCCGGGTAACTTCACCGGTGGCGCCAAGCCGCGGTCCTAACCCTCCGCATCCCCGATTTCCGGGAAAAATAGGATTGAAAGGGCAGCCCTGATGTGCTACGAAGTGCGCCAAGGCCTTTTGACAATCCGCCTGCCGGCGAGAAAAACCTTCCCGCAGCGGCCCTGGCCTTCTTCATCTGCCAAGACCTCGTTACAGCCTTGGGGGATGTTCTCCTTACTTTTATCATACGGAGCGATGCATGGACAGAAAGTACACCCCCTCGGAGATTGAACTGAAGTGGCAGAAATATTGGGAAGAAAAGCGGATCTTCTCCGTCACCGAAGATCCGGCGAAGAAAAAGTACTATCTTCTCGAGATGTTCCCCTACCCCTCCGGCCGGATCCACATCGGCCATGTGCGGAACTACACGATCGGCGATGTCGTCGCCCGGTACAAGCGGATGAAGGGATTCAACGTCCTCCACCCGATGGGATGGGACGCCTTCGGCATGCCGGCGGAAAACGCCGCCATCGAGCGGGGGATCCACCCCTCCGTCTGGACCCATGAAAATATCGACAACATGAAGCGGCAGCTCAAACGGATGGGCTTCAGCTACGATTGGGACCGCGAGCTCGCGACCTGCGAACCGGAATACTACCGCTGGGAGCAGCTTTTCTTTCTCTGGATGTATGAAAAGGGCCTCGCCTACAAGAAAAGCTCCACGGTGAACTGGTGCCCCCAGTGCGAGACGGTCCTTGCCAACGAACAGGTGGAGGCCGGCCTCTGCTGGCGGTGCGGCTCCGAGGTCGGGGAGCAGTACTTGAGCCAGTGGTTCTTCCGGATCACCGCCTATGTCGAGGAGCTCCTGGAGTACTGCGACAAGCTTCCCGGCTGGCCCGAGCGGGTCCTCACGATGCAGAAGAACTGGATCGGGAAGAGCTACGGCTGCGAGGCCTCCTTCCCGCTGGCCGACGGCACGGGGGAGATCAAGGTCTTCACGACGCGCCAGGACACGATCTTCGGCGCCACCTTCATGCTCATCGCCGCGGAGCACCCCCTCGTCATGGATCTTGCCCGGGGGAAGGAGTGCGAGGGGGCCGTTCGGGAGTTCGTGGAGAAGATCAAGAAGCAGGACAAGAAGATGCGGACCTCCGAGTATTATGAAAAGGAGGGCGTCTTCCTCGATGCCTGGTGCCTGAATCCCGTCACGGGGCGGAAGATGCCGATCTATGCGGCGAATTTCGTCCTGGCGGATTACGGAACCGGCTGCGTCATGGCCGTCCCGACCCACGACCAGCGCGACTTCGAGTTCGCCAAAAAGTACAACCTGCCGCTCATCGTGGTGATCCAGTCTCCCGACCGGGCCCTGAACATCAAGACCATGACGGAGGCCTACACGGACGAGGGGATCCTGGTCAACTCCGGTCCCTTCGACGGGATGGGAAACCTGAAGGCTCAGGATGCCATCGCGGATCATCTCGTCGCGATCGGCCGGGGGAAAAAGACGGTTCAGTACCGCCTGCGCGACTGGGGCATCTCCCGCCAGCGCTACTGGGGGGCACCCATCCCGATGGTGATCTGCGAGGCATGCGGGACCGTGCCGGTCGCGGAAAAGGACCTCCCCGTCATCCTGCCCCGCGACGTGGAGTTTAGCGGCGAGGGAGGCTCGCCGCTCGCCAAATACGCGCCTTTCGTGGAAACCAGTTGCCCCCGCTGCGGGAAGCCGGCCCGGCGGGAGACCGATACGATGGACACCTTCGTCGAGTCCTCCTGGTACTTCGACCGCTTCTGCTCGGCCCGCCATGACGTCAAGCCCGGCCTGGACAGGAAGAAACTGGACTACTGGATGCCGGTCGACCAGTACATCGGCGGCATCGAACATGCGATCCTCCACCTCCTCTATGCCCGCTTCTATACGAAGATGCTCCGGGATTTCGGCGTCATGGCATGCGACGAACCCTTTACGAACCTCCTCACGCAGGGGATGGTCTGCAAGGAGACGATGCGCTGCCCGGAACACGGCTACCTCTTCCCGGACGAGGTCCGGGAGGGGAAATGCATGCATTGCAACCAGGAGGTCACCATCGGCAAGACGGAGAAGATGTCCAAGTCGCTCAAGAACGTCGTGGACCCCGATTATCTGATCGGAGCCTACGGCGCCGATACCGCACGGATCTTCTGTCTCTTCGCGTCCCCGCCGGAAAAGGATCTCGAGTGGAGCGATCAGGGCGTCGACGGTTCCTTCCGTTTCCTCAACCGGACCTGGCGGATCATCATGGACTATCTGGAGGAGATCCGGGATGTGACCCCGTTCAACGGCGGCGAACCCCTGGAGGGCGATCTCAAGGCCCTGCGGCGAAAGACCCACCAGACGATCCGGAAGGTAACGTCCGACATCGAGGATCGTTTCCACTTCAATACGGCGATCAGCGCCGTGATGGAGCTGGTCAACGCCCTCTACCAGCTTCCCCGCCCCGCGGCGGACGACCGGCTGGCGCTGAGCGTGGTCCGGGAGACGGTGGAAGCCGTCATCCTGCTCCTCGCCCCGATCGTTCCCCACATCACCGAAGAGCTCTGGACGCTCATCGGCCGCACGGAGGCCCTGGCCGATGTAGCCTGGCCGGCCTTCGACCCGGCGGTTGCCTCCGAGGAGGTGATCACGATCGTCATCCAGATCAACGGAAAGGTCCGGAGCCGGATCAGCGTCCCCGCCGATGAGGAGGGCGAGCAGATCAAGGCCCTGGCGCGGACCGATGAGAAGATCGCCGGGCAGATCGCCGGCAAGAAGATCGTCAAAGAGGTGTATGTCCCGAAGAAACTGGTAAACATCGTCATTCAGCAATGACGGCGGATAGACCGCTTACCAAGACACTCGTCCCGCCCGGTGACGCGAGCGGGGCGGGGAGGAACGGGAGAGAACATGATCTTCGGGGAAAGCAGGGATGGCAACTCATGAATAACAACCGCAGGCATCGGCTCCTCCTCGTCGGACCGGGTTATGCGGGCGCGCTTATTCTCGTTCTTCTTTTCGCCGGTTGCGGCTACCATTTCACGGGAGGGGGAGAATCGATCAATCCCGCCATCCGGACGGTCTTTGTGGATGCCTTCACGAACAGGACCAGTGAGGCCTATGCCGACAGTATCTTCCGCACCGCCTTTATCAGCCGGTTCGTCCAGGAAGGCCGTTTCAGACTGGCCGGCAGCCGTGGGGAGGCGGATGCGATCTGCCGGGGAACCATCAAGATGCTGCAGGTTTCTCCCCTCTCCTACAAGGCAGGCAACCTCTCGGCCGAGGACCGGCTCACCATTATCCTGGAGATCTCCTTCGAAGAGCGGGAGAGCGGCCGGAGAATCTGGTCGGACAGCGCCTTCACGGGAACGGGGGATTATCCCGTCACGACGGTCGGCGTGACGGAGACCAGCCGCAAAAATGCCCTCATCAAGCTGGCCAATGACACAGCCGAGAGGGCATATCGTTTGATAATGTCCGGATTCTGAGGAGGGTTACGCCTTCAGGGTGTTGACCTGTTTCGTCAGACGGGAGATCTTGCGCGAGGCGGTCTTTTTGTGAAAAGCACCCTTCGCCGCCGCCTTGGCGATGGCCGGAACAGCCTTGGCCAGGGCAGCCTTTGCCGCCTCCGGATCTTTGCCCTCGACGGCCTCCAGAACGGTCTTGACGCCGGTTCGGATGCTGGACTTCACGGAGATGTTTCGTTCGCGGTGCTTCAGGGCCTGCCTGCTTCTCTTGACTGCCGATTTATGTACGATCAATAAACGTCCTCCTTCCGATCTTGAATAGTCGGTGGTTTCTATACGAATTCCACTTTCCTGTCAAGGTGAAAATTTTGCAGGCCGGGAATACCTAACTCTCAAACGTCTTATCGTAATTGATGACCGTACTGCGACGGAAACCGAGGCGTTCGACGAAGCGAAGCAGTTCCTCATTATGTTCCTCGACAAGCGTTCGTATCGTGCCGACCTTCTCCTCCTGGCAGTAACCCACGAGGGTTCCCAGCAGCCGAACACCAATACCGCGGTTTTGATGATCGGGATCCACCAGGATACTGTGAAGAATGCAAACCCCGGTAAATGGTATCATCACATATGCCAGGCGAGCGATGACAAAGCCGATGATGTTGCCGCCGGCTTCAGCGACAAAACTCATGTCCAGCGGTCCGCCGGGATCGGTCGTAATCATGTCTTTATAGCTCAGGGAACCTTTCGTCTTGCTGAACTTCTTGTCCAGAGCGAGAATATCGTGGATGTCGTTGCGGGTCATGGGCCGAATTTTTACTGCACTTTGTTCCACATTACTCATGATAGGCACCCCCAAATTATTTCAGATAAGGTAAAACCGTTGCTTCATGGGTCAGGTCCCGGGCGTTTCCGCTCGAAACCGAGCGATCATTTGGGCATCCAGCCGAGCCCCTTGGCGTGCAGGCTCTGGATGTAGAGCCTCTCCGCAGTCTCCGTCACTCCCGTCGTTTCCGGGTAAGCGCCGCTCGGGTCCTGTAAATCGGCCACCACCTTACCGTCTTCCGTAAACGCCATCACATGGCCGTAGGCCTTCGGAATCGGCCACATCGCCCGCGGCAGGCGCAGGGTGAGCTTGCGCATGAACGGTTTGGCGGCCAGGTTGTCGATGGTGGGGTTGCGCGGCTTGGCGAAGCCGAGCCAGATTTTCCCGTCGAGGCCGCGCATCAGGTTGTCCGGATACCCGGGCAGGTTGTCAAACAGCAGTTTGGCCTGATCTCCCGGGGTCGAGATATCCAGATCTTTCGCGCTCACGGAAATCTTCCACACCCGGTATTTCCCGGTTTCATTGACGAACAGCGTTTGCTCATCCCGGCTCAGGGCCAGGCCGTTGGCAAAACTCAAACCTTTCGCCACGACACGGGTCGTTTTGTTTGCCGGGTCGTACTCCAGAACGCGGCCGGTCGATGCCTGCTCCAGGATGTCCAGCACACTGGCTTCAAATGTCCCGCCCCAATCCTTGGGCGCAAAGCGGGTCGACGCATCGCTCACATATATCTTGCCTGATTTGGCCACAATTACCGCGTCTGCGTAGCGGATCGGATCCCCGCTTACCTTGTCGGTCAACACCGTGATCTTCCTGTCGGGGCTGATCGACAGCAGGCCCTTGTTGACGTCGGCCGCGATCAGGTTTCCGCCTGCGTCAAAGTCAAAACCCAGCACCCGCCCGCCGGTGTTTGCAAACACCTCTTGCGCGCTGCCATCCGGATTCATTCGCAGGATATTGCCGCTGGCAACCGTTGTGTAAAGCTTGCCGTCTTTGCCGAAGGCGATGTGCTCGGGCCCTTCTTCCGTGCCGAGGGAAATCATCCTGAGGTTGGCCAGCTTGGTGTTGACCGCGTGCGGACCGGCGTAGCCGGGCGGCATGGGTGCAGTCCAACTGACCGGTTCAATCGGCACCGGCCAGAGGGTCAAATAGGCAGCCAGCAGCAACAGAAGGACACCAATCGTCAGAATCAATTTTTTCATAGAACCTCCCAGCAGCAATGCAACCATTCATCGTCGGGCAACTGCCGGTCAAGGTAAGAGGTGGCGCGCATGGCGTCCAGCAAGGCATCGGGAGCGGTCACGTTTCCGACTGTGTTTGATAAAATCTTGCCTGTTTGTTTTAAGAGTGTAGGGAGAAGGGAGTTGTGTGTCAAGAACAATTTACCGCGACCTTCGCAGGACGATCCGGATGGCAGTTGGCGAAACCGGCGCCGAAGAAGAGCATGGTATCGAGGAATGGATTTCGCCGTCAAGCATCGATTCTGATCGCCTATCACCGAATGGACGTTGAACCTGCCTTAACGCCGGCGGTTGATAGAATAAAAACGAAAAATCTGATAAAGACAGCAACAAGTGGAATTTGCGGTTGACGACGGCGCGTCTTCTGATAACAGGGATCAACACGATTTAAAAAGGCGGAGGCACGAGCGGTTATGGCAAAAGTAATTGCGGTAAATATCAGTACGGAGAAAGGCGTCAGGAAATATACCATCCCGTCGTGCCGGCTGGTTACCGATCACGGAATCGATGGGGACGCACATGCCGGCAAATGGCACCGGCAGATCAGCTTGCTGGCTCAGGAAAGCATTGATAAAATGCAGGCGACGCTGACGGACATCCAGCTCAAGCCCGGCGATTTCGCCGAAAATATAACGACAACAGGCATTGCCGTCATGAAACTGCCGATCGGCACGAAACTGAGAATTGGAAGCGAAGCAGAGCTTGAAGTAACGCAAATCGGCAAGGAATGCCATATGTCGTGCGAGATCCGTAATCTCGTCGGCGACTGCGTCATGCCGCGCGAGGGGATCTTCGCGATCGTTATCCGGGAAGGCACAATCAAACCCGGGGATGAGATAGAAGTCATTTCGTCGTCCCTTGCAGGAGGGCGATGAGACGGTCCGGGTGGTTGGTAATGATCCCGTCGACGCCGAGGGCGATGAACCGCGCCATCGCCTTCTGCGTGTTCACGGTCCAGACATGGACGCGGATTCCCCCGGCGTGTGCACGGCGGATGTTTTCCTCATTGAGCACCGTGGTCCGGCAATTGAGGACGGGGTAGATTGTCCCTCCGCCGGCCTCAGCGGGTTTCATCCAGGGCTTCTCGACGATCAGGGCCACGGGGAGGCGGGGGTTCCTCTCCCGGATCCTCTCGACGGCGGCGGGATCGAAAGAAGAGAAGAGGACTTGATCCGCCATCACCGCCATCTCGACGACCCGCAGCGTCCGGTCGGCCAGCTCTTCCATCGTGTAGGGGAAATTCTTCCCTTTTTTGAGCTCGATGTTGACGAGGATCCGGTTGCGGGTCAGCGCCAGGACCTCCGCGAGGGCCGGGATCCGCTCTCCGGAGAAGCGGGGATCGAACCAGGCGCCCGCGTCCAGACCCCTGAGTTCCGCAAAGGTCTTCCCCGCCACCGTCCCCCTGCCGCTCGTGGTCCGCTCCAGGGTGTCGTCGTGGATCACGACGACCTCGCCGTCCCGGGTGAGATGGACATCCAGCTCGATCATGTCGCAGCCGGCGTCGATCGCCGCCCGGAAGGCGGCCAGGGTGTTCTCCGGCGCCTCCCCGGAAAAGCCGCGGTGGGCGGTCACGATAATCGGATACCCCCCCCGCAGCGCATCGCCCGCCTCGGGAGCACTGTTCATGTATACGCATGCCATGATGAACCCTCCGCAGATGCAGGGGAAGAATGGATTACCCTTTGCCGGCCCCCCGCCGGATCCGGTAGAAAAGCCGGGTAGATGATAAGCTCCAGGATCGTGGAGGTGATGACGCTTCCCACCGTCGGCGCGGCAATCCATTTCATTACGCGGTACCGGCGCCGTTCCACCGCCGCGAATTATATTCCCACCTCCTCTTTTTGCAACCCCTTTCCGTGCGAAAAAAAACCGCGCCGAGGATTCTCTGTTTCAGAAAAACGGGTGCCTCGATATTTTATCTCCTTTATTTATCGTAACTTAAAGTTTCTCGGCGAGGGCCTTTTCTCCCGCGGCACACGCCTTGCTTAACCGCTAGTGCTGATGGATGGCGCTACCTTCCGGTACCGGTCATCAGCCAGTCGGGGGGAAATCCCGCTAACCATTGCAGGGAAGGTAAGATCCGGAACGTTGACTTTACGAAACCGATGACTATTTTAAGAGTGATTTTACAGTATTAACCTGAATTACGAAAGGAGAAAAACGATGAAGAAAGTGGTCCTGGCGGCAATGGTGTTTTTTTTATTCGGCGGTTTGGCAATTGCCAAGGATTTTGAGGTAACGAAAAAGGCGGGGGATTACACCGTAGTGGTGGCTATCGACAAGAATCCCCCGGTGACCGGCGACAATAACCTATCCGTTTCCGTAAAGGACGGCGGCGGCGCCGATGTCACCGATGCCAAGGTATCCGTAGAGTATTCCATGCCGGCCATGCCCGGGATGCCGGCCATGAAGTACAATGCCGATGCGGAATTGGCGGGGAAGATCTATAAGACAAAGGTGAACTTTTCCATGTCCGGCTCCTGGAACATGGGCGTCAAGATAGTCCGCGGCGGCAAGACGGCGCAGGTCAAGTTCACCGTTGACGCGAGGTAGGACAATGCCGAAGAGACAGTGGGGCAACTCATGGCAAGGGAGGGAAGCGAAAACGATCAGTATGGCTGCTCCGCTCCCGTGGGGTTCCATCTTTTTCCTTGGATTCTGCATCCTGGTTCTCACTGCGGTACGTGGCTTTGCAGAGGAGGGGACCGTGAAGCTCTCCGAGCTGATCCGGGAGGCCTTAAAGAACAATCCGGAGATCCACGTTGCCGCAGCACGGGAAGAAGCCTCACAGCATAAGATCCCCCAGGCCACGTCCCTTGCCGATCCGATGTTCATGATGGGCTATGAAAATGAAGGGACGGACAGCTTTTACAACTTCAACCGGGATACCAAAGGGATGCCCGCTGATTCACGGTGGATGTTTTCCCTCTCGCAGATGTTTCCCTATCCGGGGAAGCTTGCCCTCAAGGGGGAGATGGCGGCACGAGACGCGGAAGGCATGAAGGTGATGGTCGATTCCATGAAGTTGAACACCGTGGTCAGGGTACGGGAACTCTATTACGACCTCTTTGCCACCTATACGACAATCGATCTTCTGAACGATAAGGCGACGCTCTTTTCCCGGATTGAAGACGCGGCCGTCGCGCGCTATGCATCGGGTATGGCGCCGCAGCAGGAAGTGTTGATGGCGCAGACGGAAAAATATATGCTTCTCGAACGGGAAGAGATGGAACGGCAGAAGATCCGCTCCCTCGAGGCGATGCTCAACGCCGCCGTGGGAAGGGACACCAACGCCGCCCTCGGCAGGCCTGAAAAGCCCCGGGATACACCCTACGGTTACGGTCTCGACCAACTGATCGCGGCCGCCTACGAAAAATACCCGCTGGTCAAATTCCGGGAGAAGATGGTCGGCAGCGCCGAGGCGAAGCTCAAGATGGCAAAAAGAGAATACTACCCTGATGTTACGGTAGGCGCCAGCTACTTTGCCCGAAGCTCGCAATTTCCGGATATGTGGAATCTCACGGCAACGATCAATATCCCCCTTTTCTATAAAACAAAACAGCGGGAGGGGGTGCTGGAGGCTGAGGCCTCCCTCCTGGAGGCGAAAAGGGAAGTCGAGGCGGCGAAGCTGATGGCCTCGTCCGCCCTGCGGGACAATTTCACCATGCTGAAGTCGACAGAGAGCCTGATGGCACTTTATCGTGAGGGCTTGATGCCCAAGGCCAACCAGGATTTCGAGCTGGCCCTGGCCGGTTACGTGACCGGCAAGGTTGAGGCGATCACCGTCATTACGAGGCTCAAGTCACTGATCGATTATGAACTGTTGTACTGGAGGCAGTTTGCCGACCGGCAAAAGGCCGCGGCAAGGCTGGACGGGCTGGCGGTGATAACGGATTACGGAGCGGACGAAAAATGAAAAAAAGAAACATCACTATCGTTGTTATCTGTTTGCTTGTCGTTATCGGCGCCCTTGCATATCTTTACCGCAGTGAATTGAAAAGCATGGTGACGAGGATCGGCCTGTTCACCCCGGCGGCGGAGAACAAACAGGCGGCGGGGCATCAACACGGAGCGCCCCCCGCTCCGGCGGAAACAAAGGAAGCCCCGGCACAGGCCGCGCAGCCGGCGGAGACCCCCACCGTCGAGATACCCACGGACAAGCAGCAGATGATCGGCGTCAGGACCGTAAAGGCCGCGATACACCCCATGCACCGGGTTATCCGGACGGTCGGACGCATCGAGTTCGATGAGAAGAAACTGGCGACCGCCAATACCAAGATAGAGGGCTGGATAGAAAAGCTCCATGTCGATTATGTGGGACGTTACGTACAGAAGGGAGAACCGCTGGCGGAGATATTCAGTCCGGAATTGGTGGCGACGCAGCAGGAGTTTTTGAATACCCTGCGCTGGGCAAATCAGGGGAAAGGGGTGAAGGATGAACGCACGGCGATGCTCCTTATCAAAGACGCCCAGACCTTGCTGGAAGCGGCAAAAGAGCGGCTGCGGCTATGGGACATAAGCGACGAACAGATACAAAAGATCGAAACGACCGGCAAACCGATCAGGACGCTGACCATTTACAGCCCCGCCAGCGGTTATGTCCTCCAGAAGATGGCGGTCCAGGGCATGCGCGTCATGCCCGGGGAAAAGCTGTTCGATATCGTCGATCTTTCCAGTGTGTGGATCGTCGCGGACATCTACGAGTACGAATTGCCGCTCATCAAGGTCGGCCAAATGGCCCGGATCGGTCTCAGCTATTTCTCCGGGAAGGAATTTTCCTCACGGGTGGATTATATCTATCCCTCGTTAGCGAGCGACACGAGAACCGCCAAGGTGAGATTTACCATCCCCAACCCCGACGGCGCGTTGAAACCCCAGATGTTCACCAACGTGGAGATCAAGATAAATCTCGGAAACCGGCTCGCCGTGCCGTCCGAGGCGGTCATCGATACGGGGGTGCGGCAGATCGCCTACGTCGACAAGGGCGACGGGTATTTCGAACCGCGTGAGGTGACGACCGGTCTCAAGGTCGACGATCTCGTCGAAGTGACGGGCGGAATCAAGGCGGGAGAGAAGGTTGCATCATCGGCCAACTTCCTGATCGATTCGGAAGCCCAGTTGAAAGGCATTGCCCCGTTAAAGAGAAAATAGGCGGAGCGGCCGGGTAGAACCGTAGCAGGCGAAAACAAAAACCGCATCCTCAACAGAGAACACGAACGGAGTCGGCTGGGCAAACATGATTGCGAAAATAATCGATTACAGCGCGCGGAATAAATTCATCATCTTCCTTCTGGTAGTTGCCTTGGCTGTCTGGGGATACTGGGCATTGACGAAAACGCCCCTGGACGCCCTTCCCGACCTGAGCGATACGCAGGTCATCATCTATACGGAGTGGCAGGGCCGGAGCCCCGATCTGGTGGAAGACCAGATCACCTATCCGATTACTTCCACACTGCTGGCGGCGCCGAAAGTCCAGTTCGTCCGGGGATTTTCCTTCCTGGGAAGTTCTTTCATCTACGTCATTTTCGATGAAGGAACGGACATCTACTGGGCGAGAAGCCGGGTACTGGAGTACCTGCAGGCGGTGAAGGCCAAGATCCCCGCCGACGTCAATCCCGTTTTGGGTCCCGACGCCACGGCCGTCGGCTGGGGCTTTTCCTACGCGGTGGTCGACAAGACGGGCGGGCACGACCTGGCGGAGCTCCGCACCATTCAGGACTATAACGTAAAGCTGGCCATCGAGAGCGTGCCCGGCGTATCACAGGTGGCAAGCCTCGGCGGATTTGTCAAACAGTACCAGATAACCATCGATCCCAACCGGCTGCTGGCCTACAACATCCCCCTGATGGCGGTGATGGAGGCCGTAAGAAAGAGCAACCGCGACGTGGAAGGCCGGGTTCTGGAGTTTTCCGGGATCGAATACATGATCCGGGGACGCGGCTATATTAAAGGCCTGAAGGATCTGGCCGAGATCGCGGTCAGCGCGGATGGCCGGGGGACGCCGGTCCTTCTGAAGGATGTGGCCGACATCAGGCTCGGGCCGGAGATCCGACGGGGATTGGCGGAAATCGACGGCCAGGGCGAAGTGGCGGCCGGGATCGTCGTGGTGAGATTCGGGGAAAACGTCCTCAACGTCATCGAACGGGTCAAGGAGAGGATCAAAAATGATATCGTCCCCAGCCTGCCCAAAGGGGTGGAGATTGTCACCACCTACGACCGCTCCGACCTTATCGAGCGCTCCATCGATACCTTAAAGGAAGAGATCATCAAGCTGTCGATCGCGGTGAGCGTGGTCTGCATCGTCTTTCTCTTTCATCTGCCCAGCGCTTTAGTGGTGATTCTGACGCTCCCCATTGCCATCCTCATCTCCTTCATCTGCATGTATTATCTGGGGCTTACGTCCAACGTCATGAGTTTGAGCGGCATCGCCATCGCGATCGGCGCCATGGTGGACGCCTCCATCATCATGGTGGAAAACGCCCATAAAAAACTGGAGGAGTGGGAGGAGAAGGGCAGGCCCGGAAGCCGGACGGATGTCATCATCGAGGCCGCCCAAGAGGTTGGTCCTTCGCTTTTCTTTGCGCTTCTCGTCATCAGCGTCGGGTTTCTTCCCGTCTTCACCCTGCAGGCGCAGGCGGGAAGGCTGTTCAAGCCCCTGGCCTATACCAAGACCTTCGCCATGCTCTTTTCCTCGTTTCTGGCCGATTACGCTGACCCCGGTCCTGATGACCTTGTTTGTCCGGGGGAAGATTCGGCATGAGGACAGAAACCCGATCAGCATCGTCCTGCGCAAGCTCTACGAGCCGGTGGCGGCCGTATCGCTCCGCTTCCGGAAGAGCGTCATTGTTATCGCCCTGATCATTATGGCCTTTACCGCCTATCCCTTCATGAAACTGGGATCGGAATTCATGCCGCCGCTTTACGAAGGGACCCTTTTCTACATGCCCGTTACGGTGCCCGCGGCGGGGATCACGGAAGTCTCGAAGTTGCTGCAGCTGCAGGACAGGCTGCTGAAGAAGTTCCCCGAGGTGGCTCTAGTTTTCGGCAAGGCAGGGCGGGCGGAAACAGCCACCGATCCGGCGCCGCTGGAGATGTTCGAGACGGTCATCAACCTGAAGCCGGAGGCGCAGTGGCGGCCGGGAATGACCGTGGAGGCTCTGAAGAACGAGATGAACGACGCCCTCTCCATACCGGGGGTGGCCAATTCCTTCACCATGCCCATCAAGGCGCGGACGGACATGCTCTCCACGGGCATCCGGACGCCCGTGGGGATCAAGGTGCTGGGCCCCAATCTCGATCAGTTGGAGAAGATCGGCAAGGAGATAGAGAATGCCGTGAAGGACGTCCCCGGCACCCGAAGCGCCTATGCGGAACGGGTGACGACCGGATATTTCCTCGATTTCAATATCAACCGCAAAGAGATCGCCCGTTACGGGTTGAGCGTGGACGATGTGCAGGAGATTGTCCAGACGGCCGTGGGAGGGATGAACCTGACCACCACCGTGGAAGGCAGGCAGCGGTATCCCGTCAATGTGCGGTATGCGCGGGAGCTGAGAAATGATGTGGAAAAGCTCAAAAGGGTGCTGGTGCCCGTGAAGATCGGCGCCCCGTCATCCGGGAGCTCAATGGGAATGGGCGGACCGTCCACGGGCGGCGCCCGGTCCCTCGCCCAGGTGCCGATGGGGCAGCTTGCCGACATCAGGATCGTCAAGGGGCCGACGGCCATCAAGAGTGAGGAGGGGCTCCTTTCACTGTATGTCTACGTCGATTTTTCCGGCCGGGATGTAGGCGGGTACGTGGACGACGCCAAGAAAACGGTGGCCTCCCTGAAGATACCCGACGGCTACCGCCTGGAGTGGAGCGGCGAATACGAGTATCTGGTGAAAACGCATGAACGGCTGAAGGTGGTTCTGCCGCTCACGGCCCTGATCATCTTCGTCCTGATCTTTCTCAACACCGCGAGCATCACCAAAACCATGATCGTTCTTCTGGCCGTGCCATTTTCACTGGTCGGATCATTCTGGCTGCTTTATCTGCTCGGCTACAACATGAGCATCGCCGTCTGGGTGGGCATCATCGCCCTCGCGGGGCTGGATGCGGAAACGGGTGTCGTCATGCTCCTCTACCTCGATCTTGCCCATGAAAAATGGCGCAAGGAGGGGAAATTGAGGAACCTGCAGGATCTCAGAGAATCCGTCATGTACGGCGCCGTCAAGAGGATACGGCCCAAGCTGATGACGGTCAGCGTCATCCTGGCCGGCCTTATCCCCATCATGTTCAGCCACGGCACCGGCGCCGACGTGATGAAACGGATCGCCGCGCCGATGGTCGGCGGCGTCGTCACTTCCACCATCCTCGAGCTGGTGATCTATCCCGCCATCTATATGATCTGGCGAGGGAGGGAGTTTAAAGCGGTTAAGGAAAAGACCAGCAATTAAAACTGGGCTTGAAGATTTGAGGCACCCCCCGGCCAATGATCATTGTAACCAATCCCGAAAAAGCCCGCTATAACCGCATTGCGCTTTTCTATCATTTCCTCGATGTGATCCCCGAGCTGATATTTAAACCTTGGCGAAAAATGCTTCTCGTCAAAACAAAGGGAAAGATACTGGAAATCGGGGGTGGGTTAAGGGAAGAATTCCCCCCCACTACCCCCCGTGAACCCTGCATCACCGGTATTGATATTTGCGATTGATGGATATTACAGTTTCGGCACCGGAAACAATACTCCTCCGAAGATAAGCCAGGCCAACAAGAGCGTCCAGAAGACATTGAACGCCTGGGCAATCAGGAAGGCAGCGGCCGGCCGGCCGCCATCCATTTTGGTCAGATCCCTGATATTGGTATCCAGGCCGATGCAGGTGAAGGCCAAAGCAAACCACCAGGTTCTGAGGCCGCTCAGGATGCCCTTGGTCGCGGCGACGAGCTCATGATTGATCTGGAAGGAGAAGACCGCGGAAAGGATGATAAATCCCAGGACAAATTTCGGGAAACGATACCAGATCTCCATCAGCGTCGGCTTCTCCCCGCCCGAAACATCTTCCGCCTTTTTGAAGGTCCAAACGATCGCCAAAATGAAGGCAACAAAACCAATGAGCACATTTTGGGACATCTTGACGATTACCCCTGCCTTCATGGCCGTTTCGCTGATCATCTCGCCGGCGGCAACGACGGACCCGCTCGTATCCAGAGTCCCGCCCAGCCACGCGCCGGCCACGATATCGGGAAAACCGAAATACTTTGAGACGACAGGCATCACTACCAGCATCGGAACGGAACAGAGGAGTACCAGCGATGTGACGTAGCTGAGTTTCTTCGGATCGCCTTTGATCGCCCCTGATATGGCGATGGCTGCCGAGACACCGCATATCGATACGGAACTGGAAAGGACGGCCGCAAACTTCTCGTCGACTTTCATCTTCACGGCCAGCCAATAGCAGACATACCAGACGATGCCCACCACCAGGAGGGCCTGGAAAATTCCATAGGCGCCCGCGGTGATGATTTCACCGATGATGATGCCCGAACCGAGGATCACCAGGCCGGTTTTGATATAAAATTCAGTTCTGACCGCAGGTTTCAGCCATGCCGGTACTCCTATGACGTTGCTGATCAGCAAACCGATGATGAGGCACCAGAGAACGTATTCCAGGCCAAAATAGTTGATTGTATAGTTGCCGGCAATAAGCAGTGCTCCCCACGTCAGTGTGAAAACGAAGATAAAACCGCCGATAGCCTTCAGGGCCGGTTTTCCCATCAGAGCAAAGGCAACCAGTGAGACGAGAAGGTAGAGGAGACCGATGGAAGCGGTCTGCCGGATGCTTCCGCCCGAAATGACCCTGCCGGGGAGAGCCTCAACCTGGGTTGCGATGCTCTTGCTCAGTGCCGCGGCCCTTTTCCTGAGGGCCTCGTCCTTGATATCTTTGATCCCGGCCAAGCTCTTGACCGTACCTCCGATTGCTTTGCGGTCCTTACCGTCAAAAGCAACTCTTACTGAAACAGCCTGAGCTGCAAGTGTCTTTTCCCCTTTTTCTTCGGCAGTCACGATAAGTTTGTCGAGGGAAGGAGTCGTTTTAGAAATGAAACTTGCCAATTCACCCTCTGTCGTCCAGCGGAACGAGGGCGTTTTCAAGCTCAGGCCGAATAGAACCAGGGTTATAATGATAAATCCTACCCAGACCGCGAGCCAATCCTCCGTTCTCCACAATTCTCTCCACTGATTCTCTTTGCCCGCACTCATAAGAAATCTCCTTCCTCTCAATCAATCTTCAATCGCTGTATTGTCTATTAAGCCCATCTTAATAGTGGTATTTATGCACAAAAAAATTACCGGTTTTGTTTCTTCAATCCTCTCCCTTTTCCAACTCCAGGATGTAGTACCCCTCCGGCATCTCCTTCAGAGCGAGCAGGCGATGTCCTTCCGCTTTGAGGCTCCGCGGGACATTCTTGACCGCCTCGCCGTCATCGAGCAGGATCTGCACCCTCTCGCCGGTCTCGAACTCCTCAAGCGCCAACTTCGCCCTGACGAAATTGGCAGGGCAACAAACGCCTCGCAAATCCACCGTGTGCATTAATCACCGTCCTTTTTCCTGAATCCGCACTACGTCATTGGGAAATGTATCCCCCCTGACACCACCAGGGAGAATCCACCCACTGCTACCACCGCTTTCCGATCTGCGTATCGATCACCTGGGGGGGGATCGTTGTATCCACAACGTACTCCGGAAACTGGCATCTCAGGTCGCCAAGCAGGCCCTCGGTTCCTTTCTTGAGGATGACGTCTCCCAACCGGATCCTCCCCAGCCCTTCCGAATTTTCCCGATACCACGCGAGAACCGCAGCGATGAAATCCACGACCTTCTCCTCGGGAAGGAATGTCGCAAAAAGGGTCCCTATCAGCGGATTTCTGCCCCACTTGCCGCCGATGCGAACCGTGTATCCGCTTTTTTCCGCTTTCCACGCCTCACTCGGGCAGACCTTGATGCAGTCGCCGCAATAAATGCATCGCTCCGGGACGAGAACCGGCTGATCATCCTCCCCCGCGCGGATGGCGCCGACCGTGCACGTCTTGACGCACAACCCGCATTCGATACAGGCCTCCCCGTCGAATGCCGGGAGGACGGCCCCCTGGAAACCGACATCGTTCGTCGCCGATTTGGGGCAATCGGAAGGGCAACCGGCGAATCCGACCTTGAACTTGTGATGACCGGTTTCGATGCCGAACAGTGTGGCGTCGACCTCGAGCGCCGATTTCTGTGTATCCATCAGACCTCTGGGATTATACTCGCAGCCGCCGCAGGCGACCGGCACGCGGACCCGGGCGCCGCAGGAGGCGACTTTCTGCCGGACATCGCCCAGCTCTTCGGCCACGTCGTTGATGTGTTTGAAATCCACATGGACCAGTTCAATCGATTGCCGCACCGACAGATGGACAAACTCTCCGCCGTATTTTTCCGCCACTTCGGCGATCTTTTTCAGCCGGGAGACGGCCATTCTTCCGCCGGGCACCCTCAGCCGGACGGAAAACAGGTCTTTCCCCAGTTCCTTGATAAAACCGCCCGCCTTGAGTTGATTTAAATCGACGCAGGACTTCTCCGATTGCTCGAACATAACAGCCTCATCTTTCAATAGATCTTTAGTCATGGATAATTCTCAACTCCTCAGAACCGACCTTTCTCTCGGCAATCTTGAAAGAGCGGACTTCCGGTGTGGACGCATCGGCCAACGAAACGATCACATACGAAATATCGGGCGTCAATGCAAGCCGGATATCTTCGTCCGAGGGTCTGGCCGGCGTTGCCGGGTGCGAATGATAGACTGCCAGCATCTCCAGTTCCCGAAAGCGCAACTCCTTCACGACCGAAAACTGCTCCCGCGGTTCCATCATGAAATGGTCACCGCTGGCGTCGGTATTGGTCATGGGATAGATTGCCGAAACGACATCCCCTTTCCCCCCGAGAATCCCGCAGACCTCAAGGGGAAATCCATCGCGGGCCTGGGTGATCATCCGCTCGTAAATATTCTGTGGTAGCTCAAGCATGCTCATCTCTTCTCCAAATCACACACCGTAACCGCATCCTGCTCGTCGCGGAGTTCTTTGATGGACGGCGCCTCACCGCATATCGGACATTGAGGATTTCTGTCGATGCGGACTTCATTGAAACGCATCTGCAAGGCGTTGTAGATCAGAAGCCTCCCCGTAAGCAACTCCCCCTTCCCCAGGAGAAACTTGATCGCTTCGGTCGCCTGGATGATGCCAAGTACACCGGGCAAGACACCGATCACCCCGGCCTGGGAGCAGGTGGGGATGGCGTCCTTCGGCGGCGGAGCGGGAAAGATACAGCGGTAACAGGCTGATTCACCAGGCCTGACCGTAATCGTCTGTCCGTCGAACCGGAGGATGCCCGCGTGGGAATAGGGTTTCCCGGCCAGGACGCAGGCATCATTGATGAGAAACTTGGCGGCAAAGTTGTCCGTACCGTCAACAACGAAATCGTAACCTCCTATAATCCCCATGATATTGCCTGCATGGGCCCACTCCTCATAGGTATTGACCTTGATCCCCGGATTGATGGCCTCCATCTTTTCCCTTGCCGAAACCACCTTCGCCCGACCGATATCGGGCGTAAAGTGAATCACCTGACGCTGAAGATTGGTGAGATCCACGGCATCGGCATCGACCAGGCCGATCGTGCCGACCCCGGCCGCCGCCAGGTAGAGAGCGGCGGGAGCCCCCAGGCCGCCCGCCCCGATAATCAGCACCCGGCCGTCCAGAAGTTTCTGCTGCCCTTTTCCACCAACCTCTTTCAAGGCAATGTGACGCTGGTACCGTTCGATCTGTTCGTCCGTCAACATGATCCCCTGCCTCCGCCCATAAAATAGAGAAATTCAACCTCGTCACCGTCCCTGACGATAATGGTGTCGAAGTTTATTCGCTCCATGATATCACCGTTGAGCTCGACCGTCACATACAAAGGATCTTCCACGTTCAATTCATCCAGAATTCCGGAAATGGAGAGTGACACTTTATCGGCGATAACCGTCTTTTTGCCGTTTACGGTTAGATTCATCTTTGTCTCCTTCATGATCAACCTCTGTTTCTCCCTGCTCCTTCGCGAAATATTAAATGATATCGATATCGACATTAAGCTCAATCCATACGGAAACCCTCACCAACTCTTCAGCACCTTGTTTTTAGTATCACAGGGAGATCCTGATCTTGTTCCCATTGCCTGCCCTCGAAAAACCTTTTTCGATCTAAATTATGCCGAAACGTTATTCACCACAATATCCATTGGAATAGTAGGTAATATATCAAATGCACTTTGTCAAGGAATTTTTTTGACCCGCCACAACCAACCAGAAATAACGAGGAACCGATGGCCAGCATTTCAACCAGCATTGGACACACTTTTATATATTTTTTCACCTTCATTCTCCATTATAATTAATGGATATCCTCTGAACCATACGTCGCACCAAAATCGCTGATTTCGCAACGACCTTCCCGCACAGGATGCAACGGCTGATCCGTTGCTTGAATCTGCCAGCGAACACATTCCCCGCTGATTGACGCGGAGAGCGTCAAGAGAAGCGGTTCATTTTTGTTGACAAGTTCCGTTGAGTAAGTTATCGAAGTACAACACAAAGTGTCCACCAGGGAAACCGTTTCGAAAGCGGACCCGTTACTATTCGCCATATGGCGCCAATCACAGGAGTTCTGGTATGGCACTTGATGCTGACGTTCAGAACAGTAAGGCGAGATGGCAGCTAGGCAGCTTTTTGACAGGGCCGTTTGCTGTTATCGGCAGGGCGGCGGTCAGCTGGGTTGACAATTTAGGCGCCTCAGCCATTTTTCTTCTTTTGGCGTTCCTGAAGATCGTGCGATCCAAACAGCTCATGAAGATCGTCCAGCAGGTCTATTATATCGGGGCAAGATCTTCAATGATCATCATGCTCGTCAGTTTTTTCACCGGCATGGTGCTGGGCCTTCAATCCTACCATGCCCTGGTTAAATTCGGCGCGCAAGGGGCTCTCGGCACCCTGGTGGCCCTGACCCTGGTTCGGGAATTGGGGCCGGTTCTCACGGCGATCATGATTGCCGCCAGAGCCGGGTCGGCTATCACCGCAGAGATCGGCATTCAACGCATCTCCGAACAGATTGACGCCCTGGACACCATGCGCATTGATCCGCTCAAATATCTCATCAGCCCGAGAATCGCCGCTTCGATCATCAGCTTTCCGTTGCTCACCGCGTTGTTCGACCTCGTCGGCATTATCGGCGGGTACGTCTCGGGCGTGTTGCTCCTGGGCGCCAATGCCAGCACTTATGTTTATCGTGTTCAGACCAGCATGGACATGAAAGATATCACCGACGGTTTGATCAAGGCGGTTGTTTTTGCCGTCATCGTTTCCACGGTCTGTTGTTACCAGGGGTATTTTACCCACCTGCGCAGGGACAGCCATGGCGCCAAGGCCGTCGGGCTCTCCACCACCTCTGCCGTTGTGCTCTCCTGCGTTCTTATCCTGGTGTCGGACTATGTTGTGACATCGCTGCTCATATGAGGAGAGCCCCATGGAAACCCCGTTAATCGAGTTCAAAGATGTCACCAAGCGCTTCGGCACCCGAGGCGTCCTTGAACGGGTCAACCTGCAGATCTACGAGGGACAGGTCACTACCATTATCGGCCTGAGCGGTTCGGGCAAGAGTGTACTCCTCAAGCATATCATCGGGCTGCTCGAGCCGGATGAAGGGACCATTCTCTTCAAGGGCAAACCCCTGAGCGAGATGAAAAAAAGCGAGAGCGCCGCCAATCTCGCTCAGATAAGCTACATGTTTCAAGACAATGCGCTTTTCGATTCCCTGACCGTCTATGAAAATATTGCCCTTCCCCTTCGGGAGACGACAAACCTGAGTAAATCGAAGATCGACAGCCGGGTTATGGCCAGAATCGAACAGACGGAACTTGAGGATGCCGCTCAGAAGTATCCCTCGGAGATCTCCGGCGGCATGCAAAAGCGGGCAGCCCTGGCGCGGGCTCTGGTAACGGATCCTCGCATCGTCCTCTTCGATGAGCCTACATCCGGTCAGGACCCGGTCCGGAAAAACGCCATCCTGAGCATGATTGCCCAGTATCAGCGGAAATTCGGGTTTACGGCGATTATGGTCAGCCATGAGATACCGGATGTCTATTTTATCTCAAACCGCATCCTGGCTCTCTATGATCGTTCCATCGTTTTTCAGGGCTCTCCGGAGGAGTTGGAAGATTTCGACCACCCGTTCAAGGATGAGGTTATTCGCAGTCTGGAAGGGTTGCAGAATGAATTGACGGGTCTGTATTCCAAACGGCAATTCAAGGTGATGCATCATGTTCAGTTGACCCAGAAAACAGACGGAGCAACCTACTGCGTTGCGGTTCTCTCTCTGAATGATCTGGATGTCATCCGGATGAGCGCAGGCCATGATGCGGCACAGGTGGCCCTACGGAATCTTCGAATCTATATCGATAAGCACTTCGGCGCCATAGGGGGTTTCTCCACACGCCGCCGCAGCAATGAATTTGTCACGGTACTCCCCTATTCGGATCTGGCGGAAGCGGATAGCATCCTCCATGATTTTGTCAAGGATTTTCAGGAACGGGGCATTCATGATGTTTGGGCTGGAGCTCGCCGGCAGACTTCGGCGGGGTGTGTCGAATTTGCGGTCATGGCCGGAATTGCCCAGGGCCAACCGGCCGCCGACATCGATTCCGTCATCGATGCGGCCAAATCTCAACAAAAAGAAATTGCCCGGCTTCGGTGCGACGTGAGGAGGTAAGCAGATGAAAAAGTATAGTATGGAGACCACGGTTGGCATTTTTCTCGTTTTCGGACTCCTCTGCGTTGGGTATATGACAGTGAAACTCGGGCATGTTTCCCTGCTTGGCGACAACGCCTATTCGCTCTTTGCCCGATTCAGCTCGGTAACCGGCCTGAGGGCCGGCAGCATTATTTATATCTCCGGCATTGAGGTGGGGCGCGTGGAGAGTCTCACCATGGACCAGGAAAGCCAGAAGGCCGTGGTGGAGATGCGCATCCGCAACGACATCAAGATCTACGATGATGCCATTGCCTCGATTAAAACGGAGGGACTGATCGGCGATATGCATATGAGCATCGACCCCGGAGGCGCAGGCACACTTCTCAAGCCGGGTGGAACCATTACCGAGACGCAACCGCCGGTGGACATCGCAGCTCTCATCAGCAAATATGCCTTCGGAGACGTGAAAAAACAGCAGTAGTATAAGTTCAATTCAGAGAGGTACGTTATGAAAAGAGCGATCGTTGCAGTGAACATCGTCATACTCGTGCTGTTTTCTCTTCCGGTATATGCCGGTCCGCCGTTGGACGCGGTTCAGGCCAACGTCAATAAAGTGCTTGAGGTGTTGCGCGATCCGAAGCTCAAAGCTGCGTCGGCCAAAGAGATCGAGAAAGAAAAACTGCGGCTTATCTATGAACGCATGTTTGATGATGTCGAACTTTCGAAGCGCACGTTGGCCAGAAACTGGAACAGCTTGAACGTCGCCCAGCGGCAGGAGTTCGTCGTACTTTTTCGTCAGGTCCTGGAAAAGGCCTACATCGACAAAATCCTTGCCTATACCGACGAGAAAATTGTCTTTGAGCGGGAGAACATGGTCTCGGAAACCCAGGCCGAGATTCAAACAAAAGTCATTACCTCCTCAAAGGAGATTCCAATCTTCTACCGGGTGATTGTGAAGGACGGCGTCTGGAAGGTATATGATGTTGTTATCGAGAACGTGAGCCTGGTTCTGAATTATCGCACTCAGTTTAATGACATCCTGGCAAAAAATACACCCGAGCAGCTGCTGGAGATCCTGCGAAAGAAAGTGAAGGGGCAATAGGAACCCACAAGGATGGCGCCAAAGGGACTCTGAGGAGCTGGCGGGATTCATGTTGAAGCTCTCCGCAGCAAGCTGCGGAGAATCTTCGATCCGTTAGAGGAGTTAACCACTCCGTTTATGCTCGTTTACCCCGCGGCAAGCCGCGGAGAATGCGCTCGCGGACGGATTCACCATCATCGCCCATAAATGACAAAGAAGGCGGAAGGGTGGTTCATGTTATGAAAACTTACTCATTTCCCGTTCTCCTGTTCGTTTTTTTCGCGGCAGGTTGTGCTCACGGTCCTGATCCCGCCCCTTCCCCCGCATCGCCGGCTGCGTCTTCGCAGGCCCGGCAGACCATTGTTGTCTCCGATCCGGTGCAGGTTCCCGCTCCTTCCCCCGAGATGCAGGTCAAATCCGAAACCAAGAGCGTCGTCGATGACTATGCGGATATCGATGTTTCCGAGAAGGCAAGCGAGGAGGCAAGGCCTGAGATTGCCGACCCCCTGGAGCCCTTCAACCGGGCCATGTATCACTTCAACGACAAACTTTACTTCTGGGTGCTCAAGCCGGTCGCGCAGGGATATGGGAAGGTTGTCCCCGAGGCCGCGCGGATCAGTGTAGGGAATTTCTTTTCAAACCTTGCCTTCCCGATCCGTTTCGTCAATTGCCTGCTCCAGGCGAACTTCGAGGGAGCGGCCACGGAACTCGGCCGCTTCACGGTAAACACCCTGTGGGGTATCGGGGGGATAATGGATCCCGCCGCGAGTAAGGATATCAATCTCTTGAAACAGGATGAGGACTTTGGTCAAACCTTGGGCGCCTATGGATTGGGGCAGGGTTTCTTCATCAATTGGCCCGTGTTCGGGCCTTCCAGCCCTCGCGATACGGTGGGGCTGGTCGGCGATGGATTCCTCACCCCTTCCAACTATCTCAGCCCCTGGTATGCCTCAACGGGAGCCTGGGGGTATGAAAAAGTGAATGACACCTCCCTGAAGATCGGCGACTACGAGTCCCTCAAAGAGGCCGCTATCGATCCCTACGTGGCGATCCGCGATGCCTATGTCCAATATCGGCTGAAGCAGGTAAACCGGAAGGGCGGGAGCGCGCCCGCGGAAGATTCCGGATTACCGAAAAAATGAATCCGTCGGCAAGCACAGTGCCCGCGGTTGCCGCGGGGTAGCGAGTAAAAACAAAATGGTTTGTTCCTCTTAAGGATCGAAGATTCTCCGCAGCTTGCTGCGGAGAGCTTCCATAAGAAGGATGCGTTCATATGAAAAGTCTTCATGTCATCGTAGCTATCGTATTCGTCATCCTGATTGCCCCGCAAAGTACGGCTGCGGCCGGACTCTTCGGGCCGCCCGAACCCATTGCAAAAGAGGCGGGGGGATTGCATACCGGCATCGGATATTGGTTTCATGAGGATACCTATAAAAATGGCGTGGAGCAGGTGACCCGGCAGAATCAGGTCTATTCGGAGTTGGGTTACGGATCGAGGAATGGTTGGGAAATCACCGCCAGAGTCGGGATGTCGGATTTAACATGTATCGATGCCTTCAATTCCTCGACCGCTTCGACGGCCACGTCCCGGAAGGATTTTGAAGAACACGGGAAATTTTTTGGCACGGCAGGGGCAAAGGGGTTTTATCCTTTCAACAGGACATTCGGCATGGGGGCATTTATCCAGGGGACCTATTACTTCAGTGACTTCACCGATACCGTTTCGGGAACTCGAAACGGCGTACCCTTTTCGGTCGAACTCCGGGTAAAGAATTTATGGGAGATGAATTTCGGCATGGGCTTTCAGGTCACCGTCCCCTATGGTATAAAGATGTATATCGGACCCCACGTCCATTACTCGGAATTAACGGTATCGCCATCCGCGGACGTCGCCGGTGTTGCATTCGCATCGGGGGAGTCGACCATGAAAAACAAGACGGGGCTCGGAGGATTTGCCGGGATCGAGGTACCACTGGCAAAGGGATTCCGTCTGAATCTGGAAGGGCAGTATACCGAGAGGTTGTCCGCCGGGGCTGCCGTCATCTATGTATACTAACGCGTGGAAACCGTGACCGGTCAGTTCCGCGCTTTTCCCTCGCCCTGACCCGGCAATGCTTCAATCCTGCGTCGTCGATCCTGACCCTTCGGCATTCCCCGGAAAAATCGAACTGAATGACAGCCCTGGTTCACTTTTTCTGTCTTGCAGGATGGGCTGCCGGACAATGGCCATGTCGTCAAGGATGGCCGATATCTCCTCCGGCATATTTGTGAAGCTGACCCGCAGAGCCTGAAAAAAAGCTTGACATATTGTGTTTTGTGTACAATATCCAAAAATAATGTGTATGCATGATGAGAGTGGGTTGCGCATGGGTGACAATAGAGACTCATCGTGAGTGATCAGGACGTTTATCGTCTCCTGAGCGATTCAGCATGACGGGCGTGATCGTATGGGCAATGGCGGGGATTCTTCCCGCCAAATTTACTCTTGAAAGGAGCAGTTAGATGAAGAAACAATTAGCTGTACGAAGTGTTATTCGCATGGTGCTTCTCGTTGGGGCAATCGGTATGCTGTCGCACACAGCGGCGCTGACGGGTTATGCCGCAGGCGCGCAATACCCTGCCAAGCCGATCCTTTTCGTCGTGCCTTACGCGCCGGGTGGCGGCACCGACATCATGGTGCGCGTGATCGACAGGGTCGGCACCCAGCTCAAGGTTCTTCCGCAGCCGCTGGTGATCGAGAACAAGAGCGGGGGGAGCGGCGTGGTCGGAAAATCGTACGCCAAGACGAGGCCTGCCGACGGCTATACGATCACCTGCGCGGATGACAGCAGCACCGTGGTCGATCTCTTCGGCAACGCACCCTGGCCCTACAACGACTTTACATATATCGCCAAGCTGAACCGGGATTACCAGATGATCGTTGTCCGCACGGACTCTCCCTACAAGACGCTGAAGGATCTCGTAGCGGCAGCCAAAGCCCAGCCCAATATAATCAAGATTGGCGGCACCGGCGTTTCGCAGATCGATGTTCTTCACGTGGCTATGTTCGAAAAGGCAAGCGGAGTCAAGTTCAACTATATCGGCTTCGACAGCGGTGGTCAGGTCATCACCAACCTCCTGGGCGGCCACATCGATACCGCCATCGCCAATCCCGGCGAGGCTTACGAGCAGCTGCGCGCCGGAAAGGTGAGGTCGCTTGGCGTCTCCTCCGAAAAACGCCTCGGTTTCGACTCCGCGGTATTCAAAGACGTTCCAACATGGAAAGAAGCCGGCGTCAACCTCTCTCTCTCTCAGTGGCGTGGCGTTGCAGGGCCGAAGGGAATGGCCAAGGAGCAGGTGGACTGGCTGACCGGCGCCCTGAAAAAGATCACCGACAGCAAGGAATGGCATGAGCAGTATCTCGACAAGTTTCTCCAGGTGGGTGTGTTCGTGTCGGGGGCCGACATGCAAAAGGAAGCTGAGGAAGAATACGCGGTCTACAAGACGATTATGGAAGGGGCCGGCCTTCTCAAGAAAAAATAATAACAAGTTTGGCTGGCGTGGGCGCAGGTTTGAGACATCTGCGCTCACGCATACATAAAGGAGGGCGGAGAGATGACCGCGAGATTAGCCGATACCATCAGCGGCCTGTTTTTGATTGCCCTTGCCCTTGTTGCGGGGGTGGCTGCGCAATTCCTGCCGACCACTATCGCGAAAGAGTTCGCGGGCCCATCCTTCATGCCGACGTTGCTCTCGATAGCATTGGCCGTCTGCGGGGCGGGCATCGTTTTTCAGGCCCGCTCCCTGCCCCCGACAAACCGGATGCCTGGCTGGTTCGATGCTGAACGGGCGGGCGCCATCCGGATCGCCGTGGTGGCCGCTGGCCGTCGCCGCGTACAACCTGCTGCTTGAGCCGCTGGGATATTTGATCGTTACCTTCGCTTTCCTTGTTTTCATGCTTTTTTACTTGAAGGTGTCATGGTTTCTAAACCTCCTCATAAGTCTTATCGCTACTATCAGCACGTATGCGCTATTCGTCATCTGGCTCAAGGTTGTGCTTCCGATGGGGCTCTTGGAGTTCTACTTCTAACCTGAGAGTCGTGCCGCGAAACGGGTCCGCAACGGATTAAAAGGAAGGAATGCCCGCGACATGGAAATCATTCAGAACGTTCTCCTCGGGTTCGGTGTTGCGCTGCAACCGATCAATTTGCTCTACTGTTTTATCGGCTGCCTGGCCGGCACCCTGATCGGTGTGCTGCCGGGCATCGGACCCGTGACCGGGGTTGCGATCCTCATCCCGATCACGTTCGGGATGGATCCCATTACCGCCACGATCATGCTGGCCGGCATCTACTACGGGGCCATGTACGGCGGTTCCACGACATCGATTCTGATCAACGTGCCGGGCGAATCCGCCTCGGTCATGACCGCGGTCGATGGTTACCAGATGGCTCGACAGGGCCGGGCAGGCGCGGCCCTCGGCATGTCAGCCTTCGGTTCATTCATCGGCGGCTCGGCCTCCGTCATCGGACTGATGTGTATCGCCCCTCCAATAGCCAAGCTTGCCCTCTCTTTCGGCCCTCCGGAGTATTTCGTCCTCATGTTGCTCGGACTTGCCACCCTAACCCGGCTGGCCGGTAAGAATCTTTTTAAGGGTTTGGGGATGGGATTTCTGGGAATGCTGATCGGCACCGTCGGTCTTGACCCGGTGGCCGGGGTCCAGCGGTTCACCTTTGGCCGGGCGGACTTGCTGGACGGCATTGGGTTTGTATCGGTTGCCATGGGTCTTTTTGCTCTTGGCGAAATATTTATCAATCTCGAGGGTTCGCCTGCGGAACGGGTCTTTTCCTCGCAGATCGGGTCTGTCTTGCCGACCAAGTCGGATTGGCTGGCCTGCAAATGGACGTTTGTCCGCTCGACGATTATTGGTTTCCTCATTGGGTCTTTGCCGGGCGCAGGGGCGACGGTTTCGGCCTTCATGGCGTACGCCGCCGAGAAGAGGGCCTCCAAAACGCCGGAGAGATTCGGGCAGGGGGCGATTGAGGGGGTCTGTGCCGCTGAGACAGCCAACAACGCCGCCACCGGCGGCGCATTGGTTCCTCTGCTGACGCTGGGCATCCCATCATCCGCAACGGTGGCAATCTTAATGGGCGCGCTGATGATGTACGGGTTGCGGCCCGGCCCGCTTCTTTTGGCGGAGAGGCCGGATTTCTTCTGGGGTGTGGTAACCAGTATGTATATCGGCAACGTCATGCTCCTGGTCCTGAATCTTCCCCTGATCGGTATGTGGATCAAAATACTCAAGGTCCCCTATCCGGTGCTCATGCCGATCATCCTCTTGTTCATATCCCTGGGCGCTTATACGGTGGGCGGGAGTTATGTAGACCTTTGGATCATGTTCGCGTTCGGCATCGTGGGCTACCTCATGCGCAAGTTTGACTATCCGGCTGCGCCCATGCTGCTGGCTCTTGTGCTGGGGCCCATTATGGAGAAGAACCTGAAGCTTTCCCTGAAGATGTCGCACGGGAGCGTTGCCATCTTCTTTGAACGACCGATCACGCTCGTTCTCATGGCGTTGATTGTCTTTTCACTGGTGTGGCCGTTCCTGGTATCGCGGTTCTCCAGGGGGAAACAGGCTTTCGAAGTGCCGATAGGGGATGAAATGTAGCGTCCTTATTAAGGCCTTTGAAGTCTCCTGAACACCCGACGTGTGCCCCATTATGGGGTCTGTACCGCACATCTGATCCATGTGTCTACCAAGCGGCGAAGCAGTTCTCGCTTTCGAAGGTGAATGAAAAATGGTTGACAACGCAATGTATGAAATTCACCGCCAAAGCCTGTCGGACCAGGTCTACTATTATATCAAGCGCATGATTCTGTCCGGGGGGATTCGGGGCGGGGAAAAGATTCCTGAAGAAAAGGTCGCCCAGCAGTTCGGCGTCAGCCGGACACCCATCCGGGAAGCCTTGAACCGCCTGGAAGAATACGGTCTCATCAGCATAAAGCCCCGTTCCTATGCGGTCGTAGTCGCGCTCGAACCCCATGAAGCCGCCCAACTGGCGATTATCAGATCACAACTGGAAACGCTTGCGGTGAGTCTCTTGACCGATTGCGGCACCGAGGAAGATTTCCGGGGGCTGGAGCTCCTGGTGCAGGAATGCAATTCCCTGATCGCCGAAGGCGATATCGCCACCACGTTTGAAAAAGACAGCCTGCTGCATCTCGAAATCGCACGGCGCACCGGCAACCGCCATCTCTACGAGATTTGTGAAAAGCTGGATGCAAAAGTCCAGCTCCTGAGGCTTGTTCTAAGGATACCGCTGGAAAAGCTGAAAATCTATGTCAAACACCATGATGGAATCGTAGATGCAATGAAAAGGCGCGATAAAGATGCGGCTGTTGCCCTCATGAAGCATCACATCATGAACCAACTCAATGACCAGGAGAAGGTCGATAACCGGTGACGCCGGCCGTCTGGACGGGAAGGACGGCCGTGCAGGCGTCAATCGACCGCAACCGTTTTTCGAAAAGGAGACGACCGTGAGCAGCAATAAACCGACGCTGGGCGTCCTATTGGGAGACTCTTCCGGGATCGGCCCCGAGATCGTCGCCAAACTCATCAGCCGCGCAGAGATTTACGAGATGGCCAATGTCGTCATCGTGGGCGACTATCGGGTTTTCCGGATGGGGCAGAAGATTGCCGGCCTTTCCCAGCCCGTCACGGTAACGGATAATCTCGATACGGTCCGGTTCGAGGCCGGCCGGCCCGTCTTTTTGGACTATCCCACCATTTCCGACGCGGAAGTAACGGTGGGCAAGGTGAATCCCCAATCGGGGAAGGCGGTCTTTAAGACGCTCTCCTTCATCATGGAGTTGGCGCTCGACAAAAAGATCGACGGATTTATCTTCGCGCCTTTCAACAAGGAGGCGATGATCCTGGGGGGGATGCCCTATCACAGCGAGCTCGACTTCTTCAAGGACAAGTTCAACCGGCCGGACATCCCCGGCGAGGTGAATGTGCTGGACGACCTCTGGACCACCCGGGTGACCTCCCACATCGGGCTCGGCCAGGTCAGCGCCATGATCACCCGGGAAAATGTCCTGAAAACGATCCGGTTCATGGACCGCGTACTCAGGACGTTCGGGATAAAAAAACCGCGGCTGGCGGTCTCCGCCCTGAACCCCCATGCCGGCGAGGGCGGCATGTTCGGCCCGGAGGAAAAAGAGGCCATCGGGCCGGCCATCGAGGCAGCCCGGAAGGACGGGATCGACGCCGAAGGCCCCTTCCCGGCGGACACCATCTTTCTCCGGATCAAAAAGGGAAACTATCACGCGATTGTCTCCATGTACCACGACCAGGGCCAAATCGCCACCAAGCTTCTGGGCTTCGACCGCGGCATCACGGTCCATGGGGGATTGCCGATCGCGATCGCCACACCCGCTCACGGTTCGGCATTCGATATCGCGGGCCAGGGGAAGGCCAATCCTGAGGGGCTCACCCGTGCGTTTCTGGTTGCCGGCCGCCTGGCGGCTCGCCTTAAATCTGAGGTATCATGAGACAAGGTCCCTATTTACTCGGCATTGATATCGGAGGAACCGGCTCCAAGGCCGGCGTCTTCACCATTGGCGGAAAACTGGTGGGAACCGGTTACGGCGAGTATCACATGATAAGCACCGTCCCCGGCCAGGCCGAACATGATGCCGAGGCGTGGTGGCTCTCGACGGTCAAGGCGGTGCGGGAGGCCATCCGCGGCGTGCCCCCCGACGAGATCCTCGCGATCGGCATCGGGTGCACGAACGGTCTCGTTGCGGTCGACCGCCAGGGCAAACCCCTGCGGCCGGCGATCATGCTCTGGGATCAGCGCGCCCTTCCGGAAGTCGACCGGATCAGGGATGTCCTTGATGCGGATACCGTTTTTGCCGTCACCGGAAATCCCGTGGCGCCCGGCGCCTATTCATTGCCGACGATCCTCTGGTTGAAACACCATGAGCCGGAAACCTTTCAGGCGGCCCACAAACTCATGGTTCCCGGCGGGTATCTGGTGGCCCGCTTCACCGGGGAGTTCACCATCGACCATTCGCGGGCCTCGACGACGCTCCTGTTCGACATCCGCAAAAAGGCGTGGCACCAGCCGTTCCTGGACGCGCTCGACATTCCTGAGGAAAAACTCCCCCGGCCGGAGCCTTCCGACCGGGTGGTCGGAACGGTAACGGAGGAAACGGCGCGCCTGACCGGTCTCAGGCCGGGAATTCCGGTCATCGCCGGCTGTATGGACACCATCGGCGCCTCCATCGGCTCCGGAGTCATGCGGGAGGGCGAGTGTTTCGTCATCATGGGCACCGCGGCCAGGGTCTCCGGTCCCCTGGAAAAAGCGAAATTTGACAACCGTTTCATGAACTGCACCCATGTGCTGCCCGGGCTCTGGCTCTACATCGGGGCCGTCAACGGGGTGGGCTCCTCGCTTCGATGGATCCGCGACACGTTTTGCCAGATGGAGCAGGGGGTCGCCGACTTTACCGGCCGGGACGTCTATGATCTGATTACCGCCCAGGCAGCCCAGGCCCCTCCCGGAAGCAAGGGTTTGCTCTTTTTGCCGTACATCGCCGGCGAGCGGACCCCCATCTGGAACCCCTATGCCCGGGGGGTGTTTTTCGGCGTCACCCTCGGCCACAACCGCCATGATTTTTTCCGGTCGGTGCTGGAAGGGGCGGCCTTTGCCATCCGGCATGTCATAGAACTCCTGGAAACCGACGACGGCGTCGGCATCCGGGAATTGCGGATCGGCGGCGCCGCCGCTTCGAGCCGGGTCTGGAACCAGATCATCGCCGATATCCTCGGGAAAAAAGTGGTCAGCCTGACCCAAAGCCACACGGAGGTCCTGGGCGCGGCGGTACTGGCCGGAGTCAGCCAGGGCGTCTATCCGGATCTCGCCTCGGCAATGGAAAAAATCGTGGTCCCGGGAAAGGAATTTACGCCGAACGCCGAGGCGCACACCGCCTACGACCAGTTGTATCCCCTGTATAAAAAACTCTACCCGGAGGTGCAGCATCATTTCGAGGAGCTGGCGAAGATGGACCTCCCCCAGGTCTGGATAACGAAGGAAAATCAGTAAGGCCGTCAATTACGAATACGAAGGAGAGCGTTTATATGTCCGAATACACTATCAAGCGAACGTTTCACACGGGGTTCTGCGTCGGCGATCTCGACTGGACCATCGGCTTCTTCCAGAACGTGCTGGGGTTCACGTTGATCGACAAGGCGCCGCGCGATCCCAGGAATCAGTCGTTCATCACCGGCGTTCCGGGGGCGCAGGTGATGATCGCCTACATGGACTGCGCGGGCCATTCGCTGGAACTGCAGGAATACAGCGGCCCCGCGGACCGTCAGGGATACCGGCCGCGCATGGTGGACATGGGCCATTTTCACGTCTCCTACGTGGTCGATGATGTGGAGGCGGTGGTGGCCGCGTGCAGGAAATACGATGACCGCATCCGAACCCTGTCGCCCACTCCCCTGGAGGTGGACCAGGGACCCAACAAGGGCAATAAGATTCAATTCATCGTCCTTCCCGACGGCGTGCATATCGAGTTTACGACGAGGGTCCGCGACTAGCGGAAAAGCCGTTTCTGAAACCTGCCCCCTTGCCTGCCGGTACCTTCTGCCGGATGGATGGCCGGGGGATAACCTGTTCCAACACGGAGGCTCAAATCATGTACCTGGAAACACTTCAGCGCGCGGCCGGTGAAAAGACCGTCCGTGCGCTCATCATCGGCGCCGGGGAATACGGGTTTTCGTTCGTCGCCCAGTCCCGGCGGACGCCGGGCCTGACGGTGACCGCGATCAGCGACCGCCGGATAGAGCAGGGCGTTGCGGCGTTCAGGAACGCCGGCCTTCCGGAGGAGGCGATCGCGGTTTGCGAGACCAAGGCCCAGGCAGAGGCGGCGCTCGCGGCGGGCAAGAGTCGTCGTCTCGAACGACGCGCTCATGCTCATGCAGCTGCCGATCGACGTCGTCGTGGAGGCGACGGGCTCCCCCGAGGGCGCGACCTTTCATGCCGATGCGGCCCTCAAGAACGGCAAGCACGTGGTCATGGTGTCCAAGGAGGCGGACATCGTTCTCGGGCCGCTGTTCCACCGGCGGGCCAAGGCGGCGGGGCTGGTCTATTCGCCGGTGGACGGCGATCAGCCGTGCCTGCTCATGCAGATGGTCGTCTGGGCGCGGGTGCTCGGGCTCGAGATCCTGTGCGCGGGCAAGACGAGCGAGTATGATTTCGTGTACGACCAGGCCGCCGGGCAGGTCACGAGCCTGGACCGCGTCACGGACGCCACCGGGTTCGATCCGCTCTGGGTCCGCGGAAACCGCGATATCCGAAGCCTGATCGACGCGCGGGCGGCGGCATTGACCGAGATCCCCCAGCATACGGTTCCCGATCTCGTGGAAATGGGAATCGTGGCCAACGCGACCGGTCTTGTGCCGGACACCCCCGCGTTCCATGCGCCTATCGCCCGCACGCAGGAAATTGCCGACATCCTCGTGCCGGCCGGGATGGGCGGGATCCTCGGCGGGACCAACAGGGTGGACGTCGTCAACCAGCTCCGGCGCCCCGACGAGGCCAGCTTTGCCGGCGGCGTCTTCGTCGTGGTCCGCTGCGAGGACCGCAAATCATGGGAGGTCCTGCGGGCCAAAGGCCATGAGGTCAACCGCGCCGGCGATGCGGCGATGATCTACCGGCCCTCGCATCTGCTGGGCGTGGAATCGGCGACGACGGTCCTTGCCGCCGCGCTTCACGGGATGTCGTCCGGCACGGAAGACGTCCGGCCCCGCTTCGACGTGGTCGGACGGACGAACCGACCTCTCCCGGCGGGCACCGTTTTGACGGTGGCCGGCCATCATCATCAGATCGCGGGGGTGGACGGACTGCTCGTCGAGGCGAAGAGGGCCGAGGGGGGCAACCCCGTGCCGTTCTACATGATGGGGGATAACCGGCTCACGCGCGACGTCCCGGCAGGAACCGTCATCACGACAGACATGGTGCAGCGGCCGGCGGATTCCCTGCTGTGGAAGCTCCGGCAGGAGATGGAAAAGGAATTTTTTTAACCGGAAAAATAAAGGAGGTTCAAGATGAGAACAGCTTTGTTCAGTCACCGGGTGGTCAGAATGGCGGTATCGGCGCTCTTCACCGTTCTGTTTTTTGCCGTACAGGTGCAGGCCGCCGAATTCACGCCGAGCAAACCCATTACGATGGTCGCGCCCGCCGCCCCGGGCGGAGGCAGCGATGTCCTCTCCAGAACCATCGCCCAGATCGTCGGCAATGAGAAGCTTTCTCCGCAGCCGATGATCGTCCAGAACATCCCCGGCGGCGGTCAGGCCATCGCCCTCACGCAGGTGGCCCAGCAGAAGGGGAACACCCATATGCTCGTGGTCGCCAACCCCGCTTCGGTGGCCGGCCTGCTGGTGGCAGGGAAGGGCGCACCCAGCATCAAGGACCTGACGATGATCGCTCAGCTTGCCCTCGATGAACAGCTCATCGTCGTGAAGAGCGACTCACGCTTCAAGACCATTCAGGACGTCATCGCCGAATCGAAGAAGAAGGAAAACTCCATCTCGATCTCCGGTTCGGACCAGGCAGACCGTGTCTGCAGCCGCATGTTCGAGAAGTTAGCCGGAATCAAGATGCGCTACACCCCCTTCAACAGCGGTGGGGAGCAGATGACGGCCCTGCTGGGGGGGCATGTGGACCTGCAGTGGGCCAATCCCCCCGAATTCATCGGCCAGTATGAGGCCAAGGGGGTCCGGCCGCTCGTCCTTGCCCAGGAAAACCGCATCAGCCAGTTCAAGGACGTTCCCACCTTCAAGGAGATCGGCGTCAACCTCGTCTTCAAGTTCTTCCGCGGCGTCATTGCGCCCCCGGGGATTTCCCCCGAAGTGGTTGCCTATTACGAGAACATGATGAAAAAAATGATCGAGACGAAGGCATGGAAGGAGAACTATCTGGCCAAGAACATGCTGAGCCCCGCCTGGCAGACCAGCAAGGAGTTCACCAAGACCATCAGCGACAGCGAGGTTGTCTTTGCCGAAACGCTAAAGGAGCTCGGGCTGATCAAATAGCGCCGGCATGATGGCAAAACGCGGCCCAATCGTGTCCGGGGACAGCGCAGGGGCGTAGTTTTTACCCCGGTGCTTTCCCCGGACATCCCCTGATGCCGGACCGTTGCATCGGCCAAACGCTTGTCCGTCCCCTCTCTTTGCGGTCCCCTGTCGGCGATCAGGGAATGAGGGTGTTCTGGAGGAATCAAGATGTGGTACGCGAACATCATCGCGAGTGTGGCTGTGTTCTTACTGGGAATCACTACAACCATCCTGGCCTGGCGGGATCTGCCCTACACAGCCGACTTCAGCCCGGGGCCGGGTTTCCTGCCCCTCTGGCTGGGTATCGGCCTGACGATCTTCTCTCTCCCCGTCATTATTGCCGACCTTAGAAACAGGGACAGATCGGGGAAATTGTTCCGACCGGAAACGGTGAAGTGCGTCAAGGTGCTCGCCCTGATCGTGGCCGTGTTTCTCCTTCTGCCGGTCTTCGGCTTTTCGGCCGGCCTTGCTCTCATCACGGCGGGCGGCATGCGTCTCATGGGAAAACACCGTTGGGGCTCCTGCATGGTGATTGTGATCGTGACGGCCGTCTGTATCCATTACCTCTTCGGCCAGTGGCTCAATATCCCCCTGCCGGAAGGGTTGATCGGGTGGTAGAAGAGGGCGAAGGGAGAACGGCCAATGGATTTGCTCCATAATATTTATACCGGGTTCACCATCGCGCTCACCGGGCAGAATCTCCTCTGCTGTACCGTGGGGGTGCTCTTTGGTCAGCTGATCGGCGTTCTGCCGGGGATCGGCGCGCCGACGGCGATCGCGCTGCTCCTTCCCCTGACCTTCTCCTTCAACCCGACCTCGGCCATCATCATGTTCGCCGGGATCTACTACGGCGTGGCCTACGGCGGGACGATCACCTCGATCCTCATCAATGTCCCGGGGGAGTCCTCCTCGGTGATGACCTGCATTGACGGGTATCAGATGGCCCAGAAGGGACGAGCGGGGGCAGCGCTCTCGATCGCGGCCATCGGTTCGTTTATCGCCGGGACCATCTCCATCGTCCTTCTCATGTCCTTTGCCCCGGCGCTGGCCAGACTTGCGCTCCGTTTCGGTCCGGCGGAATACTTTGGACTGGCGATCATGGCCTTCGGCCTGCTGACGGTCTTCGGCAGCGGTTCGCCTTTCAAAATCATCCTCTCCACCATCGCCGGTGTTTTAATTTCGACGGTCGGCATGGACGGCGTGAGCGGCATGCCCCGTTTCACCTTCGGTATCCCTCCGCTCCTTGGCGGCATCGAATTCGTCGTTGTCATTTGCGGGATATTCGGTCTGGCCGAAATCTTCAACAGCATCGAGGAGCCGGAGGGCGGGGTCCTGGTCAAGGATACGTTCAAACTCAGTGACGTCTTTCTGACGTGGCAGGAGTGGGTCGACGGCCGCTGGGCGATCGTCCGCGGCGGCGTCATCGGCTTTCTGATCGGCCTCATCCCGGCCGGCGGCATTACAACCGCATCGTTTCTCGCCTACATGGCCGAAAAGAAGGCGTCGAAACATCCCGAGACCTTCGGCAAAGGCGACATCGCCGGCGTCGCCGCGCCGGAATCGGCCAACAACGCCGCCTCGATCAGCGGGTTCGCCCCGCTTCTCGCTCTCGGCGTGCCGGGCTCCGCAACGACGGCCGTCATGCTCGCCGGTTTCATGATGTGGGGCATCCGCCCGGGTCCGCTTCTCTTTACCAGCAACCCCGACCTGGTCTGGGGTCTCATCGCGAGCATGTATATCGGCAACGTGATTCTGCTCATGATGAACATCTTCCTCATCCCCCTTTTCGTGGCGATGCTCCGGATCCCCTATTCGATCATGATGGGGTTCATCATCATCTTCGCCTCAATCGGGGCCTACAGTGTGAACAACAGTATGTTTGACGTCTGGATGATGGTGGGCTTCGGCCTCCTCGGCTATGCGATGAAGAAACTGAATTATCCGATTGTGCCGCTCATCCTGGCAATGGTCTTGGGGAGGCTGGTCGAGAACTCCCTCCGCCAGGCGCTGATACTGTCCGCCGGAAGTTTTGATATCTTCTACACCCGGCCGATCACGGCCCTCTTTCTCCTGATCGCGCTTCTCGCCTACTGTACCCCGCTGATCCGGATGGCCTTGAAGAAGGCCGGCTACGGCAACAAGATAGATATCAACCAGGAATCTCTCTAGTTCCACTGAAATTGCTGAGGTGGCCTCTCCTTCGACGTGTGCCCCTTAAATAGCCAAGGGCAAATATGCACATGAATACCGCAATTCGCTGGCCAATATTCCCTTGACATACAAATCCACTGCTGCTTATACTCCGCCCGTTAAAAAACAATACCTTATCAACTATAGCCTGGATATCGAACGACGGTAAATATTCTATGGTGACATGTTCAGATCTCTCGTCGCTGCCGTCATCGAGACCACGCTTTCCGAGCTGCTCGATTTCAAGAACTTTGTCCACATAGCTTCCGGCTGGGCTTTCCGGTTGCCGTTGATGACAAGGTTTGGGACAGGATCTATTGTTATGATCCTCGAGAGGCTGCGTCGAAAAACAGTACGAAATATCATCTGAAGGGTCCGGCACGTGACGGATACGCGTTGCTGCTTTCGCAGTAACTGCCGTCAAGAGGATTGCGCTTGAACCAATGATCATCTCAGATCGAAATAACGTTTACCGGTCGGACAACGGACTTCTTTCCAAGATCGTCAAGGACGCCGGCGATCTGAGCCAGCGGGGAGAAACGAACAAAGCCGTCGAGAAACTTGTCAGTGGCCTTGCTATCGAGCCCGGCAATATAGACATTTACCACTTTATGACGGAGATCCTGCTCGACGCCAAATGCTTCAACGAGGCGCTGGAGACGATCGGCAAGGTTGCCGCTGTACATAAAGATCATATCAGAACACTGATCCTTTCAGCCTATTGCTGGGAAGGCCTGGAAAGATATTCAGAAGCAAATGAGGCGGCTGAAGAAGCTCTGCGGAAAGAGCCTGATAATGCATTGGCATTAAATTTAAAGGGTATCCTGGCATATAAAAAAGGGGATCGGGTATTCGCTGAAAGCTGTTTTAAGAAAGCCATTGAAGCTGACGAGAGCTACGGCGAGCCCTACACCAATCTCGGGACATTGCGGTGGACTGCTGAGCAGCGCGAAGAAGGTCTGGAACTTCTTGAACGCGGGTTTGTCCTTTCCCCGCTTGCCACGGATATTGCTGCGGCCTATCACGCCGCGATAAATGCTACCGGGCTGTTTTCAAGAGCTGAAAAGGTATTCCAGGAAGCCCACATGGTCTATCCTAACAGCAAACGGATCGCCTTTTTGCTTATTGACATGCTGTTGCGACTGGAAAGATATAACGCTGCAATGAGCGAGGTGGAACGGGCGATGATCCTTTTCGGCATCGACGACGGCATCCTGTCCGCGGCTCTCGATATTCGCAGGAGGATCAACCCCCTGGAAGCAGACAAGAAAACTTCCGGGGTCGGCAATCTGTCTTTATGCATGATCGTTAAAAACGAGGCGCAGCATCTGGCAAAGTGCCTAATGAGCGTGAAGCCGGTTGTTGATGAGATGATCGTGGTCGACACCGGCTCATGCGACAGGACACGGGATATCGCCACCGCATTCGGGGCAAAGGTGTTTGAGTTCCCCTGGACAAATGACTTCTCCGCTGCGCGCAATGCCTCCCTCGCCAGGGCTTCCGGGGACTGGATCCTCGTGCTTGACGCGGATGAGGTCATATCCCCCCGGGACCACGCGGAACTGACGCGCCTTATTGCCGCGGCCGGTCCGCCGGTATCACATTCATTCGTGACCAGAAACTATATTCCCCAAATCCACAAGATCGGCTGGACAGCCAATGACGGGACCTACCTTGAGGAAGCCGGCGCAGGATGGTTTGGGAGTTCCAAGGTGCGGTTGTTCCCGCGGGACGGACGCATACAGTTCATGAATCCGGTGCATGAACTGGTAGAACCATCTCTCGACAAGGCCGGCATCCGCATCAGGGAATGCAGCATCCCCATCCATCATTACGGGAAGCTGGATCAGGAGAAGGTCAATGCTAAGTGGGAGGAATATTATCTGCTTGGCAGAAAGAAGCTTGGGGCGGCCGGGGAAAATGCTGATGCTCTCAGGGAGCTGGCCATACAGGCCGGCGAGCTGAAACGCTTTGACGAGGCCATCGAGCTCTGGCAACGGGTCATCAGTCTGCGGCCTCGACTGACGATCGCGTATCTCAATCTGGCATCTGTGTATCTGCAAAAGAACGAATTCTGTCCTGCCCTCGCTGCAGCGAAGAAGGCACGGGAGATCAGCCCCGGATCAAATGAAGCCATAAGCAATTATGCTCTCTGCGAGATATATTCAGGCAGCCTCGACCATGCTATGACGGCCCTCAAGGGCCTGCTAAAAAAGGACCCGGCATATCCTCCGGCAAACATCATGCTGGCGATCGCGTATTTCTGTTCCGGCAATATGAAGGACGGACAGGCTGTGTTCAACAATCTGGGCATCTCAGGTGCTGCGCTTACAGAGTGCATCCTGCCTTTTGCAGATAAACTGATTCACGCAGGTCGAAAGGGACATGCGGATATTCTGATTGATGCGGCGAACGAAGCCGACATGGGGCATCCGCAATAAACACACAGGACAACAATACCGGCAGAAACGAGGCACCTTTCTGCATTGCAGGCATGCACCGTTCCGGAACCTCCATGGCGGATCGCAACTTGGTGTTCTGTTCGCTCTTTACCGGGTCGAAGTCGATTTTCATGATTTATCGTAAGTACAATTAGGCAAATCGCCAAGGAGAAATACGCGATGACTTCATCCTCTGCATCCTCGAACCTCATAGAAACGACAAGGCTTTCACGAAAAATTGGGCCAGGCTGATTCAGAAGATATACGAAGCTGACACTATCTTCGGCGACCCCGAATACTCTTGGAATGCGCATATTCAAGCATAACGCCTCATCAAAAAAAACGCGCAGGAGATGTCTGTCAGAATTACGCTCAAAAAACCAAAAAATTCAGAACGTCCGCCCTTCGAAACAGAACTTTCCGAATGTCTTCGGGGGCGTCAGGGGATAATCGCCGGCATAGCAGGCGAGGCAGAAGTTTTCCCGGGGGATGCCCGTGGCCTCGACCATCCCCTCGATGGAGAGGTAGTGGAGGCTGTCCAGGCCGATAAAGGAGGCGATGTCCGCCTCGTCTTCCTTTTCGGCGGCGATGAGCTCCCCCTTCACTGAAAAATCGATCCCGTAGGGGCAGGGGTGGCGCGTCGGCGGGCAGCTCACGACCATGTGGAGTTCCTTCGCGCCGGTCTCCCTGAGGCGGCGGACGCGGTTCCGACTGGTTGTCCCCCGGATGATGGAATCCTCGACGATCAAGATTCTTTTGTTTTCAATAAGCGGCTGCACGGGATTGAGCTTGACCCGGACGCCGAAATCCCGCATCGCCTGGCTCGGCTGGATGAAGGTCCGCCCCACATAGTGGTTCCGGATCATCCCCATCTCGAAGGGGAGTCCGCTCTCCTCGGCGTAGCCGAGGGCCGCATAATTTCCCGAATCCGGGAACGGCATGACGAGATCCACGTCGGGCAGGCATTCCCTGGCCAGGCTGTGGCCGAGCCTTTTCCTGCAGAGGTAGACGTTCTGCCCGAAGATCTGGCTGTCGGGCCGGGCGAAGTAGATAAGCTCAAAGATGCAGTAGGAGGGCTTTGCCTTCGGGAAGGGCGTCAGGCTGTGCAGCCCCGCCTCGTCGATGATGATGATCTCGCCCGGCTGGACGTCCCGGATGTATTTCGCCCCCACGAGGTCGAAGGCGCAGCTCTCCGAGGCGATGACCCAGCCGCCGTTGAACTGACCGAGGGAGAGCGGCCGGAATCCCCGCGGATCGCGGACGGCGATGACGCGGTTCCGGGTCAGCATGACGATGCTGTAGGCGCCCTGCACCTGGGTGAGGGCCTTCGTCAGCGCCTCCTGCAGCCCCTCTTTGAGATGGGGGGCCATCAGGTGGACGATCACCTCGCTGTCCATCGTGGACTGGAAGATCGACCCCCGCTGTTCGAGCTCCGCCCGCAGTTCGAGGGCGTTGATCAGGTTTCCGTTGTGGGCGAGCGCGTAGTATTCGTCGGCATGGTGGACCAGGAAGGGCTGGGCGTTGGAGAGGATCGACGAGCCGGTCGTGGAATAGCGGACATGGCCTATCGCCAGGCGCCCGGGAAGCTTCGAGAGGATATCCTCGTGGAACACCTCCGAGGCGAGCCCCATCCCCTTGTGCTCCCATACCTGGCAGCCGTCGGCCGAGGCGATCCCCGCGCTCTCCTGCCCGCGGTGCTGAAGGGCGAACAGGCCGAAGAAGGCCACCCGCGCAGCCTCCTCGTGGCCGTACACCGCAAAGACGCCGCACTCCTCGCGCGGCTTGCCTTCGTGCAGATCTTCTTCCATGACTCATTCCCCCCTTACACCGGTACTTCTCACTATGAAACCCGTCCTCACCCCGACCCTCTCCTGCGATGGGAGAAGGGTTTAAATCTTGCCATGGTACGCCTGGAGCGGCGTCACGTCCCACGGTTCCTTCCGGAGGGCATCGATCGCTTCCGCAAGCGCCCGGGCCCCGGATATCGTCGTCGTGTACAGGACGTTGTAGACGAGCGCCCCCCGGCGGATGTGGTAGGCGTCGCTCCGGGAGGCCCGCCTCCCCAGGCTCACGTTGATGACGAGCTGGATGTCGCCGTTCTTGATGCGATCGACCACGTTGGGTCTCCCCTCGCTCACCTTGAGGATCGTCTCCGCTTCGATGCCGTGTCCCCGGAGACTCTCCGCCGTTCCCCGCGTGGCGGAGATCTTAAACCCCATCCGGGCAAAGGCCTCGGCGACGGGGACGATCCGGTCCTTGTACGCGTCGTGGACGCTGAGAAAAACCCGCCCCGCAAGCGGCATCTTGAACCCGGCGGCCATCTGCGATTTGGCAAAGGCCAGGCCGAACGAATGGTCGATCCCCATCACCTCGCCCGTGGACTTCATCTCGGGCCCCAGGAGGATATCGACGTTGGGGAAACGGTTGAACGGGAAGACCGCCTCCTTGACCGAGATGTGCTTCGGCCGGATCGGTTTTGTGAAGCCCAGCTCCTGGAGGGTTTTCCCCAGCATCACCTTCGTGGCGAGCTTTGCCAGCGGTACGCCGATCGCCTTGCTGACGAAAGGAATGGTACGTGAGGCGCGGGGGTTGACCTCCAGGACGTAGAGATTGCCGTCCTTGATCGCGTACTGGATGTTCATGAGTCCGACGACGTGCAGCTCTTTGGCGATGAGCTTCGTCTGGCGCTCGATCGTCTCAAGGAGTTCCGGTCCGAAGGTGATCGCTGGCAGTGCGCAGGCGCTGTCCCCGGAGTGGATCCCCGCCTCCTCGATGTGCTCCATGATCCCGGCGACGACGGTCGTCGTTCCGTCGCTGATCGCATCGACGTCTACTTCGATTGCGTCCTCGAGAAATTTGTCGATCAGGATGGGGTGTCCCGGGGAGACATCGAGTGCCCGGACCATAAATTGCCGGAGGCTTTCCGTATCGTAGATGATCTCCATAGACCGGCCGCCAAGGACGTAGGAAGGGCGGACCAGGACGGGATAGCCGATCCGTTCGGCCGCCCGGACGGCCTCTTCGGTATCCATTGCCGTGTCGTTGTCGGGTTGCCGGAGGTGGAGGCGGTTGACGATCTCCTGGAAACGCTTCCGGTCCTCGGCGCGGTCGATCGCGTCGGGGGAGGTGCCCAGGATCGGCGCCCCCGCCGCCTCCAGCCCGCGGGCGAGATTCAGGGGAGTCTGGCCGCCGAACTGGACGATCACCCCCATCGGCTTTTCCGCCCTCAGGATGTGGAGGACGTCCTCCAGGGTGACCGGTTCGAAGAAGAGCTTGTCGGAGGTATCGTAGTCGGTGCTCACCGTCTCGGGGTTCGAGTTCACCATGATGCTCTCGTACCCCTCCTCCTTCAGGGCGAAGGAGGCGTGGACGCAGCAGTAGTCGAACTCGATCCCCTGGCCGATCCGGTTGGGGCCGCCACCGATGATGACCACCCTCGGTTTTGTCGAGGGGCGGGTTTCATCCTCCGTCTCGTAGGTGGAGTAGTAGTAGGGGGTGTAGGCCTCGAACTCCGCCGCGCAGGTGTCGACGAGCTTGTAGACGGGGATGATCCCGGCCGCGTAGCGGCGGCGGCGGATCTCCTCTTCCGGGAGGCGCCAGAGACCGCCGAGGTAACGGTCGGAGAAACCCAGGCGCTTCGCCTCATACAGCAGCTCCGTCGAGGGCGCCGCCTTTTTGAGCTCCTCCTCCGCCTCGACAAGCGTCCGGATCTGGTGGAGAAACCAGGGATCGATCCGGGTAAGGCGCTGGATCTCCTCCAGGGTCATTCCCTCCCGGAAGGCCGCGGCGATATAGAACAGGCGGAGTGAATTCGGTGTCACGAGCTTCTGGCTGAGGAATGCCCGGGGGTCGCTGACGTTCTCCGGGAGGTCGGCCATCAGGCCGAAGCGTTTGATCTCCAGCGAACGGACCGCCTTCTGGAGGGCCTCCCGGAAGGTCCGGCCGATCGCCATCGTCTCGCCCACGGACTTCATCGAGGTGGTCAGGAAGTCCTCCGTCTCGGGGAACTTCTCAAAGGTCCAGCGGGGGATCTTGACGACGCAGTAGTCGATCGTCGGTTCGAAGGAAGCCATCGTCTCGCGGGTGATGTCGTTGGGGATCTCGTCGAGCGTATAGCCCACGGCCAGTTTCGCGGCGATCTTGGCGATGGGAAATCCCGTGGCTTTGGAGGCCAGCGCCGAAGAGCGCGATACCCGGGGGTTCATCTCGATGACGATCATCTCGCCGGTCTCCGGATGGATCGCGAACTGGACGTTGGAGCCGCCCGTCTCGACGCCGATCTCCCGCATGATGGCGATGGCCGCGTCGCGCATCCGCTGGTATTCGACATCCGTGAGCGTCTGGACCGGGGCGACGGTGATCGACTCGCCGGTGTGGACCCCCATGGGATCGACGTTTTCAATGGAGCAGATGATGACAACGTTGTCCGCCTTATCGCGCATCACCTCGAGCTCGTACTCCTTCCAGCCGAGGGCCGACTGTTCCAGCATGATCTCGTGGATCATGCTCGCATCGAGGCCCCCCTTGGCGATCTCGGCGAGCTCCTCCCGGTTGTAGGCGACGCCGCTTCCCGTTCCCCCCAGGGTGAACGAGGGGCGGATGATGATCGGAAAGCCGATCTCGGCGGCCACGGTGAACGCCTCGTCCATCGACCGGGCGAAACCGCTCCGGGGGACCTTCAGACCGATCTTCTCCATTGCGGCCCGGAAGAGCTGGCGATCCTCCGCCTTGTGGATGACGGGGAGCGACGCCCCGATCATCTCGACGCCGTACTTTGCCAGGACGCCGGCCTCAGCCACGGCAACCGCCGTGTTGAGTCCCGTCTGGCCGCCGAGGGTAGGCAAGAGGGCGTCGGGGCGCTCCTTGGCGATGATCTTCTCCACCGCCTCCGGGGTGATCGGCTCCACGTAGGTCCGATCCGCCGTCTCAGGGTCGGTCATGATCGTCGCCGGATTGGAGTTGACGAGGACGACCTCGTACCCCTCCTCCTTGAGCGCCTTGCAGGCCTGTGTTCCGGAATAGTCGAACTCGCAGGCCTGGCTGATGATGATCGGCCCGGAGCCGATGATCAGGATCTTCTTGATGTCCGTCCGTTTTGGCATGCTTCTTCCGTTTTTCCTATCTGCTTAGTAGTCGTGTGAATCCGGGAAACCGTACCGTTGTTCTTCTCGCCATCCCATGAATCCGGAAAGGTCTTCGCCGTGGCGCTGGACATTTTCCGACCGTGCAAATCCTCGCTCCGCTGCGGTCTGCACGGTAACCCCGGAAAATCTCCAATGCGCCCCTCCCGAAGACGCTGTTCCGGATTCAAGCCGCCCGATTTTCTTCTTCCTTCGCTTTGCCTTCCACCGCTCAAGGGTCTGTGATGGGACCTTAGCCGCGATTCGGAGATTTTCAGAGCCCCGTGCGCAGTGAGTTTTTTTTCTTTCCCGTCAACCACGAGGTATGTGGGCAGACCCTGAGCCGCGATTCGGAGATTTTTCCGGGGTCCCATGTGCGCGCAGCGGAGCGCCCGCACAGGCAACTGTTTGAGCGCCGAAGGCGCGAGTTTTGCCCTGGCAGCGCAGCGAGGATGCGCCAGGGTCGGAAAAAGATCCTGAGCGGCGACGGGTTCCGTCTGCATGCCTCCCCGTTCCCTTACTCCCACTCGATCGTGCTCGGCGGCTTCGAGCTGATGTCGTAGACGACCCGGTTCACCCCCCGGACTTCGTTGATGATCCGGTTCGAGACGCGGCTCAAAAGGTCGTGGGGAAGCCGCGCCCAGTCCGCCGTCATCGCGTCCTCGCTCGTCACCGCCCTGATGGCGATGATGTGCTCGTAGGTCCGCTGGTCCCCCATGATTCCGACGCTCTTGATCGGCAGGAGAACCGCGAAGGACTGCCAGAGTTTCCGGTAGTAGTTTGCTGCCCGGATCTCCTCCATCAGGACCGCGTCCGCGTTCTTCAGGATAGCGAGCCGCTTTTCGGTCACCTCGCCCACGATCCGCACCGCGAGCCCCGGTCCCGGGAAGGGCTGCCGCCAAACCACGTCGTCGGAGAGTCCGAGCTCTTTCCCGAGGAGCCGGACCTCGTCCTTGAAGAGGTGCTTCAAGGGCTCGACGAGCTTGAGTTTCATCCGTTTGGGAAGGCCCCCCACGTTGTGGTGGGACTTGATAACGGCGCTGGGCCCCCCGAAGGCCGACCGGGATTCGATCAGGTCCGGGTAGAGCGTCCCCTGGCCCAAAAACTCCGCCCCTTTTATCTTCTTGGCCTCCCTGTCGAAGACCTCGATAAAGGTCCGGCCGATGATCTTGCGCTTGCGCTCGGGGTCGGTGACCCCCTTGAGGCCATCGAGAAAGGCCTTCCGCGCCCGGGCGAACCGGACGTTCATCTGGAGATTCTTGGCGAAGAGGGCCAGGACCTTCTCCCCTTCACCGAGCCTGAGCAGGCCATTGTCGACGAAGACGCAGGTGAGCTGGCGGCCGATCGCCCGGTGGAGGAGGACCGCCGCGACGGAGGAATCCACCCCCCCGGAGAGCCCGAAAATCACCCGCTTGTCGCCGACGGTCTCGCGGATCTCGTCGATGGCGTCCCGGACGAACGCATTCATTGTCCAGCTCTTCGCGCAGCGGCAAACTGCGAAGAGGAAGTTCTCCAGGATCTTCTTCCCCTCGACCGTGTGGACCACTTCCGGATGGAATTGGAGGCCGTAAAACCGGTGCCTGGCGTCCTCGGCGGCGGCCACCTCGGTGTTTTCGGTGGAGGCGGTGATCGTAAAACCCGCCGGCAATCGGCCGATCTGGTCGCCGTGGCTCATCCAGCACCGCGTCCTTTTTTCCACACCGGCAAAGAGCGTTCCCGCCTTTTTGACGATCAGCTCCGCAAAGCCGTACTCCCGCTTTTCCGACCGGATAACCTCGCCGTCCAAGGCGTCGACCATGAACTGCAGGCCATAGCAGATCCCGAGGATCGGGATTCCGAGGCTGAAGATTCCCTTGTCCGCGCGAGGCGATCGCGCTTCGTAGATCGAGGCAGGGCCGCCGGAGAGGATGATCCCCTCGGGCTGGAGCCCCCGGATCTTCTCGATTGCGATTCCCGGCGGTTCGATCTGGCAGTAGACCTGATGCTCCCGGACCCGCCGGGCGATGAGCTGATTGTACTGCGACCCGAAATCGATGATCAGGATCACGGCTGATGCTCCTTTCCTGGATATGTGCGGTGAAACGGGGCTGTCCTCACCCGACCATCTTCCCCTCGTCCATCAGAGTGATAAATTCGTCGAAGAGATGGTCCGCGTCGTGGGGGCCGGGCGCCGCCTCGGGATGGTGCTGGACGCTGAAGGCCAAAAGTTTCGGATAGCGGATCCCCTCGGAGGTGCAGTCGTTAAGGTTATCCAGAATCGTCACCCGCCCCGGCGGAAGGGATTCGGGGACGACCACAAACCCGTGGTTCTGGGAGGTGATCTCGACCCGGCCGCTCTGGCAGCTTCGGACCGGCTGGTTGATCCCGTGGTGGCCGAACTTCAGCTTCTCCGTCCGGCCCCCCACCGCCTGTCCCAGGACCTGGTGGCCGAGACAGATGCCGAAAATCGGGACCTTCCCCAGGATCGTCCGGACCGTCTCGACGATATGGGGGAGGGCGGCCGGATCGCCGGGGCCGTTTGAGAGCAGGACGCCGGAGGGATGAAGAGCGAGGATCTCCTCCCCCGTAGCGGTGGCCGGCAGGACCAGGACCTCGCAGTCCCGCCGGTCCAGGTTCCTCAGGATGTTGTACTTGACGCCGCAGTCCAGGACGACCACCCTCCGGCGCGCCGACGGCGCGGCCCCCGGAGGCGGCATCTCCCGGGGCGATCCGTCCCGCCACAGGTAGGGTTTCCGGCAGCTCACCAGCTTCACGAGGTCCCGTCCGACGAGACCGGGATAGGCGCGGACCCGCTCCAGAAGCAGGTCGGTATCCGTCGTCTCCGTAGAAAGCACCCCCCGCATTGCCCCGGTCATCCGGATGCGCCGGGTCAGCGCCCGGGTATCGATCCCTTCCACCCCCAGTTTGTCATGGGCCTCCAGGAACGTCTTGAGGCTCTCGCGGCAGCGCCAGTTGCTCGGATATTCCTCATACTCCCTGATAACGAATCCCTCGAGATGGATGCCGGCGGACTCCATGTCCTCGAAGTTGATCCCGGTATTGCCGATGAGCGGACAGGTCATCACGACGATCTGTCCTTTGTAGGAGGGATCGGTAAGGATCTCCTGGTAGCCGGTCATCCCCGTGTTGAAGACGACCTCGCCCAGGACCTCGCCCTTTCCGGCATAGGCGGCTCCCCGATAAATGCTTCCATCTTCCAGGACCAGCAGGGCCTGGCGTCGCCCGCTCCCCAGTGTCACGCACCGCTCCTTACACGTAATACTATGATATCATCGAATACCATAAAGCGAAAGGGAGTTATCAGAAAGATCCCCGTTCGTAAAGGAAAATCCGGACAACTCCCCTCCTTATTTTTTAACCGTCCTGTGATCCTTACAGCATCGGCAGGTAGCGGTCGATCTCGAACTGACTCACGTGAACGCGGAAGCGATCCCACTCCACCTTCTTGTTCTCGACGAACTTGTCGAAGATATGTTCCCCGAGGGTGTCGCGAACGAGCTTGCTTCCCTGCACGATGCACAGCGCCTCGTAGAGGCTGCCCGGCAGCGAGGTGATCCCCGCCTTCGCGCGGGCCTTCTCATCCATTTCGAAGATGTCCTCTTCCACCGGCTCGGGGAGCGGATAGGCCTTCTCGACCCCCTTCATCCCGGCGGCCAGCATCACGGCGAAGGCCAGGTAGGGGTTGCAGGCCGGGTCGGGCGAACGATATTCCATCCGGGTCGCCTTCTCCTTGCCGGGCTTGTACATCGGGACGCGGATCATCGCGGAGCGGTTCCGGCGCGCCCAGGAGACGTAGACCGGCGCCTCGTAACCGGGGACGAGCCGCTTGTAGGAGTTGATCCACTGATTACAGATCGCGGTGATCTCCGGGGCGTGGACCATGAGGCCGGCGATGTAGTGCTTGGCCATCTTCGAGAGGTTGTACTTGTCCCGCCCGTCGAAGAAGCAGTTCTTGCTGCCCTTGAAGAGCGATTGATGGGTATGCATCCCGCTTCCGTTCTGCCCGAAAACCGGCTTCGGCATGAAGGTCGCGTAGACGCCGTTCTGACGGGCGATCTCCTTGACCGCGGTCCGGTAGGTCATGACCTTGTCGGCCATCGTAAGGGCCTCGTCGTAGCGTAGGTCGATTTCGTGCTGACTCGGGGCAACCTCATGGTGACTGTACTCCACGCGGATCCCCATCTCCTGGAGGGCGAAGATCGTCTGCCGGCGCAGGTCGGTCGCCCGATCCACCGGGAGGCCGTCGAAGTAGCCGCCCATGTCGAGGAACTCGGGGCTCTTGTCGGAGGCGAAATAGAAGAATTCGAGCTCGGGTCCGACATAGAAGGTGTAGCCCTGGTCGTTGACCTTCTTGAGTGTCCTCTTTAAAACGTACCGGGGGTCTCCCTCATAGGGGGTGCCGTCGGGATTCTGGATGTCGCAGATCATCCGCGCTACCGGGCGATCGGAGGGCCGCCAGGGGATGATCTGGAAGGTGGTGGGATCGGGCATGGCGATCATGTCGCTCTCCTCGATCCGGCAGAACCCCGCGATGGAGGAGCCGTCGAAACCCATCCCCTCTTCCATTCCCTCTTCCAGTTCGGAGGGGGTGATGCTGAAGATCTTCTGCACCCCGAGGACGTCGGTGAACCAGAATTGGATGAAGCTGACGTTTTTCTCCTTGACGACTTTCAACACATCTTTTTTTGTCTTTGTTTCAACCATGGCTTAATCCTTTCTTTTTGATGGTGTATTCGGGTCGGTGGAATGTTGCCGTTTCCTCCTGCGGTGCGCCGCGACCGGCGAGCCGAGCAACCGTTCAAAACCCATGGCGCCCGTGGAATCACTGCAACAAATATGTACCTTTCCGTATTCCCTTTCGAGGGTTGCACTCATTTTAGCAATCATTGTGCCAAAGGCCCCCTATTCCATCGGGTCGTTTTCCGTCAGCCTCCAGATCCCGCAGGGGCAGGCCCTGGTACAGAATCCGCAGCCGATGCAGCGGTCCGCGCTGACGATATACTCATACTCCTCCCCCTCGAGCTCGCGCCGGGAGATCGCGTTCTGCGGGCAGAGGCCCTCGCAGACGCCGCAGTCGCGGCAGGCGCCGCAGGAGGCGCATCCGGCGGCGCAGGAGATGGTGTCCTCGAAGCGGATAAGCCGCGGGTCGTAATACTCGAGCCGCACGCGCTCCGTGTCGATGGCGGGCAACTGGTCATAGGTGTCCTCCCGCCCCCGGAGCAGGTTGTCGATCTCCCGGGCGGCCACCCTGCCCGACCCGATCGCCTCGGTGAGGAGGCCCAGCCGCACGGCGTCGCCGATGGCGTAGACCTTGGGATCGCTGCTCTGGAACCGCTCGTCGACGGCGACAAACCCCCGCTCGGTCTTGATCTCTTCCGGCAGAAAGCTCAGGTCGGGCTGATCGCCGACGGACATGATGACCGTGTCCGCCGGCAGGATTTCGCCGCTCGTGAGCTCGACCGCCGTCTCCGTGATCGCCTTGGTGAAGCGGGGCCAGAGGAACTTCGCCCCGGCGGCCTCTGCGTGTTTCCTTTCCACGCCGGAGGAGGCCGGCTTCTGGATGTCGATCAGGGTGATCGACTCGGCGCCCAGCCGGGCCGCTTCCGTGGCGGCGTCGCAGCCGACGTTTCCCGCCCCGATGATGACGACGTTCTTGCCGACCTTGGCCTTGTCGAGCTTGCTTTCCCGGAGAAACTCGAGGGCGGCGAGAGCCCGTTCATGGCCCGGGACGGGGATCTTCCGCGGCTTCCGCGCCCCCGTGGCGATGACGACTATGTCATATTTTTCCTGCAGCTTCCGGAACTCCTCCTCGGTGAGGGGGTGCTTCAGGTGCTTGTGGGGGATCACCTCTTCCAGGCGTTTGAGCTCGTGATCGACGACCTCATCGGGAATCCGGCTGGTGGGGATCGTCTCGGTGATCTTTCCTCCGAGGCGCTTGCGCGCATCGTGGATGACCGCTTCATGGCCCTTCATCCGCAGCTGCCAGGCCGCCGAGAGTCCCGCCGCTCCGCCGCCGATGACGGCGATCTTCATGCCGGTGGCCGGCGCCGGCGCCGGGACGGTCGCCTCCAGGCTGGCCCGGCCGAGGAGGGCCGTATCCACCGCCGGAAGATCGGCCTTCGTCTGGCGGGTGCAGTTCTGCATGCAGAGATTGGGGCAGAGGTAGCCGCAGACCGTGGCCGGGAAGGGGGTGTACTGGAGGGCGAGGTCCACGGCTTCCTGCATCTTCCCCTTGCGGATCAGCTCCCACCGCTTCTGGACGGGGATCCCCGTCGGGCAGTTGGCCTGGCACGGCGGCAGGTATTTCGCGTTTTCCCACAGGGGGACAAAGCGGCGCAGATCGCCGGTCGTGATCAGCTCGATCGTGCTGCGGTCCTGGTCGGTCAGATCCCCGATCAACCCGCCTTTTCCCAGCTCCTGATCCCAGACATCCGCATGGAAACGGCCGATGGTACGGCCGACGGCGCCCGCCTTTTCGTAGGGTTTCCGGGCGATGAGGATCTGCCAGGCGCCACGGTCATCCGTCAGTGCCGCAATGAGATCGGGCCGCGCGATCGCCTCCAGGAACTGCTTCATGTGCGACGTGAGCCATTGCCATTCCTCGTCGTCGGGAGTCGTCAAACGGGCATCCTTCTCGCTGAACCCCCGGTGGGGCCCCCGGAAGAAGATCTTTCCCCCCACCATCCCGACACAGGGGCGGTAGCCGAGGATGTTGTCCGACTGCTGCGTTCCGAAGCCGCAGATCACCGCGACGCCGCCGGCCATGAACTCCGCGAATGAATCGCCGACGCTTCCCAGGACCCAGAGTTCGGGAGGATCGAAGCGGGGATTGTGTTTCGTCATGGTCATCCCGCGCGCCCCGATGTCCCCCGCGACATAGATCTTTCCCTGGGCCATCGCGTTGCCCACGCCGTTTGTGGCGTTGCCGCGGATGGTGATCTGGGCGCCGGCGTTGAGCCAGCCCACGTCATCGGAGGCGGGTCCCACGACATCGATCAGGGTGTTGGGGAAACCCATCGCACCGACACGCTGTCCCGATGTTCCGAGAATCCTCAGCGAAATCTTCTCCATGCCCGCCCGCCAGAGGCGCCCGCCGATGCCGTGCTGGCCCTGGGCGATGATCTCGATATGGCGATGCCCGTCGATGACGGCCTTCTGTATTCGCTCCTCGAGGACGCGTGATTCTACCCGGACCCCTTTTTCCGAGCCGGGAATCATGATGGTTGGTTTATTCGACATGACTACTCCTTATCTCTTATCTACAGGGCATAACGGATGCCGAGGCGTTCCGCCGCGTCCCGGTTGGCGATCCCGAGCGCATCCGACATGCCGATCGGCAGCGACGTGGAGCGGCCCAGCGGCGCCACGATCTTCTTCAGTTCCGTATCGAAACTCAGGACCACATCGACGAGGCGTTGGGCGACGTCCTCCGGATCGAGCCGCCGGTAGAGCCGGGGATCCTGGGAGGTGATCCCCTTCGGGCAGAGGCCGATATTGCAGATATTGCAGCGGTCCGCCTCGGAGCCGAGACATCCCGCCGTCGCCTGCATGATGTGTTTGCCCACCTGGACGCCGCTTGCCCCCAGCATGATCAGGGCGGCCGCGTTGGCCGCGAGGTTCCCGTTCTTCCCGACGCCGCCGCCGGCGAAGATCGGGATTTCGTTCTGCTTGCCGATCTTCACGAGGGTCAGGTAGGCGTCGCGGAGGATGCTCGCGATGGGGTGCCCCATGTGGTTCATCGAGACGTTGTAGGCCGCCCCCGTGCCGCCGTCCTCGCCGTCCATCGCCAGGGCCGCCGCGTAGGGATTGCGGGTCAGGTTGTTGAGGACCGCGAGCGCCGTCGAGGTCGCCGAGATCTTCGGATAGACCGGCACCCGGAAACCCCAGGCCATCGACATCGACTGGATCATCTTGGCGACCGCCTCTTCGATGGAATACTTCGTCTGGTGCGTGGGCGGGCTGGGAAGGTTGACCCCCGTGGGTACGCCGCGGATCGCGGCGATCAGCTTGTTCACCTTGTACCACATCAAAAGCCCGCCGTCGCCGGGCTTGGCCCCCTGGCCGTACTTGATCTCGATGGCGCAGGGGTCCTCCTTCATCTCCGGCAGGGCGTGGATGATCTCGTCCCAGCCGAAGTAGCCGCTGGCGATCTGGAGGATGACGTACTTCATGAACCGCGACCGCAGGAGCCGGGGCGGGCAGCCGCCCTCGCCGGTGGCGAAGCGGACCGGCATGCCCAGCTCCTCGTTGAGATAGGCCACCCCCATCTGGAGCCCCTCCCACATCGTGGGGGAGAGCGCCCCGAAGGACATGCTCCCCAGGATGAGCGGGTAGATCTCCCGGACCGGCGGGATCCACCCCCCTTCCCGGCTGACCCGGAGGGCCTCCTCGGGCGGGAGGATCCTCCCCAGGAGGGTCCTCAGCTCGAATTCATGGCGGCCGGCGTCCAGGGCGGGGTCGGTCAGCATGGAGATGCGGACGAACTTGATCTCGTCCAGGAGGCTTTCGGGCGCGTTCCGCCGCCCCCCGCGCCGCCGCGGGACGCCTCCCTGGTTGATGTGGAAGCGGAGCTTGTCCGGTTCGTCGTTGTGCATCGGCACGATTGCATGGTTGGGGCAGACCATGTCGCACATCCCGCAGCCGATGCAGGCGTGGGCGACATCCGTCCGCTGGCGGATCCCGTGGTAGACGCCGAAGAGGTTCCCCGGCTTTTCCGTCAGTCCGAGCTTCACCTGGAGCATCCGCTCGCGGTGGACGCCCAGCTCGATCGCCTGCACGGGGCAGACCGCCGTACAGCGGCCGCAGAGGCAGCACTTCTTCTTGCTCCAGAGGATCTGCCAGGGGAGATCCGTCGTGCTTAGTGTAGACGGCTTAAGCTGTCCATCTGGCTCCATTGCCCCACCTCCTGACGTTCCGGTCCGACAAAGACCGTATCATATTTCATCGGTTGAAAATCCCGGCTCTTGTCGCGCGCCGGGATCGCGGCGTCCAGCCCGCACATCTCGGAGGAGAAGGCGAACATCCCGGGATTGCCGCCCACCACGCCGGGGCGGAGCTTCTTGCTGTCCTGCACCATGAAGAGGGTCTTGTCGGGCAGGCAGCCCATGACGCAGTTCGGCCCGTCGATGATGAGCGGCCGGCAGCTCTGCTTGAGGAGCCGGAGCCACTCGCCGTTCGGATGGTTGATGAGCTCCTCGTCCTTGAGCGGCGTGATGACATGCTTGTAGGTCTCCAGATCGAGGCCCAGGTGCTTGTGCGTGTAATGGAGGATATGGGTGAACACCTCCGAATCCGACTGGTATCCGACATAGCCCGGCTCCTTGCGCGACATGAGAAACTCCCGGATCGGCAGGAAGGCCGTATTCTCGCCGTTGGTCATGGTGGCCATCCCCTGGATGAAGAAGGGATGGCAGGCGTAGATGTTGATCGCGTAGTTGGTGTTCTGCCTGCCCTGGGCCAGGATCGTGCGCGCCTGGAGCTCCTTGCGGTTGAGCCCCAGGTAGTCCGCCACGGCCGTCGGGTCGCCGACCTCCTTGATCATGATCACATCCGGCCAGAAGCTGAAGACCAGCATCGATTCGTCCTTCTCCCCCATCTCGCGGAGCTGGAGGCGGCACATCATCAGGCGGTGCTGGATCTCCTCCTCGGGGAGGTTTTCCCAATCCGGCGGATATTCATAGACGCGGATCAGATAGTTGTCCCGCCGGGGCGTCCCCGCCGGGGGGCGCTTCGTGGGGCGAAACGAGAGTTTGTATTTCGTCATGAAATCCATGTCCATCATGTACCGGTCGAGGGCCTTGATCCCCGCGTTGGAGAAGATGCCGGAGAGGATCGGCCCCCCCTTGAACTGCTCGAAATCCCCGCCGAGATCGGTGAGGAAAAGCCCCACGCCGGAACCGTCGTGCCCCTCCTTCATGACGTCGAGGGCGCGGATCGCGACCATCGGGGATAAGGGATCTTTGCTCGTGATTGCAAATAATCTGCACATAACCATCCATCCTTTCTGTTCATCCGGGTCCGGTTGCGGATCCTGAAGGCCCGGAAAGTTCTATAAAGCGATAACCATGCCACTTCCCGGAAATAACGGACGCCGCGACCGGGAATTTGCACGGTGAATCCGCCGGCAGTTTATCCCCCGCGGCTTGCCGCGGGGTAAGCGAGTAAAAACGAAATGGTTTGTTCCTTTTAGGGATCGAAGATTCTCCGCAGCTTGCTGCAAGGAGAGCTTCATGCGACCAGGTATCGCCCCCGTTTCCGGGAGGAAACGATACTTAATCGGAGCTGATGAAACAAAATTGTTTTATTGCCCGAAAAAAAGAACAAAAATGTAACACGGTACGATATCCCTCCGGCAGGCCTTTTTTTCAGTTGTCCTGCGGAACGGGGCGCGAGGCGCCCGCTTTTTTCGGACGGAACTGGCGCGCATCGATCCCGAGTTTCTGGATCCGGTACTGGATGATCCGTTTGGTCGTCCCGAGGAGCTTCGCCGCCCGGGTCTGGTTCCCGTCGGTCTCCTTGAGGGCGCCCAGGATCAGCGCCCGTTCCTGGGCCTCGACGACGGTGTTGAGTTTGCCCTGTTCCTTCCGTTCGTCGGTGCGGGCCAGGGTCTGGAGCGAGGGGGGCAGGTGGATCGTCTCGATCGTGTCTTTCGTGGCGAGGAGGACCGCCCGTTCCATGCAATTCTCCAGTTCCCGGACGTTGCCCGGCCAGTGGTAGGCCAACAGGATGTCCGACACCGCCGGGGAGATTTTCATCACCGGTTTCCCCATCTCCCGCGAGTATTTCAGCACAAAGTGGTCGGCGAGCAGGAGGATGTCGCTCCCCCGGTCGCGCAGCGGGGGCAGGTAGATGGGAAAGACGTTGAGACGGTAGAAGAGGTCGGCGCGGAACCGTCCGGTGGCGAGATCCTGTTCGAGGACCCGGTTCGTCGCGGCGATGATCCGGACATCGACCTTGACCACCCGGGCGGAGCCGAGGGGCTGAAACTGCTTCTCCTGGAGGACGCGCAAGAGCTTCACCTGCGCCGCGGCGGAGAGTTCCCCCACCTCGTCGAGAAAGATCGTCCCCCCGTGCGCCTCTTCGAACCGTCCGCGGCGCTGGTGGAGGGCGCCGGTGAAGGCCCCCCGCTCGTGTCCGAAGAGTTCGCTTTCGATCAGGGTGTCCGGAATGGCCGCGCAGTTGACCTGGACGAGGGGGCCCTTGAGGCGGGGGCTTTTTTGATGGATCGCCCGGGCGACCAGCTCCTTGCCGGTTCCCGTCTCCCCATGGATCAGGACCGTCGAGTTGGAATCGGCCACCTGGGCCACGAGGCCGAAGACGTCCTGCATGACGCTGGAATGGCCGATGATGTCGGGAGAGGGGGTCCGGGAGCGGCCGACGATCCGGCGGAGGCGCCGGTTATCCTCTTCGACGACGCGGCTGTGGACCGCCTTGGCAAGGAGTTCGGCTACCGAGGAGAGGAGGGCCAGTTCGCGGTCCAGATTCTCCACCTGACGCGCCACCTTGTCCGCCGACAGAACACCGACGACACGGCCGTCATACATGATGGGCACGCAGAGAAAGGTCAGCTCCGCCCGGTTCAGGAAACGCCGGGCGCCCGTCCGGTCAAGGAAATGGGCATCCTGACCGAGGTTCGCGCAGGCCATCGGCCGGCCGGTCTGCGCCACCTTGCCCGTGATCCCCTCGCCGGGCTGGTAAGTCACGTCCAATCCCTGGATATCGACGCCGTGCGCCACATCGAGCCAGACTCCCCCCGTCTCGCGGTCCATGAGGGAGATCATCCCCCGCTCCATCCCCAGACGATCGCTCATCTCCTGGAGGGCCTGTTCGAGCTGATCCCGAAGCTCCTGGGGCTGGGCCAGGATCCGGGCGATGGCGTGCAGCGCGGCGAGTTCTTCGTAGTTATGGATGCTCAATTCCTTTGTCCCGGGCGCGCCGACCCTCGACGGCCGCCAAATTGAGGAAGTCATAATCGTACCGGCTCTCCCTACCGGAAAAAATTTACCTTTTTGCAGGACCGATATATGATAGGTTAACACTGTTTGATACAAAAATGCAATGAGGGACGGCGCGGTTTTTTGGCAAGGGGGTACGGCAAGAGCAATGATCACGGACGAGGAGCGCAAACGTTACCACCGGCAGATCCTCCTGTTCGGCGAGGCGGGGCAGGAACGGCTCAAGGCGGCCCGGGTCCTCATCGCCGGCGCGGGCGGGCTCGGAACGGTGATCGCCGCCTATCTGGCGGCTGCCGGCGTGGGGAGCCTCCGGGTCGTGGACTGCGACGTCGTGGAGGCGAGCAATCTGAACCGCCAGATCCTCCATTGGGGCGGGGATCTCGGCCGGCCGAAAACCGCCTCCGCGGCGGAGAAACTCTCCGCGCTCAACGCCCTGATCCGCGTGGAGGAGGTCGCCGGGAGGATCGACGAGGCCAATTTCGGTGCGATGGCGCGGGATTGCGACCTCATCGTCGACGCGATGGACAATTTCCCGACCCGCTACCTTCTCAACCGGACCGCCCTCGGGATGGGGATCCCCTTCATCCACGGCGCCGTGCGGGGCATGTACGGCCAGGCGATGACGGTGCTCCCCGGGAAGACGCCCTGCCTGCGGTGCGTATTCCCCGGAAGTCCGCCGCCGGAGATCTTCCCGATCATCGGGGCGACGTGCGGCGTCATCGGTTCCATCGAGGCGACGGAGGCGATCAAGCTCCTCACCGGCCGGGGAGAACCGCTGGCCGGCCGCCTCCTGATCTGGGACGGCCTGGCGGCGAGCGCCGACATCCTCGCCGTCGAGCGCAATCCCGCCTGCCCGGATTGCGGGCTTCCCGGAGTGAATCGTCGCTCCCCTTAACGGTAAGCGTTATCCCGCCGATGCCGCGTGGTAAAGAGGTCATCGGCCAAGGGGGACCGTGTTCGCCCGCTTTCCCCCGTTGCCGGCTTTATCAGCGGTATCACGCCCCCGTGAGGAGGGAACGTTCCCCGCCGAAATGGACCGCGAGCCAGACCGTCTCCCCCTCCGGGTCAGTCCGCTCCACGCGGTGGCGCACCTGCCGGGGGATCAGGAGGTGATCGCCGGGTGCAAGCGTGATCTCCCGGCCGTCGAAGAAGCGCAGGGACGCGCTCCCTTTCACCAGGAGTACCCACTCATCCGTCTCCTGGTCGTACCAGAATCCCGGAGGCGACGCCTGTCCCCGGGAGACGATCCGCTCGATCCGGAAGGCGTCCGTCCGGAGGATCTCTCCGACAATCTCCTCCGGCATCTCCCGGGGGATGTCAGCCAACAGATTATCAACCCTGATCATCGGCCGTCCTCCTGTTCATCCTGTCAAGGCTCATCCGGTCTCTTACACCGTGAAACCCAATATTCCCGCCACCGATACCATAATTATTGAGGAAATAATATCGGTGGCGAGGGATGGAAGTCCCTGTTACCGGAAGTTTGCTTTTTCGACCGGGTGTGCTATGGTGCGGCCCATGCAACCACGCATCATTTCCCGGGAGGAACACGGCATATCCCGGAAGCAGATAAGCCCGAATGCCCTGCGCACGCTCTACCGGCTCCATGACAACGGCTTCATCGCCTACCTGGTGGGAGGGTGTGTCCGCGACCTTCTTATGGAGCGAACCCCCAAGGACTTCGACATCGCGACGGACGCGGTGCCCGGTCAGATCAAGCGGCTCTTTCGCAACTGCCGCCTCATCGGCCGCCGTTTCCGGTTGGCCCATCTCCATTTTCAGGACGAAGTTCTGGAAGTCTCCACCTTCCGGGCCGCCGCCCCTCCCGATGATGCGGATACGGAAGAGGCGTGCCCGAGTGACCGCCCTCCACGCCACCTCAAGGACGAGGATGGAATGGTCCTGCGCGACAACGTCTTCGGCACCCCGGAGGAGGACGCCCTCCGCCGCGACTTCACCATCAACGCCCTTGCCTACAATATCGCGGATTTTTCGATCATCGACTACACCAATGGGCTGAGCGACCTTCGGCAGCGCCTCATTCGTCCGATCGGCGACCCGTATGTCCGCTTTACGGAAGACCCGGTGCGGATGATCCGTGCGGTTCGTTTTGCCGCGTCCCATGACCTCGTCATAGAACCGGCCACCTGGGAGATCCTCTGCGAGCTTTCCTCCACCATTACCCGCGCCGCGCCGGCAAGGCTCTACGAAGAGATGCTGAAACTCTTCCTGCTCGGATCCGCGCGACCGGTGTTCACTCTCCTGGAAACAAGCGGACTCCTTGCCGCCCTCTTTCCCGGGCTCGGTCAATGGCTCCAGGAAAACAGCCATCACCGGACATGGTTGCACACAAACCTGGAATGCCTCGATCGGCTGTGCCGAAGCGGTCTGCCTGCGTCTCCGCCGCTCTTCCTCGCCGCACTCTTCGGCCCCCGCCTGGAGGAGGAGGCGCTTGCCCGCCACCGCGACGGCATCCCCTATATGCAGGCGCTGGATGCCGCCTGCGCCGTTTTCATGGAAGAATTCTGCAGGATCGTCTGCATCCCGGGACGGATCGGCTCTCAAGTGCGCCGCATCCTCGCCGTTCAACCCTCGCTGCACCGGATGCCGCCGCGACGTCCCTCTTCACTGGCCGGCCGGCCTGAATTTGAAGACGCCATGGCCTACCTCTGCCTCACGGCAAAGACGAAAGAAGAAAACAAAGCTTCTGTGGAATGGTGGGAGACCTTTATCAAGGCCCCTTCCGCAATGATCACTGCGGAACCATCAACCGATCAAGCCCCGGCAAAACGACGCAGAAAGAGGGTGCGCCGGCGCCGCCCTTCTGCCCAGACTGCCGCCTGACCGTTAAACCCGATGAAAAATATTTTTTTACTTGCATTCGCAGGGAGGGTGGATATAGTACTCGCCGGTCAATCGTAGCTCCATGGTGGGGCTGCCTGAGTCGTATCGTAAAGTTATCGGCTGAAAAACGAACGTGTCAAAAGCATATTCCCGGAACTGTCAAGCCCTGTGAGTCCCCCGGATGAGTCGGGGGGTGACTCAGGAGAAATTATGCGCAGGAGGAAATAGTGAAATTACTCTTTTTCGACGACTTCAAACTTGGTGTCCTCAAGGGAGAAACGGTGATTGACGTATCTGATGCCGTTAAGAGCATCCCTCACACCGGGCCGCACAACCTCATCAACGGATTAATCGAGCGATTTGATGAATACAAGGGCACCCTGCAACAGGCATCCGACCGTGGTAAGGGGGTACCGGTCAGCGGGGTAAGGCTCAGGCCTCCGCTGCCGAAGCCCGCCAATATAGACTGTATGGCCGTTAACTACGAGGATGGAACCCGTAAAGTGCTGCCGCCCATAAACGCTTTTCTGAAGCCTCCCAACGCAATCATCGGCGACGGCGAGACCATGGTGCTCCCCGATGTTCCGGCCACGATCTTTGAGGGGGAGGCGGAGCTCGCGCTGGTCATCGGCAAACGGGCGTCCAACGTCAGTGCGACGGATGCAATGAAATACGTCTTCGGTTACCTGAACTTCATTGATGGGTCCGCCCGCGGTCTACCACCCGAAACGAACTCTTTCTATCAAATGAAGGCGCGGGATACGTTCGCCCCCATCGGTCCGTATCTGGTGACGGCTGACGAAGTCCCTGACCCGCACAAGCTCCAGGTGCGGCTCTGGAACAACGGGGTACTCATGCAGAACTATAATACCAGTGACATGGCCCATAAGATTCCCCGGTGCATTGAGTGGATCACGTCTGTCCATACTCTGGAACCCGGCGATATCGTAGCCACCGGGACCGATCACCGCGGCCTGAACCCGTTCATGGACGGAGACCGGATTGAGATGGAAGTAGACGGATTGGGCCGGCTGCGCTTCCGGGTGCGGGACGACCTGAAGCGTACCTGGGCCAGAGAGACCCGGCTGTATCGCCAGCAGAAGAATCTGGAGGGGCGGACGCCTCAATTGACAGGAAAGTATGCTGCCAAGCAAAGCTAGGCAATCGTAATTATCCTAACCTCTGTCCAACGGTTTTTGACTCCGGTGTTTCGGCACCGTAGGTCATGCCCCGCCAATTCGTGCCTGATATCGCTGCCGGACCATGTCGATCACGGGCCAAAGCACGGCCGCTAGACCCATAAGCAGCAGGACGGCGCTGATCGGCCGGGTGAAGAAAATGTCATAGCTCCCCAGCGACAAGATCAGCGACTGGCGAAGGGACCGTTCCACCAAGGGGCCCAGGACCACCGCCAGGAGCACGGGAGCACGAGGCATATCGAATTTATTCATGAAGTATCCCATGACGCCGAAGACATACAACATCCAGACGTCAAAGATGTTGCCGTCGACCGAGTAGACGCCGACCGTGGCAAAGACAATGACCAGCGGCATCAGCAGGTAGTTTGGGATCTTGCAAATCTTAACGAACAGCGGAATACAGGCCATGTTCATGATGACCAGCATGACGTTGCCGATGTACATGCTGGCGATGACTCCCCAGACGAAACCCGGGTTCTTCTGAAAGAGGAGCGGGCCCGGCTGCAGACCATACATCAGCAGCGCCCCCAGCATGATCGCCGTGGTTCCGGAACCCGGAATGCCCAGCGTAAGCAGCGGGACCATGGCGCCGCCGGTGGAGGCGTTATTCGCCGATTCGGGTCCCGCAACCCCCTCGATGGCCCCCTTGCCGAACTGTTCCGGATGTTTGGAAAAGCGCTTCTCGGCGGCGTAGCTCAGGAATGAGGCGATCGTCCCCCCTGCCCCGGGGAGCACCCCGACAAGGAAGCCGATGAAGGTGCCACGCGTGATCGGCATCGCACTTGCCCGCCAGTCAGCCCGGTTCGGCCACACTTCTTTGATCTTGATCTTTTCCGTGACGAATTCCAGCTTGATGGCCTGGTCGGCGTTATAGAGCACCTCGCCGATCCCGAAGAGCCCCACGGCGACCACGACAAAATCAATGCCGCCCAAAAGGCCGGTGAGCCCGAACGTCAGGCGCGGGAGTCCGGAGAAGGCGTCCATCCCGGGGGCGGAGACCAGAATGCCCAGGCAGGTCCCCGCCAGGGCCTTCAGCACCGATCCGCTGGTGAGACCCGCGACGGTGCAGAGCCCCATGAGCATGAGGGCAAAATACTCCGGCGGACCGAAGGAGAGGGCGAACTTCACCATCGGGAGCGCAAGCAGCATCAGGAAGATGACGCTGGCGGTCCCGGCGATGAAGGAGCCGATGGCCGCGATCCCGAGGGCCTTCCCGGCCCGGCCCTGCATGGCCATCTGGTAGCCGTCGAGGCAGGTCATGACGGACGAGGCTTCACCCGGGACGTTGATGAGCACGGAGGTGATGGTGCCCCCGTACATGGTTCCGCAGTAGAGGCCGGCCATCATGATCATCGCGGTTGTGGGATTCATGCCGAAGGTGAGCGGCAGCAGAATGGAGAGGCCCGCCGCAGGCCCGATACCCGGGAGGGCGCCGATGATCGTCCCGACGACGCAACCAAGAAAGCACAAAAGCAGGTTGAAGGGGGTGGCAGCGATATAAAAGCCCATCATCAGCTGTTGCAGTGTTTCCATTTCAGCGACTCCTCAGTAAATGGACAGGACGTTTTCAAGGATACCCATAGGCAGATCGACTTTGAGCCAGTGCCCGAAGACAACGTAGACGATTACCGGGGTGGCGATCGAGGTGAAGGCGATCACCTTCCAGCTCCGGGCGCCGAAGGCAGGCATGGTGGTGGCCATGACGATCGCCAGGGAAAAGAGCATCCCCAGCGGCTTCATGACCGCGACGGCGACGAGATATCCGGCGAGCACCCAGATCACCCGCATCCTCGCGGTTTTCTCGGAGAAAAACACCGGGGCGAACCGCTCCGGGGGCAGGGAAATGGACCGGACCAGCATGGCTACGGAGATGATCCCCAGGCCGACCGACATCCAAAAGGGAATGAATCCGGCGCTCATTTTGCCGAGAGTGGCACCAGTTTCGATCTGGGTGGATTCATACCCGATATAGATCGCAAACAGCAACAACACCGCTCCGAGGATTTGTTCCGCTCTTTTCATGTGACGATCTCCTCTCTCTGAGAGCTTCTTCAATCCGTTGCAAATTTACCGCCGGGCGGCGATGCAGAACCCGCGCGAGGGACCATTCAAAGTGCGGGTTCTGCACCGCTCCGTCTCGTATGTCGTCGGCTTATTTTTTCCCCATGCCGAGATCGCGCATGGTAGTGAGGGCCACGTCCGCGTATTCGTCCAGGAATTTGCTCGCTTCCGCGCTGCCCATGAATACCGGGGTCATAAGGCCATCGTCGAGGTATTTCTTGAAGGCGCCGGTCTCGGTTACCTTTCTGGCGACATTCTCGTAATAGGCCACCACATCGGCCGAAATGCCGGGAGGGGCGGCAATCCCGCGATGGGTGCGCCTGACCAGGTTGCAGCCGATCTCCTTGAGGGTCGGCATGTCCTTGAAACGGGCCATCCGCTTATCGGCGGCGACGGCCAGCATCCGCATGGTCTTGGCCTCGACATGGGGATACATATCGGAAGGGGCGGAGCTCATCACGTCGATGTGACCGCCCAGGAGGGCTGCATTCATCTCGCCGCCTCCCTGGAAGGGGACATAATTGAACTCGACACCGGCGGCCTTGGCGATGCTGGCAACCACCAGGGAATCGGGGCTGCCTACATAAGAACCACCGAACCGGATGCTCTTGGGCTTGGCCTTGGCCGCCGCCAGCAGCTCTTTCATGTCCTTCCAGGGGGCGTCGTTCTTGACGACCATCACCACCTCATCAAATCCCAAGATGCCTATCATGGTTAAATCCTTGTGGGAAATGGTCTTTTTCCCGGACAACGCGACCGTGAGCGGGGTCAGGACAAACGGGCCGGACGTGCTCATCAGGAAGTGCGGATTCCCCTTCTTCTCGGCCATGTAAGCCATAGCGACGGCAAATCCGCCGCCGGGTTTGTAGATCCGGGGCATTGCCACTGGAATGAACTTCTCACTTTCCACGATGCTCCCGACCGTCTCCGAGAAGCGCGCGAGCCCGCCTCCCGCGGCGGAGGGGCAGACAAATTCTATCGGCCTGGTGGGGACAAAGGACGCGGCCCCGGAGCCGGCTGGGGCCAGCGCCAAAACCGACACGGCAAGAATGGACAGGATGATGATCCGCATGCTGCGTACGCTAACGTTCATGATGACCTCCTAATAGGTGATTGAAGCTGGTTTAAAATTTCACGACTGAAGACACTCACGCATCGGGATAGTGAATCGAGTATCACATTCCGGATTTCCAGGGTGATGACAGCATACAGAAAAGATAATTGAAGCTGGTTTTTTAATTTCACGACTGAAGACACTGACGCATCGAGATTGTGATTCGAGTGTCACATTCCGGATTTCCGCGGAGACGATAGCGTACGGAAAGAGATACTGTCAAGTTTTTTATGTTAAATATTCAAGCAGGAAGAACGCCGACCCCAGTCCCGCAAGGACGAGCGTAGTGAATCCCGCGCGGTAGTTTGCCGGCCATGTCGGCGAGGATGCGGGCGATCCGGCCGATGACGACGATCATACAGAACCTAAAAAGACAGGATGCCCACGGGAAGCATCACTTCCAGGACATGGGCAAACAGGTAATAGACAACGATGCTGAACAGAATACTCACCACCAGATTACGGATCCATTTGCCCCTCTCGAACAGCTGCGCTTGCCATAGAATCAGGATTGTGGTGCTGATGATGAATCCCACCGGAATGAGAATGGCAGCATATATCAGCAATCCCAGGATAATCAGGGCCATGATCTTGTATTGCGCGGCAGAGGTCTTTTTCGGCGGTTCGGCCGGGGCCGAGTCGGCACCTTCCGGTTTCCGGCTTGTCCGCAACGAGGTGAAGAGGATCAACAGAGCCGAGAAGATCAGGGCAACAAGGATGGCAATGGGCATGAAGCTGGGTCCGATTGTTTGCCGGATCATCGGAGTCGGCATGTTGTATTCGTTGTGGATCAAAAACAGGGCGATCAGGATCGAGCACAGCGCAACGATGCTATCGAAATTAAATATGGATTTTCTTCTGCTTGTCTCTTTCATCTTTTGCTCTCCTCAATCAGATGATCCGACGGTCTCGACGTGCCTCTTTCCGGCAGGGGGTGATCTATTGTGAAGTCAGAGGCTGAAAATGCGAATCGGGACTTCTTCACTCAAGCCGGCCTCTTTTTTTTCCGCAGATATTTTATCACGGAGTATAACGGGGACAAAACGGCAATGATCAGAAGCCCCAAGCTGATCGGCCGGGTGACGAACACGGTCCAGTCCCCGTTTGAAAGGGTCAAGGCCCGGCGGAGCCCCTGTTCCATCATCTCTCCCAAGACCAGCGCAAGCAGCAAGGGGGCCGCCGGGTAGTCGTGCTTGCGCATGAAATATCCGACGATTCCGAAAACGATCATCAAAAACACGTCGAATACGGCAAACCGGACGCTGTAAACGCCGATGGTGCAAAAGGTCAGCACCATGCAATTCAGCAGGGCACCCGGCAGATCCAGAATTTTTGCGAAAACGTTGACCAGCGGCAGGTTGAGGATGAGCAGGATGACGTTTCCGATATACATGCTGGCAATAATCGTCCAGACGAATACCGGATCCTTCTCGAAGAGCAGCGGGCCCGGCTGGATCCCGTAGATCATGAACGCGCCAAGCATGACGGCCGTGGTGGCGCTGCCCGGAATGCCTAACGTCAGCAGGGGGACCAATGCCCCCTCGTTTGCCGCATTGTTGGCCGCCTCGGGTCCCGCCACCCCTTCGATGGCCCCTTTGCCGAACTGCTCCGGATGTTTCGAGCTCTTTTTTTCAACGGCGTAAGAAAAGAAGGTCGCGGGGGTGGATCCCGCCCCGGGGAGAACGCCGACCAAAAATCCAATGACGGTTCCCCGGATATATGGCATGATGGACTGCTTCAGTTCCTCCATGGTGATCCAGTAGCGTCCGCTGATCTGTTCCCGCTTCTGCAGCCCGTATTTTTGGATCAGTTCCGCCTGGACGAGCACCTCCGAGATGGCAAACAGGCCGATGGCGACGACGATGAAATCGACCCCTTCGACCAGCCACTGGGAACCGAAGGCAAACCGGACGCGACCGGTCTGCAGATCCATGCCGACGGTAGCGAGCAACAAGCCGACAAGGGTCGTAAAAAGACCCTTAATAGGTGATTCGGTCGTCAGGGTGCTTACCATGGTCAAGGCCAGCAGAAGAAGCGAGAAATATTCTGCCGGTGTGAACTTGATCCCCAGGCGGGCAATGGGCATCGCAAGGAGCATGATGGCCACGGTAGAGAGTGTACCTGCAAAAAAAGAACCGATGGCAGCCGTCGCCAGTGCGGCCTTTGCCCTTCCCTGCGCGGCCATCTGGTACCCATCGAAACAGGTGACCACCGCAGAGGACTCACCCGGGGTGTTGAGGAGAATCGAGGTGGTGGATCCGCCATACGCGGAACCATAATAGATTCCCGCCAACATGATGATCGCGGAAACGGGTGGGAGGGAAAAAGTAATGGGGAGGAGAATGGAGATCCCTACGAGCGGCCCAATTCCCGGCAGAACGCCTATGACCGTGCCGTAGAGCGCTCCGATGAAACAGTATGCCAGGTTCTGGAGGGAAATCGCCTGGCTGAAACCCAAAGAGATATTGGCCCACAGGTCCATAATGGATCCTCCTAAGATGAACAGCAGTTTTTATGAATGGGCTCGGCTGATTTTACCCTTTCGCGCCCCGCAGTGGGGATACTCTCCCGCGGGGCCGATCCCTGCGTGACCGGGAAATCCCTCTCCAGTTCACACAGGGATCGTTGTTTGCGCGGCCCGACTACTTTTTCTCCTTTTTATCCATCCCCAGTTTTTTGACCACGTCGTTGATCATTGCCTGTTTTTCATCCAGGAATTTATCCATGTTCTCCGTCCTGAAGGAATCTCCCCAGCGGTACTTCTTGATCATCTCCTGCCAGGTCGGCGATTTGACCATTTTCGCCATCGTCTCCTGCCAGTATTTAAACGCGTAATCGGGCATCCCTTTTCCCCCCAGGACATACCGGAAGTTGTCCCACTCCAAATCGACCCCCGCCTCCCGGAAGGTGGGAATATCCTTCAGCAACGGACCCTCCATCCTTTTGCCGGCGCTGACCGCCAGGGGACGCAACTGTTTCGATTCGAGGAGGCCCATGACGTCGTCGACCGAGGAAACTAAAGCCTTGGCCGTTCCCTCCAGAACCACCCCGGCGGATTCTGTGCCGCCGGCGAAGGCGGCATAATTGATCGTGGTGATATCGATCCCCGCCTTGGAAAAGAGCGCCCCGTAACAGAGCCGATCATCGCTGTAGCCGCCGCTCAGAGGGGTCCCGCCGGGATTGCTCTTCAGATCTTTGATGAGATCCCCGAGGGTTTTGTAGGGTGAATCCTGTCGCACGAAAATGCCGTAATAGGCGGAGATCAGGCGGGCGATCGGCCGATAGTCCTTGTGGCTATACGGCGAAAGGCCTATTGCGTAATTGAGCGGCCCGGTGGTCGACAACACGGCGACCATGTAAGGGTCGTTTGAGTGACGCAGAACGATCTCAGCTGTTCCCTGGGATGAGCCTGCCGCGTTCATGACGGTCATCGGCACCCGGACCAGTTTCTCCTGGGTCAGCGTCTGCACGATGGCGCGCATGGTGGTATCGAATCCGCTGCCCGGTTTGGACGGAGCGATCATGAGCATCCCTTTCTCCGGATAGTTTTGGCCGGCGGCCAAGGCCACGCCGGCCGTCCCCATCCCTATCCCGACGAAAAGCAGCGCAGTCACGATCCAAATCCGATACTCCCTGTTTCGAAATGCTTTCATGGTTGCCTCCCTTTTGTAGTTACGTGACATCATATTTCATTCGGATATCATCCTGACGGTCCCCCCGGCAGACTATCCGAGCTTGACCTGGCAATCCGGGGCCTTTGCCAGCACCCACGGTTTTCCCGTCTTCAGGAGCGCGCTGTTGAGCGGGTGCGGGATCGCCTCGCGGACCACCTCGGCCACCTCCAGCAGGGTATCGAGATTGACCCCGCATTCGACCCCCATCTCGTCGAGCATGTTGACCAGGTCTTCCGTGGCGACGTTCCCCGCCGCGTTCGGGGCGTACGGGCATCCCCCCAAGCCGCCGATCGCGGCATCGAATTCGGTGAGCCCGGCCTGCATGGCCGCCAGGATATTAGCCAGGCCCAGGTCCCGGTGGTTGTGGATGTGGGCCAACCACCGGATCTCCGGATATTTGTCGAGCAGATGCGCTATGGTGTCGTACACCAGTTTCGGGTTGGCATAGCCGACCGTATCGGCGATCGTTACGCTGCGGATCCCCATCGCCAGATAGCGATCCGCCACCCGCTCGATTTGCCGGAGGGAGACCTTCCCCTCGAAGGGGCAGCCGAAGGCGCAGGCCATCCCGCCGCTCACCTCGATCCCCTGCTCCCGGATCGTCGCTGCCAAAGTCTCATACTCCTTGAGGGTCTCGTCGATGGAGCGGTTGGCGTTGGAGCGGTTATGCGACTCGGTGACCGACATCATCAGGTTGATCTTGTCGGGTTTGAGCGGCAGCGCCCGCTGGAGCCCCTTGAGGTTCGGAACCAGGAGCCGGTACGAGACGTCCGGTCGCCGGTCGATCTTCGCCATCACCTCCTCGGCATCGGCCAGTTGCGGCACCGCCTTGGGGTGGACGACGGAGGAAACCTGGATGTTCTTCAAACCGGCCCGGATCAGGCCGTTGACGATTTCAATCTTCTTGGCCGTGGGGATGAACTGCTTCTCGTTCTGGAAACCGTCCCGCGGCCCCACATCGACGATCGTTACCTTCTTGGGAAGATTCATGCAATAATTCCTTTCTCACCGTCCCTCCGGGTTGGAGGGCCTTGAATATCAGATCCCGGGCCGCGTCCTTACAGCGGGCCGATCAGAGGGGCTAACCAATATCATGATTAGCGAAAAAAAACACCATTGATTATGAGTTACCGTCATGCATTTTCATCAAGGGCAACGTTTTACCCGGGAGCCAGCTTTGGGCGATCAGTGCAGCCGGTCGTTAGGCAAATTTACGGGTATGATCCGGGTACCGGCTCCCCGTTGAGTATATTGCTGATATCCGCCCGGAATGGACCGATACGATGCGCGATGCTTACCCGATGAGGGGCTGCTCCCGGAGCCGCTTCTCCGGAAAGAAGAAGACAAGGCCGATGCAGAATAAGGGGATCACGGCCAGGCCAGTGAGGACCGCGCGGAGGGAGAAGTGATCGGCCAGGCTGCCGACGACGGGGATGAGCATCCCCCCCACCCCCATCGCGAGGCCCATCATCAGGCTCGACACCATCGACTTGCCGCGGGGCGCCAGTTTTTGCGCCATGACGATCCCCAGCGCCTGGGTGGCGAAGGCGAAGCCCCCCGCCAGCGCGGCCACGGGGTAGACCCAGGCGCCATGCAGGAAAAGCATCAAGAGGAAGCAGGGGGTGCCCAGGCCGAAGGTGACGTAGTAGATCGGCCGGTAGCCGATCCGGTCGGAGAGGTGGCCGGCGATCAGGCCGCTCAGGGCGCCGACCACCGTGAACAGGGAGATGACGAATCCGATGGAGACGAGGGAATGGCCATCCCTGGCGTAGAGAATGGGGATGAAGGCGAGGAAGGACTGGGTTACGAAGGCGCGCAGGACCATCACCACCCAGATCAGGAGGACCGCCTTCCAGGCGTCGCCGAAGGCCGTCCTGACCGCCCCGAAAAAACCCTGCCCGCGGAGCCCCTCTCCCAGGGGCGGGGGAACGATCCGAAACAGGAGGACCATGAGGGCCAGACCCGGGATTGCCGTCCAGAGGGAGGCCTCAAGTCCGAAGCGGGAGACGACGGTGGCGATGGCCAGGGGCCCGAGGCCGAAGGCGAGCGTCCCGCCCATGTTGAAGATCGACATGGAAAAGCCGAAGTGGCGCCCCGCGTAATTGGCGACCATCCCGGCCACGGAGGGATGGAACATGGACGAGCCGACCGACGCCAGCGCGATGAAGAGCAGAAGCACCGGATAGGAGGTCGCCCGGCCGAGGAGGGCGATGAAGATCAGCGACAGAAGCGGTCCGCCGAGGATGAAGATGCGCGACCGGTAGCGGTCGGCGAAGTAGCCGACGGCGGGCTGGACGACGAAGGCGAGCATCCGCATCATCCCGGCGATCAGGCCGACCTGGGTGAGCGAAAGGGCGAACCGCTCGACCAGGACCGGCATGAGCGGATTGACGAAGGAGACATAGAAATCGCCCGTGAAATGGATCAGGGTCAGGGCGAAGATGACTTTGACGTCCGTGCGGTTCTGTTCGGTCATAGGCTGCGCGAAGTATCACGCCTTTCGGGCATGTCAACCGGGATGACAGGGATGACACCGGGATGACAGGAACATTTCCCCGTTCGCGGGCGAATGTCCCCTGTCATCGTATGGAAGCCGCTGTCACCCCCGGGGGGATGACAGCGGCCGAGGCGGTCAATAGTGGGCGAACTTCTGGAAGGTATGGGTGCCCTCGCGTACGCCGAATTTCGATATGCCGAACGTCCAGGTGACCTCGCCCACATAGAGATCCCCGCGCGAGTCCACGCACAGGGTGTGGGGGGAAACGAAGTTCCCCGGGGCCTCCCGGTCGGCGCTGCACCAGTGCAGGAGCACGTTTCCCGCGAGGTCGAAGACCCGCACCCCGCCCGGCAGGTCGTACTTGATCGGGCCGTTGGTGAAGGAGGCCTGGCCCGGCCGCCACCAGAGTTCCGAGACGTACACCCGGCCCTCCTTGTCGAAGGAGATGTCCGTGGGCCGCTGGACGTGGGTCCACATCTCGAGGGGCTGGCCGTCCCGGGAGAAGATGTGGATCCGGTCGTTCTCGCGGTCGGTCACGAAGACGCGGTCGTCGGGCGAGATCCCGATCCCGTGCGGCAGGCGGAACTGGCTGATTCCCGTCCCCGGCTCGCCCCAGGACTGGATGAGCGTCCCGTCGGCCTGGAAGCGGTGCACCCGGGCGTTGCCGTAGCCGTCGCAGACGTAAATCTCCCCGTTGGGGGCGATGGCGGCGCTGGTCGGCCGGTTGAAGGGCGGCCCGCCGCGCTGGACGCTGCCGTGGGTCTTCCCGTCGTAGCCGGTGTCCGAGGCCTTGCCGGGGGTGCCGATCATCATCACCTGCTTCCCCTCGGGGGTGAATTTGCGGACGGTGTGGTCGCCGTCGTCTATGGAGTAGACCATGTCGTCCGGTCCGATGGTGATCCCGTGCGTCCGGGGGGTGAAGATGTCCTCCCCCCACGAGCGGAGGAAATTGCCGTCGCGGTCGTAGACGATCACCCGGGCGTCCTGCCGGGTCATCAGATACACATTGTCCTTCGAATCGACCGCCACGCCGTCCACGTCCTTGTGGACGTATCCCGCCGGCAGCTTCTCCCACCCTTCGATCACCTTGAATCTTGGCGCTGTAGTCATAATCACATACCTTTCTTTTCTGAGAATTTGGCAATAATGGTTAACGTTCATGAAATACCGCGCAACCTTCGTGAACTCCGCTCCGGGGCGGTACGGTACTCGTCCGTCTCTCGTCGGTCAGCGCACCAGGACATCCGGATTCAGGATTCCCGGGGGCCGCTCCCCCTTCAGCGCACAGATCAGGTTCTCCGCCGCCATGGCGCCCGAGAGCCGCCGGGCGTCCGCGGTGGCCCCGGCCACGTGCGGGCTCAGATAGACGTTCTCCATGGCCCGCAAGGGGCTTTCGGCGCGCAGCGGTTCCCCCTCGAAGACGTCCAGGGCGGCCCCCGCTATTTTTTTCTCCGTGAGCGCCCGGCAGAGCGCCTCCGTGTCGACGATCCCGCCCCGCGCCGTGTTGACCAGAAAGGCGGTCGGTTTCATCAGGGAGAGGCGCTCGGCATTGATGAGGTGCCGGGTCTTGTCGTTCAGGAAGGCGTGGAGGCAGACAAAGTCGCTCTCGCGGAGCAGCTCTTCCAGGGGAACGAAGGCCACGTGGTTGCGCTTCGGCAAACTGGGTGTCCCGGATCACGTCGCAGGCGAGGATCCGCATCTCGAAGGCGTTCGCCCGCTGGGCCACCTCCTTGCCGATCGTCCCCAGTCCCACGATCCCGAGGGTCTTTCCGGCCAGGTCGATGCCCTCGTGGCGGGTCCACCCCCCTTTGCGGACTTCCGCTTGATTCTCCTTGAGTTTGCGGGAGCAGGAGAGCATCAGGGCAAAGGTCCATTCGGCCACCGCGTGGCGGTTCACCCCGGGGGTGTTGCAGACGATGATCCCCCGCGCCGTGGCCGCCTTCATGTCGATGGCGTCGTAACCGACACCCGTCCGGGAGATGACCTTCAGCTGGGGAGAGGCCTCGATGACCCTGGCCGAGAACGGGTCGCTCGAGACGATGACCCCGTCCACCCCCCGGAGGAGGTCGATCAACTCGTCCTGGCTGCGGGAGGTGAGGAACGGATTGTAGATGGTTTCCCACCCCTCCGCCCGGAGCCGCTGATCGACGTCGCAGCCCGCGCGAAGATAGATCGTGGTGATGAGAATGCGATAGTTGTTCATTCGGTTATCCTTTCCGGTTTGGTAGAGTACTCCAGAAATATTTTGAGCACCACGCCCCCTGTGATCCGGGTAAGGCGCTCTCCGAGCCATTCGTATTCTACGGACGCAGGTGGTTTAAAAGCCCTCCGCTTTGAATAATGGCAATCTGCCGCGGCGTCAGGGTGTACGATACGCTGAATTCGTAATCCCGGGAAAGGTTCCGGATACGGATCACGGGCTGTTCCAGGGCCTGGCCGGTGTTCGCGATGAGCAGTTCGTCGCCGAGCTGCAACCGTTCGTAGTCTTGGGCATCGGTGAAAATGAGCGGCAGGATCCCGAAATTGACGAGGTTCGCCATATGGATGCGCTCGATGCTCTTGGCGATGACGGCCTTCACGCCGAGATAGGCGGGACACAGGGCGGCATGCTCGCGGGAAGAGCCCTGCCCATAGCTCAACCCGGCGACAATGATCGATGCCAGCCCTTCTTTCTGATGGCCTTTGCACCGTTCGGCGAACAGGGGATCGACCTTGTGAAAGATAAAATCACCCGATCTGGGGATGTTGGAGCGGTAGCGGCTCACCGGTCCGGCCGGGATGATGTGGTCGGTGGTGATCTTGTCCCCGAGCTTGATGGCGACCTTGGCCCGCAGCTCCTCCGGCAGGGGTGCGTTTTTGGGCGGGGTGCTGATGTTGGGACCGCGGAAGATCTCTCACGTCGCCGCCGGACGGATAGACGAGCAGGTTGTCATTGATGTAAAATCGACCGGGCAGGGTGATTGCCGGATATTCCATCTGCAGATCCCGCGGGTCGGTCAACGTCCCCGTCAGCGCCGTGGCCACGGCCGCCTCGGTACTGACCAGATAGACCTGGGCGTCCTTTGTTCCGCTTCGGCCTTCAAAATTGCGGTTGTTGGTGCGGACGGAGATCCCGCCGGAGGGGGGGGACTGTCCGTAGCCGGCGCAAAAACCGCACGATGATTCCAGAATACGGACCCCGGCATCGATGATATCATTCAGTGCGCCGTTTTGGGTGATCATCCGAAGCACCTGACGGCTTCCGGGAACGAGGCCGACGGAGAGATCGGAGTTGACCTTTTTGCCTTTGAGCATATGGGCCACCACCATCAGGTCCCGGTAGGAGGAATTGGTGCAGCTGCCGATCAGGACCTGATGGACCGGGATCCGGCCCGCTTCCCGGATCTTGCGGACATTGTCCGGCGAGTGGGGAAATGCGACGTTGGGTTCGATGGCGGAAATGTCCAGATCGACGGTTTCATCGTATCGGGCGTCCGGATCGGGCAGGAATTCCCGCCAGTCCGCCTCCCGATCCTGGGCCAGGAAGAACCGCCGGGTGACCTCGTCGCTCGGGAAGAGGGACGTGGTAACCCCCAGTTCCGCCCCCATGTTGGTCAGGGTCGACCGTTCGGGAACGGAGAGGTGCTCGATCCCTTCTCCCCCGTATTCGATCGCCTTGCCCACGTTGCCCTTGGTCGTCAGTTTTTTCAGGATCTCCAGGATAATGTCCTTGGCGCTCACCCAGGGTCTCAGTCGGCCGTGCAGGTTGACACGGACCACCTTCGGATACGAGAGATAAAATTCCCCTCCCGCCATCGCGACGGCCACGTCGAGTCCGCCGGCGCCCATGGCCAGCATGCCGACCGCGCCGCAGGTGGGGGTGTGGCTGTCGCCGCCGATGAGCGTTTCTCCGGGACGACTGAACCTCTCCAGGTGGACCTGGTGGCAGATTCCGTTTCCGGCCTTTGAAAACAGAATGCCGTATTTTGCCGCCGTGGTTTGCAGATACCGGTGATCGTCGGAATTCTCGAACCCCTCCTGCAGCATGCAGTGATCCACGTAGGATACGGAAAGCCGGGTCTTCACCTTGGGAATCCCCATGGACTCAAACTGGAGATAGGCCATCGTGCCCAGGGCGTCCGTCGTCAAGGTCTGGTCGATGGAGATGCTGATCTCCGAGCCGATCTTCATGTCGCCGGAAACCCGATGCGCCCTGATCAATTTTTCAACGAGATTGAATCCCATATTGTTCCTCATACTCCACGACGATTAAAGACACGGCAATGGGAATGGTCGCGAGCGCAACGAGCTTGTCAAAGCCGATAAAACGTTTCATGACTGCTCCTTATCTTTTCTCGTTCCAATTTTCAAGTTTCACCTTGCAACTGTCTTTCATCTCGGCAATGCGTCTCGGTTTATTTCTCCACCTCACTCGATCTCTCCCACAATTTTATATGCACGATACGATGTTCGGCATCATTCGGTCACTGGATTAAGGCATCAAGCTTTTTAAAATCGGATCATCTGCTAAAAATATATTAGTAGTCTCAGTCTCATCATCAAAAATGAGCACTGCCGATCCGTTTTCAAGTTTGTATTTTACCTGCCTGAATTTCGCTTCCGCGGGAACTTCTCTTTCGCCATAATCAGTCCCGGCTCGGGAAATATATTCTTCAATGACTCCTTGTAACGCTTCAGGACTGAGTTTATCGATGGGAATTTTATGGACAGACATTCAAACTCACTCCACCCGCTTTCGTTTGTTTTACTCCATGGAACTATTGATAATCGTGATCTGATCATTCAGCGTCCAGAAATCATGGATATAGCCGATGCCGAATACCCCAAGCGTGCGTAGGTAGATGACGCCGCACTAATTATCGGTCAGCCACGGGATTGCGTCTATGATAATTGAAGCTGCACCCTCGATGCTGAGATGGTTGGTATTGATAACCAGGTCATAATTTAATGGATCCCCAATGTTTGCCTTGAAGTATCTCTTTACAAACTCACGGCTGCCATCGTCAAACCGGGTTATTTCCTTCCTGGCATCCTCTTCATTGAGCTTCTGTCTATCCATGACACGCTTAACTCGCACCTCGACCGACGCCACAATCTGCACATGAAAAGCGCCGAGAAAGTCTTTCAGGATAAACTGGCTGCCCCGTCCGCGGATGACTATCGACTGAGTTCTGGCAAGTTCCTTAATAACGTATTCTAATCCTAACAGGTAGTTTTTATCATCCAGCGGTATTTCCCATAATGGTGAGTATAACCCCGTATAGATGCCGTCACCCATATAGGCGGTCTGTGCCATGACTTCGGAGATGCGCCCCAGAAGCGTGCTGGGTGGCATCTCCTTTGCCGCTATGCTCGTGTTTGGCCGACGGAGTCGTTCAGCTACTCCAGCGATGATTTCTCGGTCAACATAATCAATATTCAGTTTGTGTGCGATCAGTTCCCCTATTTCGGCCGACCAGCTGCCATGTTGGCCTCGAATGGTTATTACCGGCATCTCGAAGTCCTCCTTTCTCCAGGTCCTCCTTAGTGACTTTCCTTTATCACAATAAATAGATGAAATACTCTTTCATGGGAGCTCCATAGAGAACAAATAATGTCTGCACATCCGTAAATCGAAATCAGAATATCAAGAATTGCCTGTGATTCAAGAATTATTTATTGCTTTCAGTGATTGAGACTGACGCGCTTGTGTAGCAGCTTTCACTTCGAACTACTCAGGTAAGATCAAGGAAAATATCGAGAACGTCAGTTATTATGTGCACCTACTACTCCTTAGTCCAAGGCGGCAACACAAGATAAAGGTTACCGGTTAAAACATGCGTAAAAAAGGCGGAGCCAGTTGACCCCGCCTTCTCCTCCCATGGTAAGAACCATGGTTTTAGAAACCCGGTGAGCTGGGTTTATTTCTGATACTCCCCCCCTCATCAAACCGTACGTTTGGTATTGAGGTGATCCTTACCGCCCGTAGGACATGTTTTAATTGTTTGATATTTAGTCAACTACTCCTGTCTATCTGTGTTTTTCAAGCATTGCCTTTAGTTCATTGATTTTTCGAGTCAATAAATCGTCACGTGCAGGGGATACAAATTTAGTTCGTTGCACCTGACTCTCATAAGCCTCAGCCATCTTATTTTCAAAGACTGTGTTGATGTCTATGTGGTCGCTTGGGGATTTAATTGATGTCATTGACGCATCCCATGAGCCTAGAGGTGTTTTATGCGAAGCGGAAATAATAAGCGATTGACAAGTATTATAACCGTTCACTCTTGCACACCCGGACAAGGTGTCGTCACTATTTATCGTGAAGTCATAACTCATGTCATAAGTAGAGGCAGAGTTTCTCCCACTGACAATGAGATATTTTGACAACGAAGGGTACCAAGCACCTCCGGCATATGTAACGGAAGGATAGTCTGCATCGTATCCAATGTACATATCGGTACCTTCAGACGTTTTTGTACCGCTGTTTTGTGTCTAAGGTGATCCTATCAGTCCATGTGCTAATGATTGTATATACAAACCTGAAATTGCCTATAAGAGGATCAGGCGCCCCTCCCTGGGGATAGAAGTTGGAGGCCGGGTCGAAGGTGTGAACAGCAAGCGGGTTTGAGCTATGTCGCCGCTCTATCGCGATGCCGCAAAGCGAAGAAGAACCAGTGACCGCGACAATCGACTCGACCTGGCTTAGGTTCAAGCTGCTGAACCAGACCGAATGGATACCGACGGCCCTTGTCTTGGGGGCAATCGTCGTGGTTTGGGTGCCCAGAATGGAACCCCCGCCGATAGCATAGAGGGTTACATCTGCTGGTGTTGACCCCATGTTGGCTATAGCCGCTCCCTTCCACTGGACAAAACTTGTAAAGTCACTGAAATATAAACCGACCTTGGACCCAAGGGTGTCGATCGTCATGAACTCCGCTATACCACCCCCGGAGTTGTTATAGGACACTCTGAAGACAAGTCCCGATTCGGTGTATGTTATGACGCCCGTCTCGGCATAGGGATGCAAGGTATTCAGTTGAATCTGAGAACGGCTGAGGCCGCCGACCGAAAAGACGTTGGAGTAGATCTGGTTACCGCCGTCATACAGGGTCAGGGTGAAGTCGGCAGAGGATGACGTATTGTTGTTTACCTGTAGATAGTCAGTCCAGCCGGGCTCTCCGCCGGTGATGTGAGGAATGTAGGTTTCAAGGGCAAGTGCGTTTCCGCAAAGGAATATCCTGGCTACCATGAACCAAAGAACTATCAGTAATTTTTTCATTATCCCCCTCCTGATGGTTGTGTAAAGTGTAATTACAGTGAACAGGGATAAAGCCACCATCCGCGGATATTAATATCCCGGGAAGGCCGGCAAAGACGACCAGCATGAACAGATCTGCACGGAAGATAGGGGATCGGAGTATTTGATGGACAGCACTTATTCCCCCCCAGTTTGATTATACGGCATGGAACTTTGTAAACTGCCCTTATGTTTCTTAGTATCGTTATCACGATTATCATTTGAAATCCAGCATTATATTCGAGGTTGCCGATTTGTGTAATTCAGGAAGGAGCGGAGTCCCCCGATCACCGGAAATTTCTCCCTCCTAAAATTGCGCCTTCACTCCGCTTTCGTTGATTGACTCGAACAGGCACCCTGCGCATTAGTATTTGAGGGAGCGAAAGCGGATGCCGAAAAATGATATACGCCAGACCTTGAGTCCACCTACAAAGGGTGAATGGTTGAGTTATTTGAACTGAGCATTCCGCCGGACACGCTTCGCTTGTCCGGCGGAATGCCAGCGTTCAGCCGCAACGCTGGCGGTGCGAAGCAGCGACAGAGGCGTCGGCTGGAACGCTGATTGGCAGCACTCCTCGGATCGCTTCTGTTTACCTCCGTTACCTCCCGCTTCCTCCAGATCAGCCCT
>CAWFOM010000002.1:0-141321 GCA_963817385.1 uncultured delta proteobacterium
GAATCATGGATAAAAGAAAGTAAAAATGGACCGGCAAGGCGCTTCCCGATCTGGTGCCGGAAACGTAGACAAGGAGGGGAGAGATGTCCCCAGCAATCTTCAGATCAGGGCCATACAGGTTCTACTTCGTGAGTCACGACCTGCACGAACCGCCACATGTCCATATCGATCGGGATGCATTCTCAGCAAAGTTCTGGCTTAAACCGGTTACGTTGGCATATAATCTTGGGTTTCCGGCGAGGGAATTGAGGACATTGGAAGCACTCACATCGGAACACCAAAAAGAACTATTGGAGGCATGGAATGAGTACTTCGGAACCTAAATCCGGCGAACGTGTCAGGGACGTGCGAGTCACTGACGACGCCATCAGTGTCGATCTTTTCGACGGACGAACCATAACGGTTCCCTTGGCGTGGTACCCTCGGTTGCTACATGCTACGCCGGAGGAGCGGGCGAACTGGCGCATTGCTGGAGCCGGGTACGGAATACACTGGCCGGACCTTGATGAGGATCTCACCGCCCAGGGTCTCTTGCAGGGTGCTCCTGCTCCTCGTGGAAGGGCAAAAGCGGCATAGAGAAGAGGCAACCGCCACTGGTGAATCATTACGCGATGCGCTACGAAATCCGGGATATGAACTACCCCGGCTCCGGCCTTCATCTGCTGCTTCCCAAAACAAAAGGACGTTGGTCGATAAAGGTCTCCGGCAACTGGCGTTTGACGTTTGAATTTAAGGATGGAGACGCACTTAACGTACACGTCGAAGACTATCATTGAAAAGGATTATTATGATAACACGAACAAGACCGCCATCTCATCCGGGATCGATTCTCAAGCTTCATTACTTGGATCCGTCAGGAATCAGCGTTACAGATCTTGCGAAGAATCTGAGATTGTCGAGAAAAACAGTATCCAAAATACTGAACGAACGCGGCGCTGTGACAACAGATGTTGCCTTGCGGTTGTCCAGAGCGTTTGATACGACTCCTGAGTTATGGTTGAACCTTCAGAGAAGCTACGATCTCTGGCATACGGCGAATGAGACGACTGATTGGCAGGCAATAAGTCCTATACTGAAAATCGCACATGTAAACGCATAGAGGTGTTTGTGTCTTCCTGAAAGCAGTAAAATGTCTCCCTTGAAGAAAATGCTTGATTTCAAACAGTTATGTATGATTAATGTAGTTTCGTCAATAATTATGATAAAAATGTAAATGTATAAAAAGGGTGTTATGCGTAAAATAATCATTCCCATCTTCCTTGTTTTAGCCTTTCTTTGTTCCTGCTCGGGAAAGAGCGAAACAGCAGTGGATTGGTTTAATAAGGCAGAGGCATTAAGGGATGGAGAAAAATATACCGACCCGGAAAAAGCTATCGTATATTTGAACAATGCTATTAAACTGAAACCGGATTTAGAGGTCGCCTATGGTAACCGGGGGGTTGCTTACGTTAACCTTGGCCAGAAGCAGCGATCCATTGAAGATTTTAATAAAGCCATCCGCCTGCAACCGGTTTATGCCGATGCCTACTACAACCGAGGGACTGTTTACAATGACCTCGGCCAGTATCAGCGAGCCATTGAAGATTTTAATGAAGTCATCCGCCTGAAACCGGATTATGCCAATGCCTACTACAATCGGGGGCTTGCTTACGACAATCTTGGCCAGAAACAGCGAACCATCGAAGACTATAACGAAGCCATCCGCCTGCAACCGAACCATGTCATGGCCTACAGTAACCGGGGGCTTGTTTACAATGATCTTGGCCAATATCAGCGAGCCATTGAAGACTATAGCGAAGCTATCCGCCTGAAACCGGATTACGCCGATGCCTACAACAACCGGGCGGTTACTTATATAAGTCAGGGCAACAACGAGTTTGGCTGCCGTGATGCGCAAAAAGCGTGTGAACTGAGAAACTGCCTATTATCAGAATTTCTTAAAAGACGGGGAGTCTGCCGTTGATTTAGGAGATAATGCTATGTTTAAAAAAATCATTATTATGGTGACAGTTATTTTTCTTTTTATTGTTATTGGCAATAATTGCGTGTTGGCTCAGGACACAAGAAGTACAATATCAGGCTACTTAGCTTCGCCAGATGAAAAGCTTTTAGATAAAGCAATTCAATATGTTGCTGCAAAAGACCATGTAGCATTACAAAAAATTATGGATACCAAGCTTGTTTTTATGCTCAAGGGAGGATTAAAAGTATATATTGTCGATACAAAAATATTCAGCGGCAAAGTAAAAATACGTCCAGTTGGTGAAACCATCGAACTCTGGACAGCGATTGAAGCTGTAAGGTAATGAATGATGGTCGTTTGCTAACAAATAAGGAGTAGATACAATGGATTCGAAAGAAACAAAAAATTTCCGTATTCATCATTGCAGACGTGATCTAAACGATGCTGCAGTAATTATAATAAAAAATTTGAATAGCAGCCGTTTTGATGATTTGCGGAACGCAATTACAGATTCAGAAAATATGTTTGCGAGATCCGCTCATAATTACCCTCCGCTGCCTGATTTCAATATGCCTCAAAATTATTTCGATGGTAACTGGGATAGATTTAAATCAGTAGAATCCGATGAAAATGCGGCTTTAGGTAAAGTTAGAAAAAGCATTGAAAAGGCAATTCTGGATCTGATAAATTTTTATCAGATCCAGAATTTTCGAAACAAAGATATTCTTTGCAAAAAATTCTTGCTTTTATTAATCCTTTATAGGTTTAAAAGCCGAACAACGGCATTAAGGGCGACGGCAAAAAGCCGCCGTTATGCCGGATGTTACTCTCTTACAACCCGTAATCCTCAGTTCTGATATTCGTCAACTGCCGTATAGGTAGGTGAAGTCATTAAATGTATTAAGAATATTGTCGAATCAAAGTACGTATCAACCGGATGAACATAAATAAAGGGGTATTATCGATTGCGGGGATGGGAATGATATCAGGAGGTGTTCGGATGAAGATAAAAACTGCCCAGGATTACCTGAAGAGTCTGCGGAAGCTGAACCATAAGGTCTATTACAAGGGAAAGAGGATAAAGGATGTGACCCGCCATCCGGCGACGGCCCCGCATGTCCGGGCGGCGGCCGTGACCTACGCCCTGGCGAACGACCCGGAATATAAGGAGCTGGCCACGGCCACCTCCCATCTGACCGGCAAGACCATCAGCCGTTTTACCCATGTCCACCAGAACGTGGAGGATCTGATCAAAAAAGTCAAGCTGCTGCGCGTCCTGGGTCAGAAGACCGGCTCCTGCTTCCAGCGCTGCGTGGGGCTGGACGGCATCAACGCCGTCTATTCGGTGACGTATGAAATCGACCGGAAATGCGGCACTAACTATTTCGAGCGATTCAAGAAGTGGCTGGCCTATATCCAGGAGGAGAATCTGATGGTGGTCGGGGCGATGACCGATCCCAAGGGGGACCGCTCCAAAGGACCGGCCGAGCAGGCCGATCCGGACCAGTATCTCCACATCGTCGAACGCCGGGACGACGGCCTGGTCATCCGCGGGGCCAAGCTGCACATGACCGGAGGGGTCAATTCCCATGAGATCCTGATCATGCCGACCACGGCCATGGATGAGAAATCCAAAGACTACGCCGTGGTCTGCGCGATACCGGCCGACGCCCCCGGGGTGACCATGATCTTCGGCCGTCAGGCCAACGACGACCGCAAGGATAACCGGGAACGGATCGATTCCGGGAACCCCCTTTTCGGCGGCGTCGGCGGCGAGGCGGTCATCGCCTTCGAAGATGTCTTTGTCCCCTGGGAACGGGTATTCATGAATGGGGAGACGGAATTTACCAACGCCCTGGTCTATCGTTTCGCCGCCCACCACCGGGCCAATTACGGCGGCTGCAAGACCGGTCTGATCGACGTCCTGACCGGAGCGGTGACCTATCTGGCCCAGATTCAGGGGACCGCCGGGGCCTCCCATGTGCGGGACAAGGTGACCGAGATGATCCATCTGGGCGAAACCCTTTACAGCTCATCGATTGCCTGCGCGGCCGAAGGCTGCCCCACCCCTTCCGGGGCCTACATGGTCGATACGATGCTGGCCAACGTCGGCAAGCATAACGCCACCCGTTTTCATTTTGAAGTGGCCCGCCTGGCCGCCGATCTGGCCGGCGGATTTCTGGCGACGCTGCCCAGCGAATACGATCTCGACAGTGAAGAGACGAGTCATCTGGTGAAGAAATACTTCTCCGGCGTGGCCGGCATCGCCACCGAGGATAGGATCAAAATCGGCCGGCTGATCGAAAGCATGACCGGAGGGACTGCCCTGGTGGAGTCCATGCACGGCGCCGGCTCCCCTCAGGCCCAGCGGGTGATGATTTTCCGGGAGGGAAATCTGGATAAAAAGATCAAACTGGCCAAGGCCCTGGCCGGGATCGCGCCGGAACAAAAGAAGAAAGGCGCTTAAGCCCCCTATCATCCGGCCGCTCCGGGCTGGGCGTTGGGAACGTCTCTTCTCCCGGGTTTGCCCCCGCTTTGGGGGAAGCTCATCGCCAGCAGAACGATCTCAAGAGAAATGATAGCCATGCTCTCAACATGGCGGCACTCCGGATTCAGCGTCTTCAGCCGGCTGGCTATCGGCGCTGCGCAATGATTTCTCCCTCCTCTGACCGGGCGGTCGGATCTTAACGTCTATACTCCAAAGATACTCTTTCCCTACCGAGAAACTTACAGTTAACTATCGTTGATAATTGTCCTTATGTTACGTATTTTACATGATAGCAATAAAAGCTGTCTGATGTTAGACCGGTTGGCTCCGGCTATCGACGGCCGGTGTGGGTGCGTCGAGCATGAGCGGGTGATTCGACGATGCTTCCTTCTCGGTTTCTGCGCTGATGGCCTCGGCATTAAGCGGGTGCACCGTCGGACCCGATTACCGGCGGCCCGAGGCTCCGTCCGTTTCGGTCTATACGGCGGGAGCCCTGCCGGAGGAGACAGCCGCCGCACCCGATGCAGAGGCAGGCGGCGCGGCACAACGCTTCGTCCTCGGTCAGGACATACCGGACCAGTGGTGGAGCCTGTTTCGTTCGGAGGCGCTGGCGGCATTGATCCGGCAGGCGCTTGCGGACAGCCCGACCTATGCCGCCGCTCAGGCCGCACTCCGCCAGGCCCAGGAAATCAGGCTCGCCCAAAGGGGGGCGCTCTTCCCCGCCGCGGATGCAACCGTCTCCGCGTCCCGCACACGGTTGTCCGGCGCGGCAATCGGCCAGACCGGTGGCGACACCTTCACCCTCTTCAACGCCTCGGTGAATGTCTCCTACACACTCGATATTTTCGGAGGCGTGCGTCGTGAATTGGAAGCGCTCCAGGCACAGGTCGATTATCAGCGCTTTCAGATGGAAGGCGTTTATCTGGCGCTCACATCCAACATTGTCACTACTGTTGTAAAGGAGACGGCTCTGCGCGCCCGGCTCCTGGCCACGCGTGATATCCTGGCCCTGCAGGAGAAGCAGCTCGAGGTGATTGAGAACCAGCTCCGGCTTGGCGGCGTTTCGCGCTCCGACGTACTGGCGCAACGGACGGAGATTGCCCAGACACGGGCCACCCTGCCGCCGCTGGAAAAGGAACTGGCCCAGACCCGTCACCTGCTCGCCGTGCTTGCGGGGAGGCATCCCAGCGAAGCGGCGGCGCTGCCCGAGTTTCATTTCGACGGTCTGCAGTTGCCCCGGGAATTGCCGGTGAGCCTGCCCTCATCGCTGGTAAGGCAGCGTCCCGACATACGTGCTGCGGAAGAACTGCTGCACGCGGCAAGTGCGCAGGTCGGCGTGGCGACGGCAAACCTCTATCCGCAGCTCACCCTGACGGGCGGCTATGGATCGGAGACCGACGCGATCGGCAATCTCTTCGGCAGCGGCACCTCCATCTTCAACCTGGGGGCCGGCTTGCTGCAGCCCCTTTTCCGCGGCGGGGCGCTGAATGCCCGGCGCCGCGCCGCTCTTGCCGCCTACGATCAGGCCGAGGCCCAGTATCGCGCCGCCGTCCTGCAGGCTTTCCAGAACGTGGCCGATGTGCTGCGGGCCCTGGATGCAGATGCAAGCACCCTCAAGGCGCAGGCAGAGGCGGCAGCGGCGGCGCAGGATGCGTTCGACCTTACGCGGAAGCAGTTCCAACTGGGCGCCGTGGGCTATCTTTCCCTGCTCAATGCCGAGCGCCAGTATCGGCAAGTGCGGATCAACCTGGTGGAGGCGCAAGCAGCCCGTTTCGCCGATACGGCGGCGCTTTTTCAGGCGTTGGGAGGGGGATGGTGGAATCGCGCGCCGCAGACAGCAGAAACCGCACCGGCAGGGGCGCCGTAAATTTGTTCCCCGGATATCGTCACTCCCGGGGAGAATACCCTATTGGGGACATGTCCCAGGAGAATATTGCAAAACCATGAAGAAGATCATAGCACTCACCCTTTTAGGCCTGGCGATTCTCGTCGCCGCGCTCGTCGCCGTCAAGGCGCTGCAGTTCAGGGCGATGGACGAACAGGGCAAGAAAGCCGTTCCTCCGCCGGAGGCGGTGACCACCGCCGTGGCCGGATCGGCATCCTGGGAGACGGCCCTGACGGCGGTCGGTTCCTTGGTTGCGGTCCAGGGGGTCACCGTGGCCGCCGAGTTGCCGGGAAAGATCGTGGAAATCGCCTTCCAGCCGGGCGGGAACGTGCAGAAGGGAGACCTGCTGATTCGCCAGGACACCAGCTCGGAAGAGGCCCAGCTTTCCGGCGCCATAGCCCAGGTGACACTGACCCGGACGATTCTTGCCCGCAACGCGAAAATGCTGCCGGATCAGATCATCTCTCAAGCCGACTACGACACCTCCGCCGCTAACCAGGAGCAGGCAACGGCCCAGACTGTCAACATCCGCACCGTCATCGGCAAGAAGACGATACGCGCCCCCTTCAGCGGCCGTCTCGGAATCCGGCAGGTAAATCTCGGGCAGATGCTCCGCGAAGGGGATCCGATCGCCACCCTGCAATCCCTCGACCCGATCTTCGTCAACTTCGCCCTCCCCCAGCAGCACCTGGCCCAACTGCAACCCGGCCTGCCGGTGCGGATAACCTGCGATGCCCTGCCCGGCTTGACGGTCGACGGCCGCATCAACGCGGTGAACCCGCTGGTGGACGCCGAGACCCGCAACATCCAGTTGCAGGCGACGCTCGCGAACCGAGCGGAAAAGCTCCTGCCCGGCATGTTCGTCAACGTGGCGGTGCGCCTCCCCCTCCGCAGGAAGGTGCTTGCCATCCCCGCTACCGCCGTGCTCTACGCCCCGTATGGCGACTCGGTCTTCGTCGTCTCCGATACCAAGGAGGGGGGCAAGGCGATTCGCCAGCAGTTCGTACGGCTCGGTGAAAAGCGCGGCGACTTCGTGGCGGTCGCCGACGGACTGAAGGAGGGGGAGAGTATTGTCAGCACCGGTGTTTTTAAGCTGCGAAACGGTCAGGCGGTGGTGGTCGACAACCGGAAGGCCCTGCCGTTTAAGACATCGCCCAAGCCCGAGAACAACTGACCCATGAAATTCACCGACCTGTTCATCCGCCGCCCCGTGCTGGCGATCGTCATCAACCTGCTCATCATCGTCGCCGGCCTGCAGGCGATCCGGACCCTCAACGTCCGCCAGTATCCGCACAGCGAGAACGCGTCGGTAACCGTGACTACCGTGTACACAGGCGCGAGTGCGAATCTGGTGCGCGGTTTCATCACCTCGCCGCTGGAGCGGGTCATCGCCGCCGCCGACGGCATCGAATACCTGGAGTCGCAGAGCACGCTCGGTCTCTCCACCATCACTGCGCGCCTCAGGCTCAACTACGATTCCACCAAGGCCCTGGCCGAGATCAGCTCCAAGGTCGATCAGGTGCGCAACGACCTCCCCCCGGAGGCGGAGGTGCCGATCATCAACATCGAGTCGGCTGAGAGCCGGTTCGCCTCGGCCTACCTGAGCTTCAGTTCCGACATCCTCCAGCAGAACGAGATCACCGATTTCCTGGTGCGTGTCGTCCAACCGCGCCTGTCCGCCGTCCCGGGCGTGCAGCGGGCCGACATCCTCGGCGCCCGCACCTTCGCCATGCGCATCTGGCTCAAGCCCGAACGGATGGGCGCACTGAACATCAGCCCGGCCCAGGTGCGCCAGGCGCTGACCGCCAACAACTTCCTGGCCGCCCTCGGACGGAGCAAGGGGGAATACATCCAGGTCAACCTCACCGCCGACACTAACCTCAACACGGTCGACGAGTTCAGAGAGCTCGTGGTGAGCCAGCGAAACGGGATCATCGTACGGCTGAGCGACATCGCCGATGTGGTGCTGGGGGCCGAGGACTACGACGCCGAAGTCCATTTTACCGGCAAGACCGCGGTGTTCATGGGAATCTGGCCGCTCCCCAACGCCAATTCCCTCGACGTCATCAAGCGGGTGCGGGTGGAGATGGATTCGCTCCAGCGCGACCTGCCGGCCGGACTCAAGGGCCTCGTCGCCTACGATGCCACGAACTACATCTCCAACGCCATCCGCGAGGTGCTCAAGACCCTCGGCGACACGCTCATGATCGTCATGGTCGTCATTTTCCTCTTCCTCGGCTCCTTTCGCTCCGTGCTGGTGCCGGTGGTGGCGATCCCCGTGTCGCTGATCGGCGGCGTTTTCCTGATGCAGGCCTTCGGGTTCACCATAAACCTGCTCACCCTTCTGGCCATCGTCCTCTCCGTCGGTCTGGTGGTCGATGACGCCATCGTGGTGGTCGAGAATGTCGAGCGCCATCTGCGCGAAGGAAAATCTCCGACGGATGCCGCGTTGATCGGAGCCCGTGAACTGGTCGGGCCGATCATCGCCATGACCGTCACCCTGGCCACGGTCTACCTTCCCATCGGCCTGCAGGGGGGGCTGACCGGTTCGCTCTTCCGCGAGTTCGCCTTCACCCTGGCCGGAGCCGTCACCATCTCCGGGATCGTGGCCCTGACCCTGTCGCCGGTCATGTCGGCGCGGCTCCTCAAGCCCGGCGGGGAAGGGCGCGGCCTGGCCGGCCGCATCACCCGCGACTTCGAGCGGTTCAGGAACTTTTACGGCCGGCTTCTCGGCGCCACCCTGGCGGCGCGTCCGGCGGTCTACGCCGTCTGGATCGTGGTCTCCCTCGCGGCCCCGGTGATGTTCTTCATGTCCGCCACGGAGCTGGCGCCGACGGAGGACCAGGGAGTCATATTCGGCATCCTCGACGCCTCCGCCAACTCGACCCTCGACCAGAACAAGCGCTATGCGGCGGAAGTCAACCAGGTTTTCATGAGCGTTCCGGAAACCGAGTTCACCTTCCAGATTACCTTCCCCAACGCCGGTTTCGGCGGTATGGTCGTGAAACCGTGGGATGACAGGAAGCGCAACACCTTTCAGATTCTGCCCGAGGTCCAGCAGAAGCTCCACGCGATTCCCGGGATCCGGATCTTCCCGACGCTTCCGCCGGCCCTCCCCGGCGGCGGCGATTTTCCGGTTGAATTCATCCTGGCTTCGACGGCCGAAACCTCGCAGATCCTGGAATTTGCCAACCAACTGCAGATGAAGGCCATGCAGAGCAAGATGTTCGCCTTTCCGCCCTTGATCGACGTCAAGATCGACCAGCCCGAGTCCCGATTCCTCGTCGACCGGGATAAGGCGGCTTCACTTGGGCTCAACCTGGGGCAGATCGCCGGCGACCTGGGCGGGATGGTGGGCGGCAACTTCGTCAACCGTTTCGACATCGCGGGCCGCAGTTACAAGGTCATTCCGCAGATTCAGCGTGTCGATCGTCTCAATCCCGAACAGCTCAAGGACGTCTACGTCACCGGCCCGAACGGCAGGCTGGTTCCCCTCGGCACCTTCGCCGCCCTCAGCGAATCGGTCGTTCCCCGCTCCCTGAACCGTTTCCAGCAGCTCAATGCCGTCAAGATCAGCGGGGTGGCGATGCGGCCGCTGGATGAGGCGCTCCGCTTCCTGGAGGACGAGGCCGCCAAGATCCTGCCCAAAGGATACGTCATCGACTACACCGGCGAGTCCCGTCAATTGCGGATCGAGGGGAACAAATTCCTCCCCGCCTTCAACCTGGCCGTTATCCTGATTTTCCTGGTGCTGGCCGCCCAGTTCAACAGCTTTCGCGATCCCTTTGTCATCCTGACCGGTTCGGTACCGCTCGCTATGTTCGGCGCGCTTCTCTTCACCTTCTTGAAGATACCCGACCCCAACGTCCCGTTCTGGACCGGCGGCTGGACGACCACCCTCAACATCTACTCGCAGGTGGGGCTCGTTACCCTGGTCGGGCTGGTGTCCAAGAACGGCATCCTGATCGTCGAATTCGCCAACCAGTTGCAGCTCCGGGGAGTGCCCAAACTGGAGGCGGTGCGCCAGGCGGCCTCCATCCGCCTCCGGCCGATCCTCATGGTCAGCGCCGCCACCATCGCCGGCCATTTCCCGCTAACCCTCGTCACCGGCGCCGGCGCAGCCGCCCGTAATTCCATCGGTCTGGTGCTGGTCGGCGGGATGTTCGTCGGCACCCTCTTTACCCTGTTCGTCGTGCCGTCCATCTACATGCTCATCGCCCGCGACCATAGCAAGGACCGCGAACGCGATATCCGCACCGCGCCGGAGGCATAAAATTTTAAATTTTTCTTTAGTCGCTGACGGATTCAGAAAGCGGATACGGAAAGGTTGCACTGCTCTTCATAGATGTGTATAGGAAGAACGTAGCGATGTTTTTGTCGAAGGTGCTCTGCCCCTGATCCAGGGCGGCGTTCTCCGGCAGCCGATGACGGAGAAACTGGCCGGCGAAGGAGTTTCCCACGACTTGGCCAAGGGACTGCCCAAAGGCTGGCGGTAGGCGGAACCAACATCCCTGGGATTTGAGTCCGCGCGGAAAATAGAGGATTCAAAATGTGAACATACGGATCTTTCCCCCTCTGATTGTCATCCTCTTCATTTTGTCTTTTCAGAATGTTTATGGTGCTGAGTCAGAATTTTATTGTGAACAATTAGATGGATCTAAATTTTATTATGACAAGAATAATATTGTTCATTCATCCGGTAAAGTGAGGATATGGAATAGTGTAATATTATCCGATATTGGTAAAGAATATGTAAGAAATAACATCGGAATGAATAATGAAATTAATGATGTCGACCCCTATAAAATATTAACCTATAATGAAGTTGATTGTAAGCAAATGAATTTTCGTGTTCTCAGTGTGATTTTTTGCGGCTATACGAAAAGTATGTTGAGAAAGATAGATGATCCCCCTGATAGATTGATTGTCCCAAATACATGTCCTGAGGAATTATTCAATATTATTTGTAAAAACAGAAAGTGAATTACCCCGCCCACAGGGCGGGACATCGAAAACCAAGGGGAGAAGGCATATCATAATCGAATCGTATGGCGAGACGCCCATCTTTTGAAAGGAGACTTGCCATGAACGAGAGACCCCCCAAAGCGGCACCGCAGCCCGGGGAACCGGTCTGCGAGGATATCCGCACCAGTTCGACCCCCGCCACGATCGCCCGGGCCATCGTCGAAAACCTGCACTACGTGAAGGGCCGGACACCCGCCCACGCCACAACCAACGACTGGTATGTCGCCCTGGCCCACACGGTGCGGGACAGGCTGCTCGAACACTGGATCGGGACCGTCACGACCCGCCTTCGCCAGCCCAAGATCGTCGCCTATCTCTCCGCCGAATTCCTGCCCGGCCCGCACCTGGGGAACGCCCTGCTCAACCTCGGCATCACCCGGCAGGTGCAGGAGGCCGTCGCCCGGCTCGATCTCGACCTGGAGACCCTCCTCGACCACGAGCAGGAACCGGGGCTCGGCAACGGCGGCCTCGGGAGGCTGGCGGCCTGTTTCCTCGATTCCCTGGCCACGCTCCGGATTCCCGCCATTGGCTATGGCATCCGCTATGAATTCGGCATCTTCGATCAGGAGATCAGCGACGGCTGGCAAAAGGAGATCACTGACAAGTGGCTCGCCATGGGGAATCCCTGGGAGATTTGTCGTCCCGAGATTGCCTATTACGTGCACTTCGGTGGCCGCACGGAATACGACGCCGACGAAGAGGGGCGGCTACGGGTCCGGTGGATCCCCGGACAGGCCGTCAAGGGCGTGGCCTACGACACCCCCATCCCGGGATACGAGGGCCCCGTCGTCGATCTGCTCCGTCTCTGGAAGTCGGAGGCCGTGGAGTCCTTCGATTTCCAGGCCTTCAACGTGGGCGACTACTACGGCGCCGTCCACGAAAAGATCGCTTCCGAGACGATCACCAAGATCCTCTATCCCAACGACGATCCCGCTATCGGCAAACGCCTCCGCCTGTCACAGCAGTACTTCTTCGTCTCCTGTTCGCTCCGGGACATGATCCGGATCCACGAACTCCAGGGAAACCCTCTGGCCACGTTCCCGGAGGGGTTCGCGGCGCAGCTCAACGACACCCACCCCTCCATCGCCGTGCCCGAACTCATGCGACTTCTCGTGGACGAGCGCCGCGTCGATTGGGACGAGGCCTGGGCCATCACCCAAAAGACCTTTTCCTACACCAACCACACCCTCCTGAGCGAGGCACTCGAGACCTGGCCCCTGCCTCTCTTCCGGGAGCTGCTGCCGCGCCACCTGGAGATCATCTTCGAGATCAACCGGCGGTTCCTTGAGGGGCTGAGGAGCCGGGGCATCGGGGACAACGAGCGGCTGCGGCGTCTGTCGCTCATCGACGAGGCGGGAGACAAAGCGGTGCGCATGGCCCACCTGGCCACGGTGGGGAGCCATGCTGTCAACGGCGTGGCCAAGCTCCACACGGAGCTTTTGAAAGAGACGGTTCTGCGGGATTTCCACGAGATCGCCCCGGAAAAATTCCACAACATCACCAACGGGGTGACACCCCGCCGCTGGATGGCGCTCTCCAACCCAGGCCTTGCGGAACTCATCACCAGCGCAATCGGCGACGAGTGGATCTGCCGGCTCGAATCGGAGGTCAGGCGGCTGGAGCCCCTGGCTGCGGACGCCGGGTTCAGGGAACGCTGGCGAGCGGTGAAGCAAGCCAACAAGGAGGGCCTCGCCCGCCTCATCCGGGAGCGGACAGGCGTCGCCGTGCCCGCCGAGAGCCTCTTCGATGTCCAGGTCAAGCGGATCCACGAGTACAAGCGGCAGCATCTGAACCTCCTCCACGTCGTCACGCTCTACCGGCGATTCAAGAAAAACCCCGCCCTCGCCGGACCGCCGCGGACGGTTATCTTCGGCGGCAAGGCTGCCCCCGGCTACCGGATGGCCAAGCTGATCATCAAGCTCATCCATGCCGTCGCCGAGGTCGTGAACGGCGACCCGGTAGTTGCGGACCGGCTGAAGGTGGCCTTCTTCCCCGATTTCAACGTTCGGAACGGCCAGCGAATCTACCCGGCCGCCGACCTCTCGGAGCAGATCTCCCTGGCCGGCAAGGAGGCCTCGGGGACGGGGAACATGAAGTTTTCTTTGAACGGCGCCATCACGATCGGGACCCTGGACGGCGCCAATGTGGAGATCCGGGAGCAGGTGGGGAAGGAGAACTTCTTTCTTTTCGGCCTCACGGCCCGGGAGGTTTTTGCGCAAAAGGCCCGCGGCTACGACCCCCGGGCCTATTATGAAAGCGATGAGGAACTGAAGGCGGCGATCGATCTGATCGGCTCCGGGTTCTTCTCTCCCGGCGACCCCGGCCTCTTCCGGCCCCTGGTCGAGGCGCTCCTCGGCCGCGACGATTACCTTGTTTTGGCCGATTACCGCTCCTACATCGCCGCCCAGGAAGCCGCCGGCAGGGCTTATACGGACCGGGAAGGCTGGACGGCCATGTCGATCCTCAACGTGGCCCGCATGGGCGCCTTCTCCTCCGACCGTTCCATCCGAGAATACGCCGATAAAATCTGGAAGGTGCAGGCCCTCCACCGGGAAAGAAAATCGTCCTGAATCTCCCCAAGGCATAGTGACCGCCCTCGTAAAAAAACCCCACTGAATTCCTGCGAAAACTGGCCTTCGCCATCCAGTGTCTTCGTGACCATCGACCGCCTCCAATTTTTTCAGGGTGCGCCGGCATGCTCCTCCATTTGATTCGTCTGATGTGCTGAAGTTTTTTGATCTCCCGCATGTTCGCTTCTTCGGGATCCGAAGACCTTGACGTCATGACGTTGTGGTGCTATCTTGCAAACAGCGACATAAGGAGGTGATAGTATGGCCAAGCAAGCCAAACGAGCCACAGTGTATTTGGACCCCGAGTTGCACAAGGCACTGCGGCTGAAAGCAGTCGAGACTTCTCGATCGGTATCGGAACTTGTGAACAATGCCGTCAGAGAAGCCCTTGCAGAGGATGCGGACGATATAGCGGCATTCGGGGAACGGGTCAGAGAACCTTTGATTGCCTATGACGAAATGGTCAAGAGACTGAGAAGCGATGGCCGCATATAAGATCTACTTCCGGCAATCAGTTGAGAAGGACTTCCATTCTATTCCCAAGAAGGACATACGGAAGATTCTTCGTCGTATTCAGGCACTGGGGGAAGATCCACGGCCTTCAGGCTGCGAAAAGCTGACCGGCCAGGAGAGGTACCGCCTTCGTCAAGGCCACTACAGGATTGTCTACTCCATTCAGGACGAGGAGCTTACTATCTGGATAGTGAAAGTTGGGCATCGGAAAGAGGTTTACCGATGAAGCGCTCCACGGGATTGCCGATTCATCCGGTTCTCGATAAACGGCGAAAAAATCAGATCCCCGCGCCCCGCTCGAAATCCTCCTCCCGGCTCTGCGCCTGGGTGATCCGGCTTCCCGGCGGCACGCTGTGGACCAGCCAGACGTTACCGCCGATCACCGAACCGTGCCCGATCGTCACCCGGCCGAGGATCGTCGCCCCGGAGTAAATGACCACATCATCCTCGACGATCGGATGGCGGTCGATCCCCCGGACGGGGTTGCCCTCCCCGTCCAGCTGGAAACTTTTCGCCCCGAGCGTGACCCCCTGGTAGAGCCGGACCCGGCTGCCGATAATGCAGGTCTCCCCGATGACGACCCCCGTCCCGTGATCGATGAAGAACCGCTCCCCGATGGCCGCGCCGGGATTGATGTCGATCCCGGTCGCACTATGGGCCGCTTCGGTGATCATCCGGGGGATGATCGGTACGCCGAGGAGACGCAGTTCATGAGCCAGACGGTAGTTCGTTATCGCCAGGAGCCCCGGATAGCAGAAGATCACCTCATCCGGAGTTGCAGCCGCCGGGTCCCCCTCATAGGAGGCCTTGACATCCAGGGCAAGCAATCGCTGCACCTTCGGGAGTGCCTGGAGGAATTTTCCGGTCAACTCGCGCGCCTGGGCGTCGCAGAAGGGCAGACATTCCGGCCCCTCCTCGCAGGTGAAGCAGAGCCCCCGCTTGATCTGTTCCTGCAGGTTCCGCCGGATGTGGTCCAGCGCCGAGCCGACATGGAACCGGAGGCTCTCCTCCTTGAGTTCCGAGAAACCATAATACCCAGGGAACAGGACGGAACGGAGGGACTCGATGATCTCGCCGATCGCCTGCCGGGAGGGCAGCTCCTGCTCCTGCCGCCGCTTTTTCATTCCCGCCGTGGAGCCGTTTTTCAGGCTGCTGAGCGCCTCCACCAGTTGCGAAAAATCGCCCTCTGCCGTGATCCCCACCGCCGGAATCTTTTTATCATCGCTGTTTGCCATAACCATGTCCTCTTTTCCTGAAAGACCCTTTCCCCTATATGATTATTGAGACATCCCCGGACCCCGGCTTTCGCCGGGGTGACGATTATTTAATCCCGTTTAGCCTCGGTCTCAGCGGATCCTGCGGTCGCCGCATCGCGCTCCGGCCGCTTAATGTCGATCCGCTCCTGACCCGCATAGACGTTCATCCCGCCCCCGCGGACGAAACCGATGATCGTAAGCCCCAGCTCCTTCGCGAGGTCGACTCCCATGTCCGTCGGCGCCGACTTGGAGATCAGGACGGGGATGCCGCTCCCCGCCGCCTTGAAGAGGATCTCCGAGGAGATCCGGCCGCTCGTGACCAGGATCCGGTCGGCGACGGCGATCTTCTCGATGAGGCAGCGGCCGAGGACCTTGTCGATGGCGTTATGCCTCCCGATGTCCTCGGCGAAGACCAGGACCTCCCGCGTGTCGCAGAGGGCCGCGCTGTGGACCCCGTGGGTGCTCCGGTAGAGCTCGGAGGCCCCCTGAAACCGCCGGCTCAGCGCCAGCACCTCCTCCGGCGTCACCTTGAGGTCGGAGAGGACCTTCTTCTTACGGTCCAGATCGGCGTAGCTGTAGAAGGCCATCCCCCGGCCGCAGCCGGTCGTCAGGACCCGCTTCATGAAGAGCTTGCCGTCCTGCGTCTTGTCCTCGGCGGTCCGGATCCGGACGATCCCCCGCTCTTCGTCCATCGTGAGCGCCGTGATCTCCTCCTTCGAGCGGATCATTCCCTCGGAATAGAGGAAACCGACGGCCAGGGCCTCCAGATCGCCGGGGGAGCAGAGGACCGTGACGAGCTGCTCGCCGTTGAGCATGATCGTGAGCGGAAACTCGCGGGCCGTCCACTCGGTCCGGATCGCGCTCCCCTCGCGGTCGATGTGCAGCGCCTCGACGCTCTTGCGGTTTTCCATGAACGGGCCTCCCTTCAGCGGCCGATGTCCAGCATCACCTGGATGCACCGCCGGGCGCGCGCGGCGATCTCCTCGGGCACCTCGATTCGATGCGTCATATCCTCGAGCGACCAGAGGATCTTCTCCACGGTCGTTTTTTTCATGTTCGGGCAGATGACCGTATCCGACACCGGGTGGAAGATCTTGTCCGGGTTTTCCTTCTTGAGGCGGTGGATGATCCCCGGCTCCGTCCCGACGATGATCTCCCGGGCCGGCGTCTCCTTCGCGAAGCGGCTCATCCCGCCGGTGGAGACGACGATGTCGGCGATGGCCGCCACCTCGGGGCGGCACTCCGGATGGACCATCACCACGGCCCCCGGATGGCGGGCGCGCGCCGCCTCGATGTGCTCCGGAAGGATCTTGGCGTGGGTGGGGCAGAACCCCGGCCAGGTGACGAACTCCCGTCCGGTCTTTCCGGCCACGAAGGCGGCCAGGTACTTGTCGGGGACGAAGATGATCTCCTTGGCATCCTTGAGGACCTCCTGGACCATCCGGACGGCGTTCGCGGAGGTGCAGCACAGGTCGCACTCCGCCTTCACGTCGGCCGAGGTGTTCACGTAGCAGAGGACCTTCGCCTCCGGATGCTTCGCCTTCAGGCCGCGGAGGTCCTCCCCCGTGATCATGTTCGCCATCGGACAGCCGGCATCCTTGTCCGGCAGAAGGACGGTCTTTGCCGGCGAGAGGATCTTCGCCGTCTCCGCCATGAAGTGCACGCCGCAAAAGACGATCACCTCCGCGTCGGTCTTCGACGCCTTGATGCTCAGCTCCAGGGAATCGCCGACGAAGTCCGCAATGTCCTGGACCTCGGGGATCTGGTAGTTGTGGGCAAGGATGACGGCCTTCCGCTCCTTCTGGAGCTTCTTTATTTTATCAACTAGTTCCACGAAAAACCTCCTTGATTATCCCTCCGCCCAGAACGGTCCCCTCGTCATACAGGACGACGGACTGCCCGGGAGAGGCGGCCTCCTGCGGCTCCGTAAAGCGGACCGTGAGGCTCTCGCCATCGTACGAAATCAGGCACCGTGCCGCCTTGTGGGCGTAGCGGATCTTCGCCCAGGCCTCCTCCGGGAAGGCGTCGACCAGGCGGTTGACCTGATCCGCGATGAGCCCCTCCGACTTCAGGTCCTTCTTCGGACCGACGATGAGCCGGTTCACCGCGGCGTCGATCGCGAGCACGTAGAGGGGAGTGGGCGAGCTGATCCCTAACCCTCCCCGCTGGCCGATCGTGTAGCAGGCGATCCCCCGGTGCCGGCCGAGGACCTTGCCTGCCGTATCGACGATCTCGCCCGGTTCGAGCGGCGCGCCGCGGCCCCGGAGAAAGGCCTCGTGGCCCTCCGCCGGAATGAAGCAGATGTCCTGGCTCTCCGGCTTGTCAAAGACGGGGAGACCCGCCCGCTCGGCGATCCCCCGCACCTCGTCCTTGGTGAGCTCGGCCAGGGGGAAGAAGACCTTTGCCAGCGCCTCCCTCGGGATCGCGTGGAGGAAATAGGTCTGGTCCTTCCGGCGGTCCCTCGGAGTCTTCAGGCGGTATGCGCCATGGTCTTCCTCGATCCCGGCGTAGTGGCCCGTGGCGAGGCCTTCGAAGCCCCACGCCAGGGCTTTCGCGAGGAGCGAACCGAACTTGATGGACCGGTTGCAGGCTATGCAGGGGTTGGGGGTCCTGCCCCGGCAGTACTCCTCGACAAAGGGGCGGATCACCTTTTCCTCCAAATCCGCCGCAAAGTCAACGACGTAATGCCTGATCCCGAGCGCCCGGCAGACCCGCGCTGCGTCCTCGATCTCCTTCGGTCCGCAGCACTTCGCCCGCCCCCCCTCGGCCGGGAGGACGCCCAGGCACATGGTGACGCCGACCACCTCATGCCCGCCGTCCCGAAGCAGCAGGGCCGCCACTGCGGAATCGACGCCGCCGCTCATCGCGACGGCCACCTTCTTCATAAGCTCATTCCCTACCCTGCTGTTCCTTTCCTTTTCCCCAAAAAATGAAGGGGAGACGGAGCTTCGTGCCCGGGCGCATGGGAGATTTTTCCGGGCACCGTGCCACCTTGAGCGAAGCGACCGCCGGGAAACATGTTTGAGCGCCGTCAGGCGCGAGTTGGTTTTCCGGCAGCGAAGCGAGGATGTGCACGGTCGGAAAAAGATCCGCGCTATGGTACGAAGCTTCGTTTCCCCGTTCCATTTTCACTTCCTCCCCGCGGCCTCCGGCGACATGGTCCGCAGGCGACCGATGATCTGCGGCAGCGTCACCAGGACCGCATCGATGTCGCTCTCCTTGCTGTAGCGCCCGAGACTGATGCGAAGCGATCCATGGGAGAACTCATGCGACAGGCCTATGGCCGTCAGGACATGCGAGGTCTCGACGCTCGCCGAAGAGCAGGCCGAACCGGTCGAACAGGAGATCCCCAGCATGTCCAGGCTCAGGATCATCCCCTCTCCCTCGACCCGGCTCGACGGAGAAATTGATGTTGTTCGGGAGCCGCCGCGTGGCATGGCCGTTCAGGCGGATCCCGGAGAGCTTCTCGAACAGGCCGCGGATCAAACGATCCCGCAGGGCGGTCATCCTCTTAGGCTCTTCAGCAAGCTCCTGCCCCGCCAGCTCCACGGCCTTCCCGAAACCGACGATTCCCGGCACATTCAGGGTGGAGGCCCGCCGGCCGCCCTCCTGTTCGCCGCCGTTCATAAACGGGACGACCCGCGTCCCCTGCCGGATGAAGAGCATCCCCACCCCCTTCGGGCCATAGAGCTTGTGGGCCGAGGCGCTCAGGAGATCGACGTTGAGTTCGGCCGCCGTAAACGGGAGATGGCCGAAGGTCTGGACGGCATCGGTATGGAAAGTGATCTCCCGCTCCCGGGCGAGCCTCCCGATCTCGGCGATCGGCTGGATCGTCCCGATCTCGTTGTTGGCATGCATGATGGTGATGAGGACGGTTTTGTCGGTAATCGCTCCGGCCACGGCGTCCGGGTCCACCAGCCCCTCACCGTCGACGGGAAGATAGGTGACGCGGAATCCTTCCCTCTCCAGAAACCGGCAGGTCTCAAGGACCGCGGGGTGCTCGATGGCGGAGGTGATGACATGGTCGCCCTTTTTGCGGCTCGCGTAGGCCACCCCCTTGATCGCAAAGTTGTCGCTCTCCGTGCCGCCGCTGGTGAAGACGATCTCCGCCGGGGTCGCCCCGAGGAAGGAGGCGATCCGCGCCCGTGCTGCCTCGACGGCCGACCGCGCCTCCTGGCCGAAGGCGTGGAGGCTGGAGGGGTTGCCGAATACCTCCCCGAAGTAGGGTTGCATCGCCGCGATTACCCGCTGATCCGTCGGCGTCGTCGCCGCATAGTCCATGTAGATCTGTTTCATGTTGTCACTATCACATCACCGATCAGCCTCCTTCCTCCCCAGGGAGAGGAGGAAGATCGCACTGAGTGCCCGGAGGTTGGGCCAGAAGGTGATCGTTTTATGCCCGTTGAGAAACCGGGCCTTCTCCACCATAAATCCCTTCTCCCCGCAGAAACTTCGGAAATCGCTGATGCTCAGGAATCGTACGTTGGGGGTATCATACCAGCGGTTGGGAAGCGAGGGGGTCATGGGCGCCAGCCCGCCGATGCCGAGACAAACGCGGGCATTGATGTGGGCAAAGTTGGGAAACCCGACGATGACCCGGTTCCCCACCCGCAGGGTCTCCCGGAGGAGGAAGAATACCTTCCGGATCTCCTGGAGGCTCTGGTTGAGGATGACGTAGTCGAAGGAGCGGTCGGGATATTCCGCCAGCCCGCTTTCGATGTCGCTCTGGCAGACGGAGAGCCCCTTCTTGACGCATTCGTAGATTGCATTTTCGTCCAGTTCGATCCCCTGGACCCAGGCGTTCTTTTGCCGCATCAGCAGGTTCATCAGGTCGCCCGTGCCGCAACCGAGATCCAGGACGCGGGATCCGGGATCGATCATGTCGAAAATGATCTGATGATCCGGACGGATGCCGTTATCGATGATTGCCGTTTCCATTGCCGTTTCTCTCCCCGGAATAGGTCCTCTCCAGGAAATGGCGGATCAGCGTCGTCTGCCCTTCCAATTCCACTAAAAAGGCGTCATGCCCGTAGGTCGATTTCAGCTCACAGTAAGTAGCATCGACCCGTTTGCGCTTCAGGAGCCTCACGATCTCCTGGGACTGGTACGAGGGGTAGAGCCAGTCCGATTGAAACGAGATGATCAAGAAACAGGTATCGATCCCGCTTCCGGGAATAAGTTTCCCCCCCGAAAGGTCAAAATAATCCATCGCCTTGGTTATGTACAGATAAGAATTCGCGTCGAAACGCTTGACGAAGTTCGCTCCCCGGTACCGGAGGTACCCCTCCACCTCGAAGTCCGCATCGAAATTGAAGCTGAAGTGGCCCTTCTTGAGCTTCCGGGAAAACTTCTCCTCCATCGACTGGTCGCTCATGAAGGTGATGTGGCCGATCATCCGGGCCACGGAGAGCCCCTTCTCCGGCTGGCCCGTGTCGTAATAATGCCCCTCCCGCCAGGCGGGATCCGCCATGATGGACTGCCGGATCACCTCGTTGAAGGCGATCTGCTGGGGCGAGTGCTTCAGCGCCGTGGCAATGGGGATGGCGGAGCGGACCCGCTCCGGATAGGAGGCCACCCACTGGAGCGCCTGCATCCCGCCCATCGAGCCGCCGGAGACGCAAAGCAGGCGTTCGATCCCGAGATAATCGATCAGATGCCGCTGGGCGTTGACCATGTCCGCGACCGTGATGAAGGGGAAGTCCGTCCCGTAGGGTTTCCCCGTTTTCGGGTCGAGGGAGGAGGGACCGGTGCTCCCCTTGCACCCTCCGATAACGTTCGAGCAGATGATGAAATAGCGGTCCGTGTCGAAGGGTTTCCCCGGCCCGATCATCGCATCCCACCAGCCGGGGCCTTTCTCGTCCCGGTGAATCCCGGCGGCGTGGGCGTCTCCGGAAAGGGCGTGCAGGACGAGGATCGCATTGGATCTCTTCCGGTCGAGCTTGCCGTAGGTCTCGTAGGCGATCGTCACCGGCCCCAGGGTCTCTCCGCTTTCGAGCTTCAGCGGCTCGTTCCCGTCGGCAAAGGTCAGATACTGGGTCTCGACGACCCCGAGCGAGTGCGCCGTATCCACGGCCACCACATCAGTTTTCTGTAAGCTTTCCATTCCGTTATGCTTCCTTGAACAGCCAGGTCGACAGGTACCGCTCTCCCGTATCGGGGAGAACGACGACGATCAACTTTCCCTTGTTTTCCGGCCGTTTGGCAACCTCCAGCCCCGCCCAGAGGGCCGCGCCGCCGGAGATGCCGGCCAGGATCCCCTCTTCGCGGGCCAGGCGCCGCGCGGTGATCCCCGCGTTGTCATTGGAGACCTTGACGATTTCGTCGATGATCGCCTGGTTGAGCACCCCGGGGACGAAACCCGCGCCGATCCCCTGGATCTTGTGCGGCCCGGGCTGCCCCCCGGACAGCACCGGCGACGCCTCCGGCTCGACGGCGATCGCCTTGAAACCCGGCTTCTTCTTTTTCAGGACTTCGGCGACGCCGGTCAGCGTCCCCCCCGTACCGACGCCCGCCACGAGGAAGTCCGCCTGGCCGTCCGTATCCGCCCAGATCTCCTCGGCCGTCGTTTTGCGGTGGATCTCCGGGTTCGCCGGATTGTTGAACTGCTGGGGCATCATTGCCCCGGGGGTCGCCGCAACCAATTCCTCGGCCTTCCGGATCGCACCCTTCATCCCCTCGGCTCCCGGCGTCAGGACCAGTTCTGCGCCGAAGATCCCCAGGAGCTGCCTGCGCTCCATACTCATCGTGTCGGGCATGGTCAGGATCAGACGGTAGCCCTTCGCCGCCGCCACGAAGGCAAGCGCGATCCCGGTGTTGCCGCTGGTCGGCTCGACGATCACCGAGCCCTTCTTCAGGAGCCCTTTTTTCTCGGCGTCTTCGATCATGGCGGCGCCGATCCGGTCCTTCACGCTGGAGAGCGGGTTGAAGGATTCCAGTTTTACCACCACCTGCCCCTTCGTTCCCTCCGCCATGCGATTCAGTCTGACCAAGGGTGTATGCCCTATCGTCTTGGTAATGTCATCAAATATTTTCATTTTCCTTTTCCTCCTGTTTATAATCCTCAGCCCACCGACTTTTTCAAGGCCTGATCGATGTCATCCTTGATATCCTCGACATTTTCCAGCCCGATCGAGAGCCGAATGAAATCCGGCGTCACACCCGTCACGGCTTGCTCCTCCTTCGTCAATTGCGAATGGGTCGTCGAGGCCGGATGAATCACGAGACTTTTCGCATCGCCAATGTTGGCCAGGTGAGAGAGGAGCTTTACCGATTCGATGAATCTCTTGCCTGCTTCCAGCCCGCCTTTGATCCCGAAGCCCACCAACGCCCCGAAACGACCGCCGAGGTATTTCTTGGCCAGGGCATGACTGGGATGATCCTCAAGGCCCGGATAGTTGACCCAGCCGACCAGGGGATGACCCTTCAGGAATTTCGCCACTGCCAGTGCGTTTTCCGAATGTTGCCGCTGTCGCAGAGGCAGGGTCTCCAGCCCCTGGAGAAAGAGAAACGAGTTGAACGGGCTCAGGCAAGCTCCGATATCACGGAGCAACTGCACCCGCGCCTTGATGATGAAGGCGACGTTTCCCAAATCGGGGAAGTTACCGAAGACGTCCCAGTATTTCAGGCCGTGATAACTCGGGTCCGGTTCGGTGAACTCGGGAAACTTGCCGTTTCCCCAGTTGAACTTGCCCGCATCGACGATCACCCCGCCGATGGAGGTGCCGTGACCGCCGATGAACTTCGTGGCGGACGTGGCGAGGATGTCGGCCCCGTAGTCGATCGGTTTCACCAGGCCCACACCAACAGTGTTGTCAACGATGAACGGAATCCCCGCCCCGTGGGCAATCTTCGCGATCGCCTCAAAATCGGGGACATCAAGTTTCGGGTTCCCGATCGTCTCGGCATAGATCGCCCTCGTCTTGTCCGTAATCGCCTTTTTGAACGCCTCGGGATTACGGGAATCGACGAACTTCACCGTTCGCCCCAATTTGGGGAGGGTGTAGTGGAACAACTGATACGTTCCGCCGTAGAGGTTGTCCGCCGAGACGATCTGGTCCCCCACCCGGGTGATGTTCAGGATAGCCATCGTTTCCGCGGCCTGCCCGGAGGACACCGCCAGGGCGCCCGTCCCTCCCTCGATCGCGGCGATCCGCTTCTCAAACACGTCCGTCGTCGGGTTCATCATCCGCGTGTAGATGTTTCCGAACTGCCGGAGGGCGAACAGACCTGCCGCATGCCCCGTATCCTTGAAGACATACGAAGTGGTCTGGTAGATGGGCACCGCCCGCGCCCCTGTCGCCGGATCGGGACTCTCCTGACCGGCGTGCAACGCCAAGGTTTCTAATCTCTTTTCTGACATCGGCTCATCTCCTTCCTCTCGTTATGACCCTACGGTCGATTTGATTTTTATACGATAAAAAACCCGCTGCATCTTCACCGATCAGCGGGTTGTCACATTCATGGGTCCTACAAAGCGATCTTCACATGAACAGACCTCCCCGTCCGGTGCAATAACACCTGCACATCATCATGTTCATCAGATTATTGTCCTGTCTCATCGTATCCGTTCTCCTCCTCTCCCCGCGCCGGGGAACTCTTCAAGACGAATGTGTCTTCCCGGGGCGCGCCCATTCCATCTCTACTATTCCTACCGTTTTGGTAGACATTATAACTGCAAAATCTCTTTTGTCAAGAAAATTATTATGAAAAATTTTTCAGTGCGGAACTTTTGTGGATTCAGGAAAATTTCCTTGACACCCGATAGCGTCTATGATCTTCAATGCAGCATCTGACCGCAGTATAAATCTATTTCATTGGGAGGTTTTCATGCCGAGTGCGCAGGATCAGTTGCTGAAGTTGGTTCGCCGATCCAAACTGTTTGTCCCGGTAAACCGGGAGAAATTCGTCACCAAGGCCTGGACCCGGGGGGCGGACGTCATCATCCTGGATCTCGAGGACGCTATCGCCCCGTCCGACAAGGCCTCTGCCCGGAAGATGGTGAAAGACGTCATCCCCGTCGTCAACAAGGGAGGCGCCGAGATCCAGGTGCGCTTCAACCGGGATTCTGAGGAGGAGGATCTGTCCGCCATCGTGATTCCCGGTCTGGATGGTCTCATGATCCCGAAACCCGAATCGGCCGAAGAGATTCAGCATATCGACCAGATGGTCACCCGGCTTGAAAAGGAACGGGGATTGCCTGCCGGAAAGATCTATTTCGACCTGATCGTCGAGACCGCGGCCGGCGTGGTCAACATCAACAGCATCGCCAAGGCCAGTCCCCGGATCACCCAGATGAACATCGGCCAGGGGGATCTCTCCGTCAGCATGGGGTTCCCCCGGTTCATCGCGTTGAACTTCGAGCAGTACTTCTATGCCGAAAACGCGCTTCTCTTCGCTGCCCGCGCGGCCAACGTGCAGGCCCACAGCCTCGGGGCGCAAAACGGCGTCGATTTTACCGATATATCGCTGGGAGAAGAAGCGATGTTCAAGGCCTGCCAGCACGCCCAATGGATGGGTTTCATGGGGGCCAGCATCATCCATCCGGGATGGGTCGATGCCTGCAATGAGGGGTTCAAACCGCCGCAAAAGGATCTGGATATGGCCAAGAAGGTGAAGGCGGCCCTCGACGAGGCGTATGCCCAGGGGAAAGGATCCGTGACCGTTGACGGACGCATGTATGATGTGGCCAATATGAAGCACGTCAACTACATCCTGGCGCGCGCCGAAGCCATTGCCCGGCGTGAAGCACAGAAGACCGCGGCGCGCGCCGCCGTGAAAGACGCGTAAGGTTGCCATATGGCCAAAGGATTGGAAGGGATCAGGGTTATCGAAGTGGGAGGCGCCGCGGCTATGCCTCTGGCTGGGCAACTCATGGCCGGTTGGGGCGCCGAGGTCATCCATGTCGAGCCGCCCGAACGGGGCGATATGATGCGGACGTTATTGCAGGAGGGCGCCGGGGGGTGGCTGAAACCCCATGAGGTCAACTATCTCTGGGAACATATGGACCGAAACAAAAAGGGGATCGCCATCAACATCGGCACCCCGGCGGGACAGTCGATCCTCAAACGGCTAATCGCGGGTGCGGACGTCTTCCTCAACAACCTCCGCCCCTACGAGTTGGAGAAATTCAATTTGACCTACGCCGTCCTGACAACGGTGAATCCCAAGATCATCTTTGCCAACCTGACCGGCTATGGGCTGAAGGGGCCGGAGAAAAACGCCGGTGGTTACGATTCCGTGGCATTCTGGGCGCGGAGCGGCGTCATGGATCTCCTCCATGAGGCCGACCAAGCCCCCAACATCTCGCGGCCCGGTTACGGGGACAGCGTCAGTTCCCTGTGCCTCTTGGCCGGAATCATGGCGGCCCTGCTGATCCGGGAGAGGACGGGGATCGGCCAGGAGGTGGAGGTCTCCCTCTTTAAGACCGCCACCTACGCACTCGGGTTCGACATCAGCCACTGTCTCACCACCGGCGAGGACGCATTCCGTCCCCGGCGCAAAACCCTCGGGAACCCCATCCGCAACCTCTATCCCACGAAGGACGGCCGGTGGGTGATGCTGGGGATGACCAACGCCCAGCACTACTGGCCATCCTTCTGCAAGGCCGTCGAGCGGGCGGATCTGGAGAATCACCCCCGGTTTGCCACGCTGGAGGCCCGCGCCCGGAACTCCGAGGAGCTGGTGACGATCATCGAGGAGGTGTTCCGGACCAGGACCTATGCCGAGTGGATCGAGATCCTCTCCGCCAACAAGCTCGTCTGGTCGCCGGTTAAAACACCCCTGGAAGTGACCCGGGACGAGCAGGCCCGGGCAAATGATTTTTTTGTGAAATGGGACCACCCCCGCTACGGCAGGATCGAGGTCCTCAACAACCCGGTCAAGCTGTCCAAGACGCCCGCGGAGATCCGGATGCGGGCCCCCGACCTGGGCGAGCACACGGATCAGATCATGAAGGAGGCAGGTTACTCGGAAGCGGAGGTTGCGGAGCTGAAGAAGGCAGGAACCGTCCGGTAGGGAATCCGGACCTGCGTCAGCGCAGGCGGGGATCTCTCACGGATGCCCGGTCATAAGGAACATCCATCACGTTAAGGAGGGAAGATCATGAAAAAAGGTTGGATTGCCGTCGTTGCGGTTTGTGCGTGTTTTCTCGTAAACTTGGGGGGCTGGGGGGCGCAGGCGTCGGCCTACACCGGAGATGGGCAGAAGACCCTGATCCTCAAATCCGGCTCCGAAGATCCCGATAACGCCGCCATGGGGATGGCCGGAGTCCGCTTCGGTGAAAGGATCAAAAAGGCTACCAACGGCAAGATTCAGATCACCCACTACGGCGGCTCGCAGCTCGGCTCGGCGCGCCAGATGATCGAGTCCGTCAAGGGCGGGGCGCTGGCTTTCATGATCTCCGGGATGGGAGGGTGGAACCCGATCCTGGACACGGCCGTTCTTCCGTACCTTTTTAGGGACCTCGATCATGCCGATAAGGTGATCAACGGACCGCTCTGGGAGGAGCAAAACAAGAGGTTGGTGGAAAAATCGGGGATCCGGACCGCCGGATGGGTCTTCCGGGGCCTGCGCAACTGCACCTTCAGCAAGGTCGCGGTCCACAAACCCGCCGACATGGTGGGCCTCAAACTCCGCGTCCCGGAATCGGCAGTCAACATGGATACCTGGCGGGCCGTCGGCGCCAAGCCGACCCCCATGGCCATCGCCGAGGTGTACACGAGCCTCCAGCAAGGGGCAATCGACGGCCAGGAGAACCCCACCGACTTCATCATCAAGAGTAGTTTCTTCGAGGTCCAGAAATACCTGGTGCTGACCGGCCACGTCAACCCGCCGGGCTGGGTGCAGATCAGCGACAAGGTGTGGCAGGATCTGACGCCGGAGACGAAGAAGGTGTGGATGGAGGTCTGGAACGGGGTCTCCATGGAACTGCGCAAGGAGATGCTCTCGAAGGAGACCGAAAACCACGCGATCTGGAAGGCCAAAGGGGGCCAGGTGATCGTCCCGGACGTTCCCGCCTTCCGGGAAGCGATGAAGGACGTCTGGAAGAAGTTCGCCCCCAAGGCCTGGGGAGAGGGATTCTACGAACGGATTCAGGCGGTCCGCTGAACCCCGGCGTCCGGAAGATTTGACCGGAGTCCGATCCGCCGCAGCGGCCGGGCTCGTCACCATATGATTGTGAAAATAAGCCTCGGATGCAACGGGCCGGGATGACGGCATGAATCGTCCCGGCCCGCTCCATCCGGGCTCTGGAGCAGAAGGAAAGGAGGAGGTATGACAAGGCCGGGAAATCGATTTGCCGAAGGCCTGACGGCCGTTCTCGAGTACCTGAGCATGGCGTGCATCGCCCTGATGGCCATCCTCGTCATCGCCCAGGTCATTCTCCGGTATGCGTTCAACGACCCGCTCACCTGGTCGGAGGAGATGGCCCGGATCGTCTTTATCTACCTCACGTTCATCGGGATCGGCGCCGCCTACGGCCGCCGCCGGCATATGGCCATCGACGCCCTAATTATCGAGCTTCCTGCGAAGCTCAGAAGGATCGTCGAGTTTTCGGTCGTCGGTCTCGCTTCCGCCTTCCTCATCGCCGTGATCGGTATCGCCATCCGGTCAATGGTGGAGCTCACCAAGATGGAGGTCACCACCCCGGCGCTCGAGTACCCCATGGCCTTCGTCTATCTGATCATCCCCCTGGGGCTCTCCGCCCTCATCGCCCAGATGTGGCTCGATCTGTATAAAGAAAGGAGGTCCTGAATGCTCCTCCTGTTCGGCATAATGTTGGTTTTCATCCTCCTGGGCATGGAGCTGGGTACGGCCATGGGGCTCAGCGGCATGGTGTACATCCTCTACTCGTGGCTCGGACCCTCACCGATCCCGCTTTCGATCATCGCCCAGAACTTTATCTACGGACTGGACTCGTTCCCCCTCCTGGCGGTTCCCCTGTTCATGCTGGCCGGGGAGTTGATGGAAAAAGGGGGGGTGACGGTGCGGCTGGTGCGGTTCGCCCGGGCCCTCGTCGGACACATCACGGGGGGACTGGCCAATGTCTCGGTCGTCGTCAACATGATCATGGCGGGGATGTCGGGCTCCTCGGTCGCGGACGCCGCAGCGACGGGGACGATCCTCATCCCGGCGATGAAAAAGGCGAACTACCCCCCGGAGATGGCCGCCGCCGTCATCGCCTCCTCCGCCACGATCGGACCGATCATCCCGCCCAGCATCCCCTTCGTCCTGATCGGCAGCATGACCGGGGTGAGCATCGGCCGGCTCTTCCTGGGGGGGGCCGTCCCCGGCATCCTCATGGGAATCATGCTTCTCATCACCACCTATCTGATCGCCAAGAAGAGGAAAATGGCCAAGGATTCGAAGTTCGAAGGGAAAGAGCTTCTTCTGAGCACCCGGGACGCCGTTTTGTGTCTCCTGATGCCGATCGTTGTCCTGGGGACGATGATCTTGGGGATCGCAACCCCTACCGAAGCGGCGGGGATCGCCGTGGCCTACGCCCTTTTCCTGGGAGGGGCGGTCTACCGGGAGTTCACCTGGTCGTCCCTCAAGGAGGCGCTCAGAAACAGCGCCGTGACCACGGCCTCCATCACCTTCACGATCGCCGGGGCGAGCGTAATCGGGTGGGTGGCGACATCCGAGCAGGTCGGCCCGAAACTGGCCCAGATGTTTCTGGCCATCACCGATAACCCGCTTTTGATCATGTTCATGATCAACATCCTGATCCTGCTCCTGGGCTTCCCCCTGGAGCCCCTGCCGATGATCATGATGCTGATCCCCATCCTGATGCCGGTGATCAAACAACTGCATATCGACCCGGTCCACTTCATCGTGGTTTTTACGGTCAACATCCAACTGGCGCTCCTGACCCCGCCGGTGGGGGCGAACCTCTTCGTCGTCACCGCCATCTCGAAATCGACGATCCTGGAGGTTTCCCGGGAACTGATCCCCTTTTTGGTGGCCCTGCTGGTCGCCCTCGTGATTCTGATCGTCTATCCGCCCGTTACCCTCTGGCTCCCCAAGGTGTTGATGGGATAATCTAAACTTTTTTTACAACTTATGAGAGGTGCTTTAATGGAAGAAAAGAAGGGAAATGAATCGATTACCGTGAGACATGAAGGGCTGACGGAGTTCTGTCTGCGCGTCTTCGAAAAGCTCGGGATGCCGCATGAGGACGCCGCGATAGCCGCCGATGCCCTGGTTCGCTGCAACCTGCGCGGGGTGGATACGCACGGCGTCCTCAGGATGCCCGTCTATACGGGCAAGGTCAAAGGGGGGTTCATCAACCCCAAACCGGACTTCCGCCTGCTTAAGGAGACGGCGGCCACGGCCCTGATCGACGGCGACAACGGCTTCGGACAGGTCGTCGGCAGCCGGGCGATGGCCATCGCGGTCCGGAAAGCCAAGGAGGTCGGCATCTCCTGCGTCTCCGTCCGGCACAGCAACCACTTCGGCACCTGCGCCCACTATTCCATGATGGCCCTTCCCCACGACATGATCGGAATCGTGCTCAGCAACGCCTCTCCCCAGATCGCCCCCACCGGCGGCGCGGAGAAGCTCCTCGGCAACAACCCCTGGTCGGTGGCCGTTCCGGCGGGCGAGCGGTTCCCGGTGGTGCTGGACATGGCCAACAGCGTGGTGGCGCGGGGAAAGATCCGCCTGGCCGCCAAGGAGGGAAGGCAGATCCCGAGTGACTGGGCCGTTACCCTGAACGGCGAGCCGACCACCGATCCGAAGGCTGCGCTGGCAGGTTTTTTGCTGCCCATCGGAGGATACAAGGGATACGGCATCACGCTGATGGTGGACCTGCTCACCGGCGTGCTGGCGAACTCCTCCTCCGGCCCGCGGGTGAACGGCATGGATATCGTGGATGCGATCGGAGGGGTCGGCCATACCTTCATCGCGGTGAGCATCTCGGCGTTCGACGAGGTCGCCGCCTTCAAAGCGCGCATGGATGCATACATCGACGAGATCAAGGAATCCAAGAAGGCGAAGGGGGTCGAGGTAATCTATCTTCCCGGCGAACCGGAGTTCCTCAAGGAGCGGACAAGGCTGCAGACGGGGATACCGCTTCACATCAATATCGTAAATGATCTTCGCAAAATAGCTACTGAGACGGGAGTCCCGCTATCCCTCTGATGCAGGACTAAACGGACCGCTCACGGAGAGGCCCTTCTCTCCGGAAGCATCGGACAGCGGAAGGGAAAGAGAAACATCATGCGCATCGCCATCATGGGACAGGCCGCCTTTGGCGCCAAGGTCCTGGAAACGCTGGCTGACCGCGGCGAGGACGTCATCGCCGCCTGGCTTCCCCAGAGGAAAGCCGGGGCAAAACCCGACCCCCTGCAGATCACCGCCGACAAACGCCGGATCCCCGCGTATCAGCCGGAAAACTACAAAGCACCGGAGACTCTCCGGGAGTTTCGGGCGTTGAGAGCGGATCTGCTGATCATGGCCTTCGTCACGGACATCATCCCCCCGGCCCTGATCGAAACCCCTTCCCGGGGGGCGATCTGCTACCATCCCTCCCTCCTCCCCCGCCACCGCGGCGGGAGCGCGATCAACTGGGCCCTGATCATGGGGGACAAACAGACAGGGCTCTCGATCTTCTGGGCGGACGCCGGAATCGATACGGGACCGATCCTCCTCCAGAAGCGGGTCACGATCGGAGAGGATGACACCACCGGATCGCTCTATTTCAACCACCTCTTCCCCCTCGGCGCGGAGGCGATAGCGGAGTCGGTCGATCTCATCAAGGCGGGCCGGGCGCCCCGTCTCATCCAGGACGAGAATCTGGCCACCTACGAGCCGCTTTGTAACGACCGGGTTGCCCGGATCGACTGGGGGCGGACCGCGGAAGAGCTCCACAACCTGATCAGGGGATGCGACCCCCAGCCGGGGGCGTTTACGCACTATCAGGGTGAAAGGGTCCGTTTCTTCGATTCGCACCGCCTCGATGGGGCTCCGGCAGGCCGGCCGGGGGAGATCACAACAGTGGATGCGGCAGGCTTCACCGTAGCCGCCGGGAGAGGAGCAATCCGGATCGGCAAGGTTCGGACGAAAGAGGGGAAACAGGACGCGGCGGCCTTCGCCGCCACAAGCGGTCTGAAGCCGGGCGGGCGGTTCACGACCGTCTGAGGTAGTGCCCGAAAAGGAGGAGCTGATGCATATCGAGATCGGCGGCTACTGCCCCGGGGCGATTGGCCGCGTCGCCGAAATGCATGCGGACTATTACCACCGCCACTGGGGGTTCGGCCTGTTCTTCGAGGCCAAGGTGGCGACTGAACTCGCAGAGTTCCTCTGTCGCTTTGAGAAGGAGCGCGACGGTTTCTGGACGATTATGAGCGAAAATCGCGTTGCAGGCTCGATTGCGATTGACGGCCTGAAGGCGGAAACCGAGGGTGCGCACCTCCGCTGGTTCATCGTCTCGCCGGAGATCAAGGGCAGCGGCGGGGGCCGGCGGCTCATGACGGAAGCCGTCTCCTTCTGCGACCGGCGGGCGTATAGTCGGATCGGCCTGTGGACCTTCGCGGGGCTCGATACGGCCCGTCACCTCTACGAGTCGTTCGGGTTTCACCTGGTTTCCGAGGGAGAGGGGGAACAGTGGGGCACCCGGGTCGTCGAACAACACTTCGAACGCAACCGAGGAGAAGCGGCGCCGGGATGGTCAAAACCGTTATCGAAGGCCCACCCCCCCTGAGAAGGGAACAGCCTGTAAGCATTTCCGCGCTCATCAGACGCTGATGCTGCTCCCCCTGTTCACGAACCCATGGGGCGTCCCCGTCCTTTCCCAGACAACGACCCGATTGCGCCCGGACGCCTTCGCGCGATACAGAGCCTGATCCGTAAGGTCGATCAGGACATTCAATGTCCGGACATCCGGCAGCGCGACAGCAATGCCGGCGCTCGCAGTAACACGGACATTGACGGTGGTGGAATCGCCATTCGCCGGACAGACAGGGACAACGAGTTCCTCAATGGAGAGACGGAGGCGCTCGGCGATCTGGATAGCCTCGGGAAGAAGGGTTTCCGGCAGCAGGAGGATGAACTCTTCGCCGCCATAACGCCCCACGACGTCGATCCCGCGCGTATTCTGGCGGAAACAGGCGGCCAGGGCTTGCAGAACCTTATCGCCGGCGGGATGACCGTAGACGTCGTTGACCATCTTGAAATGATCAATGTCGAACATCACCGCCGCGAGAGGCCGATTGAAACGCGCCGCCCGTTCAAATTCACGTTCTCCCTGCGGGAAAAATCCGCGGCGATTGAATAAGCCGGTCAGCTCGTCCGTCACGGCGATCTGTTCGATGTGGTTGTAGAGCCGCGCGTTGCGGATGGCGATTGCGGCCTGCGCGGCGAACATGCCGAGAACATCCAAATCCGCCTGGGTGTATTGGTGCGGCAGATATGCCATCGTATCGATAATGCCCAGCAATTCTTCACCCCAGTGAATCGGCGCCCCCGCCAACGCCCGGGACGGGAGAGAGTCATACTCTCTTTTTCGCTCTGGCCAAGAGTTATAATCGTTAACCAAAAACGGGGCGCCTGTCGCCCAGACATGACCAACGAAACCTTTTCCGCGTTGCTGTATCGTTTTTTTAGGAGTCAGTTCCGGGCCGGCGCTCGCCACCCGCTCCATCAGATCCGATTCCGGCCTGTAGAGGTAGCAATGGCAGTTTGTGCCACCGATCAGATCCAACGCGCGCCGGGCGATAAAACAGAGCAGTGAGTTGAGATCCAGTTCGACCATCAGCTCTACACTTGTCACGTGCAATGCGGCCAACTGTTTGGAGCGGCGCTCGTTTTCTTCCTGCGCCCTTTTGCGTTCGGTGATGTCCTCAACTACGATCATATTGCGCCCGGGGTTTTCCCCCGGCTTCCAGAGCGGCGATACCGCGATGTCCACCCAGATGACCGCCCCGTCCTTCCGGAGATAGCGCTTCTCCAGACTGTAGCGCCCGATCTTCCCGGCCAGCAGCAGGGCCGTTTTATCCTCATGTAGATGGAGATCCTCCGGATGCGTTATCGCCTGGAAGGTAGTAGCCAGCATCTCTCTCTCCGTCATGCCGACGAGCTCGTAAAGGCGCCGGTTGACCGTGAGAAAACGGCCCGTCTCGATCTCGATCTCGGCCACTCCGACCGCCGCCTGTTCAAACAGGGCGCGGAACCGTTGCTCACTCTCCCGCAGCGAACCTTCCGTCTCCTTGAGGTCGGTAAAGAGCTGCGCATTGGCAATCGCCCCGGCAATCTGCGCCCCAATCCTCTCCGCCAGGCGGAGATCCCGCTCGGTGTATGCGTTCGGCTTTTTCGACCGGAAGTGCAGGACACCGATCACCTCGTTCCGATAGACTAACGGGATGCCCATCAGGGAGAGCAACCCCACCTGAAATGTAGCGAAGAGAGGAGGGAAGCGGGCGACGATCTCATCAATCTCTTCAATGCTCGCTGGTTGGAAGAGCAAGCTGGTCTGCGTGCGTATGATCTCCTCACTAAACGTTCCCGTTAATGCAGGAGAATCCCCCTGTTGCCGATCGCTAATACTCGACCCTGAAACGTAAGCAACGCGGAGGGTACTCTTTTTAAAATCGTACAAGTTGATGGCAAGCCTGTCAAAGAGGATGAGTTTTCGGGTCTCGACAGCGAAGCGCTCGTATACCTCGTCAATGTCCAGCGTGGAGCCGATCAGCCGCCCGATTTCGGCAATGACGGCCATCTCTTCGGCCAGCCGCTCTGCTGCTTCGCGGTTCCTTCGCTGCTCTTCTTCGGCCCGCTTCCGATCCGTGATATCGTGAACGAAGACGAGAGCTCCGTCGCTGTTTTCATACGTTATAGGCACGGCGGAAACCTCGACGTCGATGACCGAACCATCCACCTTCAGGTACTGCTGCTCGATCATGCGTACCGCTTTTCTCTCCTCATTGACCAGACGCATCCGTTCCCGGGCGAGTACGCGATAATCGGGGTGGACATGGTCCGTAACCGGCGTGCCGAGCACGGCCTTCGCCGATTCGGCGCCGAGGAGACGGACGGCCGCCGGGTTCAGGTAGGCAAGACATTCCCTGACGTGGACGAAGACGGCATCGGGCGCATTCTCGACCAGGAGACGAAATTTTCCCTCGCTCTCCCTAAACGCAGCCGCCACCCGACGGTGTTCCCGCCTCATTGCCGCTTCCCGCAACTCTCGTTCAACGGCGGGAAGAAGTCGCTGCCGCCGGTCCTTCATGATGCAGTCATGGGCGCCGGCCTTCATCGCCTCGACGGCCACCTCCTCACCGATCGCGCCGGAGATAAGGATGAAGGGGACATCGATCCCCGTTTCTTTCACGATTGCGAGGACCTGGAGGCCGTCGAAGCCGGACAGATAATAATCGCACAGGATGATGTCCCACGCCATATTCTGGAGGGCTGCGCGCACAGCCTCGATCGTTTCCACTCGCTCGTGGACGGGTTCGTAGCCGCCCCGTTTCAATTCGAGGATCAGCATGAGGGCGTCAATTTCAGAATCCTCTATGATCAATACGCGCAGAGGCGTTCCCATCTCGCTCATCGTAGTATTTTCCCGTTAGTTATCAACAAGTTACCTTCGCTATCGATTCACATCACCGGCAAATCGTATCCGCCTGCAAAGACGCTCTGGCAGGCTTCAACGACCCTTTCATCATAGAGCCTCCCCTGATTCACGGAGATCTCATTCAGGGCTGACTCCAGGCCGAGTCCCGGCCGGTATGGACGGTGGGATGCCATGGCTTCCACCACATCGGCCACCGCCAGAATCCTTGCTTCGAAACAGATCTGATCCCCCGTCAAACCGCGCGGGTAGCCCGAACCGTCCATCCGCTCGTGGTGCTGCAGGATGATCTGACCGATCGCCCAGGGGAATTCGATATCCTTCAGGATGTCAAAACCCGCCTGCGGATGTATTCTGATGAGGTTGATTTCAATCTTCGACAGTCTGACCGGTTTGCTGAGTATCTCTGCGGGAACGGTGATCTTGCCGACATCATGTATCATGCCGGCTATCCGGATGCTGTCGACTCCGTCCGGCATGATTCCCGTTTCCTGCGCAATGGCGCGGGCCAGATCGGAAACCCGCCGCTGGTGGCCGGCCGTATAGGGATCCCGCGTTTCCACCATCAAGGCGATGGCCCGGACGGTTGATTCCAGGGCCCCGCGCAGGTTCTCGCGGCTCTCCCGTAATTTTTCCTCCGTCTGCATCCGCTCGGTGATGTCGTGGAGATAGGCAAGAGAGCCGATCTCGTTATTGTAGGAAAAAGGAACGGCAGAGGCCTCAACATAGATGACCGTGCCGTCGAGTTTCAGATACTTCTGCACCATCGGGGGAACTTTTTCCCTCTCCTCATTAAGCAGGCGGATCCTCTCCTGGATCGTCTCGCGATAATCGGGAGAGATCCTCTCCAGAATCGGACGTCCCAGCAGCTGCTCCGCCGATTCCGCACCGAGGAGATGGACGGTTGCCGGGTTCACATAGGCAAAACAGCCTCCCGTCTGGATATAAACGGCACCCGGCGCACTCTCGACAACAAGACGGAATTTCTCTTCGCTTTGTCGGTACCTCTCCTCCGTCCGCCTGCGTTCCTGACGCACCTCCGCTTCGCGCAGTTCCCTCGTTATGGCCGGGACGAGTCGTTGCCGAGCGCCCTTCATGATATAATCGTGCGCGCCGGTCTCCATGGCCTCGGCGGCCATCTCTTCGCCTATCATGCCGGAGACGATGATGAAGGGGATGTCTATCTCCGATTCCTTCATGATTTCAAGTGCAGCAAGACCATTGAAGCCGTGGATGTCGTAATCGCACAGGATGATATCCCACGGCTTCTCCTGCAGAGCTGCGTGCATGGCCTCGGCGCTATCCACCCGCTCATGGAGGGGCTCATAACCGCCCTGTTTCAGCTCGTGGACCAGCAGCAGGGCATCGTCTTGCGAATCCTCAACAATCAATACATGCAGAGACTTTCCCACCCGAATCCCCCTTTTGGGTCTTCATGCAGCGATGAATTATGTATCAACCTTTACCGACAAACAGGAGCGAATCGATTCTTCTCCCACTCGCTGGCATAATAATGGCAGCCTGAGGATATTGCAACTCATAAGCACTATCGGCATAAATGGCATTTAACTTAACCGGTTCAAGGCACAATCGCCGCCGGCAATCCCCAAACAGCTGATCACCTGCTTCAGCCGGCGTTACCCAGGAAGAAAACCGTCACTCATAGCGGAGCGCATCGATAGGATTGAGGAGTGACGCCTTGTAGGCGGGATAGAATCCGAAAAAGAGGCCCACCATACCGGAAAAACCGAAGGCTAGCAGGATAGACAGGGGGGAGACGACGGTGGACCACCCGGCCAGGGCGGAAAGAACCTTGGATCCCGACACGCCGAGGATGATCCCGGCAATCCCGCCGATAAGGGAGAGGGTCAGCGCCTCGATGAGGAACTGAAGTCGGATATCCCAGCTCTTCGCCCCCACGGACATGCGGATGCCGATTTCACGGGTCCTCTCCGTTACGGAAACGAGCATGATGTTCATGATGCCGATACCGCCGACCAGAAGGGAGACGGAGGCGATCGCCGCAAGCAAGAGGGCCATGACCTGGGTGGACTGCTCGGCCGCCTGCATCATCTGGGTAAGATTGCGAATCGTGAAATCCGGCTCCTGACGGGGGCCGATCCGATGGCGCTGGCGGAGCAACTCTCCGATCTGCTGTTCCGCCGCCGAAAGTTGGTCGGCGCTTTTCGCCTTCACCGCAATCGATCGGACCATGCCCAAAAAGGGCGTCCCGAAGATCTTCTTTTGCGCCGTCGAAAGGGGGATGAAGATGGTATCATCCTGGTCCTGTCCCATGGCCGATTGCCCCTTTTTCGCCAGAACGCCGATCACGGTAAAGGGGACTTTCTTGATCCGGATAATTTGACCCAGGGGGTCCGCATTGCCGAAGAGATTGTCCACGACGGTCTGACCCAGGAGGCAAACCTTGGTGGCGTTGCGCACATCCTGATCCGTGAACGGCCTTCCGGAAGCGAGCGACCAGTCCCGGACGGGCAGGATGCCGGGTGTAGTCCCGGCAACTCCCGTCGACCAGTTCTGGTTGCCGTATACCACCTGGGCCGCTCCGTTGTGCGTAGGGGCCACATCGGAGACGGCGGGGCACTCCCTGGCGATCGCCTCGGCGTCGTCCTGGGTCAGGGTGGACTGTGTGCCGCTTCCCATCCGGAGACCTCCGGAGGTGCTGCTCCCCGACATGACGATCAGGAGGTTGCTCCCCATACTGGACATCTGCTGCGAGATCCTCTCGCTCGCGCCGGTCCCCACGGCAAGCATGGTGATCACCGCGCCCACGCCGATGATGATGCCGAGCATCGTCAGGGCGGAGCGCATCTTGTTCACCCGGAGCGCGCGCAACGAAATCTTGAAGGTCGGGAGAATGCCGATCATCTCCGCCTCCCTTCCGCGTGGTCTCCCGCCAAGAATGTGCCCGATCTTCTCATACCGTCCCCTCTGTCAACCCCGTCTTTCCCGGTTTCACGGGCTCATCGCTGACGATGCGCCCGTCACGGAATCGGACGATCCGCCTGCTGAAGGCGGCAATGTCCGGCTCATGGGTCACGAGGATGATCGTGATCCCCGATTCTCGGTTCAGCTTCACGAAAAGCTCCATGATCTCGACACTCGAATGGGTGTCCAGATTGCCGGTTGGCTCGTCGGCCAGGATCAGGGGCGCCCGGTTCACGAGCGCGCGGGCAATGGCCACCCGCTGCTGCTGGCCGCCGGAGAGCTGATTCGGATGATGATCCTCCCGGCCTTCCAACCCCATCGCCTTCAGGGCGGCCATCGCCCGTTGCCGGCGCTCCCGGGGGTGAAATCCATTATAGAGCATCGGGAGCTCCACGTTCTCCAGGGCGGATGTCCGGGGAAGCAGATTGAATCCCTGAAAAACGAATCCGATTTTCTTGTTGCGGATCTCCGCCAGCTCGTCATGGCCCCGATGGCCGATATCGGTTCCATCCAGAAGATATTGTCCGCCCGTCGGTTCATCCAGACAGCCGACCACGTTCATGAAGGTTGACTTGCCGGAACCGGATGGTCCCATGACGGCAACGAATTCACCCTGCCCGATCGTCAGGGAAACGTCATCCAGTGCGTGGACGGTGCTGTCGCCCAGTTCGTAGATCTTGGTCAGATGATGGGTTTCAATCAATTCCATAGCGCTGAATTAGAAGAATCCTCTCGGGCCGATCCGCTGTTCAGTTTTCTTGGCCGTTCCCGTCGCTTCAACGATCACCCCATCACCCTCCTTCAGATCCCCGGAAGAGACGGTGGTATAACTTCCATCGTTTATTCCGATGGTAATAGGAATACGGCGGGGTTTCTGGCCATCCAGGACCCAGACGCCTTGCTTCTTTTGACTGTTCGTCTCCCCCGCGGTCACCGGAGACTTGGCCGGCATTCCCCCTTTTCCCGTGTCGGACGCCTTGTCAAAAGTCCACTTGAATCGGAGCGCCGCGTTCGGGACCTTCAAGACGCCCTTTTCCATGGCGGTAATGATCGAGACATTGGCCGTCATGCCCGGTTTCAATTTTCGCTCCGGATTGGCCACCTTGACCACCACGTCATAGGTGACGACGTTCTGGACCGTCGTGGGGGCGTTGCGGATCTCCGCCACCTTCCCGGGGAACGTAGTATCCGGGTAGGCGTCGACGGTGAAGCTGACGACCTGGCCGATCATGACCCGGCCGATATCCGCCTCGTCCACATTCGTGTCGATCTGCATCCGGGTCAGATCCTCGGCGATGCTGAAGAGGGTCGGTGTCTGGAAGCTTGCGGCCACGGTCTGCCCGATGTCCACGTTCCGGGAGATGACGACTCCGTCGACCGGGGAGAGTATCCGGGTGTATTGCAGATTGGTCTCTTCCTGCTGCAGCGCCGCCCGATTCTGCTCCACCTGCGCCTTTGCGGCATTGAGCTGGGCGGCCGCCGACTGTTCATTCGTCTCCGCCGTATCCAGGTCGCTCCGGGCGATGAAGTTCCGGCCAAACAAGTCCCGGTTCCGCTCCAGCGTCCGTCGGGCATCCTTGAGGGCGACCTCCGCCTTCTCCACATTGGCTTCAGCGGACAGCAGATTGGCCCTCGCCTGCGCCACCCTCGCCTGGGGAAGCGCCGGATCGATCTGGGCCAGCAGTTGCCCTTTTTTGACGGGGGAGTTGAAATCCACAAAGAGCTCCTTGACCGTTCCGGAAACCTGGGTGCCCACGAGGACGGTGGTCACCGCGCTCACCGTTCCGGTTGCGGTCACTGAAGCGCGCAGATCCCCCCGGGTCACCTTTTCCGTCCGGAACTGGACGCCGTTTCCCTTGTTTTTGTAGAGATAAAATCCGCCTGCCGCCAGAGCGCCGATCAGAACAAACGCCACAACGATCTTTTTCATTTTTCCCCCGCCGCTTTCTCCAGAGACGCCTGCGCCACTTTATAATCATACAGCGCTGAATTATAGGATGTTTTCGCATTGCTCGCCGCCACGAGGGCATCGGTGACCTCGATGGGGCTCCCCACCCCCGAGGCGTACCTGCCGTTGGCCAGATCGAGGTTCTCCCCAGCCTGACGGACGGAGAGCGCCGCCGTCTCAACCTGGTCCGCGGCGGCCGCCAGGTTCAGCCATGCCTGTTTGACATCCTGATAGATGGCCTGCCGAAGCGAGACATTATTGGCGATAACCACATCCAGATTCGCCTGCGCCTCCTCGATCTGGTATTTCGTCGCGAAGCCGCTGAACAGGGGGATGCTCAGCGTGGCGCCGAAACTCCATCCCTGGTCCAGAGGGAAACTGCCCCCGCCCCAGCCGTAACTGGCATTGCCCGATATGGACGGATAATAGCCCTTCCGGGCAAGAGTGATGGACTCCTCCAACGATCTCTTCTTCTCGGCGAGGGACCGGAGATCCGGCCGGCGGTTATAGGCCCTTTGCAGAGTTTCCTCCAGATCGACATCCACGCGCTGAAAGGAGGGCTCATCGGCGAGGTCGTACTCGGGGGCCTCCGGTATACCAATGGCATTGTTCAGCGCCACCTGGGCGAGCCGGAAGGCGTTTTCGGCCTTCAAGAGGTTCAGTCGTGCGTTGGAGAGATCGACTTCGGCCTTGGTGACGTCGAATTTCGGTTTTGTCCCGATCTCGAAAAACGCCCGGGCCTGCTCGAGGTGCTGCTGAAACTGCCCCACCACTTCCCGGTTCACATCCCGGTTCCGCCTTGTCTGCAGCACCCCGTAGTAGGCCTGACTGACGGCGAAGATCACCTGGGTGCGGACGTTTGCCAAATCCGAACGGGAGGAATCCCGGTTCAGTTCCTGAATCCTCACCTGGGTGGAGGTCTTGCCGAAATCGTAGAGATTCTGGTTCAGGGATACGCTGGAGGAGTAGCTGTCAAAGGCGTCTCCGCCGACCGTTCCCCTCGACGAGTCGGATATCGGCTCCGTCCGGCTGTAGCCGGTGGATGCGTTCACTTGCGGATAATATCCCGATCGCGCCTGGCCGATTTTGCTTTCGCCGCCCTTAAGCGTGCCGGCCGCCGCCAGGATGGAGGGATGCCACTCCAGGGCGATCGCAACGCAGCGGCTCAGATCCAGCGTCTCGCCTTTCGCTATCGGACCAGCCGCTCCCGCCGCTGCCGGCTGGAGCATCCAGAACATCATGAGGAACAAAGCGATTCTTTGCATGGAAACCCTCGACACCTTTGATAGTCAATCCGTTGATATCCGCCCCTTTCCGTTCACCGGAGCGGGAAACCCGAATACCCGCGTTCAGCTTTTTATGTTTTCCACCCCAGAACAGCAACCCGCATGCCAATTGAAGCTTGCATCTAAGCGCTTAAAATCGCAAAATAACTTGCATCAATCCCTTCCCCGCTCTCGAAAAGACTGGATACCAACTATCCAGCTCCGGTATCCGGCTGGATACATAGTATCCGGCTTCTCCGTCAGAAAGTACCCTGATTCGTTGATTACACGAAAATGGATACAAAAGGAAAGGAAAATCGTTTTCTTCGGCACCGGATGCGAGGCCTGTGGGCTCGACGACCTGCCGAGATACCGCCGATAATCAGGGCGGTTACTGAACAACCATATCGTTTGACGGACGGATACGTCGATAGTCAGCTCATGAGGAAGCCAATATGATTCATCCGGTTTTTGCATACTTCCTCCTCTAATCGTTATACTCATTGAAGATGCACGATTTCAATATGAAATTATCAGCATATCATTTCCATCGTGCCCGTAGGGTTGTGGTCATTTTTTGCGACATTCCTGAAATTTTTTTGGGAGCGATAATAAATCGTTGACATACCAATAGGTTCTTCTTATAGTTTCCTAACTGAAAAGAAATTCTTCTTGGATCTTGTTACTAAATACTTATGGAGGGGAAATCATGAATATCACCGAACGTATCAAAGGAATTTTGCTTAGCCCCAAAGAGGAATGGCAGGTCATAGCGGGCGAAACGACATCTATTGCTGAGTTGTATAAAAACTACATTATTTTATTGGCAGCCATCGGACCGGTTGCCTCTTTTATCGGCATGTCTCTTGTGGGAGTTAGCTTGCCGGTGGGAGGAGCATACAGGGTATCGATAACAACAGGCATTATCTCTGCTGTTGTTCAGTACGGTCTCACCCTTGTCGGCGTATATATCCTCGCCTTTATTATCGATGCCCTTGCCCCTACGTTTTCAGGGGAGAAAAATCTCGGCCAAGCTTTCAAGCTGGCCACGTATTCTTATATACCGGGTTGGTTGGTCGGTATTTTCGCGCTCATCCCTGCCCTTCGGATCCTCGGTATCTTGGGATTATACGGTCTCTATCTCCTCTATATCGGGTTGCCCGTTCTCATGAAATCACCAAAAGAAAAATCCACAGGGTACACGGTTGCCATAATCATCGCAGCAATCGTTATTTTTGTTGTGATCGGTACCATCTCACGAGTCTTTATTTCTTAACCTACGCCGAATATGGCGATGTACCATGGGGATTGAAGCTCGTCATCGGGACGGGTGCGGTGGCCGTAGCGCCGATCATTGAGGGGGGACGACTCTACGCCGATTTCCGTCAATATCACAAGGGAATGTGAACATCGAGCGAGTCTGAGCCTGATCATCGCGCCCAATGCCAATACCGGCGGCAGCACGGAAATCATTGCCTATCCAGAGATCGCCCTCACCCTGAACGCATCTACGCAGCGTTACGAAGGGACGTTGACCGGCTCGGCCGTCTCGGGAATCTGCAAAATCGTCGTCTTTGCCAGGGTCATCAACAGAGAAGCCTCCGATATCCGGCAACGGCAGGCAACCCTGCTCACACTGCTGGATTGGTTTCATGCAAAGTAAAGAGGCGTCCTCGCGGTACAGGGTAAGACAAGCAGCGGGGTTACAGGGAGCGATTGGATAGGCGGGGCGCTCGTGTGCATATGATTCAGATGCAACAGAACGAGTAATATAGGAAATCCCCAGGGGGCGAAAGTATGAAGCAAGGGCAATGGAAACTCAGTACCATTGTCATCATGTTCATGATGGCGATATTATTCTCGACGTCGAATCTTGTCTACGCCCAAACGCCTGAAGAGCAACGCAAGAAGAAGGAGCAACAGCAGCAAGAACAGCAACAACAAAGACTGCAACAAGAACAGTTGAAAAAACAACGGGAACAACAGAAGCGTCCGACAGGGCCAACAACCGGCAGACCTACGCCGGCGACTCAGACTCAGACCGGCCAACCACCGGGTCAGAAACAACCGTCTCAACCGCGCATGCAGACCAGTCAACCCGGAACTCCCGGCGGGCAACAACCGGGGCAGCATGTCCAGCGTCCGACTGACCAGCATGGTGCAGAAGCGACACAAGGTCAATCCGGTGCTAAGGCGAACCAGCCGGGAACTTCCGGCGGGCAACAATCAGGCCAACATCTTCAGCGTCCGGCTGGAGAACCGGGAGCGGGACCGACACGAGGCCAACCTGGTGTTAAGGCGGGCCAGCCCAAACAAGGACCGAATCAGGCAACCGTGAATGTCAGACAGCGCACGACCGTCAACATCACACAGCCGCCTCAAGAAAGACAGCGGGTGTTAACAGAGCGTCGTAACGATATCAGGCCGGAACACAATGCCAGGGCGGCCGTCCGCTTCCAAAGCGAAAGGGCGCGGTTTAAGCCTGTAAGCAGGGTGGTTGTCCATCACTCTCCGGAAATCCATCGCAGAGTGTTTGAGAATCACCACTTTCACCCTGAGACTTACCATGCCCGGCGGGCCGCATTCTATGAAACATATCGATTCCGTACCCCCGTTTGGGCTTTCGGTTTGCAGCCGAGATTCGGATTATGGGATACGCCGGCACTTGCCTTCATTGTTGCGCATGCCGCGGACGAGCAGTATGCGTTATGGTATTATAGCCATCGTCTTGATCCTGATGTCGTTGCGTGGCGTCTGGAAATGGACAGGTTGGCGGCCGCTAATGCCGAATTGGCTTATCAGCTGGAGGTGATGGATGCGAAGGCCCAGGAGCTGCAAGCGCGCGGCGTGGAGATTGACAATTCATATGTGCCTCCTGAGATGGAAGACATTGCCCTGGCGGTTGAAGTAGCGGTACCACCGCAGGATCAGAATAATCAGGAGCCGTTACAAGTTCAACCGCAACAATATCAGCAGTACCCGCAGCCCCAGCAGTATCAGCAGCCGATACCGCGCATACCGTCCGTCCCTTACAGAAAGGCAGCCGGTATCGGTTTTATTTTGTCGGCGACAGAGAGGAAAGGCGATGTCGTCACCCTGACGGTAAGGCTGAGCAATACGGCCGCCGACGGAAGGAGCGTGGCCCTCTACGATGACAGTTACAGTTGGCCTAAGTCTCACCTGATCGATGCGAGCGGTCACTCATATGAAGTCCGGGAAGTCTATTTCCGGAAGGGTGCTGAGCGGATTTCCATATACGACACAGGAAAAACGGGCATTCCCATCGACGGAGGAGCGACCGTAACAGCCCACTTGGTCTTCAAGCAAATCTCCGACGGCTCCCGCCGGGCGACCCTCAATCTGCATCCCTTTATTTATTATGGAAGGAGTTGGACAGAGCATGATGTGGATTTCCCGGATATTGTCCTGAAGTAAGAACGTTGTCGTCGGTCGGCCCGAGCCTTCGGAAAAAAGGAGGAACTCATGAAAAAATTGATTCTATCCGGTCTGTGTATCATGTTAATACTTCCATGCGTAGCTTTTTCTCAAGTGATCCTTCCGCCGTTAAATCAACCGACGTCCGTCGTTGTTGTTCCAAGTGGCGGAGCTGATGTCTACTTGGTACCGGGAGTGGAAGGGCTTTACTTTTTCAGAGGGAGTTGGTTTCGTCTGCATAACGGGTATTGGTTCAAGTCACCAGCCGTTCATGGCAGGCCCTGGGCTCCAGTGGGCCTTGCTGCCGTACCGAATGCGATCATCGCTATTCCACCAACATATATTTCAAGCATGCCTCCAGGCTATCATAGAATTCGTTTCACTGATTTCCAACACAACTGGAAACCTTGGGCGCAATCTCATCATTGGGGTAACCATGGATGGTATAAAGATCACAGGACACGTTTTTGGGGAGGGCATGCGTTTTATAATCCGAATGATGCCAGGAGGGGATGGCAAGGCAGGTATGGACATGACGGTAGACACGTTCAGCTTAATCGCGGCAGGGGTGACCGTGGCAAGCCAGAACCGGCGGATTATGGCAGGGTGGACCGTGGCAGGACAGACCGTGGCAGGCCAGGTCATGGTCAGTCAGGGCAAGATGACAGAAGCAGGAGGCGTTGATCGGAGTAATATCCCGGAGGGGGACATATGGAAAGCAAGAATACAAAATTCCTTCTTTGTTTAACGATTCTTATCCTGGTATCTGCGTTGGTAGGGTGTGCCAGCACGGAGAAAAAAAGAACGCAAGACAGCATGACTCTGCACGTACTGTTCGATTACAACAGGGCAATCATTAAGGAACAATCCTACTCTGAGTTAAAAGAAGGAATAAACTTTATCAAGCGTTACCCTGGGTCCAAGATAGAGATCGCCGGCCATACGGATAACATCGGCACCCCCCAGTACAACCAGGCCCTCTCGGAAAAAAGGGCCGAGGCCGTACGGGAATACCTGATCAGGGAGGGAGGCGTCGACCCGGCCAAGATTTCCTCTATCGGTCACCGGGATCTTTATCCTGTTGCCCCGAACCGAAAACCGGACGGCCAGGACAATCCGGATGGCAGAGCCCAGAACCGGAGGGTCGAGATCAACATACTATCGGATTGATAAAATTATTCAGCCATCCGGTCGATGAGCATCCGCCTGTCCGAATGGAGGCGGAAGAAATATTTACCGGTATGGCAAATAATCCTTGACTTTCTCCCCTGTCCTCTGTATAAGAACAATTGTGCTCTATCCCCGGCATGGTTGGGTAGGGTACAGTACGAGTTGGATATAGACATTTTGAAGTGCAAAGGCGGCCGCCATGCTCCGAAAGAGTCTGGCGGTTTTTTTCTTTCTGTCATCGTGTTCATCCGACTAAGTGAAATTTATGAAAGGAGGATGCAAATGATGTCAGAAGGTACAGTGAAGTGGTTCAATGAGCAGAAGGGCTTCGGGTTTATCGAAAAGGATGGCGGCGGAGATCTGTTTGTCCATTACAGCGCGATTCAGGCCGGCGGTTTCAAGACGTTAGCCGAGGGCCAGCGTGTCAGTTTCGATGTTGCACAGGGTCAAAAAGGTCCGGCAGCCGAAAACGTAAAACCCGTGTAGTTTTTTTACACAATGACCAAAGAGGCATTCCGGAGCGTGAGAATCTCCCCGGGGTGCCTCTTTTTTTCGCTCATAATTTCCCCGATCGGGGAAGAGAGGCAGATGGTGGCGAACCATGGCAAGAACAAAATTCACCTTCGAGAAGCGACAGAGAGAAATCGCCCGGCAACAGAAGCAAAAAGATAAGGCGGCCCGACGCGCGGAAGCGAGGCAACCGAAGGACGGAACGGAACCGGCTCTTCAGGGTGAAAATGGCGGTACGGAAGAGGGAAACGCCGCCCTTCCCGCTGCCGCAGAGAACTCCGGCCATGGGGAAGAGATTCCCCGATAACCCATCCCCGTTTCTCCCTTTTTCCCAACCGTGACGATTTTCCGAGCGCTCGCGGTCATTCACGGCGTTTGCATGATCTCCGATATCCATTCTCGTTTTTCAGGCTCTTTCCCCCCCCATTTTTCTTGACAAAGAGGGGAAATCTGGTTTTAACAATATCTATCCGCCATTGACAAAGGACTAAAAAAAGGTACGTGGACTGGGAGCACTGGTCCGTCCGCACGATGGAAAGACTGGGTAACGATCCACTATGACCGGGAGGTGACCGCGGAGATGTTGCGGGAAAAAAGCCGGACGCCGTGATCCTCGCCGCGGGCGCCTATCCCGTAACGCGGCGATCCCCGGCATCGACGGCCCCCGGGTGGTCGACGCCTGCGATCTCCTCATCGGAAAGGTTCAGCCCGCTTCCCCGCCGTCGTCCTCGGCGCCGGGTATGTGGGCATGGAAACGGCGGACTTCCTGATCGCAAGCGGCATCGGTGTCACCCTCGTCGACATGCTGCCGTCGTTGCCCGTCGGGAAGCATAAGGCCTACGCTACTGGCGAAACAAGCGGATCAAGGAGGCGGGCGGAGGAATCATCCTCGGCGCTACGGTCACCCGGATTGAAGAGGACGCAGTGGTCTACCGGCAGTCGAACGAGGGGAAATCATTACCCGCCGCCCTGGTGGTCACGGCGATGGGGGCCAAACCGGACAACGCCCTGGAAGGAGCGCTCACGGAACTCTGCATCCAGTACCGGATCGTCGGGTACGCCAAAAGCCCGCGGCGTCTCCTGGAAGCTATCCATGAGGGAGATCAGGCCGGGCGGGAGATCTGAGGAAGGGCATCATGGCGGCATTTGATTATGATCTCGGCGTGATCGGGGGCGGCGCAGCCGGGCTGACGGCAGCGGCGGGCGGGGCGCAGTTCGGTGCCCGGACCATCCTTATCGAAAAATCCGGGAAACTTGGCGGGGACTGCCTCCACGTGGGCTGCGTCCCCTCGAAGACCCTGATCAGGGCGGCCGGTGTCTGGGCGCAGACAGGCCGCCTGAAAGAGTTCGGCCTGCCGGAAGTTTCACGGCCGCCGGTGGATCTGGGCGCGGTCATGGACCGCGTCCAGTGCGTCATCGACCGGATACAGCGGCACGATTCCCCCGAACGGTTCTGCGGCCTGGGGGCGGAGGTCCGCTTCGGCCGGCCGGTTTTCGTCGACGGCCACACGGTCGCCGTCGACGGTCGCCGTATCTCGGCGAAGGCCTGGATCATCGCCACGGGATCGAGCCCCGCGCTCCCGCCGGTCATGGGGCTGGCGGATCTCCCCGTCTGGACTAACGAAACGGTCTTCTCCCAAAGAAGGCTCCCGGAGCGCTTCCTGGTCCTCGGCGGCGGGCCGATCGGCCTGGAGCTGGCGCAGGCCTTCACCCGCCTGGGCTCCCGGGTCACCGTCGTGGAATTCCTGGATCAGATCCTCGGCCCGGAGGATGCGGACATCGCGGCGATCCTCCGGGAGCGTCTCGAGGCGGAAGGGATCGTCTTTCTGACCGGGACCCGGGCCGTGCGGGCCGAGAGGTCAGGGAACTCCGTCACGCTCACCGTCGTCCCGGCGAAGGGCCCCGGGGAGGAAATACTCCTGTCGGGAGACGCCCTCCTCGTCGCGGCGGGACGCAAACCCAATATCGACGAGCTCGGCCTAGCGACCGCCGGCGTAGCGTTCACCGCCGGAGGGATCCCCACGGATGCGCGGATGAGGACCAACATCCCCCACATCTACGCCTGCGGCGACGTCAACGGCCGGCTCCCCTTCACCCATGTAGCGGGCTACGAGGGGGGAATCGCAGTCGCCAACGCGGTCCTTCACCTGCCGCGAAAGGCGGACTACGGGAAGATCGGCTGGTGCACTTACACGGACCCGGAGGTGGCAAGCATGCGGCCTCAACGAAAAACGGGCGGCAAAGGAAGGAATCATGTATCGCACGTTCGAGTCGCCCTTCGCGGAAAATGACCGGGCCATTGCGGAAGGGGAAACCGACGGGAAAATCAAGCTCCTGGTGAGCAAAGGCGGGAAACTGATCGGCTGCCAGATCATCGGTCCGCATGCCGGGGAGCTCATCCATGAATGGGTCATCGCCCTCAACGCCGGCGTCCGACTTTCGACCATGGCGGGGACCGTGCACATCTATCCGACCTTGGCGGAGATCTCGAAGCGGGTGGCGCAGGAGCCGTTCACGGCGAAGATCTTCAGCGAGACCACCCGGGGAGTGCTCCGTTTCCTCTTCGACCTGAAGGGGCGGGCATGCACGCCGCCGGGCACCTGACGGGCCTCGGGCGGGAACAGGAGGAAAAGGAGAGAAGACATGGTCAATTTGCATCTCACCCGTGACGGCAGGCTCCTGTTTGCGACTAGGAGAGCGCGCCTCTTCGCCTACGGCTTCCTCTCCCCCCGTTAACGGTACCATCAATAATCACGAATCAAGGTCCCGACTGTCGTTTCCCATTGACACCGTGGGGTCGCCGCCCCTATATTGGAGAGAAAGTTCTGAGCCGGAACGATCCGAAAGGAGACATTTCAGAAGTCTCGAAAGGAGATTCGCCATGAGTTTCACGCAAACCGGTTTGCCGTTCACCGTCTTCAGCCTAGGGCTCGCCGTGGCCTCCCAGGTCGGAAAGGGAGGGGGGCAGGTCCGTCCCCCTGCCGTAGCAGGAAAGTTCTACCCGGAATCAGCGTCCATCCTCAAGCTCGCCATTGAAAAATTCATGCAGGACGCACTCCCGGCACAGGCGAAAGAGCCGCTCGCCATCGTCGTCCCCCATGCCGGCTACATCTATTCGGGCCAGATCTGCGCCGACGGCTACAATCAGGTCAAAAACAAACCCTATGATGTGGTCGTCATCCTGGGGACCAACCACACAACCGCCGGCCTCCGGAAGATCGCCCTCTACCCGGGCGACGGATTCCGGACCCCCTTGGGAACCGCCACCGTGGAAGGGGGGATCGTCTCGGCGCTCCTGGCCGCGAGCCCCGACTGTGTGGCCGACGCAGCACCCCACGTCCGCGAACATTCAGTCGAGGTCCAGGTCCCCTTCATCCAGCTTCTGTTCCCGAAGGCAACAATCGTCCCGGCGATCGCCGGCGAAGCGGATCCGGCCCTCTTCATCCGCTTCGGCGCCGCCCTGGCCCAGGTCCTGAAAGGGCGCAGGGCGCTCATCGTCGCAAGCTCCGATCTCTCCCATTACCCGTCGGCGGCGGATGCGGAGACTGGTGGACAAAAAGACGCTGGCGGCGATCCCCTCCCTCGATCCGGCAGTGCTCCACGCCGCCATCCGGACGCAGTTGGCCCGCCGTATCCGCGGACTCGATACCAGCGCCTGCGGCGAGGCCCCGATCATGGCGGCGATGGCCGCCGCGAAGGCCATGGGCGCGACCGGCGGAAGGGTGGTGAGTTATGCGAACTCCGGCGATCTCCCCATCGGTGAGCGGGAACGGGTCGTCGGCTACGGGGCGGTCGTTCTGGGCTCGGGCCTGGCGCCCGAGAAAGAGGCCGCACCGGACCTATCCGCAGCCGGGAAACCCCTCACGCCCGAAGACAAGCGGGCGCTCCTCGCCCTTGCCCGGGAGACCATCTCTCGCTACCTGACGACGCAGATGGTCCCCCTGCCCCGGGGGATCAGTCCCGCCGCGATGGAGCAGCGGGGGGTTTTTGTCACCCTGAAGAAGCACGGGAATCTGCGCGGATGTATCGGGAGGATGATCCCGGACCGCCCGCTCGCCACCCTCGTCGGCATGATGGCCATCCAGGCGGCCTTCGAGGATCCCCGTTTCCGCCCGGTGACCCTGGAAGAGGTGCCGAAGATCGAGATCGAAATCTCCGTCCTAACTCCGATGAAGCAGGTTTCCGGTCCCGGGGATATTGAAGTCGGCCGGGACGGCGTCCTCTTCCAGAAGGGAAGGTCCTCGGCGGTCTTCCTCCCCCAGGTCGCACCCGAACAGGGGTGGGGTCGCGAAGAGATGCTCTGCAATCTCTGCCAGAAAGCGGGACTCCAAGCGAGCGCCTGGCAGGAAGGGGGGGCGTGTTTCTCCACCTTTCAGGCGGAGGTATTCGGTGAAGCGGACGGCAACAAGCATTCATCAGATTGATCGACCCGTCAGGAGGAGACCATGAACGAAGAGCGGATACCCGTGGCGGACCTCGCAACCCCCGCCGTCATCATCTATCTGGATGTCCTGGAGGCGAACATCGCCGAGATGACAAGGCTCGCCCGCGAGGCGGGAGTCAGGCTGCGCCCCCACACGAAGATCCACGAATGCCCGGAGATCGCCGGGATGCAGATCGCAGGCGGCGCCTGCGGAATCGAGGTGGGCGCGATCGAGCGGGCGCTCTGCATGGCCGACGCAGGGATCGGTGATATCCTCATCGCCCACCCATTCGCCGGCGACCACAAGCTCGCCATCCTGCGACGGCTCCTCGGAAAACCGGGACTCAAGATCACCGTGATCGTGGACATGGCGGAGCAGGCGGAGGAGATCTCCCGGACGGGGGAAGCCCTTGGCAAAACGATTCCCGTTCTTATGAAGATCAATACGGGCGGGAACCGGTTCGGCGTCCTCCCTGGCGAGCCGGCGCTCAACCTGGCCAAGCAGCTCTGCCGCCTCTCGGGAATTGCCTTTGAGGGCATCTATGCTCACGAATCGGGCGGAAAGCCTACTCCGGAGAGCCTGGAGAGCGTGGCGCACCAGACCGCCACGCTGACGGCCGAAACCGCAAGGCTGCTGGCACAAGCGGGGATCCCCGCCCACCACGTCTCTGTGGGGGCCTCTCCCACGCTCCGGGCCGCGTGCTCCCTCCTGAAGGGGGGGCGGTTCCCCGAGATCACGGAGGTCCACCCGGGGCACTGCGCAATCGGCGACATCTGGCACGTCCGGGCGCTCGCCAACCCGCGGGAGGCATGCGCGGCCGCAGTCCTCTGCAGCGTCATGAGCGCCGTCGATCCGCGGCAGGTGATCATCGATGCGGGCTACAAAACCTTCGGGGCCGACTCGCTTATCCAGTACCGCGATCAGCCGGGATTCTTCCGGGAAGGAACGCCGAGCTACGGTTCCATCCAGGGCCGCCCGGACCTCTGGATGGGGAAGATCTCCGCGGAGACGGCGGCCGTGCAATACACCGATCCGGACATGGCACCGGGAAAACGGCTCCGGATCGGCGAGAGGCTGGAGATCATCCCCAACAACGCGACGCTCGCCATCAGCATGCAAGAGCGGATCTACGGGGTAAGAAACGGCCTGGTCGAACGGATCTTTGCGGTGGCCGGAAGAGGCGGAGCGCCCTAAGAACACCGCTGGCCGCCGGCATAACACCCCGTAACGGATAGGGGGACAAAAGTAATTTCGGTTCATCTGGTTGATGCGTACGTATCTCTCGTCACTTACTTGTCAATCCGCTTATTCTACCGGGAGGGGCCGATTTCTTAGATAAGAGGAGGAATTATAATGCGAGCGGTGGGTTCGACGGAAATCATGGTTATTAGTCCGATAGATACGACTAATGAAGGTCCTAAAGTGCCAATAGGTCAGAAAGGATGGCAACCTGTTCATCTCAGACAGGGATCAATGGATGGGGCATGTGGATTGTATAGCCTCATGATGGGTCTCATTATCTGTGGTGTTGTCCGTTACGATGATGCCCGCGCATTTTATACCTTTTCATCAAATTCTAAAATCGGAAGGCTGTTCGAGTATTTTGGGAAATTGGGTCCGCTCGTCAAACAAGGAACCGATTTAGATCAAATGTTTACAGCGATAGATGAATACTGCCCGGGGCAGATCGATTTTCAGGGACAAAAAAGCAAAGGACCTGATCTCGTTGAGTTCATTGATCAGAATATTATTAATAATCATCCTGTATTGCTTATTTTAACTTTCGAAGGTGGAGCACATTGGGTTCTTGTCATAGGCCGTGAATGTGAGAGACAGGGTAAAGAAAAAAAACTATGCCGATTTCTAATACTTGACCCAAGTGAGAACACACCTGAAATTTGTTCGTGGAATGGTGTGATTGACGTTAGAAAACAGAAGGGTGAGTATCCATATCGATGGTGGAACAGTAACGATATAGAAGTACAATTGGAGTATGCAATGGCTATTTGGCCCAAGACGCATAAATAATTCGTGAATTATTATGAAGGAAGGATGCCCTATCACATGAACAGATGATCTGCAACTCAGAGCATCCATATTTCAAGAGGCCCGGCAAGGAAAATCATCTCTTGTCAGATGCCAATTCCTGCCAAATATTTTTATAGAGTTCTCTCGTGATCATACTGGCTATTATTTACGCGATTAAAAAATAGTCATCGCTCATTCTGTCATGCTGACACCGTAATCCGCCGTTATTTCCTGAGATGCATTACGTAAAGGCATGTTCTCATTATTTTCATTCAGTATAGATTCATCTCCCTCCGGTCACACCGGCCCGTTCACAAGCCCGACCGCGGCGGTTTTATACCCCGGCCTTGCCGATCTTTTCCCTCAGGGCGGCAACCGCCCCGGCCATATCGCCGGCTTCAGTGACGGCCGTCACCACGGCCACCCTGCGCGCCCCCTGGGCGAGCACCCGGTCGATATTGACGCCATTGATCCCCCCCATGACGGTGAAGGGGATCTCCAGACCCGCGGTAATTTCGGGGATCGCCTCCGGTCCCAGGAACCGGCTCACCCCCTCCTTGGTCCGGGTGGGAAAGATCGGACCGATGTTGACATAATCCGCGCCTTCGCCCTGCGCCTTCAGGGCCTCTTGACGGGAATGGGCGGAGATCCCGATGAGGAGATCGGGCGCTATTGTTCTCGCGGCGGCAAGGGGGAGATCCTCCTGCCCCAGATGAACCCCATCGGCCTCCACCGCCAGCGCGATATCGACGTGGTCGTTGATCATCAAGAGCATTCCGGCCTCTGCGGTGATTTCCCGAAACCGGAGGGCCATCCGGTAGAGCTCTCCGGTAGTACACTCCTTCTCCCGGAGTTGGATGATCCGGGCGCCGCCTCGGATCGCCGCCTCCAGGAAATCGAAGTTTGACCTCCCCGCGGATAAGCGTTCGCAGGTGACCGGGTAGAGATCGACCTGCAGGAATTTTTCTTTCCTCATCTCCCGGTTCATTCACCCACCTCCCACCAGCCGGATAATCTCGATCGAATCTCCATCCTGAACCATCTCTTCGCCCATCCGCTCACGGGGAACGATCCGCAGATTTTTCTCCACCACGACCAATCCGGGGCGGATCCCCAGGGCCTCCAAAAGATCGCCGACCGTAACGGATGCATCCCACTGCCTCTTTTCTCCATTCACCTGAATCTCCATCTCCGTCACCTCGGATAACCATGCGCATGTATGCCGCCCCCGCTCAAGAGGGGAGCCCTCTTCCCGCCCCTCCTTCTTTCGTTGCGGCGTCACTCCCGGTGTTCCTCAGGACGCGAGCGCCGCATCCCACTCTTTCCAAACAGGTTCATACCCCTTGCGGCGGAGCACCTCCGCCACCGCCCCCGGGGACCGTTCATCCGCCACGGTGAACTGGCTCTCTCCCTTCCCGGGATGGGTATAGCCGCCCGGCTCCGTGTGAGAACCGGCGCTCATGGCGGTGATCCCCAAAGGAATGAGGTGATCGCGAAGCGCGGGCAATTCCCGGGTGGAAAGGGTGAAGCCCGCGTCGGGCAGAACAAGCCTCAGGGCGCAGATCAACTGGACCAGATGACGATCGGCAACCGGAAAGCGCGGTTCATATCCTCCCATCGCAGATCGAAGGCGCGGAAAGGAGATCGCGAGCTCGGACTTCCAGCAGTTCCTGAGGAGGTGGTTCGCATGCAGGGCGACGAAAAAACCCTCCACCCGCCAGTCGTTCAATCCCAGCAGCGCGCCGATCCCCAGGCGTCGGAACCCCGCCGCCCCGCCCCGCTCCGGGGTCTCCAGCCGCCAACGGTAATCGCTTTTCTTTCCCCCGGGGTGGAATTCTCCGTAACTCTTCTCGTCATAGGTCTCCTGGAAGACAGTCAGGCTGTCCACCCCCTGGCCGATGAGCTCCCGGTATCTCTCCGTCGTCATGGGAAACATCTCAATGCCGATGGAGGAGAAGCGAGGGCGGAGCCTTTCCAGCACCCGCTCCAGGTACTCGGCGGTGATGAGATGAGGGGCCTCGCCGGTGAGGAGAAGCACGCTGCGGAACCCCAGCCGACGCAGGCATTCCCCTTCGCTGCCGGCCTCCTCCGGGGTCAGCGTGACCCGGGAGACGTCGTTGCCGGCGTTGAAGCCGCAGTAGACGCAGCGATTGGTACAGACATTCGACAGGTAGAGCGGGACGAACATCCCCATCACTCGGCCGAATCTCTGTAGGGTAAGCCGATGGGCCCGCTGGGCCATCTCTTCCAAAAACGGCTCCGCCGCCGGGGAAACGAGACTCAGGAGATCGTCAAGGCTCGGGATGCGGGCGGCCAGCGCCCGCTCGACATCCGGACGTGAGCGTCGCCCGATCTCCCGTTCGATCTCCTCCCGGCGATACGACCGGATGACGTCGGTGAAGCTCATGGTGTCACCTCAAAAATCCCGTGAGCGGGCTGGACGCCTCCGCTGTTTTCCGCGGACTGCCGAGACCGGCGATAAAGGCCTCGCGGCCCGCCTCCACCCCTTTTTTGAACGCCCGCGCCATGGCTGTCGGATCCCCGGCCACCGCCACCGCCGTATTGACCAGCACCGCATCGGCCCCCATCTCCATCGCCTCCGCCGCATGGGACGGCGCGCCGAGGCCCGCATCCACCACAACCGGGACAGCGGCCTGTTCGATGATGATCTCGATCAGCTCCCGTGTCTTCACACCCCGGTTGGAGCCGATCGGGGCGCCGAGGGGCATGATGGTAGCCGTGCCGGCATCCTCCAGACGCCTGGCCAGGACCGGATCGGCGTTGATATACGGCAGGACGATGAATCCCTCCCTGACCAGGATCTCGGCGGCCTTAAGCGTCTCGATGGGATCGGGCAGGAGGTAGTGGGGGTCGGGAGTGATCTCCAGCTTGACCCACGGTTCGCATCCGGCGGCCCGGGCCAGCCGCGCTAATCTCACAGCCTCCTCCGCATTCCTGGCCCCGGAGGTGTTGGGAAGCAGAAGATAGCGGCTCGCGTCCACCGCGTTTAGAATGCTGTCCTCTTCGTCGTCCAGATCGACCCGTCTCAGCGCCACCGTGACGATTTCCGCTCCCGATGCCCGAAGAGCGCCTTTCATCACCCGGGCGGAGGAAAATTTCCCCGTGCCCAACAGCAGACGCGATCCGAACGAGCGGCCCGCGATCATCAAGGGGGTATCCGTTTTTGTTTTCATGGTCACGTTTCCTTTCCGTTTGCGCCATAAAAAAACCGTTTCCCTTCGGGGGAAACGGTCATCGAATACGAGCGGAAATCTCAAACTGCAAATGATTCGAATGATGTTAACCGTTTCCCTACGCTGGCATTAACCAGATCAGGTGATCAGGGTTTTTTCTCAGCCCGAAATTCGAGCACCCCTAACGATTGCCACGGAGCAACTGATTACGCGATATACTCTTTGGATTCGATTTGTCAAGATCTAATTGCCGTTCAAACTCCTTACTCCAACGCCGCCGCACGCGATCTGGGTGGCTGCGGCGGCCGACTCCGTCACGGTGGAGTCCGCCGTGTCATTAACGGTACGCCGTCCGCCCGTCCTTCATCACCTCCATCACGCGGAGGTCCTTGCCGAGGACGCGGTCGCTGTAGAGCCAGGCCTCGCCGAACTGGCTCGGCCCCATCCCGTCCCGATCAACAGGATGATATTCTTGGCCTGATCGGCCAGGCCGTTCCACGGCGGGAGCATGAAACCAACCACGAGCAGGAACACCATAAACCGTATCCGTCTTCGTCTGTTCATCACATTCTCTTTTTCTTGACATACGTTGCCCTTCCTCTTTAGTTGACCCGATTTTCGCGAGTTCTTCTCATGCCGATAGCGGAACACCAGGGTTCTTGTCGCCGGAGATCGAGGTTGTCGCCGTTTTCGGTTGATCGAAAAAATCTTTGACACGAGCGGCCGTTTATCCCATACTCCTCCGGCGAAAAGACCGTGTATCGAGGTGGTATGGAAACAGTCGATTCAAAGCTCGATCGTCTCCGCGTTCTCCTGACGGAGATGGGGGGCGTGGTCGTCGGCTACTCCGGGGGGGTCGATAGTACACTCCTGGCAGCCGTGGCGGCGGATGTCCTGGGGGAACGCGCGGTATGTGTCCTGGCTGCTTCAGAAACGTACCCGGCATCTGAAGTTGCGGAGGCCGTGGAAACGGCCGGCAAGCTGGGCCTCTCCGTGATCCGGATAGACACCGACGAGCTCAACGACGAAGCGTTCGCGGCCAACACCCCCGAGAGGTGCTTCTTCTGCAAGACGGAGCTCTTCGGCCGGCTCATCGCCATCGGCCGGGAGCGCGGCCTGCGATGGGTCGCCGACGGCGCGAATGTCGACGATCTGGATGACTACCGGCCGGGCAGCCGGGCCGCTGCGGCACTCGGCGTGAGGAGCCCGCTCCGCGAAGCCGGCTTCACCAAGAAGGAGATCCGCGAAATCTCTCGCCGGATGGGTCTGCCGACCTGGGACAAACCGTCGTTCGCCTGCCTCTCGTCGCGCATCCCCTACGGCACCCGGATCGAGCCCGATATCCTCCGGCGCCTCGATGCGGCGGAGGGGTTCCTGAAGGGGCTGGGATTCCGACAGGTGAGGGTCCGGCACCACGGCCAGATCGCCCGGATCGAGGTTGACCGGAGGAGATACCACGTCTGGCATCGCCCGAGATCCGGCGGCAAGTGACGGAGAAGTTCAAGGAGTTGCAGTATCTCTATACGACCCTGGATCTCAACGGCTACCGGATGGGGAGTATGAACGCCGTTCTCAGCCGGGAAGGTAAGAAATAAATGGATGGCAAAAAACTGAAAAGACTCCTTGAACAGGTGAAATCGGGCGATCTCCCGGTAGATCAAGCGCTCAACAGCCTGCGATCGTTGCCTTATGATGACTGCGGATTCGCGAAGCTCGATCTGCACCGCGGCATCCGTACCGGGTTCCCGGAGGTGGTCTTCTGCCAGGGGAAAACCTGCGAGCAGGCCGTCGAGATCGTAAAAAGGCTCGCCGGACACCACGCGAAGGTCCTGGCGACCCGCGTGGCGCCCGATGTCGCCGAGCGGATCGCCGAAGCGGTCCCGGGCTGCACCTATCACGGCGCCGCGCGGATCTTGGTAGTCGAGCGGCCGGAGGGAAAGGCGGAAAAGACCGCTCGTAGCCGTAACTATGTGATGGTCCTCTGCGCGGGGACGGCAGACCTTCCGGTGGCCGAGGAGGCTGCGATTACAGCGGAGTCGATGGGAAGCCGGGTCGAGCGCTCCTACGACGTCGGCGTCGCCGGCCTGCACCGGCTCCTCGACCAGAGGGACCGGATCATGCAGGCGAACGTCCTGATCGTCGTGGCGGGAATGGAAGGGGCGCTTCCGAGCGTCGTCGGGGGAATGGTCTCCTGCCCGGTGATCGCCGTGCCGACGAGCGTCGGCTACGGCGCAAGCTTCGGAGGGCTTGCCGCGCTCCTGGCGATGCTCAACTCTTGTGCGGCCGGCATCGCCGTCATGAATATCGACAACGGTTTCGGGGCCGGTTACTTCGCGCACCTGGTGAATCGATGACGGCTCCGTAAAAAGTCCATATGCAGCGTTGCGCTTCCCCCTTCGTCACTGCGGCGTACGATACTGTACGCCTCATTCCTCAGGCTTTGCGCGCCTTGCCTCTGGAGCTTTTGTACGAAGCCTCTCATAAAGGGTAGTGTTCGGATTATTTTGGAGAACATCATCGATGAAGATTGCCTATTTCGACTGTTTCGCGGGAATCAGCGGCGACATGACGCTCGGGGCGCTCATCAGCGCAGGTGCGGATCCGGAGCGGCTCCGGGATGGTATCGCCGCGCTCGGCGTCGGCGGGTACCGGATTGAAATCGGCAAAAAGATCGCCGGATACATCGAGGCGACGGACGTCCTGGTGATCCTCGACGATCACCAGCCTCAGCATCGCCGGCGGCTCCGGGAGATCATGGAGATCATCCGCAAAGCGGAACTCTCCGAGCGGGTGAAGCAGACGGCCGAGAGCATCTTCAGGAGACTTGCGGAGGCCGAAGGCAAGGTGCACGGCAGTTCCCCGGAAGAGGTTCATTTCCATGAGGTGGGGGCCCTGGACGCCATTATCGACATCGTCGGCACGGCCGTCTGCCTCGAGATGCTCGGTTGGCCGAAGATCGTCGCGAGCCCGATGCCGACCTTTCACGGCTATGTGACGGGTGCTCATGGCATATTCCCCCTGCCCGCGCCGGCAACCGCCGAGATCCTGCGGGGTGTGCCCTGGAGAAAACTGGACATTGAAGGGGAACTGGTCACGCCGACCGGGGCGGCGATCATCCGGGAGATCGCGTCGGGGTTCGGACCGCTTCCCGCCATGAGCGTCGAAGCCGTCGGATACGGCGCAGGAAAGAACACATTTTCAATCCCGAACGCGCTTCGGGTCATGATCGGGGAGGAGTCCGTCGCATCTCCCGCTCCCGAATGCGTCACGGTCATCGAGACGAACATCGACGACCTCAACCCCCAGTTTTACGAGACCGCGATGGAGCGGCTCTTCACCGCGGGCGCGCTCGACGTCTTTCTGACCCCGATCCAGATGAAGAAAAACCGGCCGGGGACGCTTCTGTCGGTTATCTGCGATCCGGGCCAGGCGGAGGCGATCGCGGCCGTCATCCTGGCTGAAACGTCGACACTGGGCGTCAGGATCTCGCAGTGGGAGCGGATCTGCCTGGAGCGCCGCTGGGAGGAGGTCGTGACGGAGTTCGGGGTCGTCCGGATCAAAATCGGGGAGCGGGACGACAGGGTGATCACGGCCTCCCCCGAGTACGAGGACTGTAAAAAAGCCGCCATCGAACACGGCGTTCCTCTCCGGCACGTCTACGAGTGTGCCGCCGCCCGCTACAGGACGGGAAGAACATGGAGGGCATGAAGCCGTCCCCGCTGCAAGCAGCGGGGGAAAATCTCACCTGTCTCGCAGCAAATATCGCGGCAGACTCTTGAAGACATTGACACACTCTGGACAAAGCTGCGTACCGCGCACATCTTCTATGATAACCATCGCCTCTTCATGGCTCATCCCCCGGCGATACGGTCGATCGCTAATCAAGGCATGGTACGTATCGACAACGGCCGTCATTCTAGCCCAGAGAGCTATCCCATTTCCTTTCAGACCATCGGGATAACCCTTGCCGTCAAAACGTTCGTGATGATGGAGAATAACGGGAAGAAGCGGTTTAATACTGGGAATCGAGCACAGAATGGACGCGCCGATTGCAGGGTGTTCCTTGATGATGGTATACTCTTCTTCGCTCAGCCGTCCTGGTTTTAGCAAGATGCCGTCTGGTACGCCGATCTTGCCTATGTCGTGCAGCCTCCCCGCAATGCCCAGGGACTCTATCTCTTCGGCACTGGAATTCATGCGGGTTCCCATTTCAGTGACAAGCAAAGCTACCGCCTCAGAATGCCCCTTGGTGTAAGGATCACGGGCCTCCAAGGCTGCAATGAGACTGGTTATACTTGCCAGCATCATCTTCTGCTCGGCGTCGAGGCGCTCCTTTTCTTTGAGTAATATAAGGAAATGGTCAGAGAGCAATCTTTCCACGGTAATGACTATTTGATCCAGGTTGAAGGGCTTGATCAGATAGCCCGCAGCTCCCCACTGCATCAGGCGGCGCATGATGGCCCGATCGCTGTTTGCGCTCATAACGACAAAAGGAATAGAAGCCAAGGCAGGATCGGCATGAAGTTTCTTGCAGAAATCGATCCCATTCATCTCGGGCATGTCGATATCGCTGATAATCAAGTCAGGCCGACGCTCTTGAATTCGTATCATAGCCTGGTTCCCGTTTTCGGCTTGCATGACCTGAAAAGCCGCTTCTTGAAGGCACTGCATGACGAGACTGCGGACCGTCCGTGAGTCGTCTACAACCAGAACAAGGCGGCTATGGCGAAATTTGGATTGTTCGAGGACCCTTTCGATAGTCCCGTTGAGTTGAATCTGGGCATCCGCTTTCGAAACGTATGCGGCCGCGCCAGACTTGAAGCCCTGATCAATATCCTTATCAGTATCCAAGGAACTCAGCATAATTACGGGTATGCTTCTCGTCCTGGGGTTGCCTTTCAACTTCTCACAAAGGCCAAACCCGTCCAAATTCGGCATCTCTACATCTGATATGATCAGGTCGTAGCGGTCCGAAAGCGCCTGCTCCAAGCCCTGCTGTCCGTCTTCAGCATGAGTTACCTTGGCGCCGAATTTTTCGAGCTGCTTCGTCAATACCCTACGAATAATCGAACTGTCATCAACGATGAGTATATTTGGCTGATTATTCACGGGTACGGCTCCTCCGCCCTTTCTTCTTCCCGTCCCTCGACGCAGTCAGTCGCATTGATATGATATTTTTATCCAAACCATACCCCGACGATGTTTGCGGAATCATGTTTCTTCCGTAATGATTGAAAGAATATGTCTTATGAGTCTATCGGCATAAACGGGAATTAGCATAAACGGGAAAATTCATAATTGGACAATACTGACGCAGCCTGCCCGTGAATATGCTGTGGGCGGCACGTCTCATACCGTCTTCCCCGACAATGCCTCATACGGCGATCCCGATTACCCCTGGGAGGCATAAGCCATTCCGGGAAGAAGGGCGCGACGATTCGAGGATCGTCCTTTTTTGTATGTGGAGATGTCAATTTCAGTGATTAGGGAAGCCTGGATGGAGTTTGTTAAATTATATTTCAATCAACGGTTTTTATCGAGCGCCTTATCGTATAGCCATTGCAGTTGCAGGAAACACCGGGCGAATCGCTCGGGAATTTCTTACGATACTATAGGCAATATCATAAAAATTACCCCTGGTAACGGTATCTTTTCCACCAATTAAGTACTCAGCCATGTTATTTATTGACGAGTTTAAGATATTTTCATATTGTACGACACCTAACTCTTCAAGATCAAGACTCAGGTAATTTTTCGCAACAGACTTAATGATATTAGATACATTTCTTTCTTTTGCGTCCCTCACCATGTTGGCAATAATCTTGATGTTCATATTATTAATACAATTCATAAGGTTTTCCTGATGTTCTGTACCGAATTGGCCTATTTTTTCATATAACCTGGCAATGGAATCAATTTTCTCTCCCTCTACAGCCACACTCGCCCTGTTGATCAGTTCCAGTATGTCAGGCTCTTTCTTGAAAGTTTCGTTTAAACTGCGATAGAGGCTTGATTTAATAAATCCATATGCATTTTGAAGTGACGTCATCTGAGGTGTAAGGACGACAATTTTATTTTGAGCGTAATTAAAAAAATCGATAGTTGTAAAAGAAGTGCCCGCACCAAGATCAAGAATGATTATGTCAGCATCGAGTCTCAGTATATTGCTGAAAAGCCGCGTTTTTTGCGTATATTTGGGGTTGGCAATCCCTAAAATATCATCGGCTCCACAGATGATCTTCATGTCTTCTATCGGAGTATCCATCACCACTTCATCAATGGTTTCCACCCTTCTGCTGATAAAATCCGCCAACGTATAGGTTGGATAGCGTATACCAGATAAAATATGGAGGTTACTACCTCCGAGGTCTGCATCGACCAATATTACCTTCATGCCAAGCTTCGCTAATGAAGCTCCGAGCATAAGTGTGACGATGCTTTTGCCACACCCTCCCTTGCCTCCTCCCACGGCCCACAATTTGTTTCTGATTTCGTCCATATTCCTCTTATTATTTAAAAAACTGCTCCCAGAGGTTCCACATCATATTTCGGTCTTTATTTTTCATGCCGATCAATTTGCCTATTGCATCCCAGCTTTCCATGTATTTAAATTCAATTCCCATTTTCAGGGACATAGTCCTAGGAGATGCTTTGGTTATCCACTTAACTTGAGCGAATATATCGACTTTCTCCCTCTCTAAAATACAAAATGAGATTTTTACTTTTGTATTTTTTATTTCATTCATGTTGCATCTGCCATACTTATCTTCAAATTCTAAGCAGGCTCCGCTCATCGAAACATCCCTTAAATATCCGCTAAAAGCTATATATTCTGATTTGTTAGAGAAAAAGTTGACTTCGACTGGATAGGCAAATACCGAGCGCAGGTGTTGCCGTCGATCTTCATAATTAATTTCAGGATAAGGTTCATTTTCCTGTTGGGCGACATCATTAATAACAGTACCGTCCTCAAGGGCACTATCGCGGTTGAGTTCGGAACTACCCTGATGAATATGATCATCCATGTGTTCACGTCCGTTCATATTATTTATTATCGGTTCGTTTCGTCAAAACTTTAGTAAAGTTATTATCTGAAAAGGACGGTCATCCATTCGGCGAAAGACAGATCCCGGCGACTCCTGGGGCACTTCCATAACAACATAGTGAATCGGGGTGCGCTCACCGCCTCTGGAACGACAGGGGAAGCTCCAGGCTGTTCTCCTCGAGGAGCGCCCGGTCCGAGAGGATCTCCGCGGCGGGACCGTCCGCGACCACGACGCCGTCTCCGATCACCAGGCAGCGTTGGCAGACGTCGAGGATCAGGTCCAGGTCATGGGAGGCGATGAGCTTGGAATGCTTGAAGGTTTTGAGGAGCGCAATCAAGAGACGCCTCGACCGGGGGTCGAGGTTCGCGGCGGGCTCGTCCATTGCGAGGATATCGGGCTCCATGGCCATGACCGCGGCGATAGCGACCGCGCTCTTCTGTCCGGCCGAGAGGTGGTGCGGCGGCTTGTCTTGAAGGGTGAGGCTGTTGACCATACAAAGGGCTTGATGGACACGCTCACGGACCGTCGTTTCATCCAGACCGAGGTTGAGGGGGCCGAAGGCGACATCGTCAAAAACGGTCGGCATGAAAAGCTGGTCGTCGGGGTTCTGAAAGACGATCCCCACCTTCCTGCGGATCTCCTGCCGTGTCTTTGCGGAGAGCCGGCAATCGCCGATCGTCACCGTTCCCGACGTCGGCATCAGATAGCCGTTCATGTGCTGGAGGAGCGTCGATTTCCCCGCCCCATTTGCGCCGACGACGCCGACGGATTCACCGTGGGTGATCCTGAAGTTAATCCCCCGGAGCGCCTCGGTTCCGTCCGGATAGCGAAAGGATACGTCCTTGAATTCCACGATGTGATGGCTCATCCGATCAGCTCCTGCGCGAGGCGGCCGATCCCCTCGGTGATGCGGAAAAAACGGAACGCCCCGAGAAACGCGATCGTCATCGCCATGAACGCCAGATCGGCTGCCGCCAAATGGGACCGCTTGAGGCTTGGGATGTCCCCCTGAAACCCCCGGGAGAGCATGGCGTAGTAGATCCGTTCCGCACGATCCACCGTCCGGAGAAAGAGAATCCCGATAAGACGCACGAACACCTTCATGCCGGCGCCGCGCTTCCCGAACGACCGCATGTCCCGCGCGCGGATGATCCGCATCACCTCTTCCATGAGGACGAAGAGATACCGATACAGAAACAGGAGCTGCGACACAAAAAGGGCCGGGAACCTCAGCTGTCTGAGGGCATGGCAGACGCCGGGAAACGACGTCGTCGCGATGAGCAGAAGCGTCGCGCTGACCGTGAGAACAAATTTCAAAAGGATCGAAAAAAATGAGAGGATTCCTGCCGATAGGGGGATACCCGCGATCACTCCGATGATACGGGTGTCCAGAAACGGGTTGAAGATCCCAATCAAGAGCGCGAAAGGCGATACGAGCAGCACCTTCCTCAGAATGAATCCCGCAGGAACCTCGCCGACGGTCATCAGCAGCACCGGGAAGAGAAAGAAGGGGACCAGCGCCGCGACCTCATAATTGGGAAAGGAAATGACGGTGATAAGAAACAGCATCGTGGCGATCACCTTTGCCCGCGGGTCGAGACGATGCACGCAGGTATCCCCGTAGGAGAGCCGATCCAGCCGGCCGATATCAAAATATTTCTCGTCAAAAGTCATCGAATCATTCCGGTATCCGGGGTACAGCATCTTGCCGCACCCCAACCGCCGGCGTGAAGGTATCCGAATCCTCCCGCCGGAGCGCTGATACCCTGGTTATATTTGTTTTCCACGGAAGGTCCGGATCCCCACGCCGATGAGGACGATCATCCCCAGGACAATGGCCGCGCCGATAAGGCCGGCTGCGGAGGTTCCCGCGTCGATCCCCGGCCAGGCTGGGGGTGTTTCTTCCTTTTTTGGTTCGGTTCCCGCCGGTCTGAAATTGTAACCGGGAAGGAATGCCGTCTTGTCCTGAATCCCCTTGAGGAGAACGGCAATCCCGTGCTCCGCCTCGGGCAGTTCCCCCTTGCCGGTGACCTTTTCAATTGACCACTCTAGGCCATCCGGATGGGTCGAGGCGAACCAGGAGAGCGCCCCGCCGGTGATGACGGCCAGAACCATGAACGTAATCATGAGATTCTTCAGCGAAACGCCTCGGCCAATGGGTTGTGATGCAGCGATGCTCTCGAGGATCTCGGGCCTGTTGCTCCTCACATAATTGATGACGCCCGCCGTGACAAACCCCTCGATACAACCGATGGCCAGATGGATAGGCTGCATCAGAAGGACAAAAGCGCCGAAGGGCAATTCGCTTTTGCCGGACAGGAGCGTCTCCAAGACGACTGAAAAGGCGCCGAGCTGCAGGGTCGCAACAACGCTCACGATGGAGGCACCGAGGATGCGTCCTGGAGTTTTACTCCGCTTGGTCAACGGCTTATAGATGAAGGGGTAGACGAGATAGCAGGGATAGATGCCGAGGTTCCAGATGTTGCAACCGAGCGCCAGCAGTCCGCCGTCGGCAAAGAAGAGCGCCTGGACCGTCAGGACCGAGGCCATGACGAGAAAGGCCGCATGGGGGCCCAGGAGGACGGCGAGGATCATCCCGCCGCCCAGATGTCCGCTCGACCCCGTCCCCGGGATCGCAAAATTGATCATCTGCGCCGCAAAGATGAAGGCGCCCAAGACCCCCATCAGGGGGATCAGTCCGGTCGTCGATCTGTCGCTTGAGCCTCTTCGAGGCATAGCCGGTTACCGCCGCCGTTCCGGCCCACATTGTCGCCCCCACGGCGGGGGAAAGCAAGGCATCCGCCATGTGCATGGTTCTTCCTCATGTTATGAATAGACGATTCGTAACACGCTGGGATAAAAAAATAATACCGCTACTCGATCTCCCGCCCCGTGCTCGACATGCTCAGGGTCGTATGACGCACCCCCTTGATGGACCGAAGCGCGTCGGCCAGTTTCTGGACCTCCGCCGCCTTCCCCCGGGCGGCGACGATCTCCAGGCAGTTGTGGTGATCGAGGTGGATGTGCTGGGTGGAGATGATGGCCGACTGAAAATCGTGCTGCGTGTCCATCACCCGGATCAACACATCCCGCTTGTGATGGTCGTAGATAAGGGTAATCGTCCCGGCCACATCACGCCCCTCCTGCCACTCCTTCTGGACAAGCTCCCGGCGGATCAGGTCCCTGAGGGCCTCCGAGCGGTTGGTGTACTGCCGCTCCCGGATCAGGAGATCGAACCTGTCCAGAAGCGATTTTTCCAGCGAAACCCCGAAACGAACCAGTTCGGACATCTTTAGACCGCCGTATTACGTTTTGCGGTTTTGTAGCACATCGGCAAAATCTGTCAAGGAGTTTTTTCGACGTCGCGTTAATTCCGCTTCATGAGGTGCTGCACCGCCTTCTCCAGGCCGTCGAGGGTGAGCTCGAACATCGGGAAGATCTTCCCGATGGCGTCGATGGTCCAGGTGTAGCCCCAGCTCGATTCCGCCTGGGGGTTCAGCCAGACGGCATGCCGGAAGGTCCGGGCGAGGAATTTCAGGCGATCCTCGCTGCTGCGGCTTTCCTGCTGGCCGACGTAGATGGCGCCGTTCGTCCCCATCAGCTCGTAGGGGGCCATCGCCGCATCCCCCACGATGATGAGCCGGGTGTCCGGGTCCCGGCGCGCGAACTCCTCGATCGCCTCGGGCTTCAGGTGGCGCTGGGGATCCGACCAGACGCGGCCGTAGAGGGTATTGTGAAAATAGTAGATCCGGAGGTCCTTGAACTGCGAGCGGGCGTAGTTGAAGAGCGTCTGGACGATCTCGATGTAGGGGTCCATCGACCAGCCGCCGTTGTCGATCATGAGCACGACCTTGAGGCGGTCCGCGAGTCTCCGGTCGAAGACGATCGAGATCTCCCCGCCGCTCCGCATCGTTTCGGTGATCGTTTTGTCGACGTTGACGACGTCCCGCGGGCCGTGGGGGATCATCCGCCGGAGCCTCTTGAGCGCCTCCCCCATCTGGAGCTCCGTCAGTGGACCCTCCTGGCTGTAGTCCTTATAGCGCCGCTCCATCGCCACCTTCACCGCGGACTTGTTCCGGGAGGCGCCGCCCACGCGCATCCCGCCGGGATGGTGCCCCGAATGGCCGACGGGGGAGGTCCCCCCCGTCCCGATCCAGCGGTTCCCGCCGTGATGCGCCTCCGTCTGATCCTTGAGCCTCTCGAGGAAGTACCGGATCAGCTCCTCCGGCGTGTATTTCGCGAGTTCCTTTTCGTCGAGCCCGAGCGCCTCCGCCAGCTCCTGCGGATGCTTCAGCCACTCATCGAGAAGCGCCCTGGCGATGTCGGAGAGCTCGACATCCTCCATGGCCTCGATCGCCGCCCCCTTGAAATAGTGGGCAAAGACCTGGTCGTAGGTGTCGAAGTAGCGCTCACTTTTCACGAGGATGGAACGGGCCGCCGTGTAGAAGTCGTCGACGGAGGCGATGACGCCCAGGGCGAGGGCCTTCTGCAGGCGGAGGAACGACGTGGGGGTGACGGGAACCCCCCGCTCCCGGAGCATATAGAAGAACTGGACAAACACCGCTGGATGCCCTCCTGAAAAGTCGGCAAAGTTTCCGATTGGACCGGCCCGCCCGCTACTTGCGGGTGCGTCCCGCCTGCTGGAGCGCGAGGCTGATGTCGAGGCTCTTCTTGAAGAGGACCCCGAGATAGGGGAGCTCGCCGTTCTCGAGCGACTTCACGTCGAAATCGGGATCGCATCGAAGGGCGCGCACCCAGTTGATCAGCTCCCGGGTGGCCGGCTTCTTCTCGATCCCTCGAAACTCGCGGAGGCGGTAGAAGGCGGCAAGGGAAGCCCGGGCCAGCGCCTCCGGGAGATCCGGGAAATGGACGTTCAGGATCATCCGCATCATCTCCGGATCGGGGAAGGCGATATGGTGGAAGTTGCAGCGGCCGAGGAAGGGGTCGGAGAGGTCCTTCTTCGCGTTGGAGGTGATGATGATCACGGGGCGAATCTTTGCCGTGACGGTCTTGTCGATCTCGATGATGTCGAACTGCATCTGGTCGAGGACGTCGAGCATGTCGTCCTGGAAGTCCGTGTCGGCCTTGTCGATCTCGTCGATCAACAGCACCGTCCGGCAGTCGGCAACGAAGGCCTGGCCGATCTTCCCCATCCGGATGTACTCCTCGATGTTGCTCACGTCCCGCTTGGAATCCCCGAAGCGGCTGTCGTTCAAGCGGGTGAGGGTGTCGTACTGGTAGAGGGCGTCCAGGAGCTTCATGCTGGATTTGACGTTCAGCACGATGAGCGGCATCGAGAGGCTCTCGGCGATCGCATAGGCGAGCATCGTCTTCCCCGTGCCCGGTTCCCCCTTGAGGAGAAGCGGCATCTCGAGCGCCATGGAGACATTGACGATCTTGGCCAGCTCGTCGTCGAGGACGTATTGAGCGGCACCGCGGAATTGACAGGGTTCATCCACCATTTTCATTCACACCTCCCATACCTGCCTTATTTCTTACCGAATCCCGCGGAACATTTCCACTGCTTTTTGTGCACGGTCCCCGGCACTCCCGAGGAATCCTATCCGCCCCTTTTTCACCCTATATCCCCTCAAAGAGTTTTGTGGTATGTAATTTCCGGGAATCGAATGCGGGGCTTCGGGAGGGACGCATTGGAGATTTTTCGGACACCATGCCGCCCTGAGCGGAGCGAAGGGCGCACGGTCGAAAAATGTCCAGCGCCCCGGCGAAGGCCCGGATGAAGATTCCAAGCAAGAAAGAGGCTCCCGTGATCCATCAGCCCGAAGACCGCGAAATCTGCGAGGCGCTCCTCCGTTCGGCATGGGAACGGCAAGACCGCGCAAAGCCCCTTCCCGATCTCGTCATCGAGACGGCAAGCCGGTTCCTCGGCGCCCCCTACGAACCGGACACGCTGGAGGGGGAGGGCCCGGAGGAACTCGTCGTCAACCTGCGCGCCTTCGACTGCGTGACGTTCGTGGAAAACGCCATCGTCCTGGCCGGCCTGATCAGGGCAGGCAAGATCGACTTCGCCGACTATCTCGCGGCCCTGGAGAGGATCCGTTACCGCCGCGGCCGCTGCGACGGCTACCCATCCCGCCTCCATTACTTCACCGACTGGCTTTACGACAACGGGCGCAAGGGCCTCATCCGGGACATCACCCGCGAAATCGGCGGCGTCCCCTTCCGGAAGGCGATCCACTCCCTCACCGACCGCCGCGAGGACCACCCCGGACTCAAAGATCCCGAGGCCTTCCGCCGGCTGCGGTTGATCGAGGGGATCTGCTCACGGCGCACCCACTCTTACATCCCGAAGGCCGATTTCGCCGGGAGAGAAAAACGGATTGCCGGCGGCGACATCATCGCGATTACGACGGATGAAACGGGGATCGACGTGGCCCATGCGGGGCTCGCCGTCCGCCTTGGGAACGAGATCCGCCTGCTGCATGCATCGAGCGCGGAGGGGCAGGTCGTTCTCGCGGAAGTCCCCCTCAGGAGTTATCTCACGGCACGACGCTCCCGGACGGGGATCATCGTCGGCCGGGCAATTTTGCCGGATGCTACCGAACGCCACTGGGCCCTCCAGCCTCCCCGCCAAGATAGTAGGAGCGAAAAACGAAAGGAATCCGGCCTCGCCTCCGGACGGACACGGGGGCCGGGACCGCCGCTTCTCACATCTCACCCAAATGGCCCCTTCCGGTCGTTACTCAATCAAAGGGCTGCAAGGAGGGCCTCGATGGCCGCATCGTCGTATGCCACCTCCCGGAAGATCCCCCGGATGAGTTCCGTATCCAGGGCGCGGTAGTCCTCCTCCCGGGGGGTGACGATGAGCCCGCCCATATCCACCGCCCCGGGACTGACGAGGATTTTCTCCTCCCCTTCACGGAAATACGCGTCGGGGCGGTGCTTCCGCCGGGGAATGATCATCAGGCGCCAGCATCTCGCCGGTATGGGTGCACAACACGTTCATCAGTCGGCTCGTCGCCGGAGGGCGCCGAACGGCCGAGCGCCGCGATCACCTCGCCGAGCGCAACGGCGACACCTTCGGCACCCTCCCCTTCGATCACGATGATGCCCCGGCCCAGTCCGAGCAGTCCGCCAGAGAACAGCCCCGTCGCGCTCTCCGACCCTCGCCCGGTTCCCGGGGGCCAGGATCTCCTTTTCCACCGGCAGGAAACCGACGGGCGCCGCCTGGAAATGGAGGTGATCGGGCGCCGATGCGCCCGAGCGCGGGCCATTATAGAAAACGGTCATGCCGGGGCCGAAATCCGCCGCGAGCCGGAGGAATGTCTCCCGATTCTCCGAAAGCGATTGGGGAAGTGGCGGCAGGTGGGCAATGGTCAAGTGCCCCGGAACAATCGGGGCGGGATTGCACAGGATGAGATATGCGTCCCGGTAGAGGATCGCCCGCTGCTCCGGGGGGAGATGTTCGGGGCAGAGGAAACAGGGGCGCCGCCGGACGAATTCGGGATCGACCCGGGCGCCGCTGCTGGCGATCCGCCGCGGATTGAACTGAACCTTGACCCGCCAGCTTCCGCCGTTGATCTCATGCGTCCGGACAGCCTCCAGGGAGGCATAGCCCTCGGCCAGGCCCGGCCACGCCCTCTTCTGCCCGTCGAGGAGCCCGGCCGCCATCCCGGCGAGAGGGCGCGGATCGCCGTCTCCCGGATAAACAGCGGAGATCCTCCGCTGCACGGCTTCGTCCCGAAGGGGGTTCGCGATCTCCTTGACGCCGATCAGATGAGGGACGGTAGTCCGCCCCATCCGAAACGGCTCCTCCCGGACGAAGCGAAATCCCCGTCTTTCGTAGAAGCCGCGGGCCGCCTCGTTTTGAACCATCACCCCGACCCAGAGCTCCATCAGGCCGCAGGCCAGGACCTTCTCCTGGGCCGCCCGCAGAAGATTCCCGCCGATCCCCTTTCCCTGAAAGGAGGGCAGGAGGTAGAGGGAGGCGAGGTAGAGGCGGTTTTCATTTTTGTGAAACTGCGTCCTCGCGAAACCCGCCGCCTCACCGTCCGCCTCGCCGATGAAACCGTCGATATGCGGACTGTCGTAGAGGCGCTCAAGGGAGTCGATCCGGTAGGTCGCCTCGAAGTACGTCCGCAGGTCCTCCCCGGGGATGAAGGAGCGGTAAGCGCCCATCCAGGATTCCCAGAGGATCCGCCGCACCGTCGGGAAATCCTCTTTCCGCCATGGCCGGATCAGGATCTCCATGCCCTCACCCCGTTCATCTTCCGGCGCGCCCGGATCTCCAGCGTCCTGAGCCGGTCCTTGTAGCGGTCATGGCTGTTCGTCTGCTCGATGGAAAGGGAGGCATCGGTATTCCCCTCCCACCGGCGGCAGAAGTAGAGGCTGTCGTAGATCCGGCCGATCCGATACTCCCGGGAGAGACGCAGCGCGACCGCGTAATCCTCGCCGTAGCCGACATTCGGAAACCCGATCCGGCGCAGGAGCGCCGTATCGAAGGCCCGGGGCGCACCCAGGCCGTTGACCCTGAGGGCGTTGTTGCGCCCGTTGGCATCGGTCCATTCCCGGTGATCAATGAGCCCCGGCGGGATCTCCTCCAATTCTTCGTTGACGAGGGTGTAGGCGCCGACGGCCATCGCACAGTCGCCCCGGCGGAGGAGATCGACCAGCCGCTGCAGGACCTCCTCTCCGCGATAGAGGTCGTCCGAATCGAGCTGGACGGCATACCGGCCGCAGTCATCGGAAAAGATCGCTTCGTTCCAGCAGCCGCCGATCGTCAGATCGCCCCTCTCGGGGACACGGTGTTTCAGGGCGGGATGGCGGCAGGCAAGCTCGGCGAGCCGCCGCGTGGTGCCGTCGCCGGAATGGTTGTCCACGACGATCACATTGAAGGGGAAATCGGTCCTCTGCGCCAGGGCGCTTTTCACGGCATCGGCTACGGTCCGGACCCGGTTTCGGACGGGGATGACGACGCTCGCCTCCACCGGAAAGCGATCGACAGAGCGGGGAACGTCACTGAAATGGGGCCCAAGCCACGCGCCGATCCGTTTGAGATGCGCCGTCGCCGCGGCCTCCATCTCCTCCTGGAAGGGCCGGTTGCCGGGATCGCAATAGGCGAAGTGCGCCCTGCCGGTCTTGACCGCCTCCCCGGCGCACGGCGGGGCCGCATGGACGACGGAAAGCCGCTCCGGAAGGTGGAAGAGATCGTGATCGGCGGAGATTTTGAGACGAAGATCGTACCATCCCGCCCGGAGAAAGGCCGGAATCTCCCCGTATTTCCTGAGTGCCTTGCGCGCCGCGGCCGTCGAGAGAAGGATGACAGGACCGAAATCGAAGCCGTCGCGGAGACTCCCCGCCTGGTAGTCGTTGACGGGATGCTCCCGGAGGATCTCCCCGCGGATCTCGGCATAGTCCGCATAGACCATCCCCGCCCCGGCCGCCTCCGCCGCCGCGATCAGCCGTTCCGGCGCGCGGAGATCGAGATGGAGCCCGGCAGTATCGGGGATGAGGAGGAGGTACCGGGTGGCGGCGCCGGCCAGGAGGGTGTTCCACGTCGCGCCGGAGACCGGAGAATCGACGGCAATCGGCTCGCACCGGGGCGGACAGCGCTCCGGCGCTCCGGCGTGAAGGAGAACCGCCTTCCGGATAAGGGGATTCCGGAGGAGTTCCTCCCAAAACCGTTCAACCCCGGGATGGTGGCTTTGGGGAAATACTGCGGTGATCATCCGGTTCCACTCCGCTCCGAGAACCCGCCGGCCGGCGGGGCCTGCCGTTTAGATTCGGGACGGCGCCCCCTGTCGCTAAATCGCCCCGGGCGTCTTTCGCCGGTTCATCCGCCCGGGCGAAGGGTCATCCCCTCAGGCGTCCTGCGGCAGGGATCCTCACTCGCCCGAGGCGGGCGCCGAGCGCATCCCGGATCACCTGACGGGAGCAATCATAATACGTCCCGGCCGGCATGTAAAGGGTCAGCCGGGCACTCTCTCCGTTTATTCCACTTGAAGAGCCTCCCCGATCATGTTAGTGAAGACCCTCTGAACCAGAACTTTCCCACGGCAGAAGGCCGTCCGGTAATGGTGGTTATGCTGCACAGGATCATCACTCTGATAGTAGGGGCCGCCATCATCCTCACCGCCGCGGTGTTCGACCCGAAATCGACCGCGGACCCCGCCGCCTCCCCCGCGGACCGCGGGAAGGAAGACCTGAGCCGCTATGAATATCCCAGCCTCGCCCGCATCAAATGGAAGGCGCACTTCGTACGGCCGCAGGACAGCCTGGAGCGGCTCTTCGGAAAGGATTGGGTTTTCGTTGCCCGCTTCAACCGGATCGACCGCCGCCATGTCTATCCCGGCATGACGATCAAGGTCCCGGAAAAGATGGAGGATATCCGGAACTACACCCCGCTGCCCGTCGACTATGAACCGGCGCGGAACCACGCGAAATACATCCTCCTGAGCGTCACGGAGCAGTGGCTCGGGGCGTACGAATACGGCAGGCTCGCCTTCTCCATGCCGGCAGCGACCGGAATCGAGGGACATCTCGCGCCCACCGGGATCTTCCGGGCGGAGGCGTACCACCGGAGGCATACCTCATCGCTCTACAAGACGGCCACGGGGGACTCCCAGTACCCGATGGATTACGCCATCCGCTTCCTGATCGACAAGGAGCAGGTCTCCTACTGGATCCACGCGCGGGACCTCCCCGGCCGTCCGGCATCCCACGGCTGCATCGGCGTCTTCGACGAGGCGATGCAGCATCGGGTCTACGGCGTGCCCGACAAGCCGGTGCTCGAGGATGCAAAGAAGCTCTACGCCTGGACGATCGGCGAGGAATCCTATATCGCAGATAACGGAACCCAGCAGCTCATCGCCAATGGCCCGATCATCGAGATCGTCGGCGATCTGCCACGGTACCTGGCGCAGTCCCCACGATAAACCCGCAATCCGCGGGGCAGCCGATTGAAGCACGCTGCGGAGAATCTTCGACTCCTCTCCCCCTCCCGCTGGACTTCTCGCTGCAAACCGTGCTAACAGCACAATCGTACGGTAACAAACGCCCACGGTAACCGAGGGACACCATGACCCGCCGAGAGAAGCCCGTCCCCCCGGGGAAGATTACCCGGCCCATTCGGAAAGTCCGATTCCTGATCTGGATCGCCGGGGCCTTCCTGTTGATCCTGATCAGCCCGGCCCGATCGCCAGCCGCAGATTGGCAACCGCTTGTCGAACGTCTGGCCGCCGACGGCTTCGACCGGCAGGCGGTGGAAGCGCTTTTCGCCCGTCCGGAGATCCTTTTTGAACCGGACGCGATGGCCGGGAAATTGAAGACCCTGATCCGGAGCAGGGCTGCCAATACGGATTCCCTGGCCGCTGCACTGAAGGCGGCCGTCCGCAGGGGCTACCTGACCTATTGGGCCATCTCCCAGGCTCACTCATATATCGTCGAAAACAAGCTCATTCTGGGGCAGATCGCCGCCGAATACGACGTCCCGGAAGAGATCATCGTCTCAATCCTCTTCATCGAAACCAACCTCGGCAGGAACACCGGCAACTGGTGCGTTTTCAACCGCCTGGCCAGCATGGCCCGCTGCACCGACCTGGAAATCGTTCTTCCCCTACCTGGGAACCGCCCTGATCACCCCTGAAAACGAGGAGTTCGCCCGCCGCCGCTGCCGGGAAAAGGCGGACTGGGCATACGGCGAACTCAAGGCTCTGCTCCTCTTGGCCGACCGGGACGGCATCGATCCGCTCGGCATCCGGGGATCGATCTACGGGGCGATCGGGCTCTGCCAGTTCATGCCCTCCAACGTCTTTTCCTTCGGCGTAGACGGGGATCAAAACGGCCGCGTCGATCCCTTTGCCAAGCCGGATGCCCTCCACAGCATCGCCAATTACCTCCGCGGGCACGGCTGGCGCAAAGGGATGGACCGCGAAGGCCAGCATCGCATCATCTTCGATTACAACCATAGCACGATCTACGCGAACACGGTCCTCGCCATGGCGGAAAAGATCAGGGGCCGGAGTCGCACCCGGCACTGAAGCCTGCTACTCCAATCGATCCGGAAGATTCAATTCCACGGCGAGCTTCCTGAGCTGAACGACAACGGCTTCGGCAAGGGGGATACCGTGCTCCCGTCGCTCGCGAATCCGGTAATGCTCCATCTCCCCGGGCAGCCAGATGCGGTCGACCCCCTCCATGCGTTTGGACGCGCGGATCTCCCGGATCACCCGGTCCATCTCCCCCTTGAACGCCTCGACGGGCTGGAAGTTGTCCACCCGCATGGCCATGATCATGTGGCCGCTGTTGTTTATCGCCGCGGGGTCCCGGTTGAAGTCGACGACGTTCCTGCCGAAGGCCGCCCCGTTGAGCACGCCGGCCAGCATGCCGATGACCACGTTCAGCCCGTACCCCTTGTACCCCCCGATCGGCACGAGGAAGCCCTCCGATGAACGCTTGGGATCGGTGAGCGGCTGTCCCTGCTTGTCGATCATCCACCCGACCGGAATCGACTCCCCTTTCTGGGCCGCCAGTTTCACCTTGCCGTAGGAGGTCATCGTTGTCGCGATGTCCAGGACGATGGGGGGCTCTTCACCGGCCGGGATGGCGACGGAGATGGGATTGGTGCCGAGGATCAGCTCGATCCCGCCCCACGGGGCCATATGGTTGGCGTTCGCCACGGTCATGTACATGCCGACCATGTCGTGGGCCAGCGGCATCGAGGAGTAGACGGCCCCCGCCCCGGCGTGATTGCCGTTGCAGGTGCCGACCCATGCCAGACCTGATTCCGCGGCCTTCCGGATCGCGAGGTCGGTCGCGAAATTCATCACGACGTGGCCCATGCCGTTATCCCCGTCGACCAGAGCCGTCACCGCGTTCTCCCGGACGGTATGCACCTTCGGATGCAGGTTGATCCCGCCCAGCCGGATCCTCTGGCTGTAGTGGGGCAGGCGGAAGATGCCGTGCGTATCCACGCCGCGGAGGTCCGCGTCGATCATCCGGGCGGCGCAGAGCGCCGCATCGTCCTCCGGAAGCCCCAGTGCCGCCAGGGCGCCGGCGCCGAAGGCCTCCAGCCGCTTTGCCGGAAAAACCTGTCCGTGTGTTTCTGCTGCCATGCCATTTCTCCTTCGTTTTTTATCTGAAATTAAGACGCCATCCCCAGCAGGGCCCTGGCCGTTTCGCCCAGGATGAGCTCCTGCTCGCTTTCCGGGATCGGCAGGGAGCGGACCTGCCGGACGCCTTCGTAGTAACCCATGTCGAACGGATAATCGCTCCCGAGCATCACCCGGGCGGCGCCGACGGAGCCGATGAGGAACTGCAGCGTCGCATCGGAGTGCAGGATCGTGTCGTAGTAGATCCGCCCGAGCGATTCGGCGGGCCCCCGTGCGAGGAACTGCTTCGGTTCGGGGCGTACGTTCCAGCCGTGGATGAAACGGCCCGCCTGGTAGGGGAGGAAACCGCCGCCGTGCGCGAAACAAAACCGGATCGCCGGATACCGCTCGATGACGCCGCCGAAGATGAGGGAGGCCGCCGCGATCGTCGTATCGAGCGGATTCCCGATCAGGTTCTTCAGATAGTAGGATTTGAGGCGGTCTCCCGCGGCGATCTTGAAGGGATGCACGAGGATGAAAGCGCCCGATTCCTGAGCGGCTTCCCAGACCGGCGCCAGATTCGGGTCGTCGAGGTTCCGCCCCTGGATGTTGGACGCGAGATGGAATCCCAGAAGTCCGAGGGAACCCATCGCCCGCCGAAGCTCCCGTGCGGCCAGCTCCGGCGCCTGCATCGGAAGCGTGGCCAGCCCCCGGAACCGCTCCGGATATTTCCTCACGAGCGCGGCGATCTGATCGTTCTGGATGCGCGGCGCACGCCGCGCCGAGGGCGGCCTCCTGGTCATAGAGAAACGTCTGGGGGGTGTTCGACAGGAGCTGGATGTCCACCCCGGAGCGGTCCATGTCGCGCAGGCGCCACTCCAGGTCCCAGGCCTCGCGCGGGAATGGTTTCTGGGTGACCCCGGCTATCTCCAGGACGGCGGATCCCTCGTCGATGCTCGTGAGCCGGAGACCCAGCGACGGCGCCGTCTTCTGGAGCTGCCGCATCGTCTCCTCCGGAAGGATGTGGGCATGGATGTCTATCGTTTTTTGCGGGCTCATCGGTTTTCGTACCTCAATCATGGAAAAAAGTTATCCCCGTTCGGCAAGCGACGGGGGCATTACGCCATCAGATCTCACCCTCGAGGTCCTTCTCCTCGGCCTCCGCTTTCTTACGGCGGAAAACCGGCAGGGAGAGCGACACCAAAACCAGGACAAGCAGAACGGCCGCGATCGGGCGCTCAAGAAAGATCATCGGGCTCCCCGACGACAGCATGAGCGACTGCCTCAGTGCGCTCTCCATCATCGGCGCCAGGACGATCGCCAAGACGATCGGCGCGCGGGGGAGGTTGAATTTCATCATGAGATATCCGATCACCCCGAAGAAGATCGTGATCCCCACGTTGAAGAGGCTCAGCGTCGTCGCGAAGGCGCCGACCAGCGAAACGACGAGGATCCCGGGCGCCAGGTAATCGTACGGGACCCTGAGGACCGCCGCGAACGCCGGAGCGAACGGCAGGTTCATGAAGATGAGCATCACGTTCCCGATGAGCATGCTGGCGATGAGCCCCCAGACGAGATCCGCCTGCTGCGTCATCAGCATCGGTCCCGGGCGGATCCCCAACAGGATGAGCGCGGCCAGGAGGACCGCCGTGGCCGGCGACGCAGGAATGCCGAGGGAGAGCATCGGGACCATGGCGCCGTGCACCGCGGAGTTATTCGCCGACTCGGCCGCCGCGACCGCATCGAGCGCACCCCTCCCGAATCGCTCCGGATGCTTGCTGGCACGCCGTTCGATCACATAGGCGAGCATCGACGCTACGACGGGTCCGACACCCGGCATGAGGCCGACAAGGAACCCCACGACGCCTCCCCGGAGGATCGCCATCCGGCAGTCGGCCCAGTCCCTGGCCGTGAGCCACAGGTCTTTCAGTTTTGTCCTGATCGGAACGACGTTTGCCTGCGAGGCCTCAAGGGAGGAGAGCACCTCACCGATCCCGAAGATCCCGACGGCGACCGGGATAAAGTCGATGCCGTCCATCAGCTCTATCTCGCCGAACGTGAGACGGACGGTGCCCGCCATGGGGTCGGTCCCGACCAGGGCGATCATCAGGCCGAAGACCGCCATCAGGAGCGCTTTCACGGCCGAGCCGCTCCCCAGGCTCGCCGTCATCGTGAGCCCCAGCGTCGCCAGGAGGAAGAATTCGGGGGCGTTGAATTTCAGCGCGAAGCCGCCGAGGACCGGACAGAGAAAGGCGAGGAGCAGCACCGCCCCGATCCCGGCGAGAAACGAGCCGATCGCCGCGACGCTCAGGGCGGCGCCGGCCCGCCCCTGCTTGGCCAGTTGATAGCCGTCGACCGCCGTCATGACGCTGGCGGCCTCACCGGGGACGTTGATCAGGACGGACGTCAGCGTCCCGCCGTACATAGCGCCGTACATGATCCCCGTGAGCATCATGAGCGCGGTGGTCGCCTTGACGCCGAAGGTGATCGGCAGCAGCAGGGCGATGCCGGCCGCCGGACCGATGCCGGGCAATATCCCGATGAACTGCCCGAGGAGACACCCGATGAACGTCGCGAGCAAGTTCCCCGGCGTGAGAGCCGTCGAGAAACCGTGTCCGAGCAGACTAAGCGTTTCCATGGAATCGACTCCCTGAAGGGTTCAGATGCCCAGCGGCCCGGCAGGCAGGGCCACCTTGAGCCACCATACAAAAACGACGTAGATGAGCCCGCCCGTGCCCACAGCCGTGATGAGGCTCGGGAGGAGTCTTCGCCGCAGGATCCCCATCATCATCCCCACCATGAAAACGACCGCAGTGGCGACAAACCCGAGGTAGGGCGCCAGCGGGACGCAGAGGATGAGTCCTCCCGTGGTCAAAAAGACGCGGATTGCGCCGGCCCTTTCGGGCCACTCAGGCTTGGCGGCGCCGCCTGCGCGCCAGGCCTGAAGCAGCAATATCACGGAAAGAAGGACACCCGCGCCGGCGATCCACCTCGGCAGAAAGGCCGGCCCGGGTGTAAAATCGGTCCAATAGGGCAACTCCCGTGTTCCCGCCAAGACGACAGCCGAGAGCCCCAGCATGACCGCCGCAGGCGCGACATCAATCATCCTCATCGCCGCCAACCCCCTTCACGTCACTGCTTGGCCAGGCCGAGATCACGAAGGACTTGCAGGTATTGCTTGTACTGGCCCTCCATGTACGCCGGCGCCTTTGTGTAATCGATGAAATCGCTGCGCTGGAAGCTTGCATCGATCGCGTCCTTCCAGGGCTTGGTGGCGGTCATCTTCTGCAGCCGATCGTTCCACCATTTCACCAACGCGGGGTCCATCCCCGGAGCGCCGGCCAACCCCCAGAACTGCCCCCATACCAGGTCTATTCCCTGCTCCTTCGCCGTGGGGAAGTCCTTCAGCTCCTTGTTCGCGCGGCGCTTCTCCGTCAGGACGGCGAGCGGCTTCACCTTGCCGCTCTGGATAAGAGGCACCGCCTCATCCAGCGCGAGCACGAGCCCGTCTACGTTCTTCCCCAAAAACGCCGCGGTTGCCGCACTGCCGCTGTCGTAGGGGATGTAGTTGAATTTCACGCCCGCGGCCTTCTCGAGCAGGCCCACGACCATGTGATCGGTGCTCCCCGTCTGCGATCCCGAAAACTTCAGGCCGCGCGGGGTCTTCTTGGCCGCATTGACGAAGTCCGTCAACGACTTGAAAGGCGAATCGGGCTGGGCTACCAGAATCAGGTCTCCCTGAACGAACATCGCGATCGGGACGAGCTGGTCATAGGCATTCTTCAGCCCCTGAACGATCGGGGTCGTGAGGACCGGCTGCGCAATCCCCATCAGCGTGTCATAGCCCCCCTTCTTTCCCAGCACCCAGTTGACGGCGACCATCCAGGATCCGCCGGTCCGGTTCTGGATGACGATCGGCTGTTCGACGAGTTTTTCCTCACCGAGGATCTTGGCAACGCGGCGCATGATGACGTCCGGCGTACCCCCCGCGCCCGTTCCGACCGTGATCTCGACCGGACCCTTGGGACCTTCAGCCGCCTCCGCGGTCATCGTCCCCGGTAAGGCAAATAAGGTGAGCGCCAGCGTGAACAAGCCAACGACCACAACTGTGTTACACAACGCATACCACGAAACCGTGCAATGCTTTCTCATAATCCCCTCCATAGTTTTTAACGACCTTGCCTCATGAAAAACCCGCCACTATTGCGAGCGGGAGATGGTAGATTCTCGACACCTGTTTGTCAAGATAAATCGGATCTGATGTCGGGCTCGGTGCTTCTCATTGACACGCCCCCCTCCATGTGTTTATATTATGGACAACGGTAATGCATGCAGACCGGAAAAAGACAAAGGGTTTAAGAAGGGGATGTGCATGATTCACGAGCCGGGCATGCAGCCGGAAGGTGATGTAAAAACCGACCAGGAGATCCGGGAGCCGAAGCAGTACCGGGTCATCCTGCACAATGACGATTATACGACCATGGACTTCGTGATCGAGGTCCTCGTCGCCGTATTCCACAAACCGGCGGCGGAGGCAACGAAGATTATGCTGGATGTCCATAAAAAAGGAAAAGGGATCTGTGGGGTCTATACGTACGACATCGCGGCCACAAAGGTCGCCCAGGTCCACCACATGGCAAAAACGCGGGAGTTTCCGTTGAAATGCTCCCTGGAAGAAGCCTGAGCGGCCCTGAAAAGAGAAAAAATCATGAAGATCAGTGAAAATTTGAACCGAATTATCATGGCGGCATATGCCGAGGCCAACGTCCGGCGGCACGAGTTCATCACGCCGGAACACCTCCTCTATGCCTGCCTCTTCTTCGATGAAGGGAAGGACCTGATCCTGAACTGCGGCGGCGATCCCGTCCGGCTGAAAAAAGCCCTTGAAAAGCACCTCGAAGAAACGGACACGGTCGCTACGGCAACGCGGGCCCTTCAATCCCTCGGCTTCCAGAGCATTCTCGAACGGGCCGCCTGGCATACCTCCTCCGCCCAAAAAGAGATCCTGGATCTGGGGGATGTCCTCGTCTCGATCCTCGATGAGAAGGAATCCCACGCTTCGTTCTACCTCCAGAGGGAAGGAATCAGCCGTCTGGCGCTTCTCAACTACATCTCCCACGGCGTCTCGGTCCTTACCGGCGACGCAGCCGGACAGCGTCACCCGGGGCACCGCGACGGAGAGGGGGAAACGGTCCGGGAGACGAAAGAGGACCAGAACAAGTTTCTCCGGAACTACACGACGGAATTGGTCGCGCGGGCGAAAAGCGGCGAGATGGATCCCCTGATCGGCCGGGAGGATGTCCTTGAGCGGACAATCCAGGTCCTCTGCCGCCGATTCAAGAATAACCCGGTCCACGTCGGCGAGCCGGGCGTGGGAAAGACCGCAATCACCGAGGGGCTTGCCCAGCTCATCGCCGCCGGAAAGGTTCCGACGCTTCTCAAAGGGTCCCGGATCTTCTCGCTGGACATGGGGGCTGTCCTGGCCGGAACCCGCTTCCGCGGCGACTTCGAGGAGCGGCTCAAACGGATCATCACCGAGCTCCAGAAGCAGCAGAAGGTAATCCTCTTTATCGACGAGATCCACAATGTGGTCGGTGCCGGGGCCGTATCCGGCGGATCGATGGATGCCGGGAACATCCTCAAGCCGGCCCTTGTCTCCGGAAAGCTCCGCTGCATCGGATCGACCACCTACGACGAATACCGGAAGTATTTCGAGAAGGACGGCGCCTTCTCCCGACGTTTTCAGAAGATCGAGGTCGCCGAGCCCTCCGTCGAGGAGACCTTCCGGATCCTCCAGGGGATTCGCGAACGGTATGAGACATACCATCAGGTTTCCTACACCGAGGAAGGGCTCCGGGCGGCCGCCGAGCTTTCGTACCGCTATATCAGCGACCGCCGCCTCCCCGACAAGGCGATTGACGTCCTCGACGAGGCCGGCGCCTTTGTCTCCATGAACCGCTGCGATGACGCCCTGGAGCCCGTGGCGATCGGACCGCAACAGATCGAAACCATCGTCGCCCGGATCGCCCGGATTCCGGAGAAGAGCATCTCTTCCTCGGAGATCGAAAAACTCAAGGATATGGAGACGGAATTGAAGTCTCGGATCTTCGGCCAGGACGAGGCCGTAGAAAGGGTCGTGGAGGCGGTCAAGCGCTCCCGCGCCGGCTTCCGCGAACCGGACAAGCCCATCGCCTCCCTCCTCTTCGTTGGACCCACAGGGGTGGGAAAAACCGAACTCGCCCGCCAGCTTGCCGCGACGCTCGGGGTGCCGCTCCTGCGGTACGACATGAGCGAGTACCAGGAGAAGCACACCGTCGCCAAGTTCGTCGGGGCGCCTCCGGGCTACATCGGCTACGAGGAGGGCGGCCTCCTCACCGAGGCGATCCGGAAGAACCCGCACGCCGTTCTCCTTCTGGACGAGATCGAGAAGGCCCATGCCGACATCTTCAACACGCTCCTGCAGGTCATGGACTACGCGACACTCACGGACAACAGCGGCAAGAAGGCGGACTTCCGCAACGTTATCCTGCTGATGACCTCGAACGCCGGCGCCCGGGAGATCGGCCGGCAGACCATCGGCTTCGAGGGGCTGCCCATCAACCGGGACGCCGTCTTCAAGGCCCTGGAGAAGACCTTCTCTCCCGAGTTCAGGAACCGTCTGGACGGGGTCGTGAACTTCCTCAGCCTCACCGACCCGGTGATTCTGAAGATCGTGAAGAAGGCCGTCGCCGAGTTCGCCGCACAGCTCGCCGAGAAGAAGGTGGATCTCACGCTGACAGAGCGCTGCTGCGATTGGCTCGTCCGGAAGGGGTACTCCCCCGAATTCGGCGCCCGGGAGATCTCCCGCCTGATCCAGGACAAGATCAAACGGTTCTTCGTGGATGAAGTCCTCTTCGGAGGCCTCCGGGAGGGCGGCGAAGCCGTGGCCGACATCGAAAACGAGGATGTGGTCATCCGGGTCACCCATGCCGGTTTATCGACTCCCTGACGAGATCCTCTTTCCCCCGGTCGACCGCGCCGTGAAGAGCGGCCTTCTGGCCGTGGGCGGAGACCTCTCCCCGGAACGGCTCCTGGCCGCCTACCGGGAGGGGATCTTCCCCTGGTACGCCGAGGGGGAACCGATCCTCTGGTGGGCGCCGGATCCGCGCTTCGTCCTGCTCCCCGGCGAGCTTCGCGTCTCGCGGAGCATGCGGCAGTTCCTCAAAAAGGGGCTTGTCCGGATCACCTTCGATCAGGACTTCCGGGGGGTGATCGCCGCTTGCCAGAAGCCCCGCCCGGGCCAGGACGGCACCTGGATCACCGAAGAGATGCAGGACGCGTACTCGGCCCTCCACGATCTCGGTTATGCCCACTCCGTGGAGGTCTGGCGCGGAGAGACGCTCGCCGGCGGCCTCTACGGCGTCTCCCTCGGGCGCGCCTTCTTCGGCGAATCGATGTTCTCGACGATCGCAAACGCCTCCAAAGCGGCCCTCATCACCCTTATCACCCGACTCCGTCAGCTCGATTTCGACCTCATCGACTGCCAGGTCGAGACCCCCCACCTCGCAAGCCTCGGCGCCCGGCCCATCCCCCGCCGGGAGTTCTGCGAACTTCTGAATGAGTCCCTCCGGCACGAGACCCTCCGGGGGAACTGGGGAACGCTGTTGGCTGAGTAGTATGCCTTCCCTGCATAACCACGGGGAACCCATAGACAGACGCTATTTGACATCTCCCCGATTCTCCTATACATTTTGTTTATTCAGTTGTCCGACGCGATTCCGCCCGCCGGGCCTAAAGGAAAGATGAAATGGACCTCCTGTATTTCGACAACGCCGCGACCTCCTGGCCGAAACCGGAGGTGACGCCGGCCGCGATGGACCGCTACCTCCGCGAGATCGGCGGCTCTCCCGGCCGCTCCGCGCACCGGCTCTCCCTCGAGGCGGGCCGGATCATCCTGGAGGCGCGCGAGGCGGTGGCAAAACTCCTCGGCGCGGACGATCCCTTCCGGATCGTCTTCACGAAGAACGCCACGGAGGCGCTGAACATCGCCTTCCGGGGTCTCTTGAAGCCGGGCGACCATGTCATCACGTCGTCCATGGAACACAACTCGGTCATGCGGCCGCTCAGGGCGCTGGAGGCGGAGGGGCTGGCGGTATCGGTCATCCCCTGCTCCATCCGGGGCGAGCTTGACCCGGCGAGATATCCCGCCGGCGATCCGACCGAACACCAGGGCAATCATCCTCACCCACGCCTCGAACGTGACGGGGACGATCCTCCCCATCGGCGAGACAGGCCGGATCTCCCGCGAACACGGTCTCATCTTCATCGTCGATGCGGCGCAGACGGCGGGGGCACTGCCGATTGCCGTCGAAGAGATGGGGATCGATCTTCTGGCCTTCACGGGCCATAAAGCCCTTTTCGGCCCCCCGGGAACGGGCGGGCTCTACATCCGAAAAGGGATGGAGGCGCAGATCCGACCTCTCATGACGGGAGGAACGGGGAGCCGCTCCGAATTCGAGGAGCAGCCCGCATTTCTCCCCGACAAGTTCGAAGCGGGGACGCCCAACACCATCGGCCTGGCCGGCCTCGGCGCCGGCGTCTCCTGGATCCTCGCCCGCGGCGTCGATGCGATCCGCGCCCATGAGGAGCTTCTGACGGGGCGGTTCATCGGCGGCCTTCGGGAGATCCCCGGGGTCACCCTCACCGGCCCGGTCGATCCGGTCGCGCCGTATCGCGGTCGTCTCGTTCAATATTGCCGGCCTGATGCCGTCGGAAGCCGCCCTGGAGCTCGACGAACGTTTCGCCATCATGTCGCGGCCGGGGCTCCACTGCGCCCCCGCCGCCCATCGGACGATCGGGACCTTTCCCCAGGGGACTGTCCGGTTCGGCTTCGGCTTTTTCAATACGGAGGCGGAGATCGACGCCGCCCTGGAGGCGATCCGCGATCTCGCCCGCGGGAAATAGGAACGTACCCCCTGGGTTGTATGGTTCCCAGGCATCGTCACAAGGAGGCATGGCATGGAAAGAATCGTCGACACCCGGGGGCTTGCCTGCCCCGAGCCCGTCATCCTGGCGAAAAAGGCTCTGGACGGGGCGAAGGAGGTTGTCGTAATCGTCGACAACGACGAGGCGGTGGAGAACATCCGCCGTCTGGCCAACAAGATGGGATGCGCAATCGCCGTGGTGCGGGATACCGACGGCGCCTTCCGCATCCGCCTTACCCGCAGCGGGGAGACGCCGCCGTACGAAGGAACCGACATCGGAATCGTCTGCGGGACGGCACAAGAGGGCAAGGGCGCTCCCCTGGTCATCGTTCTTTCTTCGGACCGCATGGGAAGGGGGAATGACGAGCTGGGAGGGGTCCTCATGCGGAGCTTCGTCCACACCCTCCTTACGCTCGAACCGCGGCCGGGGACGATCATCCTGTACAACACCGGGGTCCGTCTCGCCGGCCGGGAATCGGCGGTCATCGACGATCTCAAGGAGCTCGAAGCGGCAGGGGTGGAGCTCTTCGTCTGCGGAACCTGCGTGAATTACTTCGATCTCAAGGGAACAACTCGGCGCCGGCGTCGTTTCCAATATGTACGACATCGCCTCCGCGATGACCGGCGCGGGAAAACTGGTCATCCCATGAACGAAGAAATCTCCTGGGAGGTGATCCTGTTTTTGTCGGTTCAGCATGCCCTCCGGGCGGAGAAGCTTCTGAAGGAGGCGGGAATCCCCTGCAAGCTGATCCCGGTCCCCCGCCACCTGAGCTCGGACTGCGGCGTCTGCCTCCGGTTTGAGCCTCACCTTCGGCCGCGGGTCGAAGCTGCGCTCAGGGACCGCGTCGAGACCGGGGCTATCCTGCCGCTCTGACCGCGCGATCCCGGCGGCGCCTCCCCACACGGAAGACATCCCCCCGTGAGAAGAGGCATCCGCCGGCCGCTCCTTGCCGGGAGGTCCCATGCGGCGATCGGGGATGAGAAACGCAAGCGAGGGGCCGTTACCGGTGCGTCGCGTGCTCCTTCTTCCGATAGGCCATCCCCTCGAAGAGGGCGATAAGATTCCCTGCGGAATCGGTGATCCGGATGGCGTAGGCGGCGATCTTCGGCCCGCAGGATACCTCCTCGGCCTCTGCGAAGAGGACTTCCCCCTCGGTCGCCTTGAGGTATGAGATCGAACAGTGGATCGCCACGGCGGCCCGCCCCCGAGAATTGACGGCCGCCGCGAAGGCCAGATCCGCCAAGGCGAAGATCGCGCCGCCATGGACGAGGCCGAGGCCGTTTCGGTGATGATCTTTAAGCTCGAGGCGGGCCCTGGCCCGGCCTTCACCCGCATCGAGCAGTTCGATGCCGACAAACCTCGCAAAGAGATCCCGCCGGAAAAACTCTTTCAGTGCATCTTGGGTGAGCTCTTCGGTCACGGTTCCCCCTCCTCATTTGTGGAAGCCATTTTCCCTCTTTAGCTACGGGGCAAGATTGTAGGCCAGCGGGTCGAAGGGGGAACCCGCCGGGTAGACCCGGGTCGCCAACTCGCGGTCGAGCATGAAAAGCCCCTCCTTGCTGTTACCGATCATCTCCATCTGGCGGCTGATCTTGTCCGTATTGCTCTCCTCCTCGATCTGCTCATTGAGAAACCAGTTCAGCAGGGGCTCCGCCGTGTAGTCGTTCTCCTTCCGGGCAATCTTGATCAGGGAGTGGATCTTGCCCGTGATGAACTGCTCGTGGGCATAGGCATCCTTCCAGGGCTCCAGCGGGTTCTTCCAGCTCGTTTTGAGCTGCTTGAGGTCCTGGAGGAGCACGGAAGCCCCCCGGCTGGTCAGGTGATCGAAGAACTTCATTGCGTGGATCGTCTCCTCGTGGACCTGGACACGCAGCCAATGGGCCATCCCGTCCAGATTCCTGGCGTGGAAATAACCCACCATCGACAGATAGATATAGGCGGATTCCAGTTCAAGTTTAACCTGATCATTAATCGCGTCAAACATCTTTTTACTGATCATGGAAATGTCTCCTTTCATCCTTCAGAACTGTATTGTTTGCCTTCACATTGCTCCGGCATTCTGCCCTGCACGCCTTCCGCACCATCTGTAAGAAGAGTAAAGAAAACCGCCCCCATTTGTCAACGACAAAAGGGGGAGATGAATCTTTCCCTTGAAAATAAACTCTTCTTGAAATATACTCACATATTATTGGCAATGTATCGGCCAAGGGAAAATAAACGGAAATTTACGGAAAGGAGGTGAGACAGTGGGCAACAAATTCTGGAGAATTTTACTCGTCAGCATCTGCATCATATGTTTTGCGACCCTGAACATGGCCTTCGCCCAAAAGAAAGTCGGCGGGGGGGATATCAAATATGAATCCAAGACCCAGGGAGCGGTCCTCTTCAGCCATGAATCGCACGTCAATACGCATAAGACAAAGTGCACGGACTGCCACTCGAAACCGAAAATCTTCACGATGAAGAAAGAAGTGAAGATTACCAAGGCTGACCATAGCGCGGCCAAGTATTGCGCAGTCTGCCACGACGGTAAGAAGGCCTTTGGAACAACGGTTGAAGCCGATTGCGCCAAGTGCCACAAGAAGTAATATTTTACCGGGTTTCCGAACACCAACTGGCGTTGGGCCGAGCCTCAACGCCAGTTTTTTTACCCTTTACTTTATGTCCCTCATGTGGCATAAAGCGCAGGAGTTTTATAACGAAATCATGAGGTAAAAAAATGGAAAAAATGGAATGTCTCCACTGCGGCAGCCCCCTGGGAAACGGCGTGGCGGTCTGCGGAGAATGCGGCAAGGAAGTAATCGATCAGGAGAAGAGCGCCCCCCAGGAAGAGCCGCAGCAGAGCGGGAAGAAAATCTATGCCATCCTCGCCATTTTTCTGGTTGTGGTGGGAGGCGCGGCCCTGCTGATGTTCACCGGCCTTCTCCCCAATCCCCTCAAGGGCGGTTCGACGGCAGCCATTGTTAACGGTGAAAAGATATCCACGGCAGATGTGGACCAGAAAGTTGAGGTCTATAAGAAAATGTCCGGGCAGGGGGGCAAGATGGATTTTTCCAGCCCCGAGGGGAAAAAGGCCTTGGCGGGTATGAGAATGCAGATCCTGGATACAATGATTCAGGAGAAAATACTGATGACCGAGGCGATCAAAGACAAGATCACCGTCTCCCCCCAGGATATCGCCGACCGGATCAGTGCGATAAAGAAAGGGATGAATCTATCCGATAAGGATTTCGAGGCGTTTCTGAAAAGTCACAACATGAGCATGCCCAGCTTTGAAAAACGGCTCGAAAGGGATCTTTTAATCAGCAAGCTTCTCGCCAAAGGCACGCAAGAGAAGGGCATAACCAAGGATGCGTTGCTTCAGGAGCTCAATGCGCGGGCCAAGGTCGAGATCCTGCTCAAATAGAGTCCACTCCATCGGTCAGCATGCGGGGGAGAAGGAGGCCCGCTTTCTCAGCCATCCCTGTCGCCTTTCTCCTGCCTGGCCGCTCTTTCGTTGAGGAGCGTCAACATTTCCCGTTCCCTCGCGATCTCTTCCGAGCAGTATATCCACAGGTGATAGTTCTCCAGCCCAAAGATGGTCGCCCCTGCCGCAAACACGGCCCAGAAGTTCTCCGGGAGTTTGCCGGAAAAATGGTAGAAAAAATAGAAGCCGGCGAGATAACCCACGTGGCCGATGCCGCTGTACCTGCCTGACCCGCTCATCATCCGCGACAGGATAAGGATGATGGCGGAAAATATGTACAGCAGAAGTACGGCACTGATCATGTTTACGGAAGGGGGGGTTCCCAGAATCGTGCGGATGTGATCAGGCAGAGAGGGAAAAAAAGAAAAATCGTTCAGCGCCGCCATGCTCAGAAGAAGGAAGAGAGCCGTGGCCAGAAGCTCTGCCGTCATCGTTTTGTGCATATGACGGATGTTGTCCAGCGTTTCCTTCCGGATTCGGTTCGGGATTTTGGCTGAAGTCCGGTGTTTCCTTTTCGTCTCCCAGGCGAGTTACTCCCCTTTTTTCCATTTTGCCGTGTCCCGCCGGATGCCGTTCAATTCCCTGACAATACTCCTGATATTGCCGGATAGTTTTTCAATTTCCGTCCCCCCGCGAGGGATCTCCTGATCAATCCCCTGAATGGTCTTTTCGGTGAATTCGACAAGTGAATTCAACGGGATGAAGACGTATCGCCTGAGAAGGGCAGCCACGCCCCCGACCGTTACCAGAAGAACCATGATGCTGAAGATGATCATTCGGCTTCTCATGACCGCAAGATTGTTGACCAGGGGCGCGGCGGACAGGCCGATATCCAGGGTGCCCAGGATCTTCTGTTCCGCCGTATGGACGTGACAGGCAGCTTGGTAGCAGCTCGGTTCATTGTAGATGGGGGCGGTAATGGCGATGACATCCCTCCCCTTGTCGTTGACAAAGCGGCGAGCCTGCTTCATGTCACCCAGGCTGGCGGCGGGGACGGGGCCGCTGTGGCATTCGATGCAGCCCGCGGCGTTTTTGTCCAGGAGCCTCCCCGTTTCACCGTGGTCACTGGAAAACATGATGAGCCCCTTCTTGTTGAAGATCCGCACATGTTCGACACTCTCCTGGGTTCCGATGTTATCGATGATGTTGCCCAGGGATTCCCGGTCGTCATGCAGCATCGCGTACCGGGTCGACTTGATGATAGTGCTCGCCTGGTTGGTTTCATACCGTATCACGTCGTTCGTCATATCCGTCTTCATGATCGCATACAGAAGAATGCAGCAGACGATGACGAAGCCCGTCACAGACACCGTGACTGGAATGATGGCCCGGGCGGTCAATGATTTAAGCATATACGTCCTCCTATCGAACTACCACTCACCTTCCCTATGCAGAATTGCGGCGCCTGATCGGCCGTTTGTGGCTATTGTTGGCGGCGGTATTCTATCAGGCCGGTCTGCAATGATCATAACGCCTTCCGGGACGGTATTATAAGCAAGCCGGCCTTACTTGCAAAGAGAAATCTATTTTTACTTTACGGAACCAACCGTACACTAACGGACGTTTCTGCGGGACAGCGTAAGAAAAAGGCGGACCCCGAAGAGTCCGCCTTGGTTTATGGATCCGCCTCATGGAAAGGCGGGGGTTGAAAGAATGTAAGCTGAGCGGGCCTTGCGGCCCGCTCACATGCACGAAATTTGAACCCGATTACTATTTTCCACCATTCTGCAAGAAGTGGTCAATTGCACCCGGTTTATCTGCATGACAGCCGATACAGGCTCTTTCAGACACACCGGCGGCCTTAAACGCGGTGCTGGTCGAGGTGTGGCAGGTGATGCAGCGTGGTGCTCCTGTTGCCGTCACAAGACCTGTTGTTGCGTCTCTGCCGGATGGCATACCCTGCGGGTAGGTGATTGCCGTCCAATCGATATCCAGCAGATCGCCTTTCATGGAAGCGGAATGGATGGCATGCACCCGGTTGTCAATGGGATCCGCATGATTGCCCGACTTATCATGGCAGGAGATACACTCATCCGTGTCAAAGACGACGGAGTGGCGGGCGTTATGGGCTTCCAAGGTTCCGGTGCCGTGGCAATCCACACAGGCATTGCCGGAAAGTTTTTGCTCCGCCGTGGCCGTGCCGATCTGGATGGTCTTAAATGCGGTTGAATCAATCTTGTAGTCAGTATCGGCTTTATAGCCGTAATTCGCGGCGATGAACCGAACCATGTAGGTACCGCTCGTCATGCCGGCAGGGATTGCCGTCAGCTTGTACTTGAAGCCTGTCGAATCGGTGAGGACCTGGGCATCCGTGGTGGTCACAAACAAGGGTTGGGCCTGGGTCGGAACACCTGCGGCAGAAAGGGTAGCTGCAGACTTGGTCAATACCGGTTTGGCATTGGCGCGGGGACCGTAGACATAGAGTGATGCCTTGCTGAGGCTACCAGCGACAAAGGTCCCGGCCGCATGCTTCGCAGCGGTGTACAGTGTGCCGGGGACAGCCACGCTGGTTGCCTTGTCCTTCAAGGTCACGGTGACCGTCGGGGCTTCGCCGGTTACATAGTGCGTGCCGTTTGCCGGAGCGGTGATGGTCATCGTAGCGACGTACTCCGGTACATCCTTGGCGGCGTGTGTGACCGCATGTGCTTCGGTAACGCTCTTACCAAACCCAGTCCCGGTAGCCGGGTGACAGACAGTACACGCGGGCGAATCACCGCCGGGGTGGCCTGTAGGGAAGCCTTCGTGGCAGCTGCCGCAGATCTCGGCAGTCGGATTGTTCTTCCAGTTGTCGATCTTGTCGCCGGCGCCCAGAGTCTTGCCGCTGGCGGTATGACAGACGACGCAGTCATTGATCGGCTGAGGATAGGTGACATCCTTATAGCCGGCGCCCAGGATCCGGGTCGGGAACTCGGGGACGTCGATTGCGGCATGAATCTCGTGAATGAATTTAGGCAGGTAGACAGCCTTTGCTGCGGTGCCTGACAACGGGGAGTGGCACATTACGCAAGCCAGGGTATCCCGGTAGCTGCTGCCGTGGGCTGCTCCATTCAATTGCGGGCCGTGACATTTCTGACAGGCCTCGATGGTAACATACTGATTTTGGGGGTTTGCAAGTGCCACAGCAGTAGCGCCCGGCGCAGGAACGTTAAAATCAAGGATACCGGCAGCGTTGCCAACGCCTGCTACAGTGCTGGTTACCCGTATATACAAGCGCTGGGGGTGAGCAGAATTATAGTCAGTGTTAACAGATGGATTAGTTCGTGGATTAGTTGCTGATGGGACTCCTGTAAGTGATGTAGATTTGACCCCGAAGACTTTCGGGAATGTGAAGCTATAATTGCCGCTACCTAAGTCAGTAAAATTGGGTTGAAAAGATTCATAGGCCCAGGTCTGAAAGTAGGGGCTACCATACGTGTTCGTTCCGGTGTTGGCGGGGACCTGATCGGCAATATAAAACGCCACATCGCCACCCGCGGTCCCCGTGCCTTTCGTGATCGCGTATGCGGCCGTACCATTTTTAACAGTGAACGTAACCATTGGTTCACCGGTGGCAGTTGCCGACACGACAATATTCGATACGGTCAGGTTTTTCTCATTCAACCTTGGTTTGGTGCGCGTATTAGTCGCCGTGTCCAAGGTAAAACCGTGCATTATCTCGACACTCGCCACATCATTCGCGTTGTGGCAGACCTTACAGGATTCTTCGGTAAGGGTCACGGGACCTGCCGGGCCTGTTGCGCCAGTGGCGCCTGCGGCACCGTCGCTGCCGCCGCTGCAACCGCTCAGCGCGAGTGCGGCAACGGCAAGAAATGAGATAATAATGCCAATTTTTTTCCACTGCTTACCTTTCATATGACACCCTCCTTATTAAGAAAATCACCCCATTTAACTGTCTCATCGGTTGCTTCTGAACAACCACCGACACTCCGCGAAGCCCTATCACATTGAGAAAATATTTACAACGACAATTATGCATTTTTTATAAAAATTTTATACACAGCGATAAATGTTCCATGACCGTGGATATATTAATGTTTATATAATCAACCCCGAGCGGAAATGGAGTGCCGCACTCTGCAATGATGCATTTTGCAAAAAAAAATTTATACACCGCAACAAATGTTCCATAACCACCGAAATATAATGGTTTATATGATCAACACCCAGTAAAAATGGATTGTCGCACCCTTCAATGGCAAACGATAATATCGCCGATCTTCATACCGCCAATTGCCGAGGCGAGGAGGTGAAAAATCACAGCATATGTTTGGCCGGCTTCTCAAACCGGCGGAACATAAATACCTTGAAAAAAATATCCACCTGATCTACCCTCCGGCGATTGGAATTGATATTTGCTATTTTTACCCCTCATGACGACGCGAGGGTTCAGAGGCGCGATCCCGGATAACATAAAACCATTACAGGTTCGATTTGCGGAGAGAAATAATGAGACGAAATAGAATGTTTTTGATGATGATGGCAGGAATGGTATGCATGCTTCTCGTATCCTGCAGCGACAAGAAAACCGACGGGAAAGCTGACCGGTGGATTCATTATGGAACGTCAACGGATGGTAGCCAAAAGCATTACGATAAACAAAGTATTACCACGGTAAGTCCGAAGGTTGTCAAAGTATGGGATAGGACAAAACTATCACCGGACGCAAAAAATAAAGTCATCGAACAGCGAAAGAAATCCCAATTGCCGACGGACGGCTGGGAAAAATTAGATAACGTTCGACTTCTTCGGGAGATGGACTGTGCTAATCATACGTACAAAATAGTTAAGGTTGAAGATTATAATGAGAGCGGAAGTATAATATACGAAGCCGACTATCCAAATCCGAAAGGAGAAAATATTCCGCCCGGGACAACGATTGATTCACTTCTGAAGGAAGTTTGTCCGAAGTAACCGTTACCGCCTGAACCGACGCCGGATCAGGCGGTCTCCTCGATGATTCTGCGGGCGAGCATTTTTACCTGGAGCAGGTCGAAGGGCTTGGTGATGAACATATAGGCGTCCTTTTCGATGCTTTCCTGCATGGCGTTGTTAACGACTCCCGCCGTCATAACGATCACTTTAGTTTGGGGGGATACTTCTTTGATCTTTTTCAACACTTCCACACCGTCCAGATCGGGCAGGCAAAGGTCGAGAAAACAGAGCTGGTAGGCGGAAGAAGCGATCTCCAGCAGTGCCGAATTTCCCGTTTCTACCGTCTTGATCTCCGTGGATGCGGTTTGCAGTGCTTTGTCGAATCCCTGGAGAAAGAAACTATCATCGTCAACAACAAGAATCTTCTTCATTACCGCAAATCACCGCCCGATGCTGCATCGCGTTTTCACGCTTGGCTTCAGATGCTCTCAATCCTCATTCCACCAACCCCTTCTCCGCGACGATAGGGGATAACGATTCCTGCAATACCTGCATTCAAAATAACGCAACTACTATGCCACACCCCGCGAAGAGAACAAATGTCCTTTTCTTCATGGGGGTTGTGAGTGGGCCGTATCGCCGCAATCACTGCGGCGGATGGAGATGTATGGTGATATCACCAAGCGAGGTGGTGATATCACCAGGTGCCTTTCCGTGCAGCCACGGGTCGCTATTTATAATAGGCCGGTTCCATTGAGTTTTCTTCATGAACGATAATGGCACATTCGTTGCTAAATATATTACCGCTTAATGTTTTTATGAGCTGTAACCGGGTATCGTTCACGGGAAATATCATGAAAAAAGTAACTTCTCGTTATGGGCGAAGACCGATGGGGAAGGCGGAATGCTTGAGGTCGGATAAAGGAAATGAATGGAATGATTGCTAAACAACAAGGAGGTCCACGCATGAAAAGGTTAGAACTGTTTCGAAAGATGATGATTGCAGTCTTACTGGCGCTGCTTCTTGCCCTGGCCGGGTGCAGCAGCGGCAGCGACGGTGCCCCGGGTCCTGCGGGTCCTGCGGGCTCTGCGGGCTCTGCAGGGAGTGGAGCGCAAAACCTGGCAGCTAATACCGTCTACCAGCGAACAAATGTATCCACTCAAGGCGGAGTGCAAGCGAAACATGGAGATGGCTTGGCGGCTGACGTCCTTGCTGAAGAGGGACCGCTGGCTACGGTCGCGATCACCGGCGCCACTGCCAATGCCGCCGGCGTGGCGACGGTCACCTTCACCGTTAAGAACGCCGCCGGCGCCGCGGTAACCGGGATTGGCGCCGCCAACAGCGCCAGCTTCTTCATCTCCAGCCTGCAGCCCAAGGGAGGCGGCCTGTCCTATAACAAGTGGATCAACTACATCTGGCAAGCCAGCGGCGGGGTAAATCAGGCCTACCGCGAACGAAACTCGGCCGCCGGGGGCACCAATCCTTTAGTCGAAGGCCCCGCCGGTACATACACCTACACCTTTGCCCAGAACCTGGCCGCGGCCACTTTTCCCGTCGGGGGAGCGGCCATCACGTATGACCGTACCCGGACCCACCGGGTCATGGTGGCCCTGCGATTCAGCGGCGCCGGATATCACGGCGGTACTACATTCGACTTCCGGCCGGATGGCGTCGCCATCACCGAGACGCGCAATATCGTCGAGGACGCGACCTGCCAGAAATGCCACAAAGATACGCCGGGGCACTACGGTCCTTTTAACGGTATAGCGAATGCCTGCGTCTCTTGCCACATCCCGGGCAGCTCATTGGTGAATCCCGGTGTAGCAGCGGGTAGTGACGGCAAAACCAACACCCTCGAAGCATCGGTCATGCTCCACAAGATCCATGCCGGCAGGGAACTCGCCAGCGCGGCCGGCCCCGATGGAATCTTCTTTGACGATCCGGCTACCGCCGCGAACGAAGCGGCCGACAACGGCACATACAACCTGGGCGGCCTCGACGCCACCTGGCGATCGGCCGCCTTCCCGGCGGTTCTTGATAACTGCGTGGTTTGCCACACCGAAGCGGTAGCAGGTACCTTGGCGCAAGTCGACAACTGGAAGACAGTCCCCTCCCGCGCGGCCTGCGGTTCTTGTCATGACCTGATCGATTGGACAACCGGCGCAAACCACGCCGGAGGTGGGGCAGCTAACGACGACAACTGCGCCGTTTGCCATCCCGCCACGGGCACCGGGTTCGGTCAGTCCGTAACCGGAGCCCATAATTTTACCGCCAAAGACATTCGTAATATTCCGGAGTACACCGTCACCGTGACGACCGACACCCCCGCGAGAGGCTACTACATCAAAGGGGAAAGCCCGGTGATCACCATGGTGCTCAAGGACGCGGTGACCGGCGTCGCCATCGACCACACGACCGTGGTTGAGGATACCCACGCGGAAGGCTGCGTAACGAACGCGGATAAATCGGCCTGCACCAATGCCACCGATGGCACGTTCAGAGCCGCCAACATGTACGTGACCGGACCGCGCGCCAAGCCTATTCCGGTCCTGACCACCGCCGCCCGGGCGAAGATCACGAGCGCGACCGCAGGGCCGTGGGATCTGAGCGCCGGTGGCGCCGCTCTGCGCGTAGTGGTCGATAATGGCAACTTTATTGTCGAATTCGGTCATATCGGCGAGGATGTGCTCGTTCCCGGCGACTTCACCGTCACGTTGCCCGCCGCGGGCGCTTCTCTCAACGCGCTCTTCGCCAATCCGGCCGCCGCAACGGCCGCCGAGATCGTGGCATGGCTCAACGGCAACAAGGCCACGGTCGTGTACAATGAGAGGGATTTCCTCTTCAGCGACAGGGCCATCGCCTACGTGGAAGGCGGAAAGGTATCGATCCGCACCCGCGCTCTTGGCTCCGATAACCCGAGCATTCAGATACCCGCCCGGGTTTCTTCAACCAGCAAGGATGCGCTCAACGCGCTTCTGTTCACCGATAACGCCGTCAAGGTTGCCGGCGCCGCCGCTCAGGTTCGCAAGCGGACCAGCGCCGCGAATGACGATCCCAAGGCGGTCCGAACGGCCGCGAATATCAAGTACACCCTCGATCCGGTCGACGACCTGAGCGCGGGTACGTACATGATCAACGTCGAGTTTGGCGAACGCGGGAACAACACGACCGCCGTTCCCGGGTCCTACCGCACGCCTTCCATCGCGGTAGCCACCTTCCAGGTCAAGCAGGCGGCCGTGGAGAAGCCGATGGCCGACGGCTGCACCTCGTGCCACTGGAGTACGTCCACTGTCGGGGCCGGTGCAGGCTTCGTGCTCGACCCCGATTCGCCACAACAAACCCTTTAACGCGCAGGCGGTCGATCAGTGCGCCGGCTGCCATAACTACAAGTCAGGCGAGACGGTCGCCACCCGCACCTGGACCACCGGCGGCGGCACCAAGCCTATCGCGAAGAGGGTGCACGCGGTCCACATGGGTGCGAATCTCAACTACCCGACACTCACGGTAGATCACGAGGAGAGCGTTGTAGGACGCGATTGGCAGATCACCTACCCGATGGATACCCGCAACTGCGAGTCCTGCCATTCGGCCGCGACCAGCGGCTCATGGAAGACCAATCCCAATCGTCTTGCCTGTATGGGGTGCCACGACTCCGATCAGGCCACGGCTCACATGCAGGTTCAAGTCGTGGATCCGACTCCGTCGGCTCCGTGGAGCGGCGACGAGAAGGAAAGCTGCGCAGCGTGCCATTAGTGCAGAGAGTCTGCTGAGCGGGCAGAAACCCCGCTCAGCAGTAAGTTCTTAATCCGGAAGAGGGGCGGCATGATCATGCCGCCCCTCTATTAATTTTCCAGAGGAGAAAAAGACTGTGAGAAAGCCAATAGTTCTGTTTATCGCCGTTATTTTGATGGCATCCCTTGCCTCCTGCGGCGAAAAGCGGGAGGCGAATCAGAAAGCGGCTGTCGATGACCAGGTCAAGGTCCTGGCAACAGTCAACGGTGTGCCGATTACCGAGTATGATATGAAGAACCGGTTAAAAAAGGTTATGACCGGCGGGGGGGTCCATGAGGCATCCTCCGATATCCTGCAAACCCTTGTCCGGGATGAATTGATCTACCAGAAATCCATTCAGCTCGGACTCGACAAAAAGCCGGAATACCGCCAGAAGCTCAATGATATCGAGTCGCAGCTCCGCGCTTTTCAACGGCAGGAGATGTCAACGCTCTACCGCAGATACGTTCAGGAGAAGGCTGAGGTGACGGATTCGGAAGCACGGGAATATTTCGAGAAGAACGCGAAACAGATTCAAACAAAGTTTCATGTATTGCAGATTTTTTACAAAGGCAAGTATCCCGACATCGTCAAAGACCATCGGGACTTGAAAAACGGAATGCCCTTTGAAAAGGTGGCATCACGGCGATTCGCCGGTTTGCCGAAGAATATCAAAGCCCCGTGGGATCTCGGTGAAATGTCCTGGAATCAGATGCCGCAATCCTGGAAGGGCATCGTGGATCGCCTGGAGCCCGGCCAGGTGACCGATATTATCAAAGGGGTGAATGATCGGTTTTGGGTGATTAAGCTGGTCAATAAAACGGTCGATCCAAAAATCACGTTCGCTACGGAAAAGGAAACTATCGTTGCGATGTTAAAGCAGCAGAAGGCCGACGCGCTCTACAACAGCATGCTGAACGAAATGCAGGAAAAAGCCAAGATCGTCTACCCGAAATAGGGGGACGGCATTCACCACCGGTGTGCTCCTGACCAGTCGCGCCCGTATTTTCGGTTGGGGCGCAGCCGTGATGGACTCAGACAAACGTACATCGTCGATCCGCTCCTCCTCCCTGATCAGGGGGCGGAGCCCGGTTGAAAAAAGCCCCGTTGCATAACGGGGCTTTTTTATGGTGATTGATTGTTAGGTATATGATTGCGTTTCCGTAAGGAAGTCATCGTTCCCACGCACAGACGTGGGAACGATGACTTATGCGCATGAGAAAATTCAGGCTACCTTACCGGCTTGTGGGCGAAGTCAACACCCTGCAGTAATCCCGTCGCATGGCAGGCGACACAGCCCTCAACTGCGGCAGCTCCCGAACCGGCTACATGGCCTGCCGCATGGTTGATGGAAAAGGTCGTATCGTGACACGAGACGCACGCCGCTGTCATCGGGGGCTGGATTGTCGAGGTAAAAGTCGTCACCCCGCCCGAGATCGTTGCCCCCGTCAGCGTGGTCGTCCCCAGCACGCCATCCGGCAGAGGCAACCCGTACACAATCGGGTTCTTCGTCACATGACAGGCCAGACAGTCACGGCGGTCCCTCGGATACCGCACCTTGCTGAAATCGTTTGCGGGGTTTTCGATGTAATAGCCGACAAAACCGTTGATGTTGTTTTTGGTCACGTCAAGCGCCTCGCCGGTATGGATCTTGTGGATCATCACCTTGAACTGGATGCTCTGGGAGAAGAGGCCGTCCAATCCGATGTTGTAACCCGTTATCGCGCCTGTATTGCCGGGTCCGACCTTGGTAACGCTTCTTGCTCCTGCAGTGTCGGAGACGTTATCGTCCCGGTCGGTCGCATTGGGGTTGTGGCAGATGACGCATTCCTGGACGCTGTTGACCCGGTTACTACCGTGGAGAGACAGGCGGCCGTGGCAGACGATACACTTGTCGTCATCCACGGATACACGCCTCTGCTTCGTCGGATCGGTCACCCGGGCGCCGGTGGCCGGGTCGAAGTAATACTGGACCGACTTGCCGCCGGCGCGGACGGTACGAGACGGGTATTTCATCGTGGCCGGAATGGTGTATGTCCTCCTGCCTTCCAAACCAATGACGCCCGTACCCGTTGCGGCCGCCGGTATGGCCGTCGCGAAGGTAATGGTGTAGCTGCCGTCCGCATTGGCCGTGGCGGCGGTAAGCGATTGCGAAAGCGGCTGGCCGTAATTGTTCATACCGGTATTGGTGTAATCCGCTACCGGGAAATATCCCAACTTCAGGGAGTAACTGCTCCCCGTTTCCGCCGGCGACAGTGAGTTTCCCTGACCGTCGGTAATCTTGACGGTGACCGTCGGCTTATTTCCGGATGTTGCATTGGTAACCGAAAGGATCTGGAAATTCAGACCCGTGAAGAGGGATGAATTCTCAAAAACCGTGTGGTGGCCCGTGATAGACATCTGGTACGCATTATCTCCCGCCAGCACGGCCGGATGGCAAGCCCTGCATACGGAGTCAGCCCAACCGGGCCCACCGGTGTGAGGCGCGGCGGTGACCGAGGTCAATTGGGGGGTATATTGCCCGGCGGCCAGGGTGGCGTCGGCGACATTAATGGTTGCCGAGCCATCAAACGTGGTGGTATCATGACAGGTGACGCAATTCTCGGTATTGGCAAAGCCCTTCCACTTGTCGACGTCCCTGCCGAACGCGCGGCCGTTGATGTCTGTCCCGGTCACATGGCACTTTATGCATTCAATCGGCGTCTTACTCGCCTTGCTGTCACCGGAGATGCGGGGATAGGCTACCTCTGAATACTTGTTGCTCTCAATGCTGAAACCGTTGCCGGCGGGACCGGGCGCGGGAGCCGTCACTGCAACGTTTCCCGGCAATTTCTCGCCCATGTGAATCTTGTGAACCATTGCCTTGAAATCAAAAGAAACCCCATTTACCGCCAACCCCGGGTTGTGACAGAGGATGCACAGAGCGACTTCCCGGCGGCTCCCGCCGTGCAACGCCAGTTTTCCGTGGCATTCATTGCAGTTGGAGGTGGCCACGATTTCCCGGGTCTGCGTCACCGCTCCCCCGCTGGGAACGAAGTTGAAATAGACGTTTTTCGCCTGCTGAAACGACGTTCCTCCGAAGGCGTCGGTAACCGTCCGGGAGACCTGGATGGCGGCGGTGTGGGTCTTTGTCGCATCATAGACGAGACCGCCGTAGTTAGGCGTATTGGTGATATCCCGGCTGAAGGTGTAGGTGTAGGTTCCGCCGCCGAGGGCCGCGATCGTCCCGGCGGTATCAAAGGAAGGGGACGTGGTTCCGAAGTAGTTTGCATAGTTCCCATCCGCCTTGATCTGGGCGATGTAAAAGCGGATCCCCCGCGTTGACAACAGGGGTGCGGGGTCGAGGGCTGCGCCCTTTTCGTCGAAGAGCTTGAAGGTAACCACCGGGGCGCTGTTGATCGCGACGCCGGTGATTTCCGCCTGGAGGTTGTTGTCGGCGTTTACGGGACCGGATTGGTCCGTGGAAAGGGACGCGGGCTGTCCTTCTTTGTTGTCACTGCTGCATCCGCCGAGGAACGAAATCCAGACGAACATGGTGAGCACAAAACCTGTCAAAATATATTTACGCATGGGAATTCCTCCTTTGCTCGTTAAAATTTATCGTGGCATTTGATACAGCTTCGCCCGCCGCTCTTGCTTTTGAAACGATCCTTCACGGAACCCCAATCCCGCGGATGGGGGTTCACCTTGAGGCCCGTCCGTGCGCCGTGACATTGGATACAGACATCTCCTTCGCTGTGACATGTTTGGCAGGCGCGCAGATTGCGCCGCGCCTCGGTCGCATGGTCACCCGACCATCGATGGCTGGGAAGCAGGCCGCCGGGATGGCAGGTCTGGCACTGGTTCGGGGTAAAGGTGGCATGATTCGGCCCGACGCTGGAGAGGGGAATATCCCGGAATTGCCGGCGATGGGACTGGAACTGCAGATCGGCGCCTTTGAATTTGGCATGACAGGCGGTGCAGTACTTCTGGTCATGGCACCGGTTGCAGCTCTGCGGGCTGTTCTTGGCCGCCAGCGGATGGATCTCCAGAAAATCGTTCCGATGGCTCTTCGGGACATAATCGCGCCGGTAGTTGCGCGTCGACAGCTTGGCGTCGATCCCGCCTCCCTTGTGGCAATCCAGGCAAAAGGCCTGGCTGTGGCAGTCGATGCAATTGCTCTCCCCCCGTGCCGCCGGCAGGCCGTGCATCTTCGTCCATGCGGTATCGTGATTGGGGGCAATCCCCTGCCCGTTGTGGCAGTCGTTGCATTCAGGGATCGACATGGAAGAGTAATCGCCGTGGGAGGTCTTCTGGGCGACAGCCTGGGTCATGGATATCAGGGATACGGCCGCAAGCGAGGCGAATAAGACGAACACAAAAAATAATTTCTTCATCGGTGTCCCCCCTTAAAAATCGTAATCAAAGACGAATCGTCCCTGCATATTACTGTCATAGGTTTTGTTGATGTTTTCCTCAATCCGCAGGGACGCGGACATGCTCTTGGTGAGCTTGTACCGGGCGCCTACCCAGAAGTTCCGCGCAGTGGTTTCGCCGGTCATGGCATCACGTTGGTAGACGTCGTACGCAGCCCCGGCCGCGAGCCGCAACGCCGGGGTCGCGTCAAAGTTCACCTCGAGGGTGCCGCCGTTCAGGGTGCCGCCGTAGCCGTTTCGATGGTCGTAATCGATATCGATCGTGAGGGTGCTGAAGGGGCGCAATGTTATGCCGAGGATGTAGACATCGCCTTCGCCATCGGCATCGCCGAAATCCTGCCTCGTATAGCCGCCATAGACGGACAGCATCTCGCTCACACTGTAGTCCGCACGGACCAGCGCTTCCTTGTAGCGATTGACGGCAAAGACCGAGTAAATCGATGTCGTATCGAAGGTCGGATAACTCTGGTAATACTCGCCGGTAAACGACAGGTTTGCGGTGGGGAAGTAACGCAGGCCGCCCAACAGCTCGCTGAACACCTGGCTTACCAAATCATACCGGGCATTGCCGTAGAGCTTCATGTTCTGAAACAGGTACTGTTTGAAGGAGGCGCCCAGCATATCCCTGGCCACATCATACTGATCAAACTTGCGAAACCAGCTGATATCGAGGTCGGTATTCGGAAATCCCTGCAGATAGACAGCCGCACCGGTCGCGTAATCTCCCGTATGGCCGATCTCTCCGTTGAGATCGAAGACAACGTTACGCCCGCCGAGGAGGGTGAACCCGATCGGACCGACATTTTTCAGATCGAGACGGGCGCCGTCGATCAGGGAACTCTCCGCAGAAAGATAGTTGAACTGCCTCCCCACCTGCACATCGAGTTTCCCGCCGATGTCGCGATAGACGCCGTAGAGATAGTAGAGTCGGCCGCTGGTCCGGCTATCCTCGCTGTCAGCGTTCCCCAGGACCGCGCCGGCCCGGCCGTAGCCGAAAATCGAAAACTTGCCGTCCTTGTCGATATTCGTAGCCGCGATCCGCAGATATTGCGCAAGTTCTACCTGCCGGCCGTTATAATAGTCGTTGAACCACAAGAGCTGGGTAGAGCTTCTCCCCTTGATCTCGACCCCCCACCCGTTGGCACCGTGCACCAATGAGATGAAAAGCAGGATCGACAGACTCCGTAAGAGTTTAATCCCCATAGAAGATACCTCCTCCCTCCTTGATTTACCGGACGCGGACCTTTTTTTGATAGTGTATTTATGTATGCCACATCACCGATCAAATTTCCACCAGAAAAAAATCGTCGGTCGACCGTAAATGTAATGACGTCAGGCAGCCGGGAGGAGGATTGATGAACGAGGGCATGGCGGCCATGCCCTACTCCAGGCCGAATTTTTTCATCTGATAGCGGAACGAATCATAACTGATGTCGAGGAGTTTTGCGGCCTTTGTCTTGTTACCCACCGCCCGCTCCATGGCCTGGAGAATCAGGTCCCGCTCGATCTCGTCAAGAGAGAGACCCGTCTCGGGGAGAATGAAACGGTTCTGCCTGCACGTTGCCTGGGGCATCGCCAAACCGCTCACTTCCAGGGGCAGATGTTCCGGAATGATCATCCGCGCGCTCTGGAGAACCACGATACCCCGCACCACATTCTTGAGCTCCCGCACATTCCCCGGCCAATCATAGGAGACCATCAGCTGTTCCGCCTCCGCGGAAAACCCTTCCATCGCCTTGTTATACTCCTTGGCAAAGGCGGCCAGAAAATGGCCGGCCAACACCGGGATATCCTCTTTCCTCTCCCGTAGCGGGGGGATATGCAGGGAAAAGGCGTTCAGCCGGTAATAAAGATCCGTGCGGAAATCACCTCTCTGGACGGCCGCGGTGAGATCCCGGTTGGTCGTCGCGATGACCGTCACCTCGACCGGGATCTCCTCCTGTCCTCCGATCCGCCGTACCACCCGCTCTTCCAGCACGCGGAGGAGCTTGCTCTGCAGACTCAACTTCATTTCCCCCAGTTCATCGAGCAGCAACGTCCCGCCATCGGCCACCTCAAAAAGCCCTTTCTTGCTTTTTCGGGCATCGGTAAAGGAGCCCTTCTCATAGCCGAACAGTTCACTTTCCAGGAGCGTATCCGGCAGGGCACTGCAGTTCACGGCAATAAAGGGGATGGAGGGGCTGGCGGCCGTCCCGTACATCATCTGATGGATATTGCGGGCGATCACGTCCTTGCCGACACCACTCTCCCCGGTGATCAGGATGCTGGAGACGCGGGCCTCGGCGATCCGCTCGACCTTTTCCTTCAACTCCTTCTTGGCCTTCGAAACGCCGATAAATTCCTGCTCGAAGAGAGAGGAGCTTATCTTTCGCAAGTACTCCAGTTCCCGCCTGAGTTTTTTATTCTCGATGGCGTTGCCGATGACGATCTTGACCTCATCCATGTTGAAGGGCTTGGTCAGATAATCCCAGGCGCCGATCTTCATGGCCCGGACGGCGGTCTCCGCCGTGTCGTCGGCGGTAAGCATGATGACTTCGATGGCAGGGGCGTCGTTCTTGAGCGTCTTGAGCGTCTCCATGCCGTTTTGGCCCGGCAGGTTGATATCCAGTAACACCACGTCCGGGTGCCAGGAGAGGATCCTCTCGGCGAGATCCGCCGCTCCCGTTTCCGTACGTATTTCGAAACCTTCCTTTTCCAGGGTGCGCGAAAGCATGGAGAGTATCAGGTCATCATCGTCGACAAGGTAGATACGTCCCGGACTTTTCATATCGCCGCTCCAGTCCTCCCCGCCGTAACGGGCAAAATGATGGTAACCGTCACGCCGCCGCTGATGGCGTTGGCAACCGCAATGCTGCCGCCATGCTCCTCGACAATCCGCTTGGAGACGGCCAACCCCAGCCCCGTCCCCTTCCCCTTCCCCTTGGTAGTAAAGAAGGGCTGAAAGATCTTCTCCATTATTTCGGGGGGGATCCCTTTTCCCGTGTTGTGCACTTCTATTGCGACACTCCTGCCCTTCTCACCCTGGCGCGTCTTCACCGTAATTTCCCCGCCATCCACTATTGCATCGACCGCATTCAGAAGCAGGTTGAGGAATACCTGCTGAAGCTGCTGCGGGTCACCGACGATTTCCGGCAGTTGCTCATCAAGCGCCTTGATCATCTTTTTTGGGGGGTCGCCCAAGAGAAACGAGGGGTGTTTCTCAATGAAATAAGCCGCTTTCTCGAGGATGCGGTTGATATTGAAACTGACCGGCTGGGCGGCCACCGGCCGGGCATAGTTCAGGAGATTTTTCATGAGCAGTTCGATATTCCTGATCTGCTCGATGACCTTCACCAGGACCTCGCGGTCCCGCTCCTCCAGATCGAGCTCCGCAAGCAACACTTCAATCGACACCTTCATTCCGGCCAACGGATTCCGTATCTCATGGGCGAGACCCGCCGCCATCTCTCCGCATACCCGCAATTGTTCCGTCTGTTGCATCTCCTGCATCTGTTTCTTGAGAGACGCCGCCATCTCATTGAAGGAACCCGCCACCTCCCCGAATTCGTCATAGAGCCCCCTGATCCGGTGATCCAGGTCGCCCGCCTTCAGCCGGCGGGTGGCATCCAACAGGCTGTTGACGGGCCGAGTCAGTCCGTTAATCAAGATGAACGCCAACCCCACGGCAAAAAACGGTCCCACGGTAACCAGCATGAACAGAGAGATTTTCCTATGGTCGATCTTGCTGAGGATCTCCCGCTCCTGTCGGTCAAAATTTTCACCCGTGATGGTGATGATCCGCTCCATCTTCCCAATCAGGTCATCACCCAACCGCAGCGCCGCCTCCGCCTTCCCTTCCGAAACCGCCGATCCCGGACGGGCGGCGAACACCGCGCGGGTCAACTCATAGTATGATTCAATCTCTGTTTGCAGCTTGGTTATCGTTTCGTGGGAGGCGGACGAGTGATGGCAGGCGAGGCATTGCTTAACGGTTCCCACCAAACCGGTTTCTCCCGGTGCATCCTCCATCGTAAAGTGCGTCCCCCGCAGGACGAGGTCGTTCTGATTTTTTTTTATCAGCAACAGGAGGTCTTTTCGCTGTGCTACCGTATGGTGGAGTTGAGAGAGTCGGTGCAGATCGTAGATAGTCGTTTCCGTGGACGTAACGATGTAGACGCCGCCGAAGAAAAACATCAGGGCAAAAATAGCGAGACCGAAAATTATTTTTTTCTTCATCGTTCGATCGACCGCTGCATTTCGGGACGCAGCCACAGGCGCCGCTATGCACCGCTTCCTTCTTGACAAGACCGCATTTGGGAAGGCGGAGTATATGAAGATGGCCATTGCCTGTCAAGCTAATTAAGGCTGCACAGCGTTCAGCGATTATTTTCTTGACAAGATACCATTTGTATATAATTATAGATGTCTTCCCGAACATACGGCATCTGCATCTGTGGTTGCGGTCAGGGCGCCGCAAGGGGGAGTTTTGTACTTTTGTACTTAAGGAGGTTTTCGTGCCGGAGGATACCAAAAAGAAGGAAAAGCAACCCAATATTGTAGACACGATATGGGATTTTTTTACTTCACTGAAGTTGGTTATTATTCTATTACTCGTTCTCTCTGTGCTGTCCGTGGCCGGCACCGTCATTGAACAGAACAAGCCTCTCCAGGAATATTACCGCTTCTTCAAACCGGAAACCGTCGCACTCTTCAGCAAACTGGGCTTGCTGGATATGTATCACAGTTGGTGGTTCACATCCTGCCTTGCGCTGTTGGCTTTGAATATCATCGCCTGTACGATGGAGCGGTATCCCTTCATTATGCGGGGGATGAGAACGCAGAGTGTCGTCCTTGATGAAAAACTCGAAGCGGGTTTGACGAATCTTGTCACGATCAAATACACCCTGCCCGCGGAAACGGCGGAGGAGCGGATTAGGGCGATCGCAGAGAAAAACTTCCCCGCCCGCCCCGTGGTAACCGAGATGGCAGGTGCGAAACATTTTTTTTATGAAAAGGGGAGATACTCCCGGCTTGCCTTTTTCCTGACGCATCTGAGCGTCATCATCATTTTTCTCGGCGCCATAACGGGATCCCTCTTCGGATTCAAGGGATATGTGAACATCAATGAAGGGGAGGCCATCTCCTCCCTCGAGACCCGGAAGGGCGAAACCGAGAAGTTGAATTTCAGCGTGAAGTGCAATACCTTTGAGGTCGACTACTACCCGAACGGCGCCCCGAAAGATTACCGGAGCGATCTTTCCGTCGTCAAGGACGGGAAAGAGATAACCAGAAAAACAATCCGGGTGAACGATCCCCTGAGCTACGAGGGGATAACCTTTTATCAGTCAAGTTTCGGGAGACTCCCCGACACCGCTACGTTCGAGATCAGGGGGAAGGATGGCGCCTCCCTGGGCACGATAGCCGCTCCCTTTGGGAAGCAGGTGGATATTCCGGGCGGCGGTGTGAGGATCGAGGTTCTGGACTACCGAGAGCATTTTCATTTGCACGATGGTTCCGAAGCCGGCCCGGCATTCGGGGTCAATATCATCCGTCCCGGCTTACCGCCGGAGGGGATATGGATCTCCGAAACAAAGCGGGAAATGAATCGCTATGAGGGCTATGAGTTCGTGGTAAAAGGCACCAAATTGAAAAGCTTTACGGGATTGCAGGTCAACAAGGATCCCGGCGTCTGGCTGGTATGGACCGGCTCACTCATGCTGGTGGCAGGGATCATGATGGCCTTTTTCATGTCGCACAAAAAGTTCTGGATACGGATCGGAAGAGACAAGAAAGGCCGGGTGGAAGTTACCGCCGGCGGTATGACAAACAAAAATAAACATGCCTTTGCCGGTGAAATACAGAAACTGGCTGACGGTTTCAGGGAGGTTTCTTGATGACAAGTTCGTTACTGTTCGGAATTTCCATATTCGTCTATTTTTTCTCCATGGTGCTGTATGTGTCTTATCTCGCGTTCAGGTCGGAAACCTTGGGAAAGGTCGCCACAGGCGTGCTTTGGACGGGGGTCGGTGTTGAAACGGCGGCCATATTACTGAGATGGTATGAATCATACCAGATGGGAATCGGCAGGGCGCCATTGACCAATCTTTACGAATCCCTCGTCTTTTTTGCCCTGACGGTCGCGATTATCTATCTGCTCATGGAGAAGAAATTCGGTATCAAAACGGCGGGAGCCTTTGTGACCCCCTTCCCGTTTATCATCATGGCCTATGCCTCACTGAACTCCAGCGAGATTCAACCCCTGGTTCCCGCTCTGCAGAGCAACTGGCTCATTTCCCATGTCGTCACGTGCTTTGTGGGATATGCGGCCTTTGCCGTATCATTCGGTGTCAGCTTTCTGTATCTCTTCAAAATGAAGTCAGAAAGCGGCGCGTCAAAAAAAGGAGGTTCGTCCCTGGATTTCCTCCCGTCTGCGGATCTGCTGGACGAGGTCGGTTATAAAACCATTGCCATCGGCTTCCCGCTGTTGACGATCGGCATCATCACCGGCGCGTTCTGGGCGAATGTGGCCTGGGGCACGTACTGGAGCTGGGATCCCAAGGAGACCTGGTCGCTCATCGTCTGGCTCATCTATGCCGCTTACCTCCATGCACGGATCACCAAGGGATGGAAAGGGAAGAAAGCGGCGCTGCTGTCGATCGTCGGTTTCACCGCTACGCTTTTCTGTTACCTCGGCGTCAACCTGATACTGTCCGGGCTTCATAGCTACGGCGGCATGCAATAGATCGGAAAGGGATGCGCTTCGCTTTGCCTCCGCTCATCCCCTCTTTTCCTGTTCGTAGTTCAAGGCCCTGATCGGATAGGGGATTACGATGCCCTCACGGGCGAAACGCTCATGGATCCGCTTGATGAACTCGTGCTTTACGGGGAATTGATCCACAAACGTCTTCGCCCTCAGGATCACCGAAAAGTTGATGCCGGACTCCCCGAAGGTATGATAGCGGATGGAAGGGATGAAATCGGGAACGCCGCCCGGCGCTTCCCGCATCACCTCCGCCGCCACCTCGCAGGTTACCCGTTCGACCTTCGCCAGGTCGCTGGCATAATGGACGCCCATGCCGACGGTGAACGCCATGCCCGTCTCCTGCAAGGTATAATTGGTCACGATCATCTCCGTCAATTTCGCATTGGGTACCAGGATGAGATTGCCGGCCAGCGTCTGAATTACCGTCGTCCGCCAGCTGATGTCGTGCACGTGACCCTCCTCGCCGGAATCGAGCTTCATGTAATCTCCGACGCGGATCTGTTTTGTCGCTACGATATGAAAGCCCGCGAAGAAGTTCGAAAGGGTGTCTTTGAGCGCAAGAGCGACGGCCAGACCTCCCACACCGAGGGTCGCCAGGATCGGCGAGATGGAGATCCCGAGGCCGTTGAGAACGATCAGGGCCCCCACCCCGTAGACGACGATCCGGATGATGTTCTCCGTGAGGCTCGTAACCGGCAGGACCGATTCGATCCTCTCGGCGCGAATCCGGGTGAAAGCGCACAGGATATTTGCCGTTACCATCGCCACCGCGATGATGGCAAGGATGGACAACCCCTTGTCCGCCTTTTCGACGAGGGATTTGGGCAAATTCGAGACCCCGAGGGCTGCCGTGAGTCCCAGCATGATGCACAGAACGATGAAGGGGGCCCTGACGGCGGAGAGGATCGCATCTCCCGTGCGGGTATCCGTTTTCCGCGCCCATCGTGACAGCCGGGAAAGGAGATAGCTCCTCAGGAGATACCCGGCCGCCAGGATGATCAAGAATGTCCCGAGGGGAAGAAGTATCTCCAGGGATTTTTCAAACTGTTCGTTGAGCATCGATTTCATTCGCCCCTCCCTACTCCTTTTATAAAAATTACGCGACGGAACGTCCGGCCAGCCACGCCCCCGCAGCGATCAGGACAGCCCCGGGCAGCAGTCCCGGCCCCATCGCCTCCCGGAAGAGAAGCCCGATCAGGATGGTCGAACCGACGGGGGTGAAATAGGCAAGCGTGCTGATCAGCGGCACGTTCCCGCGCTTAACGCCGATCTCCCACCAGTGGTAGGCGAGCCCCACCGGACCGATTCCGCCGAAAAGAACCCAGAAGAGCGCCTCCGTCGTGACAGGCGGGAAGGCCTGCCACTCCCCCCGGAAGGCAGCGAGGGCGGCGGCCATTGCCGCGCAGACGGTGAAGTGAAACGCCGTTCCTCCCTGCTCCTCCGGAATTCGCCAAAGTCTGAGGAGGACGCTGTAACAGGCCCAGAGGAGCCCCCCCAGAAGCGCCAGAGCAAGGGGGAGCGGATCTTCCGGCAGACTCAGCAGCGCCGACGGACCGCGCGCGACAACGATTCCCGAAAAGCCGAGAAGGACGCCTGCCGCAGTGAGGCGCGGCCGCGTTTTCTCATCGATCAGGATGGCGGAAAAAAGGACGATCCAGACCGGCCAGAGGTAGTTGAGGAGATTCACCTGGCCGATTGCCTTCGCCGGCGCAATACCGAAGGCAAAGGCCAGGATGATGGTGTAGAAGGCAACCCCCCAGAAGCCCGCAACGACAACCCGGAGGGGAAGATGAAACAGGTCGCCCAGGGGGCGTCGCCGGAGGCGTTGCAGGAGGGCCACGGTCGCGACGCCGGTCGCCGTCATCAGCGCCAGATAGGCCATCGGCCCCAGGAGCTGCGCACCCCGGGCAAAACAGGCGCCGCTTGCGCACCACAGAAGGATCGATCCGACGGCAGCCATGGTCGCCCTTCTCCTTTCGCCCTCTTCCAATCGGACAGACAATGCTCTTCTCCTTTTCTTCCCGCCCCGCACGGGGATGCGCCGAACTTCCCCGGTAATCTCTTTCATTTGTCAGGATTCGTCAAGTCCAAACCTCTCCCGGCGCCGCTCTCCTCCGGGCAACTGTGCATGGAATCCCAGTGCATGGAATCCCAGTTGCCTGTTTCCTGCAGGAATGGTAAGGTAGCTTCCGAATCGAAGGAGACAGCAATCATGCCTACGCAGGCAATCGCAATGATCATAAGGGTGTTTTCTGCACTCCTTTTTATGGGATTGTTCTCGGCCGCCCTTCCCGCAACTCCCTGCCGGGGATCGGAAAGCGCCGCTGACCCCACGATTACCCTGGACGTGCAAAATGAGCCGTTACGAAGCGTACTGGAAAAAATTTCCAAAACAACCAAGTGGAAGATCATCGTCCCCGACAAATGGATGGACAAGCCGATAACGCAAACACTCGATAAGGTTCCCCTGGAAGAGGGGCTGCGGTTCATTTTGAAGGATGCGGGCATCGAGAACCTGCTACTGACCTATGATGAAAACAGAAAGACGGCTGCTGTTTATGATACGGAAATCCAGACGGGGCAATCCGCAAACCGTCCGCCGGCGCAAGGTGATGTGCACCGGCCGGTCTATCCTGCAAGCGGCCAACCCGATCCCATACTGACCCGCCCCGCGACAGACCAGGAGTCCGGCCCATCGCGGAGGATTCCCCGGTCGAGAGGCAGGCGACACACCAACACTAACGAAGAGTGAGAAACAGCTACCGACGGACTTAACGACCTGTTTTCGGAAAAGGTTCCCCCATGTCTGACCTCTTACCAGGGAAAAAGGTCTCCGCCGGGACTCGCCCCGCCCATCCGGTAATGATGGACGGATCGCACCGTCCCTTCGCGCATAGACGCCGCCCGCAGAGCGGGGCGATAGTCCTGGCGGCTCTTCTGATCTCACTCGCTTTTCCGGTCTTCTCCGGGACGGCGGCGGAGATCTCCCCCCGCCCCCGGATCGGCCTCGTCCTGAGCGGCGGAGGGGCACGCGGAGCGGCTCACATCGGCATCCTGAAAATTCTTGAAGAGCTCCGGATTCCCGTGGACGTCGTCGCCGGCACCAGTATGGGGGCGATCGTCGGGGGGTTCTACGCCTCGGGCATTTCGCCCGCCGAATTGGAGGCCATGGTCACGAGTATCGAGTGGAACGAGGCATTCCGGGACCGGCCGCCGCTGGAGGAGATCTCCTTCCGCCGGAAAGAGGACAGCGCTAACCATCTCATCAAGTTCGACGCCGGCGTCCGGGATGGCCAGCTCACCCTGCCGCTCGGCCTGATCCAGGGGCAGAATCTCAATTTTATTCTGAAATCGCGTTTGATCCACGCCGCCCTGCTGAACGATTTTGACCGGCTGCAGATCCCCTTTCGGGCGGTCGCCACCGACATCGAAACGGGGGAAGCGGTCGTCCTGGACAAAGGCGATCTGGCGACGGCGATGCGGGCCAGCATGTCGATCCCGGGCGTCTTCGCTCCGGTCGAGATGAACGGTCGGCTCCTCGTCGATGGCGGCATCGCCGACAACCTTCCCGTCGATGTGGCCAAACGGCTGGGGGCGGAAATCCTGATCGTCGTCAATATCGGCACCCTGAGACGACCCCGGGAGAAACTCACCTCCGCCATGATGATCACGACCCAGGTGATGACCATTCTCATCCAGAAAAACACAGACGAACAGATTGCCACCCTCCGCGATCAGGACATCCTCCTCCAGCCCCCCCTCGGCGACATCGGCTCCAGCGATTTCGTCAGGGCGTCGGAAGCGATCCTGATCGGGGAGAAGGAAGCCCGCCGCATGATCACCCGTCTCGCCGGCCTTTCGCTTCCACCCGCAACATACCAACGCTGGCTCGCCTCGCAGCGGCGCCAGCCATATGCCCCACCCGTCATCACGGATATTGCCGTCAGCAATACCTCCCCGATCGCGGATGGCGTAGTCCGGGCGCAGATACAGACAAAATCGGGAGAGCCGCTGAATCTGGAAACGTTGGAAGGAGACCTCAAGCGGATTTACAGCATCGACACCTTCGAGAAGGCCGATTTTCGGCTCTCGGAACGGGAAGGGAAAACCGGCCTCGTCATCGAGACAAAAGAAAAAACATGGGGTCCTTCCTATCTCCGGTTCGGCCTCGCCCTGGAGGACGACTTCCGGGGCTCCGCCACCTACAACATCTCGGCAAACCTGACCACCACGGCAATCAATCGCCTCGGTGCGGAATGGGAGAATCACCTCCAGATCGGTGATACGCCCCGTTATTATTCGGAGTTCTACCAGCCGATCGACGAGGCGCTCCGTTACTTCATCGCACCGCAGATCGAATACAGAGCATGGAACATCAACAATTTCTCCGATGGGACCCTGCTCGCCCAGTATCGCGCCTCCGCGTACGAGGTCGGCCTCGATGTCGGCCGGCAATTCGAAAACTGGGGGCAGTTCCGGCTTGGCATCCGGCGCGGTCGCGGCACCGTCGGGGTGCGCGTCGGTTCTCCGCTGCCGGAGAGCACATTCAACAGTGGCGGGGTCTTTACCTCGTTTTCCTACAACCGACTCGACAACTTCAACTTTCCCCGCCGCGGGACGGCCGTAGACGTGGCCTGGATGATGCATCGAACGGACCTGGGATCCGATTTTTCGGGTAACGGCCTGACGGTAAACTGGTTGACGGCGAAGAGCTGGAGCCGGCACACGCTTCTGACGGCGCTCACCATCCAGAGCGCCCTGGACGGCGACAATCCCCTCCAGGACAGCTACCCCCTCGGCGGATTTCTCAACCTCTCCGGGTACGCACCGGATGAACTCTACGGGCAGCATACGGGCATCGTCCGGCTGATCTACTTCTATCAGCTCGGCAGCAGCGGCCTCGGGGAATTCCGGATGCCCCTTTATGCCGGAGGCTCGCTGGAGGCGGGCAACGCCTGGGCAACCCGGAGCGACATCTCCGGCAGTTCGCTGCAGGCTGCAGGCTCCTTTTTCGTCGGTGCGGAGACCTATCTCGGACCGGTCTACCTCGCCTACGGCCAGGCGGAGGGTGGACACCACTCCGTCTATCTTTACGTAGGACACAAGTTCTGAAGGGCGCAACGCTGCAATACGCCGGAATAACGGTATCGCCGACAAAGGGAATGCATTCCCCTTGTCGGCGGGAGCAGATTTACGTCGACCGGATCTCCTGGCGCATGAAGACCGCGTAGCAGATCCCGAAACAGACAAAGGTGATCGCGATGAGCGATATCAGGAAGGGCGCGACGATCACGACGCTCTGGAGGAGGGGAAGCGGATTCTGGAAGCGGGAGAGCGACAGCCGCTCCATCGGCCCCATCAGCATGAAGGAGCGGGGCGTCTTCCGGAGCGGGTCGAGGATCGTGGAGGTCGCGTCCCCATAGAGCGTCATCGGTGAGAGGAGCGAGGCGACCCGCTGGATCTCATCGTTTTTCAGGAAGGCGTTCGTCGCCTCCGCCACGTCGGCCGTCTGGTTCATCGGGGCGATTGCATCCGCGAGGAAGCTTCCGCCGAGCCCGATGAAAAAGGAGAGGCAGATCCAGGCGGCGAGCGACGCCAGGGCCGAGGTGGCCGTGCTCCTGAACACCACCGAGAAGAGGATCGCCATCCCCAGCCAGAAGGATATGTACACGATGCTCAGGACGAGGTAGATGGCCAACCGCCACACCTCATCCGCGCCGGGAACCACGCCGATCAGACGGATGCCGAGACCTGCGATGATCAGGACGAGCGACACCATGACGATCGTGATCATCGTCACGCCGGCCAGGAACTTCGCGTTGATGATCGCATCCCGGTAGATCGGTTGGGAGACCAGCTTGCTCAGGGTCCGGCCCGTCCGCTCCCGGTTCACCGCGTCGAAACCGAGGATGATCCCGATAAGCGGTCCCAGCAGGCCGATGAACTGCGTGAATGAGAACAGCTTCCCCGTCGAGGTGAACAGAAGCAGAAAGATGAAATTGGGCTTGGCCACCCCCCTGAGCTCCTCCTGCATGGACATGCCGACCATCGACGCGATGATGACCCCGATCATGACGATCAGGGCTGCGATGAGGAGGAACCGGATGCTGCTGAAGTGGTCCTCCATCTCCTTCCGGTATATGGTGAAGATCCCGTGCACCGTCATCCCTCCTTGAAATATTTCATATAGATCTCTTCGAGGGTGTAGGTCTCCCCCTCTTCCAGCCCCAACCCCTGCTTCGCAAGCTCCGCGAGGGGTCCGGCGGCAACGAGTTTCCCCCGGATCATGATCCCGATCCGGTCGCTGATCCGCTGGACCTGATCGAGGAGGTGGGAGGAGAAGAAGATCGTCATCTGCCGCTCCCGGCTCATGGCCTGGATCAGGTCGAGCATCCGGTTCGTCCCGTCGGGATCGAGACCGATCGTCGGCTCGTCGAGGAAGATCACCTTGGGCTCCTTGACCAGGACCTCGGCGATCCCGAGACGCTGCCTCATCCCTTTGGAATAGGAGCCCACCTTCTTCTCCGCCTCCTTGGCCAGGTCGACCTCGTCGAGGAGCGTATCGATCCGCGCCTCGGAGACCCGGTCGGGAATCCGGTTCAGACGGGCGATGTACCGGAGGTTCTGCCGCGCATCCATATCCTCATAGAAGCCGACATTCTCCGGCAGGTAGCCGATGATCTCCTTGACCTTCAGGGGGTCGCGGGCCGGGTCGAAGCCGCAGACCCGGACCGTCCCGGATGTCGGCTCGGTGAGCCCCAGGAGCATCAGCATCGTCGTCGTTTTACCTGCGCCGTTCGGCCCCAGGAAGCCGAAGATCTCCCCTGCCGCCACATCGAGGCTCAGGCGGTCTACCGCCGTCTGCGCCCCGTAGCGCTTGGTCAGCTCTTCCATCCGGATAACAATCTCTCGTTCCACCTCACCGTCTCCCCATCTTCACGAAAAGGACGCTCAGCCCCGCGATCACCAGGAGGATGATCCCGATCCCGATCCACCCCCAGGCCGAAGAGGCCTTTACCGTAACCCTCATCTCCACCGTCTTGTCCGACTTTTCTCCGGTCGTCATGATCCCCACGGAGTAGTCCCCGACAAGGGACTGGCGGCCGGGCGTGATCGTCACCTCGATCTGCTTCATCTCGCCGGGCGCGAGGGCATCGATCTTCTCGGGCTTGAACGTCGTCTCCCAGTTCTCCGGCTTGAAGGAGGAGAAGGTGATGTTCCGGTTCACGGCGGAGCCGTTGTTTCTCACAAAGAGGGAGAAGGTGACGGGCTTCCCGCCGAACGCCTCCAGGGAGAGGATCCCGTTCGGCGTGCCGGCGTCCAGACGGTATGTCCCGGTGAGGTTCACCGTGAGTTTCACCTCGGCTTTGCTCTCGCCGGAGCTGATCCGGACGAGGATCGGGTATTCACCGGAGGCGGCGTTTTGCATGGGGGTGACCTCCACGGCCACGGTCTGGCTCTGCCCCTCCTTCACCCGGATGCTGGAGATCTGCTTCTGCTCGTAGGCCGGCTTGAAATTGATCTCCCATTTCTCCGGGCCGGTCGCGGCGAGATTGAAGGTGCGCTCCAGGTCACCCTTGTTCATCACTTCGAGCGAAAATTCGAACTTGGAGTCGGTCTGGCCGCGCAGGACCGGGTAGGCGGCGTTGATCTGGATGTTGTCGGCGCCGACCGTCCGCTCCTGGACGTTCACGGTCAGGGTATGGTTGGAGGTCAGCTTGCCGTCGGCGGTCTTCGCCTCGAACTGGAAGACGTATTGCCCCGGACCTACTCCCTTGGCAGGCTCCAACATCAGCGCGAGGGTTCTTGGCCTTGCCGTTGGGAACGTACATGCCGGTAACCTGGTAACGGGCGCCCTTCAGCGTCGCCTTCCAATCTTTGGCAACTGAGGTGATCCGGACATCGATGTTCTCATCGGCTCGCCCCTTGTTCTCCAGAATCAGGTCCATCTGGACGGTCTCCCCCCGGGGGACCACAACGCCTGAATAATCGGTGTAAAGTGCGATACCCCGCTCCGGCCGGGTATCTTTCTTATCCGCCTCCTGTGCCGTGATCAGCGCCGGCGCGACCCCCAGCAGGATGATCAAAATACCTGCACCAACTAATGATTTTCGTATACGATTCACGCGACCCATGGTGACCTCCTCAATATTCTCTCAGACTTACTGTCGTTACGACCGGACCGGATGGTAAAGTGCGCATAACATAATGGCAGAGCCGCCTTCTGTCAAGGAGAAGTATCGCCGGAAAAGAAGGGGCGTCAAAATCCCCTTCCTCTATGACAAAACGCCCTGCCGGTTTTTACAAAACCGGCAGGGCGTTTTGTTTTTCAGATTGACGGCCCGGTGAGCGACGAGTGACAGCTCTTCCGGCCCGGACGGTCGGACGCTTAAAAGGTCCCGGGATATTTGCCGCCGTCGATCAGGAGGTTCTGCCCGGTGATGAAAGCGGCCTGGACGCTGCAAAGATAGGCGCAGTATTCGCCCAACTCGGCCGGATCACCAAACCTGCCCGCCGCGACCTGGCCGATCCGGATGGCCCGCATCTCCTCGTAGGTCCGGTTCTGGACCTTCGCCATGGCCTGCGTGTTGGATTTGTGGCGCTCGGTATCGAAATCGCCGGGCAGCAGGTTGTTGACGGTTACGTTGTGTTTGGCCACCTCACGCGCGACCCCGGCAACGAAGCCGGTAAGGCCGGAGCGGGCGCCGTTTGAGAGCCCGAGGATGCTGATCGGGGCTTTCACCGCAGACGAGGTGATGTTCACGATGCGCCCGAACTTGCGGGCGATCATCCCGTCCACCGTGTCCTTGATCATGAATATGGCCCCCAGCATGTTGCCGTTGAGCGCCGCGATCCAGGCGGCGCGATCCCAATCGCGGAAGTTGCCGCTGGGCGGTCCGCCCGAGTTGTTGACCACGATGTCGGGCGCCGGACAGGCCTTGAGCACCGCCGCCCGTCCCTCGTCGGTGGTGATGTCTACGGCCACCGGCGTCACCTTCACGCCGGTCGCGGAGCGGATCTCCTCGGCCGCGGCTTCGATGTTGGCTCGCGTGCGCGCCACGATGGTCACGTCAACGCCCTCCCGGGCCAGCGACATGGCGCACGCTTTTCCCAGTCCCGCGCTCGCTCCTCCGATGATGGCTTTTTTCCCGGCAATCCCAAAATCCATACGTTTCTCTCCTTCCCCGCAATGCCTGGCGGCTGTTTATTTGTTCTACACTTCCCCGGCTTGTCGATACACGGTTAAGTGTTCTGCGCCATATATTTCTGCAATGCCTCCATCGTACGCTCCTTTTGTTCTTTGATCAGATGGTCGGCCTGATCCTGATCCTTCAACGTGAGCACCTCAATGATCTTTTTGTGCTCCTCCACAGCGGCGAGGGCTCGCTCGGGCACATACGAGAAGACACTCGGCCAGCGTTCGAAGGTATCCCAAAGATCGCAGATCATCTTATACAGGCGATGGAAAGGCGCCGCCTTGTAGATTCTCAGGTGAAACTCCTTATTCAGGCCGCCGAGATTTTCATATTTGTTCTGCTGTATCGCAATTTCCATTTCGTCGTTCTTTTTGTTCAGAAACTCGATATCCTTATCGGTGATATGGGGACTTGCCAGCCTCGCGGCGAGCGCCTCCAACTCGCTCCGGATGAGGTAAATTTCCACAAGTTCATGCTCATCAATCTTCGTAACAATTGCACCCGTGTGGGGGGTAAAATAGCACATACCCATCGCTTTCCAGCCTTCTTATCGCTTCCCGGACCGGCGTCTCGCTCAAGCCGAATGATTTTGCAAGATCCGCCATGACGATCTTTTGGCCGGGCTTCAGCTTTCCTTTTATGATCGCCTGTCGCAATTTCTTATAGACGGCCACATTTTTTGTTTTAGAGGCAATCGGCATAGCGGGCAGCACCCTTTTCAAGTGTCTATTCTATAGGATTTCAGCCTATATCCTATAGGATTATAGAAGTCAATGCCTTTTCATTTCGTTTTCTGAATACCATCATCATTTATTTGATATAATTTACCTTTTCATTTATCTTACACCACCTTCCGGTGACTCTCCAACCGCAATACATGACAAAATATTTCTTGACAAGGAGGATATCTACTGTTAGATCTGCAACCCGATGTTCTTACCAAAATCCACTCTTAGAGGTGTCAGATGCCAGCGGGGAAAACGGTAATTGAAGCCAAGGATGTTTTTCGCGCATTCATCGCCAGGGGGGACGGGGGGAAACGATATCCCATTCTCGCCCTGCAGGATGCGAACCTCGCAATCGAGGAAGGCGAGTTTGTCAGTTTCGTCGGTCCATCCGGCTGCGGGAAATCCACGCTCCTCAACATGGTCGCGGGCATTTTCCAGCCCACGGCGGGCGAAGTGCGCTACAAAGGCAAACCTGTAACCGGAATCAATACCGACGTCGGATACATGACCCAGGATGACAACCTTCTCCCCTGGCGCACGCTTCGTGACAATGTCGAAGTGGCGCTGGAGTTTCAGGGCATGCCGACCGAAGAGCGGCACGAACGGGCGGCGGAGTATATCGCCAAGGTGGGCCTCTGCGGTTTCGAGAACCATTTTCCGCACGAGCTCTCGGGGGGAATGCGCAAGCGGTGCGCGCTGGTGCGAACCCTGATCTATGAGCCGGACATCATCCTGATGGACGAGCCGTTCGGGCCTCTGGACGCCCAGACGCGGGTCATCCTCCAGGATGAACTCCTCAAGCTCTGGGATGGCACCGGCAAGACGATCGTCTTCGTGACACACGACCTGGTGGAGGCGATCGCGCTTTCCGACCGGATCGTCCTGTTCAGCCGGGCGCCGGGGAGGATCAAGCAGGTGTACAAGGTACCGCTGAAACGTCCCCGCGATGTATTTCACATCCATTCCGAACCGGCGTTTCCCGAGTTCTTCGACCGGCTATGGCGCGACCTGAAGGAAGAGATTACCGAAGTGGAATTGAAAGGTAATACGAAATTGAGGACGAAATAATGGCATACACGTGCGAAAGTCAGACGATGAAGGGTGCGGAGGAGGGAAGCCGAGGTCAGCAGATCCTCCGCGAAACGGAGATCAAGGACAACGCGCTCGAGCGGAAGCACAACCGCGACACGCGGGTTGGGCAGGTGCTCCTGGGGGTTGTGCTGTTCTGCCTCTGGGAATTCGGCTCCGGCGTCATCGTTGACCAGTTCTTTGTCAGCAAGCCCAGCAAGATTCTGGAGTCCATCTGGGGCATGCTCGTCAAGGAAGAGCTTCTCTACCACATGCAGTTCACGGTCACCGAAGCGCTGGTCGGCTATGCCATCGGCGCCGGCGCCGGGCTCTTGTCGGGCTTCCTCCTCGCCCGGATCGACCTGGTTTACCGCATCGTTCAGCCGTTCATCATCGGCTTTTACGGAATCCCCCGGATCGCCCTGGCGCCGCTGTTCATTCTCTGGTTCGGAATCGGAATAAGCTCGAAGATAGCGGTGGCGGCGGTCATGGTATTCTTCATCGTGCTGATCAACACGATCGCCGGCATCCGCTCCGTCCCGGTGCAACTCCTGCAGGTGACAAAAGTGATGGGCGCATCCGAATGGGATCTCAACTGGAAGGTCATCTTTCCGTCCGCGACCCCGTTCATCATCGCCGGCCTGCAGATTGCGGTGCCCCAGGCGATGATCGGGGCCATCGTCGGCGAGTTCATCTCCAGTAACCGGGGCGTCGGACATCTGATCAACAAGGCGTCCGGCTGGCTCGATACCCCCGGTCTTTTTGCCGGGATCTTTGCACTGATGATCGTGGTGCTGCTGATGAACTACGGGGTCACCGTGCTCGGCAATCGGCTAATGCGTTGGAACCCGAAGTACGGAAACATGCGGGAACCGGTGTAAGTGTAACAAACGCTTTTATCAAGGAAGGGGAACGGTATGGAACTAAACGGAAAATGGCGGTTGGGGATCAGTTTCCTGGTCATCGGAATGCTGATCGGAGTTTCGGACATGAGCGCCTATGCGCAAGGGCAGAAGATTAAGGTTCGCGAAGCGCACACGGAAACGCTGTTCATGGCGCCCGTGTACATCGCGGAAGCAGCCGGGTATATGGCCGAAGAAGGGATCGATCTGGAACTGACCGAGGTGGACAGCGGGTCGCTGGCGATCGCGGCCCTCGTCTCCGGCGGCGTTCAGTTCGTGGACGCCGATCCGTTCATGGCGGTCCAGCTTGCCAAACAGGACAAGTCGATCCAGTTCATCTATAACCTGACCAAGCGGGTCACCCTCGACATGGTGATATCCAAGGAGATGATCGCCGCGAAGAAGCTCAGCCGGAGCATGCCGATCGCCCAGCGGTTCGCGGCCCTGAAGGGCATGAAGCTCGGGATCACCAAACCGGGTGCGGCGACCGACGTCTACATGCGCTACTACCTGAAAAGGGCCGGGATCGATTCGGAGCGGGATGTGCAGATCGTGACGGCGGGCGGCGGGTCGGCCCTGCTGGCGGGCATGAAAACCAAGCAGATCGATGCATTCCACCTCTCCGCCCCGACGCCGTATCTCGCGCAGCGCGAAGGGTTCGGCGAGGTGATCATCAAGGCTTCGGCGGGCGACGTACCGGAACTGGACAACTTCCTCTACACGGGGGTCGCCGTCAGCAAGGAGTACGCCGAGAAGAACCCCGATGTGGTCAGGCGGTGGGCCAAGGCGGTGACCAAGGCCAATGTCCTGATGCGGAAGGACGAGGCCGCGTCGCTCAAGTACCTGAAAAAGTACTTCCCCCGCATGCCGGATGACGTGATGGCCCTCGCGATGAAAGAGATCATGCCGGCCCTCTCCGCGGACGGGACGATGAACGAGCAGATGATGCAGAAGCACCTCGACTTCCTCGAGGACACCAAGCAAGTCGACTCGACGCCTTCCGGCAAGGAAGGGGTGCTCTGGACGAACGCCTACCTGAAGTAACCGGGCATTCTCGTAGGTGAAAACAAAAGCGCCGGGGGAAACACCCCCGGCGCTTTGTCAGGAGGAGAACATGCAGCAACGCAAACTCGGGACAAACGGACCTCTCGTCTCGGCGCAAGGTCTGGGGTGCATGGGCATGTCGATCAGCTACGGCGAGCCCAACGACGAAGAATCGATCGCAACCATTCACCGTGCGCTGGAGCTTGGCGTTAATTTTATTGTAACCTCCGACGCTTACGGAGGCGGGGTGAATGAAGAACTGGTGGGTCGCGCCTTGAAAGGCAAGCGCAGCGCCGTATTGATCGGGACGAAATTCGGCAATCTCCGGCGTGCCGGAGGCACCACGTCCGGCTTGACCGGCGGCCATCCCGATTATGTGCCGCAGGCATGCGATGCATCGCTCAGACGCCTCGGTGTCGATGTGATTGATGTATACGGCCTGCACCGGGTCGATCCGACGGTTCCGATCGAAGATACCGTCGGCGCGATGAAACGACTCGTCGAACAGGGGAAGGTGCGTTATCTCGCCCTGTCGGAAGCGGGCCCTCAGACGATACGCCGTGCACAAAAAGTGCATCCGATCGCCGCGCTCGAAACCGAATATTCGCTGTGGAGCCGCGACGCCGAAAACGGCGTTCTGCCGACATGCCGGGAACTCGGCATCGGTTATATGGCATATTCCCCGCTCGGCCGCGGCTTCCTGACCGCCACCATCAAGAATCTGGACACGCTGTTATCGAAAGACCGGCGGCACGACCACCCGCGTTTCAATCCGGACAATTTCAAGCGCAACGTACGGACTGCTCGCCCCGATCGAAAAGATCGCATCGGATAGAAAGTGCACGCCGGCGCAAGTGGCGCTGGCCTGGTTGATGGCGCAGGGCAACGACATCGTGCCGATCCCCGGCACCAAGCACCGCAGCTATCTCGAACAAAATGTCGCAGCCATCGACATCAGCCTCTCGCGTGACGAGATCGATACGTTAACCAAAGCTTTTCCGATCGGCATCGCCGCGGGAACCCGCTATCCGGCAAAACAGATGGAAACGGTGGGCATATAAGATATCAACATAGATGGCGGGAGACGCTTCGGCAAAAACTCCTTGACAGGCAAAACAGTTCTTCGTATTTCTCTTTAAAAAAAGGAGGCATTCATGTCCTGGATTCGAACATTTTCATTCCTTATGCTTATCTGCACTTCAATTTTGTCGCCGCAGGCAGCCGAACCGGCCGCCTTTACACCCGACAAGGCCGACATGGCAGCAGCCAAAGCGGGAGGGGACGGTCACCTGGTATACGTCCACCCCGGTCGAGGCAGCCCAGAAAATCGGCAAATTGTTCGAGGATCAGACAGGACTCAAGGTGCAACTCTTTCGTTCGGGCGGCTCCGCCGTGCTCCGCCGGTTCCAGCAGGAGATCGACGCCAAGAAGACGATCGCCGATGTCCTGACGGTCTCCGATTCCGCTGCAATGAGCACCCTGATCAAGCGCGACATGCTTGTGCCGTTCAGGCCGAGGAATTTCGAGAAAGTGCCGGCAGAAGCAAAGGACGCGCAGGGACACTATATCGCCCAGCGGTTGAACCTGGTCGTTATCATCGCACGGGCCGACAAAGGTCTGGATATGCCGAAGAACTGGACAGACCTGACCGATCCGAAATACAAAGGGAAGATGGTGATGCCGGATCCCTCATTCACCGCGAACCAACTCATGGCCGTAGGCACATTGTCTAAAAAGTACGGCTGGGGCTTCTATGAGAAGCTGAAGGCCAATGACATCATGATCGTTCAGGGAAACCAGCAGGTATCGGATACCTTGAAGAGCGGCGAGCGTTTGCTTGCCGCCTCGGGAACGGATTCGTACGCATGGAACGACCGCGAGGACGGCCACAAGATCCAGACGATCTTTCCGACCGACGGCGTCTTTGTGATCCCGGCGCCGACCGCGGTAATCAAAGGCGCCCCGCATCCGAACGCCGCCAAGGCATTCGCCGAGTTCATGATCAGTGACGCGGTCCAGACCATGATTCCGAAAGAAGGAAACTATGCCGGCCGTTCAGATATCGGTCCGCCAGCCGGCAACCCTCAGTTGAACACCGTCAAGATCCTTCCTGTGGACTACGACTATATCGAGAAGGAGTCCGGAAACATCAAGAAAAAGTTCAACGAGATATTCCAGTAAGCACCGTGAGCAGTGGCCGGGTTCCTATCGGTAACGCGTCTCGTATGAGGAGGGTCACGTGGAGCAAGCGCTTCCGGCGACAAAGCAGGTGGCCGGCTGGGGAAAGAACCTGCGCATGGAACAGGTTGTGGTCGCCGGTGCGATGCTGTCGTTGCTCGTTCTCGTTGTCCTTCCCCTCGCATCGCTCGTATGGGGCAGCATTACCGAGGATGGACGTTTCACCCTGGTCCATTTCGGCCGCGCCTTCAGCGAGAGGCTCTATTTCCAGGCCCTGGTAAATTCCCTTATCCTCGGCGCCTGGACCGGTTTGTTGAGCATCGTGATCGGGCTCCCGATGGCTTGGGCTGTCAGTCGCACCGACCTGCCCGGGAAAGGGTTTGTCCGGGTGACGGCGAACATCGCCTATATCACCCCGCCTTTTCTGACCGCAATCGCCTTCGTCAACCTCTTCAGCCCCAACGCGGGCCTGATCAATCGGTTCTTCCGCGACGCCTTGGGCCTCCCCTTCCTGACATTCAATATCTTCTCGATGCGGGGCATGGTCCTGGTCACGGTCCTCCACACATTCCCGTTCGTCTTCCTCCTGGCGTCCAGTGCATTGGAATCGGTGGACGCCTCGCTGGAGCAATCGGCTCAGATCCTCGGATCGAGCCGCTGGCGCACCGCACTGAAGATAGCCGCGCCTTTGGTGGCGCCATCGGTCCTCTCCGGCGCGTTGCTGGCCTTTGTAAACGCCATCGCCCTGTTCGGCTCCCAAGCCATTATCGGCCTTCCGGGACGCGTCTTCACCCTGCCGACCCGAATTTACAGCCTCTTCGACTACCCGCCTCAGTATGGCCTCGCTTCCGCGCTGTCCTTGATCTTTGTCGCCATCACCGTCCTGGCGCTATGGCTGCAGCGGTCGTATCTGGCGAAACGATCTTACATCACGCTGGCGGGAAAGGGTGTCCGGCCCCAGCTTATCGCACTTGGCGGGGCTCGCTGGATTCTTCTGGCCTTCTGCGCCGTCATCTTTCTGGTGGCCGTTGCCGCCCCGTATCTGTCGCTTCTCGCCGTCTCCCTCAGCAAGTCGTGGGGCCTACGTTTCTGGGAGAACCTTACGCTGGCAAATTACCAATTCATCCTGTTCAAGTACGACGTAACCCAGCGCGCGATCATGAACAGCCTATTTCTGGCAGCGGCAGCGGCTACCATTGCGGTCCTCCTGGGCGCCGTCATTAGTTGGGTGGACCTCCGAACGAATGTCTGGGGCCGCCGGCTGTTGGATTACGCTTCCCTGATTCCCCTTGGACTTCCCGGAATCGTGATCGCGGTCGCCCTGCTCCAGTTCTGGCTGCGGATGCCGGTGCCGATTTATGGAACCCTGACAATCATTCTCCTGGCCTATATCAGTAGATTTATCCCCCTGGGAGTGCGCGCTTCCAGCGCCGCGCTCCGCCAAGTGGATCCCGCCCTGGAGGAAGCGGCCCGCATCGGCGGAGCAAGCTGGGTGCGCACGATGCGGAAGATAACGCTTCCCTTGATCCGGCCGGGCCTCTTCGCCGGCTGGCTCCTGGTGTTTGTACCGGCCATCCAGGAGCTGAGCGCCTCCATTCTTCTGTTCACCTCGGATTCCATGACCCTGGCGGTGGCGGTTTACAATCTCTATGAAAGCGGTTATCGCGAGGCGGTGGCTGCGTTGGCAATATTGAACATGCTCATCATCAGCGCCGCGATCGCGCTGGCGACCCGGCTCGGCCGGGGCGGGATGAAAGGGCAGAACCCGGAGGTAAGCTCCTGATGGACGGAATCGTCATCGAAAACCTGTCCAAGTATTACGGCAACCAGGCGGTCGTAAAGAACGTGAACCTGGAGATCGCCGATACCGAGTTTGTTACACTGCTGGGCCCGAGCGGTTGCGGCAAGACAACCACGCTCAGATTGATAGCAGGATTCCTCAAACCGGACACGGGTACCATCCGCGTCGGAGGCGCCATCCTTTCATCGAAGGATGACCGTCCTGCCGCCGGAGAAACGGGGCATGGGGATGGTCTTCCAGACCTACGCCATCTGGCCCCACCTGACCGTCTATCAGAATGTCGTCTTCGGTCTGGAGGTGCGTCGAGTACTCGAAACAAGACGCCAGGAGGAAGGTGACTGAAGCACTCGAGATGGTGCATCTGACCGGCCTGGAGGACCGGTATCCGAACCAGCTCAGCGGAGGACAGCAGCAGAGGGTGGCCCTGGCGCGGAGTCTGGTGATGGAGCCGCGGATCCTCTTGCTGGACGAGCCGCTCTCCAACCTTGACGCCAAGCTGCGCGAGCGCATGCGCTGGGAACTCAAGGAATTGCAGCGCCGCACCGCCATCACCTTTGTCTATGTCACCCACGACCAGTCTGAGGCGATGGCGTTGTCCGATCGGATCGCCGTGATGCACCTGGGGGAGCTCGTGCAGTACGGTTCTCCACGCGAGATCTACGCCCACCCGGCCAATCGAATCGTTGCCGACTTCATGGGACTGGTCAACCTGGTGCCGGGTCGCGTACTGGGCGGGGCCGGGAACGACGGCGTCGTGGCGCTCGGCGGCGGTCACCGACTTCGCCTGCCTCTCCCTTCCGGGGTTCGGGAGGGGATGACCGTGCAGGTGTCAATCCGCCCCGAGAATATCGCACTGACCGGATCGGCCGGCGGGGACGCCACCGGCCTGCTTCCGGTCCGGGTGGTCGCCTCTACGTTCCTCGGAAACCTTGCCGACTATCAGGTGGATCTCGAGGACGGAACGCGACTCCGGGTGCAGTCCCACCCCCTTGAGATATACGATGTCGGACAACGGATCTATGCACGGCTCGACGGTTCTCAGTGCAGCGTATTTCAGTAAGAACCGAGGAGAAACCCATCATGGCTATTGCAGACACACCGGCACCCGTCACCGGAGAGGAGCACTGGGCCTTCAAGCGTGAGATCCGCCTGTTTCTCTGGGAGAAATTCGTGGGAACGCCGGACAATAAGGCCGCTATCGTATTCGTCCACGGCTCCTCGATGGCGTCGCAACCCAGTTACGATCTTCAGGTCCCCGGCCGCCCAAGCTCATCGGTCATGGACCATTTCGCCCGCCTCGGTTACGACACCTGGTGCGTGGATATGGAGGGTTACGGACGTTCCGACAAGCACCGCGACATCAACGCCGATATCGCCACCGGCGCGGACGATCTGGAAGCCGCCGCCGACTATATCGCCCGCACCCGCGGGGTCCAATCTTTCCTGATGTACGGCATCTCCTCCGGCGCCCTCAGGGCCGCCCTCTTCGCCCAGCGCCATCCGGAGCGGATCAAGCGACTTGCGCTCGACGCCTTCGTCTGGACCGGCCAGGGAAGCCCGACCCTCGCCAATCGCCGGAAACGCCTGCCCGAGTACCAGAGCAGGAACCGCCGCCCGATCGATCGGGACTTCGTCCGATCGATCTTCACCCGCGACCATCCGGGTAGTGCGGACGAGAGGACGATTGAAGCCTTCGCCGATGCGATCCTGGCCCTCGACGACTCGGTGCCGACCGGCACCTACGTGGATATGTGCATCAACCTGCCGGTCGTAGACCCCGAAAAAATCGCCTGCCCGACCATCATCATGCGGGGCCAGTATGATGGAATCGCCGCTTTTAATGATCTGATTGAGTTCTTCAAGCGGCTGCCCAACCCGGATAAACAATTCGCGGTGATGCCGGGGATCGCTCATGCCAGCTTCAAGCAGAAGAACTACCTGATAGTCCTCCACATCATGGAGGCATTCTTCGGCCAGCCCGATCCGGTTTACCGCGGGTAAAGGCCGCTGCCGGCTTTGACGCCGGCGAATATCATATCGTAAGGAGAAAATCATTGGAAAAAATCAAAGTCAAAAATCCCGTCGTCGAACTTGACGGCGATGAAATGGCCCGGGTGATCTGGGGCTGGATCCGGGAGGAGCTCATCCTGCCCTATCTCGACATCGAACTGGTTTACTTCGATTATCACCTCCTGAACCGAGACCGGACCGAAAACCAGGTCGTCCTCGACGCTGTCGAGGCGATCAAGAAATACCGCGTCGGCGCTAAATGTGCCGCCATCAATCCCGACCAGGCGAGGGTGAAGGAGTACGGCCTCAAGAAGGCCTGGAAGTCGCCCAACAGCGGGACCCGCAACCGGATCGGCGGCACGCTCTTCCGTCAGCCGATCGTGATGAAAAACATCCCCCGGCTGGTTCCCGGCTGGATCAAGCCGATCGTCGTGGCCCGCCACGGCTTCGGCGATCTTTTCGGGGGCGCTGATTTCACCCTGCCGCCGGGGGGGAGCACGGTACTTCTGCGGTATCTCCCCCACGGCGTGGGGAAGCCCGTCGAGATCGAGGTCTGCGACATCGAAGGGGCCGGCGCCGCCCTGGGCATCTTCAACACGGAGGAGTCCGTCCGCGGCTTTGCGTTTTCCTGCATGAATTTCGGCCTGGAGCGGGGCTATCCCGTCTATCTGGGAACCAAAAACACGGAGCTGGAACATTACGACGGCTTGTTCAAGAACACGTTCCAGGAGGTTTACGAGACCCGGTTCAAGGAGCGCTTCGCGGCGAAAGGGATCCACTACGAACACCACATGGTGGACGAGCTGGCCGCCTTCGCGATCAAGTCCTCGGGCGGTTTCGTCTGGGCGTGCAAGAACTACGACGGGGACGTCCTGTCGGACATGGTGGCGGCAGGCTTCGGGTCGTTGGGACTGATGGCCTCGATGCTCCTGACGCCGGACGGCAAGACCGTCCTGACCGAAGCGGCGCACGGGACGATCACCCGCCACTTCCGCGAACACCAAGCCGGCCGGGAGACCTCAACCAATCCCGTCGCCTCGATCTTCGCCTGGTCGCGCGCAGTGTATTATCGGGGGCTCTTCGACGCCACGTCCGAGGTGCAGGCGTTTGCCGCGGCCCTCGAGAAGGCATGCATCGACACGGTCGAGGCGGGTCACCTGACGAAGGATCTGGCGACGCTGACCGGAGGCTCCTCCTGGCTGACGACGCGGCAGTTCCTGGCGAAGATCAAGGAATCTCTGGAGAGAAACCTCGCTTCACAGAGCTGATCGCATCCGGCGGGAAATCCGCTTGCGCATGGGCCGCAAATCGGGTATAAGCCCGGATCGCATCAGGTCAGACAAACAGACGCAATTTCATCGGGGGAAACCATGGCAAAAATCAAAGTCGCAAATCCCGTCGTCGAGATGGACGGGGATGAAATGACCCGGATCATCTGGGCCAAGATCAAAGAGAAACTGATTTACCCGTACCTCGCGATCGACCTCAAGTATTACGACCTCAGCATACAGAACCGCGATGCCACCGGGGATCAGGTTACCGTCGATGCCGCCAACGCCACGAAGCGATACGGCGTGGCGGTCAAGTGTGCGACCATCACTCACGACGAAGGACGCGTCAAGGAATTCGGTTCTCCCGAAATGCTGCGCAGCCCGAATGGCACGATCCGCAACATCCTGGACGGCACCATCTTCCGCGAGCCGATCGTCTGCAAAAACGTGCCCCGCCTGATTGCCCACTGGGACAAGCCGGTCATCGTGGCGCGCCACGCCTTCGGCGACCAGTACCGGGCCGCCGAATTCCTCTTCCCCGGCAAGGGGACGCTGAAGCTGACCTTCATCCCGCAAAACGGCGGCCCGGCGATCGAGAAAGAGGTGTTCAAGGCCACCGGCTCCGGCGCGGCCATGGCGATGTACAACACGGACGAGTCGATCAGCGGATTCGCGCGCGCCTGTTTCACCTACGGCCTGGCGCGCCGCTACCCGGTCTATTTCTCGACCAAGAACACGATCCTCAAGATCTACGACGGCCGCTTCAAGAACCTCTTCCAGGAGATCTTCGACGCCGAGTTTGCGGATAAATTCAAGGCCGCCGGGCTCACCTACGAACACCGCCTGATCGACGACATGGTCGCCTCCAACCTCAAGTGGAGCGGCGGTTACCTCTGGGCGTGCAAGAATTACGACGGCGACGTACAGTCAGATACCGTGGCCCAGGGCTACGGCTCGCTCGGCCTGATGACCTCCGTCCTGATGAGCCCGGACGGGAAATCGTTCGAGGCGGAAGCCGCCCACGGCACGGTGACCCGCCACTACCGGGAACACCAGGCCGGCAGGGAAACCTCGACCAATCCGATCGCCTCGATCTTCGCCTGGACGCGCGGCCTGATCCGCCGCGGCGAGCTGGACGCGACGCCCGATGTGGTCACCTTCGCCAACACGCTGGAGCGGGTTTGCATCGAGTCGGTCGAAGCCGGCCACATGACCAAGGACCTGGCGATCATGATCGGCAAGGATCAGAAGTGGGAAACCACGAGCCAGTTTCTCGATACGCTCGATACGGAGCTCAAGCGCCGCATGGCATGATATCCCCGGCACGCAAGGCGCCTTTTGCCATCCATGCATCACAAACCCCGACCGCGGTGGATGGCAGGCACTTCCACACCGCCAACCCCTGCTTTTCGATGTATAATATCCCTGCCATGAATATCCTTGAATATCCTTGACAGGAACAACCAGGTCGCTTATTTTTGACCTCGCACAAAGACAAAGTTTCGTTATTTCAGTCTCTTTGCATAGGAAGATCAGGAAATATTCAAACCAAACTATCTTACGGAAGGAAAGTCATGGCCATTCACATCAAAAAGAAAGCGATCAACGTCAGCACGACCTACGAACCCAATGTGCGCCATTCGCAGGGCATCTGCGAGAACACGGTCGGGAAACTGGACAAGCCCTTTACGATGCAGTACGGCTTTATGCCGCCTGGCGCTAAAACACGGGCCCACTATCACACGGAAGCCGACCGCGGAAATTACGTCATCAGCGGACGCATCCGGTATTTCTTCGGACCGACGGACAACCGGCAAATCATCGATGCGGAAGCGGGGGATTTCATTTTTACACCCAAAGGGGAAATCCATTCCCAGATGAACCTTTCGGAGACGGAATCGGCCGAATTCATCGGCGTCTATGTTGGTTGTGCCGACCGGGATCAGTCGGGCAAGACCTGGGCCGAGGAACCGTTGAAGGCAAAAAAATGACAGGGAGTTTGTCATGAAAAAGACCTTGGCTATTTTTGCTTTGCAGACCGACCTCAGACCCTACTCCCATCAAGAAGGCGAATAATTGACATGCTGAAGCCGCTTATATTGTTAACATTGTCAAATTTATTCATGACGTTTGCGTGGTATGGCCACCTTAAGAACATGAACGGGAAGCCCCTGTTCCTGATCATCCTCCTGAGTTGGGGGATCGCCTTCTTTGAATACGTTCTTCAGGTACCTGCGAACCGGATCGGTATCCATTATTTCAATCTGGGCCAGTTAAAGGTCATCCAGGAGATCATCACGATGATTATCTTTGCCGGCTTTGCCTTCTTCTACATGAAGCAACCGCTGAAGCTGGATTACCTCTGGGCAGGACTATGTCTCGTCGGCGCGGCCTATTTCATGTTTCGGGAAGGCGTACCCCATGCCTGAAATTAACCGGGAATTGTCCCTCCTTTACTGCGAGGAAATTCGGCCGGGAGGAGAATATGGGGGCTGGTTTGCAAACCGCTGACAAAAAAAATCCATTGGACCTTTACTAAGCGTTATCGCGTATAACAGATCAAAATGTGCAGATTCTGGAGGGCGTTTTTACCGAGCCTTCTCACCGTCGCCGATTGCCGCGACAATCTCGTCAAAACGCTCGTAGAGACGCGAATAGTCGGTATCGGTCATGCCGTGGGCGATCGCCGCGTTGAGGAAGTCGCGGACGACGGTGCCCAGCGGCACTTCCGTGTTGAGCGCACCGGCCAGCCCGACCGCCATCGACAAATCCTTGCGCAGATTATAGACGCGCGAACGGGCATCCCATTTGCCTGACAGGATATGTTTGGGAAATCTCACCTCGCTGGCATAGCTGCGGGCGTTCGACACGTTGAAAACAGCGATCATGTCGGCGAGATCGATGCCGGCGGCTTCGGCCATGCGGCCGCCCTCGCAGGTCGACAGAAAGATCGTGTGGCAGACCATATTGTGGATCAGCTTCATGGTATGTCCGGCGCCGCTGCCGCCCAGGTGGAAAATCCGGCTTGCGATCGGATCAAGCAGGGCGCGGGTGCGTTCGAACGCCGCCTTGTCGCCGCCGATCATCAGCGTCAGCGTCCCGGCATCGGCGCCGGTGGCGCCGCCGCTCATGCCGGCGTCGAGATAGGCGATGCCGCGCGCCGCCGCACGTGCGGCAATCTCCCTGGTCGCCATCGGATCCGAAGTGGTAAAGTCATAGACGATAAGCCCCTCTGCCGCCCTCGCCAGAACGCCATGATCGCCCTCAAAACACGATGCGATTTCCGGTGTCGCGGGAACGACGAAGATCATGACGCTGCAGGTCGCCGCCATTTCGCCCGGCGGTGCGATGTCGACGCCGGCCAGGCCTTCAAATCCCCGGCAAGCCGCCGGGGCGGCATCCCACACCATAAGCGGGACCCCCGATTTATGGAAATTGCGCGCAATGCCTCCACCCATATTGCCCAGTCCGACAACGCCGACTTTGTGCTCCATCATGAACATCTCCTTCGGAAAATGATACGGAAGCATCAGCCTGTCATTACTGGGCCGAGCATCCGCCGTCGATCAACATCACCTGTCCGGTCGTGTAGCTGCATGCCTCCGTGGCAAAATATAAGACGATAGGGATAATTTCCGCCACTTCGGCGGCGCGTTTCAAAGGAATCTGCGCAACTCTCGCCTTCGGTATGGTTGGGATGGCCGTTGAACCTTCATAGGAGCGATCCGTGTTGATTATCCCGGGGGCAACGGCATTTACCAGAATGTTATAGGGCGCCCACTCCAATGCGAGGGCCTGCGTAAGTTGATTGAGCCCCCCCTTGCTGGCGCAATAGGCGGTAACATCGGCTCTTCCCCGGCTTCCGGCCCGGGAGGAAATATTGATGACCCTGCCGCCTCCCTGACGGATCATGAAGGGGCCCACCGCTTTGCAGCAGAGGAAGGCCCCGGTGAGATTGGTATCGATGACGCTCCGCCACTCCTCCGCGGAGATCTCCAGCAGGGGTTTGTGAGACCGGGTGGCCGCATTGTTGACGAGAATATCGATCCTCCCGAATTCCGAAATGATTTTCTGAATCGCCTGCTCAACCTGCGAAAAGTTGGTGACATCCATCACGATGGCCAACGCTTTCCGCCCTTGTTTCCTGATTTCCTCCGCCGTTTTTTCTATTTCCGGCAGGGACCGCGCGGTGAGAGCCACATCCGCACCGGCTTCGGCAAGGGAAAGGGCGATCGCCCTCCCCAAATTCCGTCCTGCCCCGGTAACCAGGGCTACTTTGTTCCGGAGTTTGAATCGGTCTATCACGGGCATGTTGAAACCTCCTTGGATGTCCTGCCGGGGCCGACGTAGCCGGCGTCCGCGAGGCTGCCGGCCCCGGTAAGGACACCGATTAATTCAAGTGATACGCCGGAATCGGCATTCCGCATGCCGAATTCCACTCCCTTCGGAACCAAAATGAAGTGGCCGGCGCGCACCGGGAGCCGTTGCGCACCCGACCGTGCCACGCCGCTGCCACGGACGACGAAGTAAAGCTGCTCGCCGTTGTCGAGGCGATGATCGTCGATCGCCCCTCCGGTCTCGATCACCGCTTGAATCAGGGCATTGGCGCTGCCGTTATGGCTGCCGACCGGCAGCCGCACTTCCGTGGCCGAATACGCAGAGAAGCCGCTGGTATCCAACGGACCGACATCCTGCAGGCGGATGTGAATGCCTTCGTTGAGGCCGGTTCGCGGCATATCCAGATCGGCGGGCCGGACATCGCCGCAACACTCATAACCGCTGTCGACGACGCTCGCCGCCCCCATATAGAAACCGATGACGATGGCATCTTCAGCGGTCGTTTCGTTGAAAAAGAAATGTTCCGAGCCGCGGGGCATCAGACGACAGTGGCCGGCCCCGACCTCGGCGCGGCTGTCGCCCTGCCCGACCACGCCGTGTCCCTGTAGATAGACGGCGATCTCGTCGCTGTCACGGTGCAGGTGTTTTGCATGCTTTGAGCCGGGCCGGAAGATTGAATGAAAGGCCGTCGTCGCGCTGCCGTGCGCGCCGCTGATCGGCAGCCGGAACTCCGATATCGCCCAGCCTTCGCGTCGCTCCATACGCTCGATGGGGACGTCGTCGACATGGATCGTCGTAATCGCACCCTGCATGACAGGAACCTCCTCTCAACCCCCTTTGTTCAGCGCCCGGCGCCGGGACGCACCCATCACCTCAGCGGGTTTAATGGTACTTCAAGGACGGGATTATTAGAACCGTCGGGAATAGTTTCACCGTTCTTTCTGATTTGTCAATTTTTTTATCTCGCACGTTTATCAGGCTACCGAACGGACTTGTCTGTCAAGGAAATAATGGTTTGCGTGCCGGGCTTTCCGGTTTCCCGTTTCGCGCGGCAGCGGCGGAAAAGAGTGAGGGGCCTATGTTCCGACGGAGGCGCGGCAGCGGCGGGCAAGGGCGCGGAGCCGTGGAAGCGCTCCCGTCCGGCCGGCGACGTCGATCAGGAGTTCCAGGGCGGGGGGGATGTGCGCGAGGAAATGGGGTTTCCCCCGTTCGAGGCCGAGAAACCCGTACGCCCCGAGGGCCTGCATCAGGCGCTGAGCGGCGGCGAGGAGGAAGAGCTCCCGGAACTCCTGCCGGCTGTACGACGGACGGGAAAGGTCGTAGTAACAGCCGAGGAGCGCCGTGCGGTCCGTCTCCCCAATCCCGACATAGGGATCGCAGAGGAGCGATCCGAGATCGTAGAAGGGGCTCCCGAGGCGCATCCCCTGGAAGTCGATCAGGACCGGCGCCCCGTTTACGATCATCACGTTCTGCGACTGGAGATCCCGGTGGACGAGGGCCGGGGGCGTTTCCAGCAGGCGCCGGGCAAGGGCCGCGAGCTCCGTCTCGAGCGCCACCTCTTCAGAGGCGGAAAGGTCGAGGCGGCAGACCTTCCGGAGGCACTGTTCCCGGAAGTAGTCCCGTTCCCAGCGGTAGAGCTCCGGACCGAAGCCGGGCATCAGACGGACGCTTGCGGGGAGGCGCCCCGGCTTGAATGCATGCAATCGGGCTGCGAGGACCAGGGTTTTCTCGTAGAGGCCGCGGCGGAGCTCCCCGGGGGCGTCGCGCAGCGCGAAGAGATCCTCGTCGCCCAGGTCCTCCATGAGCAGGAGCCCTCGCTCCGGATCATGGCCGATAAGAGCGGGAACGGCCACGCCGATCTCCTTAAGGAAACCGGCGATCCCCGCGTAGTAATTGTTCTCCTCGCGCAACCGGCCGTAGCACATGAGGATGACGGGATCGCGGCCGCAGGCGGCAACGCGGCAGTAGTCGCGGTCCGACCCACCGCGCCCGACGGGGGTAAAGACAATGCCGGCCTCCGCCGGCAGACCGAGGATTGCGCGGATAAACGCCTCCGCCTCCTCGCCCTGTCTGTCGCATCCATTACCCGCAGCCGCACCGTTCTGCCCGGAATGTACGGTATTGAGGGCCGCCTCCCGCCCGTCGGCCTGCCCAGGGATCCGGCGGTCAAGGCGCGGCTTCTCCGCTGCCTGGGGGACTCTGGTATCACGGTCATACCGGAGGTGTGTTCCCGCGCTCCTGATCCGCTCATACCCCTCCGGATCGCCGATGTCCAGCCATGAGCCCTCGTCGATCACGACATTCGCGACCGAACCGGGCGACTTTCGGATCATCTCAGCGAAGACCGGAACAACCGACTCGGCTTTTCCGGGCGTCAACCGCCGGAGGAACGGCTTTTCCACCGCATAGATCCCCGTGAAGAGGCAGCGCCGGACGCCGGGATTCCCCAGAAGCCCCCGCAGGTCGCAGACGATGCCCTCTGCATCGACGGAGACGTTCGTGACGGGTCCCCGGTTCCTCAGGGCAAGGGTGACCTCTTGCTTCCCCGCTGCATGGGCTTCGAGAAGCCGACCGAGAGGAAGATCTGAAATGACATCTCCATTGTAAACAAGGATACTTTCCTCATCGCTCAGCAGATCCTCGATATTCTTCAGCCCCCCGGCCGTATCGAGAAGGAGCGGTTCATGACGGAAGAGGATCGGCCATCCCCGCCAGCTCCGCTCGGGGAACGCCCGGTCGTAGGCCTCGGGGCAGTGGTGGGTGTTGACGATGAACCGTTCGATCCCGACGGTGAGGCAGTGGTCGATCGCAAAGGTGATGAGCGGACGGCCGCCGACCGGCAGGAGCGGCTTGGGACAGTCGTCCGTCAGGGGCCGCAGGCGCGTCCCCAGTCCCGCCCCGAGGATAAATGCTGTCCGGATCTTTGTGGATTTCATCGCTGTCTTATCCTTTGTTACATTCCCGTAAGCGAATGTCTCCCCCCGGAAGGGTGATTTCACAAACGGGCTCTTCTTTATCACTCTTCTCCCTCTCCCTGTCGGAGGGGAGGGTGCTTCGGCGAGGGCACATTGGAGATTTTTTCGGGGTCACCATGCCGCGCCGCGCATGGTCGAAAAAAGATCCGTGCCCGGCCGAAGCGCCCTCCCCTCCGGCAGGCCCCTCCTACTCCCCCTTCCCGAACGCCGGATCGATCCGGATCATGGCCGCCACGATGAAACCGGGAATCGTCGAGAGGAGTATCCAGAGAAAGAAATGTGCGTACCCCAACTGCTCCTGAAGCCAGCCGGATACCATCGCCGGGATCATCATCCCGAGGGCCATGATCCCCGTCGCGATTGCGTAATGGACCGTTTTGTACTCTCCCTGGGAGACCATGATCATGACAAGACTATAGGCCGTAAAGCCGAACCCGTAACCGAACTGCTCCGTCGCCACGGCGAGGTTGATCAGAAGCAGGCTCTCCGGCATCGTCCGGGAGAGCCAGATGAAGATCGCGTCCGGCAGGTGCATCGCGCAGACCATGATCCAGAGCCAGTGCTTGAGGCCGTTCCGGGAGATGACCCAGCCGCCCAGGAGTCCTCCGAGCATGAGCGCGATCGCCCCGACCGTCCCGTAGACGATCCCCACCTCCGCGGTCGAGAGTCCGAGCCCTCCCTTTGTCCGCGGATCGAGGAGGAAGGGGGCGACCATCTTCACGAGCTGCGCCTCGGCAAACCGGTAGAGGAGGAGGAAGGCGAGGACCGCAAGGATGTCCTTCCTCCGGAAGAAGAGCGCGAAGCCCCGAAGAAATTCCGCGGATCGGGTCCGGGAGAGGTCACGGGGAACCGGCCGGTCTCCCGCCGGATAGGGCAGAACGAACAGATGGTAGAGGAAGAGCGCCAGCATGATCGCGGCCAGGAGGAAGAAGGTCACCGACCAGGCCGACTGCACGCTGAACCCTCGCTGCTTCCAGGGTCCCCGCCAGTACGACCAGGATCCCCTTGGCGGCGATCATCGCGATCCGGTAGAAGATCGTCCTCACCCCGACAAAAGCCGCCTGCTGGTACTCCTTGAGACCGAGCATGTAGAAACCATCGGCGGCGATGTCGTGGGTGGCCGAGCTGAAGGCCATGATCCAGAAGAAGGCCAGGGTGTAGCGCACGAATCCCGGCGCCGGGATCGTGAGCGCGACGCAGGCGAACGACGCCCCGACCGCGAGCTGCATCGCGACGATCCAGAACCTCTTCGTCCGGAACATGTCGACGAAGGGACTCCAGAGCGGCTTGATCACCCACGGGAGGTAGAGCCAGCTCGTATAGAGAGCGATATCGGTATTGGAGACGCCGAGACGCTTGTAGAGGATCACCGAAACCGTCATGGCCATGACGTAGGGGGTGCCTTCGGCGAGGTAGAGCGACGGGACCCACGCCCAGGGATTCCGCGTCGAGTGTTTTTCCTGTTTCATCGCCCCTCCCCTTACAATCAGTACCGCTTCACCAGCGCCGCGCCGCGGAAATAGTGCCGGAGGATCTCTTCTGCAGAAAACCCCTTCTCTGCCATGACGGCGGCCCCGATCTGGCAGAGGCCGACGCCGTGTCCCCAGCCCGCCCCGAAGAAGGTGAAGCGGGTCGGCATTCCGGACGGCGACCGGGTCGTGCAGACGATGAAGGCGCTGCTGTAGAGATGGCTCGGCGAGAGCCAGCGGCGTATCTCCAGCTCCTTCCCGACGGCAATCGTCGCCTTTGACCCCTCGATCCTGAGCAGGCGGATCCGTCCGGAAGGGCCGCGTTCGATGGGCACGATGCCGCGGAGATCACCGAAGTCGATCCCCGATTTCGTCTGGAGGATCGCCTCCAGTTCCTCCCTTCCATAACTTACCTGCCAGCGGAAGAAGTCGGCCGTCTCCCGGTCGAACGAGGGGAGAATCCTCCCGAGAAGGTTCTGATCGCTCGTGCGGCAGTATACATCGGGGCAGGAGAGTATCCAGCGCTCCGCATCCCCTTCCGTCCGGATCGGGGCATGGGGCGTTAATGAGTCGGAGGCATGGGAGAGGTAAGGAACCGCGGTCTCTTCCCAGCAGGTCGCGAAGTTCTCCGTCATGCCGCCGCATACCTTGTGGTAGCGGGCGTCACAGATTTTACCTTCATGGATCAAAAAGACGCCCCGCGTCTCCCTGGCGGCCTCCGCGGCCCTGCCGGACACCCTGCCGGTGATCCCCTGATACCGCTGGCAATGGTCGTCGGCGCAAACGTCGAACAGGGCATGGTCCTCGCGGTCGTACCAGCGGACAACCTCCCCTGCACGACGAATTGCGTTTCCCTGTTCGCCTCTGGGCTCCCTCTCCCCCCGGCCGCGATTCAGCATTGCGACAAGCCAGCTCCGCGAGGTGATGGCGTGCGCCTTGAGGAAGGCAAAGGGCGCTTCGCCGCTCATCTCCGACGAGACGACGCTCAGCAGATATTCCTCCACGGAAAGCTCGTTGACGGCGACGAGCGCCCCTTCCCCCGTCGCAAGAAACATGAGATCCCCGGAAAACGTCTGCTCCTCCCGGCGCTCCCAGTGAAACCGGACGCCGATCGTCACCGCCTGAAGGGTGAAGGTGCCCGCCTTCACCGCGGCAAGCCGGATCTCCGTCCCCCGGCAGAGCTCCCGGCCGCAGGCGTCGTACAAAGCGATTACGCTCTCCCGCGGTCGGACGGCGAATTCGCCGGTAAGCGGCAGTCCGCCCGCCTGGTAAACGCCGTTCAACCGCCCCCGGATTTCGGGATACCCGTCGCAGATACCGACTCTGATCTTCGGCTCGTCCATCAATACAATCTTTCTTTTTTCAAGACCCCTCCGGGCACTTACTTCTCGAAGTGGTGGTAATCCCGCATATGGTCGAAATCGCCTCCCCAGCGCCACCCGCGCTCCCGAAAGGTGCGGACCGCCGGATGTTCGCCGGTGAAGGTCCCCGGATCACCCGGCCGGTAGAGGGCCCCCGCCGGGGCGATCCGGCCGTCCGGATAGAGCGCGGGGTTCCTGAATGGGTTGATGTCGAGGGCTCTTCCCGTCGCATGGCGGGAAAGCGTCTGAGTCCCCGCGATGAAACGATAATTGAAGGCCGAGGTGTTGTCCGCGGCCATCGACGCCTCGTCGGACCAACCGTACCGGACGATCGGAACGGCGCCTCCGATTGGAAAGCTCCCTTGCTCCAAGAGCGTGAAGATCTCCCGGACCTCCGCCGCGAGCTCCCGGTGGATGACAAGCTGGCCCGCATGCAGACGGCCGTCGAACCCCCAATACCGGACATCGATCAGGCAAAGGGCATCCAGGACCTCCCGCGGCGCCGTCGTCCCGACTACGGCTTCAGCGAAGTCCATCGCACTGTCCACAATCACACCGACATTCGCCACTTCGCCCTCCTCGATGCACCGATCAGAGATCCTTACCTGCCGGAACCGTTCCCCTTCTATCGCGATTCGGGCGATTGATCAACCGGGAAATAAAACAGGAACAGATACCTAATTTCTTAGTGAAGAATTGGATATCTGTTCCTGTTTTATTTCCTTGAAATATTTAAGGACATCGCTTACAAGGGCTGAGGCCGGAGGGGCGGAAGCGCTGCTGGATTCAGCCCGATCCCGGACCATGAAAACGGAGGTACCATGAGAGGCGGCATTGCAATCGGCGTTATCCTTCTCACCGGTATTTGGCTTTTCCCCGCCCCGCCGGTGCAGGCCGCCGCGGGAGATCAGACTCTGTACGAGGGCGATTCCATCTACCACCACATCACCATCCGCCAGGACGGCATGGAGCGATGCATGATCTTCGGCCGCCAGCGGGACCTGCGGCAGACGTGCCTCGATCTCGAGAAGCCGGACGTCTCCATCTTCGAGTATACCTCCATGATGTTCGCCGGTTTCCTCTTTAAGCCGGACGCAAACAAGGTCTGCCTTATCGGCCTCGGCGGGGGTTACATCCCGACGGTCTTTAGAATGCACCTCCCGCAGGTCCAGCTCCAGACGGTCGAGGTGGATCCCCTGGTGGAAAAGCTGGCCAAACAGTATTTCGGTTTCAGTGTTCCGGCGGGCCAGACGCTGACGATCGACGACGGACGCCAGTTCCTCAAGAGAAGCCGGGAGCGCTACGACCAGATCTGGCTCGACGCGTTCAACTCAGACTATATCCCCGCTCATATGACGACGAAGGAGTTCCTGACGCTGGCCAAGTCGCGTCTGACAAAAGGCGGGATCGTCATCCAGAATCTCTTCTGCGGAAACAACCTCTACGACGCCCAGATCGCCACCTTCCGGACGGTTTTCACCAAGGTATTCGTCTTCGAAGGAAAGAGGAGCGGGAGCTGCATCATCGTCGCCTCCGACCACCCGGCGGTCGAGCCCGCAGGGCTCCGGAAGCAGGCGGAACGCCTGGACGGAAGGATCGGCATGATCGACCTTTTCGCCGAGGTGGGAAAATGCAAGAGCCTCACCGGTCGTCAAGAAAGCCCCGGTCCTGACCGACGATTACAACCCGGCAAACCTGCTGCTCATGCAAAAGAATTAGGGGTGGTCGGCAAAAAACACAGAGGAATCGACATGACAATCGTGTACGCGGTCTTTATCCTGCTCTTAGTCACATTCGGCGCGGTGGTGATGAGCCTGGAGATCCTCTCTTCGAATCTGATGTCCCCCTACTTCGGGGGCTCCATCTACATCTGGGGGAGCATCATCAGCTCCTTCATGGTCCATTTCTCCGTCGGCTACGTCCTCGGCGGCTGGCTCTCGCGGAGGCTCCCTCGGATCTCGGTCCTGGCGACCTTCCTCGTCGTCTGCTCACTTTGGGTTATCCTGATCCCGGCGATCTATAAACCCGTTTGCGAATTCATCTCCGCAAGCGTCGTCGATGTCCGCCTCGGATCGCTTATCGCCATGAACCTGATCTTCTTCGTGCCGGTCTCGATTATGGCAATGGTCTCTCCGTACATCATCGGGATCACCGCCTGCTGGCGGCAGTCGGGATTCACCGCCGGCATGGTCCTGTTCATCTCCACCGTCGGGTCATTCGCCGGGACAAACATAACGGCCTTTTACCTGATCAGCCTCTTTCCCGTCTCCCGGATCATCGTGGGTCTCGGCCTGATCTGCCTGGCCGTCTCCCTGATCGTGCTCGCCCTCGGCGTCGACCGACGGATCGTAATCCCGGCCACACAATAAAAAAGAGGGGTGGCCTCCATCCCGCCGCAGCCCACGGGAGGAGGCTTCGCAAGGGATACAAGGTGATCGTGCCTTGTGTTTTTCGCTAAGGATTGAG
>CAWFOM010000003.1:0-131398 GCA_963817385.1 uncultured delta proteobacterium
CCAGACGGCGATCCCATCCGGGGCAGTCCGGACGCCGGTCATGTGGGTGACCTCTTCGGGGTTGCGCTCCTCGATGGGGATCTCGCCGCCGTCGGGAAGCGACGGATCGATCGTGGAGAGGGGAGCGGCGATGTAGAAAGGCAACCCGTGCGCCCGCGCAAGGACGGCCAGGGAATACGTACCGATCTTGTTGGCCGCGTCGCCGTTGGCGGCGATCCGGTCCGCGCCGACGATGACCAGATCGACCTGCCCGCGCTGCATGAGAAAGCCCGCCATGTTGTCCGCGATCAGCGTGCAGGGGATCCCCTCCCGCATGAGCTCCCATGCGGTCAGTCGCGCCCCCTGGAGGACGGGGCGGGTTTCATCGACATAGACTTGGAGCTTCCTGCCCGCCTCGCGGGCCGCCCGGATGACCCCCAGCGCCGTCCCGTAACCGGCGGTGGCGAGCGCACCGGCATTGCAGTGGGTAAGTATCCGGGCGCCGTCCGGGATCAGTGCGGCGCCGTGCCGCCCGAGCCGGCGGTTGATCGCGATGTCCTCCTCGCCGATCCGGACGGCCTCGGCAACCAGGAGCTCCCGGACACCTCGACAGGGATCGCGATCGGAGGATGCCCGTGCGTCCGCGACGGGATTCAGGGCCGCATCGCAGAGCCGCCGCATCCGCTCGATCGCCCAGAAGAGGTTCCGGGCCGTCGGGCGCGTGGCCGCGAATCGGCCGCAGATTTCCTCAAAAGCGATACGAAAGGTTTCGCGGGTGGTGGCTTCGCAGGAAAGGGCGCCGAGGGCGATCCCCATCGCCGCGGCAACCCCGATGGCGGGGGCGCCCCGGATGGTGAGATCGTTGATCGCCGCGATGACCTGACGGTAGTCTCTGCAGGTGATGTACCGCTCCTCAAGCGGGAGGGCTCGCTGGTCGATCAAGACGATGGCGCCGTCTTGCCAGAAAATGGTTCGGATCTCTTGTTCCATGCCGACTCTTCTCTGCAGGACACCTGCCGCTCGCCCACCATTACCTGCCGGGGCAAGTGACCTTCTCCCGCTTCTTACGGGTGCCGCCGCTTTCTTCCGCAATTAGTCGCCCGCCAGCATTTTCTTCAGGAGATCGTTGATGAGCTGGGGGTTGGCCTTCCCCTGGGTCGCCTTCATCACCTGCCCGACGAAGAAACCGAAGACCTTCTCCTTGCCGGCCCGGTACTGGGCAAGCTGCTCGGGGTTCTTCCCGATGACCCCGGTGATCGCCTCGGTCAGGGCGCCCTCGTCCGTAATCTGGACCAGCCCCTTCTCCTTGATGATCGTCTCCGGGGAGTTGCCGGTCCGGTACATCGCCTCGACCACCTCCTTGGCCATCTTCCCGCTGATCGTCCCGGCCTGGATGAGCTTGATCATCCCGGCCAGCGCCGCCGGCGTGATCGGGCAGTCGCGGATCTCTTTCTTATCCTCGTTGAGGAAGCGCAGAACGTCCCCCATCACCCAGTTGCTGGCGATCTTCGGCTCGCCGGAGAGACGGACGACCTCCTCGTAGTAGTCGGAAAGCGGCCGGCTCGCGGTAAGGACGCCGGCATCGTAGGCGGGGATCTGGTAGTCGCGGACGAACCGCTCCCGCTTCTCCAGGGGGAGCTCCGGCAGGGTTGTTCGGACCGACTCGATCCAGGCGTCGTCGATCACCACCGGGACGAGGTCGGGATCGGGGAAGTAGCGGTAGTCATGCGCCTCCTCCTTGCTCCGCATGGAGTGGCTTACCCCTGCCGTATCGTCCCACAGGCGGGTCTCCTGGACCACCTGACCGCCCCCCTCGAAGACGTACTGCTGGCGTTTGATCTCGTATTCGAGCGCACGCTGGACGTTCCGAAACGAGTTCATGTTCTTGAGCTCAGCCCGCGTCCCGAAGGCCTCAGTCCCCGCAGGGCGCAAAGAGACGTTCGCGTCGCAGCGGAAGCTCCCTTCCTCCATGTTCCCGTCGCAGATCTCGAGATAGACGAGGATCTCGTGCAGACGCCGGAGGTAGGCCGCCGCCTCTTCAGCGCCGCGGATGTCCGGCTCGCTGACGATCTCGATGAGCGGAACCCCCGTCCGGTTGAGATCGATGCAACTCACGGGGTTATACTCGTCATGCATCAGCTTGCCCGCGTCCTCCTCCATGTGGATCCGGGTAATTCCGATTTTCTTCTTCCCGCCGTTGAGCTCCACCTCGATCCAGCCATGCTCGGCGGGCGGATGGGCGTACTGGGAGATCTGGTACCCCTTGGGGAGGTCGGGATAGAAGTAGTTCTTCCGGGCGAAGTCGCACTCCCGGTTGATCCGGCAGTTGGTCGCCAGGGCCATCTTCATCATGAACTCCACTACCTTTTTATTGAGGACGGGGAGCACCCCGGGCATCCCGAGGCAGATGGGACAGGTGTGGGTGTTGGGCGGCGCCCCGAACTTCGCGGAGCAGCCGCAGAATATCTTCGCCTCCGTGAGGAGCTGGGCATGGACCTCCAGCCCGATGACCGGTTCGTATTCCATTACAGAGAAGGTCTCCTTTTCTCGATATTTGCGTGTTTCTCGTAGGCCGAGGCGATCTGGATCAGACGCCCCTCCTGGAAGTGGCCCGCCAGGAACTGGAGCCCGATGGGAAGCCCGCCCGCGGTGAAGCCACAGGGGACGGAGATCCCCGGGATCCCGGCAAGGTTGGTCGAGATCGTGAAGATGTCGGAGAGGTACATCTGCATCGGATCGTCGGTCTTCTCGCCGACCCGAAAGGCCGGCGTCGGTGCCGTCGGGGTGAGGAGGGCGTCGCATTCCGTGAAGACTCGATCGAAGTCCCGCTTGATCAGCGCCCGGACCTGGGAAGCCTTCTTGTAGTAGGCGTCGTAGTAGCCCGATGAGAGGGCGTAGGTCCCGATCATGATCCTCCGTTTCACCTCGGCACCGAAGCCCGCGGAGCGGGTCTTCTTGTACATATCGAGGAGATCGCGGTTCTCCTCCGACCGGAAACCGTATTTCACGCCGTCGTAGCGGGCGAGGTTCGAACTCGCCTCCGCCGGGGCAATGACGTAGTAGACGGCCAGGCAGTACTCGGTGTGGGGGAGCGAGACCTCGACGCACCGCGCCCCGGCCTGCTCCACGACCGTTATCGCCCGGCGGACCGCCGCCTCCACCTCCGGATCGATCCCGGCGATGAAGTACTCCTTCGGGATGCCCACGGTCCATCCTTCGATCCCCCGCCCGAGGAACTCGCGGTAATCGGGGACCTGCTCCGGCACCGACGTCGATTCCCGCGGGTCGTAGCCGGCGATGACGTTCATCAGGATGGCGGCGTCCTCTACATCCTTGGTGAAGGGGCCGATCTGGTCCAGCGACGAGGCGAAGGCGATCAGGCCGAAGCGGGAGACCCGTCCGTAGGTCGGCTTCATGCCCACGACGCCGCAGAGGGCCGCCGGCTGGCGGATGGAGCCGCCCGTGTCGGAACCGAGGGCGGCGATGCACTCGTCGGCGGCCACCGCAGCCGCGGAGCCGCCGCTCGATCCGCCGGGAATCCTCTCGAGATCCCAGGGGTTTCGGGTTGCACCAAAGAAGGAGGTCTCCGTCGAAGAGCCCATCGCAAATTCGTCCATATTCGTTTTCCCGGTGAAGACCGCGCCCGCCGCCCGGAGCTTCTCCACGACCGTTGCGTCATAGGGGGGGATGAAATTGTGGAGGATCCGGGAGCCGCAGGTGGTCCGAACCCCCTTCGTGCAGTAGATGTCCTTGAGGGCGAGGGGAATGCCCGTGAGCGCCCCGATCTCCCCTTTTTTGATCTTCTCATCCGCCCCGGCCGCCTCCGCAAGGGCTGATTCCCGCATCAGGGTGATGTAGGCGCGGACATCCTTCTCCACGGAGTCGATCCGCCCGAAGACCGAGGCGGTGATCTCGGCGGAGGTCGTCTCCCCCGCCCGGAGTTTATCCATGAGCGCGTGTATGGTTAATTCGTATAATTCCATAGTTCCTCTATTCGATTACCTTCGGGACCTCAAAGCAACTCCCCCGCACAGCCGGCGCGTTGGCCAGGGAGATCTCTCCGGGAAGGGACACATCGACCGTATCGCTGCGAAAGGCGTTCTTCTGCGCGATGGCATGGGTCATCGGCTCGACGCCGGTCGTGTCGACCTCGTTCAACTTTTCCATGTACAGAAGGATGTCGTTGAGTTGCGACGTGAACCGCCCCATCTCCTCCTCGCCGAAAGAAAGCCTCGCCAGATGGGCCACGTAGGCCACTTCATCCTTGGTTATCTTGATCTTTTCCACTGAAATCACCTCGTTTCACAGGACCGGCCAGTAGGGCTCGAACTGTGCCCGCAGCCGTCCGATCAACAGCTCCGCCGTCTCATCCGTCTCGGCGGCCATCCGGATCAACATCTCCTCCGTCACCCGGGTCTCCCCTAACAGCTCAAGCAGGACGGCCCGGACGGACTTCGCCAGACCCTGGATATTATACCCCCCTTCGAGGATCGCGACCAGTCGGCCGCCGCAGCACTCCTCAGCCAGATCGAGGAGGACCCGGGCAAGACATGCAAAGCCTTCCGGCGTCACCCGCATCTCTCCCAGGGGATCGCCGACGTAGGGGTCGAACCCCGCCGAAACCAGGATGATCTCCGGCCGAAACGCCAGGACGACGGGCGACAGGATGTCACGAAACACACGGACATACACGGCATTGTCCGCACCGGCCTTCAGCGGGCAATTGAGCGTGTAGCCGAGCCCGGCTCCCCGCCCCATCTCCGACATGCCGCCGGTACCGGGATAGCCGGGCGACTGGTGGGTTGAAAAGTAGAGGACTTGCGGATCCTCGTAAAAGGCCTCCTGGGTCCCGTTGCCGTGATGGAGGTCCCAATCGACAATCAGGATCCGCTCCAGCTTGTGCCGGGCCAGGGCATGACGCGCCCCGATAGCAATGTTGTTAAAGATGCAGAACCCCGCCGCCGTAGCCGCCTGAGCATGGTGGCCCGGCGGCCGGACCAGAGCAAAGGCGTTGTCCGCCTCCCCGGCAACCACACTGTCGATGGCATTCATGACGCCGCCGGCGGCAAGCCGTGCGACATCGTACGTCTCGGCCGTGGTCATCGTATCGGGATCGAGCATGTAGATGGATTGCCCGGCCGTGGCGGCGATGGTGTCGATGTACGCCGGCAGGTGGACCCGCTCCAGCTCTTTGCGCGTTGCTGTGCGTGCGTCAATCCCGATAAACTTCCACACCATGTCGGGATTGTCCAGCATCTCGTATATCGATGCCAGCCGTTGAGGCGTCTCGGGGTGGGAAAATTCGGTGCCGTGCCGTAAATACCGCCAGTCCTTTACAATCCCCGTATTCTTCGACATCGGCAACCTTTCCCTGGGGTCATCTTCCGCTTCGGATTGGGGATCGTTTGTACCATAAAAGCCCTTAAATTGCAAAAGATTTAAAAGATTTTGCAGCCGGAGGTCATGCGGAAAAGCATTGACAAACATTTCCGACTGCGGGTATAACCACCGCGTAAGGGGATGGGCGAACGTTCGGCCCGCTTGGAAGGAAAAGGTGAGATCATGTTTGGTATCGGGATGCCGGAGCTGCTGGTGATCGCGGTGATCGCGCTGCTCGTGGTGGGCCCCAAGAAACTGCCCGATATTGCGAAGGCTCTGGGAAAGGGCCTCTCCGAATTTCGAAAGGTGACCGAAGAAGCTACCGATACGATCAAGGAGACGCTCAAGACGGACGAGATAAAGAAAGACATGGAAAGCCTTAAAGATTCACTGCTCTCCGGCACGGAGGAAGAGAAGAAAGACCCGGCCCCGCCCGCTGCATCCGTGCCCGCGGATCATAACGCCCCGAAAACGGCCGACCCCAAACCCCAGGCCTGACGCCTCACAGGAACCCCGGCACGACATCCCATGGAAAATAACAAATCCGAAGCAGAATCAATGTCCCTGACCGCTCACCTGGAAGAGCTCAAAACGAGACTAATCCGCGTTCTCATTGTCGTCGGCGTCGGTTTCGGTGTCTGTTATATGTTCAAAGACTGGTCTTTTCGGGTGATCACCAAACCCCTGGTCGACGCCATGCCCGCCCAAAGCTCAATGATCTTTACGGGGCTCCCGGAGGCCTTCTTCATCCATATGAAGATCGCCTTTTTCGCATCTTTGCTGCTCACCGCCCCCTATACCCTGTTTGAAATCTGGCGATTCGTCTCCCCGGGGCTTTACCGGGACGAGAAAAAATACGTCCTTCCGTTCCTGTTCTTCTCAACACTCCTGTTCGGCAGCGGCGTTTTGTTCGGTTACTATATCGCCCTGCCCCCGGCCTTCGAATTTTTTGTCAGTTTTTCGACGGACTTCCTCAAGCCGATGATCTCCTTTCGCGAGTATCTCAGCCTGACGCTCAAGTTCCTTTTGGCCTTCGGCCTCTGCTTCGAGATGCCGGTCTTCATGTTCTTCCTGGCGAAGATAGGCATCGTCAACGCGAAGATGCTTGCAAAGCAGCGACGGTACGCAATTCTGATCATCTTCATCGCCGCCGCCATCCTGACCCCCTCCCCCGACGCCCTGAGCCAGATCATCATGGCGATCCCGCTGATGGTTCTGTACGAGGTGAGCATTGTTGTGGCAAGATTCGCCCGCCGGAACAAGCCCGCACCGGAAGAAACCGCGAGAACCGAAGAAGAGATGGAAACCAAGACCCCATGACCCCTGTCAAGCGTGTTGCCCGGCGCAGGAAAACGTCCTCGCGACGCTCCGTGCTGGGGATCATCATCGTCACGATCATCGTCATCTTTGTCGGCGCGGCCCTGGCCGGGAGCAGCCTGCTCTATTATCTCCTCCTCAAAGAACTCCCCAGCATCGCCGCACTGAAGGACTACCGCCCCAGCATAACGACCCGGGTCTATGCGGATAACAACGAACTCATCGACGAATTCTTCCTTGAAGACCGGAAGGTGATCAAATACGAAGATATCCCGAAGATGGTGATCCAGGCCTTCGTCGCCGCCGAGGACGCCCGCTTTTTCCAGCACAAAGGATTCGACATGCAGAGCATGTCCCGGGCTTTCTTCAAGAATCTCGAAGCAGGGAGGATCGTGCAGGGGGGGAGCACCATCACCCAACAGGTGGCCAAAGCCCTCTACCTCTCCCCCGAAAAAAGCTACCTCAGGAAACTCAGGGAGGCCCTGCTCGCCTACAAGATCGACACGTATCTGTCGAAAGAGGAGATCATCACCCTCTATCTCAATCATATCTATCTCGGTCACGGCACCTACGGAATCGCAGCCGCTTCCCAGGGATATTTCGGGAAGAGCGCGAGCGACCTGACGCTTGCGGAGGCGGCCATGCTGGCCGGTCTTCCCAAGGCCCCCAGCAACTACTCCCCCTACCTCCACCCGGACAAGGCCTACCAGCGACAGAACTACGTCCTCACCCGTATGCTGGAGGACGGCTACATCACCCAGGCACAGAAGGAGAAGGCGCTCTCCAGATCGCTCCGGTTCCGTTCGATCAAACCAAAGGACAAGATCGCCCCGTATTTTATCGAAAACATCCGCCGCTACATTCAGGAGAAATACGGCAGTGATGTCCTCTACAAGGAGGGGCTCGAGGTCTACACGACGCTGAACATCCAAATGCAGAAAGCGGCGCGCGATGCGGTGGAACAGGGTCTCAAAGAGATGGAGGAACGCGAGAAGTATGAAAAAGGGCTTGTCCAGGGGGCCCTGTTTGCGATGGATTCCAAAAGCGGCGCCATCCGGGCGATGGTCGGGGGGCGCGACTTCAACCGGAGCGAATTCAACCGCGCAACCCAGTCCCGGCGCCAAGCCGGTTCGGCATTCAAGCCGCTCATCTACACGGCGGCCTTCGACAAGGGGATGACCCCCGCAACGGTGATCGTGGACGCCCCCATCATCTACCCGGATCCCTCCAGCCCCGACGGTGTCTGGAAGCCGAAGAATTTCGACGAGAAATTCCTCGGGCCGACGACGCTTCACAATGCCTTGATCCATTCGCGCAATATCATCACGATCAAGATCCTCGAGGAGATCGGCGTGGATTACGCCGCTTCATATGCAATCAACATGGGGATTACCTCCCCCCTCTCGAAGAATCTCTCCATGGCCCTGGGCACCTCCGGCGTCACGCTCCAGGAACTGGTCCGGGCCTACGGCGTCCTGGCCAATGAGGGGAAGCGGGTACAGCCGGTCTTCATCAAGAAGATCGTCGACCGGACCGGCCATGTCTTCGAGGAGATGCAGCCGAAGGTAGAGCAGGTCATCGACCCGCGGATCGCCTTCATGACGAGTTACGTCATGCAGGACGTGGTCGAAAGCGGAACGGGGCAACGGGTGAAGCGACTCGGCCGGCCGGTCGCCGGGAAGACCGGAACGACGGACGACACGCGCGACGCCTGGTTCTTGGGATTTACCCCGTCCTTGGTCGCCGGCGTCTGGGTGGGGTTCGATCAGGAGAGATCCCTCGGCAGACAGGAGGTCGGCGGCCGCGCCGCAGCACCGATCTGGCTCTATTTTGCAGAGAAGGCCCTCGAGGGGATGCCGGTCGAGGTGTTCCCCATCCCGGAAGGGATCGTCTTTACCAAGGTGGATTCAAAGACCGGCGCCCCGGCCAAGCCCTCGACCAAAGGGGCGATTTTTGAATGTTTCCTCGAAGGCACCACCCCGGAGAACGCAAAAACCATCGATCCTTCAAGCCTCCCCGAAGGGGCCTTCAAGTTCGACATGGACCCCAACTTCTGAAAACCCGGCAGGATGACTTTTTGCGCGACCAGGGAATGCTGCGCTAGCTGCCGTCTCCGCCAGGCCGGAAGGGCCTCCCCGTTGAGGGGAAAGCCGCTCCGGGCTTCACCCGCCGCTCATCTGCCATCAACCGTTCAGTGCGGACGATGCCTCGTGATCGGCGACACAGCGGATATCAGATATTTGCATACGAAGGGAGTCGTATGAATCAACCGTTACGCGTCAATCCACTCCGCCTGATCGAGTTCGCCACGGAGGTGTACCGGGGTGCCGGCGTCCCCGAGGCGGATGCCCGTCTGATTGCCGATACGCTGGTGCAGGCGGACCTGTGGGGGCATCAGTCCCACGGGGTATTGCGCCTCGGCTGGTATCTGGACCGGCTGCGCAATGGCGTGATGCGGCCGGTGACTCAGCCTGAATTCGTGGTGGATGCGGGTGCGATAGCGCTGATCGACGGTCACGACGGAGTGGGCCACGTGCTGACGGCGTTGGCGGCGCAAGAAGCGATCCGCCGCGCCAAGGCGCACGGCGTGGCGGCGGTCGGCGTGCGCCATTCCAACCATTTCGGCACGTGCATGTACTACACCCGCATGGGCGCAGAGCAGGGATGCATCATGATGCTGGCGACGAACGGCGGACCGGCGATGGCCCCGTGGGGCGGGCGCAAGAAGATCATCGGCACCAACCCGTGGTCCGTCGCGGCACCGGCGGGGTGCCACCCGCCGCTGCTGGTGGATATGGCGAATACGGGCGTCGCCCGGGGCAAGATCTATCTCGCCCGCCAGAGGCGCGAGTCGATTCCGCTCGGCTGGGCCATCAACGCAGCCGGCGAGCCGACGACCGATCCGCAGGAGGCGATCGACGGCTTCATCCTGCCCATGGCGGAGCACAAGGGATATGCGATCGCGACGATGATCGACATGCTCTCCGGGGTGCTTACGGGCAGCGGTTTTCTGTCGGCGGTGCACAGCCCGTACAAGACCGCGGAAAAAAGCGATTGCGGCCACTTCCTGATTGCCGTGAACATCGAGGCATTCCAGCCGCTGGCCGAATTCAACGCCCGCATGGAGCGGTTCATCGGCGAGATCAAGGCCGTGCCGCCCGCCCAGGGCTTCACCGAAGTGTTCTACCCGGGCGAGCGGGAGGCGAGGAACGATATAAAAAACCGCACCGCGGGGTTGCAGCTCCCGCAGGACACGTTAACCGACCTGACGCGGATCGCCGGCGAAACGGGCCTGGAAGCCAAGCTGCCATGGGCGTGAGCCCATTCCGCACTACCCGCGGCTCGACAGGCTGGGTTCTCATGACGGATCAGCTTGACGAGCGGATCAACGTCCGAGTCCACCTGTCCCTGCCCTTCGTACACGCGATCTCCCCGTAGCCGCACGCCCGGCGCTTGGTGCTCTCCCGGGTCTTGATCTATTCGCCTTGCTCAGGAGCCGTCGGAGGAGACGAATGGACACGATCATCGGCGGATGGCGGGATAAACAGATCGCTGTCCCAGGCATGATCGTTGAGGGTGGGGTTCGCTTCCCGGTCATTGGTCAAGAGCTGCTCCTGGAGCTGAACCTGTTCCCGGACGGTGAAGATATAGGCGCTCTCGTCATGGCGGTGCGGCGCCAGTTTGTGCATGGCCGCTTCATCATACTTCAAGAAGTTCTGTCCCGCCCGGGTGGCGCTGTACCTGCGGTAGCCCAGCTTGACCAAGCAATCGATCCCCACGCGCACGGAGGTATCGAGAGATTCCCGGTAAATATCCTTGATCCCCATATCCATCAATTCGTAGGCGTCGAAACGGTTTTCGGCGCGGGCCATGATGGTGAGATGGGGAAAGAGCTGCTGCGCTTTTGCGATCAGGTCCTGATTGATCGCCGGTGAACCGATGGCGGCAATCAGGATTTTAGCCCGGTCGGCCCCGGCGGCTTTGAGGATGTCGATGCGCGTGGCATCGCCGTAGAACACCTTGAACCCCATTTTTCTGAGCAGATCGACGCGGTCGGAATCATTGTCGAGGATCGTGGCCTCGATCCCGTTCGCCCGCAGGAACCGGCCGATGGTGCTGCCGAAGGGACCGAACCCGGCGAGGATGACCGGGTGATGCAGGTCGATGGCATCGGCCTCCTTTTCCGCCTTCTCCTTGACGCCGAAGCGGGGAAGAATGAACCTCTCATTGATCAGCAAGAGCAGAGGGGTCGCGGTCATGCTGATGGCGGTAACCCCCATGAGCGTATCCGTCCATTCTGCGGAGAGAAGATTAAGCTGGTGCATGAAGGAAAAAAGGACGAAGGCAAACTCCCCGACCTGGGCCAAACCCAGGGAAAAGAAGAGATTCTGATCAAAGGTGAGCCGGGTCAGCGCCCCCGTCACAAACAGCACGCCGGATTTGATCGCAATGACGCCGCAGACGAGGGCGATCACCGTCAGCGGACGGTTCAGGATCAGGCCGAAGTTGATGGACGCCCCGACGGAGATGAAAAACAGGCCGAGCAGGATCCCCTTGAAGGGCTCGATGTCGCTTTCCAGCTCGTGACGATACTCGCTGTTGGCCAGGACAACGCCTGCCAGAAATGTCCCGAGGGCGGGGCTCAGCCCCACCAGTTCCATGAGGTAGGCCGCAATCATAACGATGAACAGGGCGGAGGCCGTGAAGAGTTCCCGAAGATGGATGCGGGCGATGAACCGCAGAAAGGGGACCACCACGAAGCGGCCGCTCAGGATCACCGCCCCGACGGCGGACAGGAGGGCTATCGTCTGCGCCCACCCGGGCAATCCCCCGATGAACGTGGCGTGTTCGGCTGCCGCGGTCGGGACCGCGGTAAGGGCCAAGAGCGGCAGCGCCGCCAGGATGGGGATGACCGACATGTCCTGAAACAAAAGGACGGCAAACGCGCTTATCCCCGACTGCGTCCGGTCCAGACCCTTTTCCCGCAGGGTTTGCAGGACGATCGCCGTAGACGACATGGAGAGGGCCAACGCGATGGCCAGAGCCGGCTGCCAGCCGAATCCGGCCTGCGTGAATACCGCGACAAAAAGCAGGGTGGTCACGCACATCTGGGCCGCGCCGGACCCCAGGATGAGATGGCGCATTCCCCAGAAATGGGCGGGTTCCAGTTCCAGCCCGATGAGGAAGAGCATCATCACCACGCCGAATTCGGCGAAATGGATGACCTCCTTCCCTTCTCCGCCGACGAGGCCGAGGGCGAAAGGACCGATCGTGATGCCGGCCAGGAGGTATCCCAGGACCGACCCCATGCCCAGCCGTTTGGCGACAGGAACGAAAACGATCGCCGCCGCGAGATAGATGAGGGCGTCCTGCAGAAAGGTGTGGTTCATGATGCCGCCTCCCCCGGGGCCTGATTGAGCCAATCATTGAGAAAAGCGAATCGCCGGATCGCCTCGACGCTGAAATCCCCCTGCGACAGCCGCTCCAGGAGCGTGCGGTAGAGCGCGGCGTGAAGCGCCAGCTGCGCCTCCGAAAGGAGGTGGGTCCCCTGCACGACAAACGGCGGCAGATAGGTCATCTTGCAGAGGGTGGCCGTCTGGTCGAAGGGGGCCAGGAATTCCCGGACCGTAAAGCGGTTGTACCCCTTTGCCGCATACACCTCCCGGGTACCCCCAGAGGTCAGGGCGTTAAAGATGATCTTGTCTTTTACAGCATCCCCCCCTCGGCCGTGGGCCCATCCGAATTCGAGAACCAGATCTATCCACTGCTTGAGTAGGGCCGGAGCGCCGTACATATAGAACGGATGATGCCATATGATGATCTGATGCGCGGCCAGCAATTGTTTTTCCTCATCGACATCGACATTGAAGTCGGGATATCGTTCGTACAGATCCCGGATCGTGACCGACTCCATCCTATCGGCCGCACCGAGAAGCGCACGGTTAACCCGCGAATGTTCAAAACGCGGATGGGCGAAAAGAATCAGAATGTTATTCACCGGGGTTCTCACCTCATAACTCCTCTGCCGGAACGGCTAGTAAATTACCACAGAAACCGCTCTGGTCATAGGAAGAAATGAAATTGAAAAATCATCTTGACAACGTCCCGGCTCTGGTATAAAAATACAGCCATCTTAAATATTGAAAGGGAGTTTGAATGATCCATCAGTCGTTGTTAAGCAGCCTGCTTCTCGTCATTAGCGTCGTAGTACTCGTACGCGCAGGGGCTGCTGCTCGGCGTCTTTGATGGGTTGACCTAAAAAAGATGAGAGCCGCGAGCCCCTGAAGGCCGCGGCTTTTTTGTTTTCTTCCCAAGCCGCGGTTCGGGGAAACCGGCGGCTTTTTTTATGACGGGAAAGGAGCACGACATGAATACCATAGGAGCGGATATCGTTTTGAAAACCCTCGTGGAGGAAGGGGTGGACGTGATCTTCGGCTATCCCGGCGCGAACACCCTTCCGCTCAACGACCGCATGGCCGACAGCCCCATCCGGCATTACCTCATGCGCCACGAACAGGCGGCCGCCCATGCCGCCGACGGCTATGCCCGCGCGACGGGCAAGGTGGGGGTCTGCCTCTCCACCTCGGGTCCCGGCGCGACGAACCTCGTCACGGGGATCGCCACCGCCTACATGGATTCAACGCCGATGGTCGCAATCACCGCCCAGGTCAACAGCGACCTGTGGGGCAGAGATGCCTTCCAGGAGACGGATATCATCGGGATCACGATGCCCATCACGAAGCACAGCCTCATGGTCCGGGACGTGAACCAGCTCGCCTCGTCCATCAGGCAGGCGTTCCAGCTCGCGAGCACCGGCCGGACCGGACCGGTACTGGTCGACATCCCGAAGGACATCCTGACCGCCTGCTGCACCGAACAGCCGAAAAAGCCGCAGGCGGCCGCCCCGAAGCGCATCGAGAACCGGGAGGAGTTGGAGCGGATCGCCCAGGCCCTCAACCGGAGCGAACGGCCGGTCCTGATCATCGGCGGCGGGGTGAAGCTGGGCGACGCCTGCCTCCAGATGAGCGAGCTCGTGCAGCAGGGCCAGCTCCCCTTCGTCACGACGATGATGGGAATCGGCTCGGTCTCCTCCGCCAACGGCTTCAATCTCGGCTTCATCGGCACACACGGCAACGAGCTGGCCAATCGGATCATCCACGATTCCGATTTCATCCTCGCCCTCGGCACCCGCTTCACGGAGCGGAGCACTTCCGTCATCGAGGAGTTCGCCCCGCTTGCCACCGTCGCCCAGATCGACATCGATCCCACTTCCATCGGGAAGAACATTACTGTGGACCTCCCCTTCGTGGGAGACATCCAGGAGGCGCTCACGGAGCTCATCCCCCAGATCGTTCCCAACAAACGGGACGCCTGGATGGAGCGGATCCGGACGGAGCGGCAGGCCCAGGAGGAGAAACTGATCGACGGCGGCTGCGGCCAGGCGGGAACCCTCATCCGGAGTATCCAGGAGGCCATGCCCGGCGAGACGATCGTCGTCCCGGATGTGGGCCTCAACCAGATCTGGACGGTCCGCACCTGGCAGACCCGTTCCCCCCGGGGTCTTCTGACAAGCGGCGGGATGGGGACGATGGGCTTCTCGGTTCCCGCCGCCATCGGCGCCCAGGTGGGCGCCCCCGACCGGAACGTGGTCGTCATCTGCGGCGACGGGGGATTCTATATGAACATCCAGGAGCTGGCAACGATCAGTTATTATCGTTTGCCGATCAAGATCGTCGTCATCAACAACGGCCACCTGGGAATGATCCGGCAGATGCAGGACCTCTGGTATGATGCCCGCTTCACGACGAGCGACTTGGGCGACCGGGTCGATCTGGTCGCGGTGGCCAAAGGGTTCGGCATCCCCGCGGAGCGCGTCACGGTGGACGAGGACCCGGCGGAGGCGATCGCTCGGATGAGCTCAGCCGACAGCCCCTACATGCTGGAGGCGATGGTGGATCCGGACAACTACGTTTACCCGATCATCCCGCCGGGCTGCTCGAATGTGGAGATGATCTGCGGGAAGTAGGGGGAAGAGCGATTGCGGAGCCGCATCTTCGTCCGGGCTCAGGATCTTTTTTCGACCATGATCATCCTCGTTGCGCTGCCGGGAAAAAACTCGCGCTAAAAGCGCTCAAACAGTTTTCCCGGCGGGCGCTCCGCTGCGGTGTCACGGTGCCCGGAAAAATCTCCAATGCGCCCCTCCCGAAGATGCAGCTCCGCAATCGTGGATAGGCGGGTGGTAAAAAAAGACTGAAAGGAACGGATTATGGCCATTGAAGAACATACGATTTCGCTGCTCGTCAACAACCAGCCGGGTGTGCTCTCCCGAATCGCCGGCGTCTTCAGCAGCCGGGGGTACAACATCCTGAGCCTCTGCGTCGCCGAGACGACGAACCCGGAGATCTCCCGGATCACCCTGACCAGCCGGGCAGAGAGCGACTTCACGGAGAAGATCAAAAAACAGCTGGACAAGCTCGTCGACGTCATCTCCGTGACGGACTTCACGGGCACCCCCTCCGTACAGCGGGAGCTGATGCTCATAAGTCTCAGGCTCAGGGAGGAGAACCGCAAGGAGATCCTCCGGGCGATCGATATCTTCGGCTGCCGGGTGATCGCGATGCACGAGGACTCCCTGATCATGGAGATCTCGGCAAACAAAGACAAAACCGCCGCGATTCTCCGCTATTTCGAGCCGTTCGGCGTGGAGGAGATGAACCGGACGGGGGCGATCGCCGTCTTCCGCCAGCAGCGCGAAAGTTAAGGGCCGATCCTCATGCGCAGGACCGCCGGATCGGGCGGGGACAGCAGTCGTTGCACCCGGCGGCGTCCCGGGGAGGATGGGAGCAGGCATAGGGTTTCACCGGGGTCGGATGACCTCGTAACAGTACGGGCCGGGGGTTCCGGCCCCGTTTCATACATAAAAAGGAGAATGATATGGCAAAGATCAAATTCGGCAGTGTTTGGGAAGAGGTCGTGACCTCTGAGGAATTTCCCTTGAGCAGGGCGCAGGAGGTCCTGAAGAACGAGACGGTGGCCGTCCTCGGTTACGGCGTTCAGGGACCGGGCCAAGCCCTGAACCTCCGCGACAACGGAATCCGCGTGATCGTCGGACAGCGGGAGGGCGGCAAAACCTGGGCAAAGGCCGTCGAGGACGGTTTCGTGCCGGGGAAGACCCTTTTCCCCGTCGAGGAGGCGGCCAAGCGGGGCACGATCATCCAGTACCTGCTGTCAGACGCGGGCCAGACCATCATGTGGCCGAAGATCAAGCCCTATCTGACCAAGGGCAAGACCCTCTATTTCTCCCACGGATTCTCCATCACCTACCGGGAGCAGACCGGCGTCATCCCGCCTCCGGATATCGACGTTATCCTCGTCGCCCCGAAAGGATCGGGCCGATCGCTGCGCACCAATTTCCTCGACGGAAGCGGGATCAACTCGAGCTATGCGATTTTCCAGGACTACACGGGGAAAGCGACGGAGAAGACCCTCGCCCTCGGGGTCGCCATCGGTTCGGGCTACCTCTTCCCGACAACCTTCGAGATGGAGGTGTACAGCGACCTGACCGGCGAGCGGGGCGTCCTGATGGGCTGCCTGGCCGGCGTCATGGAGGCGCAGTTCAACGTGCTTCGGAAGCACGGCCACAGCCCGAGCGAGGCCTTTAACGAAACCGTGGAGGAGCTGACCCAGAGCCTCATTCGGCTGGTCGCGGAAAACGGTATGGACTGGATGTACGCCAACTGCAGCACGACCGCCCAGCGTGGCGCCCTCGACTGGAAGGGTCCCTTCCGGGAGGCCGTCGCCCCGGTATTCGACAAGCTCTACGAGAGCGTCCACTCCGGGGAGGAGACGCGGATCGTCCTTTCGGTGAACAACGCCCCCGACTACCGGGAGAAGCTCGACGCCGAGTTGGAGGAGATGAACAACCTGGAGCTCTGGCAGGCCGGCGCCGCCGTTCGCTCCCTCAGGCCGGAAAACCGGAAAGGGTAAAACGCCCCCACCCTTCGCAGCAAATTGCCGCCCGGCATCCCTCCTCTCCACAAGTGGGGGATGCCGGGTTTTCCCTTCCATTCACCGCACCGTATCGCCAAATCATTTCATCGAGTGGAGGCCGATGCAATTGCCTTCCGAATCCTCGAAGTGCCCGATAAAGCCGTATTCCCCGATGCCCACCTTGGGATTGAGAATCTTGCCGCCGCTTTTGCCGGCCTTTTCGAGAACGCCGCTGATATCCTCGACGCTGAAATAGATGAGGATTCCTGAACGAGACGGCATATACCGTTCACCCTGAACAAGCGAGCCCGAGGCGCCGGGGGCCTCATTCTCCATCGGAAACCACGCCATATGCAAAGGCCCTGAGGAGCTGGGGAAAATCGGCGCCATTTCGTGCAGGGCAAGGCTGACATTAAGAACCTTTTCGTAAAACACCTTGGCACGCTTCATATCCTTTACGGGAATTTCAAACCAAACTACCGGATTCATGACAACCTCCTTTTTCTTTTTATAATTGAATTCATATCGTTCATCTCCAATCGGCTTACCGCGACTTGGCGTAATCGAGCATCCCTTGAAAGTCGACGACGACCGCCGGCTCGTTTCCGACCACCCATGCGTCGTGGCCGGCGGGGAGGAATGTAACATCCCCGGGCCGGGCCTCAAACTCGGTTCCGTCATCCATGCGAATCTTCAGCACGCCCGAGACATGATACTGGAAGTGAGGCGCTTCGCAACTCTTGGTTTTGGCAATCGGTTGCACCGACGTGGACCACCTCCAGCCGGGCTCGAAAACTCCCCGGCCGACCATTGCGCCGCCGATTTTGATGAGCTCCACACGTCCCTTCGGGAATTTCCGAACCTCATCAGGCGTCCCGAAACCCTTGCGTTCTGCCTTCTGCATGTTCCACCTCCTGTTTTGATGATGTTTGCCATTCCGGATCGGCCACCATCGGCTCTGCCGATCATTTCGAAAACAGCGTTGCCGAACACCCTACGCTTCTATCGGAACCGTTTCCGCGGGTACCTCCACGTTGCCGATTGAGATTGACGATATCAGTATCCCTGCATTTTCATCCCGATACAATGTGTGGAAAATGGAAGCAGAATGGTATGTAAAAGCTGCTCATTTCATACATGTGGAGGCCGGATTTTCGGAGACTCCTCTTCCTTGCAATCGCATCGCTATCCCCCTGCTTTTCGATACCAAAATATCCCTTGACAAGTAAAAACAGCCCTCCTATAGTTCGACCCGTCGAAAGCAATGTCTTATCAACAGGCGAAACAGGGTGGCTAAACGGCCTCCGCCCCATTTTGATCATTGCCGGCCAATGTCAATTATGATCGGCTGTCCCAATGGAATCCAAGTAATGTGTGCGCCGTAAGAGGTCCTGATGGCCGATTTTTCACCGAACTACTATAAGACGATCAAAATCATCGACACGTTTACGGAGCGGACTGGTAACGCCTTCGCCTGGCTCTGCGTCCCGCTCGCGGTCGTCGTCTTCTACGAGGTGGTGTCGCGTTATTTCTTCGACGACCCGACGATCTGGTGCTACGACCTCTCCTACATGCTGTACGGCGCCCTGTTCATGCTCGGCGCAGCCTTCGCACTGCGCCGCGGCGCCCACATCCGCACCGACATGCTGTGGGAGAAATTCTCCGAAACCACCAAAGGCAAGATCGATTTCTATGCCTACATCCTGTTCTTTTTCCCGGGGATGATCCTGCTGTTCGCCACCAGTATCGACGACGCCTGGCATGCCTTCATGTTTGGCGAACTGGCCGACCAAACGCCCTGGCGCCCGTACCTGTGGCCGCTCAAATCGGTGGTACCGCTTACCGCGTTGCTGATGCTGATCCAGGGTGTGTCGGAGATCCTGAAAAGCTGGTACATGATGCGCACCGGCAAGGAGTTCGAGCACAAGATCGGGGGCGAGATATGAGCGGCCTCGAGGGACTCGGCCTGATCATGCTGATCGTGATGATCGGGGTGATTTTCGTCGGCTTCCCGATTTCGTTCACGCTGCTGATCCTGGCCCTGGGCTTCGGCTACGTGGGTCTCGGCCAGATGGTGTTCGACCTCGCCTACTTGCAGACCATCGGCCTGATGAAAATGGAGGAGCTGGCCGCGGTGCCTCTGTTCATCTTCATGGGCTATCTCACCGAGCAAGCAGGCCTGATGGAGAGGCTGTTCCGTGCGTTTCGCGACCTGCTCGCGCCGGTGCGCGGGTCGCTTTACCTCGGGGTGATCCTGACCGCGACGGTGTTCGCCATGGCCACCGGGATTGTTGGCGCGGCGGTCACGGTACTCGGCATCATGGCCGCGCCGATCATGATCAAGGCGGGTTACGACCCGCGAATGGCTGCGGGCTCGATCGCCGCGGGCGGCACGCTCGGAATCCTGATTCCGCCCTCGGTGATGCTGATCGTCATGGGCCCGGTGCTGGGCGTGTCGGTTGCGGACCTTTACGCGGCGGCTTTCGGCCCGGGATTCCTCCTCGCCGGCATGTACATCATGTACACCTTGGTGCGCAGCTTCCTCAATCCCAGGCTCGGTCCGCCGGTGCCGCCGGACGAGCGGCCCACCTCTTGGACCGTCGTGATCAAGGAGATGTTTTTCGGCATGGTTCCGCTCGGCCTGCTGATCGCCTGCACGCTGGGGTCGATCCTGATGGGGCTGGCCACGCCGACCGAGGCCGCCTCCGTCGGTTGCTTCGGCGCGTTCGTGCTCTCGCTCGCCTATCGCCGGTTTACTTTTACCGGCCTTAAAAACGCCTGCCTCAGCACCATGATCACGACGAGCATGGTGATGTTCCTGGCGACGACTTCGAATATTTTCGGCGCGGTGTTCGCGCGGCTGGGGACGGCCGAATGGATCACGCGGTCGCTCTTGGCGCTGCCGCTGCCGCCGATGCTGATGCTGCTGCTGGTTCTGGTGCTGATTTTCCTGCTCGGCTGGCCGTTCGAGTGGCCCGCCATCATCCTGGTGTTCCTGCCGATCTTCGCCCCGGTGGTGCAGGCGCTTAATTTCAACCTGGTCTGGTTCGGCGCGCTGGTGGCGGTCACGATGCAGACGGCGTTCCTGTCGCCGCCGGTCGCGATGTCGGCCTACTACTTGAAGCAAGTGGTGCCGCAATGGAGCCTGGCCACCATTTACAAGGGGATGTTCGACTTCATGTGGATACAGTGCATCTGCATCCTGATCGTAATGTTCGTCCCTAACGTCGCGACGTGGCTGCCGACCACACTGACCGAGCGGGCGACGATCGAACGCATGGCGCCCTCGAGCGCGGAGGATGCCGCCACCGAAAATGCGCAGGGAAAAGGCTCCCTCGATGAGGAATACGGAAGCGAAACGCCGAAGACAGACACCCTCGAGGAGGAATACAAGAGCGAAACGCCGAAGGAGGAAGGAACGGAGGCGGAAAAAAGCAAAGCAAAGAAGTAAAGGTTTATGGGTTTTATGCAACCGGGTTTATCTGTTTTCTTAACGAAAGGAGAAGGCAATGCGATTATCAGCTTTGAAAACTCTTGCGATTGCAACGGCGGCATCACTGTGCGTCGTAACGAGCGGAATGGCGGCGGAACAGCCGGCGCCGCGCGTCCTCAAAATGCAGTCGACCTGGCCGGCGGCTTCAACACTGCAGGAATGCTTCAAGGGATTGGCCGATCGCGTCGACAGGCTCACCGGCGGCACCCTGAAGATCGAGGCCATGGCGGCCGGACAGGTGGTGCCGCCATTTGAGGTGCTGGACGCCGTCAACAAGAAGGTTCTCGACGGCGGGCACACGGTGACCTACTACTGGCAGGGCAAGGACTCGGCCGCAACGCTGTTCGCGTCCACGCCGGCCGGACCTTTCGGCATGGACCATATCGATTTCCTCGGATGGATGTACGAAGGCGGCGGGATGGAGATGTACTGGGATTGGTACCAGAACACGATCAAGATGAACGTGGTCGCGTTCCCGAGCATGCCGTCAAGCCCGCAGGCCTTCGGCTGGTTCAAGCGGCCGATCAAGGACCTGAAGGACTTCAAGGGGCTGAAATGCCGTGAAACGGGCATTGTCGCCGATATCTTCAAGCGCATGGGCATGAGCACGGTCAACATGCCCGGCGGCGAGATCGCAGCCGCGGCGCAACGCGGCGTGATCGACTGCGCCGAATGGGTGGCTCCCGCCGAGGACCTGAAGCTGGGGTTACCGCAGATCTACAAGTACTACTACATGCCGGGCATGCACGAGCCGACCGTGGTCGCCGAGCTGATCATCAACGCCGACGTGTGGAAGAGCCTGTCGGCGCAACACCAGGAGGCGATCCGCTCTGCGGTGACCGACAACTACGTGCGCTGGTGGGCAAAGTGGCAGAAGCAGAATGCCGATGCGCTGGATGAGATGCGGACCAAATACGGCACACAGGTCATGCGCACGCCTCCCGAGATCCTCACCGCGTTCCTGAAGGCGTGGGACGAAATCGCCGCGGAGGAGTCGGCGAAGAACCCCGTTTTCAAGAAGGTCTACGATTCGCAACGCGCATACGCGTCGAAAGTCGTTCCGGCCAAGCGCTTCATGCAGCCGCCCTACTCTTTCGCCGCCAACCACTACTGGCCGCAGGAAAAGGCAAAACCGGCCAAGGCGCCGCCTAAAGCCGCTATGCCGGCGAAGAAATAGAGCTTCCGCTCTACACAGGCAATCGAGGACCGGGCAGCAATGCCCGGTCCTATTCGATTGTCTTCCCAAACGATCCTTTTATCGTACAAGAAAGAAAAGACCGTGATCACTATGCAAACAGGCCGTCCGCCGACGCTTGCCCCACGCGGCATGGTTGCGTGTCCGCACGCACTGGCATCCGAAGCCGGCGTCGAAATCCTGAAAGCGGGAGGCTCGGCGGTGGATGCGGCCATCGCCTCCAGCGCCGCCTTGAGCGTCATCTATCCGCATATGACGGGCTTGGGCGGAGACGCGTTCTGGCTGATCTACGATGCCAAGCAAAACCGCGTGCGCTACCTCGACGGCGCCGGTTGCGCCGCGGCAAGCGCGTCGATCGAAGCGTTCCGCGCCCGCGGCATGAACGAAATCCCGTTCCGCGGCATCCTGCCGGCGACGCTCACCGTGCCGGGCGCGGTGGCGAGCTGGTGCGAAGCCCACGCGGCGCATGGACGCCTGCCGCTGGCGCGTAATCTGGCGGCGGCCGCCGGCTATGCGCGCGAAGGCTTCCCGGTAACCGAGCGCCTCGCCAACTGGATCGCCGCGACCGCGCCGGAACTGGCGCAGAACGGGGAAGCCGCCGCGATTTTTCTGAAAAACGGCAAGGCACCGCGCGCGGGAGAGAGCCTGATGAATACGGATCTCGCTCGTTCGATTGAAGCAGTCGGCGCCGGTGGTCGCGACGCCTATTACGAAGGCGAGATCGCGAAGGAGCTCGCGCGCTATGCGGGCGCAAACGGCGGCTTTTTCACCGCCGCGGACTTTCACGCACAGCATGCGCAATGGCGCGAGCCGATCTCGACCGACTATCACGGCGTCAAACTATACCAGACGCCTCCACCCACCCAGGGGATCTCGGTACTGCAGATGCTGAACCTGATCGAGCCCTTTGAGCTTGCGGCAATGGAATACCTGGGCGCGGACCACGTGCACCTCCTGGTGCAGGCGAAGCAGATTGCCTACCATGACCGCGACCGCTGGATCGCAGATCCCGCGTTTGCGAATGTCCCGGTCGAGCGCTTGTTGTCGCGCGCCTACGCCGACGAGCGGCGCGCGCTGATCGATCCCGCCCGCGCGCTCCCCTGGGACAAGGTGCCTTCTTACGGGAGCCTCGCCGGCGATACCGTCTACATCTGCGCCGTCGACGCCGAGGGGAACGCGGCCTCGCTCATCCACAGTCTCTATGGCGTGTTCGGCTCGTGCGTCGTCGCGGGCAAGAGCGGCATCGTGTTGCAGAACCGCAGCGCCTACTTTTCGCTGGACCCGGCGCATCACAATAAACTCGCGCCCGGCAAGCGACCGCTGCACACGCTCATCGCATCGCTCGCCTTCCGTGACGACAAACTATGGCAGGTGTTCGGCTGCATGGGCGCCGACGGCCAGCCACAGATCCAACTCCAGGCCTACGTTGCCATGATCGACTTCGGCCTGAATGTGCAGCAGGCAATCGAATCGCCTCGCTGGATCTCCGGCCGCTTCGTCCTGGGCGAACCGCGCGACCTGCTCAACATCGAGGGGCGCTACCCCGAGGGCACGTTGAAAGAACTCGAGCGCAGAGGCCATGTGCTGAACCGCTGGAGGGCATGGAACGAACTCGCCGGCCATGCACACGGCATCAGCATCGATCCTGTCACCGGTACACGCTCGGGAGGTTCCGACCCGAGAAGCGACGGCGCTGCCATTGGTTATTGATCTGTCATCTTCTTTCCCTCAGGGACACCTCTTTGAGAGACAAAAAAATTAGCAGACGTTGTCTGCCAACCCGGATTGAAAGATCCGGGTTGGCAGAACGAATGATTCTTAAGCGATCGTGACTATTTGAACGTTATTTGTTGCAGTTGAATTTCGTTATTGGTCTGAAGGGAAGGCTTGTAGTTGATTCGTTTTCCGACGCGGCAATATCCCACCATGTGAAACATCATCACATTAGGAATGATTTCCTCATGGGCACGCTTAAATGCCGCCCGCCAGAGGTTTCTCCTTTCTTCGCCTAATGCGACCTGCGCCTTCTCAATCAGGGCATCCACTTCCGGATCGCACATGGAGCTGGCAATACCTTTACAGTGATAATTGTAGTAGACCGTAAACGCCGCATCCCCCTTGTTGTTGTCATGCATCTTTTGCACAATGTAAGGACCGGGGGGGAACGGTTTATCCTCATACCGCTTTTGTATACCCACCTCAAGTATCTTGAGGGTCACATTGAGCCCGACAGCCCTGTACATGGTCATCAAAGCCTCTATTAATTCCTCAGAGCCGGAATGAATCCCGAGGCGGCCCACCAGCAATATTTCCTTATCGACCGGAACTCCGTCTTTTCGCGCCTCATCCAGCAGTTGCCTGGCCTTTTTCGGGTCATACGGCCATACCTTCAGATCCGGATTGTATCCGAAGATGTTCGGCCCTATCAACTGGGTGGCCGGAACCACATCCTTGCTTAAAATACTCCCTCGGATGGCATTTCGATCAACGGCATAATTGAGTGCCATTCTCACGCGCCTGTCGTTTAACGGCGGCTCCCATGCACCGCCAAAACGAAAAAACGTCGTCTCCGCGTTCAGGTAACTGTAATCCATATCCGGTCGGCTTGCATCCTGTTTTGCAATATCCGGGGCAATGTCCGCTTCACCGATTCCTACCATAGACGCTCGCACGGACGATTCACCGCGCCACACATAAACAGCTTTTTTCACTTGGGGCTGTTTACCCCAAAAACCATCAAACCGCTCTAAAATTACCTGCGCGCCCGGATCCCATTTGACAAATTTATACGGACCGGTACCTATCGGATGTTGGGTTATTTTGTCCGGAGGCGTGTTGGGCGAACAAATGGGCATGAGCCCCATCAAGGTCGGCAAAAGGGGTTCAAATTTTTCCGACTTAACCTCAACCGTATAGTTGTCCAAGGCTTTGCCTTCTATTTTGACACTACTAAAAAACTTAGAGCGTGTGTTGAGCGACATTCTTGTGTCAGCGTTACGTTTGATGCTAAACACGACCGCCTCGGCGTTAAAATCTTTCCCGTCATGGAATTTAACCCCTTTTCGCAGGAAGAAATGCCAGGTGGTCTTGTCGATTTGTTTCCATGAAGTGGCAAGCCTTGGCATGATGCTGCTGTCGGCAGGATTACGTTCCGTTAACGTCTCGATAACATTTGTCGCGATTACCTGGCCCGGTAAGCTCATTGTGTTATCGCCGGGATCTAAACTACGCGGCTCCCCCGTTAACACAATGGTGACGGTCCCCGCCTCTGATGCTGCGTAAGCAAGTCCACCGCTTAGTGTAAAGAAAATCGCCAGAACCACCAATAGAATTCTGCCTGACGAACATTGATACATGAGACGACCTGATTTCATAACAATCCCCCTTTTTTTATCATGACATTGACACAGTTGAAGTAAACGAATTTCTCAGCCCTCAGGTTTCAGAAGCACATTTCAGAATAAATATCTACCAGTACCCTCCAATCTCCTGTCACAATCACCTCCTTTACGACACCTTCACTCTTTCCTCCTATCATTATCGATCAGAATTTAATTTTATGCGTCATGAGGATATGGAAGGGAGTTTTGAATGTCAAGGAGATTTGATAAGAATCGGAGCCGAGGTTGGCGGTATCTTACCTCGTTAATCTGTCCGGGCAGTCTTTTCTTATCCCGGATGCCGCAATCGATTAAAAAGAAGGTACTTAAATTTTTCTGAATCAATCGCATGACTGCAGGATAGATTTTCTTTTGGAGGATACCCTGCGCAGCGTGACTCCAAAACCTGTGCCTCTACCCGTTCAGACTCGCTTTTCACTTGCTTTTGCTCTTAATTGCCGTTACGCTACGCGCGGATCTGCTCCTATCCTTTCACCCACAAGGAGCGTCATCCCTTTTACCTTTTCGTTCCTGATCCGACAGTTACGACGAAAGAGGTGATATGAGCGAACTTGAACCGGCACAAGTAACCTTCACACAAAATGATCGCTAAAGAATTATTCAATCGCTCCAGGTTGTATTCCCCCGCAGCGTGCTGCGAGTCGGACCACGGAACCCTCAGAGTAATACTGCGCTGCTTGCGGCGGGAATGGTTTATTTTCCCAACCCGGGTTGGGAAAAGCTCGGGTTGGGAAACAGGAAAGAGATAAGCGAGGGTTTTCCTTTGAAGAAATTCATATTCACCCGCATGATAGAAAGTTTCTTTTCCCTCATTGGACTCGTTTTCCTTGTATTCTTTCTGGTTCGTATGACCGGCAATCCGGCAGATCTTTATCTTCCCGAGAACGCCACGCAGGAGATGCGCATAGAATTCAACAAGCTGCACGGATTAAACGACCCACTCCTTGTGCAGTTCGCTCGATTTGCTTCGCAGCTTGCCCGCTTAGACCTGGGGAATTCGCTACGTCAGGGCAGGCCGGCAATCGACATTGTTCTCGAAGCCTATCCAACGAGCTTGGAGTTGGCGACGGTTACCATGATCCTTGCCGTTCTCCTGTCCGTCATCATTGGAGTCTCGGCTGCATTCAGGCCTGCCGGGGCATTTGATCGCATCGCGACTATTTTATCCCTCGGTGGTGCAAGTGCTCCCAATTTTTGGGTCGCTCTCACGCTGATTTCGATTTTCTCCGTCGGGTTGAGGCTGCTACCCACCTCCGGAACAGGAGGGTTTGTCTACTGGATAATGCCGATAACCGTACTGATACTTCCTCCCTTTGGTGTTCTTGTGGTGGTGGTTCGCCAAGCCGTTATTTCGGCCATGGCCTCCCCTTATATCCGGACGGCCCGCGCAAAGGGGGTGCGAGAGACGTCAGTCCTGTTTGTTCACGCACTTCGGAATGCAAGCCTTCCCATCGTTACGACGGCCGGTACCTTGGCGATTGGATTTATCAATGGATCGGTCATTGTGGAAACCATATTTGGCTGGCCGGGAGTCGGTAAACTGATGATCTATTCGATTTTACAGAGGGATTTTGCAGTTGTGCAAGCGGCGGTCGTGGTTACGGCAATCGCTATCTTTCTTTTGAATATCATGATTGACACTTTCTATGCCTATCTGGACCCACGGATTCGCTATAGGTAATTGACCACAATGGCAGAAAGCAAAGAATTTGATAAAGGACTCATAATTTCGGATCGCAAGGTGGCGTATTGGCATTTTCTCATTCGCGACCCGTTACCTTTCATATCCCTATTGTGGATAATTCTTACCTTAGTTGCAGCGTTCATCGGGCCTGACCTATTCGGAGATGAAGCGGTAAAGATGAATCTCAGGGCCCGCAACACCCCTCCCGGATTCCTTCACGGCGGCTGGATGGGAATGTTGGGAACCGATTCATTGGGTCGCAGCATGCTCGCTCGCACGATTGTTGCGACCCGAAATACTGTAGGAATCGCATTGGCCGCCTCCGTCTCTGCGATGGTCTTGGGTGGCATTATCGGGCTTTTTGCGGGCTATGTCGGTAAGTGGCCCGCAAAAGTCATTATGCAAATTTCCGATATTATCCAGAGCTTCCCTTCCATTCTCCTGGCGATGATCGTCCTCTATATCCTCGAACCGAGGGCCGCCAATCTGGTTATTGTGTTGGCTTTCACCCGGCTTCCGGTCTATATCCGGGTAGCGAGATCTGAAGTGTTGGAATTGCGCGAACGGTTGTTTGTGGATGCTGCACGCGTGTTGGGGAGTAGCAGCCTCATGATCCTGTATCGTCACATCGCCCCGATGGCGGCACCAACCGTTATTACCTACTGGACGGTCGATGTTGCATTTGTGATGCTTTCGGAATCCGGACTAAGCTTTCTCGGGATTGGGATTCAGCCGCCGGCAATCACTTGGGGATTGATGGTAGCCAATGGACGAAATTATTTGGAGATTGCTTGGTGGCAGGCTTTTTTCCCGGGGCTGATGATTATGCTTTCCACCCTTTCGATAAATATCCTGTCCAGTTGGGTGCGCAAGATTATTGATCCGTTGCAACGCTGGAAATTTGAAGTGCAAAAATGAATACCAACACATTACTTGAAATCAAGGATTTACAAGTTGAATTTCGATCCGGTCACGAATGCGTCAAGGCCGTAAACGGGATCAGTTATTCCGTAAACTCCGGGGAGACCTTTGCTATTGTTGGGGAAAGCGGCTCCGGGAAAACCGTTTCCACGATGGCGCTGATGAAGCTTTTACCCGTCCCTCCTGCCGTTATCGAAGCAACTGAAATAAGCTTTAAAGGAAACGACCTCCTGCATATGACGCAAAACGAATGGCGGCATCTCTCCGGAGATAAAATCGCCATGGTTTTTCAAGATGCCCTCGCAGCTCTCAACCCGGTCTATTCCGTGGGATGGCAAATTTCTGAGATGTTTCGAATTCATCGTCAACTGGATAGCGCGGAAACAAAGCGTCGTACCATCGATTTACTGAGCAGGGTTGGCATTCCGGAACCGCGTCACCGCTTACGGGATTACCCGCATCAGTTTTCCGGCGGAATGCGCCAGCGGGCCATGATTGCCATGGCCATCGCGCTTAAACCGGATTTGTTGATCGCCGATGAACCCACCACGGCTCTTGATGTTACCATACAGGCTCAAATCATGAGTTTGCTGAAAGACCTACAGGATGAAACGGGAATGTCCCTCATTCTTATTACCCATGATTTGGGAGTTGTTGCAGAAACAGCGGATCGGGTTGCAATCATGTATGCCGGACGAATTATGGAAACAGGCACCATAAAAAATGTTCTGGGTAACCCTACCCACCCGTATACCCGGGGCCTCCTTAGTTCTCGGCCGCAAGCACACAAAAGGGGAGAACCATTACAGCCCATCTATGGGTCCCCCCCTAACTTAGCATACATACCCCAAGGATGTGCCTTTCATCCCCGCTGTCAACACGCCGATACTGCGTGTCGCGAGCTGACACCGACGAGCATTGAAGTAAGCCCGGGACATTATGTTGCATGTCACTCTATCAAAAACAATTAAGCAATGTCTCAATACGCAAAAAAAATTTCCACGAATTCGTATAAGGACAAAAAAGAGATGCCGATTCTTCGCGTCAGTGAACTCGTCAAACATTTTCCGCTGGGCGGTGGATACTTCAGCGGGCAAAAGGGCGTTGTAAAGGCCGTCGATGGGGTAAGTTTCGACCTTTGCCGGGGAGAAACGTTGGGCATCGTCGGTGAATCCGGGTGTGGAAAAACAACACTGGCGCGTACCTTACTGCGGTTAGAGGAACCCACTGGCGGCAGCGCAGAATTTGATGGGATGGATCTCTTTTCTCAAGCCTCAAAAAATTCAAAAACGTTGAGACGACGCATTCAAGTCGTATTTCAGGATCCGTACGCGGCACTAAACCCGCGGATGTCGGTCAATGAAATTCTTATGGAACCGTTTCGAGTTCATACCGATATTCTGCCCCGAGAAGCGTGGTCAAAGCGCATCAGTGATCTTTTTGAGCAGGTGGGGCTTCGGCCCGAATATGCGGCGCGGTTTCCCCACGAATTTTCCGGCGGTCAACTCCAACGCATCGGCATTGCCCGTGCCCTTGTGTTGCAGCCCGAGCTGGTAATCTTGGATGAGCCGGTTTCCGCACTGGATGTCTCCGTGCAGGCCCAGGTGATCAATTTACTTATGGAACTTCAACAGAACCTCGGTGTCACCTACATTATCATCGCCCATGATCTTTCCGTCGTCCGCCACATTTCGAATCGAGTCGCTGTCATGTATCTTGGCAAGATTGTTGAGTTCGGAGATGCAGATGATATCTATGATCGACCGGCGCATCCGTATACATACGCGCTGCTGTCAGCCGAGCCGAAAATTACCCTTGATGATAAATCGAAAAAAAAATGCGTTTTGCTTACCGGCGAGGTCCCGAGTCCTATCAATCCGCCTTCGGGATGCCGCTTTCGCATCCGCTGCTGGAAGGCTCAGGAGAAGTGTAAGGAAATCCCTCCCGAAGTTTCACCCGATAAAGCCGATCACAAGGTATCCTGCCACTTTCCTCTCACGTAAGGCTATACGTGACATTACAGGCGGAATTTAAAGCTATGCCGGTATCATCCCCCGATAAGAAGGACAAGATCTTCTATGGTTGGTGGATAGTTTTAGTCGCTTCCATTCTTTCAATTTACGGAAACGGTGTTTTTTATTACGGCTTCAGTACGTTTGTGAAACCCGTCGTCCAGGACCTGGCCTGGAGCATGACGGTGGTTTCCGGCGCTTTCTCTATTTACCGCCTTGAGGCGGGAATAGCCGCTCCCATTGTGGGTTATTTTCTGGATCGAATCGGTCCTCAAAAACTGGTCTTTGCCGGCGGCCTCATCACGGGGGGTGGGTTCATCTATCTCAGTTATGTACATACCGTCTTGCCTTTCTACGCCGCCATTATCATCATCTCCTTTGGGTGGAGCGCTTCTTCCGGGGGAGCCCTTGGCAACCCTCTGGTTGGCAAATGGTTTGTGAAAAAAAGAGGCAGTGCCCTTGGTATTTATAATGCAGCGACCGGGCTTGCCGGTCTTCTTGTCCCGGGAGTGGCTTATCTGATTGTCCATTATGGATGGCGTTCAACTCTTTTAATCATGGGACCTCTCACCTGGCTCATCGTCCTGCCGTTATCTTTTTTCTTAAAACACTCACCTGAGCAGTGTGGGCTCTTGCCGGATGGAGAACCGTGCACTCCTGTCGTCAACGATGCCAATCGAACACAAAAGACCGCAGGATTCGTAGAGGTGGATTTCTCGCTGCGAAAGTCCATGACCAATTCCGCTTTCTGGATACTTACGGCATGTTTTTCCATGCAACAGATAACTCAGTCGACCGTGTTCGTACACCTGATTCCTTACCTCATCGACCTGGGCATCAATCCCACATCCGCTGCATCAGTGGTGAGTTTAATTGCGCTTACCAGCATGGGAGGCAGGTACGGATTCGGATGGCTTGGCGATCGGTTTAATAAAAAATGGCTGATGATTATTGTTTTCATTATCCAGCCCATCGCCATCTTCTCGCTTCTCCGGGTGCGCGTTTTTATGGATATCGTTCCTTTTGTGCTCTTGTATTCCACCGCTTATGGCGGCACTGTGGTTCTGAAGGCAACCATAACGGGGGACTACTACGGCCGGAAGAACTATGGAAAGATTTTCGGGGCCATTCAGGGGTTCAGTACATTTGGCGGCATCGCCGGTCCCCTTATCGCCGGGTTGGTATACGACATCTACGGGAGTTATCAGTTGGCTTTTATTTCTTTTGCCATCATGATGGTTTTCACAGCGCTCCTGACAACATTCTTAAAACGCCCCATCCTGGTGGCAAAAGCCGATTGAATCGTATATAGTGAATACCATGACGCATGATATCAGGGTTATGACCTCCGGCGCCTTTACGGCGGCACTTCTTGAACTCATTCCGCGATTGGAACTTCTCACCGGGAAAAAAATTATCGCGGCCGCAACTTCCATAGGAACAGGAGAGAACTCCATCCCGAACCGGTTAAAGCGCGGAGAAGCCGCGGATATTGTCATCGTGGCAGATGCCGTTTTGCGTGGATTCATCCGGGACGGATTGGTCTTGCCTGAAACGTACACTCCTGTCGCGCGATCAACGATCGGCATGGCCGTCCGCGCCGGAGCGCCCGCACCGGACATCAGTACGGCCGAGGCGCTGAAGCGCACACTACTCCAGGCGAAATCAATCGCGTATTCCGCCAGCGTCAGCGGCCAATATGTAACTACCGAGCTGTATCAACGCCTGGGAATTGCCGACCAGGTGACAGGCAAAAGCCGGCTCATCGGCGGAGGCGAGCGGGTCGGCGCCGTGGTTGCGCGCGGCGAGGCAGAGATCGGCTTCCAGCAGATGAGCGAACTGCTCCCCGTACCCGGAATAGCGCATATCACCCCGCTTCCGCCGGAAGTTCAAAAAGTCTCGGTATTTTCGGCCGGCGTCGCCGCAAGTACCACGGATTCGACCCTGGCTTACTCGGTGATCAAATTCCTCGTCTCCCCCGAGGCGGCCCATGCAGTCATGAAAAGCGGGTTGGAGCCCATCGGCAACGGATAACGGGCGGCACTGAAGAACAATACGGCATCCTTGGAAGTGTATGATTGATACGGCCGCAAATCGACCGATGACACGGATTACAACGGTTTCTTGGGCCGGCTACAGGCTGTCAAAAATGTCCTGCAGTTCCGCTTCTTCATAGCCGGCAGCCAGGGCGATCATCAAACAGATCCTCGCCTTTGCGCTGGAAAGACTCCCGCCGAAGACCACACCCAATTTCTTCAGGGAGGCGCCCCCGCCGGGATAACCATAATAGGGAATGACGCGCCCATAGGCGCAGCGGGTCGTGAGGCCCACCGTCAGCCCGGCCGCACGGGCTTCTTTGATTCCCTCGTAATAATTCTTGTTCACGTTCCCCATACCGAGCCCTTCGACCACCAGGCCGGATATGCCGGCCGCCACGGCCGCGCGAAAGTATTTGCCGTCCGCCCCGCTGTAGAAGGGGATGATATCCACCGCGGGAAGCTCATCCGCCGGCCACCTGAGACAAAACCGTTCCCGGCGTGTCCCTTTTATGATTACCCGGTCGGGATAGACAAATCCCACTTCTCCGCCGGCAAACGCCTCCAGCGCCGTGGAATGAATTTTCGTGGCTTCCCGGCCGGCATATATCTTATCGGCAAACGCCACCAGCACCCCCTGATCGGCGGCCGATGGATCGCAGGCAACCCTGAAAGCCGCGGAAAGATTGGAAGGCCCGTCGGGCCATTCGGCACTGGCAGGCCTCTGCGCCCCGGTCAAGACGACCGGCTTCGGCGTATCGAGGAGCAGATCCAGGAGAAAGGCCGTCTCTTCCAGCGTGGCCGTGCCATGGGTGACGACCGCCCCCTTGATCTCCTTCCTTTGGAGGGTGTCCTTGAGGAGCGTCCCCAACTCGAGCATATCGGAAGGGGTCATGTAGGGACTGTTGATCTTTCGGAAATCGATCGTCTCCACCTGATGATCCTTGAGATCAAGGCCGGAGATCAGATCTTCGCCGCTCTTTTTGGAAATATACCCCTGGATTTTGCTGTCCATCTCCGCCGATATCGTTCCGCCCGTAGCGATCAACACTATTTTTTTCTTCATCGATGGATACACTCCTTCCGAATCGGTTTATTGGTTTTTACTCCTGCGGCCAAACAGATCAAATGTCATGCCGGACCCCGGATCGAGTCCGGGGCAGGCTCTGATCAGGCATCCAGTCTATACTGGTTCCCGGCAGGCGCCGGGACGACGTGTGGATTCCGGGGCATCTTACACCCATCATGGCCGAACTGGCAATAATCGATCGCCAGTCAATCCGGAATCCGGCCCGGCTGTTCATGCATCCGGCCTTTGAGAATATGCCTACCATTTTGTGTAATCTCAATTACCATTCCCTTCCAAAATTTTATGTCTTATTGAATAGTGGAATAATGCCAACCAGTGGGTGGTGCCCGATTCGTTCGGGATTGGTCAAGTAAGTCACTGAGCTGTTCAATAGGAGGCAATATGAATCTCTTCCGAATCATAGCGATGTGTTTGATGATGGCATGGGCGATCGCCTCGCCGGCGGCGACAGCGGCCGCAGCCGACCCGGAGGCCGGGCAGCCGGCGAAATTTACCGTCGGCCAGCCGGCTCCCGATTTCGATCTGACCCTGATGAACGGGAAAAAGGTGACGCTGCGGGGGTTTCAAGGGAAGTCGGTGGTTGTCGTGTTCTGGCGCTCGGGGTGACCCGTATGTCAACGGGAGGCTCCCGTTTTAGAGGCAACATACAAGGAATACCGCAAGCGAGGCCTGGTGATTCTCGGGATTGGTATCATGCAGGACGAGGATCAACCTGCCCGCAATTTTGTGAAAAGATACAAGCTCACGTATCCGAACGGACGCGACATCTCGGGAACAATCGGATCGCTCTATGACGTTAAAGGTACGCCTACCGTCATTTTCGTCGATAAGGCGGGTAACCTGGTGGAGCGGCATGCGGGAGCGATGCCCGAGGAGGAGTTCCGGCAGCGGATCAAAGATCTCCTGAAATAGGAGCGAAAATGAGCAAGATCGAGATGCTTGAACCCGAGGTCCTGCACCAGTGGCTCGGCGAAGCGAAGCCGATCGTTGTCATCGACGTCCTGGTGGACGACCATTTCAAGGCCGTCCATCTTCCCGCGGCCAGAAACTTTTGCGTCTACGAGATCGTCTTCCTGGAGAACATCGCCAAAAGCATACCTGACAAGGATCAGGAGATCGTTGTCTACGGGTCCGGCGAAAAATCACTGGAGGCAAAGACCGCAGCAGAAAAGCTCATCAACGCCGGTTACCGGAAGGTGCATGTATTGCGGGGCGGCCTGAAAGGGTGGAAGGCGCTGGGCTACGACGTGGAAGGCGAAGACGTCGCCGCACTCGAACGGACTGAGCAAGCCCCGCCCCTGGTCGACGGCCGTTACGCCGTTGACACCGAGCAGAGCGTCATCCACTGGTTCGGGCGGAACAAAAATACGATCCACCGGGGAACGCTCAATCTATCCGCGGGCGAGCTCATTTTCAAGAATGGCGAACCCACGGGGACCTTCGAGATCGATATGACATCGATAAAGGATATCGACCTGGAAGGCGACCCCCTCCAGCCGCAGCTGGTCGCCCACCTGAAGTCCGAGGACTTCTTTTTTGTCAGGATGTTCCCCAGGGCGTCCTTTACGATCACCTCCGCAAAGCAGATCGAAGAGGTGCCGTCGAGCCTGCACAATTTCAGCGTGCAGGGAATGTTCGAGTTGCGGGGCACGAAGAACGACCTCGCCTTCCTGGCAACGGCAAGCTCCCCGCAGAACGGCGAGGTCAAGATCGAGGCCCATTTCGACATCGATCGGACACGCTGGGGGGTGCTCTACGGGTCGAGCAAATTCTTCGAACACCTCGGTTATCATCTGGTCTACAATCCGATAAGCGTTCAGATATGTCTTCTGGTGCGAATTAAAACATGAGTGCCAGAAATTTTCAGATGAGAAGATAATTTACTGCCCATGAATAAGCCAGCCCTCCAAATATAGTACAATCCCTGTGACCCATTGTTTTACGTTAGCATTCTTGTGCAAATCGTGATAATCAGAGTGGCATATGTAAACCGGTGATTTCAGCATAAAAGTTAATAACCATGTATGAGGGTACCATGGACTGATTCCGAAACCCCGTGTCTCCAGAAGAGAACGGGGTTTTTTTATTGCAGATTAGGCGATTGCAGAGAATGAAATTCTGAACCATTGATGGGACTCCTCTGGTAATAGGAAGGAAGGTTCTAGCCCATGCCCCAGATATTCGACAACATCGAAAGGCATCTCGTATCCGCTCTTTCAGAAGCGATGGGATTGTCGGAACGGGCGGATTTCTGCGTAGGCTATTTCAACCTGCGAGGATGGCGAAAGGTTGATTCACTGGTCGAGAAGTGGGCCGGAGGCGACGGCCATTGCTGCAGGCTTTTGGTGGGCATGCAGCAGATGCCGCAGGATCAACTCCGCTCAGCTATGAGCCTGGTCAAGGGCGAAGAGCAGATTGATCAGGCAACGGCCGTCGCCTTGAAGCGCAAGCTTGCGGAGGATTTTCGCAACCAACTGACCGTGGGGATCCCAACGAACGATGATGAAGAGGGGCTTCGTCGCCTCGCGGCGCAAATCACCGCACGTAAGCTGGTTGTGAAGCTATTCCTTCGTCATCCGCTTCACGCGAAACTCTATCTGTGTTTCCGGCAAGACCCCCTCAATCCCAAGATCGGGTACCTGGGCAGCAGCAACCTCACCTTGGCGGGACTTTCAAAGCAGGGTGAACTCAATGTGGATGTCCTCGACCATGATGCCTGTGACAAGCTTGCCAGGTGGTTCAAGGATCGTTGGGACGACAGGTTCTGCATCGATATTTCCAAGGAACTCGTCGAGATCATCAACACCAGTTGGGCGCGCCCCGAGCCGATTCCTCCGTATCACATTTACGTGAAGATGGCTTATCACCTTTCCCAGGAGGCGCGATCCGGTTTGACGGAGTTTCGCATCCCCAGCGATTTCGGTAACATGCTTTTTGAATTCCAAAAGGCGGCGGTGAAGATCGCCGCTCATCACCTCAACAAGCGCGGGGGCGTCGTCATCGGCGACGTTGTCGGGCTTGGCAAGACTCTGATGGCGACAGCGCTGGCCCGCATCTTTGAGGATGATCACTGTGTCGAAACACTCATCATATGCCCAAAGAACCTGGTGCGTATGTGGGAGGATTACCGCCAGCAATATCGCCTTCGGGCCAAGGTGCTTTCCATCACCCAGGCTCAAAGGGAGCTTCCAGACCTGAGGCGGTTCCGCTTGGTGCTGATAGACGAAAGCCACAACCTGCGAAACAGAGAAGGCAGCCGCTATCGTGCCATCGCCGAGTACATCGCCGCCAACGACAGTCGCGTGATTTTGCTTTCGGCTACGCCATACAACAAGACCTATCTGGATCTGTCCAACCAGCTCCGCTTATTCATTGACGAGAAGAAGGACATTGGCATTCGCCCTGAGAAGTTGATCCGGGAACTGGGCGAGATGGAGTTCATAAAGCGCCACCAATGTCCCACTCGATCACTGGCTGCCTTTGAGAAGAGCGAATACGCTGACGACTGGCGGGATCTCATGCGGCTCTATCTTGTCCGCCGCACTCGAAGCTTTATCGAGGATAACTACGCCAAGTTGGACCCAGAGCGCAAACGAAAGTATCTCGAATTCTCGGACGGGACAAGATCCTATTTCCCCACGCGCATTCCCAAGACGGTGAAGTTCGCAATCAGCGAGAAGGACCCCAACGACCCTTACGCGCGTTTGTTTTCCGACGACGTGGTCGATACGGTGAACGGCCTGGCGCTGCCACGATACGGCTTGGGCAACTATGTGAAACCGACGCCCCACGAACCGCCGACACCCGACGAAGCCAGGGTACTGGCCGATTTGTCCCGTGCCGGCACGCGACTGAAGGGATTCTGCCGCACGAACCTCTTCAAACGTTTGGAGAGCAGCGGGCAGGCCTTCATTCAGTCCGTTGAGCGGCACATCCTCCGCAACTTTATCTGTCGTCCATGCGATGGAGAACGACCTGCCCCTCCCAATCGGAACGCAAGACATAGGCATGCTTGATACCTGGGCGAATGACCAGGACAGCGACTGGTGGGATCCCGCCGCCGACGGTGACGACAATAACAATGCGACGGCAGATCCGGCCGTTGCCAGCCCGCATGTTACAACCGAAAAGGAATTTCGGGAGCGAGCATGCCAAGTTATACGACACCTACGCGAAACAATTCCGCCGAAGATTCAAGTGGCTCAAGCCTGATCTCTTCAATGATGACCTGGCCAAGGACCTGCGTAGGGATATCAGGTCGCTCATGAACGTCCTGAAAAAGGCGGGCGGCTGGGACCCCAAGCGCGACACGAAACTGCGGGAACTGCTCACTCTCCTGACCAAAAAACACGGCGAGGACAAAATCCTGGTATTCTCCCAGTTTGCCGACACGGTGGATTATCTTGCCGGTCAACTCAAGGCAGCCGGCCTGCAGGCTCTCGAAGGCGTAACCGGGGATACGGAAGATCCCACCGGAATGGCCTACCGTTTCAGCCCGGTCAGCAACAACAAACGCGATCGATCCGGAGCGATGAGCTGCGCGTGGTTCTTGCCACCGACGTGCTCAGCGAAGGCCAGAACCTTCAGGATTGCTCGATCGTCGTCAACTACGACCTGCCCTGGGCCATCATCCGACTGATCCAGCGCGCCGGACGTGTGGACCGTATCGGGCAAAAGTCGGATACGATACTCTGCTACTCGTTTTTGCCTGCCGATGGCGTGGAGAGGATCATCCGTCTGCGTGCACGGGTGCGACAGCGCCTGCAGGAGAACGCCGAGGTCGTCGGCACTGACGAGACGTTTTTCGAAGATCAGGACAATGCCGAGGTCGTACGCGATCTGTTCACCGAGAAAGCCGGCATCCTCGACGGCGACGAAGACACCGAGGTTGACCTGGCCTCCTATGCGTATCAGATATGGAAAAACGCCATTGATCGAAATCCCGAACTGGAGAAGATCATTCCGGCCATGCCGAACGTGGTTTACTCGACGCGGCCGCATAAGCCGATGGCCGGTCAACCGGAAGGCGCGCTGCTCTACCTGCGAACGGCCGAGGGCAATGATGCCCTGGCCTGGATCGATAAGCAGGGCAACAGCGTCACCGAATCTCAATTTACCATATTGAAGGCCGCCGAATGCCTCCCCGATACCCCGGCGCTGCCGCGCCACAACGATCACCACGAGATGGTCGCCAAAGGGGTGAAACTGATTGTCGAAACCGAGAAATCCGTCGGCGGCCAACTCGGCCGCCCCTCCGGCGCCCGGTTCCGCACTTACGAGCGCCTGAAAGCATACGCCGAAGAAATCAAAGGCACTCTTTTCGATACGCCTGAACTCCTTAAGGCCATTGAGGAAATATACCGATATCCGTTGCTCCAGTCCGCGACCGACACACTGAACCGGCAGCTCAAGAGCGGGATCAGCAACCAAACATTGGCCGAGCTGGTGCTGTCGCTCCGCGCCGATGCCCGCCTCTGCCGCGTTGCTGAAAATGTTGAATCGACCGAACCGCAAGTGATCTGTTCCCTTGGCTTAAAGAGTGAGGAGGTAAAGGGGTAGAAGCATGAAGATTAATGTCGCCGAAGTCCGCCAGTGCCTCAAGTCATTCGATTTCAGTACGCTCTTTCGCGAGCATCTCGGTTGGGATAACTGCCAGGCAAGGTTGGATATCCCGGTGGATGGCCGAAATATCCCCCTGACCGCCCTTGCGCAGAAACGGGGGTTTGTCGCTTTCGTTTGCGCTGGCCCTATCCCCGACCGAGCCACGCGCCTGAAAATTGACCACCAGACGACCAAATCCGTACGCGAGCATTTCGTCATTTATGCCGACAAGAGCATTGGACGGCAGGTTTGGCAGTGGGTCCGCCGTGAGCAGGGCAAGCCCCTGGCCAGCCGCGACCACCGCTTTGATACCGGCCAGTCGGGCGATCCCCTCATTCAGCGACTCGACAATATTGCCGTGACCCTTGATGAGGAGGAGCAGATTACCGTCGTGGATGTGGCGGGACGCGCCCGGGCGGCCTTCGATGTGGACAGGATTACCAAGCGCTTCTACGATCGCTTCAAGACCGAGCACACGGCCTTTCTCAAGTTTCGTCAAGGGCATCAAGGCCGAAGCCGATCTTCAATGGTACACCTCGCTGATGCTCAACCGGCTGATGTTCATCTACTTCATCCAGAAGAAAGGCTTCCTTGACGGCGACACGGATTACCTGCGCAATCGCCTGAGGATGGTTCAGCAGGTCAGGGGTAGGGACAAGTTCCAGTCCTTCTACCGCTATTTTCTCCTGCGGCTTTTTCATGAAGGCCTGGGCAAATCGCCCGATGAGCGCAGGTTTGACCCAACCATGGAAGAGCTGCTCGGCAAGGTCCCGTACCTTAACGGCGGCTTCTTTGAAGTCCACGATCTTGAAAAGCGTTACCCTGAGATCGATATCCCGGACAAGGCCTTCGAGAAGCTCTTCGACTTCTTCGACCAGTACTCCTGGCACCTTGACGAGCGCCCCTTGCGCGCCGACAACGAGATCAACCCCGATGTGGTCGGCTACATCTTTGAGAAGTATATCAACCAGAAGCAGATGGGGGCTTACTACACCAAGGAAGACATCACCGAATACATCAGCAAGAATACGGTTATCCCGTTTCTCTTCGACGCTGCCCAAAAGAAGTGCGCTATCGCCTTCAACCCCGACAGCGCTCTGTGGCGCTTGCTGCGCGATAACCCCGACCGCTACCTATACCCTGCTGTCCGCCATGGTGTGATCCACGAAGACGGCTCTCTTGTCCCTGAGTCCGAGCTGCCCGATTTCGTGCAAAAGGGCATGCACGATCCCAAGGCCCGCATGCACGAAAACCGCTACAACCTCCAGCAGGCGCCGGGCGACGATCCGATACGCCTGGTCACCGAAACCTGGCGCGAATACATCTATCGCCGGACCCGCTGTCTGGAAATCCGCGAGAAGCTCCGCAAGGGCGAAGTCCACCAGATCAATGACCTGATCACGCTGAACCTGGACATCTGGCAGTTCGCCCGAGACGCCATCATCAATGCCGAAGGGCCGGAGCTGCTGCGCGCCTTCTGGCACGCCATCGAGAAGCTCACCGTTCTTGATCCGACCTGCGGGTCGGGCGCGTTTCTCTTCGCCGCCCTGCGAATCCTCGAGACGCTCTACAGCGATTGTCTGGAGCGGATGGAACGGTTTGTCGAGGATCTTGAAGGCAAGCCTCATCATCCTGAGCAATACAGCGACTTCAAGAAAATCCTGGCCCAGATCGCCAAGCACCCCAATGAACGCTACTTCATTCTTAAGTCCATCATCATCAACAATCTCTTCGGAGTGGACATCATGGAAGAGGCGGTGGAAATCTGCAAACTGCGCCTCTTCCTCAAGCTCGTGGCCCAGGTCGAAACAGCAGAGCAGATCGAACCGTTGCCCGATGTCGATTTTAACATCCGGGCAGGCAATACGCTGGTGGGCTACGCCACGGCTGATCAGGCCCGCAAGGCCTTCACGGAAGAAGACAATCGGACAGGCAGATACAGAGTAAACTGCTTATCGGCGAAACAGAGCGATGCCTACAAGCGTTTTGAGGAAGAGCGCCGAACTGGTCGACAAGGCATTCCAGCCAATTCCGCGCCCAACAAACCACCCACGGCGGCAAGGTCACGTATAAGGACAAGCAGGAACTCCGCAAGCGCTTGGCGAAACTCGACGAGGAACTTGACCGCTATCTCGCCGGTGAATACGGAATCGATGTCAAGAAACAGAAGGAATTCGAGACCTGGAAAGCCAGCCACCAGCCTTTCCACTGGTTTGTGGAGTTCTACGGCATCATGAGCGGAGGCGGGTTTGATGTTATTATCGGCAATCCGCCTTATCTGGAACGGTCTAAACTGTCAGGTTCCTACTCGGTACGAGGATTCAAGACAGAAGCGTGTCGTGACATCTATTCTTGGGTGGTTGAGCGAACGTTCCACCTGATTAAAGCTACCGATGGAGGGATAGGGTTAATCGTTCCCGTATCCCTGGCCTCCTCTGCTTCATTTAATGTGCTGCGTGACATCGTGGGAGCGCAATCGCGCTACCTGTGGCTTTCACATTTTGCCAACAGGCCTGGTCAACTCTTTGTCGGAGCTCAAAACCGTCTTATGATTATATTAAGTTCATCGGCTGGCCTGCGCACGAGCCAGTACAGCACGCGCTACCACCGCTGGGATGCAAGAAATGGCGAGAGGGATAAGCTTTTTACAACATTAAGATATGGAGTTCTAGAAGACCTGGCACGCGAGTTCCACGGGCTCTATCCGAAGGTCGGCGCTACCGAAGGCTTGAGCATTCTCAGAAAGATCCGAGGCCCACAACCACTCAGTGCATCGTTGAAAAAGCAGTCGAAGTATCCGATATTCTGGGTAAGAGTGCCGGGGTATTTTTGTCAATTCTTTCTCGAACCACCCCAAGCGCGCCCTGAAAAAGGTGGTTCGTCCAGACCACGCGGAGAGATCAACCAGGTTTATGCGAATGATGAAACCATTCAGCGGAAGATCCATGCCATCCTAAATAGCTCTACGTATTTCCAGTTTTTTTCTGCCTATACCGATGGTCGACACATCAATCCTTCCGACGTGGCGGAGTTCCCTTTGACCTACGCCGATTCGAGACAAGAACGACGAAGCGCCTTGTGGAACTATCACAAAGACTCGAATCTTCCATGGCAGACCATACCTCAAAGTGGCGGAAGAGCGGGCTAATTATCGATTCCGTTGACTCCCGTCATGTCAAACCAATCCTTGACGACATCGACTGCCTACTCGCCGGACACTTACGGCTTTACGGATGAAGAACTGGATTTCATCATCAACTACGACATCAAGTACCGCATGGGAAATGCCGACGATGAAACAGGCAATGATGAGTAAATAAAGGAAGGCGATCTTTATGTTTAAGCCGAAATACAAATACTCGGATCAGATGATTGGTCTTTTAACCCGGATAGCCGCGGCAAGGGAGGTTATCCTCGGGTGCGCCGCTGATTCCCCGGTGGGAAATATCCCTGCGCCGGGAGGCCATTGTTCGCAGCGCACATTCTTCGACCAGCATTGAAGGCAACAACCTTTCGCTGGAGCAGGTTAGCGATCTTGCCGCCGGGCGCAAAATCATGGCCAAACGAAAAGACAAGGAAGAAGTCCTCAATTATATTCAAGTTCTCGAAAAATTGGACGCCCTGCCCACGAACGGTGAAATAACGGAAGCGAATATCAAAAACATCCAGAAGCTGCTGACGGTCAACGCCATTGACGATCCTCGGGATTGCGGCACTTACCGCAGTGAGACCAATAAATATGTCGTGGTGGGCAACCGGCTGACCGGTGAAATCTCTTTCCGGCCGCCCGCCAACAAAGAACTTCCCCAACTGATGAAGGATTACGTGCAATGGCTTAATTCAGATAAGGCCCGCGGACTTGATCCGGTTATTATGGCGGGAATTGCGCATTATGAATTTGTCCGGATTCACCCGTTTGTTGACGGCAACGGAAGAACCGCTCGCGTCATCGCGGCGCTGATTCTCCGCCTCCGAGGATTTGACACCAAACAGTTTTTTTGTTTGGACGATTACTACGATATGGATCGAACCGAATATTACAAGGCATTGCGGGCCGTCCATCCCCAAAAGCGCGATCTGACCCACTGGCTGGAATATTTTGTGGAAGGCGTGGCCGTCAGTATTGACGCCGTGCGCGAACGCGTTGTGCGTTTGAGCACGGAGCGCGTCAGGACCAGAAAGAAGGGTCAAATTGCTCTGACGGAAAGACAAATGCGGATCGTGGAATACATCAATAAGCACGGTAAAATGAACATCGGCGGCGTGGCGGCAATGTTTAAAATAAGCAGGCAGGCAGCGCTCAAGGAAATCGGCAAGCTGGTTGATCTGGACGTTATCAGGCGGGAAGGCCAGGCCAGAGCCAGCTATTATGTGATGCGATAACCGGTTGTCGATTTGGTTGTCGATTTGGTTGTCGATTTGGTGAGCCGAGCGATGTCTTGTAAAGACGAATTTAGGGCAAACCATGAGCACACCACGAACAATCATGCGGACAGATAAAGAGTACCCGGTGGTTCTACAAAATCGCCTCGGCGTTGCTGCGCCCGCTCAACTTTATGCAATCGGCAATGCGGCCGTTTTACAGCGGAGTCTCCAGGGTCTGATTTGCTCGATTAAATGTCCCGGAAGTATCGTCCTTAAAACATTCGACGCCGTCCGCGCCCTGCGGGATAAGGGTGTAACGATGATTGGCGGCTTTCTTTCGCCGATGGAACGCGATTGCCTTGATATTTTGTTGCGAGGCAAACAACCGATTATCCTCTGCCCGGCGAGAACGATTCTGGGTTTGCGCTTGGGCAAAGAGGCGCGCAAAGCGATCGACGAGGACCGCCTGCTGGTGCTTTCCCCGTTTGACGAAAGTGTCCGGCACACGACGACGGCGCAGGCGGTTTGGCGCAACAACCTGGTGGCCGCCCTGGCCGAGGCCCTTTTCGTGCCGCATGCCGCCCCCGGCGGTAAAACATGGTCAACCGTCAAAGCGGCGCTAAGAAGAAATCAACCTGTATTTACTTTCGATGTGCCTGATAACGCTGACCTGCTCGAATCAGGGGCGCGACCTTTTGAACTTCTGCTTGTGCAGGCGGATTCTCCGAAAGCGCAAACCGATCAATTCACTGGACGTCAATGAGGGCGAGTATGAATGATATTCAGCCTTTCCGATCAGAAACCCATCAGAGTCAGGAGAGAGTTGCCCGATCGCGACGAACTTTACCCGAAATGAAGGAGGCATGCATATTCTTATGACAACGTTCGATTCGACGAAGTCCGCTCTCAGCAAGCTGCTGGAAGAGGTGTCGGAAGGCAAAGTACAACTTCCAGATTTTCAAAGAGGCTGGATATGGGATGACGCACACATCCGTTCATTGCTCGTAAGCGTTGCCCGTTCCTTTCCGATAGGCAGCATCATGCTGCTGGAGGCAGGCGGATCTGCCAAATTTCAGGTTCGCCCTGTGGAAGGAGTTGCGACTCCGGTAAAAGACGTGATTGAAAGTCTCATTCTGGACGGCCAGCAAAGGCTTACATCTTTAACGCAGGTCCTAAAATTTGCCACACCAGTGAACACCAAGGATGACAAGAGTCGCCAGGTAAGACTTTATTATTACATCGATATTGAAAAGGCACTGATCGGAAACAGCACTTTGGAAGAGGCCATTTTTGCTGTCGATGAGACACGAATGTTACGTGCAAACTTTGGTCGCGACGTCATTCTTGACTTAAGCACGCAACAAAAGGAGTTCTCTGAATTCTGTTTCCCCTGTAATCAAATCATGAATTCCGATGCCTGGGAAGAGGGATTAATGGCTTACGATTCAGCAAAATTTCCCCGGTATATGGAATTCAGAAAGCATATCCTTAATGCTTTCCGCGAATACCAGATACCGATCATTGAATTAAAGAAGGAAACCAGCAAGGAGGCAGTGTGTCTTGTCTTTGAAAAGGTCAATACGGGAGGGGTGCCCTTATCAGTCTTTGAACTCGTAACTGCGACATATGCGGCAGACGGTTTCAATCTGCGCGACGATTGGTATGGCAATCCTAAGGCTGCTATACAAGGTCGGTTAAAAAAGTTTGCTCCAAAACCGCTGCTCCGAAGTCTGGAGCCCAACGATTTCCTGCAAGGAATTTCACTGCTTCATAGCTATGAGAAGCGTGTCGCGGATATTGAAAATCACAAAACGGGAAAAGAAGTGACAGCCGTCAGCGCAAAGCGTGAGCATATCCTTGATCTTCCGCTCGACGCTTACAAGACGTGGGCGGATAAGCTTACCGAAGGATTTTTCCAAGCTGACCGGTTTTTACGGATGGAAGGGTTTTACAACCTCCAATATCTGCCCTACCGAACACAACTTGCCCCCCTTGCTGCGATAATGGTTCATCTCGGTGAGCGGTGGCTTGAGCCGGTTATTCGCGGAAAGCTTTGCCGTTGGTACTGGTGCGGCGTGCTTGGAGAGTTGTATGGTGGAGCAGTAGAAACGAGGATCGCTTTAGATTTACAGGAAAACCTTGCCTGGATTGACAAACCGGCCGCCCCTGAACCGAAAACCATTGTGGACGCAGGATTTCAGCCAACACGGCTTGATACACTTCGCACCCGGACGAGTGCCGCTTATCGTGGCATCTATGTCTTGCTTCAACGACAGGGATCTAAAGATTTCTTCTGGAAAGCCCGTATGGTCGATCTTGATCGGGATGAATGCAAAATCGACATTCACCATATCTTCCCTCGCGATTGGTGCATCGGCCAAAAGATAGAACCACGCGTATTCAACGCGATCGTCAATAAAACGCCAATATCCTACAAGGCCAATAGAATGATTGGCGGCAAGGCGCCCTCGAAATATATTGAGCAAATTCAGGGTCATGCTCAGGTGCAAATCTCTGCAGATGAAATGGATGAAATCCTTAAGACCCATTTACTCGATCCGGCAACCTTACGAACGGATGACTTCCAGGGCTTTTATACATCCCGTAAGAATTTGCTGATCAAGCTTATAGAAGCGGCTATCGGGAAACCGGTTCTTCCGATCGGGGCGGAGGCGCCACCGGAAGATGCAGAAGATAATGACGAACTGATAGAGGGTTAACCTCACCCCGCCGCACATCCCCGGCGGTACTTCTCGTCCAGCATCCCCTCGATGCTCGCCATGACGATCTGTGTCACCCCTTCGAACTGCTCCTTGTAGCGCTGCTGCGACTCCCGGGAAAAGAGAGCGAAGGGCTCGAGGATCCGGTGGGGCTTGAGCTGGTCGTGCACGGAGAGCGGCTCGCCGATCCGGTAGGTGATCCGGCCGCTCCTGGCGATGGGAAGGCTCCCCGTGTAGACCTCTTCGGAGTTGTTGCAGGCGACCGGGACGATCCGCTTTTCCGTGTGGAGGGCGAGCTGGGCAAGCCCGGTCCGCCCTTCGCCCAGCTTCACGGAGCGGGTCCCCTCCGGAAAGATGATGAGGTTCAGGTTCTTCTCGCAGAGGGCCGTCCTGCTCAGCTCCGCCACCTTCTCCATGATCTCCATGTAGTAGCCCCGGATGAACTCCGCGAACTGGTCGCCCATCGCCTGGATCGCTTCGATCGCGGCCCGCTCCTGCGGCCCCGCCGCTTCGATCCGGCCGTCGATCATGTCCTTGACGGTCCGGTAGAGCCCCTTGTCCATCTTCCTGTTGAAGCGCTTCCGGTAGAACTCCTCGATGAGGTATCCCATCGACGGCACGGGGATGAGGTTGCACAGGTCGAGCCCCTTCGCCAGGAAGGCGTTCTTGTAGTACTTGGCCTTCACCCAGACCGTCGTGAAGGGGAACTCCTTCGACTTCCAGAGCTTGTACTGGAACGGCCAGTAGTTGAAGCGGTCCGTGTGGTTCATGGCGAAGATCACGTTCTCCCCGCGGGGGATCCGCTCGATGTTCTCGATCTGGATATCCACCTTGGCGAAGAGGTGGTAGTTGGGCAGGAGGAGGAGATTCCCCAGGAACCGCTGCCCGAACGGATTGGTTTTCAGTTTGATGTGCTTGAGATAGTCGATATCGATCATGACTCCCTCCTTACTGCATTTCCTTGGCTACTTTTCTTCTCCGGTGATCAGGCGCCGGACCCGCTCCAGCTCCGCGGGGGTATCGACCTCGACGGAGTCGTGGGGCGTGATGACGACCCTGATCCGGTGGCCGTGCTCCAGCGCCCGGAGCTGTTCGAGGGCCTCCAGGCGCTCCAGGACCCCTTCCGGCAGGGCGGTGAAGGTGCGGAGGAACGCGCGGCGGTAGGCGTAGATCCCGTGGTGCTTGTAGTAGTCGGCCCGTTTGTCCCGGTCGCGGACGAAGGGGATGGTGGCGCGGGAGAAGTAGAGGGCGAAGAAGCGGTGGTCGAAGACGACCTTCACGGCGTTCGGGTGGGTGATCTCCTCGTCGCGGACGATCCGGTAGATGAGCGTGGACATGGGGATGAACGGATCTTCGATGAGCGGTGCGGCCACCTCGTCGACCTGGTCGGGCTCGAAGAGGGGCTGGTCCCCCTGGATGTTGACGACGATCGCGTCCTCGCCGAGGGCGAGTTGATCGGCGGCTTCCGCGATCCGGTCGGTCCCCGAGCGGTGGCGGGGTGAGGTCATCACCGCCCGGCCGCCGAAGGCCTCGACCGCCTGGAAGATCCGCTCGTCGTCGGTCGCGACGGCGGCGGACGAGACGCTCTTCGCCCGGAGGACCCGCTCGTAGACGTGCTGGATCATCGGCCGCCCGCAGAGGTCGGCGAGCGGCTTCCCCGGAAAGCGGGACGATTCGTAGCGCGACGGGATGATGCAGACGACCTGGGCTGGCATGGTTGAATCCTTACAGATAGGGATCGGGCTTGAGAAGATGGTTCCGCACGTAATCGCCGACCGAATCCTCCAGCGGCCGGAAGTTGACCGGGCAGCCGGCGGCCCGGAGCTTCTCCATCCGCGCCTCGGTGAAGTACTGGTACTGCCCGCGGATCTCCTCCGGCATCTCGATGTAGTCGATCGTGGCCGGGCGATCGAGCGCCGCGAAGACCGCCCGGATGAGGTCGTTCCACGTTCGGGCCTGCCCCGTCCCGAGGTTGAAGATCCCGGTCACCTGGCGGTTGTTCATAAGCCACCAGAGGACATCGACGCAATCCTTCACGGAGACGAAATCGCGCTTCTGGCCGCCGTCTGTGTACTCGGGCTTGTACGACTTGAAAAGGCCGACCCGGCCCGTCTTGCGAATCTGGTGGAAGGCCTTGAAGATCACGCTCGTCATGTCGCCCTTGTGGTACTCGTTCGGGCCGAAGACGTTGAAGAACTTGATCCCGGCGACGCTTCCGATAAGCCCGCGCCTGAGGACCCAGAGGTCGAAGAGCTGCTTGGAGTAGCCGTACATGTTGATCGGCCGAAGCGCCCGGGTCATCTCGTCGTCGTCGGAAAATCCCCGCGAGCCGTCGCCGTAGGTCGCGGCCGAGCTCGCGTAGATGAACCGGACGCCGTGCTTCTTCGCCCATTCCGCGAGATTGCAGGAGTAGTGGAAGTTATTCTCCATGAGGTATCCGGCGTCCCGCTCGGTCGTCGAGGAGCAGGCCCCCATGTGGACGACGGCCTCGACGGGAAACGGGACGCAGTCGTCCGCGACCATCGCCAGGAAGGCATCCTTGTCGAGGTAGTCGACATAGCGCCGCTTGACGAGGTTCCGCCACTTGTCGTCCGTCCCCAGCTCGTCGACGACGACGATATCGTCGATCCCCTCGTCGTTGAGCTTCGCGACGAAGGCGCTCCCGATGAACCCGGCGCCGCCGGTGACGACAATCATAATTCCCTCTCCCTAAACAACATCGTATTACTCAGGCAACCATATACGCACTGGATGCCGGATCAGGTCCGGCATGACATATTTAAATCGTATCAGATACCAATTTCCCCTGTTTTTGGCGGAAAATAGGTATCTGTCACCTATTTTCCGCCTATGCCTTACAGCGTTTTCGCCGCCTTCTCGATCCCCTTCTTGATCGCCCTGAGCTGCGGGGGCGGCATCTTCACGCAGATCCCCATGATGAGCGTCCGGCCGAGGATGTCCTCCGCGTGGGGGATCGCCTTACGGCTGTAGGTCACCTTGCGGTTCCGCGGGTCGGAGAAGGGGTGCTTCTTCGAGTTCGCCGTGGACTTGGCCAGGAAGTGCTCCCAGTTGGGGACATAGTGCCAGAAGTTGTCCTTGAAGCGGACCGTATCGATCCCCTCGGCCTTGAGCGCCTTCTGGAAGGCCTGCGTCTGCTTCTCCTTGGGGAGGTTGAAGGCCAGGAACGTCGCCGAATCCCCCTCGGGGTCGGGGACCGCCCGGAACTTCAGGCCGGGGATCGGGGCGAGCATCGCCATGATGGCCGCCTGGTTCTTCCGCTGGGCGGCGATGACGCGGTTGAGCTTCCGGAGCTGGGCCAGGCCGATCGCCCCCTGGAGCTCGTTCATCCGGTAGTTGAAGCCGAGGATCGTCCGCCCGTCGAGGGCGCGGCTGACCGGGGAGAGGTGGTCGTGGCCGTGGTCGTGGTACCACTCCGCGCGGTGGTAGAGGTTGAGGTCGTTGGTGATGACCATCCCCCCTTCGCCGGTGGTGATCGTCTTGTAATGGTCGAAGCTGAAGATCCCCATGTGGCCGAAGCTCCCGAGCTTCTGCCCCTTGAAGCTCGCCCCCAGCCCCTGGGCCGTGTCCTCGAGGACGAGGAGCTTGTATTTCTTCGCCACCTTCATGATCTTGTCGATCCGGGCGGGCGAGCCGCACATGTGGACGGGGATCACCGCCTTCGTCCGCGGCGTGATCTTGTTCGGGATGTCATCCGGGTCGAGGTTCAGCGTGTCGTCGATGTCCCCCATGACGGGGATGGCGCCGCACTCGAGGACCGCTTCGTAGGTGGCCATGAACGTGAAGGCCGGGCAGATCACCTCGTCCCCCGGGCCCACGTCGAGGGCGGTGAGCGCGATCTTGAGGGCCGACGAACCGGAGGTCACCCCCAGGGCGTAGCCGGCCCCGCAGTACTTGGCGAAGGCCTTCTCGAAGTCCCGCACCTTCCAGATCCCCTTGCGCTCCTTGTCGAACGCGTAACGGGCGAAGACACCCGTCTTGAGGACATCCATGACCTCCTTGATCTCTTCCTTACCGATCAGTTCCGCACCGGCCATAACCGTAAACCTCCTTATAATCTTTGCCCCGTACCGGGAACATTAACATTGCCACGCACAGCATGGAACGCACGCGCTTCCCGACGGTGGATTCCGGAAGCGCGATTTCGATATTTTTTCGGGGCACCCTGCCTCCCGCAGCGGAGCGGCCGCCGGGAAAATTGTCTGAGCGCTTTAGCGCGAGTTTTTTCCCGGCAGCGAAGCGAGGAGGCGCAGGGTCGAAAAAAGATCGTGAGCGCCAAGGAATCGCCGTCGGGGATCGCGCTCCCTATGAATATGCCTCCTGGTAGAGCTCGACCATCTCCTCGAGCGTCATCTTGCAGGGGTTGTTGGCCAGGGGCCGGGCCACCGTCATCGCCACCTTCGCCATCTCGGCGAAATCGTCCTCGGGGATCTGCAGCTCCTCGAGCGTCGTCATGATCGCCGCAGTCCTCGATCAGGGACTCCACCGCCTCCACGGCGAGATAGGCCGCCTCCCGAAGCGGCAGGCCCTCGACGACCTCGCCCATCGCCTCCGCGATGATCGCGAACTTCTCCAGGGCGCCGGGGAGGTTGAAGGCCATCACCCGGGGGAGCATGATCGTGTTGGCAAGCCCGTGGGAGATCCCGTAGCGCCCGCCGAGCGGGTAGGAGAGCGAGTGGACCGCCGTCACACCGGCGTTGGCGAGCCCGAGGCCCGCGTAGAGGCTCCCGAGGAGCATCGCCTCCCGCGCCTCGATGTTCGCGCCGTCATGGACCGCCGTCCGCAGGTTGTCGGAGATGAGCCCGATCGCCTCGAGCGAGATCATCTCGCTCATCGGCGAGGCGTTGATCGAGGTGTAGGATTCGATGGCGTGGCAGAGGGCGTCGATCCCCGTCGCCGCCGTGGGGTGGGGCGGAAGCGAAAGCGTCAGCTCCGGGTCGAGGAGGGCCAGCTCCGGGTAGAGGTACGGGCTGTTCATTCCCTCCTTCTTCTTGAGCTTCTTCCGGATGAAGACGGAGGTGAAGGTCACCTCGCTCCCCGTTCCGGCCGTCGTCGGGATCATGATCTTGGGAAGCCCCGGGCCGGGGACGCGGTTCAGGCCCAGGAAATCCTCGGCTTTGGCGTTGTTCGCCGCGAGGACGGCGATCGCCTTGGCGAGGTCCATGGCGCTCCCGCCGCCGATGCCGACGACGCCGTCGCATTTCTTCTTCAGGGCGATCTTCGTCCCCTCGTCCGCCAGCTCCAGCGGCGGCTCCGGTTCCGTCTTGTCGGTGAGGGTGTATTTCAGCCGCGTCTGATCCAGGAGGGCGGCCACCTTCTCGCGAAAGCCGGTCTGGGCCAGGTTCCTGTCGATGACGATCAGCGGCCGGGTCACCTTCTGCTCCGCGAGCTGCTCCGGCAGGGAGGCGAAACTCCCCCGGCCGAAGACGATCTTTTTTGCGCCGGTAAAGGAAAATGTCTTCATGGCTGTTGTCTCCATTTTTCTGTGTAAATACGAGCCCGACGGCGGAAAGTCAAGAGTTTTTGCGCTCCTTGTGGTCCCCGTACCACTCGATCTGCCGGCAGATCCCCCGGATGATCTTCACCTCCCGCGCCTGGAGGGTGGTCCGGGCCAGGAGGCGGCGGATGTGCATCATCCAGTAGTCGGGGTTCTCCGGGTTGAGAAAGCCGATCGCCTGGAGGATTGCCTTGAGCTGGGTATACATCCCTTCGAGCTCCCGGGTGCTGGCGAGTTTCGGAAGGAATTGCACGTCATCGCCCATCCGGGCGAGAAGGAGCTCGTAGCAGAGGATCATCACCGCGTGGGAGAGGTTCAGGGATTTGAACGCCACCGTCGGAATCGTCACGACCATCTGGCAGAAGCGGAGGTCGTCGTTGGTGAGCCCCGTGTCCTCCGGACCGAAGAGGAGCGCGATCCGGTTTTCCCGCGAGACGGCGATGAGTTCCTCGGCCATCCGGCGCGGGGAGAGGCAGGGGCCCCGACCCGACCCCTGCCGCGCCGTCGTTCCGACGACCCATTCGAAGCCCGCCAGCGCCTCGTCGAGGGTGTCGAAGTGGCGGATCCCGTCCACGATCTCCTTCGATTCGTGGGTGGCCATCTGGCGGACCGCCTCGTCGTCGAGGTCCCGGTTCCCCACCACGATGAGCTTGCCGATCCCCATGTTGTTGGCGCAGCGGGCCGCCGAGCCGACATTCCCGGGAAATTTCGGACCCTTCAGGACGATGGTGACATTGTCGAGACTCACCTGCATGCTACATCTTCTCCCAGCGGGCCGCAACAAACGCCCCGGTCTCACTCCCCTGCCTCTCCCGCTTCGATCCTCTCCATGTCGGCGGGGGGATCATCCTTCGCGAAATGGACCGCCGTCCGGCAGACGCCGGCAACGGGCGCCGCCGCAAGGAGCTCCGCGGGTGAGCGAAAGATCACCCGGTTGAAGACGGACTCCGGATCGTTCCGGGCGTTTTCCCGCCGCCGCAGCGCCCAGGGGCTCAGGCTGTTGAGCGTCGCCACGACGATGACGCCCCCCGGCTTCGTCACCCGGAAAAGCTCGGCGACGGCCCGCCCAGCGTCCGCGACGAACTCGAGGGCGGTCACGGAGACGGTCTTGTCGAAGGCACAGTCTGCGAAAGGGATATGCACCATGTCCGCCGCCACCAGCCGCCCGGCCAGGGCCGCGTTGGTCGCCGCCGCCCGGCGGAGCATCGCCCGAGAGATGTCGAGCCCCACGACGCCGGCCCCCCGGGCAAGGAATTCCCGGGTAAAGATCCCCGTGCCGCTCCCGGCATCGAGGATCAGTTCCCCCCGCCCCGGCCGGAGCATATCGAGGACGAGCGCGCTTTCATGCCGCAGGACCGCCTTCCCGAGCGGGGTCGCGAACCAGCGGTCGTACCGCTCCGGCCAATCGTCGAAAAGCTGTCTTCCGGTCATCGCTATTTCTTATAGATGCGGGCGAGTTCCTTGTGCATCTCATACTCCTCACGCCAGAGTTTGCCGAACTCATCCGGCCCGAGATAGTTGGGGGCATCGCCGAAACTCTTGAGCATGTTGATGACGGTTTTATCTTCGGTCATCTTCTTGAACGCCCCCGCCAGCTTGTCGATCACCGGCCGGGGGGTTCCCTTGGGGGCCAGGATGCCCCGCCACATCAGGTAGACCACGTCGACGCCTTCTTCCCTCGCCGTGGGAACATCCGGGAAGTCGGCGTCGCGTTTATAATCGAGCACTGCCAGCATACGCAGTTTTCCCGCCTTGACCTGAGGAATGCTCTGGGCCGCAAATCCACCCGTCACGTCGATATGGCCGCCCAGAATGGCGATCAGTGCCGGCCCGCCTCCATCGTGAGGAACGACTTTGGAGGTGATTCCCGTCATTTTCATGATCTGTTTCCATGGCATATCGGCCGCTCCCCAGGGGCCCGTGTGGCCGTAGATGAGCTGCCCGGGATTTGCCTTGGCCCAGCCGATCATCTCCTTGAAGGTCTTAAACGGGGCATCGGGCCGGGCGGTGATGATCGTGGGGCTATAGTTGATCCGGCAGACCGCCATGAGATCATCCGGACCCTTCGAGCGTCCTTCGACAGCGGGAAGGGTGGTGTTCCAGCCCGGGCCGCCGGCGAGCAGGGTATAGCCGTCCGGCTGCGCCTTGGACACCAGTTCGGAGCCTATGGCGCCTCCGCCGCCGGATTTTATCTGGACGATGACCGGCTGCCCCAGGTAGTCCGGGGCCACACTCACCACCGCCCGCATCGTCAGGTCGTGGGACCCCCCGGCCCCCATCGGATTGACCAGGATCACCGGTTTTGTCGGATAATCTTGGGCCTGAACCGCCGGATATCCTGTCAGTGAAAGGGTAACCAGGAACAATGCCACGATCTTTCCACTTGTTGCCTTACTCATGACCGTTCTCCTTTCTCAGGGAAATCTGCTGCTCCCGCTTCCGTTTCCGTCACCCCGGCAGTCCAGCCCCTGCTGGAGAGTCTCACTTCTTGCCCGATCCGAACCCGGGATCGACATGCGGGCCCGCCATCGTTCCGTCAGCCGCCATCCCGATGATGCCATGGGACATGTCCTTGCAGGTGAAGAAAAGGACATCTTCCTCTGGCAGGGCTTGGATATAGTGGACGATGTTGGCCGGCAGGTAGACCAGCGTGCCGGGGCCTTCGACCCGTTCGGGCTGCCCGTCGACACTCATGCGGGCCCTGCCTTTGATCAGATAGATCCACTGCTCGTTCGGATGGGTATGGGCGCGCGCGCCGGTGCCGCGCGGCATCGAGATCAGGCCGACCTGGATCCGCTCACCCTCCACAACCGGCCCGACGGCACTCGAGTAGCCGACGCCGGCCTCCATCCGCTGAAGTCCCGCGAGATCGAATATGTAGTTGCCGTTACCGCCCTTGACCGCCCCTTTGTTCTTCGTATCCGCACTGCTCATCTGTTCCCCCTATGATGATTCGCCGTATCAGTGTACGGGTCTTGGCGTGACATGCGTAATTTATGTAAAATCGCGCGGTTTTTAAGTCAAGGAAAAACCGCTGTTCAGGCGGTTCTTTTTTGTGATAAGAAACGGCTCACGGGGGTGCGTCGTGGAGGATCTTGTCCGGGCAGCCGGGGAAAAATGCGAGGGATACCGTCTGATGGGGTATCACTGTTCGGAATCCGTCATCCGGGCGTGCTCCGAGGTCTTAGGGATCCGCTTGCCCGAGGATGTCCTGCGGGTATCGAGCGGTTTCCGAGGCGGCGGAGGCGGTTACGGAGATCGGTGCGGGGTCACCGAAGCGGGCATCATCCTGATCTCCTACCGGTACGGACGGACCGATCCGGAAACCGACGTCTCCGGCTACAGTTACCTGATCAGGCTCCTCCATGAACGGTTCAACACGGAGATGGGCAGCTACTACTGCCGGGTCCTGAAGCCGTTCGCCTATTACCTCAGCGGTCCGGCCCAGAACTGCTCCCACGTCTATGTAAAGGGGGCCCAGATCGTCATGAAGCTTCTTCTGGAGGCGGACCGGTTGATCCGGGAGATGCCCGAGAGCGAACGGTACGTCAAAAAAGGCGCCGCTGCCCCCGCCAAAATCTGAGGCGCAGAAAAAACTCCTGCCAAAGCGACGCTTCTGACTTCAACGAACCATCGGCGCCGGCGGCGAAAAGGATCGCCGGTTCTATCATATGGCGGGAATCTTCTTGAATCGCTTCCGTCGCGGCCGGCGGCGGGGCGATGGGACTGCCGGCAACGTTACGGTTTCACCCCGGTCTTCAGGTAGCGCTTGAGTGATGCGGGCGGGAGGGTGTCGATCCCGAGCGCCGCAAGATCGCGGCCTCCGGCGGCGAAGTCCCGGCCGAGGAGCGCCGAGCCGAGCGTGATCAGCGACCGGGCGATCGGCATCTCCACCCCGACCGGTTCCGCCAGCGCCGCCCACATCGCCAGTCCGTAAGGGAGATCCTCGGTCAGCCAGCGCGTGTCGAGCTGTCCGGGGGCGCGCAGCGCGGTCAGCATCCGCGATCCGTTGATGACCGACCACAGATCGCCGCGCGGCCCGAAGCCGGCTTTCGCAAAGGCCTCCGCAACGGGCGTGAGCGCAATGCCGTATGCGCTCCCCAGCGCCAGCCGCTCCCGGTCGAGCGCCTCGATCACCCGGACGACCCCCGGGGTCACCCCCTCTTCGTAGAAGTAAAACTCCCCCCGCGACCGCTCCACGCGCCCGGCGTTCAATAATACCCCCGGGGGATGCACGATCGGATTGAGCGCGGCGAGCCCCGCCTCCAGGACATAATCGTAGGCCGACGCCCCGGGAAAGAGGAGGGTCATCGTTTCCATCGCCTCCGCCGTCCGCATGGCCGGGAAGGCGCCGATCCCAAGGGCGGGGACGATCCCCCAGATGACGGCCCGGTCCGGCGCGATTTTCCTGCAGACATACGGGGCGGTGTCCGATTCGACGAGGACGCAGCCGGGCGAACCGGCCTTGCGCAGGATCGTTGCGAATTCGAGGGTCCCGAGATTCCCCGGGAGTAGCGCGATAAGTTGGCCGGCCCCGATAACCGGGGCGAAGGCCTCGGCGAACGGCTTATGGGCATAGGAGGGAACCGAACAGATGAGGCGATCCGACCACGCGGCCGCCTCGCGGGCGTCGGTCGTCAGGCCGGCGAGCCGCGCCGCACCGTTCAGCGTAGGCCCCTCGAGATGGATCGTCAGGGTCCCGCGCAGGGGTTCGATCGTCCGGGAGAAATCGGGATGCTCCCAGAGCAGGACCTCAAAGCCGTCGAGGCTCAGTTTTGCCGCGATGCTGAAGGCGGTATTCCCGCCGCCGAGAACCGTCACCCGTCCCTTCATCATCTCCCCCTCCTTTTGCGCTATGAACATCCCGCGGGCGGACTCACCGCTCTACGAACCGTCTGGCCATCTCCACGGCGGCCACGGCGTCCCGGCCATAGCCGTCGGCGCCGATCCGCGCGGCATAGGCCGCGTCCAATGGAGCCCCGCCCACCATGATCCGCACCTGGTCGCGGAGCCTCCTGGCAGTGATGGCCGCAATGATCGCCCCCATCTCCGGCATCGTCGTCGTCAGAAGGGAGGAAATCCCGATGACATCCGGATTCTCCTCCTCGATGCCCCGGATCACCTTCGCCACATCAACGTCGACGCCGAGGTCGACCACTCGGAAACCGGCCCCTTCGAGCATCATCACGACGATGTTCTTTCCGATATCGTGGAGATCCCCCTTGACGGTGGCCATGAGGATGGTTCCGGTCGGCGCCGCGCCGCCGGAGGCGAGCAGGGGTTTCAGGATATCGAGACCCTTTTTCATCGTAAAAGCGGCAACAAGCATCTCCGGGACGAAGATCTCCCCGGCGCCGTACCTCCGGCCGACTTCATCCATCGCGGCGATGAGTCCGCCGTTCATGACGGCGGCAGGTGGGACGCCCGCAGCAATCGCATCCCCGATGCGGGCCTCGATCTCCCGGTGGAGCCCTCCGATCACCGCCTCTCTGATTACGTTCACTTCCTGCATGCAATCAGCTCCTCAATAACCCTCCCGGCAGGCCGCCGCAATCGCCTGGAGATTGGCCAGGGGCGTGGCAAGCGGGATGGCACACTCCGGGCCGATGATATCGACTCCCGCGTCGATCGCATACCGCGCTTGATTGTAAACATCCTCCGGCGTTCCCTGGAGGAGCGCCTTGGGATTGTTGACATTCCCCGCGAGCGAAACCCGGGAGCCGATCCGCTCCACGGCCGCCTTCGCGTCGACCTGCCACTCGAAATGGTAGGCGTCGACCCCCGAATCGGCGAAGAGCTCCAGGCGGTCGAGGCAGTTTCCGCAGACGTGGAGGATGATGGGCCCGTCGATCGCCGCGGTTATCTCCCGATGGAGGGGAAGGAGCAGGTCCCGGTAATGGTAGGGGCCGACGAGATTGCCCGTCGCATGGTCGGCAAGGACCACCGCATCGGCGCCGGCCCGGAGTTGGGCATTGGCGAAGGCGATGGTGAGGGGCATCAGTTGCCGGAGCATCCGCGTGACCTTCGTGGTCTCCCCGAGCCCCACCTGGAGGAGGAAATTCTGGGTCCCCGCGAGGTGATAGGAGAGAGTCCAGGGGCCCATCACCTTGCCGATGATCCCTGCCCGCCCGCCGACCTCTCTCCGCAGGAGGGCGATCGCCTCCAGGACCGTGCGGAGCGAAGGCTTCTCCAGGATCGCCTCGGGAATCGTGACGTCGGAAAAATCGGCATTGGGGGCGTTTTTCGCATCGGGCATCCTCTCCGGAGATCCCCAGTCGACTTCGCAGCCGAGGGCGGCCGATTCCTGGTGGACGCTGAACTCGGGCATGACCGTATCGAAACCGGCGATCTCGTGGCCCGCAATCGCCAGATCGGCCATGGCCCGGGGATTCAGATGCGCTTCGGGGAAAAAGGCGCCGCAGGACTTCATCAACTCTTCGCAGGCGATAGAGGTGGGGTTCCCGGCCGGCGGGCGCGCCCCGCGGCGACCGCCGAAGAGGGCCGACAGAAAGAGATGTTTGGGGGCGGTTCTCATACCCTGTCCTTCTGAAGTTGCCGTTTCTCCCGGCAACGGAAATGCGGTTCGGTACAAACTCCTGGTTGCGCCCTCCGGCGCAGGCACAGGGGCGTTTGTTATTGCCCGCCGAGCCCGCGGCCTCGCGCATGGTGGCCGTGCGCCTGATTCACGCGGGAGTATAGGAAGAGGGCGCTAAGGTGTCAAGATAATTAAACCGCTATTGTTTCGCCATCCCCTGCCGGCTTCGACGCCGCGAAGTGGAGGAATTTTCCCCTTGACAGAAAGGGTCGCACCTCTTACCCTGTGCCCGCCAAAACAGGCATTTCTCCCCGTGAATACGAGATATGGGGATCGGCTGCACCGACCCCCGGCCAGCCCGAAAGGCTCGCTTGCAAGCGGGCAAAACGGATACCGATATACACGATGAGCCCACGAACTTTGGCAGAAAGCGTATTGGAGGCGATCGACCGGTTTCTTATCCCGCCCTCCATAGACCCGGACGAGCGATCCCGGCGGCTGGCCTCCGGTTTTGCCGTCCTCGTCGCCGCTCCCGTACTCTTCTTCTTCGGCACGTTACACCTGCTCTCCGGAAACCCCGTCACCGGGTTTCTGGAAATCATCACCGCTGCAAGTTATACGTTCAGCTTCTTTTTCGGGAGCGTGCAGCGGAGGATCAAAACCCTCATCAAGGTGAATCTTGGCTTGACGGGTTTCTTCCTCCTTTACGTGCTGCTCCACAGCGGTACCCGGGGACACGCGGTGTATTGGCTCTACCTCTTTCCCGTCGCTCTGTTTTTCCTGCTGGGCCCTCTCACCGGAATTCTCTACAACATAATTTTCCTCACCGGTGCAGCGGTGGTCTTGTTTGTCCTGCAGGGCGACATCACCGGTACCGTACCCCTGGCGACAACATTTGCAGTGCGTTTTCTCATCTCGATGTGCATTCTTGTCCTCATCACCTACGGGTACGAGGCGGTCCGGGAACGGTATCGGGTCGAAGTGAAAGAGAAACAGCGGATGCTGGAGGAGGAGAAGGCGAAACTCCTGGTTGCCAAGCACGAGGCCGAACAGGCGAGTCTCGCCAAGTCCCAGTTCCTCGCGAACATGAGCCACGAACTGCGTACGCCCCTCAACGCCATCATCGGCTTTACGGAGCTCCTGGCGGAGCGCCATGCGGGGGAGCTCAACCCCACCCAGGAGGAGTACCTCGCGAATGTACTCCAAAGCAGCCGCCATCTGCTGGCGCTCATCAGCGATGTCCTGGATCTCGCCAAGGTGGAGGCGGGACGGATGGAGCTGGAAATCGGCAAGGTAAACCTCGAGGGGCTTCTGGACGGGAGCCTGATCATGATCAGGGAGAGGGCCCGCAAACAGGGCGTTGCGCTGGAGACGAAACTTGACGGCCTCCCCGCCACTATCCGGGCGGATGAGCGCAAGCTCAAGCAGATCGTTGATAACTTGCTTTCCAACGCGGTGAAGTTCACCCCGGACGGAGGGCGGGTGACCGTCAGCGGGAAGATCCTGCGCCGGGAGAACGGTCGTTGGCCGGACCATGAGGGGGACGGGCTACCGGCATCCGTCGCCGGGGGCGACGAATCCTGGCTCAAGATTGCCGTGGCGGACACGGGGATCGGGATCCCCCGGGAGGACCTGGAGAGGATCTTCGAGCCCTTCGAGCAGGGGGACGGCTCGACCACCCGCCGCTTCCAGGGGACGGGGCTGGGGCTTTCCCTGACCCGGAAGCTGGTGGCGCTGCACGGAGGGGCCGTCTGGGCCGAGAGTGCCGGCCTTAAGCAGGGCGCCACGGTGAGCTTCGTGATCCCCCTGAGATAAGCAACCGGCGGATAAAACTCCTTGGCATCCCAGACCGCTTTTCTTATTCTCAACCCACCCAAAACAAGTTCTTATCAGTTACTGCTTGACCAGATCGCGCAACTCGGGGATCACCCACAACGGCGGCCGGCCCGCGACTATCCGTTGAATGTTGGCGTACGCGTTGCGGATCCGTTTGGGCCAACTGTCCACGGTCGGGCCGGCGCTGTGAGGAGTGATGGTCACGTTCTGGAGCAACAACAGCGGGTAATTGGCGGGCGGCGGCTCCTGCTCCAGCGTATCAAGACCGGCGCCGGCGATGATCCCTTCATGCAGTGCCTTGTACAGGGCTTCCCCATCCACCACCCCGCCCCGGCAGGTATTGATCAGCACGGCCGATCTCTTCATTGCACGCAACTGCTCGACGCCTATCATGTGGTGCGTCTCGGGTGATAGCTGGACGTGAAGACTGAGGATATCCGCCGAGCGCAGAAGTTCGGGGAACTCGACGTACTGAATTCCCAGTGACTCCTCCGTGGCCGGATCAGGCCTGATCACGTCATAATACTTCAACGTTACCCCGAACCCCCGCAGCCTTTTGGCCACTTCGCGGCCGATCATACCGAGCCCGACCAGCCCTACCGTCTTTCCCTCCAATTCGTAAAGCCCCTGCGAGCTGGTGGTGGCGGAGGCCCACTTCCCAGCCTTGACCTGCGTACACAGCTCGCAGACTCTCTTGTAGGCAGCCAGCATCAGCATGATGGCGTGCTCGGCAACGGCGACGGCATTGGCGCCGCCGTTGGTGGCCACGGGCACCCGAAGTTCCCGCATGGCGGCAATGTCCACCTTGTCGTAGCCGGCGCTGAGCAGTTGGATTAGCTTGAGGCGGCCCATAGTGCTCGTCACGTGAGATGCAAGAGGCCGGGTGATGAACCCCATCATCACGTCAGTGGAAGCGAGCGCCTTGATCAGATCGTCATCCTTCGCCTCCGGACCGACCACCTCCAACTCGAATTCAGGGGGCAACAAGGAATGAGCTAACTGAAGCCCCTCTTCGGCGAGGCGCGGATACAAGAGGATCTTCATCGTTATCAATCTCCGTTCACTGCGCCGCTCTGATACCGGGACCGCGATCAGCTTTGCATTCCCCATCTCCGCACGGTGCGCAGCTCGATGGTGCGGAAGATGATGTTTTCCACAAAGAGGCCCAACAGAATCACGCTGAACAGGCCGGCGAACACATTGGCGATTTCCAACTGATTCTTGTTCTCATAAATGAACCAGCCGAGACCTCCGGAGCCGGAGGAGACGCCGAACACCAATTCGGCCGCAATCAGCGTGCGCCAGGCAAAGGCCCAGCCGATCTTGAGTCCGGTGAGGATGCTGGGGAAGGCCGCCGGGATGAGGATCTTCGCCACATAGGATAAGCCGGTCAGTCCGCAATTGCGGCCCACCATGCGCAGGGTGTCCGACACCGACATGAAGCCCGAGTGTGTGTTGAGCGCCACCGGCCACAGCACGGAGTGAATCATCACGAACACCAGGCTGCCGTTGCCGAGGCCGAACCAAATCAGCGCGAGCGGCAGCAGTGCGATGGCGGGCAGTGGGTTGAACATCGAGGTGAGCGTCTCGAGTAAATCCGTGCCGACGCGCGAGGTGATGGCAAGCACGGTGAGGATTGCAGCCAAGGATAGGCCCGCGGCATAGCCCATCAGCAGGAGCCGGATAGAGTACCACGCCTTGCCGGGCAGGCCGCCGGTTGCGATTGCGTCCCAGAACGCCTGCACGGTGGCGCCGAAGGTCGGGACCAACAGCGGGTTGTTGAGCAGTGTGGCGTAGATCTGCCAGATGAACGCCAGCACGGCGAGTAACGCGGCTTTCCGCAGGAAACCATTATTGTAGGCCTTCTCCCAGACGGTGAGGGGCTGCTTAATCACGCCTAAGGTACTCATGTCGAGCGGCTTACGGTAGATGTTCGGCCTCTGTACCGGCTGCTCAGCCATGCGCGGCCTCCTTTACTTCCACCGCGTCGGCGAAGAGCGTTTCATGGATGTAGTTCTCCAGGTCCTTGCACCGTTGCGAATCGGGCTCTTCGCGCACCGCAACGCCGTCAACCTCGGCCTTGACTTGTCCCGGATGCGGCGTCAGCAGCAGGATGCGGCTGCCGATCAGGACCGCCTCCGGGATCGAGTGGGTGACGAACAGCACCGTAAACCGGGTGTCGTTCCAGAGCTGCAGCAGTTCCTCCTGCATTTTTCGCCGCGTCAGCGCGTCCAGAGCGGCAAACGGCTCATCCATGAGCAGAATGTCGGGTTCCATCGCCATGCCGCGCGCGATTGCCACTCGCTGCTTCATGCCGCCGGAGAGCGTATGCGGATAGCTGTCGGCAAACTTGGCAAGGTTCACCTTCCCGATGTAGTGCATTGCCCTGTCCTCGGCGGCGCGGCCGGACAGCTTGCCGCTTGTCGTCAGCGCGAACATCACGTTCTGCTTCACGGTCTTCCACGGCAGCAGTTGGTTGAACTCCTGGAACACCATCATGCGGTCCGGACCGGGCCTATCGATCACCTTGCCCTTCAGGCGTATCTCCCCCTCGACCGGCTTCATGTAGCCGCCCACCGCCTTGAGCAGGGTCGATTTACCGCATCCCGAAGGACCGAGGAGCACGAAGCGGTCGGAACAGAGCACCTCGAAATCAACGCGATAGGTGGCGGTGACGAGATGGTCGCGCGTCTTATACTGCAGGGTGACGCCGCGGACATCGAGGAGAGGTATGGCCATCACGCGTTCCCTCAACTGCCGGGCATGATGTGTGCGTTGGGGAAGAACATGTCCTTCCATGAGGAGGGCTTGGTCTTGATGGTTCCAATTTTGTACATGAAGTCGACTATTTTCATGATGTTCCCGGGAACGAGCGAGTACTCGATAGTCGGATCGTTCATGATTTTCAAGATGCCATCGACCCCGCTCTTGTCCTTGGTCACCTTGACGTAGATCTCGGCGGCGGCCCGTTTGTCGCGATTGATGAAGTCGGTGGCCTCCTGCAAGGCGGCCATGACGGCGGCGTAGGTCTTGGGATTGCCCTGCTGGAACTTGGTGCTCGCGGCAACCACGTTGAACGAAATCGGACCGCCGAGGATCTCGGTCGAGCTGATCAGCTTGCGGATGCCGGCTTTCTCCAGTTCCTTCTGGATGAAGGGTACGGACGTGAAATGGTTGTTGATTTCGCCGCCGCCCGAGAGGAGCGCGACCATGCCGTCCGGGTGGGTCATCGAAACGGTGAGCGGGTCAAGCTTGTTCAAGTTGGCATCGCCGAATTCCTTTGCCGCCCACATTTGCAACAGGACGGCCTGCTGCGACACTTTCACCGCCGGCAGCGCGATCTTGTCCTTCTCGGTGAAGTCGCGGATACCCTTGATATTGGGGCTGCGGGTGTTGAGCTGCAGCGGCAGGAAGTTGAAGCCGGAGGCTGCCTTCACCTGGCCGTTGGTCTTGGACCAGATGACGGCGATGCCCGGGATGCCGAGGCAGACGAAGTCGACGCTACCCGACAGCAGCGCGTCGTTCATCACATCGCTGGAGCGAAAAGTCACCCAGTTCACCTTGTCCACGCCCAGTCCCATGGCACGAGCGTGCTTCTCGACCATCTGCCGGTCCTCCATGATCATCATCTGCAGGTAGCCGAGCCCATACTGCTTGGCGATGGTTATTTCCTTTTGTTCAGCGCTTGCGCGGATTGACCCGAAGGTTAAAACAGTGATGGTAACGAGCAGGGCGAGAGATGCGGTGCGTTTCATAGCCTACCTCCTGTGGTTCGTTAATGGATAAGAACGACCTTGTTATACATAGTCTTCCTACGCGTAATGTAGTTTAGGCGCTTGTTTTGATAAGGCATGGTTTTTTCACGGCGGGAGTATATGAAGATTGATCTTGTGTGTCAATTGAATTATGAACATTGAATTATGATCACATGGATGCCATAAACCCCTTGACAAAATTCATCCCTAAAGACATTCTGCGTGCAAAATTCATTATGGGGATCAGCCGAACCCCTTAGTGATCGCTCTCAAGAAACCGGAACAGGGGCACTTGATTCGCGTCGTACGGACGAAGCTGAGGAAGGCCGCAGGCGGGAAAAGTCGGCGGGCAGGGCAATCGAGGGAAAACCATGCAGAACACTGAATCGGTAAAAACACTGCCGCCCGAATTGAACCAACCGTCCCGGTCGTCCGGCCGACGGGGGGAGTACGACACGGAAGCCGGCGCCGCCGGGGAAATTTCTCGGAACATCGCTGTTTTGCCCGGCGACGGCATTGGACCGGAGGTCATTGGCGCCACGCTTGCCGTACTGAAGACGTTGGAGGGCAAGTTGAAGAAAGTCCGCTTTGCTTTCCGTGAACATTCCGCCGGCGCCGCGGAATATCTCCGGCATGGCGACCCATTGCCGGCGGAAGTGTTTGCGGCTTGTCGCCAGGCGGACGCGGTGCTGCTGGGAGCGATGGGCCTGCCCAGCGTCCGTTGGCCCGATGGGCGTGAGCTCTCACCGCAGCTTGACCTGCGCGAGCGACTCGATCTCTATGCCGGCCTCCGGCCCATCCGGCTCTACCACGCACAGGACACCCCGCTGAAGCGGTATGGCGCGGGGGAGATTGATCTGGTTATCGTGCGCGAAAATTGCGAAGGGTTGTTCTCTGCCCGGCTCATCAAATCCGATCCGGCCAGCGGCGAAGTCCGCGATGTGATGCGTATCACGCGTCGGGGCGCCGAGCGCGTCTGCCGGGCGGCGTTTAAACTGGCGGGCCGGCGCCGTAAAAAGTGCACCTTGGTGGACAAGGCCAACGTCCTGCCTTCCATGGTATTCTTCCGCTCCGTATTCGACGATGTCGCGCGGGAATACCCCGAGGTTGAAGCCTCACACGTCTATGTGGATGCGATGGCCTTGTACTTATTGCAGAAACCACACGCGTTCGATGTGCTGGTCACGGAAAACATGTTCGGCGACATCCTCAGCGACTTGGCTGCCGGTCTCGTCGGCGGTATGGGCATGGCGCCATCGGCGGACATCGGCGATGACTGCGCCGTCTTCCAGCCCTCGCACGGAACCGCGCCGGACATCGCCGGAAAAGGCATCGCCAATCCCATTGCCGCCATCCTCTCGGCGGCAATGATGCTCGAATGGCTGGGGCATCCGGTGTTGTTCGACGGCGCCGCCCGCATCCGTTGCGCCGTCGAAACCGTGCTCGGCGACCCGGCTAACCGCACGCCGGACACCGGGGGGCGACTGTCTACCCAACAAATAACGGAAAAGATTATGGAACAGCTATGAGCGAGATCTGAGCGATGGGTTTATTAATTTCAATATCATCCTGATATCATAAAAGAAGGGGTCCAATGGAGATCGATAAGGAAAAATGCGTCGGGTGCGGAAATTGTCATGCGGTATGCACCATGGGGGCGATCAGTTTGGACGAAGACGGGAAGTCGATCGTCAATCAAGACCAGTGCGTGGAATGTTCGGTTTGTTACCGGTTTCTCAAGGATGAACGGTATTGGCCCTGGATGGTCAGGGCGATTCGCCGGGTCTTGTCCGTCTTCCGCCTGGGTTATCTGGCCGACGTGGACGTGTGTCCCACAGGCGCCTTGACGCCTCCGGTCCTGGAATGGCCGCGGAGTCTCCGGGGGATGTTCAGCGATCCGACCATCATCCACCCGGGAACGGGCCTCTACGGCCGGGGAACCGAAGAGATTAAAAGCAACGATGTGACCGGCCGGCTCCGCAAAGGAGAAGCCGGCCTGGTCGTGGAAATGGGGCGACCCGGAATCGGGGCCTTTTTGTGGGACATCGAAAAGGTGGCCATGGCGCTCGCCCGGCTCAATCCCGACTTCGAGGCCAAGAATCCGGTGACCCAGTTGATGGAGGATACCGGGACGGGGAAGATAAAAGACGAGGTCCTGAACGAAAAGGTTCTCTCCGCGATTATTGAAATCAAAATCAAATTGGAAAGAATCCCGGACTTCCTCCAGGCTCTGGCAAAAGTCCAGAAAGAGGTTGATACCGTGATCAGCGTCGGCGTGGCCTCCCGATGCCTTCCCGATGGATCCATCCCCCATGAGGAGTGGGTCAGGAAGGCCGGCTATACCCTTTCGCTCAACGGAAAAACCAATCTGGGCCTGGGCCGGCCTCTATTCAAGGAGACGGAAGCATGACCAATACACTACACCGCCAAGGGAAAGCCGGAAACCTGAAGAAAGATTACATCGTCTTCATGACGACCGCCGCGGGAATCAATCGGGAGGGATCGGCGTCCGAAATCCGGAAGTTCATGCGCATCTGTCAGAAATATAATCCGATCAACATGGGAAACGTCAAGCTGGGGAACATCTACCAGGATGGCGTCGAGGTTGAGGAGTTTATCGCCAGTCTTAGCGAGGGCGCCGGCTCCACGGCGGTCTTTACCGACCTCGACACGGTTCAGAAGGTGGTCGAGGAGTTGATCCGGGCTGATCTGGGAATTTCCATCAACATCAGCGGCCTTCTGGATGAGGTTCAGGAATGCTGTCGCAAGGCCGGCATCACCCGCCACAGCGCCGAGCATTCCTTGGGCTTTTGGGGCGCCAGGGAGCGCCTGCCCGAAAGGGAGACTCTGGAAATCAACACCTTATGCGGCCATGGCATGGTCTCCTTCAACCTGATCCGGAAAATGATCGAATACGTGAAACTCCGGCGGCTGACCCCGAAAAAGGCGGCCCGGATCCTGGCCAAGTGCTGTGAATGCGGCGCTTTCAATCCCGCGCGGGCGGAGAAACTTCTGGAAAAGATCAAAAAGGGGGAAGTTACCCCCTCGGGAAAATCAGTAGAAGAGTAATTTTTTACCGTCGGCGAGCATATCACGTCAAAGGAGGGGAAAAATGAAAAACTTCTGCAGGTCATCCGTATTGTTTCTGGTCGTTTTGCTTGTCGCCATCGGGGCGGGCAGCGTCTTCGGTGCGAGCAGCTTCCCGGAGAAACCCATCACCGTGGTCGTCGCGTACAGCGCCGGCGGCGGAAGCGATATCTTCGCGCGCACCATGGCCGCTGCCGTAGAAAAAGACAAGCTCTTCCCCAAGCCGCTCGTCATCGAAAACAAGCCGGGCGGAAGCGGCGGGATCGGCTACGGCTATGTGGCCGGCAAAAAGAAGGATCCCTACTTTCTGGTCACGGTCACCCCGTCTTTTCTGACCACGCCGCTGATCAGCAGCACGCCCTTCAATCTGAAGGATTTCACCCCGATCGCCAATTTCGCCTTTGACGAGTTCACGCTCATCGTGAATGCCGCTTCAAAATACAAATCCGTGCAGGAGGTCATCGCCGACGCGAAGGCCAACCCGAAGAAGATCACCATGGGCGGGACCGCTTTGGGCGGCGCCGATTCCATCGCTTCCTACCTGATCGAGAAAGCGGCAGGCATCCAGCTCAATTACGTCGTCTTCAACGGCGGCGGTGAGGTCAATGCAGCCCTCCTGGGCGGCCACATCGACATGGCCGTTTCAAACCCCGGCGAGTCTCTTGAACTCTACAAAGCCGGAAAAGTTCGGATTCTCGGAGTCTTCGCGGAAAAACGTCTGGCCGGCGCCCCGGAAATCCCCACAATGAAGGAGCAGGGGGTCAACGTCGTGTACGTCCAGAACCGCGGCATCGTCGCGCCAGCAGACATCCCGGCGGACGCCCACAAGGTCTTGGAGCAAGCTTTCTTCAAATACACACAGAGCGAGAGCTTCAAGAAGTACTGCAAGGACAACATGCTGACCGAAGCGTGGCTGGACGGCGCCGCCTTCGGGAAATTCCTTGAGGATTGGAACGGCAGGTATGCCGTCATCCTCAGGGACATGGGCCTGATCAAGAAGAAGTAATCCGGATTCCTGTCGCGTGAGCCGGATTCGGTATTTTACGCCATCCTGTTTGCCGGAATGCCGAAGCGATGATGTTCATATCCGTGTGGCAAAGTCAGCGGGGTTCTGTTATAAATAGGCGGAAATTCCACAAATAAGGTCTGTGGAAACGCCTGTCCCTGCTCTGGAGAGCCTGTCATGCCTGCGGAAGACATTGCAAAGCTGAAGATCGAAAAATCGGAGAAAATCATCAAGCCCGGCAGGCGCAGAAAGAAGCCGCTTGTCATCGCGGCCGTCGTCCTGTTCATTCTGACAGCCGGCGGACTTTACTTCGGCGGCATCCTCGTCCCGGCCGTCTCCATCGATGTGACGACCGTTTCCCAATTTTATCCTTCCCAGTCGATGTCCCTGCTGAACGCAAGCGGCTACATCGTCGCCCAGCGGAAAGCCGCGGTGGCCTCCAAGGTGACGGGCACTCTGGTGGCGCTGATGGTGGAGGAAGGGAGCAAGATCAAGAAGGGAGACGTGATCGCCCGCATGGAGAATATCGACGTCTCCGCAGTCAGAGACCAGGTCGCGGCAAACCTGAACACGGCCCGCGCCGCCCTCGAACAGGCCAGGGCGGAAAGGGACAACGCCCAGAAGGAATATGAACGCTACAAACAGCTCGTTGCCAAAGATTACGTATCCAGGTCCGATTATGAAGTGACGGAGACGCGCTACCGGAAGGCCGTCGACGGAGTGAAGGCGTCGGAAGCCGCCGTTCATGCCGGGGAAGCCGCGCTGCAAAACGCCGAGGCGAGTCTTGACTACACCCTGATCCGGGCCCCCTTCGATGCCATCGTTTTGACCAAGAACGCGGACATCGGCGACATCGTCACCCCCATCGGGGCCGCCGCCAACGCCAAGGCCGCCGTCGTGACGATCGCCGACATGAACTCCCTGCAGGTGGAGGTGGATGTCTCGGAAACGAGCATCACCACCATCCGGGTCGGCCAGCCCTGCGACATCCAGTTGGACGCCCTCCCGGACACGCGGTTCCGCGGGGAGGTCCATGCCATTGTGCCGACCGTCGACCGCAGCAAGGCCACCGTTCTGGTCAAGGTTCGCTTTCTGGACAAGGACCGCCGGATGCTGCCGGACATGAGCGCCAAGGTTTCCTTTCTCCCGCGCAGGCTCGCTCCCGAGGAGATGAAGCCGCGTCTCGCCGCCGCCCGGTCTGCCCTGATCGACCGCGAACGGCAGGATAATCGCGTATCTCCTGGAGGGAAACCGGGTCCGGGAGACGCCGGTCCGGATTGGGGCAACGTTCGGCGATATGGCGGAGATTCTGTCGGGGCTTAAAGCGGGAGACCGCGTCGTCGTAAAACCCCCGAAGGGATTGAAGGATGGATCGCGGATCAAAGTCGCCGAACGGTAAGCGTTCCCTTCCGAGCCCCTCCCCTTTTACGGAAAATACGGCGTCAGCGAACGACACCATGCAACCTAATCTGGTAGCCGACTGAGGGTATTCAACCGTCCAGTCCCGGAGTATCTGTATGCATAAAATAGACAAGGTTTCCCGTGAGTACCGACTAGAATAGGAGGAGCGAACATGGGGTTCGGGAATAATGTCAGCCAATTGAATTTGCAGGATTTCAGACCGGGCATCCGGAGCCTGGCGGAGTGCGGCGACAGGCTGGTTATGGCCTGCATGGAGATCGGCCCGGGCAAGGAAGATGCCGGACATCAGCACCCCTTTGAACAATGCGGCGTCGTGGTTTCAGGAAGGGTTGAGATGTTCATCGGGGACGAACGGCGCGTGCTGGAAGCGATGGAAACCTATTTCATCCCCGCGGGCACGGTTCACGGATGGAAAACCTTTGACATGCCGGCCAGGATTCTGGACGTTTCGGCGAAACCCACCTGAGACTCCGTCAAGAGGACGGATCGCGGATCAAAGTCGCCGAACGGTGAGCGTTCCCTTCCGAACCTCTTCCCTTTTACGGAAAATCAAATTCTTCCTGACATTCACAAAAAGACAGGACATATGAAAATGGTGTCAACTTGTTACCGTTAAGGTTTTTATGTTTGAATATTTTAGTGCTGTAGTGTATTGTAGTGCAGGAGGTGCAGTATGAGAAGTGTTCTGTCTGTTAGTTTACCGGAGAAAATGGCCGCCGAATTGGATGTCATTGCCAAGGACACAGGAAGGAATAAAAGCGATATTGTGAAAGAGTCCTTGGGGCAATTTTTGTGGGAGAACAGATTCCGCCGTATGAAGAAACGTCTAATTCCCAAAGCAAAAGCGGCGGGTTATGTTACGGACGATTCCATGCAGGAACGGAAACTGTCCGACCTCAAAGACATCATACGCAACCTTCCCCGTCTCGAAGACGATGGAGATGCCTTCGCGAGAGATATTGCACAGGCTATCGCGTTGCAACCGCCCGTCGGGGAGGGAAATCCATGGGCATAATCTTCGACACCTCGGCGATCATCGCCATCGAACGCGGTCATGAATCTCTCGACGCCCTCATAGCGGGACGGGCGGAAGAGCCTTTCGGCATCAGCGTCGTCACGGCGGCCGAACTTCTGCACGGCGTCGAGCGGGCTGATACGGACGAGAGGAAACTCAGGCGGCAGGCCTTTGTGGAGAAGGTGATCGAATCCTTTCCGGTCTTCCCCTTCGATCTGATGGTCGGCCGTATCTACGCCCGCATCTGGGCCGCCATCGCCCGAAAGGGGTGGACCGTGGGCGCCCACGACCTCATCATTGCCGCCACCGCCATTTCCCTGGATTACACCGTAGCCACGGTCAACATCCGGGATTTCGAAAAGATCCCGGGGGTAAAGATGGAAAAACTGCAATAGCCATGAGAAGGATCTTCAGGAATCCAGAGTATTCGCGTATCTCCCGAAAGGATGGATCGCGGATCAAAGTCGCCGAACGGTGAGCATTCCCTTCCGAACCCCTTGATAGGATTCACCTGCCGATAAACGTCCAATTAAATATCATTGTAATTACTCTTACGCTGCGTATTCTCATAGCTAAATAGATCGTCGTGCAACCCAATGCAGCGATAGCCAACCAACGGAGGTTAAATGCCCGAGAAAAGAGATCGCAAACTCAGTTCCGCTCGCAAAAAAACCACTATGGCTGATCCGGGCAAGCACGCAGAGAAAAAACAACCGGCTCCGCAAGTGCGCGGCGCGGGGAAACCGGCACCGGCAAAGGTCCGATTGGAAACAGAGACCGCAGTGGCTGCAGGCATCACACCCCTCGTCGATCTCGGCATCATCTGGGAACGGATCGGCAAGGCGCGCGTGCCGGAGGAATTCCGCGTCTCGTGCATCCGCCCGGATGATTTGCTCGTGTGCGATTTTATCTTCGAAAATCTGCGGATCGAGAGCGAGGGAGAGGGTGGGCCGAAGCTCGTTCGTAAAAATCCGGCGGCCGCGGTGACGCTGATCATCGAACTGCCGCCGCAGAGCTTCGGGGAGGAGGCATTCCTCGATAAGACCGGGCCGGAGGTTGCCAGTAATCCGACCGGAAAGGACAAGTTCCCCGAAACGACTCCGTCCGCAGACGCAAAGAACGTGGCGTCCGCGGGCGAAACGCTTCCTCCGATGCCTTCCGCGAGGATTCGTATGGCGGGTCGGAGCCGCATTGCATACGTGATGCCTGCCGAAGAAACAGAGCTCGCGTTCACGATCGAGGCCATCCTCGATGCGTGCCGTCGCTGGCCGATGCGGCTCGATGTAAACGCCGTGCCCGATCCTCCGCACTTCCGGCTGAAGGATTTCGGTGTTAGCGATCAATGGCTCGCCAACGTTGCCGCATCGGATGGCTGGGCACAGGCGACACAGGAATTGGTGGGTGCCCTGGGCGGTGCGCAGGCCTTGCAAAAATCGCTTGCAGGCGCCGCACGTCGCGTCGCGACGAAGGCGATTGAAGCCGTTAGTGCCGGCACGCGCGGAATCGAGGGCGGGTTGCGTCGCGCAATGAACGAGGAACTCGATGTCCTCGCGGAAAGGTTCGCACCGTTGCGCGATGCGGACCGGCGCGAGGTTGCCGCGGCGGCGCTTTCGTTGACGACGACGCAGGCAGTCGCAGCGCGCCGGGTCGGCGAGTCGATTATCGACCGCATCAAGGATTTTCCATTTCTCCCGATCATCTTCGGCCCGCACCGGCCGGCGCGCGATGTCACCGCACTGGAGCTGCCGTATCGGGTCGTCCTTTCCCCGGTCCCACAATCGCGCTGGCATCACGGCACGAAGCCGATCGCGCGCAATGGCCGCACCGAGTTGTGGCATACACGGCTCACAAGCGCCATCGCCGACATCGGGCCGGATTTGCCGACGAATGTGCGCGCTCTTTGGTCGCCGGATTACCATCTAAATAACATCGTCGGCATCGTGAACGACGTAAAGCCGTTCCGGATGAGTCTCGACCCGCTCGACCGCGAGATGCTTGTGAAGCTGATGTCCGGCTTCGACGAACTCGACAAGAACGGCCGCACTTTTCGTCCGCACACCGCCCGCTCGCGGCGACTCGCGCTTTCCTCGCTCGGCGCACTGCTCGATGCGGAGGGAAATTGGGAGCCGCCCTCGCCAAAGGACGTCAGTCTCGAGGAATGGCGGCACCTCGCGACGCTGGGGCGCGATCACTACGTACGCGTCGTCTATCGCGGATTTTTAAAAGATTTGCGGCACGCGGCCTCGCTCGTGAAAGTGACCGAGCGAAAGTTCGAATCCATACAGGGTACGAAGAACCGCGTCGCCGTGCTGCGGCAGCGTTTCTTCATCATCGTGCGGGAGCCGATAAAGCACTACACCGGCGCGGGCCACACGTACGGCGGACGCAATTTCCCATTCACGGACGTGGAAATCCTCACGCGCGTCACGCCGAGCCTGCGCGCGCCGGACCAACCGGAGTGCCGGCTCAGCGATCCCGGAACCATCATCTACAACCCCGCGACGCCCGGCGTCCCGCATCGCGCCTGCTTTTGGCCGATGATCAGCCCGACGAACAACTTCCTGTTCCAAATCGCAGCGACCGATCTCAGCGGTAATCGGGTGACATTTCGCGATGCCGTTGCTGTTCGTCGGCTCGGAAGCGAACGATAACCCGCAGGTCATCGCTGAGATCATCAAGCAAAATAACCTCCAGCCTGCGAACCCGCGCCGTCGCGCCTCGCTCGGAAACGCCTCCGTGTGCTATGCGCCGATCAAGGACGGCGCGGATGGCGATCCGCGATCTGCCGACGAGCGAGATCGTTTTCCGCTGTTCGAACCTAAACGGCGTCTCCACGGACGAGGCGCAGTTTTATCCCGAAATCGAAAGCGCGCAGGTCGGCATCGCGGCGATCCAGCGGTTGCTGCAGCAACCGAATGCCACTGTCGGTGTTACGTATCCGGATGTTTACAAAACCACGAATAGCGGTTTCGGCGCGGGCAAATCCCGGCGAGCTCTTTTTGAAGCTTCTCCAGCCGTTCGCGCTCGCTTTCGGCGATCAGGTGAAAAGCGACGCACTCGGCGGGCTCGCGACGCCCAGCATGGCGATCCAGGGACTTGTCGCGCATCATGGGTCCGGTTGCGGCGCAACCGCCCGCAAATCCGGCAAACATCGAGTCCGCGCTCGGCAACGTCATCGGCAACCAGTTCAATCCCGCCGACTTTTTCCAGGGCGCGAAAATCCTCGGCGGCGTCGATCTCGGCACGATCCTCGAGGTTGCGACCTCGCTCGTGGGCGCGGATGTGCCGAAACTCCTGAGCAAGCAGCTTCCCGATAAAATCGAGGCGCGCTTCGACTGGAGCACGCAGGTCAATAAATCAGACCCACTCGGCCTCTTCGTGCCGAATGCCGGCGGCGCGTCGCTACTCGAAATGCACGGCCTCATCAGCGCGCCGATCGCGAATCCCGCAGCGACGACTTTCAACGCTACTGCGTCGATCGTGCATTTCAAAATCAACCTCTTCGGTTTCATCACGGTGTGGTTCGACCGGCTCGCATTCACCGCGAAGACGGGCGCGAAGCCGGACGTCGCAGTCGATCTGCATCCGGGCGACGAGGCTATTGCGTTCGGCGGTCCGCTCGAGTTCGTGAACGAGATTCGGAAGATCATTCCTTCGAATGGCTTCAGTGATCCGCCCGGCTTGTCGGTCACGCCGAGCGGCATTAGCGCAAGCTACTCGGTCAATATCCCGTCGCTGAGCGTCGGCATTTTTGCGCTCGAACATCTCTCGCTCGGCGCGGGATTTCTGCTGCCGTTCGACGCCAAGCCCGCGGAGGTGCGCTTCAATTTTGCCGAACGACAGCGGCCTTTCAGCCTCACGGTCTCGCTCCTCGGAGGCGGCGGATTTTTTGCGATCGGCGTCGGAACCGAGGGCGTGCGCGAGATCGAGGCGGCACTCGAATTCGGCGCGGCGCTCTCGATCAATCTCGGTGTCGCGAGCGGCAGCGTGGAGATCAAGGCGGGCGTTTATTTCCACTGGCAGACGGCGTCGGTGGAACTCGCGGGTTACGTGCGGCTGCACGGAGAACTCTCGGTGCTCGGGCTCATCTCGGCGTCGCTGACATTCAATCTCCAGCTTGCCTATTTGAAAGAAAACGGGAAGTCCGTCGTGTGGGGCGAGGCGACGCTCGAGGTGGAAATTGAAATCCTGTTCCTCAGCTTCAGTGTATCGGTGAAATGCCGGCGCGAGTTCGGCGGCTCGGAGGGCGATCCGAAATTCATCGAGCTCATTCCCGATCAAGCGACCTGGAACGACTATTGCGAAGCATTCGCGACGGAGGCTGCCTGATATGGCCACGCAAACCACGCTCTGGACCGCGCTACCCAACGGCTACAGCGACGACGGTCGGTCGCTCCGCTTCTCGCTGCTCGTCTCGCCGCGACTTAATCCCGATTTCGAACCACATCTCGAAAGTTTCCCGGACTTCGCGGACTGGCCGGCGACGTTGGCGCAAAGCCGATTCCTGCTGCACTTCGGCGGAACTCCTCCGGTCTCGATCGGCAGGTAACGACATGATGGGCCCGACGCGCATCGACGATCGGCTCGGGCTGCCGGATTCGAGCGTGTGGACGGCGCTCTTTCCGAAGATGACCTTCGTGCGCGGATTCGCGTTCCGCGACCTTTCGCAGCACGCCGTGCTCTCGTATCCCGCTGCGGACGTGGAAGGGCTGGTGCGCGGCCTTTACAGCCGGCTCGCGGCTTCTGCGCTGGATCAACTTCCGACGGCTTCAACGTTCCTCGACGACCCGGCGTGGACAGCCCTGCTGAATGCGGTGGCACGCAACGACGAACAATTCACGGACCGCAAATACAATCGCAAGACCGGGCGTTCGACCGCCATCCGTGACACGCCGGAAGCAGTTCGCCGCGTTCAAGAACCGCGCATTCCAGAAGCGAAACATCGCATCGGATCTCGCTCGCTTTCAGCTCTTTCACACGCCGCCATCAACGCCGAAGACGCGATACATACAACGTTCCGCCGGAGGACGCCAAGTCGCGCGCGGAGTGGCACGGCTACGAGCAGACGCAACTTGCCGAAGCCCGGCGATTTCCAAAATGACGATCGACTTCCACCAGATTGTCGCGGCGATGAACCAGTACCCGACGCTGCTGCGGCGGCTCGGGCTTGTTGTCGACGTGCTCATCGCTCGCGACGCGTTCACCGCGGCGCCGGACGCGCTGCTCTGGGTGGAAGCGGAGCTTCCGCAGGGCGTCCCCACCGTGGAGCGTCTGCCGGATGCGTCGCCGCGCACGCACACGCTTCTCGACGCGGGTCGCTTTCAAGCGGTGCCACGGACACTTCCGCAACCGGGCGATTTCCGCGTTGCGAATGGCCTCCTCGATCTCGATCCAAAGACGTTCAGTTTCGTCCAGACTGACGTGGATGGCGCAGGCATCAAGGTCACGAACTTTGCGCGATCATTGCTCACGCTACGCGGGGAGCCCAACTACCAGCTTGATCCGGTGACGAAGCAGAAGCGCGAACTCGGTGCGCCCGCGCTGCGCAATGCTGGACTCGTGCTCGTGCATAACCAGCGCGCCGACATGCTTAAGAACGCGATCGGGCGCCAGGGCCAGTTTAACGCCGCCGCGGAGAAGATCCAGCAAGGCGTCCGAAGCCGCCGCCGCCACCCGGCGCTGTTTGCCGAGGATCTCGTGCGGGGTTATCGCATCGACATCTGGGACGACGTGTCGAAGCGCTGGCACTCGCTTTGCCGGCGGACGGCGACCTACGAGATCGACAGCCGGCGCGGTCGTCATCGGCGTGCCGGAGGAGGAAGGCACGGTGCGGCTCGCAGCGACGACTTCGCCGATCCGGCGAGCAATCCCGACATTATCTGGCTGCACGAGACGCTCGTGGCCTGGCCGGGCTGGAGCCTCTGCGCGCCTGCGCCGGGCCGGACGATTGGGCACGACCCGAGCGACCACAGCGATCCGGTGACGAAGGCCGAGCCCGAAGTACCGCCGGGATTGCGTTTGAAAAGCGCGTTCAAGGTGCTGGCCGGGCTCGCTGCCGAGACTGCGCTATGGCCGCAAGTATTGGCTCCGCGCTCGGGTCGTCGATCTCGCGGGCAATTCGCTGGAGTTGCTGCCGAAGGATTTCGGCCCGGAGCAATCGAAGAAAAACGCGCGACCGTATTTTCGCTTCGAGCCGATTTCCGCGCCGGCCATCGCGCTCGTGAAACCGACGCCCGCAACGATCGACGCCCCGGCCGAAGGCGAGTCGATGGAACGCATAGCAGTGCGCAGTTTCAACGCCACGCCGCCGCTCAATACCGTACCGACGCCGCAACGCGCGCGCCGCTTTGCCGTGCCGAGCCGCACTACACAGCGCGAAGCCGAGCAGCATGGCATGTTCGACGTCGCCGACATCGTCGACCCGGCGTTTTTCACGATGCTTGCGGCGAAGGACGACTCGCTTCCCGAGGAGAAGCTCCTGACTGCGGGCCCGCTCTCCGGGGGCGCACCGGTCGAGACGGGATACGCGGTCATGGTCGATGGCGATGCCCTGCCGTATCTGCCGGACCCCCTCGCCATCGAAATCGCGGCGCGCATCTTCGATCACCCGAATTTTCCCGACACGAAGATCCTCACGATCCCGCTCTACGTAGGCACGAAGTGGCCGAACGCGCTCCCTTTCAAAATCGAAATCTACGACGATCCCAACGACACGCCGCACTACGACGACGCCGCGCGTTCACTCTTGATCCCGCTCCCAAAAGCAGCTCGTTGCACCTTGCGGCTCAGCGTCCAACCAAGCGCCGACGCGTTGAAAATTCTGGGCGTCTGGAATTGGCTCACCGCTGCGCAACAGACGCAAACGATCGTGATCAATGGGCAGACGACGACCCTCGAAAAGCTCGCGCACCGCGGCCAGCATTGGATGCTCACGCCGTGGCGCCACCTCGAGCTCGTCCACGCGGTGCAGCGCCCGCTCATCACGCCGGAGATGACGAAGGTCATCGTTGACCGCCCGGACAGCGCCACCTTCGCGCTGCCGAATTTCACCGCGACCTGCAGCATCCCGAGCACCGATCGCATCGACCTGCGCGCCAATTGGAATGAGCCGTTCGAAGACGCCGCCGCAAACCAGCTCGAGAACCGCGCGCGCATCGACCACGCCTTCTCGGTCAAGATCACCGACGCCAAATCCTACGCCGGATTTCCCGACTACCTCCCGCAGGGCGTCGATCTCATCGGCGTCGGCCGAATCTATCTCACGATCGCCTCGGGAAAAAGATCCACGAGTTCCATGATACGCGGTATCGGCGGATCGAATACTGGATCGAGGCAACGACGAAGTTCCGCGAGTTCATGCCGGCGAGTCTGCTGACGGAAGTCGTGAACGGTATAACGCAACCGACGGAAGAGAACATCAAGGTCGTCGGCCCGAAGGTTCGCACGTGGATTCCGTGCTCCGCGCCCCCGCCCGCTCCGGAAGTGCTCTATGTGATACCGACCTTCGGCTGGGTGCGCTCGGGCGAGGAAACGAGCAAGAACAGTTGGCGGCGTGGCGGCGGGTTGCGCGTCTATCTCAATCGTCCGTGGAACACCTCCGGCTACGGCGAGATGTTGGCCGTCGTCCTGCCCGCCTCGACGTTCACCGACGATCCGAACGATCAACCCGCGGGGCAGCCGTTGAAGAATTTCGTGACGCAATGGGGCAACGATCCGATTTGGCTCAGCCCGTTTGTTCCGGGCTCTTCACCGAAGCCCGGCAACTTTCCGCTCGCGCGTACCGCGGCCGATCCCGACGGCAAATGGCTGCCGGACTTCGCCCCGGCGGAGGAAGCGGATCAGCCACCGGGATCGTTTCAGGTGACGGGGCTTGAGCATCCCGATTTGCACACCCCGACCGCACAGTCGGTCGTCGATGTCGCGCCGCACGATGTGTTTTTCGATGAAGAGCGACAGCTCTGGTATTGCGACATTGAGGTCACGTGGGGCGCGGCCTATTTCCCGTTCATCCGACTCGCACTCGCGCGCTACCAACCGGTCGCTCTCCACGCCGCGCATTTGTCGAACGTGGTTCTCGCCGATTTCATGCCGCTCGTCCCCGATCGGTGGCTGAACGTGACGCAGACGCGCGACCCGAGGACGCGGCAGGTGAGGGTCTTCGGCAATACGTTCACCGACTCGAGCTCGCACCAGGAAGCGGCGCTCGCACCCGCAGAAAGTCTCAGGCTTCTTGATGGCACGATCCTCGATCTGCATGCACCCAATGTCGCGCCGTCGAGTGTCGTCGAGGTTTGGGTCGAACGCTTCGATCCCACGCTGGGCGAGGATTTCGGCTGGCGGCGCGAACCCGACGCTATCGTCCAACAGGGCGCTGCGAAACCAATCGCGCGCCCGATCTTCTCGACGAAAGCGGCGCTCGCCAAGGGGCCTGTCCGCGCCGCCGATCTGCTGGTCCATCGCGAATTTGAGGCCCTCATCGACGAGGGCCTCATCCACCACATCTTCGGCACGCTGACGCTTTGGGAAGGCAGCGTGACGCTTCCAGAAGCCCCGAGCGGCGCCGCGCGCTACCGCCTCGCGATCGCGGAATACGAAGAATACCTCGTGGACGACGCGATGCCTTACGATCGGATCCCGACGAAGAAAGACCGCCGTCTCGTCTTCATGGAATACGTCGATCTTGGCTGATCGCATAGCTCCTCGATTGCGGGAGATGGCGAAAAGTGCGACAAGGCTGATAAAAAGCGCACAGTAAAAATTTGACCGTTAGCCATCCTTTCAAGCGGAATTCCCTTCCGAATCCAGCATGGTTGCCTGTTTATTCAAGCAAACAACAAAATTTCTCCCTTGACAGTGACGCCATAATTTGGCACCATCCAGCCATGACGCGCAAGCACCGCAAGACCCTTGAATTGATCTTTGCGCATCCCCCCAGCGCAAAGGTGAAATGGCGCGATATTGAAGCGTTCTTCCGCGAGTTGGGTCCTGAGGTGTCGGAACGGGAAGGATCGCGTGTCGGCGTTCGGCTGTTTGGGGAACGAAGGGTGTTCCATCGTCCCCACCCGTCGTCCGATGCCGATAAAGGCGCAGTAGCGAGTATTCGCAAATGGTTGAAAAAGGATGGAGTGAAGTCATGAAGAACGTTATGGAGATCAACGGTGTAAAGGCTGTTATCGCCTTCGACCCCGAGATCAATATGTTCCGGGGTGAGTTTGTGGGGTTGAACGGCGGCGCCGATTTTTACTCAACCGATATAGATGGATTGCGCCGCGAAGGTGAAACGTCCTTGAAGGTCTTTCTTGATATGTGCGCCGAGGAAGGGGTTTCCCCCTACCGGAAAACATCCGGTAGATTAAACCTTCGCCTTTCCCAGGAGTTGTACGACAAAGCAACAACTTTGGCCAAGGCGTCGGGAAAGAGTGTGAACGCCTGGATTGCGGATGTTATCCGTCATACCGATGACGTCCTCACCCATTAGTTATATCGCTTTCTCGGTGGGGAAGATCGGGAAATATGCCGCTGACAAGGGATTTTGAGGAGACGGTCATGGCACGGGGCAAGTCGGATCCGGCCTTCAGGGGCGAATTGATTGTTGAGGCGACCAATGCATTCCTGATGGACGACATGGGAAACGGGCAAGACGCTGCTGCGCGACTACCTGAACGCCACCGAATCCATCGCCGATATCGCCCGGGAACTGAAGGTCAACGAGAAGAGCCTGCGCCGCATGCTCGGTCCGAAAGGGAACCCGACCCTCAAGAATTTCCTCAGCCTTCTGAAGGTGTGCAGTTCGGCGGAGCGCCTTACGCTTCAGGTCTGTCACCATTGATCTATAAAACGGAACGTCTGGAGCAACTCAAATTCAACAGTCTGGCCAGTGATGCGGGGCGGCTATCTGAGTTAACGTAAATGATGCAATGAGGTCGAATTTGTATGACTGAGACTGGCCGTTACGACGTATCGGGTTTGATCGAGGCTCAGTATCAAAAGGGTTCCCGTGGACGCGTCCTTCGCAATCTACTGGGAATTTCCGGCAAACGGATGATGGATGAGGCGGAGGCGAGGGAGCAGAAACGAGCGCTGAAGGAAATATTATCCGTTTACACTTTAGACCATCGTTTCAAAGCCGCGGATATCTGCAGGATGCACAAGATATGGCTTGGTGTGATCTATCAATGGGCAGGGCGGTATCGGCAGGTCAATTTGTCCAAAGGGGCCTTCCCTTTTGCCGCGGCGGGAAGGATTCCTGATTTAATGGACGGTTTCGAAAAGGGACCCTTACGGCGATTTACCCCTTGCCTGTTTGCGACGCGACCGGAAGTGGTTCACGCCCTCGCTGTCGTCCACACGGAACTGGTTCTCATTCATCCCTTCCGGGAAGGGAACGGTCGCGTGGCACGCATGTTGGCCATTGTGATGGCGGTGCAAGCCGGTTTGCCTCCCCTGGATTTCGGTCATCTGAAAGGGCGAAAAAAGCAGGAATACTTCCGGGCAGTGCAGGCGGGAATGAATTATGATTACGCTCCGATGGAGGAGATACTTACCGGCGTGATCGAGAGGACGTTGAAGCGACGCAGCCAACCTTAGCTTGCTTGGCTTGCACTGCAACACCGAGTGCGCGACAGGCAGCAGATCTGACGCCCTCGATGGCCGAGGAGGAGATAACAGAGCGGGTGAACCAGGCGTCGCATTCCGCGGGATCCTGCAGATAGGGATTGGTCTTGATCAATGATGCTGTCTTGCTTTTTTTCATTTTTTGCATGGTTGCATGTTAAACGAATTTCGTTAAATTGGCAAGATCTTTTATAGTTCAAACAGGACGACCTTCCCCTTCTCCACACCATTCTTCCACGGGGTGATGGACCCGTTTCTGGGAAAGGCGACCGGCGTCCCACCAGTGAGGGAAAAGGTGGCTGTATAAGTGGCGGAACAAGTGAGGGAATAAACCGCCTCTTGGAATCCGTTCGCAAAAATCGAGAGAGTTGTTGAAATCGCTGCTGCATTGAATATTCCCTCAAAAACCATCGAACACTGGATAAAGAAGTTGAGGGAGCAGGGAAGGATCGCTTTTATCGGACCCCGGAAGACTGGCGGGTATTTTCCTTCCGACCAATCCTCCAGCGTGACAAGGATGCAATGACCCAACTGAAGAACAGATAGACTTGTTTAAACATGTGCGAAAGTTGAGCATGAAAATGATGACAAAGGAAGAGACGTGGCAAAAGCTTTGCAAATACAAGCTTGAATTCGGTAAGATGCCAAAAGGAAACTGGTCTATTGGCGGTCTGGGAGCAGCCAATGAGCATGGAATGCGCGGTTTTGACCTTGAGGGTGCCGACTTCAGCGAATCCTATTTAGGCGCCGGTAATTTTAGTGGGGCAATTCTCATTAATGCTAACTTTAGCGGGACCGAACTTTACGAAGCCAAATTTTATAAAACCAACCTTAGCGGAGCGAATCTTACCAGAACAAGACTGGATAGCGCCGACTTGTCCTTAGCTAATCTATCAGATGCCGATCTCTCAAATGCTTTTTTCTTATATGCCAACCTTAGTGCTGCAAATCTCAACGGTGCAAAGCTTCAAGAATCGATTCTTGAAGAAGTTAATCTAAATCGTGCGGATCTTTCACAGGCTGATATAACGGGTTCTACGTTTTGGGGAGTTTCCACCGCAGGGTGGAAAATTGAAGGTATAAAGGCACGTCATGTTTATTTCTGTGAAAATTATAGAAAAGATAAGGAGAATTACAGAAGAGATTTTAAAGAAGGACAATTTGAGGCACTTTATAGATCTCTTCCAACAGTAGAAATGATCTTTGCAGAGGGTCTCAGTCCAATAGGTCTATTTACGCTTAATTTGTTGGTAGAAAGAATTAATAAGCAAAACCCAAATTTTGGCGTTAAAATGACCGATATCCATAAGAATGAATTCGGAACAAGAGTAGGTATAAAGATAAATAAAGATGACGACCTCAGTACCGTGGGACACATAATACAGGATATCATAGCACAAGTGGCATCAGAGATTTCATCTGAGACACTTACCTCATATATGACAAAAATACTACCCAATAATTACGGTAAATTATCAAACAATATATCACAGAATCCGTTATCGCCAATTGTAGTCAACATAATGCAACCCACATTTCAATTTATTAAAGCGGATGGCTCTACGCTCTCTGGATCAATCTCTCAATCAGGAGCAATGTTGAATTTTGAGAATGTCATTATCCGGAACTATGGAAGCCATAGAGAAGAGGTTGATACGTTATTTGTTGCCCTCAAAAATTCTTTCGATGAGTATGATGTATCGGTGAGAAATATGCTAACAGAAAAGACCGATAGAATGATAGAATCTATAAAGAAAGGGAATAATATTAGTTATATTCAGAATGTATGGGAAGAAATCAAAGAAGGTATTAAGACCGGTGGAGCCGCAGCGACTTTAGCGACAACGATAGCCCGCTTACTTGGTCTATCGTAATGTCTGATCTCATATCATAATATTTAGCTTCTTCTATAAAGCCAGTGTTTATAATTTGCGAATGTTTCTATCAGAAATGCATACCGTTTTTTTACTGCAACCTTCAATACTTGGTGAAGGCGAGTGTCATATGCTGTCAGTATTATCCCTTTTCAGAAGCCAGAAAGTACGCAAGAACCGGATGAACCCGAAAAATTGTCTTGAGCGCGAAGGGAGTTGATTTGGCCGAACCGAAACCACCCATCGTAGAAATCAGGAACCTCTCCAAGTCCTATCACCGGGAAAGCCTCGCCGTCCCGGTCCTGCACGATATCACCTTCGACATCGCCGAAGGGGAATTCCTGGCGCTGATGGGACCGTCCGGTTCCGGGAAAACGACCCTCCTGAACCTCCTGGCCGGGATCGACAAGGCGGACAGCGGGACGATCCGGGTGGGCGGTGTCGACATCACCGCCCTTTCGGAGACCGAGCTCGCCCATTGGCGCGCCAATAACGTCGGCTTCATCTTTCAGTTCTACAACCTCATCCCCGTGCTGAAGGCGGTCGAAAACGTCGAGCTGCCTCTCCACCTGACCGCGCTCTCCCGGCGGGAAAGGCGGGAGCACGCCGAAATGGCCCTGCGCATGGTGAGCCTGGAGCACCGGATGGATCATTATCCCAAGGAGATGTCCGGAGGCGAACAGCAGCGGGTCGCCATCGCCCGCGCCATCGTCACCGATCCCACCATTCTGGTCGCCGATGAACCGACCGGGGATCTGGACCGCGTATCGGCCGAAGAGATCCTGACGATGATGGAGCGCCTGAACGCCGAGATGGGCAAGACCATCGTCATGGTCACCCATGACCCCCGGGCGGCCCAGCGGGCAAAGGTTCTGAGGATTTTGGACAAAGGATACCTGAACGATGCTCCAGCTCAAAATCCTCTTTAGGAATGCCTTTCACAACAAGCTTCGCAGCGGGCTCACGATCCTGGGCATCACCGTGGCCGTTCTGGCCTTCGGCCTGCTTGCGGACGGTGATCGGCGCCTGGTACGCCGGCGTCGAGGCCGCTTCGGCGTCCCGCCTCGTCACGCGAAACGCGATCTCCATCATCTTCCCCCTCCCGATCGCCTACGCCGAAAAGATCCGGCAGATCGAGGGAGTGAAGCTCGTCTCCTGGGGCAACTGGTTCGGCGGCATCTACATCGATGAGAAGAATTTCTTTCCGAACTTCTGCGTGGAGCCGCGGACCTATATGGCCATCTACCCGGAATTCGTCCTCAGCCACCCGGAGAAGAAGGCCTTCCTTGCCGACCGGAAGGGCTTTGTCGCCGGCCGGAAGCTGGCGGCGAGGTACCACTGGAAGATCGGCGACCAGGTCACCCTCAAGGGAACGATCTACCCGGGAAACTGGGATTTCGTCCTGCGGGGCGTCTACCGGGGCCGGGATGAGACCATCGATGAGACGCAGTTTCTTTTCCACTGGGATTACCTCAATGAAACCATGAAACGGAGTCTCCCCCGGAAGGGCGGACCAGGTGGGTTTCTACATGATCGCCGTCGCCCGGCCGGATGTGGCGCCGGACGTGGCCCTGGCCATGGACAAGGCCTTCAAGAACTCCCTGGCCGAGACGCTCACGGAGACGGAGAAGGCCTTCAACCAGGGGTTCATCGCCATGAGCGGGGCGATCGTTACGGCCATCCAGATGGTCTCCTTCGTCGTGATCCTCATCATCATGGCGGTCGTCGCCAACACCATGGCCATGACCACCCGGGAGCGGATCGGCGATTACGCGATCATGAAAACCCTGGGGTTCGGCGGCGGATCGATCGCGGTCATGATCTTCGGCGAATCCCTCGTGATCGCCCTGACCGGCTGCCTGACCGGGATGATCCTGACCTTTCCGGCGGCCAGGGCCTTCGGCCAAGCCCTTTCGACCTACTTCCCCATCTTTATCGTCTCGGCTGAGACGCTCTGGCTCGATCTCCTGGCCGCCTTCCTGATCGCCTTTTTCGCGGCGATCATCCCGGCCCGCCGTGCGGTCCGCGTCGGCATCGCCGAGGGATTGCGGAGGATCGGATAATGGCCATTCCCCTCTCCTACAGCATGCGGAATCTCTGGAAGCGCAGGCTGACGACGATCCTGACGGTTTCCGGGATGGCGCTCGTCGTGTTCGTCTTCGCCGCCGTCCTGATGATGGCCGCAGGGCTTCAGAAGACGCTCGTGGAGACGGGCTCGGATGACAATGTGGTCGTCTTCCGCAAGGGATCGACATCGGAGGTGATGAGCGGCATCGAACGCGGACAGGCCTCGATCGTGGAGATGCTGCCCCAGGTGGCGATCGGCGGGGAGGGCCGCAGGCTCGTGGCCAAGGAGGTGGTGGTTCTGATCGCCCTTCCCAAGCGGGGCGCGGGGAAGGCTTCCAGCCATTCCAACGTCGTGGTCCGCGGCGTCCAGGAGGCGTCGATCCCGCTCAGGCCGCAGGTGAAGCTCGTCGCGGGGCGCATGTTCCGGATGGGATCGTCGGAGATCATCGTCGGCAACAGCATCGCCAAGGGGTTCGTGGGGGTCGGTCTTCAGGGAACCCTGAACTGGGGGATGCGGAAATGGACCGTGGTGGGCATCTTCGATGCGGGAAACACCGGCTTCAGTTCCGAGATCTGGGGGGACGTGGACCAGGTGATGCAGGCCTTCCGCCGGCCCGTTTACTCATCGCTCATCTTCAAATTGAATAACCCGGCCGCGTTCCCGGCGGCCAAAACGGCCGTCGAGACGGACCCGCGGCTCACGCTCGAGGCCAAGCGGGAGACGCGATACTATCTCGACCAGTCGGAGATGATGGCGAAGTTCCTGCGGATCCTCGGGCTGTCGCTGACCGTCATCTTTTCGATCGGCGCGATCATCGGCGCCATGATCACCATGTATTCGGCGGTGGCCAACCGGATCGGGGAGATCGGAACGATGCGCGCGCTGGGCTTCCGCCGGCGGAGCATCCTGGCCGCATTTCTCGCGGAGTCGCTGCTTCTGGGCGCCATCGGCGGCTTGGTGGGGCTCTTCTTCGCCTCCTTCATGCAGTTCATCACCGTTTCCACCGTGAACTTTCAGACGTTTTCGGAATTGGCGTTCAAATTCACCCTCACCGGGCGCATCGTCCTGCAGGCCATGGCATTTTCACTCGTCATGGGCCTCATCGGCGGCATGCTGCCCGCGCTCCGCGCCTCCCGGATGAAGATTGTCGAAGCCCTGCGGGCGGCGTAGCGTGTGAACGATCCTCGAACCCCCGCGCCCCGCACGACAGGCATTGATCCCTCTCCGGACACAATATCTCATGATAAATTACATGATAAATTGCCCTTGACACACAAACCGCCTTTCCGTATTCTAAACGAGCGTAAAAGCAGGTTCTTATCAATTATTAGATTTTCGGGAACTGTTGTTCATCAAGCAGTCATGATTCGGGTGGGCACATAACATGGATGTTCAGGCATCAAACTCTCACGTTCCAACCCTGTATCAGAGGCCCGTCACCGTATTGCAGGGGAGCATGCCGCGCGTCCCATCGTTTTATCCTGAGGATATCGTCGATTGTGTCGAAATCCGGACAGGGCATTTTTTACCGACAAGCACCGCAGTCACGCACTATGTCTCGTCTGCCGGCTCCATCAAAGAAAAAGGGTCGTTGATCGATCTGTTTGTTTGAATGGGGACCGCCGTTTCATCATCAAGGAGAAGATCATGAAAGGCATCATCATCGCGGCTTTTTGTCTGGCGGCGGGCGCTGCTTCCGCGGCGGAGATCAACGTGATCAGCGGAGGCGCGGTCGAGCCCGGCCTGGAGGCGTTCGCCCAACTTATCCGCCGCGATCTCGGCCACGAACTCAGGATCCTGTACAACACGGCGCCGCAGATTGCCAAGCGACTCTCAGCGGGCGAAGTGTACGACATCCTGATCTCACCGCCGGCAACGATCGAACAGGCAGTCAAAGAGGGCAAGGTCATCGCGGACACCCGGGTGCCGCTGGGCCGCGTGGGCGCCGGGATCATCGTACGCACCGGGGCCGCCGCGCCTATCATCGCGACGGTCGATGCCCTGAAGCGGGCGCTCCTCGCCGCCGACTCGGTGGTCTACAACACGGCCTCGACCGGGATCTACCTCGACAAGCTTTTTGCAAAAATGGGCATCGCCGAGGCACTGAAGGCCAAAACGGCACGCTACCCGACCGGCGCGGCGGTCATGGAGCACGTGATCAAGGGCAAGGGCACCGAGATCGGTTTTGGCGCAATGACCGAGATCCGGCATTACGAGGCGAAAGGGCTCACGCTCGTCGGACCGCTGCCGGCGGAAATCCAGAACTACACAAGCTACGAGGCCGCGCTGATGACGGGAGCGACGGCAGCCGAGGCGGCGCGGGCCGTGTTGCGCCATCTGGCCACTCCGGCCGCCAAAGCCGCGTTCACGGCCGGCGGCGTCGAATAAGTGCGGTGGAATAAAAACTGAATTCTACCGTACCGATGAGAAAAAATGATCATTCCTAATTATGAAATCCTGGAGAAAATAGGCGCGGGCTATAAGGCCGACGTTTATAAGGGCTATCACAAAAGAAATCCGGAGCGATTGCTGGTCATCAAGATTCTCAAAGCGGTCAGCCTTGCCGGACAGAAAAAATCCCAGATCAGACAGAAAATCGAACACCTTCGGGTCTTGAACGACCCGATGGTGATTACGCCCCTCGCCTTTCACATGGATGAGGAGACCTGTTTTTTAACCCAGGACTGGTTCAACGGAATAACACTCGACAAACTGAGGGAATCACGGTCAGGCATTGCCTTACGTGATTTCTTTACCATTACCTGCGGGGTTGCCCGGGCCTTGGATAAAGTCCACGAGGCCGGGATCATCCATGGCGGCCTTAAACCGCACAATATCCTCATTGACCCCGGCACGCTCGAAGTCCGGCTGACTGATTTCATAAGCACCATCGATGTGCGGGATGTCAGCCATTTTATTTATGATCCTTCGTTTATCAGGGAAACCCTGTCCTATACCTCCCCGGAACAGACCGGGCGCATCAACCACCGGGTGGTTTTTTCTTCAGATATGTATTCTCTGGGCATCATGTTCTATGAGCTGCTGACCGGACGCCTGCCTTTTCACTCCGCGGACCCGCTGGAAGTTATTCACTCCCACCTTGCCGAAGAAGCGCCTCACGTCCATGAGGTAAACCCCGGCATCCCGGCTATTCTCAGCAAAATCGTAGCCAAATTAATGCTGAAGGAGCCGGAGAAGCGCTATCAGAGCAGCTACGGGCTCCTGGCCGACCTCATCCGTTGCCGGGATGAATATGCGGCAGCCGGCACGATAGGCGAATTCCCGCTGGAGAGCTTTGTCAGCGCGCACCGGGTCACGTTCATCTCCAGGATGGTCGGCCGCGACAGGGAAGCCGAGGCGATCCTGGAAGAATACGAACAGGTCGCGGGGGGGCAATTCCGCGCAATGTTCATTTCCGGGCTGTCCGGCATCGGCAAGACCCGTCTGATCCAGGAGCTGCAAAAGCCGATTGTGAAACACCGGGGCTATTTCACCTCGGGAAAATTCGACGTGTACCAGAAAAATATCCCGTACAGTTCCCTCATCCAGGCGCTGCGCACTCTCATACGGACCTTTTTAACGGAAAGCGACGAGCGGGTGGCGCTTTGGAAAAACAGGATTCTGGCAGCGATGGGTAAAAACGGGAAAGTCCTGACCGATGTTGTGCCGGAGCTGCAACTCCTGATCGGCCCGCAACCTGAGGTTCCAACACTCCCTCCCGTCGAATCTCTGAACCGGTTCCATGACGTCTTTGACCGGTTTCTCACGTGCCTGGCAAGCGAGGAGAATCCCCTGACCTTATTCATAGACGACCTCCAATGGTGCGATGTCGCCTCCTTCGACTTCTTTACAAACATCTTCGCCAACTGCCGGGAACATCCCTACCTTTTCTTCCTGGGGGCGTACCGCCATAATGAAGTGGACTCAAGCCATCCCCTCTCCAAGCTCATCCGGAATGTCAGGAGTACGGGCCAGCCGCTGAAAGAAATCAGGCTGGCGCCCTTAAAGCCTGAGTATTGCCAGGAAATGGTGTCCTACATTCTCGATTGTCCCCTTACGCACACCAGGATGCTCGGTGATTTCATCACCACCCTGAGCGAAGGGAATCCTCTTTTTGTCAGTGAGAGCCTTTCCTATCTTCATAACGAGGATTTGCTTTTCCCGGACAAGGATGGACAATGGCGTTGGGATATGGATAAGATCAGGCTCTCCCGCATGCCGAACACGGTCGTTGCCCTTTTCAGCTCCAAGATTCGGAAGCTCCCGCCGGACCTGATCGAACTCCTCGAGTATTGCGCCTGCATGGGGAATACCTTTTCGCCTGCGGAGCTCTCCTCCATCAGGGAAATGACCCTTCGGGAGACCTTTGAGATGTTGAAACCCGCCCTCGGTCAGGGGCTGATGATGGAAAACAAGAGCCAGTTGCAGTTCATCCACGATAAAGTCCAGGAAGCAGCGCTGGCCGCCATACCGGCGGAAAAGCGGCGCCGGATTCACCGGCAGGTAGGCAGCCACCTCCTTGCCGCTGTTCCTGAGAGCATCGACAGGGAAAAACTTGAAAACCTCTTTACCATTGTTTCCCACCTTAATCTTGGCAAGGAAGATAAGCCGGACAAACAGACAGCCTATCTCCTGTCCGACCTTAACTTCCATGCCGGCAACAAGGCCCTGGAATCGCTCGCCACGGAAGCGGCCAACGAGTATTTCAATCTCAGCCGGGAACTGCTGCCGGATACTTGCTGGGACAAAGATCGCTATGAGCGTTCTTTCCGGATATTCCAGAAAGTGGCCAAGACGGAGCTTATGTGCGGCAACTACGAACGTTCTGAAATACTGCTCAACCACCTGCTCGACCATGCCAGAGACGACATGGACAAGGCTGAATGTCTGGCGGAACAGACAACTTCGCTGTCCTCCATCGGCAATTTTATCAAGGCAATAGAAACCGCCAACCGGGGACTGGCCTATTTCGGCAAGGCCATCCCCACCGATCCGCAGGAAGCCGACAGAAGAAGAGAGGCGTTGATGGCGGAAATCGACGCCAAGAACATTGATGTCTGGGACACCATCCTGAAGCATGCCCTTTACGAAAGACCGGAAGAGTAAGATAGAGCTCGCCTTTTACAGTGAGCTTATTCCGGACCTCTATATGTCCGGCCTCGTGCCGCAGCTCTATCTCTCGGCGGCCCAGTCGACGGAGCACTGCCTGTCAGGAGGCATGGATGAGTCGGTGATCTATTCCTTCAGCATTATGGGGCTTCAGTTAGGCGAGCAGGAAAAGTTCGGAGAGGCTTTTGCCTACGAAGACCTGGCCCGCGACCTTTCGGCAAAATATCCGAATACATTCGGCGCCACGCGGGGCATGAACGGAATCGTCTGGTGCAACATGCACTCCCGGAGTCACCCCCATGATATCGCGGATTACTGCCTGAAGTCGATCCAATGCGGCAAGAACTGCGGCGACCTGTATAACGCGGGGCTTTCCTACGGCCCCCTGATGTGGAACCTCCAGGTGCAGGGAGCAGACCTGTCCCTCATCGAGGACACCGCCCGGGAATGCCTCCAATTCTCCAATAGGTACCATCTTTCCTTTTCCGCTGGCTTGGCCGAGGCAATGCAGGCGGGCTGGATCGGGCCGATGAAGAAAGACACTGCGCCTCTGCCCATGGACGATAAAATCAAACGATGGGAAGAGGACAACCACATTGCTTCGGCAGGAAGTTATTACGTGCACCGGGCTCTGGCGCATTATTATTTTGGAGAGCATGAAGAAGCCGAAGCATGCCTGGTGGAAGTGAGGAGGTATTTGTCCGGTCTTACGGACAATGTCCTGAAGAGACAGTGGCATGTCTTCCGGGTCCTGAACGCGCTGAAACTCCATGAAAAGGGGACCGGCTTTCACCGTGCGGAGGAACTTCGGGAGGAAATACAGCCGCTCATCGCCCTGATCGAGACCTGGTCCGGCCTGGGACCGCTCTTGAAACCCTATCTGGCCTTTCTCCACGCGGAGCTCGCACGAGTGACCGGCGCCTTTCCCGAGGCCAAGAGCCTCTATCTCGACGCCATCGATAGTGCCCACGCCCAGGGATATATCTTTTTGGAAGGACATCTCAACGAATGCCTCGGCGAGCTGCTTCGGCAGGCCGGTTACTGTTCCGAAGGGGTGTATTTTGTCGAAGCGAACCGTTTGTACCGGAAATGCCTGGCGGAGCGGAAGGAAATCGACCTCCGGGAAAAACATCCCGAGTATTTTGAGGAAGAAAGGGCTCCATCCCCCCAGTTCGTCGGCGAGCCTTCTCCCGCCTCCATCCTCCCCAACCTGGACGTCGATTACCTCATGAAGTCGTCTCTCGCTATTTCTGCCGAGATCGAGGAGGATGCCCTGCTGAAAAAAATCATGAATGTGATCGTCGAGTGCTCGGCGGCCCAGCACGGGTACCTGCTGATCGCGGAAGACGGCACCCTCTTTGTCCGCGCCGAGAGTCATATTGCGGAAAAGCGGACGGTCATGACCGTGAATGAATGTCTCGATAATGTACCGGACATCTGCAAAGCTATCGTTCGGTATGTTTACCGAACCGGAGAAAGGCTGGTTCTGGGCAATGCAGCACAGGAAGGCCCATTCACGGACAATCCGGAGGTTCAGGAGCGGCGCATGCGTTCCCTTCTCTGCCTCCCCATTGTCAAGCAGGCGCGGATGATCGGCGTCCTGTACCTCGAAAACCGCCTGTCGGATAATATTTTTACCGCAGAAAAAACGCAGATGGCGGATTTGCTGACGTCCCAGGCCGCCATCTCCCTGGAAAATGCGCGGTTGCTGGTGGAGATGAGAGAAGCCGATGAGCAGATCAAAAGATCGCTTCAGGAAAAAGAGGCGCTTCTCAAAGAAATACATCATCGCGTCAAGAACAACCTGCAGATCATCCGCAGCATGCTCAACCTGCAACTGCCCTACGTCAAGGACAAAGGGGCCGTCGAGCTCTTCAAGGAAAGCCGCGACCGCGTCTATTCCATGGCCTTGATCCATGAACAGTTGTATCAGTCCGCGTCGCTGGCGAGGATCGATCTGGCCGAATATATCCGCAGTCTAACCGCCAATCTGTACCTCTCCTACGGGATGAATGAACAGACCATACGGCCTGACATATCCGTGGACAGTCTTTCCTTCGATGTGGATACGCTCATCCCCTGCGCCCTGATTATCAACGAGCTCGTTTCCAACGCTCTGAAGCACGCCTTTCCGGATGCCCGGGCAGGTAACGGGGGAAAAGGCGAAATCCGCATCGCCCTGCGCCGCGACGGGGGCGATGCCTGCGTCCTGTCGGTGGGCGACAACGGCATCGGCCTGCCCCGGGACTTTGCCGTGGAGAAGGCTGAATCCCTGGGGATTAAATTGGTAACCGTGCTGGCCAGGCAACTCAAGGGCGCCATCCGCCTCGATAGGGACGGCGGAACGGAATTCACGATTGTCTTTGCCCCATCGTAAGGATAACGAAGGAGAAAAATACCATGCCTCAGGGAAAGATTCTGATTGTCGAAGATGAAGGTATCGAAGCGCTGGACATACAGGGCTCGTCTGATGAGCCTCGGCTACGTTGCCGACCATATCGCCTCTACCGGAGAAGAGGCCGTCAGAATAGCCGCCGAGACGATGCCCGATCTGGTCCTGATGGATATCATGCTGCAAGGTGCAATCGACGGAGTTACTGCCGCCGAACAGATCCGCGCCCGCCTGGATATCCCCGTTGTCTATCTCACCGCCTATGCAGACGAACCGACCCTGCAGCGGGCAAAGATAACAGAGCCTTACGGCTACCTTGTCAAACCCTTCAAGGAACGGGAGCTGCATATCTCAATCGATATGGCCCTCTATAAGCACCAAATGGAGCAGAAATTAAAGGAGAGCGAGAAATGGTTTGCCACAACGCTCCGGAGCATAGGCGATGCAACGATCGCCACCGACAAAAACGGTCTCATCACCTTCATGAATGCCGTTGCCGAAGGCTTGATGGGCTGGAAACTGGAAGCGGTTCTCCACAAAAAACTGACGGACGTATTCAACATCGTCAACCGGGATACGCGGCAGCCTGTGGAGAACCCCGTGACACGGGTGCTGCTCGAAGGCGTCACCATGGGCCTGGCGAACCATACTATCTTGATCGCCAAGGATGGAACGGAAATACCCATCGACGACAGCGCGGCCCCGATCAAGGATGACCGGGGAAACATCATGGGCGTGATCCTGGTTTTCCGCGACATCACCAAACGCGAGCAGGCGGAGGAGACGCTGCGGGACAGCCAGGCGGAACTTGCCGCCATGATTGCCAACGTACCCATGGTTATCGCTCTGGTGGACCCGGAAAGACACGTGCGAAAAACCAACGTGTCGGCAAACAGATTCGCCGACCGTTCGGCGGAAGAAATGACGGGGCGGCGGAGCGGCGAGGCCCTCCGTTGCCTCCACTCCCAGGACGATCCCCGGGGCTGCGGCTTCGGACCTTCCTGCCTATCCTGCCCGGTGCGTCAAGCAGTAGAAGACACCTTCACAAAGAGGGCCAATTATCAGGGTGTGGAAGCCACCCTTCCCTTCGGGCACCGGGGAAAGCCGGAAGAGCTGACATTTCTGGTTTCCACGGCACTTATCCCTTTTGCTCAGGAAGAGCTGACGCTTGTTTGCATGGAGGATATAACGGAGCGTAAGCGGGCGGAGGAATCGCTAAATAAAGTATATCACGAGCTGGAAATCCGCGTTCAGGAACGGACCGCCCAGGTGCGGAAGCTCAATGACGAACTGGAAGATCGGGTCCGTGAACGGACAGAGCAACTGGAGGTCGCCAACAAGGACCTTGAATCATTCACCTACTCGGTGTCACATGACTTGCGAGCCCCGCTCCGGGCCATCGACGGTTTCTCCCGCAAGCTTTTAGCAACATATAAAGACAAATTGGATGAAGAAGGGAAGAGGCTCCTGAACATCATCCGCAGGAACACGCAAGGGATGAGTCAACTGATCGATGACCTGCTCGCCTTCTCGCGCCTGGGAAGACAGAAGATAGACCTGTCCGAAGTGGATATGGGAAGTCTTGCCGAAACGGTGTACAAAGAAATCAAGGCATCATCTCCCGGCAGGTCGATTGCCTTTGCCCTGCTGAACCCGCCGCCGGCAAGCGCCGATAAAGCCTTGATCCGTCAGGTTCTGGTAAATCTCCTGTCCAACGGGATTAAATTCACCCAGCCGCGAACTGATGCCCTGATCGAATTTGGCGGCAGCGTAGATGGAAATGAAAATATCTACTTTGTGAAAGACAACGGTGTGGGTTTTGATATGCAGTATGCGGATAAATTATTCGGCGTGTTTCAGCGGTTGCACAGCGCGGAGGAATTCGAGGGCACAGGGGTGGGGCTCGCCATCGTCCACCGTGCAATCCTCATGCATGGAGGGAGGGTCTGGGCCGAGGGGAAAAGTGGCGAGGGGGCGACCTTTTATTTTACCCTGCCGACGAAATAAAAGTTGGCGGCGGATTACGGGTCAAGGAAGACGTTGACAGGAGCGATACGCTCTGTCACAAGGGAGGGGTGGAAAAAAACCTCCTGCATACCCTCTCCGAAGGGGCGGCCCAGATCGGTATTCGTCTCGGGCAGACGGAGCTGGATCTCTTCGCCGCTTACCACGGGGAGCTCCTCCTCTGGAACCGGCGGATCAACTTGGTCTCGGAAAAGTCATCGCGGGAGATCGTCATCCGCCACTTTCTCGATTCCTTGACCGTGGCGCCGTGTATCGATCGCCCGGAAGGTCTTCTGATCGATATCGGAAGCGGCGCCGGTTTCCCCGGCATACCCCTTCGGATCGCCCTCCCCGGCCTGCAGGTGATGCTGGTGGAGGCGTCGCGAAAAAAGACCTCTTTCCTTACCCACATCGTCCGCACCCTCCATCTCGCGGGGGTCACGGTGATCCGGGAGCGCGTCGAGACCCTGATCGGTGAACAGGCATTGGCCGGCACCTTTGATACGGTTCTCTCCCGGGCCGCCTTCAAGCTTCCGGAGCTGATCCGGATGGCCGCTTTCTTTCTGAAACCGGAGGGTATCCTCATCGCGATGAAAGGTCCCGATCCCCGGGAAGAGATGGCGGAAGCGGAGTCATATCTGAAGGCCGCCGGCATGGTCTTAGTCGCCTGTCGTGACGCCAGTCTGCCTGATACAAATTTATCAAGAAAAATAATTGTTTACCAGCGCGTGTCGCGCTGACGGCTTCAATAAAAAAACTTTTCAATCAGCTTGTTTTATGCTACCTTCAGCGCCGGTTCGAGAATCATTATGATGCAGGGAAATGTTCTATTAAATGATGCGTAAAATCATATGTATGGCCAATCAAAAAGGGGGGGTGGGTAAAACCACAACGGCCATCAACCTCTCGGCCTCGCTGGCGGCGGCGGAGAAGAGGACCCTGCTTGTCGACTGCGATTCCCAGGGAAATGCCACCAGCGGCATGGGAGTCGATGGAGAGTCCATTCGGGAGAAAAATCTCTACCACTGCCTCATCGATCAGATCCCCCTTAGGGAGGTCATCGTCGGAACCCAGATCCCCCAACTCGATCTGCTCCCTGCCAACCAGGACCTGGTCGGGATCGAGGTGGAATTCATCTCCCTCGAAGACCGGGAAAAAAGGCTGAGAAATCTGCTGAGGGATCTGGAGACACCGTATGAGTATATTATCATTGACTGTCCGCCGTCCCTCGGGTTTCTGACGGTCAACGCGCTGGTTGCCTCAGACTACCTGATCGTACCCCTGCAGTGCGAGTACTTCGCGCTGGAGGGCCTGGGACACCTGCTCAACACGATGGGGCTGATAAAGGCCAAACTGAATCCGACGCTGACGTTGGGAGGGATCCTCCTGACCATGTACGACTCACGGAACCTGCTTTCCCGCCGGGTCAGCGAGGATGTTCGTGCCAACTTCGGGAAGCGTGTCTTTCAGACGGTCATCCCGCGGAATGTGCGGCTTTCGGAAAGTCCGAGTCACGGGCTTCCGATCATTCTCTACGATATCAAATCACGCGGCGCGGTCTCGTACATGGAACTGGCCAATGAGATCATCATGAACGGGAGGCTATGATGCCGCCAAAGCAATCGCTTGGCAAGGGGCTGGGGGCGATGTTCCCCAATCTGCTCAATAACATTGGCGATAAGCCCTCGTTCATCCTCTGCGGGATAGAGGAACTGACGCCGAATCGGTATCAGCCCCGGCGAGACTTTAACGATGACAATCAGCGTGAGCTCATCGCTTCCGTAAAAAAAAGCGGCATCATCCAGCCGATCATCGTGCGAAAGTCGGAGAACGGCTATGAGATCATCGCCGGCGAGAGGCGGTGGCGGGCGGCCCAGGCAGCCGGTCTGAAGGAGGTTCCCGTCATCATCAGGAGCGCGGAGGACCGGGATCTGGCGGAGCTCTCCCTGATCGAAAACATCCAGCGCGAGGCGCTCAATCCCATCGAGGAGGCGGATGCCTATCAAACACTCATGACCCGCTTCTCCCTTTCTCAGGAGGAGATCTCGACCCGCGTCGGGAAGGACCGTTCCACCATCGCCAATACGGTCCGGCTGCTGAAATTACCCGAGATGGTCAAAAAGGCGCTGATCGCGAAATCCATCACCGCCGGCCATGCGCGGGCGCTCCTTGCCCTGGATCTGCCCGGCGATCAGATCGGCGCGTTGAAGATCGTGCAACGCAAGGAACTTAACGTTCGTGATACGGAGCGTTTGATTCAGAATCTCAAAAAGGCGCCGGCCCGCACGAAAACCGCGCGAAAGGACCCCTTTCTGGCCGATCTTGAACGGGAACTTTCCTCCCGGCTTCTCGCGGCTGTTCAGATCCGTGCCGGGAAGAGAGCGGGGACCATCGAGATCCGCTATACCACGGGGGAAGAGCTGAATCGTCTGGCGCGGTGGCTCCTTGACGGGAAATAACGGCATAGTTCCGGATAGCTGTCCACAGGTGTGGATAAAACTGTGTATAAGGTTGTGAATTTTGGACGAACTTTGGGATAAAACACTTAAGATCATTAAGGAAAAGGTCAGCCAGCAAAATTTTGAGACCTGGATACGACCGATTCGTATTACTGCACTCGAGGGGAATCAAGCCAGCATGGCTGTTCCCAATCGGTTCTTTCGTGACTGGCTGATCGATAATTATCTCGATCTCCTTCGGGAATCCATGAAGGCCGCCGCGGGCATCGCGATGGAGGTGGAATTCATGGTGGCGGCGGACAGCCGCCATGACGCGGCGGAGGGGCAGAGGGGGAATGCCCCGGTCCCGGAGAAAAGTACGGCAAAAAAAACATCCCGCTCCAGAATAAACTCAACCCTGAATCAGAACTACAGTTTTGATCGGTTTGTCGTGGGTGCATCGAACCAGTTTGCCCACGCGGCATCCGTGGCGGTCGCCGACCAGCCGGCAAAAAATTATAATCCGCTGTTTATCTATGGCGGCGTGGGATTGGGCAAGACCCATTTGCTCAACGCCATCGGGTTACAAACGCTGAAGCTTTTTCCGGAACTCAACGTGGTGTATGTTTCCGCTGAAGTCTTCATGAACGAACTGATCAACTCGATCCGTTATGACAAAATGCCGAAATTTCGTGAGAAGTTCAGAAATATCGACTGTATGCTGATTGATGACATCCAGTTTATCGCCGGCAAGGAGAGGACCCAGGAGGAGTTCTTCCATACGTTCAATACCCTGCATGACGCCGGAAAACAGATCGTCGTGACCAGTGATAAGTTTCCAAAGGATATTCCCAATCTGGAGGGGCGGTTGCGGTCCCGCTTCGAGTGGGGTTTGATCGCCGATATCCAACCGCCGGAGATTGAAACCAAGATCGCCATCCTCGAAAAAAAGGCGCAGGAGAATCACATCACCCTGCCGGGAAATGTGGCCCTGTATATCGCTTCACAGGCGGATACGAATATCCGGGAGTTGGAGGGGTATCTGGTCCGCATCGCTGCGTACTCTTCCCTGACCGGACATCAGATCGACATGGACCTCGTGAAGGCGGTCCTGAAAAAACTGCTCCGTCAGGAAGAAAAACGGGAAATTACTATCGATGAAATCGTGAAGGCCGTCGCCACCAAACTCACTATCAAAATTGCCGATATCAAATCACCGAAGAAAAATAAGGACCTCGTCATGGCCCGACAGATCTCCATGTTCCTCGCCCGAGAGATGACGAGCGCCTCATTTCCCGATATAGGCGCAAAGATAGGAGGTCGGGATCATTCGACCGTCATTTACGCCCATAATAAAATCAAGAAGTTGATGGAGACGGACAAAACGCTTCGTGATATTACGGAAGAGGTCCAGGAAACCCTCCTGCACAAGACATGAGAAAATCAGGGGTGTGGTTATCACCAGGATATCGGCGGGGAGGATCACGATACAACAGGATAAAGTGTCTTGATGAACACTATGCACAGGACCTACTATTACTACTAATCTTTTATAAAGAGAGAATTCTTTTTTAATCATATAACCTGTTTGCGAAGTGGAAAGGATGGAGGGGACTTATGGAATTTACTATCAAAAGAGACGTGTTTCTGGGCGGCATACAGAAGACGCTTGGGATTGTCGAGAGAAAGACAACGATGCCGATTCTGAGTAACCTTTTGATCCGGACCGGAGAGAACCGGATCAAGATCATGGCAACGGACCGCGAGATCGGGCTCGTGGCAGATTATGAGGCAGAGATCATGCGGGAAGGGGATATCACCCTTTCTGCCCGGAAGCTCCATGAAATGGTCCGCGAGATTCAAGGGGAGATGGTCCACGTCGTGAAAAATGAGCGGGATATGGTCAGTCTGACCTGTAACAAGGCGGTTTACCGGATACCGGGCATCCCCGCGGATGACTATCCCGTGGTAGCGGATCAGGAGGAACTTCCGATGTTCAAAATCAAAGGAAGTACCCTGAGGGAAATGATCCGCAAGACGGCATTTGCCATGTCCGCCGATGAGATGAGGAAAAATCTCAACGGTGTTTTTCTCGAGACGGAAAACATCGGGGAGACTACCTTTATCCGCATGGTAGCAACGGATGGTCATCGTCTTTCCATGGCAAGAATGGATGCCGGGGAAAAGGATTTTCTCGTGATGGAGAAGGGCGTGATCATCCCCCGCAAGGGACTGGGGGAGATCCGCAGGCTGGTGGATGACGAACCCGGGGAGGTGTTTCTGGGAATCCGTCCCGGGGTGTGTATCGTCAAAACCAATCATACTCTTCTGAGGGTCAGTTTGATCGATGGTGATTATCCGGATTACCGGCGTGTCATCCCGGCGGAACAGGGGGTGGTAATCAACCTGGAGAAAGATACGTTCCTGCACGCGCTCCGCAGGATGAGCGTTATTTCCTCCGATCGCTACAATGGGGTGATTGTGACCCTTTCACAAGGGCGAATCGTGCTGAACTCTACCAATCCTGATGTGGGAGAAGCCAATGATGAGATAGAAGTTTCGTATCAGGGAGAGGAGAGGAGCGTCGGTTATAACGTGACCTACTTGACGGACGCAATTGAGGTGGTCGACGAGGAGCGGGTGGAGTTCGAGATCGGCGCCGGTATGAAGCCCGGCGTGATCAGGGCGATCGGTAATGAAAATTACTTCTGCATTGTCATGCCGCTGAAGTTGTAGAAGAGATGGGAAAGATTAAACATAAATCATCCGCGGGGGACAGGAGAATATATATCCCCTTTAAGGAAAGAGGTTAGATGGAAATCGATAAGGAAGACAAACAAGAAGGCTCGGTGGATAGTTACGGCGCCGACAGCATCAAGGTGCTGGAGGGTCTCGAAGCGGTCCGGAAGCGTCCGGCCATGTATATCGGCAGCACCGGGAAGGACGGTCTCCATCACCTCGTCTATGAGGTGGTGGACAACAGCGTCGATGAGGCCTCTGCCGGTTTCTGCGATACGATCGTCGTCAAGATCCGGATGGATAACAGCGTTATGGTTGAAGACAACGGACGCGGCATACCGGTTGACATGCATAAGGCGGAAGGGGTTTCGGCGGCCGAAGTGGCGCTCACGAGGCTCCATGCCGGGGCGAAGTTTTCCAACGACAGCTACAAGATATCCGGCGGTCTCCACGGCGTCGGCGTCTCCGTGGTTAATGCTCTGTCCATTTCTCTGGATTTGGAGGTAAGGCGTGAAGGCGGCGTTTATACACAATCCTATGTTCGTGGCGTCCCGACGGCTCCCCTCGAGCAGGTCGGCAAGACCCAGAGCCGGGGGACCACGATTACCTTTAAGCCGGACGATATGATTTTTGAGGAGACGGAGTTCAGCTATGACATCCTCTCCAACCGTCTCCGCGAGCTGGCCTTTCTGAACTCCGGGGTCAAGATCACCCTGATCGACGAGCGGGTCGACCGCCAGAACGAGTTCTTCTACAAAGGAGGAATCATCGCGTTCGTGGAATACATCAACCGCAACAAAAAGATCCTCCACAAGAATCCGATCTTCATCACCGGCTCGAAAGAGGACTGCCTGGTCGAGGTGGCGCTCCAGTACAACGATACCTACGCGGAAAACGTCTTCTCCTTCGCCAATAGCATCAACACGACCGAGGGAGGAACGCACCTGATCGGTTTCCGCTCGGCCCTCACAAGGGCGTTCAACAACTACGCCGTGAGCAGCAATATCCTCAAAAACGGGAAAGAATCCTTCAAGGGCGAGGATCTGCGCGAGGGATTGGCCTGTGTCATCAGCGTCAAGATCCGCAATCCGCAGTTCGAGGGGCAGACAAAGACGAAACTCGGAAACAGCGAGGTCAAAGGGCTCGTCGAGGGGATCGTCTACGACAAGATCAGCAGCTATCTGGAGGAGAATCCCTCCGTCGCCAAGCAGCTTCTGGGCAAGTGTCTGGATGCGGCCCGGGCGCGCGAGGCGGCCCGGCGCGCCCGCGAACTGACCAGGCGCAAGACCGCCCTCGAGGTCGGCGCCCTCCCCGGAAAACTGGCCGACTGCCAGGAGCGGGATCCGGCGCGGAGCGAGATCTACCTCGTCGAGGGGGACTCCGCCGGCGGCTCCGCAAAACAGGGCCGGGACCGGAAAAACCAGGCGATCCTGCCGCTACGCGGCAAAGTGCTCAACGTCGAGAAGGCCCGCTTCGACAAGATGCTCCAGAACGAGGAACTTAAGGTCATCATCACCGCCCTCGGCGCGGGGATCGGAGAAGACGATCAGGATATCAGCAAGCTGCGGTACCACAAGGTGATCATCATGACCGACGCCGACGTGGACGGCCTCCACATCCGGACGCTTCTTCTGACCTTCTTCTTTCGGCAGATGAAGGAGTTGATCGAGCGGGGCTATCTCTATATCGCCCAGCCGCCCCTGTTCAAGGTGACCGACCGCAAGCAGGAGCTCTACATCCATAACGAGGAGACGATGAAGGACCATGTCTTGGATAACGGGGTCAATCGCATCCGCCTGTCGGTGGTCAACGGCACCTCCCAGACGATCACCGGCAGCCGCCTCCTCGGCCTCATCAAGAAGGCAATGCGGATCGAGACGGTCCTGGACCGGTTCGAGCGGGAGGAAAAGAACCGGGACCTCATCCGCCTCCTGGCCGGCGACCCGGCCCTCAGTGAGGAAGACTTCCGGACCGAGGAGGCCCTGACCAAGGTGGCAAAGCGGACCGCAATGGCCCTGGGCGATCGCCTGGAGGGATTCCGCACGGAGATGGACCAGGAACACGGGCGCTGGAAGATCGTGTTTAGCATCCGGAGAAACAACCAGACCCTGACCACCAGCATCGACCGGGACATCCTGAAGATTCCGAAGTTCCTTGAGATCAAGGCCCTTCTGAACCAGGTGGCGGTCCTCGGGGAAGCTCCCTACCGGGTCGGTTCGGAGGAGGGAGACAGTGGCGTCCCGGAAAAGGTGAGCGAAACGGTCGGCACCCTGTCCGCTCTGATCGACTGCGTGATCAGCGCCGGGAAGAAAGGGGTCTCCGTCCAGCGTTACAAAGGTCTTGGCGAGATGAACCCGGAGCAGCTCTGGGAAACCACGATGAACCCGGAGAAGCGGACGCTCCTGCAGGTGCGCATCGAGGATGCCGTGGCGGCGGACGAGATCTTCACCACCCTCATGGGAGACCAGGTGGAACCGCGGCGGGATTTCATTTACAAAAACGCCCTGTACGCCTCGAATCTGGACGTTTAAGAAACCACACTGCACAGCGTGTTTGCAATTATGATGATTCCGTCTGCGGGCGAGACGGTCATGGATACAGGTTAAGGAAAAGGGTAACTGCATGGATCAACTCTACGAAAAGAATATCGCGATCAACATCGAAGACGAGATGAAGAAGTCCTACATGGACTACGCCATGAGCGTCATCATCGGCCGGGCGATCCCCGACGTCCGGGACGGTCTGAAGCCGGTCCATCGCCGGGTCCTTTTCGCCATGAACGAGATGGGGAACCGCTGGAACAAACCCTACAAGAAATCGGCGAGGATCGTCGGGGATATCATCGGTAAGTACCATCCCCACGGGGATACGGCGGCCTACGACACTATGGTCCGGATGGCCCAGGAGTTCTCGATGCGCTACCTGCTCGTCGATGGCCAGGGAAACTTCGGCTCCATCGACGGGGATCCGCCGGCCGCCATGCGATACACGGAGGTCCGGATGGCCAGGATCTCCGAAGAGCTCCTCGGAGATCTGGAGAAGAACACCGTCGATTTCATGCCCAACTACGACGAATCCATGGAGGAGCCGACCGTGCTGCCGGCGAAGATCCCGCTGTTGCTCCTCAACGGCACCGGGGGCATCGCCGTCGGCGTGGCCACCAACATCCCTCCCCATAACCTCCGGGAGGTGATCGACGGGACCATCGCGCTCATCCGGGACCCCGACATCACCGTCGACGGGTTGATCCGCTACATCCAGGGGCCGGACTTTCCGACGGCCGGGTTCATCAACGGTCGGGAGGGGATTCTTTCCGCTTACCGGACGGGGCGGGGGATCATCCGGGTCAGGGCCCGAGCCCTGATCGAGAAGAACGCCCGGAATGACCGGGAGAGCATCGTCGTGACCGAGCTTCCCTACCAGGTCAACAAGGCGAACCTCATCGAGAAGATCTCGGAGCTCGTCAAGGAGAAGAAGATCGGCGGGATCGCCGACCTCCGGGACGAATCGGACCGCGAGGGGATCCGCGTCGTTCTCGACCTGAAGCGGGACGAGGTCTCCGCGGTCGTCCTGAACCAGCTCTACAAGCACACCCAGATGGAGTCAACCTTCGGGATCATCATGCTGGCCATCGACCGGGGCCAGCCCCGGGTCTTCAACCTCAAGGAGGTCCTCGAGAGTTTCCTTACGTTCCGCAAGGAGGTGGTCATCCGGCGGACGACCTTCGATCTGATGAAAGCCAGGGAGCGGGCCCATATCCTCGAGGGGCTGATCATCGCCCTCGACCGGATCGACGAGGTGATAGCGGTGATCAAGGCCTCCGCGAATCCCCAGGAGGCGGCCGCCGCCCTCTGCTCGCGCTTCGGTCTCAGCGAAATCCAGGCGAAGGCGATCCTCGACATGCGCCTTCAGCGCCTGACCGGCCTGGAGAGGGACAAGATCGACGCGGAGTATGCCGAGATCTCGGCGCTCATCCGCACCCTCCAGGGGATCCTCGACGACCAGCAGAAGGTCCTCGACGTGATCGTCGCGGAGCTTGAGGAGATCAAGGCGCGCTACGGGGACGAACGCCGGACGGAGATTGTCGTGAGCTCCGAGGACATTGATATCGAGGACATGATCGTCGAGGAAGACATGGTCGTCACCGTCTCGCACGCGGGCTACATCAAGAGAAACCCCGTGAGCCTCTACAAGAGCCAGCGCCGGGGCGGCAAGGGAAAGATCGGGATGGGGACGAAGGAGGAGGATTTCGTGGAGCGGATCTTCATCGCCTCCACCCACCATTACCTCCTGATCTTCACCAGCAAAGGCAGGGTCTACTGGCTGAAGGTCTACCAGATCCCGCAGGCCGGGCGGGCCGCCAAGGGGAAGGCGATCGTGAATTTGATCAACATGGTGGAAGGAGAGCGCGTCGCCGCCGTTCAGGCCGTCCGGGAGTTCACCGGCGAGAAATCGGTGGTCATGGTGACCCGGCAGGGGACGATCAAGAAGACGGAGCTGTCGGCTTACTCCAACCCCCGCGCGGGCGGGATCATCGCCATCTCCATCGACGAGGGGGACGAACTGATCGACGTCCAGCTCACCCTCGGCGGCCAGGACATTTTCCTCGGCACCCGGAAGGGCAAGTCCATCCGCTTCAAGGAGGACGATGTCCGCGACACGGGCCGCACGGCCCGCGGCGTCCGGGGGATCATGATGGCCGAGGGCGACCGCGTCATCGGGATGGAGATCCCGACCCCCGGAAACAGCATCCTCACCGTATCCGAAAAAGGGTACGGCAAAAGGACCGACATCGCCGAATACCGTCTCCAGACCCGGGGCGGCAAGGGGACGATCAATCTCAAGACCGACAAAGTGGGCGATGTCTCCGGGATCCTGCAGGTCACCGGAAACGAGGACATCATGCTGATCAGCGATGCGGGACGGATCGTCCGGATGCGCGCCGAGGAGGTGCGCGTCATCCACCGGAGCACCCAGGGGGTGCGCCTGATCGATCTCGACGAGAACGAAAAGCTGGTCGGGGTTGCCCGCGCTGAACGGGAAGAGGAGCGGGAGAACGGCGAGATGCCGGAAGAGCTTCCGGAGGATGCGGAGTTGGCGCTTGCCCCGGAAAGCGGCCCGGCGGATCAAGAAGCCGACGGGGAGGAAAAGGGATGAAACCCCTCCGCCGGGCGGCCCTCGGCCTGGGCCTCCTGCTGATCGTTGCCTGCATGCCGAAGGAGATTCCCCCGCCCCTGCCGCCACCGCCGCGGCCGGCGAAGGTGGCCCTCGTCCTCGGCGCCGGCGCCTCCAGGGGGTTTGCGCACGTCGGCGTCCTCAAGGTTCTCGATGCGCAGAAAGTTCCTATCCACCTGATCGTCGGGACCAGTTCGGGGAGCTTCGTCGGGAGCCTCTACGCCTACGGCCTCGACGTCTATCAGATCCAGAAGATGGCCCTCGCCATCCAGAAGGATGACGTGGTGGACCTGACCATTCCCGATAACGGATTCATCCGTGGAGAAAAGCTGGAGAATTTCGTCAACAAGGCGGTGCAGAATTGCACTCTCGAGCGGTTGAAGATCCCCTTCCTGGCGGTTGCCACCAACGTCCAGACCGGCGAGGAGACCGTCTTTGCGACGGGGAACACCGGGAAGGCCGTTCGGGCGAGCTGCTCCATCCCGGGGATCTTCCAGCCGGTCCGGATCGGGGAGAGGACCTACGTGGACGGGGGCGTGGTGAGCCCCGTCGCCGCGGATGCCGCCCGACAGGCGGGCGCCGATGTCGTGATCGCCGTGGACATTTCCACCGGCGTGGCGGGGGCTACGCCCCAGGGAACTCTGGAAACGATCCTCCAGTCGATCGATATCATGTATGCGAAGATCGCGGCGGCCCAGCTCAGAAACGCCGACGTGGTGATCCGCCCCCGGGTAAGCCACATCGGTTCGAGCGATTTCGACAAGCGTCATGAGGCGATCCTCGAGGGGGAGAAGGCGGCCCAGGAGGCACTGCCCCGGATCCAGTTGATCCTCGCGCGACTCCGCCTGGAAGGGCGCCTGCCGTAGGGGACCGACAACAGGCAAAAAACGGTGGCCGTGCAGTCGGAACTACTCTGTCCTATTTTCCGGTGAAGAACTTCCGGATATCCCTTCCCATCTGCCTGAATGCCTCTCCGGTCTTTTTCCCGGCATCCCGGAACCACTCGCCGATTGTCCGGCCCTGTTTTTGGGCCTCCCGCTTGGTTTCCTGAATCCCCTCCTTGACCCCCTGAGAGACCTCCCTGGCCTCTTCCTTGATCTTTTGACCGGCTTCCTTTGTCCCTTCTTTGACGGCCTGCCCGGTCTCCCGCCCCTTTTCCTTGATTTCCCGCCCGACCTCCTTCGCCCCCTGTCCAACATCTTTTGCCGCTTCCTTGATCCCTTTGCCGGCCTCTCGCGCCCCTTCCTTGAAGCCGCTGTCGGCGGCCGGGCACGGGACGGCCCAGAGGAGCACCATCATCACGGCGACCAAGATTGTTTTCATAAGCGCCTCCTTGTATATCGGGATAATTTCAGTTTATCATGGAAGGGGGGGATCGACAAGGAACGTTCCGAAGGCAGCCGTTTCAGTGTCCAGATGACCGAAATTTTGAGAGTTTTGGCTTATTCCGGCGGGCCTCGGGGCACTGGCGCCTTCGTCAGAGGTTCAGTGGGGAAAATTCTCGCAGTCTGGGACTGATGATGTTGAAGGCTTCTCACCACCGGCATCGGTTGACCATTGACGCCTGCCGGTCGTGCCGATATAATAAAACCGACGGGAATCATCCTGCGGTCATCGCAGGCGCCCGATTCGGAGGGGAAAGACGCTAACATCAACGCAACGCAAGGGAGGGACAACATGAAAGGGATATCATTTTTAATGATGCCGATGGTCCTGATGGCGGCGGCCCCGGCCGGGGCTGCCGGGGGGTTCGAGACGGATGTCCTGCCGACCGCGGCGGGGGATCTGAAGATCACGTTTATCGGCCACGCGTCGCTGATGTTCGAGTTTGGCGGAAAGGTCATCCACAGCGACCCGGTCGGCCAATTCGGGGATTACGGCAAGCTGCCGAAGGCCGATCTGATCCTGGCGGCACACGACCATTTTGATCACTTCGATATGAAAACGATCGAATTGTTAAGCACGGCCAAGACGAAACTGGTCCTGACGCCGCTTGCCTTCTCCAAAATCGGGCGCGGTATCGCCCTGAAAAATGGAGAAGAAACCACCGTCGACGGTATCCGGATCCAGGCGGTTCCGGCCTACAACATCGTCCACATGCGGTCGCCCGGTATGCCCTACCATCCGAAGGGGGACGGGAACGGCTACATCCTCACCCTGGGCGACAAACGGGTCTACATTGCCGGGGATACGGAGAACATCCCGGAGATGAAGGGGCTCGGGCGGATCGACGTCGCCTTCCTGCCGATGAACCTTCCCTATACGATGACGCCGGCAATGGTGGCGGACGCCGCCCGGATGGTCAGGCCCAAGATCCTCTATCCCTATCACACCACGGATACCGATACATCCAAGCTTCAGCCGCTGCTGAAGGACGAGAAGGAAATCGAGGTCCGGATCCGGCGGATGCCGTGATGGGCGGCTGCGCAGGAATTGATTCGGGAAAAGGCGTAACTGAAGCGTCTATGGCGAAGCCCGGGCGTGCGTTTCAGACGGGGGTGACATGTCGATCCGTTTGCGGATGATAGATGAATGGCGGTGGGAGGTCCCACAGGAGGGCGGGATGCGCGTCCCCGGGATCATCTACGCCAGCGAGAGGCTGCTCAAGGGGATGGGGAGCGATGAGGGGCCGCGGCAGGTGGCGAACGTGGCCCATCTGCCGGGGATCGTGACGGCCTCGCTCGCCATGCCGGACATGCACTGGGGATATGGATTCCCGATCGGCGGCGTCGCCGCCTTCGACATGGAGGAGGGGATCGTCTCGCCCGGCGGCGTCGGTTACGACATCAACTGCGGCTGCCGGTTGATGACCACCCGTCTCGCGCATCAGGATATCCGGGACCGCTTGCAGGGACTCGTCACGGCCCTCTTTCAACGCATCCCCTCCGGGATCGGTTCCCGGGGGTCGCTCCGCCTCTCCGCAAAGGATCAGCGGCAGGTCCTCACCGAGGGGGCGGCCTGGGTGGTCCGGCAGGGCTACGGCACGGCGGCCGACCTGGAGACGACGGAGGACGGCGGGGTGATGGCGGGCGCCGATCCGGATACGGTGAGCGACCGGGCGCTGGAGCGGGGGAAAGACCAGCTTGGAACGCTCGGATCGGGGAACCACTTCCTCGAGATCGAGGTGGTCGAGGAGATCTTTGACGGCGCGGCGGCCTCCGCCTTCGGCCTGGCGCCGGGCCAGATCTGCGTCCTCATCCACAGCGGCTCCCGGGGCCTCGGCTATCAGGTCTGCGACGATTACCTCGCCCGGATGGTCAAACACATCCACGAAATCGGGATTCCCCTTCCCGATCGCCAGCTCGCCTGCGCCCGGCTTTCGTCTCCCCGGGGGCGCGACTATCTCGCGGCGATGGCGTGCGCGGCCAACTACGCCTGGGCCAACCGCCAGATGCTCATGCACCTGACGCGGGAAACCTTCGAACGGACGCTGGAGATGTCTCCCCGCGAACTGGGGATGAGGCTTCTCTACGATGTATGCCACAATATCGCCAAGATCGAAACCCTCCCCCTGCACGGAAAGGAGGTCCGCCTCTGCGTCCACCGGAAGGGGGCAACCCGCGCCTTCCCGCCGGGACATGCGGCCCTTCCGCAGGCCTACCGGAAGGCGGGTCAGCCGGTCCTCATCCCCGGGGACATGGGGACGGGTTCCTATGTCCTGGCGGGGACCGAGCGGGCGTTTGCGGAGACGTTCGGGAGCGCATGCCACGGGGCCGGACGGGTAATGAGCCGCACCCAGGCGGTGAAGGCGTGCCGCGGAAGGTCGATCCCGCGCGAGATGGCCGAGCGGGGGGTGATCGTCATGGCCTCCGGGCGGGGGACTCTTCTGGAGGAGATCCCCGAGGCCTATAAGGATCTCAACGAGGTCGTGGAGGTAGTCCACCGGGCGGGCCTCGCCACGAAGGTGGCGCGCCTGCGGTCTCTGGGCTGCATCAAGGGTTGAGTGTTCCTACAAGCCGTAGAGTTTCGCCCCCGGCAGGACGGTCAGGCCGTTTTTCTGGAGGACCTCGATCGCCTTATCCGGGGCGTCGAACCGGAAGATGATCACGGCGTGCTCGCCGCTCCTCTCCACAAAGGCATACATGTATTCGACGTTGATCCCGTTTTTTGACAGGACCGCGAGAATGTTGTGGAGACCGCCCGGACGGTCCGGTACCTCGACGGCCACGACGATGGTCCGGCTGAAACGGAAGCCGTTTTCTTTGAGGACCCGGCTCGCCTTGTCGACGTCGCTTACGATCAGGCGGAGGATGCCGAAGTCGGAAGTGTCCGCCAGCGACAGGGTTCTGATGTTGATCACTGCGTCCTTCAGGATGCGGGTCGCCTCTTCAAGACTCCCCGGTTTGTTCTCCAGAAATATGGAAATCTGTTCCACCTTCATTACCGAACCCCCTCTCTGCCCTTCCCCTGCGGTTACCCGGCAGGGAGGGCCGGTGAAAAAAATGCCGCCTCAGATCTGACGCCTGTCCTGCACCCGGCTCGCCCTCCCCTCGAATCGCTGGAGGGATTTGGGCTCCACGAGCTTCACCTTGGCGGAGAGCCCCAGGTAGTCCTTGATGTCCTTCATGATGCGCCGCTCAGTGTTCTGGAGGACCTTCACCTCGTCGGCATTGGCGAAAAGCCGTTCGCTGACCTCCACCTGGATTTCGAGGGTATCGAGGTTGCCGACGCGCTCCACAATGATCTGGTAGTGCGGTTCCACCCCCTCGATTCCCACGAGGACCGCCTCGATCTGGGAGGGGAACACGTTGATCCCGCGGACGATCAGCATATCGTCGCTGCGGCCTGTGATGCGATCCATCCGGGCGAGCGTCCGGCCGCACCGACACGGCTCCGGCAGCAGACGGGAGATATCCCTCGTCCGGAAACGGATCAGGGGAAACGCCTCCTTCGTGATCGTCGTGAATACCAGTTCCCCCTCTTCGCCCGGCGGCAGAAGTTCACCGGTTTCCGGGTTGATCACCTCCACGAGGAAATGGTCTTCGAAGATGTGCATGCCATGCCGCTCCTCAAGACATTCCATGGAGACCCCGGGGCCCATGACCTCCGAGAGGCCGTAAATGTCGAGCGCGGTAATGCCCAAGGCAGTTTCGATCTCCTGCCGCATCTTTTCGCTCCAAGGTTCGGCCCCGAAGATCCCGATCCGGAGCTTCAGGGCCTTCATGTCTACCCCCATCTCCTTCCCCTGTTCCGCGAGATTGAGGGCATAGGAGGGGGTGCAGCAGATCGCCGTCGGGCCGAAGTCTTGGAGGATCATGATCTGCCGCTTCGTGTTGCCGCCGGACATGGGGATGACGCTTGCCCCCAGCTTCTCGGCCCCGTAATGGACGCCCAAGCCCCCGGTGAATAGGCCGTAGCTGTACGCGTTGTGGAGGACGTCGTTCTTCGTGAGCCCCGCGGCCACCAGACAGCGTGCCATCAGCTCCGACCAGGTGTCGATGTCCCTCTTGGTATAGCCTACGACGGTCGCGCGGCCGGTTGTCCCGGAGGAGGCGTGAAGACGCACGACGCTGCTCATCGGAACGGCGAACATGCCGAAGGGGTAGTTGTCCCGAAGGTCCTGTTTCGTGGTGAAGGGGAATTTCCTGAGATCATCGAGGGAGTTGATATCGTCCGGCTGGACGCCTGCCTCATCGAAGGCCCTCCGGTAAAAGCCTACGGTATGGTAAACCCGCTGGACGACCTGTTTGAGCCTCTTGAGCTGAAGAGTTTCCAAAACCTCGCGCGGCAGCGTTTCAAAATCTTCGTTGTAGATCATAAGTCCTCCCCTCTTGTTCGGCATATCGGAAAAAGCGCCGGGCATTCCTGTTTTTTTCGCCGTTGCGCAAACAAAACTCGCTTCCGGGTAGGAAAAGTTATAGCAGAAGTTTTTCTCGGGGGCAAGGAGACCTTTGGGAAACCCTCTTTCAGGGTTATGGGATGGGGGATAATAAGTTCAGGAGGCCGGACGGGGGCGCCGGGCATAGCGGTACCAGAGACGCAACAACCTGACCGTCACGATGGCCATGATGATCCGGGGGACATAGATCCAAAAAGGATGGATGCCCATCGGCAGGAAGAGGGGCGGGTCTTCAACCATCGAGTGGTTCATCCCGATGGAGAGGTGGAGGATCTCCAGCTCATCCCGGCTCAGATGGCCGCTTTTCGCCTCCTCCACGATGATCGCCCCGCCGTAGGAGAGGCCGAAGATCACCGCGGTCATCCAGAGGAATCCCACCTTCTGGTCGAGGCCCATGATCCGGAGCAGCGGGCTGAGCGCCCGGACGAAGGGGTGAATCAGCTCGAAGGATTTGAGGAGTTCCAGCAGGGAGAGCAGGAGCATGATGATGACGAAGATCTTCGCCGTGAGGCGGCCCGTGGTCAACGCCCAGTGGCGCATCATCTCCGGGAAGGCCGGAGGGGCGCTCAGGACGCCGCCCGCCGCGGCGGGCATGACCGGGGAGCTTCCCACCCAGGGTGCCATCACGAGAAGAGTGACGACGGCGGCCCCGACGCGGACCAGCGTCGCTTTCGCTGGGTGAATGCCGGATTGTCCTTGGATGATACCCTCCTGGATCAGGGCGTGGGCCATCAGGATGAAGACGGACATGAGCGTCATCTGGGCCGTGCTGAACGGGAGGACGGCCATCGCGGCGATCCCTCCGTACACCGAACTCAGCATGCCGATGACAAGCGGCAGGGCGGCGGTCGACGGGAGGCTGAAGAGCCCCATCAGAGGAGTGAGGAGAACATCCGCATGACGCAGAAAGCCGCTCCAATCGAGGATCGCGGTGAAAAGCGAAATCGGGACGATGATCTTCATCATCCACACAAATCCGCTCCACCCTTTCCTCAGGCCGGCGACGCTCCCCTCTTTCAGCAATCTCCGGTAATCTTTTTCTTCGGTCATTCCTGTTTTTCCCGAACCGCTCAGATTTGCGCCTTCCCGGTTCGCCTGCGCGCTGGCGCAAGCCGACTCGGATGGTGCTTTTTAGCAGATCGGCGGTGAAAAAGGGAGGGCTTTTTTGATCGGGGTGGTCGGCTTGCATTTTTCTGTAATCTCCTTTGCGGAAATGGAGCGGATATGCTACTCAGTTCGCTACTTACGGGAGAAAACAGGTCTTTCAGGAGATCGGGATGAAACTGACCATCTACCGCAAGCTGCTTGCGAGCTATCTGGCGATGGCTCTGCTGACCGTGCTTGCCAGCGCCTATGCCATCTTCAGCCTCCAGCAGCTCAACGCGCTCGCCTACCGCATCATCAACGAGGATTTTGCCGTCATTGAGCTCAGCAAGAAGCTGCTGGATACCCTCATCGCCCAGGAAAGCGCCGAGAAACGGTACCTCATCCTGAAGGATCCGGCCATCGAAGAGATCTTCTGGTCGCGCAGACGGGAATTCGACGGCATCATGGGGCAGTTCACACACAAGCGCATCTCCACCGTCGCGCCGACGCTCGCCAGGATCTCCCTGCTCCAGGGCCAGTATGTCGAGCTCTTTACTCGGGAGGTTGCGCTGATCCGGGAAAAACAGTTCGAAGAGGCGCAGGCGATCTCCGAAAATCCGGGCAATAAGGCGATCGACGAACTGGCCGTGCTGATACGGTCCGTCCAGAGGCGGGCGGAGGGTGCGATCGACGCCAGGCTCAACGAGATCAATGCACAGGGCCTCAGGGCATCCCGGTTGACGGTCGTGCTCTCTTTGGGAAGCCTCGTGGTGGGGCTTCTGCTTGTATTGCTCGTCACCACCAACATCTCCCGGCCGCTTAGGAGGCTCGAGAAGGCGACCGCCCTCATTGCCGAAGGGGACTTTGACTTCGACATCCGTATGAACCGCCGTGACGAGATCGGGAGCCTGGCCCATGCCTTCGGGGTGATGAGCCGGCGTCTGAAGGTCCTTGAGGAGCGGAGCCGTGATGCCAGCCCGCTCACGGGACTCCCCGGGAATCGGGCGATCGAGGAGGAGATCACCAAGCGCCTGGAGGCGAAACAGCCGTTCTCGCTTTGCCATGTGGATCTTGACAATTTCAAACCCTTCGCCGATAAGTATGGCTATGCTTGGGGCAGCGAGGTGATCAAGGAGGTCGCCGGTCTGATCGCGGCCCAGGTGAAGGAGGCCGGGACGCCGGAGGATTTTCTGGGCCATATCGGCGGGGACGATTTCGTGATCATATCCGCACCGGCGCGAGCCGTAGAGCTCTGCCGCCGGATCGTCGCCGGCTTTGATGAGCGGATCGGGAAGTTCTACCTGGAAGAGGACCGGGGTCAGGGATTCTTCATCGGGAAGGATCGGCGGGGGAGTGAGCAGACATTCCCGCTGATCACCGTTACGATGGCAATCGTTACCGATAACGGTTCCCGATTTCGAAATCCCCTCGAAATGGCCGAGATGGCGGCTCAGCTCAAGGAGTATGCGAAGACCCTCCCGGGGAGCAATTACGTGACGGAAAAGGATATACCGAAGAGATGAACCGATTGCTGGCTGCCTGTTTCGGGCTTTTGGCTTTGCTGTTCCTGGCAGGGTGTGCGGCAACGGCGCCGCCGGCGCCGACGGCGGAAAAGCGGGAGGTTGCGGTAGCCACTCCTGCGCCGCCGGCCGAGGAGCCGGTGGCGCCCCGGACAGCACCGCGCCTGGTTGAGGATCGCGATCTCTTTTTGGAAGGGAGCGCCCTCCTCAGCCCACCGGGCGGACCGGATCCGGCGAAGGCACGTGCGGTCTTTGCCTCCCTGATCCTGCGCTATCCCCAGAGCCGGTGGCGCTCCGCCGCGGAGAGCGTCATCCGCCTGATCGACGAGAACAGGGAAGTGTTGGAGGCCTGCCTGGAGGATCATCTCCTGCAGGAACAGCTCCTGGCGGAGAGGTCCGCGGCGCTGCAGGAGAACGAATCCCTGAAGAACACTCTTCGGGTGTTGCAGGAAAGGCTGCAAACGGAGACGGCGGCGCTCATCCAGGAGAACGAAAAGCTCAAGACCGATCTTCAGCGGCTCAAGACCCTTGATATCGAGCTCGAAAAGCGGGAGCGGATGCTCCGCTGAGAGGGCGCGGAAGAACACCGTTCAGGCGTGTCGTCCGTTCTCTTCGTCCAGATAGGCTCGGGCCATCTCAATGCCCAAGGCGGTTTTGGCGTCGACGATCCTTCTGTCCCGGATCATCCGGCCGGCCTCATCGAACGAGACCGTCATGACCCGGATATATTCATCCTCATCAGCCGGCAGCGTTGCCGGATGGAGATCGCGGGCGAGGAAGAAATGCATGTATTCGGTACCGTATCCGGGGACCAGATATCCCTCGAACAACTTGACGAGCCGTCCCGCCTGAAAACCCGCCTCCTCTGCCAGCTCCCGTTGAACGCACTCTTCAACCGCTTCACCTCCGCGGTCCATGGTGCCGGCGGGGATTTCCACGAGCATTCCCCCCGTTGCATGGCGGTATTGGCGGATCAGGACCAGCTTCCCCTCGGGGTTCACCGGGACGACGGCGATCGTGGGGCGGTGGTCGATCCAGCTCTGTTTGACGATCCGGCCATCGGGCAGACGGACGTCTCCCTCGAAGACGTCAAAGATTCTGCAGTGGTATACCAGGGTGCGGTTGAGTTCGGGTACCTGCATGGCTTCACGGTTCCTTCGGTTAGTTAGTTGGTCTTCATGATGGCGAGAAGGTGCTGTTCGATGGTCTCCTTCGGCAGGGCGCCCACCAGGGTGTTGACCAGGTTGCCGTTCTTGAACAAAAGCATCGTCGGGATGCTGCGTACGTTGTATTGGGATGCCGTCAGGGGATTTTCATCGACGTTGAGTTTGGCGATCCGGACGCCGCCCGCATACTTGGCCGCCAGCTCCTCGAGAATCGGTCCCACCGTACGGCAGGGACCGCACCAGGGGGCCCAGCAGTCGACGAGGACCGACCCGGGGAGGAGAGGATCTCCCGGGAGAAGGTGCTGTCGGTCACGTCGATGGGACGCCCCTGATCGCCCGTCACGACCAGGGTGGCGCCGCATTTGCCGCAGAGCGGCCGATCGTTGAGGCGGTTTTCGGGCATCCGGTTCTTCGTCCCGCAGCCGAGGCAGCGGATGATCATCTCGTCCATCGTGGCGCCGCACTTGCCGCAGAGCGGACGGTCATGGAGCCGTTCGTTCGGGATGCGATTTTTCGTTCCGCAGTTCAGGCAGCGGATCACCATCTGCTTGTCTGTCATATGGCCACCTTCACCGTGACGGGTTTCAAAACCCGTATCAGTTCCGCCGGCGACATCTCGGCCAAGAGCCCCCGGCTGCCGGCATTGATCAGGATGCGAGGCAGGGCGGCGATCCCTTCCTCAATGAAAATCCGCAGAGGCTTCTTTGTTCCGAACGGGGAGGTGCCTCCCACCCGGTAGCCGGTATGTTTTTCCGCAATCCGGGGCTCGCAGGGGGTGATGGCCTTGACGCCGAGGAGCCTCGCCAGGGCCTTCGTGGAGACCTGCCGGTCCCCGTGCATGAGGATGATGAGCGGAGCGCCATGTTCATCCTCCATGACGAGGGTCTTGATCACGACGTGCTCATCCACTCCCAGCTCCTGGGCCGACACCCGTGTGCCTCCATGTTCCTCGTAACGATACGGGTGCAGGGTGAAGGCCAGCCCGTTCTGTTTCATGGCGAGGATGGCGGGAGTGACCGGTATCCGCTCCTTGGTCATGCCGTCCCTCTCTTTCGTGAAGACCGGGTCTTTCAAAATTGCCATCAGTTATACGGAAATGACCCAACAACATTAGTATAAACATGAAATGCCTGAAGGTCAATGCCCTCTGTGCCGTGCCTGTCCGCTGCTCCGTTTCCCTATGGATACCCCCATGACGAGTCCGGGTGCACAACCGGCGCCATGACCCCGCGGCGGGCAAAAGGTCCTTGACAGCTCAGTGGTTTTTGCCTATCTTCTGCATCCATTTTCTCCTGTCAACGAGGGCGGGAACCGATCGACAATTCTTTGAGAGAGGTAAGCCATTTCAATCGTTTATCTAATTCGCCATGGTGAGACGGACTGGAATCAGGACAACAGGATCCAGGGCCAGACCGACATCCCCCTGAATGCCCGGGGAAGACGGCAAGCGGAGGCGTTGGCCGACCGCCTGGCCCACATTCCGTTGGATATGATCTACACGAGCGACCTGGACCGGGCGTCCAAAACGGCGGAGCTAATCGCTCGGCGGCAGCACCGGGAGGTTCCGGTTATGATGATGCCGGAACTCCGTGAATGCGACTACGGTCTGTGGGAGGGGCTGACCCGGCCGGAGGCGGCAGGTCGGTTCCCGGGGGATTGGACCAACTGGGAAGAGGGGCAGGGGATCGAGCATCCCACGGGCGGGGAAGATTTTCTTTCGCTGGCACGGCGTGCGGGCCGTGTCTTTGATGCGGCGGTGCGGGAGGGAAAAACGGTTTTGATCTCCGCCCATCGCGGTCCGCTCCGGGCGATCCTCTGTCATGCCCTGGGCATCGGGCCGAGCTTCCGGGACCGCTTCTTCGTGGCGAACTGCTCACTCTCCGCGCTGGAATGCCGGCTGGAGCATCAGCCGCGCCTTATGATCCTGAACGATACCTGCCATCTGCACGGCGTGTAGCGCTCGTCTTGGGCGTCCTGTCGAAAGGGCGACAGGACAACGGAGCTCCTGCCCACGGTGAGGGCGCCAACCTTTCCCCCGATCAGCGATCCGGGACCGCGTTTTCCTTCCGGAGGCTCCAAGCGGAGATGCTTTAGCGGGGAAGAAAGGCTAAGCCTGCTGAGCCTCGGCCTCTTCCGTCTTTTTCTTTTTCTTCTTGGGTTTGGCCTCGGGTGGCGGCTCCTCCGCCTTCTTCGCCTTGGGGGCCTCTTCCTTCGGCTTTGCCAGGCGTTCCGCCTTGATAGCGGCGAGCTCCGCCGTCCGCTTCTCATTGGCGTCGATCGCCCGCAGACGGACCTGCGATTCCTTGATCTTCGCCTTCATCTCCTTGATGCCCACGTCCCGCGCGATCTTTTTCTCGTCAAACCCCTTTGCTCCAAGAAGCGCCAGGCGCTTCTGCAACTTCACTTCCCATTCGGCCTTCTGTTTCAGCCGCGTCTCCCTGCTCGGTGCCATTGGTTTCTCCTTTTTTTCGTAGGGTAACTTCACCGTTTCCCGGTCGTCGTGTCCGGAGACGGAGCTGTCCGTGTATCAGAATTTTTGACGAAAATCCAGTTCATTCGCGAGCGGCATCCGTCGCCGGCGAAGTCATGAGGGCCCGGATCTCCTCGCCGTCGATCTTCTCTTTTTCCAAAAGGAGACGGGCGCCCTTGATCAGGATCTCCTTCTTCTCGCGAAGGATCGCCAGCGCCCGGTCGTACTCCCGGCGGATGCTCTCCCGGATCTCCAGGTCGATGATCTCGGAGGTCGCCTCGCTGTAATCCCCGGTCTCGCGCATTCCGGTACCCAGGAACAGGGGCTGCTTGTCGCCCGCGAGGTAGACCTGTCCGAGCTTTTCGCTCATGCCGTACTCGCGGATCATGCTCCGCATGATGTCGGTGGCCCGGGCAAGATCGTTGTGGGCGCCCGTGGAGATGTCGCCGAAGATGATCTCCTCCGCGGCCCGCCCGCCCAAAAGCGACGCGACCTTGTTTTCCAGCTCCGTTTTTCTCATGAGGAAACGGTCGCCCGTCGGGACCTGCATCGTATAGCCGAGGGCGGCGATCCCCCGGGGGATGATGGAGATCTTCTGGACCGGGTCGGTTCCGGGGAGCGACAGCGCGACCAGGGCGTGCCCCATCTCGTGGTAGGCCACGGTCTCCCGTTCGCTGGCATTGATCAGGCGGTTCTTCTTCTCCAGGCCGGCGACGATCCGCTCCACGGCCTCCTCGAATTCCGGCATCCCCACCTCGGTCTTGTCCCGGCGGACGGCGAGGAGCGCCGCCTCGTTGACGAGGTTCGCCAGATCCGCCCCCACCATGCCCGGTGTCATGTTGGCAAGGGTCTCCAGGTTCAGATCGGGAACCGTCTTGATTTTCTTGATATGGACCTGCAGGATCTGCTCCCTCCCGACCTTGTCCGGCCGGTCGACGAGGACGTGGCGGTCGAAGCGGCCGGGCCTGAGGAGCGCCGGGTCGAGGATCTCCGGCCGGTTCGTTGCGGCCATGAGGATCACCCCGACCTTCGGGTCGAAGCCGTCCATCTCGACCAGGAGCTGGTTCAATGTCTGCTCGCGTTCGTCGTGCCCGCCCATGGCGCTGAAACCGCGGGCCTTTCCCAGGGCGTCGAGCTCGTCGATGAAGATGATGCAGGGGGCCTTCGCCTTGGCCTGGACGAAGAGGTCCCGGACGCGGGCCGCCCCGAGGCCGACGAACATCTCGACGAACTCGGACCCGGAGAGGCTGAAGAACGGGACGCCGCTTTCGCCGGCGACCGCCTTGGCCAGGAGGGTCTTGCCGCTTCCCGGCGGTCCCACGAGGAGAATCCCCTTGGGGATCCTTCCCCCGATGTTGGTGAATTTCCCCGGCGTTTTCAGGAATTCGATCACCTCGACCAGCTCCTGCTTCGCCTCGTCCACCCCCGCCACGTCAGCGAAGGTGACGTTGAGTTCGTTTTCCATGTAGATCTTCGCCTTGTTCTTGCCCGAGCGTCATGAAGCCGGCCTGCTGGCCGCCCATCCGCTTCATGAGGAAATACCAGACGCCCACGAACAAAATCAGCGGGAAGATCCAGGAGAAGAGGTCGCGCAGGAAGGTCGATTCGATCTCCCCCTTGAAGGAAACGGCGGGGAACTGCTCCAGCATCTTGGAGAGGTCCGGGTCCACGCGGATCGTTTTGAAGGGTTGGAGGTCGTTGGGGGCGCCGTCGACCTTCATCTTGCCCTGGATCTGATTGGCGGTTATGGCAATCTCGGTTACCTTGCCCGCTTTGAGAAGAGTGAGGAACTGGCTGTAGGGGATCATCTGGGCGGCGTACATCGAGGCGATGTAGTTCTGGACGATCAGGACCACCCAGATCCCCAGAATAACGTACCAGAGGGAAAATTTGTGCTGTTTCTCCATAATTTGCGTCCTTACGATTGGGTGAAATAATAGTTCAATTAACATAGCGATCTTCCGGAAGATTGTCAAGGCGGTTGGTGACAAATGCGACCTTCGGACGGGTATCGGCGGTTCAGGTTGACATCAGCGGGGTGATTTAGTATTCATGACGGCAACGCTCTTCTGGAGTTTGCACCCATGTCACAAAACGCCAAAACCTGGCTCATGGTGGTGCTCCTCATTGTCGCCTTCATCCTCGCCAACATCATCGCCGGGCGGCGGATGAAGAAGGCCGCCGATTTCATCATCCGGGACCTGAAGGAGAAAAAAGCCTTCGATCCGGCCTCCGCGGTGGTGCTTCCCTACAGCAAAGGCACGGCGTTTCGCATCGGTTTGAAGGATTACCGCCCCGGGGCCCTGCAACAGCTCGTGAAGTACGATGTGATACGGCTGCTGGAGGGGGACAGATATTACCTGCGGGACAGCCAGCAAGAGATCTTCAATCCTTGATTTTCTTTGATGTCCGGGGTATGGTTTCGCCCCGTCCCGGCCAGGCGGACGGGCGGCCGTGTGATGAGCAGCTTCGGAGGGAGACGTGGATTTCAACCCCTGCATGAAACATAAGGTTGTCCGCAAGGCGGTGCGGATGTTCGCCGAGGCCGAGCTGGCTCCGATCGCCCACGACATCGACCGGGACGCCCGCTTTCCGTGGGAGGTCGTCGAGAAGATGCGGCCCCTGCAGTTTTTCGGCCTCCAGGCGCCGAAGGCGTACGGCGGCGCGGAGCTGGACTCGATCAGCTACGCGATCACCATCGAGGAGATCTCCCGGGTAAGCGCGGCGGTCGGTCTCTGCCTCACCGTCCACAACAGCGTGGGGATCTACCCCATCGAGCGGTTCGGCACCGAGGAGCAGAAACGCCGCTTCCTGCCGGCCATGACCCGGGGCGAGCGGATCGGCGCCTTCTGTCTGACCGAGGCCAATGCCGGTTCCGACGCGGGCGGCGTGGAGACGATTGCCGTCCGGACCGGCGGCGACTATGTGATCAACGGCACGAAGATCTTCGTAACCAACGGCGGCGTCTGCGGGACGTCGCTCATCTTCGCGGTAACCGATCCCCAGAACCCCCAGCGGAGCGCCGGAGTCTTCATCGTGGAGCGGGACACCCCCGGATTCACCGTCGGGGAGATCGAGGACCTCTGCGGGATGCGGGCAAACCCCGTCTCCTCCCTCTTTCTGGAGGAGTGCCGTGTGCCGGAGACGAACCTGCTCGGCCGTCCCGGCGACGGACTCAGGATCGGCCTCGTGACCCTCGATACGGGCCGCCTCGGCATCGCCGCCCAGGCCCTGGGGCTTGCCCAGGCCGCCTTCGAGGATGCGGTCCGCTACTCCAAGGAGCGGCAGCAGTTCAAAAAACCGATCTCCTCCTTCCAGACGATCCAGAATTACCTCGCCGATATGGCGACCGAGATCGATGCGGCGCGGCTCCTCCTCTACCGGGCCTGCGCGGTGAAAGATTCGGGGAGGCCCTTCGGCGCGGAGGCCGCGATGGCCAAGCTCTCCTGCAGCGCGACGGCGATGCGGGTGACGAACCTGGCCGTCCAGATCCACGGCGGGTACGGCTACAGCAAGGAATACGACGTGGAGACGATACTTCCGGGACGCCAAGGTCACGGAAATTTATGAGGGGACGAGTGAAGTCCAGCGCATGGTCATCGCGCGCGCGGTGCTCGCCCAGAGGACGTAAAGCCGATGGTGAAGATGGTCGTTTGCATCAAGCAGGTGCCGATGGTCTCCGAACTCCCCTGGGACCAGGCGACGGGGACCCTCCAGCGGGACCTGGCCGAGGGGATGATGAACCCCGCCTGCCGCGCGGCCCTGGAGGCGGCGCTCAGGATCCGGGAAGCCGAAGGGGGCCGAGATCGCCGCAATCACGATGGGACCGCCGATGGCCGAGGAGGTCCTCCGGGAGGCGATCGCCCTCGGCGCGGACCGCGGGATCCTGCTCACCGACCGGCGGATGGCCGGCGCCGACACCTCGGTCACCTCCTACACCCTGGCCCGCGCGATCGAGAAGACGTGCGCGGGGTTCGATCTCGTCCTGTGCGGCTTCTCCACGAGCGACAGCGAGACCGCCCAGGTCGGCCCCCAGCTTGCCGAGGAGCTCGATGTCCCCGGGGTGGGCTATGTCGATGAGATCGCCGTCTCCGGGCGCACGGTCCGGATGCAGCGGCTCTCCGATAATTTCCTCGAAACCCTGGAGATGTCGCTTCCCGGCCTGATCACCGTGACGACCGAAGGCACCCTCCCCCGCTATGTGTCCCTGGGCGGTCTCCAGGAGGCGTTCTCCCAGGCCCGGATCGAGACCTTCGATGCGGAGGCGCTCGGCCTTGACCCGGCACGGATCGGGATGCAGGCCTCCGCCACGAAGATCTTGAGCGTCGCCTCGCCGACGGCGGGGAAGAAGAACATCGTCCTGACCGGGACGCCCAAGCGGATCGTGGAGCAGCTCATCGAGCGGTTCGACGACAAGATCGGCGGCGCCATCGGCAAGGATCTCAAGGCGGATAAAAAGAAATCATGACGACAAAAAAACGAGCCATTTGGGTTTTCGGGGACTACCGGAACTATTTTCAGAACCGCGTGACCCTCCAGCTCCTCTCCCGGGCGCGCGATCTGGCGAAGAAGATCGACGGAGAGGTGTGCGCCGTCGCCTTCGGCTACTGGACGGACGAGTGGGTGGACGATGCACTCTCCCAGAACCCCACCTTTTGCGGGGTTGTGGGAGAGTACATCGCCCACGGCGCCGATAAGGTCTACCTGACCGACCATCCGCGACTGACTGCTTACAGCATGGAGACCTACACGGTCCTCATGGAACGCCTGGCGCGGCGGGAGCAGCCCGAGATCATCCTTGTCGGCGCCACCACCTTCGGGCGGGAGTTCGCCCCCCGGGTGGCCAAGCGCCTCGGGACCGGCCTCACCGCCGACTGCATCGGACTCGACATCAACGCGGAGGGGCTCCTCGTCCAGACCGCCCCCTCCTTCGGCGGCAACCTCGTTGCCGAGATCGTCACGCCGGAACGCCGCCCCCAGATGGCGACCGTCCGCCCCGGGATCTTCCAGGAGATTCCCCATGACTACCTCCGGACCGGCAAGGTGGTCAAGGTTCCCCTGCCGAAGGACCTTCCGGCCGACCGGGTGCAGCTGATCCAGGTGGAACACCGCCTCCCCGCGCGGCCGGAAGATCGAGGATGCCAAGGTCGTCGTCTGCGGCGGCCGGGGTATGGGGAGCAAGAAAAAATTCGCGAAACTCTTCGAACTGGCGGAGCTGCTGGAAGGCGAGGTGGGGGCGACGCGCCCCGTGGTCTATGCCGACTGGGCCAGTCACGACGCGCTGGTCGGCCAGGCGGGAAAGCATATCAAGCCGCAGATCCTCTTTTCGTTCGGGATCAGCGGCGCGATCCAGCACACCGCGGCCTGCAACGATGCGAAGTTCATCATTGCCGTGAACAAAAACCCGAACGCCGCCATGATGAAGCTGGCCGACGTCGCGATCGTCGCCGACGCAAGCCAGTTCTGCACCGCCCTCATTCAGGAGCTGAAGCGCTGCATCCGCTGACGGGCTGGTGAAAAACGTCCGTCTGCTCAAGTTCCCTCATCCTTCGTCGTTGCGGCGTACCAGCAAGTACGCCTCGCGCTTCACGATTGGTCGCCGACAAAAATATTCGGCGACGAAAAATAGCGTAATCGGCGACAACCTCTTCGAGTCAGATCGTTGGTTCCTCTCGACTGCTTCCTGAAAGCGTTAGGCGACATAATTTCATTTGTGTAGTAGATTTCAAAGAAAATGGTGATAGTCAAGCAGCAAATATGAAAGGCAGTTAAATAAGTTCCATCCCGTATAACCATGCTGGAGGGAAATATGGACTGGCTGATACATACCCCGTTTTCTATAAAAGAGCGGGGTTTTTATTACAGGTCAACAGATCATGGAGGGTTTTATACCGATCCGTATAACCAATGTTCGGCACCATTAGACGAGGAAGACAACGATGACGATCAATATCGATAACCAATACCGTCTCTGCGCAGAAATTGATATTATCAGACTCATTACTGGAGGATATGAAATATGCGGGACCAAGAAGAGCGAATAAGGGGCAAAGAGTTAGCAAGCATGATGAGAGAGAAAGACCTGATACACAAGGGAGGTAAAGTCCATATTGTATTCGACGGGACAATATGCAGACCAAAAACCATTTCGGGTAACCCTGACAGAGGCGACATAATATGGACAAGGATACCAATGAAACTTGACTATGACTATGCTGATTATAGAAAACAAATAAGAGATCGTCATTTAAAGATTTGCCTTTTTTGCCAGAATAAATTGGAAAAAGCTGGATATCGACAAAAGGGTTGATAAAGGCGATGACCGGGAAAATCCACGGGAAGGAGGGAGAAGATGATTAGAGAGGTAGTATCTGCTTCGGTGTTTGTCCTGGGTTTGAGTGTGGCGTTGATTGTGGGGTGTGAGGAAGCGAGCAAAGGTGTGTCCAAAAATAATGCGCCACCGAAGGAGGCCATAACTGCTGCTGTGGCGAAGGATTTTGTGTTCAGGGGCCTCAAATTCGGGTACCCATTGGACCAGCAGGACACGAGCCTGGAGTTCACAGATACTAAATTTATTGACGGTTTTTATGAAGTGAGGGGGCTGAAGTTTTTGGGGCCAGGATATTTTAGGCTCAATGATTGGGTCTGGCTGGATCCTGATAGGAACGTGGGGGGCTTCCTTATGCATTTCGACAGGGAAAAAGCTGATGATCTGGAAGCGATGCTCACTGAGAAATATGGGAAACCAGCGAGTACCACAAAGAGCACCATGCAGAATAGTTTTGGGGCGGTATTTGATACCTACGAGACGACGTGGCAGGTGAAAAATGTCATTATTGAACTGAAAAGTCTTGTAAAGACTGATATCAGGTCTGGTTCCCTGTCAGTGGCCACGCAGAAAATGCGGGAGGCATGGGCGAAGAAGGCGACGGAAGAGAAAAAGGACAGAATGGGAAATTTATAAATGAGGAGACAAAACCAAGATCGGGATGAGATCGTTTAACCAGGGTCATCCTGGAGACCAGCCACGGACTCGAACCACGAACCTGATATGTTTAACAAAAAACATTCCCTAACCATTAGTTAAATCGTTGTCATTGATAAGTAGGTGAAACCAATACCAAGAAGAACCTATGCAGTGGGTCTAAAAACATCAATAAAGTTGTTGCTTGTTTCGTTACAGCCCCATCCGGTCGGCCACCCCCCGCATCGCCCCGAGAGAGATCTCCACGAATTCGTCCAGCGAAAGCCCGAGCTGTTCGCACTCCCGGATCGTCTCGCGGTTCACCGAGGCCGCGAAGGCCTTCTCCTTCATCCGCTTCGTGATCGACTTCACCTTGACGCTTGCGATTTTTTTGTCCGGATAGACCAGCGTTGTCGCCACGATAAAGCCGGTGATCGTCTCTCCGGCGGCGAGCGCATGCTGGAACTCCGTGGACCGTTTAGTGCCGCAGACGGCTTCGTTGTGCATCTTTACGGCGTCCACGATCTCCGGATCGATCCCCTTCTCCGCGAGGATCCGCTCGGCCTCGATCCCGTGGCGGGCAAGGTCGCCGCCGACCACTTCGATGTCGATATCGTGGAGGAGCCCCGCGAGCCCCCACTTTTCTTCATCGCGGCCGAGTCTCCGCGCCAGCGCCCGGAGGACCGCCTCCGAGGCGTAGCTGTGGTCCAGCATCCGTTCGTTCTTCACGTGCGCTTTGAGCAGGCCTTCCGCTTCGTCTCTTGTCATCGCAATTCCTCCATTACCCCCGAACGGGGGTGGTGAGTATGTTTTCCGGAATAATACATCTTTTACTTGAAAACGCAACGCAGATCGGGCTGAATTACACTCCTGTGGCTTTAGACAATACCGATGAGAAAGGTAGGGCAAGGTGGAGTAGCCGGTGTCCGAGGGCCAAACTCAACCATTGTGATCATAGCCTTCTTTTCAGAAAAAAAGTTGACTTTCACCCTTCTTTTGATAATTTGCACACTACCTATAAAAATAAATGTTGTCGCTGTGCTGCGAGAAGTGTCGTTGCAGTGAAACCGAGAGATCACTTTTTCGGCCTTTGTCGGTGTCTCGTTAGGTAACAGTGGAGACTTCTTCAATGGCTAATCCTGTCAAAAAAGTATTCTTAGACGAACTATCAAGACGATTCGGTAGACCGAAACAATTGCCGGGTAGTTTGTCTTTGTTCGAGATTGGTGACGGTTTGATCCGTATATACATCAGATATTCGAAAGTGCACCCGGGGAAACGATCGTTCTATGGGTTGAGAAGAGAGGACTTGAAGCAGCTTGAGGGGTTCAACTCGGTTATTTGTTTTCTATGGGATGGTCAGGCAGAACCTGTCTTTGTTCCTTTTTCGGATTTCGAAGACCTCTTCAGTTCTTTGACGCCCGCCTCAGATGGTCAGTTTAAGTGTCAGATTTATCACGATGATGGATTGGAACTTTATATTGCGAATGCTGGCCGTTTCTCAATAGAAGGCTTCTATGGTTGGGGGAAGATAGACGGTTTAATAGAGACGAACAAGATAACGATTATGCCGGATTTTAGCCATTCCCAGATTCAAACGTTCATAGGAGCGATTGGAATGATAAAGGGCTATGATATTTGGATACCCCTGAACGATAGGAGTAAGCTAGACTGGACCTTAACCGACAAGTTTCCGGTTAGGGACGAGCTCCCGTCAAGATACAGCTCGATTAATGATGTTGTTAGAGAGGTAGATGTCCTGTGGTTACAGAGGGGGGCAAGTGAGATGTCGGCGATGTTCGAAATCGAGCATTCTACTCAGGTTTACTCGGGTCTACTTAGGTTTAACGATCTGCATCTGGTGGAACCTAACCTGAAGCTGAAATTCAGTATTGTCGCGAACGGGGTACGGCGTGCTCTTTTTCTTCGACAGATCAACAGACCGACTTTCAAGGTCAGCGGTTTAGCCGACGTCTGCAATTTCCTGGAATATCGGGATGTGTATAGCTGGTTTGACCGAACAAAAGAGAATAGAGCATGAGAGCAAGGAGTTTGAGCCTTGTTAATTGAGGATTCATTGAGGAGCCCGGGATATACCGCGCCTAGTGGAGCCGAAAAGAAAAAGTAAAAGCGTTGATGGCATTGCAGGGCCGGCCGTGTTTCATCCGTTGATCTGGCGCGCATGACCCAGGCGATCTCGTCAAATCCGGGTTGTCGCGAACATAGCTCAACCAGGTTCGCTTTGGTGGTCATGCTCACCCTCCTTATTCAGCCTGTCGAGCATGTCGAGAAATTTCCGGGCCTCGTCGGAGAGGTCCTCATTCGGATAGCCGATGAACGCTTCGACTGATGTTCCATCGTTCTGCGGAACCTCCGTTAGATCTTCCTCTTCTGCGTCTTCGGTGTCATAGTCGACGATCGTTATGTCGACCTCTTCGTCCGCGAGAATATTTTGGATGATCCCGCCGTCCATGATGATCGCAATCCGATTCATGATGCCCTTCGCCTCCAATAGTTCTTGTACCTTTCCGGCGCTTTCGATAAGTTGAAGATCGTTTGCAGTGAGGGGCTCTTCTGCCCCCATTCGAGGAGGCTAATGTAGGTGCGGTGATAACCGCTTTCGAACCCGAGAGCCTCTTGCGATAATCCTCGATCCTGACGAAGGCAGCGCAATACACAGCCAAAAGCCTTCTCCAGGGAAAGCGCTTCTCCGTCTGGTGCTTTGATTACTTTCATGGATTCATTGTGATTATATGAAGACTATAAATCTACAGACTATAGTATTCTTTCGCGCTGTTTCATAAAATTGTTAGAGCCGTCATTGATTTACTGGATGGTTTTCCCTATACTGCGCCTACACACGGACTTGCAGTATGGGGTTTAATATGGGTTAACCTTTCAATAATGGAGGCCCGGATGATCGATATCGTGATCCTGACTGCAGCGGCGCGTACTGCTCGGGGGGGCTCTCTACTCCGAGAAACGGGAGTCCACGCGGGGCGCATTCTGACCAAGCCTTTCCTTTCCGCGCTCTTTGTCGCGGTCGCCCTGACCGGGCCACAGACGGAGACGGGCTATTTCGGACTGGTGCTGGCGGGGCTGGTATTCTGCATGGCAGGCGACGTATTCTCCATTTTTTTCGCCTCACCGAAGCTTTTTCTGGCCAGGCTCGTATCGTTTTTAACCGGGCACATCCTGTATGCCGCCGCTTTTTTTCTGGCGTCGCGACCGGGGATGCTGACCTGGATCGCAGGCGCGTGCGCCCTCGGCGGGCAAGTGTCGCCATTTTTGCCTGTGGCTCCGGCCCCATCTGGGCAGGATGCTCTTCCCGGTCGTTGCGTATGTATCATCAGTGCCATTTCCTGAAGTAATAGTACCTCCGGTCACTGTCCAAAAATAACTGGACATTCCGGGCTGGGTACTATAAATGTTGCCTGTGGAAGCGTTACACACGAGGGTTGAACCGGTTATTACAGGATCCGGGGGCAACGGGTTGATCGTAACATTATATTGTGCGGTTGTTGCAGCACATGTGGTTGCGGTGATGGTCTCGGTTACCTGGACCCATCCTGCACCTGCAGCGTTCCATGTTACCGTGATGGAATTGGTTCCTGCACCGCCTGTGATCGAACCGCCGGAGATAGCCCATACATAGGTATGTCCGCCAACATTGGGTGTTGAATAGCCATTACCTGTTGAATTTGCACAGGCTGCACCGGACCGCTGATGACTGGTGCCGGCAATGGGTTGATCGTGACATTATATTGCGCGGTTGTAAAGGAACATGTGGTGGCGGTGATGGTCTCGGTTACCTGGACCCATCCTGCGCCTGCAGCATTCCATGTTACCGTGATGGAATTGGTTCCTGCACCGGCCGTAATCGTTCCGCCGGATATTGCCCAGCCGTAGGTATGTCCGCCAACTATTGGTGTGGAATAGACTATTTCCTGTGGAATTTGCACAGGCTGCTACCGGTCCACTGATGACCGGGGTTGGCAATGGGTCGATCGTGACATTGTATTGTGCGGTTGTTACTGCACATGTGGTGGCAGTGATGGTTTCTGTTACCTGCACCCATCCTGCACCTGCAGCGTTCCAGGTTACCGTTATGGAATTGGTTCCTGCACCGCAGTGATTGTACCTCCGGAGATAGCCCAGACATAAGTATGGCCTGCCACTAATGGCGTCGAATATACATGGCCTGTTGAATTTGCACAGGCTGCTACCGGACCGCTGATGACTGGTGCCGGCAAGGGGTTGATTGTAACATTATATTGTGCGGTCGTTGCTGCACAGGTAGTTGCAGTGATGGTTTCGGTTACCTGTACCCATCCTGCGCCTGCTGCGTTCCATGTTACGGTGATGGAATTGGTTCCTGCACCTGCTGTGATCGAACCGCCGGAGATTGCCCATACATAAGTATGTCCGCCAACATTGGGTGTTGAATAGGCATTGCCTGTTGAATTTGCACAGGCTGCGACCGGACCGCTGATAACCGGTGCCGGCAATGGGTTGATTGTCACATTATATTGTGCCGTTGTTATGGAACATGTAGTAGCGGGGATGGTTTCAGTAACCGTGACCCATCCTGCCCCTGCAGCGTTCCATGTTACGGTGATGGAATTGGTTCCTGCACCTGCCGTGATCGTACCGCCTGAGATAGCCCATACATAGGTATTTCCACCAACAGTGGGTGTTGAATAGACATGACCTGTTGAATTTGCACAGGCTGCTACCGGACCGCTGATGACCGGTGTCGGTATCGGATTTACAAATACCGGCAAACCTGTTGCACCATTACCCCAGCATCCGAAACTGTTCTGGTAATTTATTCCTACTGACCGGCTTCCTGAAGTCCAGGTTATCGTAACAAAATCATCAGTAGTTCCTCCACCTGCAGTGATAGTTCCACCTCCGGATACGAACCAGGTATAATCTGTCATACCTGGGTCAGTGGTATAAACATTTCCACTTGTCGCACAAGCCGGCGAAGGACCTGAAATTGACGGAACCGGACGTGGATTGACAGTTACAGGATACACTGTAGGTGAAATTGCGGAACAGCCTGATTCCGTCCGCATAGTTTACGCTGACTGATGCAGCTCCTGCAGTGTTCCAGTCAATGGTCACAGTATTATCACCGGGCCCCCCTCCCGCAACAATCGTTCCTTGAGGTGAAACGGACCAGCTATAATTGGTCATCCCGGCCTGCGTTGTATAAAGGTACCCGAGTGTGATTTCACAAACGGTATTACTGCCACCAATCGTTGGTACCGGCAGCGGATTGACTGTTATCGTTCCTGTGGCTATATCGCTGCAACCTCCTCCTGTTAATGTTACTGTATAGTTAAAAGGGCTGCCGACGGTTGTCGTTGGTGTTCCGCTTATTGTTACTACATCACTGGCCCAGACGCCTGTCACTCCGGGAGGTAAACCGGTGACGGTTGCTCCCGTAGCGACTGCTGTGCCGTAGGTGATATTAGTCATAGGTTTGTTTAAACATGCGTTCTGTATGTTGGATCCCGGTCCGGAGGTCAACGTTATCGAACATCCCAATATTTCCCCCACCACAAAGTCACTAAAACTTGTAAGCCCTGTTACCGAGGTAGTATAGGGACCGGCACCTGCATTTGTCACCGGCGCTGGTGATGACCATGGCGGAGTATATTTACCTACAATAAAATTCGTTTGTGTAGCTCCTCCGATGATATCCCCTGCATTATAGGTAAATGTCGGTGTATAACTGGTAAAAGTGACACCGGCATTGGTGAATGTCCAGTACAGGTTAACATCCTTCGTTGGATTTATCGGTGAGCCCCCATTCGGGTTTTGACCGGGTGTTACTTTTGCAGTGAGGTTCCCCGCACCACTAAGACCCGTGAAAGCAACTGATACCGGGGTATAGCTTGTGGCCGTTCCCAAAGGAAAATTATAGGTAAGATTTCCAGCACCGGCAATGGCTCTCTGAAGGTTGCCTGCAACATCCCCGTTTGTGCGGACGATAGCGCCGACTGCATTATTGGTTACCATAAGGGTATTGGCACCGGTTGTAACAACACCAGAGGTTAAAGTAAGTGTCCCGGTTACCGATGCATTGTTGGTGATTAAGTGTAACACCTGCTGCATTATTTATGGTCAGGTTGTTGAATGTTTTCCCGGCTCCTGTACCTCCTGATACAAGTTTTGTGACACCTGATCCGTTAAGATTAATGGTTGTACCTGCAGATGTAAATGTTCCGCCGTTCGTCCAGTTTCCTGCAATATTGTGAGTGAATGCTCCTCCTGTGAAAGTTGTTCCGCCACCAATATTTACGCTGCCTCCGATGGTCATCCCAACTGCTGCAGTGGCGGTGGCTGTTCCTGATAATGTGAAATCGCCAGCGATCGTGTTGACACCTGTGAGCGTTTTCGCTCCTGAACCCGACAGGAATAGATAGTAGTAGGCTGTGTTTTTTACAGTTTGTCGCGGCACCTGAATAGTTTACAATATTACCGACAGCAGTTGCTGTTAACGTGGTTATAGCGGATGTTCCGCCAATGAACAGGATGCCTGCTGAACCGTTTATCACTCCTCCTGTACCTGATAATGCCGTAGTAGCGATCAGTGTACCGTTATTGGTAAGACTTACTGCTCCGCCATTAACAGTAAGCAATGTTGCAGATGTAAATGCCGTGTTATTTATAAAATTCCCGGTGATTGTTGCGGTTGCAATTGTCAATGTTCCATTGTTTGTATAGGTTCCGGAGAAGGTTGCCTGTGGAATCAACGTAGGAGTTGTACCATCAATCGTCATTGCGGCACCTGTGAAATTATGTGCGGTATTTAGTGTGGTAAAGGTTGTTGCGTTGTTCGTGAAATTGTTGCCAAAACTGAATGTAGAAGCAACCCCGTTATTTGTTTCATTCCATACGGCGGTAACACCCCCGCTTCTTTCCCCCTCCATGGTTCCTCTATGGTCAGCATCGGCGGTTAATGAGGAAGTTAGGCCTTATATTACAATATATCCTCAGATCCGCTCTTCTGAACTGGTTTAGTCTGGTAGCGTGGGGAAAACTCACCCCAACTAGAGTTCTGGTCAAATCCTCTCCCCTTCCCCCGGAATCCAGTGGCCGTAAATATCCACTGTGATGGAGATGGAACTCTGCCCCACCTGTTTTTGCACCTAGGCGGGGGAGGGTGTAAATTTCACCCCACTGTTCCCGGTGGAAATTTAGTGATTATTATAAGGAAGCTTTGAACTCCGGATTGGATAAATTGGCTCCAGTGATGCTGGGGGCGGCACCTCCGGGTGAATGAGTTCAATGCTGACGAGTCCTTGCCGTCACTGCCGGGCAATTGGTCCGGAGAAGGTCGGGGGACTCTCAGTCCAGGCGATACGTTAACGAGTGAAGAGGAACCGCCAGCGCGGTCAAAGGTGACGCAACGATACGGAGGTCAGATGCACAGCCATATTCTCGATAAGTTTTTTCAGCCGGAATCTATTGCCATCGTGGGAGCCAGTGCCAAGGAGAACAGCATCGGCCGCATCCTCATAGAGAATTTACAAAAGGACGGCTTTCCGGGGGGCATTTATCCCATCAACCCAAAGCATGAACAAATATTGGGGATTCCAGCTTTTCCGTCGATCGCGGCCGCGCCCGCCGGTATCGATCTCGCCATCGTGGCCGTTCCCATTCAAGGGGTGCCGGAGGTCATGCGGGAGTGCGGCCAGGCCAAGGTTCCCGGGGTGATCATCATCTCTGCCGGTGGCAAGGAAGTGGGCGAAGAGGGGAAGAAGATCGAAGCCGAGATCCATGCGGCGGCCCAGGCTGGCGGTATTCGCTATCTCGGGCCCAACTGCATGGGGATTCTGTGTCCCTCCTCCCACCTCAACGCCAGTTTTGCGGCGCATTCGGTGCGGCCCGGGAGTGTGGCCCTGCTCTCCCAGAGCGGGGCTATCTGCAGCGCCATTCTGGACATGGCCGAGGTTCAGAATATTGGCTTCAGCCATTTCGTCAGCATCGGTTCCATGGCGGACCTTGATTTTGCCGAAATGATTGACTACCTGGGCAACGATGACCAGGTGCGCAGCATCCTCATTTACATGGAAAGCCTGACGCACCATCGCCAGTTCATGAGCGCCGCCCGTTCGGTGTCCCGAGTTAAACCCATCATCGTGGTGAAATCCGGCCGGAGCGAAGCGGCCGCCCGGGCGGCGACGTCGCATACCGGCGCCCTGGCCGGCAAAGACGAAGCTTATAACGCGGCGTTCCGGCGGGCGGGCATCATTCGGGTGGACACCATCGCCCAGCTCTTCAACTGCGCCGAGGCTTTGGGCAAAATGAGCCGGCCCCTGGGGGGAAACCTGGCTATCATTACCAATGCCGGCGGGCCGGGGGTGATGGCGGTGGACGCCTTCAGCAAGTGGGGGCTGGAGCCGGCGGCCTTGAGCCCGGAAACCGTGGGAAGGCTCGATCCAGTGTTGCCGCCGTATTGGAGCCGGAACAATCCGGTGGATATCCTGGGGGATGCGCCGCCGGAGCGTTATTTGGCGGCGGTGCAGCGGCGTCCTGGCCGCCCCGGAAGTCTCCGGCGTGCTGGTCCTC
>CAWFOM010000004.1:0-91690 GCA_963817385.1 uncultured delta proteobacterium
TTTGAAGGTGAGCGAAAGCGGATGCCGAAAAATGATATACGCCAGACCTTGAGTCCACCTACAAAGGGTGAATAGTTACGAGTTATTTAAACTGAGCATTCCGCCGGACAAGCGAAGCGCGTCCGGCGGAATACCAGCGTTCAGCCGCAACGCTGGCGGTGCGAAGCGGCGACAGAGGCGTCGGCTGGAACGCTGATTGGCAGCACTCCTCGGATCGCTTGTATTTACCTCCGTTACCTCCCGCTTCCTCCAATCAGCCCTCACCCAAGACTGAATGACGCTTCCCCAGCGGAAAAAATACAAAAGCAAATCCCAAATACCCTCGGCAGGAAACGGCTCAGTTCAACCATGACTTGCAGACGGACCTGCCGGTCCGCTGCTAAGTCTTATTCGTTTATTTCTAACCATTTGTACATGACCAAGGCATCGACGTAGCCCTTGGATGGGTGGTGAAAAGCCTTTGGCAAGCGCCCGACTGTAGCAAAGCCAAGTTTATTCCAGAGCCTTACGGCACCTTCATTACTGGATGCTACGAAATTGAACTGCATGGCCTTATAGCCGAGCTCCCTCGCTATGACTTGCGAGTGCCCGCACATTCGGGTGGCTAAGCCGCGTCCTCTAGCAGCCGAGGAAACCATATAGCCGCAATTGCAGACGTGGTCGCCCGGGCCTGACTGGTTCGTTTTAATGTAGTAAGTGCCCAAGACTTGCCCGTCCTCTTCCAGCACATAAGTTCTTTTGGGGGTATCTATCCAAATACTTAGCGCCTGCTCCTTGGTGATGTCTCGCGGGTATGAATAGGTTTCTCCGGCTGCGGCGATCTCATGGAAAATCGGCCAAATCTGCTCAAAGTCTTCCCGAATGGCTTCACGAATATTCATGGTGTCCCGATCTCCTTGGAGATATAACGCTGCCGCTCACCTGCCGCTGCCCAACCGAGACTTTTCAGGTTCAGTCTTCCCGCAACTCGACGAGAAGGTTCTCTTGCACGGTCGTTGTGCCGTGAGCGATGGTGAACCGGTGCCGGAGCGCCAGGGCAAGGTCGCGGAGAATCAGCTTCATGGAAATCACCCGATCTTCCGCAACGCCGCCAGCAAACTCGCGATCATCTCCGGCGTGTGCAGTGCGCAGACGGCAAACCGCAATGCGCCGTGCGGGCCGAGTCCGGAATAGACGGAAACGTAAGGCACGATGAACCCCGCCACTTTCAGCGCCTCGTGAATGCGCCGCATGTTGGCCGCATCGCCAATCTCCACGCTGAAGTTGGCCGCTGGACCGTCCGCGACTCCCAACCCCAACGCCCGCAGACCTGAGCGAAGCTGCGCGACGTTGGCCTGTAGTTGGCGGCGCAGTTCTGGATGGCGCTGCATGATTTCAATGGCCTTGGCGGTGGCGCCGGCGTCTGCCGAACTGGGCGCACTTGCGCCGTCGAAGTAATGAGATGCCTTGCGAACTCGCTGAAGGAATTCGCACGATCCGGGGATGATCCCGCCGAACCCGCCCATGGCTTTGGCCGTCGTGCCGCAAACCGTGAGCCGGACGCCTTCGTTCGTTGCGTTTCCGTTCACGTTCGGCCCCCACAGACCGAAGTGTTCGAGCGTCCCCAGGCCTTGCTCGCCGAGGACCGCGAAGCCGTGGGCATCATCCAGATGCAGCACGGCGCCGCCGCACTGCTGGAGCACGCGAAGGTAATCCGGCACCGGCGCCAGCGCGCCCGACACCGAGAAGACGCCGTCGGTCAGCACAAGCGGTCTTTGATTTGGCAGCAATTCCTTCTGCAACCACCGAGCCAGATCAGCGGGCTCCCGGTGTTTGAACGACCTGACCGGCTTGCCAAGCAGACGTGCCGCTTCCACGAGACAGTAATGCGCTGCGTCATCCATGAACACGGCGTCCACCTGCCCCGCCAATCCCTGGAGCACAATGTGATTGGCCGCGTAACCCGACGAAAAATAGAATGCGTCCTCGGTCCCGAAGAATTCCGCCGCGCGTCGCTCCACTGCGAGCGTGACGGGATTGTTACCGAAGCCAGTCCGCGAAGTCGCGCTGTGAACGCCGTATTGCCGGACAGCCGCGCAGGCCGCCTTGATAACTTCGGGATGCCGTGCCAGCCCGAGATACCCCGTGCCCGCAAAGTAGAGGTAACGCTTCCCGTCAATGACCGTCACCGGCCCGGGCGCGCTGACCATGACAGGAACCGGTGATGCGAGTTTGTTCATCAGTCGCCAACAGTGCTTCAGTGCTCTAAAAAACCGCTGAAAATGAAATGGCGGTGGTTATTGCCTCACCCGATCATGGCTCTCCCAAGTAGGCTTTGCACACCATCTCGTTTTCGCTCAGATTCTCTGCGGTGTCGTGCAGCACGATGCGTCCGGTCTGCAGCACATAACCCCGACTCGCCACCTGGAGTGCCATGAGCGCGTTCTGCTCGACCAGGAGGATCGTGGTGCCCTGCGCGTGAATGTCTTGGATGATCTGGAAAATCGTTTCGACCAGAACCGGCGAAAGCCCCATACTCGGCTCGTCCAGAAGCAGGATGCTCGGACGCGACATCAAGGCACGTCCGATCGCCAGCATTTGCTGCTCTCCGCCGGAGAGTGTGCCGCCCGGCTGACCCCGTCGCTCTTTCAACCTCGGAAAGAGCGCAAATACACGTTCGATGTCTTGCTGGATGCCAACCTTGTCACTGCGGTGGAAGGCGCCCATTTCCAGATTCTCCAGCGTCGTCAGCCGGGGGAAGATGCGGCGGCCTTCCGGCGCCTGGCAGATGCCTAATGCGACGATGTCGTGAGCCGGAACGCGGTCTATCCGCCGTCCCTCGAACGTGATCGTTCCCTCTTTGGGCTGCAGCAAGCCGGAGATCGTCTTGAGCGTCGTCGTCTTGCCGGCCCCGTTCGAACCGATGAGCGTAACGATCTCGCCCTTGTCGACGGTAACAGAGATACCTTTGAGAGCATGGATATTGCCGTAATACGTGTGAATGTTGTGAAGTTCAAATAGTGCCATCTTCCTGGCTCCCTGTTCCCGCCACGACCTTTTGTTTTACTCGCCGGATCCCCGCGGCGACCCCTTTGCCCAGATACGCTTCGATGACTTTAGGATTGGCACGCACCTGCTCCGGCGTCCCTTCCGCGATTTTGGCGCCATAATCCAGAACTGTGATACATTCCGAGATGCCCATCACCACTTTCATATCGTGCTCGATCAACAAGATCGTGATATCCAGCTCGTCGCGCACGCGCTTGATCAGTGCCATCGCGTCTACTGTTTCCTGCGGATTCATCCCGGCAGTAGGCTCGTCCAGAAGCATCAGTTTCGGATTGGTCGCCAGAGCGCGTGCAATCTCCAACCGGCGCTGAAGTCCGTAGGGAAGGTTCTTGGCGAGCGTCTGGCCTTTGCCGCCCAATCCAACATACGCCAAGAGCTCCTGAGCGCGCTCACGCGCTTTGGCCTCCTCCTGCATCACAGACCGCGTTCGCAGCAGTGCGCCGTACCAGCTCGACTTCAAGCGGCAATTCATGCCGACCAGCACATTCTCGAGAGCGGTCATGTTGCTGAAGAGACGGATATTTTGGAAAGTCCGCCCCAGCCCCAGCGCAGTGGCGCGATTGGGACGCAGGCCGCCGATCTCCTTGCCCTCCAACAACATCTGACCCGACGTCGGCTTGTAAATGCCGGAGACCATGTTGAAAAAGGTCGTTTTGCCTGCGCCGTTCGGGCCGATCAGGCTTGCGATCGTGCCTTTCTCGATTTTGAGGTCGAGGTCGTACAGCGCTGCCAAGCCGCCAAAGTGCTTACTGATTCTTCGAGCTTCCAACAAGGCCATGGCGATCTCCTCCGTTATTCTCTTTCTGCCGGCCGGGGCGTTTCTTCCTCCGCCGCGTGCAGTTCGGCGCGTCGTACGGCGCTGGGAAAGAGTCCTTCCGGTCTGAGCACCATGACGACGACCATCGTCAAGCCAAAGAAGAACCATCGCCACAGAGAGAGATCAATCGTTGCCAGCGGAGCAATGTGAAGTGCCTGGCCGATGCTCTGCGCGAAGATGGTGGTCTGAGTCAGGACGACGCGGTCAAAGAGCTGGAGCAACATGCCGCCGATCACGACACCCTTGATGTTGCCCATGCCGCCGAGAATGACCATGCACAGGATCATGACCGACAAATTGAACTTGAACAACTCCGGGAAGATCGCCTGCAGCTTGGCCGCGTAGAACGCTCCCGCAAAACCGGAAAAAGAGGCGCCGATAGCAAAAGCCAGGAGCTTGGTTCGAATGGGGTCAACCCCCATGCAGTCCGCTGCGGTCTCGTCCTCGCGCAGCGCCATCCAGGCTCGACCCAGGCGCGAATCCTGCAGGCGCGCGTTCGCTAAAATGACGAGGGCGGCAATGACCAGGATCAGGTAATACCAGGGCATAGGGTCGAAGCTGAACTTAAATCCCCAGAGCCACGGCCGACCGACCGGGTTCAGTCCCTGCACCCCGTTGGTCAAGTTAAAGTCGTTGAGCAGCCGCCAGGGCCCAACACCAATCGTCACACTGCCCAAATTACGGATGACGACAGGCACGATCTCGCCAAAAGCCAGCGTGACGATGGCCAGATAGTCACCGCGGAGGCGCAGCGTTGGCGTGCCGATGATGATGCCGAAAAACGCGGCAACGATCACGGCGGCCCAGATAACGATCCAAAAGTTCAATTCCAGGTGATGCGGCGGCCAGGTGAGGATGCCCGTGGTGTACGCGCCAATCGCAAAAAACGCGGCGTAACCCAGGTCGAGCAGGCCGGCATAGCCGACGACGATGTTCAGGCCCAGGGCCAGGATCACGAGAACAAGCACGTCGGTTACATCGTTGACGACTCCCCAATTGAACGCCTTGTCCACCAGTGGGAAGGTCAGGAGCAGAAGAATCAGGAAGGCCCAGGTGAGGATCTGGCGCTGCCTATCCGGCAGTGCTCGCCAGGGCGCTGTCAATGAATGCCAAATTTGAGCCATAGACCCCCCTCAGTCTCTCTCCGGTGTCCGCTCGCCCAGGAGCCCGGATGGTTTGAAGACCAGCACCAGGATCAGTATTGTAAAGACTAGGGCACGCGTCCATTCCGAGGAGAGATACTGATCGCTGCCGGCGTTGAGAAAACCGATGACGTAGCTGCCCAGCACCGCGCCGCCGATATTGCCGATGCCTCCCAAGACCGCGGAGGTAAAGGCCAGAAGACCGGCGTCAAAGCCCATCAGGTAACGGCCTGTGTTCAAGTAGATGCCGACCATCATGCCGGCCGCACCGGCGAGGGCGCCGCCGATAAAGAACGTGTTGCGAATCACTTTCTCGACGTTGATACCCATGAGCGCCGCCGCCTCGCGGTCCTGGGCCGTGGCCCGCATGGCCTTGCCCATCTTGGTGCTCCGGATGAACAGGGTCAAGACTACCATCAACGGCACGGTGACGCCCATCAGAAACACATCTTTGGTCGTAAACAGCACGGCTGTCTTCATTCCCAACACATCGTTTAGAATATCGATCACGGGGAAGATGTTCGGATAGTTGATCTGGCTGGGGCCCTTCCAGATCATTCCCAAATTCTCCAACATGAAGGACATACCGACGGCCGTGATGAGCACAGCCAGGCGCGGGGCGCGGCGCAACGGCTTATAGCCGATGCGATCGATCAGCATATTCATCGTTCCCGTGCAGAGCATGGTCACAAACATGACCCCGAAGGTAATGACCCACAGTTGCCAGCCTCCCAGGGTGGTGTTGGCATCAAGAAATCCCAGGAAGGTCAGCGAGATCAGGAAACCGAACATGTAGACGTCGCCGTGGGCGAAATTGATAAGCTCAATGATGCCGTACACCATGGTGTAGCCCAGGGCGATCAAGGCCAGGTATGAGCCGATCGTGACGGCGTTGATGAGGAGTTGAATGAAAAGTTCAGTCTGGGTCATCTAATCCCATCCCCTTTTAAGATAATTTGAGGATCTTCTTAGCACCACGCACATGCGCTGATGACTTTCAAAACTTGCCCTGGCGATGAAGAGGCTCATCGCCAGGGCGAGACGAGATTCCCTTAAAGCTGCTATTTGCAGGTCATGTCGCCACTGATATTTTTCTGCCAGACGTACTTGCCGTCTTTGAATAGAAACCCGGACATCAGGTAGGTCGTTGGATCACCGTTGGCGTCGAAGGTGATCTTGCCGGAAACACCGTTCAGATCCTTGGTGGCAAGCATCGCGTCGAGGACCGCAGCGCGCTTGGCCTTGACGTCAGCGGCTTTGTCAAGCTTTGGCGCAGCCCGTTTGATCGAATCCCGGATTACCAACATGCTGTTGTAGGCGTAGATGGACCACCCGATGGGATCCGCGCCGTACTTGACCTTGTAGTTCTTATAAAAGTTCTTGCCTACGTCGGTGGGCAGCTGATCCAGAGCCGGGCTGGCAAATGTCACGTACAGTTTGCCGTTGAGGATGTTCGGGCTGACCGCTTTGGGAACGGCGTCGGAATACATCGCGTCGTCGGAGAGCAGTTTCACGCCCGCCTTGAACAGTCCCAGTGCGTCCATTTGCTGTGCGATCTGAGGACCGCCGGAATCCACTAACCCGCCAAAATAAATAAGGTCTGCACCGGAGGCTTTGACTTTGGTGAGCAGAGCACGAAAGTCGATATTCACGGACTCAATGCCATCGTGTGCGGCGACTTGCAGCCCGATCTTCTTGGCGCTCTTCTCGAATACGTCGGCGATGCCCTTGCCGTACAGTTGGCGGTCGTCGAGGATGTAAACCTTCTTGAAGCCGAGGCATTTTGCCCACGCCGCACCGGATGCGCCCTGGAAATCATCCGCGCCGAACGTACGGAAGTAGTTGACCTTGCCGGTCGGGCGGTAGATGCCCGGTTCGCCGGGGCCATAGCCGCTCTTGGTCAGGCCGGGATAACTGTTCGCGGGGGTGATCTGCGCCATACCGGCCTCGTTGGTCAAGGGCATGGAGATCTTGGCAGCGCCGGAATTGTAGGTGCCAAAGTAAACCATGGCTTGGTTGTCGGCGATGGCTTTTTGGGCGTTGTTGGCCTCGATGGTGCCGTCCCACGAGCCGGTGGTAGGCGAAGCATCATCCAGGAAAACCAACTCGATTTTGTAGCCCGCAACCTGCCCTTTCACTTCGTCCAGCGCCATCTTGGCGGCATTCAACATGGCCGTGCCTTCAGGGATCATGGACCCCTGCATCGGCCAACTCGCGTAAATCTTGATCACCTTGCCAGCTGCCGGTGTTTGAGCCGCATCCGGACTGGCCGCGAAAATAATGAATAAGCTGCATAATGCTACGAGCGAAATGATACGAAACGTTTTCATTGCAAGACCCTCCTCTTCATAAAATGTTTGTGGAGATCGAAGCATGCCGAGACTCGATTTGGGAGCCGACCCCTTGCCTCGGTCAATGCCCGTGTCGTTGTCGCATCCTCGCCGCAGCCCGGCCGAGGATTTTCGATGGCTCAATCCCCCCTCTCGAAGACTGGACGTACCTTTTTAAAGGCGTCCGCGCCAAATGCCACCCGCAGTCCGTTGGCCAATCGCTCGCCCAGCGCGTTCAAACGTGCAATCTCCTCTTTTGGCATCTTTGCTTCGACGGCTTTCACTATTTCCCGCCAGCCATTAGCCCTCTACCTCGGACATCACCGGTTTTTATCCCTTTAGGATTTATCGCTTTAATCTTCCTTCTTAAGCTGTCTCCCTTTATTGAGGCAGTTTGCGGGATTTCCTCACGCTCTAGATGGCTGATGTTCGCAAGCGATGCAGCGTATGAAACAATTATTGAATTGAATTGATAAGAATTCCCTTTGGGGAAGGGACTGTATCGAAAATTTATGGTTGCGTGCGAAACTCATATAAACCGCAACATATGGAAGCCTATCGGTTGTGGTAACAGTGGTAACAATTGAGACGCGGATACCAAAAACGAGCCGGGTTGTCAAGAGCAGTTTTCACACAACCATGCTAAATTATGGTTATCTCAGTTTTCATCCGTGTCATTTACTTAAAAATCCCCTTAGCTTGCAGGGTCATTCATTTTTATCTTTTCTGTATTTAAGCAATAACTGGTAGGGGGAAGGAGCGTTTCTGTTCCAAGAAAGATAAATTGGACACATGGCGTATACTTGCTTTCGAACCGAATTCAGTGATCTGGACCGACCAGCCCATGTGTAGAGAGTATTTGAACTGGGCGAGTCACCCTGGCTATGTAACCATCTCCTAAACCATTACATCCTTATTGTTCAAGTCTTCACCGCACCGTTTTCCAGATGGTTAGCAATCCGCCAAGGCCGCACAGTAGTAGCACACTGACGGCGATGGCACCGCTGTTGGCATATTGCGGCATAAATTGCAGCGATGCTGCGCCGACCGCTGGACCGATGCAGTTGCCCACACCGATTGCGGCCTCGTGGATGCCACCATGCTCGCCTTTAGCCTCGCCAACATCCATCGAGTAAAACAGCGACGAGTAATAAATCAGCCCGATGGCGCCGCCAAAAAAGATTTGCGCAATGAGCAGAGCTGCCAGACTCGGTACGATGAGAATCACAGCGAACGAAACAACAAGCAACCCACATGCTGTCACCAGCCAGCGAAACCGGTAATGCCAGTCCGTCCAGAGCCACAAAGCGATGAATGTGCCAAGTCGCGAGAAACACCATAGCGAACAGGCAAATCCGGCAAACATGGGCGAGAGGTGGAAGCGCTCAGCCACTGTGGGCAGCATGGGGATGAATGTGTTGATGGCAATGTAGGCGAACGGGTTCGCGAGCCATGCCATGCGGAGAAACGCCTTGGTTTTGGCGGGCGACGGCCGATGCGGATCGGGAATCGGCGTGGGTGAGGGTCCATTGCCGGCGGTGTGTGCAAGGTCGTTCGCGTGTTTTTCCAGCCAGAAAGCCAGGGCAAGTTGGGTGGCCAAAAGTGCGGTTGGCAGAAAAAAAATAGTTCCGAACCCGAATTTTTCAACAAGTGTACCGCCGCCAAAAAGAGCCAGACCGCTTGTTGCGGCCCAAACGACGTTGAAGGTGCCGACCGCCCGCGGCAAACCCACCGCGTCTTCGCCTTCGCTCACGAGCGCTTCAATCGCCGGCCACAGGAAACACTGGCCGATGTTGAGCATTATGGTGGCCAACACCAAGCCCACTGTGGAATGTAGTTTAGCGAGCTGTGAGCCTGCTGCCAGCGCAACAAGTATTATGCTTAAGCCGAGCTTGAGCGCGTTAAAATAACCGTGCCGATGCGCGAACCGTCCAGCCTGCCAAGAGGCAAAAACATAAATGAAACCGTTTAACGCAGCAAAGGTGAGATTGTCCTTGCCGCTGAAGCCGAACTGATCCCGCATGAAAAAGTAGAGGTAATAAAAGTAGAACGATACCGCAAAGGAACCCACGCCCCCGAGCGTGAAACAGGAGACCTTAAAGAGGTGGCTTTTGGGGGTAATCATATAATCGCCTTTGGTGCGTAACGCCGGTCACATATATCGTCTTCTTCATTGGTAAGGTCTTGCTTTTGCGCGCGTTGAGGATAGGGAGAGGCGTCTTGTATGTCAAGGATATTTTGCCACAACATGTTTTAGAGAGCTTCGCGGGCTCGCCTCTTGCCTCCCCGTCTTTCTCATGCTCGCCCTCGGCGTAAAAATAACCGGCCTGAATCACCCGGAACAGGAACGCCTGTTTTCCCGAAGTAATGATTTGTCTTGACAACCGCCGACCGATGAGGTAGAAAAGCCGCGATCTTACGCGAGGATTCGCTCCCCAGAGCCCGGAGGCTGTTGGGGATTTTTTTTCGGGCAGGGGGGAGTTGGAACAGGAAGGAATATGAATTTACAATCGACAGACCCGTCAGCAGCGGCCCAGCCGGCGCCGCCGCAGGTTTTCAAAGGGGACCGCCGGCAACAGAATGAAATCGACCAGCGCCGGACCTTCGGCATCATCAGCCACCCGGATGCGGGGAAGACGACGCTGACCGAGAAGCTCCTCCTCTTCGGGGGGGCGATCCAGCTCGCCGGCGCCGTCAAGGCCCGGAAGGCAGGCCGGCATGCGACCAGCGACTGGATGACCATCGAGAAAGAGCGGGGGATCTCCGTCACGACCTCGGTCATGAAGTTCCACTACGGGGCGTTCGAGATCAACCTCCTGGACACCCCCGGCCATAAGGACTTCTCCGAGGACACCTACCGGGTCCTCACCGCCGTGGACAGCGCGCTCATGGTCATCGACAGCGGCAAGGGGGTCGAGCCCCAGACGGAGAAGCTCATGGAGGTCTGCCGGATGCGCAACACCCCCATCATGACCTTCATCAACAAGCTCGACCGGGACGGGATGGCGCCGATGGAGATCCTTGCCAACATCGAGGACAAGCTCCAGATCGAGTGCGCCCCGCTCTCCTGGCCGATCGGCATGGGAAAGGATTTCAAGGGGGTCTACAATCTCTACGCCAAGTCGCTCCACCTCTTCACCCCGGGGAGGGACAGCCGGAAGGAGAAGGGGATCACCATTACCGATCTCGAGGATCCCCGGCTCGACGAGCTCCTGGGGAGCCAGGCGGAGCAGCTTCGGGAGGAGATCGCCCTGATCGATGGGGCGGCAAGCCCCTTCTCCCACGAGGAGTACCTCAAGGGCAATCAGACGCCGGTGTTCTTCGGGAGTGCGATCAACAACTTCGGCGTCCGGGAGCTCCTCGACGCGTTCGTCGAGATGGCCCCGCCGCCCGGCCCGCGTCCCGCGGTCACCCGGATGGTCTCTCCGCTTGAGGAGGGATTCTCGGGCTTCGTCTTCAAGATCCAGGCGAACATGGACCTCGCCCACCGCGACCGGATCGCCTTTTTCCGGATCTGTTCGGGCAGGTTCACCCGGGGGATGAAGGTTGTTCCACCACCGGATCGGCAAGGAGATCGTCCTTTCCAATGCGACGATCTTCATGGCCCAGGACCGGACAAACGTGGAGGAGGCCTTTCCCGGCGACATCATCGGGATCCACAACCACGGGACGATCCAGATCGGCGATACGTTCACCGAGGGGGAGCCCCTCCAGTTCACCGGGATCCCCAACTTCGCCCCGGAACACTTCCGGCGCGTCCGGGTCAAAAACTCGCTCAAGATCAAACAGCTCCAGAAGGGACTCGCCCAGCTCTCGGAAGAGGGGGCGGTCCAGGTCTTTCGGCCGCTCATGGGGAATGACTACATCCTGGGCGCGGTCGGCCTCCTCCAGTTCGACGTGACAATGGCCCGCCTGAAAACCGAATACGGCGTCGACGCCTCCTACGAGGCGATTGACTACGCGGCGGCCCGCTGGATCGCCTGCGACGATAAAAAGCGGCTTGCCGAGTTCGAGAAGCGCTGCCAGGCCAACCTGGCCCGGGACGCGGATGGGCACCTGACCTACCTGGCCGCAACCGAATGGCGCCTCGGCTTCATCATGGAGGAGTGGCCCGATATCGCCTTCCGCAAGACCCGCGAGCATAACTGATCTGTCAAACTATCTCAGATACAGCGGCATCAGGGTAAAGCTGCCGTCCACCCGGTCGGGGACATCCCGCAACTTCTGCCACTTCCACGAGGACTGGCTCCAGATGAAGGGTGTACCATTTATCCGGGGGGTGCCGTAGAGCATCCAGAAGCCGGTGTTCGCGGCCGTTGTATCGAGGGTGCCCGACAGCCCCATGAAGGCGCGCGCCATGCCGGTGGAGGCCACCTTGGAATCGAACGAACCGTCGGGGATCTGTTTGGGGTAGTCGGTCTCGCCGTACCCCAGGTCCCAGCGGCCGAAGATCGAGAGCGGGTTGAGCGGATCGGTATAGGTGATGACCGTCTTGGCCGTCTCCAGGTCCGTCACGCCCGGCAGGAGCTCCTTGAACTGACGCCGCCGGGCCGGGCGGTTGTCGGTGGAGAGCAAGTCGCTCCGCACCTGGAGCGAGGCGGGGTAGTTGATCCCCATCAGGTAGTCGGGGGTGACCATCTCGGCATCGTAGTCGGTCGAGCAGATGCCGTTGTCGAGGGCCTGGCTGGTCACCGTGTAGGCGCCCCCGCTGGAACGGTAGTAGACGAAGCAGCGGTAGGACATCTCCACCAGGCCGGTCTCGTTGGTGTTCGCGTCGACCAGCATGTAGCCGTTCAGGTAGGTGCCGGTGTTGTCCAGCGAGATGTAACGGAAGAAGTCATCGATCGTAGCCGAGAACTGCTCCGCCAGTGCGGCCCGCCAGAACATCCAGAGCCCGTTGGGCTTGGCTTGCCCCTTGGACGCCCGGTGGGTCGTCTCGTTGAACATCATCCCCTTGTTGTTGAACCCGAAATCGGTGTTGGAACCGATGATCCCCGGATTTACCGCGTTCAGGGTCACCAGATCGCCGTTGACCGCCAGGGTCTGGGTCATGGTCTGGGAGAGAAACCCATCCCAGGTGTTGTGTGCCAGGATGACCTCGCCTCCGGTCCGCTTCAGGAAGGCGGAGCACTTGTCCGGATAATCCACCATCGTGATCCCGCCGGGCGCCAGTTCCGGCGAAAAAGAGATCACATCCATCACGTCGCTGAAGGCGTTCAGGAGGTAGAGATCCATGAAGGAGAGGCCGGCCGTCTCGTAGCCCACCTCCAGTTCCTCCGGCCGGAAATAGCCGCCGTCGGGCAGCCAGACCCCCGAAAAATCGAGGGCCGCCGGCTGGGCGAGGGTTACCCCGTGGTAGATCCCCAGCATCCGGAAGAGGAGACGCTTCAGGCGGTACGCCACCTCTGCGTCGGTAGCGGGATTCCTGAGATGGGTGATGAAGCCGTTGTAGTTGACGTTCAGGATCGCCACCGTCTTCTGCAGCTCCGCGAGGGTCGGGCCGTGCTGCTTGGGGAAGGAATGGGACGGATCCGCCAGGTAGGCAATGTCCCAGTTGTTGTCGCGGGCCGACAGGATGGTTTTCCCCTGCAGTTTGCCCTGGACAAACCCGGCCCGGTACTCGGCCTTCAGGTCGTTCGCATCCGTGGATACCACCGTCATGTTGACGATGTTGTTGATGGTCTCGATTGCGCCGGAGGCATTGGCGTCCAGGGTGAAGACCGTGCGGTTCGATACGGGGGCGCTGTCACCGGAGCATGCTGACAACAGGAAAGCAGCCAGTAAAGAGGACATGGTTTTCAGTATCTGTCTCATACAGTCTCCCATAGATGACATACCCACCCAGCGCCCGAAGCGCGGGACAGGTGATTCCCTGCCGACCCTTCCGCCCTCCGGGCCCGTCGGAGGGCTATTTCCGCCTCCGGCGCCCGTAGATTTATCCGATCCGACACATCCTGTCAATAGTCCTTGGGCAGCCCGGACAGCGAGTGGTACCTCGGAATCAACCGGAGGGAAAAAGGTAAGTTGGGGAATCATCTTGACGCAGATTTTATCGCATGCTAAGCGAGCGAACAACTACGGAACATCACGCCGTCAAATGGAACGGCACGATTTTTACGCATAAGCTGAGTCGCGGGGTGAAATATGAGCCACAATCGTTGAAATCATCACCAAAGGAGAAACGGATGGAACAAAGAAACAATGAAACTACTCGATTGCCATTGACGGGGATTCGCGTTCTGGAGCTGTCGCTGGCGGTCATGGGGCCGACGGCGGGCATGCTCCTGGGAGATATGGGGGCGGAAGTCATCCGAATCGAGCCGACGCCGCAGGGGGACGAAACCCGGCGGATCAAAGGGTTCGGCACCGGTTTTTTCCCGGCCTTCAATAGAAACAAGAAGAGCCTCGTCCTGAACCTCAAGAGCCCCGAGGGGAAGGAAATCATGGACAACCTGATCAAGACCGCGGACGTGCTCGTGGAGAATTATGCGCCGGGCACCATCGACCGGCTGGGCTTCGGCTATGAACGGGTGAACGGGATGAACCCCCGCCTGATCTTCTGTTCGCTCAAGGGCTTCATGCCGGGACCCTACGAGAAACGGCCCGCCCTCGACGAAGTGTGCCAGATGATGGGCGGGCTGGCCTACATGACCGGCCCGGCGGGACGACCCCTGCGGGCGGGGGCCTCGATCCTCGACATCATGGGGGGGAGCTACGGGGTGCTCGGCGTCGTGACCGCGCTCTACGAACGGGAGCGGACCGGCCGGGGTCAGAAGGTCCTGGCCACCCTTTTCGAGTCGGTTGTCCTGCTGATGGCCCAGAACATGGCGGTGGCCGCAATCACCGGGCAAGAGCCGCCCCCCATGCCGGAGCGCGGCCGTTCCTGGTCGGTCTACGACCTCTTCGACACCGCCGACGGGAGCAAGGTATTCGTGGGCATTACCAGCGATGCCCACTGGCAGCGGTTCTGCAAGTCGTTCGGCTATGACGATCTCCTGGCGGACCGGCGGCTGGCCACCAACAACAGCCGGGTGGACGAGCGGGAGTGGTTCATACCGGAGATCCGCCGGCGGCTTGCGAAACTGACCAAGGACGCGATCGTGCGGAATGCCGAGGAGGCGAGCATCCCTTTCGCCCCCGTCGCCCAGCCCGCGGAACTCTTCGACGATCCCCATCTGAAGGCCTCGGGAGGGTTGTTGGAAACGGCCCTCCCCGACGGGAGGAAGGCGATGCTGCCGCGGATGCCCCTGCGGATGGACAACCACGATTTCGGGCTTCGCTTCGATCCGCCCGCTCCCGGAGAGGGAAGCGAAGAACTGCTTCTCTCGCTGGGATTGGACCGCGACCGGATTGCGGCCTTGAAAAAAGAGGGTGTCGTCGGTCCGTTGTAAGGACACGGCCCGGGATCTGATGATCAAGACCCTCCAGACCGGAGGGATGGTGAGAAAGGAATCGGCGTCGCCGTGTCGAGGTCTGTACGCTCATCAACGCTGCCGTAAACGGAACAAGATATGGCGGTAAAATCACCTTGACATACAAAACCGCTTTTCATATCCTCGATTCACGTAAAAGCACGTTCTTATCAGTATCTATCAGTATCAGTTTATACTAACCGGCAACGTCAACCCAAACGGAGGCGACCTGATGGTACTCACATGGATTATCATAGCGGTGGCGGTAGTCGGCGCCGTGGCTGTCATCTCCCTCTACAACAAACTGGTCCGCCTGCGTAACACGGTGCGATCCGCGTGGTCGGACATCGACGTGCAGCTCAAGAAACGTTATGACCTTGTGCCGAACCTGGTGGAAACGGTGAAGGGATACGCGGCCCATGAGCAATCGCTCTTCACAAAGGTGACCGATGCCCGGGCACAGGCAATCAAGGCCACGGGGCCCGGCGATACGGCGAGGGCCGAAAACCTGTTGCGGGATTCACTGAAGAGCCTGTTTGCCGTTGCCGAGGCGTATCCCGATCTGAAGGCGAATCAGGACTTTTTACAGCTTCAGACCCAGCTCAAGGAAATTGAGGATACCATCGAGGCTGCGCGGCGCTATTACAACGCGGTGGTAAGGGATTTCAACACCGCGATCGAACAGTTTCCCTCAAACCTGATCGCCTCTCAGTTCGGATTCGAGAAGAACGATTTCTTCGAGCTCGAAAGCCCGGAGATCGAGCGGAAACCAGTCAAAGTCGGTTTCTGATGAGAGGCGAGACCATGATCCCCGAGCCCAACCGGACACTGAATCCCGCGAACAGAGCCCGAGCTTCGGTGTTCCTGGTCGCATCGTGCGTCATTCTGGTCCTCGTCGTCATCAGCTCGGGCATCGCCGCGGCCGCATCCGAAACGATCCTGTCGTTTGCGAGTCACATCACCGTGGAACCCGACGCGAGCATGCGCGTGACGGAGACCATCACGGTCGTGAGCACCGGCGACCAGATCAAGCGGGGCATCTACCGGGACTTCCCCACGACCTACAAGGACCGCGCCGGGAACAAATACGTCGTGGGCTTTGCGATCCTTGCCGTCGCGCGCGACGGCAAGCCCGAGGCGTACCACACCGAAGCCCTTTCAAACGGCATCCGGATCTACATGGGCCGGAAGGAATATTTGCTGCCGTCGGGAGAGTACACCTACACGCTGAGCTACCGGACCGACCGGCAGCTGGGCTTCTTTAAGGATCACGACGAACTCTACTGGAACGTCACCGGAAACGGGTGGAACTTCCCCATCGAAACAGCCTCCGCGACCGTGGCGCCGCCCCCGGGGGTCCCTGCCGAAAGGATGGTCCTCGAAGGTTACACAGGTCCGATGGGGGCCAAGGGCCAAGACTTCACCGCGGCGGTGACCCCTGACGGCAAGGCGGGTTTCATAACGACGCGCAGACTCAACGCCTACCAGGGGTTGACGATTGTCGTCAGTTGGCCGAAGGGGTTCGTGCGGGAGCCCTCCCTCCGCGAAAAGACCGTCCATTTTCTTAAGGACAACCTCTCTCTGCTGGTTGCCGTCAGCGGTTTTGTCGCTCTCCTGCTTTACTACGTGCTGGTGTGGTTCGCGGCGGGCAGAGACCCGGCCAAGGGGACCATCATGCCTCTCTACTCACCGCCCGACAACCTGTCGCCGGCGTCGATGCGGTTCATGGCCGAGATGGGATATGACGACAAGGTGTTCGCCGCGGCCGTCATCGATATGGCCGTGAAGGGATTTCTTTCCATCCGCGAGAAGGACGGCAAGTACACGCTCACGAAAACCGGCGGCGATCCATCCAAGCTCAGCGCGGAAGAGAAAAAAATCGCCGCCCAGCTCTTTCAATCCGGCAGCTCGATCGCTCTCGAACAGAAACAACACTCCCGGATCGCCGCCGCCACAGAATGCCCTCAGGACATCCCTCACGCTTACATTTGAAAAAACCCATTTCGTCACCAACCGGGGGGCCTTTGTCACCGGGGTGGTCATATCCACAGCCGCAGTGGCGGCGAGTTTCCTTTCCGCGTTGGACGCGCCCGATGTTCTGTTCCTCGGCGTTTGGCTCACGGGGTGGAGCATCGGGGTGGCGTTTCTCGCCGTGATCGCCGTGAAGCTCTGGCACCAAGTATTCACAGGGGCCCGGAAACTGGGCACCAAGGTCGGCAGTCTCGGGTCGGCCGTCTTTTTGACCTGTTTCGCGCTGCCCTTCTTCGGCGCGGAGATCTTTGTCTTGTTCACCCTTGCCCAGAGTGCGCCGGCCCTGATCGGTCTTCTGGTTGCGGTGGTTGTCATGAACATGGCCTTCTATTATCTGCTCAAGGCCCCGACGATGCTCGGGCGCCGGATTCTCGACCGCATCGAGGGCTTCAAGATGTTCCTGGGCGCCACCGAAGGGGACCGTCTCCAGCGTATGGTCCCCGCGGAACGTACGCCCGAGCTTTACGAAAAGTACCTGCCGTATGCCCTCGCCCTGGGCGTCGAGCAGGCGTGGACCGAGCAGTTCGCCGACGTACTCTCCGCGGCCATGCAACCGGACGGCAGCGGCTATCAGCCCGTGTGGTACTCGGGTTCGACGTTCGACAGCACACGAATGGGCAGTTTCGCGGGTGAGGTGGGCAGCTCTTTGAGTAACGCCATCTCCTCTTCCTCGACCGCACCGGGGTCGGGATCGGGAAGCAGCAGCGGCGGAGGCGGAGGTTCGTCCGGCGGCGGCGGCGGGGGAGGCGGCGGCGGCGGCTGGTAGCACACTTTTCAGCTTCCCTCCAGGTCGCGTTCGCCGTTCATCGATCCCGCGCGGACATCCGGTTCGTCCGGAAAAAGGCGGAGCAGATCCTGGCGCCACTGGGGAAGAATGCCAACACCATCGTCATTGAGGAGGCACTCGATGTCCCTCCGTTGAAATTCCCTTCCCCCGGCCGTTCCTCCGTGCTATTATTTTGTACCTGAAAATCCGGGCGCGCCTATTTTCTAAACAGGGAGGAACTTCATATGGCCGACAATGGAATGGCCAGAAGGGATTTTATGAAGGCGACGGCTGCCGGATTTGGCGGATTTTTCTTCCTCTCTGCCAATGAAAAAAGCCGGAAGAAACGACGAAAAAACCGCTAAAGAAGCAAAAGTTCATCTATCGCACCCTGGGAAAAACGGGAATAAAGCTTCCGGCGATCAACATGGGGTCATGAATTCCAGCAATCCCAATCTTGTTCGGGCCGCCTTGAATGCCGGCATGGTTCTCCTCGACACGGCCACGACTTATCAAAGAAGCACGAACGAGACGATGATCGGCGAAATCGTCAAGGAGCGGCTGCGGGATTCATGCGTGATTGAATACCAAATGAAATGCGCACTTTTCGGAGCGTGATTTTTCTGATGATCGGGGGGTTTTGTAACTTCCTTAAAGAAATAAGTTGATATTTTGCTTGATCTTGTAGCTTTCAAACGAAAACCGTGATAGTAAAATAAAGAATATAATAGCAGTTGAATACGTTCAATCCTGTATAAATATCTTGGAGGGAAATATAGACTGACTTGGCAAATACCCCGTCTCATGCATAAAAGAAAGGGGGTTTTTATTGCTGATAAATAAGTCGAGGGGTTTTATACCGATCCAATAAACATTGTTAGGAGGTAAGATATGTCTCGAGTAGCACAGATCTCATCAATCGTGCTTTCTCTTGTCCTTTTAACCGCATGCAATTCCACCGTAAACATAAAACCCATTCCGAATGCAGAAAACGTCGTCATCGAGGTACCTGAATACAAATCAGGTGACCGCTGGAATTACACCAATGGCTACTTTGAAGAGGTGCTCGGCTATGAAAACGAATTGTTAGTGACGACTTCCACTATTACTAGTTGGTGCCAGAACTGCCGATACTATCGAGACAGAAATTATGCCACCGTGAGAGTTCTTGATGCCAACGGCAGGTCAACCGGAGGATATGTCGGCATGAAACTTCTTGATTTTCCACTAAAGGTCGGAAAAAAGTGGGACCAAACAACTACCCTGCGAGAAGTGTCGACTGGTTTATTGAGGACAGCTTCAAATTCTTTCAGTATAGTAGCATTTGAAGAAGTCACTGTTACCGCAGGCATTTTTAGAGCCTTCAAAATAAGATTGTTTCAGCATTATCTCGACACACCATGGTCCGGGAGTTGCGACATGTGGTGGTCTCCAGATGTAAAGAACTTCATCAAGCGATCAGTCTATACTATCAAGTGGTTTGATGACTTCGAATTGGTCTCATACAGTACCAAGTAAAGAAGGTATCCATGTCAACCTCTGTAAATAGAAACACCATTTTTCCGACAAATTATATGAAAGAGTTTTTCAACAACCTGTTAGGGGTAGATTTCTCCTACTAAAAAGTGTATATTCAATCCACATTGTGTTTGGCCTTGATATGCCATAGGCTTTTCAAAACGAGTAGGTAAAATGGGGCCGGGATGAAGTTGCAGGAGTTGAACACGCTCCGAAGCAGCGCAGTTAAAACACTTTAATGAATGGAGGAAAATATGAAAAAACTCGTTGTTGTTCTGATGGGGGTGCTTTTTCTCGCCGGTTGCGCGGCGGCAAGGGAATCGGGATTCTATGAGCACAACACCATGTACCGGGATGGGGCGCACTGGATATTCAGCGCCTGGGGATATAAGCAAATCTCGCCCAAGGAAGCCCAGCTGTCCAAGGAAGAGGACTGGTGGGGGATTACCTATTATGGGTCCGAGTAGGAGAACCTGTCTGAGGGAATCCGGCCTGCTTCCTGTCTTTTAAGGATAACGACCGGATTCCCGTCGCATCACAGCGCTGAGCATGCCCTTGCTCTGATGATCTCCGGACAGTGAGCCCTGCTTCTCCTGAAGAATAAGAGGGCATTGAACGTGTCGACGCAACCGGACGAAATTAACCCCACCGCCCACTTCCTGTGGATACTGATTTTTTGTAGAGCCGTGTAAAGAGCAATCTTCATATTCGCCTCGTGACGATCGTGGCGGGAGTGCGTGAAAAACGCGATCGTCTCCTTCCTGGAGGCGGATTCCTGAGTACGGAAAAAACTTCTTGACATAAAGAGCCGTTCTCCGTAGCCTTTTCTTGCGTGCGCGCAAATTCCCTGTCAATTCAGTTCAATCAACGGTCCCTGCGGACCATTTTCCGGGAGGATGCCATGAACCTTTCGCTGGGTAACAAAAATGTGGTCGTGGGATTTTTGGTGATCCTGATCTATTTCTCGATGACGGTCTTCATCGAACGAACAACCTCGATGCACCAGTTCCACGATAAGGCGGCGGCCGTCGTGATCGATACGAAGGGGTCCGCGAACCTGCTCGATCATCAGGTGGTCGACATGAAGCGAGGCCCGGCCTACCGCACCGGGGGTCTTTATTTCACGAATTATTACCCGGTTTCCTATGTCCGGGTGTCGAATGCCGGCCGGGAGGCCGGCTATAACATGCGTCTGTACGCCTGGATGTTCGCGTTGTTCAACATCGCGATCGGCGTCATCGTCGGGCTCCAACGCGGGGCGAACCTGACGTTACGCACCTGGGCTTCGTGGCTTGCGGTTGCGGGCGTGGTGCTTTATCCCATCCGCGATACGGTCGTCTTCTGGTGCCGGTGGTTCACCGTGACCGCTCCCAGCCAGATCATCTACCCGATCAAATGGATCGGAGGCGCGGCAATGTTTATCGCCCTGCTTATGGCGCTCATCGTCTTTGTGCAGGGATCCCGACAGGCTGCGGTGAAATGAAGCGACCTTCTTTCTCACCGGGATGCGGCGGGCGCAGGATCACATCGTGCGTGCTTGAAATTTTCTTATGATCCCTGGACTGCCGTTTGGAGCCTTTCGGTGGACGATCCTGACCCTGGCGGTGCTCTCCCAGCTCTATCTCTTCTTCCGCGCCCGGCGCGCGATCCGCTCCTCCGGGCGCTCCGGGCGCTTCAAGTCCCGGGCCGTTAAAACCGTCGGCGTTTTCCTGATCGTTTTTTTCGCCGCGAACCTGGTGATTCTCTACCGGCCCATCCCGTGGGTCTATCCGCCCACGGCGGCCCAGGTCGGTCTCTTCTATCCGCCGGCCGTATGGAGCGTGGGGTCGATCTTCTCCGCGCTCCTCCTTTTACTCGGACAGGGAGCCGGCCGGCTGGCAGAACTGTTCCTCCGCCACGGCCGCAGGGTGGCCGAACGGCCGGGATCCGCGCCGGTCAGCCATGGCCGCAGGATCTTCCTTCAAGCGGCATCGGGCGGCCTGTTTGCGGTTCCTCTGCTTGTGTGCGGGTACGGCGCCGCCTATGCCGGAAGAAACGGCGATGTCCGGGAGACAACGCTGCCCTTCGGATGCCCGCTCCGTGTCGTCCAGCTCACCGACATCCATGCCGGCATTTACATGAATCGCCGGCAGATGCGGCACTATGTCGAGCAAGCCATCGCACTGAAGCCGGATCTGTTCTTCCTTACCGGGGATTACATTTCGAACTCGATCGCGTTTCTGCCGGGGTGTTTGGAAGAGATGACCCGCATCCGTGCCCGTTACGGAACCTTTGCCACCCTGGGGAATCACGAACACTGGTACGCGGGGATGGAGGAGCTGCAGGCGATCTTCCAAAAGCACGGGGTGCCGCTCTTGCAGAACGAGCATCGGGTAATCAGGACTGCGAACGGTCTTGTCGCCGTGGCCGGTATCGACGATCTACGCAACGGGAACGCCGATCTCGATGCCGCCCTCGGGGGGCTTGATCCTGCAATCCCGACGATCCTCCTGTCGCACCGGCCTGAGATCTTCCCCCGGGCGGCCCTGCGCGGCATTTCGCTCACGATGTCGGGTCACTATCACGGGGGGCAGATCAAACTGGGCTGGCCGGGAGCGGGTGTCAGTCTGGCGCACCTCCGGACGCCCTATCCCGAGGGGCTTTACCGGATCGGGGCCTCACGGCTCTACGTCAGCCGGGGGATCGGAACGACGTTCACCCCGGTGCGCATCAATGCCCCGCCGGAAGTCACCCTTGTGCATCTGACCGGAAGGTCCGGGGATGAGAAGGGGCCCGAAGCGGAGAAGCCCTCATGAGATCGGTCGATTCCTGGAAAGAAAGCGTGCAGGCCTTGAAAAAGGAGACCTTCACCCTTTATTTCGCTTGCCGCCATCCGCGTGTCCCTTGGTATGCGAAAGCCCTTGCCCTGATCATCGTCGGCTACGCCCTCTCCCCGATCGATCTGATCCCGGATTTCATCCCCGTTCTGGGATACCTGGATGACTTGGTCCTCATCCCGCTGGGGATCATGCTCGTCATCCGGATGATCCCGGCTGACGTCCTTGCGGAGTGTCGTCGGAGATCGGAGGAGATGGTCGGGCGGGTAACGCGGGCAGGAAAGATCGCTGCCGCGGTAATCGTCGCGATCTGGATCATTACCGCGGCTCTTCTGATCTGGCTTGTCGTCCGGGCGCTTAATCACCCCTGACCGCTCGTGTCCGGAAGGCGGGGAAGAATATCGAGCGGAGTCGGCTTTGACTCTTCAGGCGCGGGTGGGATCGGGGGAAGGGCAACCGGTCAGGCAATGGTGATGGCATGTGCGGACGATTTATTCTCTTGACCGACCTGTCGGCGATCGTGGAGCATTTTGACGTGGGTCAGACGGCCCTTACCTCACTCCCCGTGGGGGATCTCAAGCCGGGACAGGCCATCCCGGCGGTGATCCGCGAGGGACAAAACCGCCTCGTCTCCTTCCGCTGGGGCCTCATCCCCTCCTGGGCGAAGGACCCGGCCATAGGCCGGAAGATGATCAACGCCCGGGCTGAGACACTGGCTGAGAAGCCGAGCTTCCGGGAGGCGTTCCAGAGACGCCGTTGCCTGATCCCGGCCGATGGCTTTTATGACTGGACAGGAGAGAAGGGGCATCGCACGGCAGTCCGTTTTCGTCTCCGCTCGGGGGAGCTCTTCGGTTTCGCCGGCCTTTACGAGACATGGCGATCGGAGGCGGGGGAGCCTCTCAGCACTTGCACGATCATCACGACCGAATCCAATGCCCTGGTTGCCTCCGTCCACGACCGGATGCCCGTCATCCTCTCGGGTGAGGCGATGGCCCTCTGGCTCGACCCTTTAGTCCGCAACCCCGCCCGGCTCCTGCCGCTTCTCGCACCCTATCCGGCCGAGGAAATGATCCTTGAGGCGGTGGCGCCGCAAACCTGCTTGGTCTGAAACCGGGATTTTTTTCTCACCGATGTTTCCGAACTTCAGATGGCTGCCGATATTCTGATTGAAAAAAAGTGATGAATCTGGTTGCACCGGAAATAATCTCTGGTAAAATCAGATTCATGGAATCACTTCGTGCGTTGATGGGTTTTGTCGTTGAGTATCTAATCGGAAGATTAAGATGATACCCGTGACAGTGCAATCGATCAGAAAACGTGTTTTTTCAAGGAGGTGACGATGAGATCATTCAGATATGCATGGACGGTGCTGGCGATTCTTTTTCTGTTCACCATGAGCGCGGCGGCCGCTGAAAAAAAAGAATTCATGGCCAAGGCGGATCCGGACGGTGTCCAGCGGGTGGAGATTCTCGCGGGGTCCTATTTCTTCAATCCCAATTACATCATCGTAAAGGTGAACGTGCCGGTGGAATTGAAGATCAGGAAGGAATCCGGTATGATCCCCCACGACATCGTGCTGAAGGCCCCCGAGGCGGGGATCGACTTCCGGCAGGAGTTGAAGGAGACGCCCGAAATCATTAAATTCACCCCCACGAAAACCGGAACATACTCCTTTACCTGCGATAAGAAGCTCCTCTTTTTCGAAAGCCACCAGGACAAGGGGATGACCGGAACGCTGGACGTGCGGGATTGATGATCGCCAGGGAATGGATAGACCTCCTCAGGATCATGCACGGCGCCTACAACACCCTGGTCGCCCTTGCCTTCCTGTATCAGGGATGGCTCGGGCTGAAGATCAGGAAAGCGGGAAGGAGCGGGGGCGCCAAGGACTTCGGCATCATCAAGCGGCACCGGGGTAACGGCCCCGTCCTGGCGCTTTTGGGCATCCTGGGGTATGTGGCGGGCGCGACGCTGATCTATATCGATAAAGGGCATTTTTTTGAGTATCGCGTCCATCACCTCATGGGATTGTCGATCGTCATCCTCCTGGTGACCACGTTCCTCGTCTCCCGAAAGATCAAAGGCCCCGTTTCTTCCTGGCGAACCCCTCATTTCCTGCTGGGCCTGGCCAGCCTGAGCGCGTACTTGGTGCAGCTATTTCTGGGCCTCAACAACCTGCTGTGAGTGCGGATGCAGGTTGTTGCCGGGCAGGTTTATCCGTCCCTAAATTTCTGGAATGGTGGAGGTGACCGGATGTTTCGGAACAGTCTCATCCCCTTGATTTTGATTCCCGGGGTGTTTCTCGCCGCCGCTCAGGCCTTTTCCGGCGGAGGCATTCCCACGAAGATTCTGGTCCGTGTTGTTTCCAAGGATGCCAAGGTGATCGGCTCGGGCGTGGGCGGAGCCTCGGTTCGGATCGTGAATGCCGAGACCGGGGAAACTCTCGCCCAGGGCAGGCAGGAGGGCGGCACGGGGGATACCGACCGGATCATGCTCCAGCCCCGTAAGCGGGGTACAACCGTCTACGGAACACCGGGCGCGGCCTTTTTCCTGGCGGAAATCCCGCTGGAGCGGCCGACAAGGGTCGAAATCCGCACGGAAGCCCCCCTTGCCTTTCCCCAGGCGCTGCAACGCGGCGCCAAGACCCTTACCCTGATCCCCGGCAAGGATATCGCAGGGGAGGGGGTCATCATCGAACTGGACGGGTTGATCGTCAATATCGTGCACCCCGCCGCCGACGGCGCGCTCAAAAAAGGCGAGGAGGTCCGGGTCGAGGCGGAAATCAAGATGCTCTGAGGGTGTCCCTTTACTCCCGGAGGTCTCTGGGATTCGGACAAGCTCGCCGTGTGGGGACAATGGGTCCAGGGGGATCGGGTTTCAGGAAAATTTCCCCTGAAATACGCCGGAGTGCCGAGCCGATTCGAAGGCCGGACCGTTGCTCCCTCCGGACCGATCAAAACCGGGCTACAGGTCATCGCGGTCGACCCGGCGGGGAATACCGGGCTGCATACCCTCGATCTCGCCGTCGGCCCGTGAAGCAGGCCGACGGTGACGGAGCGCATCTCGTGGGGGGTACTGCCGCCGAGTCTATCATTTCGTGGTTGGGGTTTACCCGCACCACGGATACCTTATCCCCGAAGGACCGGATGGGCGGGAACGTATTTCGCCGGGAAGTGGGTTCTCCTGGAGCGGCGATTTTCAGAAAGGATGGGTGAATGATGTCACTCAGATTGATGGTGGTTTTGGGAGTTATACTGCTCACTGCTCAGGCGGGCGCCGCGGAGACGATGGTTCTCAAGACATATAAGGAGAAGGTGAGCTACGGACTCGGGGTTGACGTTGCGAGAAACTTCCTGCGGTCGGGGATCGAGTTTGACGCGGACCTCCTGGTGAAGGGGATCCGGGACGAGGTCGCGAGAGGGAAGCTCCTCATGACCGAAGATGAACTCCGGGAAACCCTGAGCACATTTCATGACGAGCAGGCGCGGAAGCTCGAGCAGGCCATGAACCGGGCGGCCGAAGAGAACAGGAAGATGGGCGAGGAGTTCCTGGCGGAAAATAAAACGCAGGAAGGCGTCGTGACCCTGCCGAGCGGGCTTCAGTACAAGATCCTCAAGGCGGGTAACGGCAGGAAACCGACGGACGCAGACACGGTCGAGTGCCGGTTCCGGGTTACCCTCGTCAACGGGGTAGAGATTGCCAGCTCCTATCGGACCGGGAAGCCTGCCACTATGAGGGTCGCGGGACTCATCGCCGGCTTGACCGAGGCGCTGAAGCTCATGCCCGTGGGCTCGAAGTGGGAGCTCTTCATCCCGCCCGAGCTCGCTTACGGAGAGAAGGGAACGAGCAGCGGCATCGGGCCGAATTCGGCGGTCATCTTCGAGGTGGAGCTCCTCGCCATCCGGTGATCCCGTGCTGATCCTCCCGCTATTCTCCCCTTCTCCTTTCGCTGCCCGCCTTCCTGTTGCGGCCCCATCCCGCGAGCGAGAGATGCCGATATGTCCACGGGGATGATGCCGTCCGCCTGACTTCTTCGATCTGCCGGCGCGTGATAACGCCATTAATTCCTAAACTCCTTTCTTTTTAACGCCATCTGGTTTATATACAACACTCAATTTATCAAGGAGATCACCGTATATGTCACGAGCCGACCGGTTTCTGAAAGCATGCAAAAAAGAGAGCGTTGACTGCACGCCCGTATGGATCATGAGGCAGGCAGGCAGGTATCTCGATGAATACCGTGCGGTGCGGGCCAAGCACAGCTTTATCGAAGTATGCAAGACACCGGAACTCGCGGCGGAATTAACCATGCAGCCGGTTCGTCGTTTTGAACTCGATGCCGCAATCATTTTTGCCGATATTCTGCTGCCCCTGGAAAAAATGGGGATCGATTTCGAATTCACCAAGGATGAGGGCCCCCGGATAAACAACACCGTACGAACACGAAAAGATGTGGAAAAGATGCGGGCCATCAACCCCATGGAGGAGATGGCGTATCTGATGGACGCCATCCGGATGGTGAAGCGCGAGTTGAACGGCACGGTACCCCTGATCGGTTTCTCCGGCGCGCCGTTCACCCTGGCAAGCTACCTCACCGAGGGGGGCGGCTCAAGGAACTATGTATTCACCAAATCCATGATGTATCAGGAACCCGATACCTGGCATCTGCTGATGGATAAGCTTACCGACATGGTGGCCGTTTACCTCAATGACCAGATCAAGGCAGGCGTCCAGGCCGTCCAGGTGTTCGACAGCTGGGTCGGATGCCTCTCATCGGCCGATTACCGGGAGTTCGTGCTGCGCCACCAGAGGCGGCTGATGGCATCCCTGGACAAGTCGGTGCCGCATATCCATTTTGCCTTCGGCGCGTCGCATCTGCTGCCGCTGATCAGAGAGGCGGGAGGCGATGTGCTCGGACTGGACTGGCGAATGGACATCGACGCGGCGTGGAAGGTGCTGAACCATGAGCCGTGCATCCAGGGAAACCTCGACCCGGTTGCCCTGTACGGCTCGCGGGAATACATCAAACGGCGGGTAGCGGAGATCCTGGCGAGGGTGGGGAACCGCAGCGGCCACATCTTCAACCTCGGCCACGGCATCCTGCCGACCGTGCCTCCCGATAACGCGAAATACATGATCGATCTCGTCCACGAGTTGAGTGAAAGGAAATGAAGACCGCCGTAATCCTTGTGACTCTCGGCGGCCCGAGCAGCCTGGAGGAAATCCCGGAGTTCATAAACCGATTCATCGGCAGGGAACTTCCCCCGCCGGCCATGAACGCCGTCATCGGGCGATACCGGCAAATCGGCGGTTTTTCTCCGCTGGCCCGCATCACCGATCAGCAGGCAAAGGCGTTGAATGAATCGCTCGGCAGTCAGTACCTCTGCGTTCCCGCGTTTCGGTATTCGCGGCCGTTCATTGAGGATGTCCTGGATAGCACAGCGGCGGCGGGACCGGCGCGGATCCTCGTTCTCCTGCTCTCCCCCTTTTACACGAGCGTCACCACGGGGAATTATATCGACGTCGCCAAGAGCCATATCGAGAAGAAACCTCCTCCCATGCCGGTGGCATTTATCCACAGCTGGTATCAGGAGCCGCTTTTCATCGAAAGCTGGGTGGAGGCGATCCGCGGCGATGCGTTCGATGAACGGGCGTTTTACCTCTTTTCGGCTCACAGCCTGCCGATGAAGTACTCCGGCGAGCCGTACCGGCAACAGATCGAGGAAACCGTTGCGCTGGTCTCCTCACGGGCCGGTATCAGAAACCATGCACTCGGATGGCAGAGCATCCCGGGTAACGCGAAGGAACCCTGGATAACCCCTACCGTCGAGGAACGAATCGACGCCATCGCCGCGGCGGGTTTCAACCGTCTCATCCAGGTCCCGATCGGGTTCACCGCCGACCACATCGAGACGCTCTACGATATCGATATCACCCACCGGCAGTACGCATTAGAAAAGGGCCTCTCGTTCCGGCGCATAGCGTCCCTCAATACCGGTGCGCCCTTCATCAAGGCCCTGAAGGAGATCGTAACCAAGGTTGACTTGAGATGAACGATAGCAGCTCAGGAATGAAAAAAACAGCCATCATCGGCGGGGGCATCTCCGCCCTTGCCTGCGCCGTCGATCTGAAAGAAATGGGATCGGATTTTGTCCTCTTCGAAAAGGAAAACGCCGTCGGGGGTAAGCTCTGCACGGAAAAAATCGGCGGGTTCACCGTTGAAGGCGGACCCGACAGCTATCTTCCGGAGAAATACTGGTCGGTTCAACTGATAAAAAAAGTGGGGCTTGCCGGCGAGATGCTCTGTTCGAACGACGAGCACAAGGGCACCTTCATCTTCTCCGGGGGGCGCCTCCACCCGCTTCCGGAGGGGGTCATGCTCATGGTGCCCATCATGATCATGCCGCTCGCCAGGTCCGGCCTCATCTCCTGGCCGGGCAAGCTGCGGATGGGCATGGAACTCTTCGTCCCTCCCCGGGGCGATCTGAAAGACGAAAGCCTCGCCGAATTCGTCACGCGCCGGCTGGGCCGGGAGTGTCTGGAAAAGATCGCGGAGCCGCTGGTGGCTGGCATTCACACCTCCAATCCGGACAATATGAGCGTGCTGGCCACCTTCCCCCGTTTCGTCGAGATGGAGCGCAAATCCGGGAGCCTGATCAAAAGCATGGTCGCGGCGATGAAAAACCGGCCGGCCCCAAACCCGACGGGCCCCCCGATGACCTATTTCATGTCGCTCAAAGCGGGCATGCAGGAGCTGGCGCAGGGGTGCGTGTCGTACATAGGCGCCGAACGGATCAGGACCGGAACGGCCGTGGTCTCCGTGGCGGAGCGGGAAGGCGGCTATCGCCTGACATTCGGCGACGGAACGACTGCCGACTTCGATGCGGTTGTCCTCGCCACGCCGTCTTATGTGACCAAGGAGCTCATCGGTGATATGGATCGAGAGCTTGGCGACCGGTTATCCGCCATCGCCTGGTCCTCATCGGCAACCGTTTCCATCGCCTTCCGGAAAGCCGACCTTCAAAAACCCCTGCCCGGCTTCGGATTCATCATCCCCCGCATCGAGAACCGCAGGATAAACGCCTGCACCTGGAGTTCGGTAAAATGGTCCCACCGGGCGCCGGATGACACCCTGCTCATCAGGAGTTTTGTCGGCGGCGGCCATCACGAGGAGCTCGTCTCCCTGAACGACGCGGAGCTGGTAACCACCGTCCGTGAAGAGCTGCGCGAGATCATCGGCCTCACGGCGGAACCGGTATTTTCCAGGGCATACCGCTGGTTTCAGGGGATGCCGAAATATACCGTCGGCCATCTGGAGCGCATCGCGGCCATCGACGAAAAACGAAAAGAGCACCCAGGCCTTTTTCTCATCGGCAGCAGCTATCGCGGCATCGGCATCGGCGACTGCGTGAAAAGCGGTTTTGACGCCGCCGCCGCCATCTCGGCACTTTGATCCCATGCAATAAAATCACCTTGACATGCCTGACCTTTTTTCATACCCTTTGTCCGTATCAAGAGAATTCGTATCCGTTTGCAAATATGATCGTGATCGTTCACTCTTTTTAACCTGTATACCATAGGGGGAGACGAACCTACTCAAGTCGATAACGGCGAAAAATTATACGAGGTGCCGTGCCAATGTCGGAGATAAGCGTCTCGCTGCTTCGTTGTGTTGTCGCAAATTCAGGGCTGTTGAAGATCGATCGCATCGGTTCGGGCGTCGGGATTATCATCTATGACAATGCGCGCCGTATAGGGACGGGGCTTCATATTCTCGCCGCCAATTCGGGCAGCCTCAAACCCACGAATAGCTTCATGTTTGCCAACACGGCAATTCCTCAGGCCCTGACCGAGATCGGCCAAAAAGGAGGAACCCCCCCCTTTTCAGTGGCTATTGCGGGTGGCGCCAGCATGATGGGGGGCCAAACGGAATCGAATTCCCCAAAGGACATCGTCGATGCCACCAAGGAGGCCTTGAAGCACGCCAGCCTTCGGGTCACACTGGAACAGACGGGCGGTAACAAGATGCGGTGCATGATCTTGGATATCGATGCCGGAAAAATCAAGATCACCTGAGATCTCTTGAGAAGGGAGTCAGCCTTGAAAATAATATGCTCCACATGCCGCAGGTCGTTCAACATCCCCGACGAACGGCTCCCCAAGACGGAGAGCATTGCCTTACCCTGCCCCATCTGCAAGGCTATGATCGAGGTTGATCTTCGCTCACAACTTTCCGGAGCAGAGCCAACCCCGCGCCAGAAGGCGGCAAAAAGGGGCGGGGGAGCCGGCGTTCGGACTGCTCGTGAGGCTGAAGCATTGCCCAGCGGCGAAAAGCTGATGAAGAAGATCCTCCAGACGGCCAAGGATATTCCGCCCATGCCCCAGACTACGCTCAGGGCCCATGAGATCATCAAAGACCCAAATGCGAGTTTTGAAGACCTGGCACGGGTGATGGAAATGGATCAAGCGATTGCCACCCGCGTCCTCAGGATGGCTAATTCCCCTTACTACGGCCTGAGCGGCAAAGTCTCCTCCATCAAGCATGCTTCAACGATATTGGGCTTGAAAGTCCTTGAAGAGCTCGTCGTCATGGCATGGAGTACCAAGGCTTTGGGCCACCGGATGGAAGGGTATGAGTTGGAAACGGGGGACCTCTGGAAGCATTCCCTGGCGGTAGCCTTCGGCTCAAAAATCATCGCCGCCTTGAAAAATCCCGGTATCGCAAACGATGCCTTTTCCGCCGGTTTGATCCATGATGTGGGAAAACTTGTTTTAGATCCCTACGTCCTGGAGAGAAAAGATCTCTTCACGACCTTCCTGGCTGGTGGAAAGGAGTCCTTTCTCAGTGCTGAAAAGGAGATTCTGGGGTTTGATCACGGGGAGATGGCCGCTGAGCTGTGCACGAACTGGCATGTGCCCCAAGACCTTGCGACGGCCATCCGCCACCACCACTGTCCTGCGGCGTCCAACGGGAGTCAATTGGCCTATATCGTTCACATGGCTGATATCATAGCACTCATGAGCGGTATGGGCACCGGCCTTGATGGCATGCAGTATCACATGGACCAGGAGGTCATGGCAATGCTGGGTATGAAATCCGATGGCATGAGCCTGATCATGATACAGATCGTGGAGGCCGTTCAAGCGATCTCCGCGGATATGCAGCAGACCTGACAGGTCGGTGGACAACTATAGACTTTTTTCTGGGATAAACTCTCAGTCGATAAGATCAACAAGCCTCCCGCTGGTAATACGAAGTCTTTGGCTTAACAACTTACCCAGCTTAAGCAATATCTTGGCCGCAAGGCCAGGGGCTTCTCTTATTAAGCGATCGAGATTCTCCCTGGTTAGAATCAGCAACACCGTTTTATCCGCTGAGACGATCGTTGCAGATCTCGGCTCACCGTCAAAGAGTACCATCTCGCCAAATGTTTTACCTTTGGTAATTACCGATAACGTCTTTCCTTGATTCTTTTCGTTTTGCTTCTTGACTTTGACACTTCCCTTAACAACAATGCACATATAGGCTTCCCGCGCCCCCTCATAGAATACTGGCTTGTCTTTCTCTATCCGGGAAGTGTCCAGATATCGGACAAAATTTTCTATTTCCTTCCATGAGAGATCTTCAGTCCATTCGGTCCCTTCCAACAGTTCTGCTCGTTCTTTCAGAGACTCTCCAACGTCTACCATAGCCTGTCCATTTCGTTGATAACGTAAGAGTAAGACAAAAAGGTTATTCACTAAAAATGCAACGAAGCAATCTCTGGCGCGCTGATATTACAAATCTTCCAATGCCTCAAGTCAAGGAAATATTATCACCCTGTATGGCGTCGAAATCGGAGGCGATTCTGAGATATTGCCTATCATAAAGCTTCCATTCAATCCTCATTTATTTCCATCGGCACACACCATACACTATGAGAGAAAGAAACAGCGGCGCTCACACATCTCCGCTGACCCCGACAGTACATTGACCCGGAACATGAGCCGGTATGCACTGACGATTTCCGCACTCTCACACGGAAGTATCCTTACGAAAAAGCAAGCGCCGTCTTCTTCTGAGCGAAAAGGGGACGCCGTGATGCATTGAACGGGGTCGATGTGTGGGGAGGGATTCATGAAGGCGGAGCCGGGAATGATCTTCCCGGCAACGGAGGTTTTCACGGCGACGGAACGTAAATAAAAGAGGAGGGGCGTATGACAAAACTCAACATCAATAGAAAGGAATACACGCTGAGCGTGAATCCGGACGTGCCTCTGTTATGGGTGATTCGGGAACATCTGAAGCTTACGGGCACCAAGTTCGGATGCGGCATGGGTTTGTGTGGCGCCTGCACGGTGCATATCGATGGAAAAGCGGAAAGGTCCTGTCAGATACCGGTGGGCCAGGCCCAGGGAAAGAAGATAACGACCATAGAAGGTCTGCCCGAAAATCATCCGGTAAAAAAGGCGTGGCTCAAAGAGCAGGTCCCGCAGTGCGGCTACTGCCAGCCGGGCCAGATCATGCAGGCCGCGGCATTGCTTGTGGAAAAACCGAACCCGACCGACGAAGAAATCATGGACTATATGAACGGGAATATCTGCCGCTGTTCCACCTATCCACGGATCAAAGCCGCGATCAAGACGGCAGCAAAGGAGGGGAAAAAGCGATGAAACGGACAATGTCGAGACGGAAATTTTTACAGACATCCCTTGTCGGTGCGGGCTTGACAATCGCGGTTTCCGTCACGCCGTTCGGCCATCGCCTGTTTGCCGCCTCGGGAAAAGAAAAGACGGCCCCCTTTGCACCGAGTGCATGGCTGCGAATAACACCCGGAAACGACGTGATTATTTTTGTAAATAAGTCCGAGATGGGGCAAGGGGTGCACACGTCCCTGCCAATGATAATGGCCGATGAGCTTGACGCCGATTGGGCACGGGTAAAGATAGAGGTGGCGCTTGCGGGGAACCAGTACAAGGACCCTGTCTGGAGCATGCAGGCAACAGGAGGGAGCACAAGTATACGGCATATGTATACCCCCCTGCGGGAAGCTGCGGCGGTCGCCAGGGAGATGCTGGTGAAAGCAGCCGCCGAACAGTGGGGTCTCTCCGAAGGTGATTGCGAGACTGCAAAAAACACGGTGAAAAACAGGAAGAATGGGAAAACTCTCACGTACGGGAATCTTGCTGCAAAGGCGTCCCGTTTCCCTATGCCGCAAAAGCCGCAGTTGAAGAAGCCAAGCCAGTTCACGCTCATCGGCACCCCCGCCCTGCGCCCGGACATCCCCGGGAAAATCAGCGGGAAAGCCGTATTCGGCATCGATGTCCAGGTAAAGAACATGCTCTACGGGACGGTTGAACGACCGCCCACTTTCGGAGCGACGATCGTTTCCTACGACGCCGATGCCGCCGGGAAAATCCCCGGCGTGCGGAAGGTAGCCCGTATCGACCGGGGCATCGCCGTTTGTGCCGATACGCTCGCCGCAGCCTGGGAAGGCAAGAACTCCCTCAATGCCAAATGGAGCGCAGGTGTCCGACCCTCGCTGGATAACGATAGTCTCGAAAGGGATTTTATCGCCCATCTCGACAGGGAGGGGCTGCTCGCAAAAAACGAGGGAGACGCCAAGGCGGCGCTAAGGACATCGGCAAAAAAGGTCGAGGCGGTTTATCTGTTGCCCTACCTGTCCCATATGAACATGGAACCGATGAACTGCACGGCTTTTGTTCAAAAAGACTCCTGCGATGTGTGGGCGCCGACACAGAACCAGACGGGCGTCCTCGAAATCGCAAAGAAATTGACCGGGCTTACGGCGAATCGGATCATCGTGCACACCACGTTCCTCGGCACCGGTTTCGGAAGGCGCTTTGAAACGGACTTTGTCGAGGAGGCGATCGAGGCGTCAAAAGCGGCCGGACGCCCGGTAAAGGTAATTTGGAATAGGGAAGAAGACATCGGGAATGATTATTACCGCCCCGGAAATGCCACGAGGATCGAAGGCGGTCTCGATGAGGTGGGGAAGCTGACCGCCTGGTCCCACCGGATCGCCGTTTCCTCCATCTTTTCCCGCGTCATGCCGCAGCGCATGGGAAAAGGGGTGGACCCCGCAGCCATCGACGGCATAACGGAGAGTCCGTACGAGTTTCCCAATGTCCGGGTGGAATACGTGAAAGTCGACACACCCGTCCCCGTCGGGTTCTGGCGGTCCGTGGGAAATTCCCACAACGGCTTCACCATGGAATCCTTCATGGACGAAATGGCCGATGCAGCGGGACAAGACCCGTTGGCGTTTCGTCTCGGTCTCCTAAAAAACAACCCTCGTGCGCGACGCGTGATCGAAACGGCTGCCGAAAAATCCGGCTGGGGGAAACCACCCGGGAAAGGAGAGGCGCTGGGGCTTGCCCATCACTTCTCGTTCGACACTTACATTGCACAGGTGGCGGAGGTTTCGGTGAACAGGCAGAGCGGTCGGATAAAGGTCCACCGGATTGTCTGTGCGGTCGACTGCGGCACCGTGGTGAATCCCGACACCGTCAAGGCACAGATAGAAGGCGCGATCATCATGGGTTTGAGCGCCGGGATGATGGAAAAAATGGAGTTTTCCTCCGGCGGCGTTAAATCATCGAATTACGATAGCTACCCGATACTCAGGATCATGGACACTCCTGAGATTGAAGTCCACATCGTCGCCAGCGACGGAGATCGGGGCGGGATAGGAGAACCGGGCTTGCCTCCGGTGGCGCCGGCGGTGGCCAATGCGGTCTTCCGCGCGGCAAAGATACGGCTGCGGAGGTTGCCGATGAGCCCCGAGACAGTCCTCGCCGCGCTGAAAAGGGTTTAAGGAAAAGAATGAAGGAGGATGCGATGATTACCTACGGATTTACCAAGGAACTGGCTGTCCCCTTCGAACGGGTGAGGGAATCGGCAATCGAGGAGTTGAAAAAAGAAGGATTCGGCATACTCACGGAGATCGATGTTCAGGCGAAGTTCAGGGAAAAGCTGGGCATCGATTTCAAGAAATATGTCATTCTGGGTGCCTGCAATCCGCCCAATGCCCACAAGGCCATTCTCGCCGAAGAGAACGTCGGCCTGATGCTTCCCTGCAATGTGATCGTCTATGAGAAGGGGAGCAAAACTGTGATCTCGGCGATCAGGCCCACGGTCGCGATGAAGATGATCGACAATCCGGAGCTCGAGCCGATCGGGAAGTTCATTGAAGCGAAATTGAAGAAAGCCTTCGACGCGGTTAAATGAAGGAGGATTGCCCCTCCGCGCAGGTCGCATCAGTTTCCCGCAGAGCTCCGCGTGGTTTGTTCAACGGGGGCTTGCGGTCAGGTGAACCCGCGCCAAAGGAGGAATACTATGGCAGAGACAGAAATTATCGCAGAGCCGGGGAAACAGGATATCGTCATCAGACGAACGTTCGATGCGCCGCGTGAACGCGTATTCAAGGCGTTGACCGATCCCGCGAGTATCCCCAAATGGTGGGGGCCGGGAAATTTCACGACCGCCGTAGACAAGATGGAGGTAAAACCGGGGGGCTTTTGGCGATTTGTTCAGCGCGATCCGGAAGGCAATGAGTTCGCATTTCACGGCGTATATCATGAAAGCATGCCTCCGAGACGGCTTGTCTACACCTTCGAATGGGAAGGCATGCCGGGCCACGTGTCGCTGGAGACAGTTACGCTCGAAGAGCGCGACGGCAAGACGGTTACGAACGACAAGATTGTCTTCCAGTCCGTCGAGGATCGTGACGGCATGCTCAAGAGCGGAATGGAAGAAGACCAGGGAGAGCATGGATCGGCTGGAGGCGCTGCTGAATAAGACGCGGAATGGATGAATGCCATGGCCGATGCAGCGCTCACCCCATGGGGGCTACCTTCGCCTGCCTGAATGATTTCCAAGAGTTTCCTTCCGTTGGCGGCGATTGATTATTGCCCCGAAAAGGGGTAGAGTGCCGCCATGGCGAAGCTGACGTTGGAGGAGTGGCTCGCGAGGGCCGAAAAGGACCGGCGGTTCATGGAGAACGTCCGGGCGATCCGGAAGATCCCCGCCCGCCCCGGTGAATTTGCGGAATATCCGGCGTGGGTCCACCCCTCTTTGAAAAAAGTCCTCGCCGAACGGGGGATCGGGCGGCTCTACAGCCACCAGGCGAAGGCGGTGGATCTGGTCCGCAAGGGGCAGAGCGTCGTTCTCGTCACCCCGACGGCGAGCGGCAAGACCCTCTGCTACAACCTCCCGGTCCTGCAGAAGATCATCGAAGAGCCGGAGACCCGCGCCCTCTACCTTTTTCCCGACGAAGGCCCTCGCCCAGGACCAGATGCACGAGATCCACGGCCTGATCGGCGAGATGAAGGCCGACATCAAGACCTACACCTACGACGGGGACACCCCCGACGACGCCCGGCAGGCGATCCGCCGGCAGGGCCACGTCGTCGTCACGAACCCCGACATGCTCCACGCCGGGATCCTCCCCCACCATACCAAGTGGCAGAAGCTCTTCGCGAACCTCCAGTATGTGGTGATCGACGAGCTCCACGTCTACCGGGGGGTCTTCGGCTCCCACCTGACGAACGTGCTCCGGCGTCTGGTCCGGATCTGCCGCTTCTACGGCCGGGACCCGGTCTTCATCTGCTGCTCGGCCACGGTCGCCAACCCCAAGGAGCACGCGGAGCGGCTCCTGGAGCGCTCCGTCGCGCTCATCGCCGAGAGCGGGGCGCCGGCGGCGGCCAAGACCTTCATCCTCTACAACCCCCCCATCGTCAACCGGGAGCTCGGCATCCGCCAGTCCGCCCTGACGCCGGTCCGGAAGATCGCCGCGGAGCTCATCGAAAACGCGATCCAGACGATCGTCTTTGCCACCAGCCGCCTGAACGTCGAGGTCCTGACGAAGTACCTCAAGGATCAGTTCTCGAAGGGGAAACCGGTGGATACCCAGTTCGTCACCGGCTACCGCGGCGGGTACCTCCCCAATCTCCGCCGGCAGATCGAGGCGGGCCTCCGCAGCCGGGAGGTGATGGGGGTCGTCGCGACCAACGCCCTGGAGCTGGGGATCGACATCGGCGATATGGAGGCGGCGATCCTCTGCGGCTATCCGGGCTCGATCGCCAGCACCTGGCAGCAGGCGGGGCGGGCGGGCCGGCGTTCGGGGCAGAGCCTGGCGATCCTCATCGCCCGGAGCTCCCCGCTCGATCAGTTCATCGTGGAGAACCCCGATTACTTCTTCTCCCGCTCCCCGGAGTTCTGCCGGGTCAACCCGGACAACCTGCTGATCCTCCTGCACCATATCAAGAGCGCCGCCTTCGAGCTCCCGTTCGAGAAGGGGGAGCACTTCGGCGGGGAGAACCTGGAGGAACTCCTCGACTACCTCGAACGGAAGGGGGTCCTCCACCGCGTCGACGCCCGCTGGCACTGGTCGGCGGAGAGCTACCCCGCCGACGAGGTGAGCCTCCGGAGCATCAATCCCGAAAACGTCGTCGTCGTGGATGCGACCGAGGCGGGGAACCACCGGGTGATCGCCGAGGTGGACTGGGACAGCGCCTTTACCGCCGTCCACACCGACGCGATCTACATGGTGGAGTCCCAGCAGTACTACGTGGACAAGCTCGACCTGGAGCGGAAGACCGCCTACGTCCACAAGGTCGAGGCGGAGTACTACACCGACGCGATGACCTACACCAACGTCCGGGTGATCGACGCCTTCGCGAAAAAGCCGGGGAAGGAGATCCTCGTCGAGCACGGGGAGGTCCAGGTGGTGAGCAAGGTGGTCGGCTACAAGAAGATCAAGTTCTACACCTCGGAGAACCTCGGCTACGGCGACGTGAACCTGCCGGAGAAGGACATGCACACGACGAGCTACTGGTTCACGATCCCCCGGGACCGCCTCGCCGCGCTTTCCTACAACCAGGAGGAGATCATCGACGGCCTGGCGGGGCTCGCCTACAGCCTCCACCACCTGGCCGCCATGATGCTGATGGCGGACCTCCACGACATCGACCGGGCGATCGGGGACAAGAGCGGCGAGTGGTTCGTCAGGAAGGACCGGAACTGGCGGACGATCACGACCTCGCCGGGGGCGGAGGAGAGCGCCGTCCCCACGACGGACGCCTTCGACCCGACGATCTTTTTGTTCGACGCCTATCCCGGCGGGATCGGCTTCTCGGAGCTCCTCTTCGAGCGCCACGACGCCCTGCTTGAAATCGGCCCGGCAGCTCATCCAGGGCTGCGCCTGCGCCTGCGGCTGCCCGTCGTGCGTCGGCCCGGTCCTCGAGGTCGGTCCCCGGGCGAAGGATACGGCCCTGGCGATTCTCGACCTGCTTCAGGGGAAATAGTCGGAGGACATCGTCCCTCCGCCGTCCGATATCCACATATCCACTGGGGCCGAAATAATACTTGCACCGTTTGACCTCCTGATCCATACATGGAACATGGGCACGAAGGATCGTTTAGAGCGCCTCACCGGCGAAAAGAAGATTGAAAGCGGCTCGGCTCTTCACGGCGACGGGGCGCGGGCGGGGGAGATCCGCGCCTTGCGGGATCGGATCGAAGCCGTTCTTTCTCGGCGGCCGGAGGGACGAACGGCGGAGACACCAACCGCCGGACGGGGCCGGGGGGTCCCCCTGGAGGAACTGGTTTCGGGCGAGGAGCGGGTCACCGAAGGGGGGCGCTTCTTCTGCGCCCGCCGTCTGACCGGAGGCTCGTCGCGACACGGCCGGTTCTGCATCCGGGACTTGGCGCCCCTCGACATGGGCCGGATCGCCGTCCTGGCGAACGACCCGGACCTGCAGGGGGTTCGATTACCGGCAGGCCTTCTTCCTCGATACGGAGACGACCGGGCTTGCCGGCGGAACAGGGACGGTCGCCTTTCTCATCGGGATCGGCTGGTTCGAAAGGGATGCCTTCGTGACCGAGCAGCTCTTCGCCCGGGATTACGCCGAGGAGCGGGCGACGCTCCTCTACCTCCGGGGAGCTCCTCCGGGAGGCCCGTTTCCTGGTCAGCTTCAACGGCAAGGCCTTCGACGCCAATCTCCTGGCCGCCCGTTTCATCATGAACCGCCTGCCGGATCCCCTTGCCGGGCTTCCCCATCTCGATCTCCTCCATCCCGCCCGGCGCCTGCTGAGCCATCGTCTGAGCGACCGCCGCCTGGGCGCCCTGGAGGCGGCGCTCCTCGGATTCGAGCGGGAGGGAGACATCCCCGGGAGCGAGATCCCCCAGCGCTACTTCGACTGGCTCCGTCGGCGCGACGGGCGGCTCATGGCCGATGTCTTCGAACACAACCGCCTGGACATCCTGTCTTTGGCGGCCCTGGCCGCCCATCTGACGGAGCTGATCGATCCTGCGGGGGAGAATTCCCGGTGCCACCCCGGCGACCGCCTTGCCGCCGCGCGCCTCTTTCTGGCCCGGGACCGCCACGCCGAGGCCGTCCGTCTCCTGGACCCTCTGTGCGGCTGCGCCAGTCCCGAAACAGCGCGGGAGGCTGCCCGGGAGCTCTCCCTCCACCACCGGCGGGGGGGGCGCTGGCCGGCGGCGGTGGCGATCTGGGAGGAGATGGTGCGGCGCGACGGGGGGGATCTCTTCGCCCTTGTCGAACTAGCCAAATGGCAGGAACACCGGCGGCGGGATTTCGCCCGAGCCCTGGAACTGACGGAGTGCGCCTGTGCCGGCCGCCTGACGCCGGAGGAGCGCATCGACCTCAACCGCCGCCGGGAGCGCCTGGAGCGCAAACTGGCCTTGGGGAGTGCCGTACCGTAAATCTCAGAGTTCGGAACAATGTTGAATATCTTTTTAGCGGGGAGGTGGGAACATGGTCGTCTGCACGATCGGGTTTGCGAAAAAGAATCTGCGGCAGTTTATCGGGAAGCTTCAGGCGGCGGAGGTGAAGAAGGTAATCGACATCCGTCTCCGCAACACGTCACAACTCGCCGGATACGCCAAGAAGGACGACCTGGAATATATCCTCGGCCTGGTCGGGATCGCCTACGAGCACCATCCTGAACTGGCGCCGACGGAAGAGATCCTCGACGGCTACAAGGGGAAAAAGATCTCCTGGCCGGAATACGAGAGACAATTCGGTGAGCTTTTGATCTCACGGGATCCGCTGAAAAACTCATCGCTCCGCAAGGAACCGGGGCCGATCTGCCTGCTGTGCGCCGAGGACAAACCCGCCCAGTGCCACCGACGGCTCGTGGCGGAGCACATTGCCGGGCGCCTCCGGGGCACGAGATCCGGCACCTGTAGGGGACAGGGAGGCGGCTTTCTTCATAAGTGCTTCCTGCGGCGGCTGGCTGATGAATTAAGGAGAACCAGATGAACGATATGACGATTCTCTGTTATCTGGATGTTCTGGGGTACAGCAAAGCAGTTTGCAGGCATCATACCGACGAAGCGCTTATAAGGAATATTGAAAAAATCTTTCAAACGTCCGTTCAGTATCTGAATGACCTGAAAGAGAAAGGGGGTTTTGATGATCCAGCTCACGAAGAATGTAGGCAACATATTTTCAAGGCATTGCGGATTCGGTTTATATCGGATTCAATCATGTATTCGCTAAATCTTTCCGAGGTTCCCGCTGTAAAAACCGACGTTGTTGAAGGACATCCACTTACGTATTGTGTCCATTGTTTTTCCGGTTGATTTCGATGTTCTGTACAACACTTACCGGTAAAATGGGTTTGGTTGTCAGGGGGGCAATTACAATAGGACCTCATTATGAACGAGATTGGGAAGAAGACGGATCCCAGTGTCTATTTGTGTTCAGCAAGGCCCTTGTCGATGCCGTCGATTTGGAGCATAAGGAAGCGAAGACCGCAAGGATTGTTGTCGCTGAGGGTCTTGTTCGTTACTTGAAGGAACAAACTAACTTGGACGTTGGCGAATTTGTGTTCAGCGATAGCGAGGGTAAGTCCTGCTTCGATTTGTACAACATTTTTCGCCCATTGTCCGCTGATAATGCCCGGAAAGTGCTGAGTGATATCAAAAAAGCGGTCACAATGAACATGGTTGATTCATCTTTTGATCCGAAAGCTTTGGAAAAACTCGAATATTTTGCAGAGTACCACAACAAATGGGTTCGGGAGTTCTGCGCTGATACGGATCTGCGGATCGACTGCCGAGAAATGATTGCAAATGCCAAATCCTGACGGGCGATAACATCAAGCGTTATCATCCCACTATCTTATGACCGAAATTTACCCCATCGTTGAAACCTACGATGAGCGGCCGAGCGACTACATGATTATCTTGTAGTAAGATAATATCAGGAGGACGCGAAATTAAGCGGTATTCGTCAGATACATGAGAATTTTTTCCAGTTCAGGAACCTGATGCCGCCGGTCTTCGAGAAGACCGCGGGGGAAATATCTTTCGTATTGTTTTGGAAGCAACTTCTCATTGGCATCCAAATAATTGTCTTCAAATAATCTCTTGCACTCCGAGGTCTTGTGAATTGATGAATTGAAAACAGGCTTCAGTATCTTTAAAAGCAGACCTTCGATACAGGGATCGCACCAAACGAGTTCGAGTTTTTTCGTTTTAGCTTTCTTTAGATATGAGGCATGGCATGGTCTGTCTTTGTCCAACAAAACAAATGCTCGATCGTAATGACGGGGATTCAACTTGATGGAATGGATTATCACGCATTCTGGACCGCCGCCATGGGCGCATTCGACTTTGGCGAAAATGCCGTCCTCTCGTTTGATGTAGATGTATTTGAGATATTGTAGAAAGGCCTTTTCCGTTTCTCCTTCACCAACGACCAAAACAGTCCAGTTGGGCTGTCTCGGTTTGCGGATGAATGGATTCGACCGGGCCATTACCGCTCCTCAAAGGTTCGGCACGGCGCCGTATGCGCCTGTGTCGTATTTCGCATAGAGGTTGTCGTCGCTTCGGACCCCCTTGATCTCATCCAGACGGATGACTTTACTGTACCCGTATTCGTCCTTTTCCACGAGGAGGATCTGGTATTTGTCTAGGTGCTTCATGATGTCCGTTGAATGGCAACTGAACAGGAGTTGGGCGTTGAGCGGGTTCGTGTTTCGGGAGATGAACAGATCCACCAGAGGGCGGATCATGTGCGGATGCAAATCGACCTCGAATTCATCAAGGACGGCGATTCCTCCTTCCTGCAGGACGGGAAGGATACCTTTCAGGAGGACGAAGAGGTTCTGCGTGCCGTTCGATTCGCGATAAAAAGGGAGCTTGTGGATGCTCTCATCTTTGCCGACGTGGATGCCGAATGGCAGGACGATCTTTTCCGGTTTACCCTCCTTATCATCGATACCAACTTCCCTTTCTTCAATCTCGATGCCGGCTAGCCCCAAATCAAACCGCTTCAATAGCTCCTGGGCTTGTTTTCGATATTCCGGATGGCCATGAAAATACTCTGCCGAGTCAAGAAGGTGGATCACAAGTTCATCATCCACCATCCGGCCTTCCCGACCCCGTTCCTGGACGTTGGTGTTCAAGCGTGACCATGCTTCAATGATTTTTTTGCTTTCCTCGTGATTGTGCTGAAGGGCGATGGAGAAGACCGATGCATTCTTCCTCATCTGGATAAATTCGCCGAAGGACTTCGTCAGGCCGAAGTCCTTTGTCGCAAAATCATATTTCCCGATGGAAGCATTCCAGATTCGTTTGAAGAGGTACTGAAACACTCGATCATTTCGGATAAACAAGCTCTCGTCCAAGACCTGTTCGGGAGTCAGCCGGACGCTGTATCGGTAAAGCTTATCCTCATTCGTAAACTCAACGGAAAGCTCTGCAGGTTCGAGGTTGTCCTTTTCAAATCGGAACGGATGAAAGGGGATATCCGCGTCCGGTTTCAAGTTGAAGGAATTCTTCATAAACCAACGGATGAAGGGGAGTGCTTTGAGTAGATTCGTCTTTCCAGAGGCGTTGGGTCCGAAGCTGGCCAGGACCTTGGTGATCCGCTCCCCCTTTTGCACATCCATATACGCGTCCGAGCAGGGTGCCTTTCCATGGACCATGAAGCTGACGGTATTTTCCTCTTTGAAGGAGTAGAAATTCTTGACAGTAAATTTTCGGATCATATTGTCACCACCATCAACAAATATTTGTAGTATGGTTTTTATAGTAGCGTGTATTTTCTATTTGTCAATAGATAATTGACAAATATTTGCAGATTATTGTAGATTATGCTGCATATGCTGCTGCAGGCTAAAATGTTATCCGCGGGGGATAAGGCGCAGCGGTTCGCCGACGACCGACCAGTAGGGGATGGCGACGAAGAGCACCACCAGGTAGGCGGCAAGGGTCATCCACAATCCGAAGCGAAAGATCTCTCCCGTTGTGAGATGGCCGCGTTCGTAGATCACCAGGGACGAGGCGCTTTGCGCCGGGTAGTACAGGACGGCGTCGCCGGCGATCATCACCGCCAGCCCGCAAACGGCGGGGTTGACGCCCGTCGCCGTGCCGATCGACATGGCGATCGGGATGGTCGTGGCGAGAAACCCGGCGATGTTGGGAATCAGCAGGCGGATCGATGCGCCGATCAGAAGCAGCAGAACCGGAACCAGGATGGGCTCTCGGGAGAAGAACGGCGCGCTGCGGACAGTGGCCTCGGCGATCCAGACGCTGGCGCCGCTATTGGCAAGCGCCCGGGCCAGCGACAGCGAAGAGGCCATCACGAAGAAGTTGGACCAGCCGAACCCCTTTTCGAAATCTCTCCAGGTGAGCACCCCGATCCCCGGCATCAGCAGGCAGATCCAGGCGAGGATCGCCGGCAGGGCCGGGTTCCAGTGGTGCCACGCATCGGTCAGCCAGAGAAGCGAAGCCCCGATGGTGATGACGAGCGTCCGGATCTCCTTTCCGGAGAAGGGTCGCGTTTCGGCGGTCGGTAGGCAAGCCAAAGGGGCTCTGAACCCCTCGCGGTAGAGCCCATAGATAAGAAGGGCGCCGACAGCCAGGAGCGCCCCGTAGGGCACAATCATCAGCACCAGCCAGCGGCTCCAGGAGATGCCGCCGATCAGGGAGGCCGCCAGGACCGGGGTGATCCCGCCCGTCAACAGCATGGTGGAGGCCAATCGGTTGATCGAGTTGAGCGCCATCATGATGGCCTTGACCAGGGGTGAGCCGCGGCGGGCGCCGCCCAAATCCAGCGCCTGTTCGTACACGTGGATGAGGATTCCCGTTCGGGTCGTCGCCGAGGGGAGGAGCAGCGTGAGGAGCGGAAATGAGAGCAACAATTGCAGGTACAGGGCCCGCGAGCTTCCCTGACAGTGGCGCAGGAAGAACAGCGCCACCCGTTCGGCGAGACCGCTGTGCGAGACCGCCAGGCCGAGCGTCAGGACCCCGATGAGGAAGTAGGCCACTGGTTCGGCGAAACCCACCAGCGCTTCTCCGAGCCCTGGAACTCCCCCCGAGAGAGTGAGGGCGATGACTACCAGAAGTCCCGTAACGGCCGCCGGGATTACGTCGGTGCACCACAGCCCGATCGCCAGGACGGCCACCGCCAGAACCCGCTGCCCCGCCGGAGAGAGACCGGCGGGGAGAGGTGCGAACATTAAGGCTATGGACAGTCCGACCAGACCAACTGTGATCAGGAGTGCGCGCCATGTTCCCTTTCCGGCGTTCGGCCCGGCGTTATCTGTCATATTGCCTGCACTTTGTTGCGTCTGATTCAAAGGACACTCCCCTTTCCGGAGCGCGGATCATACCAAAAGGCAGGGCGGGTGTCGAGAAAAAGGGGTTTTTGAACCCACGCGGAAGGGTCTATCGGCATCGGCGCTTGAGGGTGATCCCGTTGTGATGGCCCGTTAGCGAACGCGCGCCATCCAACCGATCGCCGCGCCAATGATGCTGACGCCGCCGCTTATCGCAAAGGCCAGTGCCCAGCTTCCCGTAGCCTGCACGATGCCTCCGAAGACCATCGGGCCGAGCAGCATGCCCGCGTTCTGGCCGACTTGCATCACGCCCATGGCCATTCCTCCCAGGCGCTCATCGCGCACGGCCTCGACACTGGAGGCGAAGATGGTGCCGGCTATCGGGCCGGTCATAACACCCATCGCCACCGCGATCGCGGCGAACACACCCTGACCCAGAGGAGCGATCAGCAGCAGGGGGAGGCCGAACAGAGCCATGCCTGCGGCAAAGAACTTCCGGCGGGTGCGGAGGCGGTCCGAGAGCCAGCCCGCAACTGGGCAGGCAAAGATGCTGACAAGCAGCACCAGGCTGACCAGGAAAGAGGCCCCGGCGAGCGGGACCTGCCTCACGGTGTTCAGAAAAGTCGGCGCCCAGGTCACGAAGGCGATGATGGTGAAATTGAAGCAGCCGAAGGTGACGCTCAGGAGCCATAGATTGCGGTTGCCGAGCACCTGTCTCAGGACGGCCGGGGCGGTGGACGCCGCACCCACGGGAGAGGGTCCCGTTGCCGGCGGTTTGATCACAACCAGGAACAACGCCGCCATGACCAGTGCATAGATGCAGCCCACCCACCACACGCCCTGCCAGCCCCATGCGCCGCCCAGCCAGGGAGCGGCCACCATCATCAGTGTGGAGCCAAGCGGCACCCAGATTGCCCAGATTCCCATCGGCATGCCGCGCCGGTCGGCGGCAAACCAGACGGCGATGATCGCCGGCGCCACAACCGCGATCAGGCTCGTGCCCACACCCTCGATCACGCGGCTGATCAGCATCATTCCGGCCCCGGAGCTGATCGCGCCCAGGGCGGCGCCGATCGCGATCGATCCGATTGCCAGCAAACCGGTGACGCGGAAACCCATCTTTTGGAACATAAACCCGGCCGGCAGGGCCAGGATCAGCCCGGTGACGGCGAAGACCGACATCAGCCATCCCGCATTGCCCAGGGACATGTCGAATGCCTGCATCAAGACCGGCATCAGCGGCGGGACCTTGAACTGATTGAATGGCGCGGCAACGCTGAACAGAACCAGAACGACCAGAACCAGCCAGGCGCGGCCGGTGATCGACCGAGATTTCGCCGTCACCCCGGGTGCGGAGTGGATGTTCGTTTCCATGGGCATTCTCCTTTTTGCAACCATCTCACTCGAACCACTCCGGTTTCATCCGTACCGTGATTCCGTCGCCGCTTTCCCTCAGGCGGGCGGCGAGGCCGCTGAGCTTCGGAAGTTCGTAGGCGAAGAAGTAGCGGCAGGTGTGGATCTTCCCCCGGTAGAAGTCGCAATCCTCTGCCGCGGGGTTTGCATCCAGGGCCTTCGCGGCCGTGACGGCTTGCAGGAGCCATTGCCAGGCGATCGCGACGATGCCGAAGAGCTCCAGGTAGAGCGTCGCGTCGGCGAGGAAGAGTTCGATCTCGCCCTTCATCGCGATGCCCGTGAGCGAGGTGGTCACCTCTTTGAGCGTCTCCACGGCCGCGGCGAGCGCCTCAGCCGAGGGGGCGCACTCCGGGATCGCCCGGCCGGCGGCCACGGCCTTCTCCAGTTCGGTGAGGTAGAGGAAGAGGGCTTTCCCATTCTTCATGAGCGCCTTTCTGCCCAGGAGGTCCATCCCCTGGATCCCCGTCGTCCCTTCGTGGATCGGATGGATGCGGACGTCCCGGTAGTACTGCTCCAACGGAAATTCGTCGCAGTAGCCGTAGCCGCCCAGGCACTGGAGCCCCTGACTCACGGAGAGGATCCCCATCTCCGAGGGGTAGCTCTTGGCGACGGGAGTGAGGAGGTCGAGGAGGAGTTCGTATCGCTCCTTCTCCTCTCCTTCGGCTACCCGAGCGAGGTCCACATAGAGGGCGCACTGGAAGATCAGGGCGAGCGACCCCTCGACGACGGCCCGCTGGAAAAGGAGCATCCGTTTGACGTCGGCGTGTTCGATGATCGGCACCTGCGGCGCCAGAGGGTCCTTCCCGGCGACGGGCCGCCCCTGCGGCCGCTGCCTGGTGTATTCGAGGGAAGCGTAATAGGCGGCCGACGCGATCGCCGCCGCTCCCATCCCCACATCCACGCGCGCCTCGTTCATCATCTGAAACATATAACGGAGCCCTTTGTGTGGCTCGCCGACGAGCCAGCCACGGCAGTCATCATTGTCGCCGAAGGCGAGCTGCGTGATCGGGGCGCCACGATAGCCGAGCTTGTGGTAGATCCCGATGCAGGTCACATCGTTGCCAATAAGACCGCCCCGGCCGTCCGGTCGCTTTTTCGGCACGACAAAGAGCGAGATCCCCCTGATGCCGGGAGGGGCGCCGTCGATCCGGGCGAGGAGCAGGTTGACGATGTTTTCGGTCGATTCGTAGTCGGAGCAGGAGATGAAGATCTTCTGCCCCTTGATTTTGTATGAGCCGTCGGCCTCCGGGAAGGCCGTCGTCTTGAGATCGGTGAGCGACGAGCCCGCCTGCGGCTCCGTGAGGGCCATCGTCCCCTGCCAGGCCCCGGCGAACATCTTCGGGACGTACGCTTCAACAAGCTCCGGGGCGCCGAAGGAGAGGATCAGGTGGGCCGCGCCGGTGGTGAGGAAGGGGTAGACGGAGGCCGAGTAGTTGGCCGCCGAGAAGATCCCCCGGAAAGCCGTCATGATCGTGTTCGGAATCTGCTGGCCGCCCAGTTCATAGGGGGCCTGGGCGCCAATCCAGCCGCCTTCGCCGCAGGCCTTCATGACGATCGCTACGACCGGGTGGACGAACACCTTCCCGTCTCTGAACTCCGGAGGCTGCTTGTCCATCTCCGCCAGGGCGGGGAAGAGGATTCCTCTCCCCATCCGCATCGCCGTTTCCAGAACCATGTCGAAGGTCTCCCTGCTGTGGTCGGCGAAATAGGGATACTTCGTCAGTGCCGCTGCGTCGAGATGCTCGGTAAGCAGAAACTGCAGGTTTCTCAGACTGATGAATTTTTCCGCCATGATTCTTCCTCCTAAGTTTTTCCAGGGGAAAAAGAGGGGAGCTCTCCCCTATTTCCCGGCAGGGGGTCAGCGGGAAGGGGGGAAGATCCTGATCCGTTCGTAGATTCCGGCCTCCCGGTCGTACAGGGCGCACTCCCCTTCATCCGCGGAGCCGACGATCACGATGAAGCGATCGGCGGCGCCGTCGTTTTGTTCCGTATGCGATCCCTCTCCTCCGTTATCCGGAGACTTACCCGCCGCGCCCAGGACCAGTTTAACTTCCGAAGGTACCTGTTCCCGTGTTACGGTGCCGCCCGCCTTCCTAAAGAGAATGGGGAGGTGCGAATGGCCGCAAAAGAGGAGCTGAAAATCGGTCTCGGCGAAGAGTCGCTCCGCGCGCCGGGTGGTGCCCGTGTCGATCGGCTCGTAGAATGACCTAAGCGAGTCGTAGGGAAGCGAATGGGCGAAAAGCAGACCGTCGAGTGTGCGGGTGACGGGCACACTCCGGAGGAAGGCGACGGCCGGCGCTCCTTCCGGCTCGGGCGGCCGGCATTCATGGGTCAGCATGCTTTCGACAAAGAAGTCGTTGTTGCCCTTTACGGCGAGGACGTCGTTTGCCCGAAGGAGGCGGATCATCGCTGCCGCCCGGTCGTGGTGGATCGAATCGCAGAAATCCCCCAGATGAATGAGGATGCCCGCACCCCGTTCCTTCAGGAGGCGGATCGCCTCCGCCGTGGCGTCCAGGTTTCCATGGCTGTCGGCGATGAGGCCGACGCATCTGTCGGCAAATTCTGCCATCTGGTGAATCTCCTCGGTTGTGATTTCTCCTTATCGCTTACCGGGGGGTCTGGCGAAGGTTTTGATGAGTTCGAAGAACTCCCCGGAGAAGACCATCAGCGACTGATTCCGGTTCTCGAAATCGATGGCGGCCGCAAGCGAGGGGGCGTCGATGTTCCGGTCGAGCGCCCGCTTGGTCAGTCGGATCCCTGCGGGACTTTTAGCGGTCATCTGCCGCGCGCAGGCGAGGGCGGTTTCGAGGAGCGCCTCCGGCGGGACGATCCGGTTTACCAGGCCCATCCGCTCCGCCTCCTCGGCGGGGACCGTCCGGCCCGTGTAGAGGATCTCGGCTGCCCGGGCGAGACCGATGAGGCGGGGGAGGAGATAGGTGGTCCCCAATTCGCTGCCGGAAAGGCCGATGTTGATGAACGAGGCGATGAAGGTGGCCGCGGGCGACGCGAAACGGACGTCGGAGGCAAGCGTAAGGCAAAGACCGGCGCCCGCGGCGGCGCCGTTCACTGCGGCAATCACCGGCTGGGGAATCGCCCGGAGGCCGAGGATGAGACCGGCGTAGCGCTCCTGGGCGAGACGGAGGAAATGTTCCGGATCGATGAAGGCCTCCGAATTCCGGTTCGCCATCGCTTCGTTCAGATCGGCGCCGGAGCAGAAGCCGCGGCCCGCACCGGTGACGACGAGGACCCGGATCGAGTCATCCTGCGCGAGGGCGGTGAAAAGCGCCTCGAAGTCCATGATCATGTCGGGGTTGATCGCGTTGAGCCGCTCCGGACGATTCAGGGTTACGAGCCCTATGCCGGGCTCCGGTTCCGTAAATTTCATCGCGGTGAACAACTTTTCGGTAATACGCACGGCGCACCTCCTTTTTCCTTCCTTCTTTTTTTTCACGGGTAAGCAGCGAAAGGGGCTTTACCTCGATGCTATGCTTTCTCTTTCCGGTTCTTTCTCTCGATCTCATTCACCTCGCGCCTGAGCACCTTGCCTAACGCGCTCTTCGGCAGTGCGTCGATGAACTCGATGCCCTGCGGAACCTTTTCGGGGGCGAGCCTCTCCCGGCAGTGGGCGATGATCTCTTCCGCGTCCGCAGTCCGCCCCGGCTTGAGAACGACGTAGGCCTTCACCGTTTTGCCGCCGTGTCCGTCGGGAATGCCGATCGCGCAGGCCTCGAAGATCTGGGGATGGGTCAAGAGGGCCTGGTCGATCTCCCGGGGGTAGATCATGCGCCCGTTCGCTACGATCTGGTCCTTCTTCTTGTCCAGGACGGTGAGGAAGCCGTCCTCGTCGAGAAAGCCGATGTCGCCGGTGAAGAGCCAGCCGTCCTTAACGGCAGCTGCGGTCTCCCCGGGCTTCTTGCAGTAGCCCGTCATCACCTGGGGTCCCCGGAAGCAGATCTCCCCCGCCTCGCCGGCCGGAAGCTCCCTGCTTCCCGTTTCCGCATCGACGATCCGGAGGTCGGTTCCGGGGAGCGGCACGCCCACGCTCCCGGGCTTCTCCTCCCCACCCCAGGGGGTGGCCGTACCGATCGCGCAGATCTCGGTGAGACCGTAGACGTTGATGACGGGAACGTCCCTATGGGCCTTGAGCTTTTTGATCACCGCTGGGGATAGAGGTGTCGCTCCGGAGAGGAACCCCTTGACCGAGGAGAGGCCCGCCTTCCGGAGCTCCTCCTGGGCCAAGAGCCCGGTGTAGGCGGCCGGCAGCACCGGCAGGATCGTCGGCTTGTGTTTCCTCAGGATCTCGATAATGGCTTGCGGTTCGGGATGCGGGACGAGGATGTCTGTCCACCCGGCGAGGATCGACATGTTCTGTATTCCCGTCCAGCCGGAGGAATGGAAGAAGGGAAAGACGGCCAGGATGCTCTCCGTTCCGTCTTTCAGGTCGGATAACCAGGCCCGGAGCTGCTGGGTGTTGCAGGAGATGTTCGCGTGCGTCAGCATGACCCCCTTGCTCACTCCCGTCGTTCCTTCCGTGTAGAGGAGCGCCCCCATCTCTTCCCAGCGGGCTTTATTTTCAACCGGAGTGTCGGGATAGTTGCCGAGCAGTCCGAGAAATTCGTATATCCCTTCCTCCGGCTCGATCTTCCGATAGAGCGCCGGTTGGATGTAGGGGAAGAGCTTGTTGCCCGGGAAGGGGAGGTAGTCGGTGATATGACAGGCGATGATCGACCGAATGCCGGTTTTTCTCTTGAGTGTAAGGGCCAGCGGGAGTCGGAGGTCCAGGGTGATGAGAATCGTGGAATCGGAGTCGTTGAGTTGATAGGTGAGCTCCTCTTCGGTGGAGAGAGGATTGTTCATTACCGTCACGGCGCCGATCCTGAACGCTGCGTAGTTGGCGATGACAAACTGGGGCATGTTGGGCAGGAGCATGGCGACCCGGTCGCCCGCCTTTACCCCGATTGCCGTCAGGGCCCCGGCGAAGCGGTTTACCAGCGCCTCCAGCTCCCGGTAGGAAATCTTCTTCCCCATAAAGACAAGCGCCGTACGGTCGGGGAACCGCCCGGCCGTCCGGGTGAGAGCCTCGGGCATGGTAATCTTGTCGAAATCCATCTCCCGGGGGACGCCGGGCATGTAGCTCCTGTGCCAACTCCGCTCAAAACTCATCGGGTTCCTCCCTCATTGCTTTGCTATTTATTATTAAGGAGCTCTCTTGTAGCAAATCCTGAGGCTTTTGAAAATCATTTCCTGGAAATCTTTCACCGGCGAGAGGTATCCGGACGACCATAGGAGAAAGCTCATGCGAACCATGCCGTTTCCCGGAAAGCATCTGTCCTGTGCAAAGTACGGCAATAGGGATTCTTTCTCGGAGCGGCCGCCGAGGTGCGGGTGAGCAACGGATAAAGAGAGTTATCTCCGATGGAATGGCCGGTCGATCTACCAGGAGTTGCTGAAACGTATTGTGATTTGGCATTGCGAATCCGCGGGAGGCGAGCCCTCCGCAGATTCGCAATGGGTATCGTCTTGACGGGAACCGGATCAGGAGTCGCGGGCAAACGGCAGCGAGCCGGTTCCGGGCGTCGAAGACCTTCGGGTCTGAACGCGGTAATGATCCGATCAGACTGCGCCGTCCGTGGCGGCGGCTTCCTCGATTGAATTTTCAGCTCCTGCGCCGATTGAGCAGCAACTTGCTCAGCCCGCAGACGAAGAGGACAAAGAACACCATAACCGCGTACTCAACCCACTTGGGCGGGCTCAGCAGACCGAGGACCCACGGGTCGGTGATCATCATTTCGCCTCCGACCTTGCCGAGTATGGCCGCACCGGCCCACAGGATGATCGGGTACCTGTCCATCAGTTTGGAGAGCATGTTGCTCATGAATACGACGAAGGGAATCGAGAGCGCCAGGCCGAAAAGCAGCAGGAACAGATTACCGTGGCTGGCGGCGCCGACGGCCAGCATGTTGTCGATGCCCATGCTCATGTCCGCCACGATGATGATCCAGAGCGCCTGCCAGATGCTTCCGCACTCCTTCTCCTGGCACTCCTCCTTGGCGCCCTCGGTGAGGAGCTTCACCGCGATCCAGATGATCACCGCCCCTCCGACAAGTTTGATGAACTGCATGTTCAGCAGTTGGGCCACCAGAAACGTGCAGATCACCCGGATGACGACGGCGCCGCCCGCCCCCAGGGCGATCCCCCACAGGCGCTGTCTGCCCGGCAGGTTCTTGACCGCCATGGCGATGACCACGGCGTTGTCGCCGGCCAGTACCAGGTCGATAAAGACAATGCTCATCACCGCGGCGAAAAATTCCCACGTAAACGCTATTTGCCCCAACCAGCCCATGTCGATCATAACCCCTCCTTCTGTTGCCGCGGGCTAAAAAAAACCTTTACCCACGGCATGGTTAAAATGCGGTGAGTAAAGGTCTTGCATATCTCGACTTTTCGTCGCGACGCCGCGCCCGGGTGGAATGCCCACCGTGTTGACGAAACGCGGCCCGGCGGTACCTCCGCCGGTTGCTACTCCCCCTTACAATGACTGTCATCCTTACAAAAAAGCCCGTGCACTGTCAAGGGCAATATCTGGCATTCGGCAATATTTTCTTGACAAACGATTATCGCCAATCTACCATCGCCGCCAAAGTAACAGGCGGCGTTTGCAAGTGTCTTTTCGGCTTCCCCATACTCCCGCATCAGGAAAGCGTATACCGATGATCTCCTGCAACGATTCACCAAGATCAACCCAACGTTGCCGTAACGGGGCAATATATTAAACGTCGGATCCGCCTTCGATAACGTATCGTAATTGTAAGAGGTGATGCAATTGGGTCAGACAATGACTGAACAAATATTTAGTAGAAAGAGCGGGAGAGCCGTATGCGCGGGGGAACTTTTGAATATTTCCGTAGACGCCGTGATGATACATGATTTTAATGCCCCTCATGTACTGGAGGTTTTACAGACACTGAGGGAAAAACTGGGGGCATCAAAAACTTCCTTGGGGAAGAACCATTCACCAAGAGTTTTAGGGGTTATCGACCATTTATGGCCTGCTCCAACGATCGATTCTGCCGTATCGCAGGAGATGTTCAGATCATTGGGTACGACTTACGGATTTACCATGGCTCCGTTTGGCGATGGCATTTGTCATCACTTAATGTTGGAAATGGGCTTTGTAAAACCCGGAGATATTGCTATCGGGACCGATTCACATAGCTGTACCTATGGGGCTTTTAATGCCTTCGGCACGGGTATGGGAGCAAGCGAAACGGCTGCTACCATTTATACCGGTCGGTGCTGGTTCAAGGTGCCAAAGTCCACGCTTGTCCGGCTGTCGGGACGGAGGCCTTCCTGGCTTGCGGCTATGGATATCAATCTGGCCCTGAACAAGATCCTCTCCAACGATGGGTGTCTCTATCAGACCCTTGAATATGCACCGGAAAACTTGGAACAATTTTCGATTGATGCCCGAATCACCCTGTGCAACATGGCGGTAGAACTGGGCGGTAAATCGGCAATCATGCCGCGGGATCCATTATTGGAAAACTACCTGTCAAGGTTAGGGATCGATGATTTCGGCAATGGACCGGAATACGATCCTGCTGCAACGTATGACCGGGTGGTGGAAATCAATCTTGAGGACCTGCTCCCGCAGATTGCCGTACCGCCAAACTTCCGATCTGTCCGTGATGTAAGGGAACTTGCGGGAATGAAAGTGGATCAGATTGTGATCGGAGGGTGTACAAACGGACGGTTGGAAGATATGGCTGCTGCCTGTCGGATTCTCTCGCAAGGAAAGGTGTCCTCCCACGTACGGCTTTTCATTTCTCCGGCAAGCCGTTCTGTCATGGTTGATATGACCAGGTTGGGGATGACGGAGATATTTCTGCGTCAGGGTGCAACGATATTACCACCCGGTTGTGGTCCTTGCAGCGGCATGCACTTGGGAGTCATGGGCGACGGACAGATTGTCCTGTCGACGACCAACCGCAATAGTGCGGGCAGAATGGGTTCGAATACGGCTGATATCTATCTTGTTTCTCCGCTGACTGCCGCCGTTTCCGCTCTCCATGGAGAGGTCAGCGACCCGTGCAAGCAGGAGGGGGTGTGATGAGGATGAATTCCGGCGCGAATTGGGAGGCGATAGAAGGTGTCTGCGTCAGGACCTGCGACAATGTAAGTGTTGATGATATCATTGCCAGCCATTATATGAAGGATGCACGGTCAGCACAAAACATCGAGGAATTAAAGGAGCATTTTTTTGAATCGGTTGCGCCGGGAATCGGCAAAGACCTGGGGCCGCGCTCCATCATTGTCGGAGGGAGAAATTTCGGCTGCGGTTCCAGCCGGGAACATGCAGTCAGGCTTCTCAAAGCCTTAGGCGTTCCGATTATCTTGGCAGAGTCTTTTGCCAGATCCTTCTACAGGAATTGCATTAATTTAGGTATGCCTGTTCTGGAGGGAAATCAGCTTCACCGGCTGGCCGGCGGGGAAGCGTTACGGGTAAACGTTCTGAGGGGTGAGGTCGATTATGGCGGCAATTCGGTTTTGAAGCTTACCGCTTTACCCTCATTCGTAAGAGAATTCGGTGAAGCGGGAGGACTCATCCCCTATATTTTAGCCCATGGGGACTACCCTTCGGTTAATGAGGATTAATAATGAAGATGAATCTTACGGAAAAAATCCTTGCCGATCACAGCGGTCAAAAGCAGGTTTCCCCGGGTCAAATCGTGGATGCTTCGGTAGATTTGCTCATGATGCATGACCACAGTGCACCGCTGGCCATCCGCCAGTTTAGGGAACTCAATACCCATGTCTGGGATCCTGAGCGGATCGTTATCGTCATGGACCATCATTCGCCCTCCACCTCCCCTGCTGCGGCAAAACTGCACTATGACATGCGACGCTTTGCGGAAGAAGAGGGTATTCGGAACGTATTTGACGTCGGATCCGGTGTTTGCCATGTGATCCTAAGGGAAGAAGGCTTCATGAAGCCGGGAATCCTGATGGTCGGCGGGGATTCCCATACGGTAGCCGGGGGAAGTATGGGAGCGTTTGCTACCGGAATCGGCGCGACGGAGGTGGCCTCGGTTTTGGCTCTCGGCAGGATATGGTTACGGGTGCCGGATTGTTACCGGTTAGAGGTGAAAGGAACGCTGGGGCCGACCGTTGACCACCGGGATTTAGCGTTGGCAATACTGGCCAAGTTTGGTCCCTTTGGCTTGAATTATCGGACACTGGAAATTACCGGAGAACTGTTAAAAGAGTTTTCATCGAACCAGAAGGGTACCCTGTGCACGGTTGGCGTAGAAATGGGGGCGAAAAGCACCATCATCGGGTCCGGCAAACCGGAAGGGAATTATGCCAAAGAGTTTGAAATGGATGTCTCAGCCCTTGTACCTCAAGTAGCCGTTCCCTCTCTCCCTACGAACGGCCGAGATATTCAAGAAGTCGAGGGGGTTAAGATTAATCAGGCGAATATTTCTTCCTGCGCAGGAGCGACGGTGGAGGATATCAAGGCCGCGGCCCGGATTTTAGAGGGCAGACAAATCAAAAAGGGAGTGAGACTGATCGTGAGTCCTGCATCCCGAAAGACCTGGCTGGAAGCCGATCAGGCAGGCTGGCTCTCAATTATTGCAAAAGCGGGCGGTGCGGTAAGCTCTCCCGCCTGCGGGGGGTGTGCCGCTTATGAAGTAGCGGCATTAGCTCCCGGCGAGGTGTGCATCAGTACCTCTCCGCGCAATATGGAGGGGCGAATGGGTCCCGGGGGCGTCATTTACCTGGGGTCGAGCGCAACAGTTGCCGCCGCCGCCGTGATGGGGGAGATTACGGACCCGCGAAAATTAGTAAAGGAAAAGAAGTAATCCTACCACTGACGAGAGGATGGACTGATGGCACGCGATATAAGCAACACGGTTTTCAGCGGCAGGGCATGCCGCATAGGAGATAATGTGAGCACCGACCATATCTTTCCTTCCCGAAGGCTTACCGTCTTCGAGCCGCAGGAAACCGGGAAATATGCCCTGGAAGGGTACGGCAGTGAGTATCCCGGTAAAATTCAGCCGGGAGACATCCTGGTGGCAGGCGAGAATTTAGGATTCGGCTCAAGCAGGGAGCAAGCACCATGGGCCCTGAAAAGTGCCGGATTCCAGGCCGTGATTGCCAAGTCTTTTGCCAGGATTTTTTTCAGAAACTGTCTCAATGTGGGACTGCTGGCCCTGACTGCCCCTCAATTGCCGGATGAGGTATCAGACGGTTCCGTATTACAGGTGAACGTGAAAGAGGGTTGGGCTTTCGATACCGGCGAAAAGATTCGTTTTCAATTGGAACCGCTGCCGGACTTCCTGCTGGAATATGTCCGGGCGGGGGGGTTAATCCCTTTTTTAAAATCCTTATCACGAAAGGAGCGGGCAAATTAACGCTGAGGCGGGTGTAATCCGTAAAGGGGGTGATGACGGCATATTCGTTTGAAGAAGGAGGGTACAGGTTTTGTACGGTGTTCTTTTACTGTCTTACTGTCCGGCCGCTGGTGGGCGATCCCTGCCGGCGACCCAGCCCAGCCATGGCATGGAGGAATAGAATGAAGAATCTTGGTAAGCTGTCCGTGTTTTTTTTGGTTGTTTTGTTAGTCGCCTTCGGGGCGGGAAACGCCCTGGGCGCCGGTAAATACCCGGAAAAGCCAATTACCATAATCGTTCAAGCGGGTCCCGGCGGGGGGAGCGACATCTTCTCGCGCACCATTGCCTCCTCCAACGAGAAAGATAAGCTGCTTCCCCAGCCGATCGTGGTGGAGAACAAACCGGGCGGAGGCGGAAGCATCGCATTTGCGTATGTGGCCGGCAAGAAGAAGGATCCCTACTATCTCGTACCCGCGGTCGCAGCCTTCATTATCACACCGCTGATGGGCTTGTCCCCGGTTGGTCTAAAGGATTTCACCCCCATCGCCAACTTCGCCTTTGACGAATACATGCTGATGGTCGGCTCGAACTCGAAATACAAATCGATGAAGGAGATCATCGATTTTGCCAAGGCCAACCCGAAGAAGATCACGGTAGGCGGAGTACAGCTCGGTGCATCGGATTCCATCTGCGTCTACCTGATCGAAAAGGCGATGGGCGTCCAGTTCAATTACGTCGTTTTTAATGGCGGCGGCGAAGTGAATGCGGCGCTGCTCGGCGGTCATATCGATATGGCGATCGCCAACCCCGGCGAAGCTCTGGAACTCTACAAGGCGGGCAAGGTCAAGCTTCTCGGCGTCTTTTCCGAGAAGCGTCTGGCGGGCGCCCCCGATGTCCCCACGATGAAGGAACAGGGGATCAATACCATTTATGTCCAGAACCGCGGCATCTGCGCCCCGGCGTGACATTCCGGAGGAGGCCCGTAAGACCCTGGAGCAGGCCTTCTTTAAATACACAAAGACCGAAACCTTCAAGAAGTATATCAAGGACAACATGTTGACCGAAGCCTGGATGGACGGCGCTACCTTCGGGAAATTTCTCGACGAGTGGAGCGGCAAGTACGCCGTCATCCTCAAGGAGATGAACCTGATCAAGAAGAAGTAAGTTTGCGGGGACATGAACAACGGGCGGAGGCGCAACTTCTGCGCCCCCGCCCGCCATGCACCGTCTACCGGAACGCAGCACCGCAACGGGAACGGCGGCAACGAGTCGACCATTCATATAGGCTACGCCACGTTCTCTCCCCCCTTCCCTCTGCCGAGCAGGTTTCATCCGGCAGACCCGCGACTATCAATCCAAAACCTTTGACAGACGGTGCGTAATGTGGTTCAGTTATCTCGTTCGGAAGAGAATAAGGAGGTAACATGAAATGAACGGCAAAGTCCTTAAATTTGCGGCGGTGGCCTTTTTTCTCCATACTATTGTGGGCTGTGCAGTGTCGGGACCGCGCGTAGCTATTATTAATCCGCAACTGATTGATCAAAAGGAAGCGAAAGAAAACTTACTGCCCAAGTATTGTGATGTTGTTGTGAAGACTAACAGAATTGGTTTTGAATGGGCTACCGCGATATGCCGACAGATCCAAACCGGTGAATTGGCGTTAGCGGGGGTTAAATCATCGGAAAACGGTCGATACACCGTATTTATGTTTAAAGAAAAGGGAGAAGCAGCGTTATTTCAGGATAATCATGCGATTATTGCGTTTTATTTGAATCCAGGGTCGGAATTGATGCGGATGTGTGATCAGAGCGGTCTGTGCAATGTTTATATAAAAAATGGGCAGACGCGTTTCGGGCGTTCAAATATCCGCGTGAATGGAGAACCAACGGTAAATGACAATGGCATATCCGTAAAATTTAATGAGGACAGATCGTATGCATATGATCTGCTTTTTTCCTATGCGACCAGTATCAGCAAGGAGGGCGATGAACTCATTGCCATTTTTTTGAGTGCATTCCCTTTTCTTTATTATGAATAATAACCGGTAACCGGTTGTTCTTCTGCACCATAAGATTTCCATTCCAGGCGTTTGTCCATCCACCGGTACGAGAGTTTTGCGAAGATCCATTGTGAGAGAAACTTGTTGACATAAGATACGGCGCTTTGTATCTTCCCGTGGCGAAAAACGTGTTTATGCCAGTTCCACCTGACATCCCTCTATGAGGGTCCTTGTGGATCACCTTCGGCCATGCCGTTGGTCTCCCAGCCCTACCAAATCCGGATCGAGCAGATCTATTGCCAGAGCGATGAGGGCCATCCTGATCATAACGGCAGTTTAACGCCGGATTGAAGAAGGTCAAAAAGGAGGTGATCAAGGCAGGATTCGGAGAACGGTGGCGGGTATCGGTTTTTTTTCAGATGTCCTTTTTTTATGTCCGGCTGGGGCTGGATTTTTCTTGAAGCCTGTCGGCGTATCGGAACGATAATGGAGGAAAAAAATGAAAAACCTGTCCAAGTTATTCGTGTTATTCTTGATTGTGCCGTTGGTCGTCATCGAGGCGGGAAACGCCCTTGGCGCCGGCAGTTATCCCGAAAAGCCCATCACCTTGATCGTTCAGAGCAGCGCCGGCGGCGGCAGCGATATCTTCGCCCGGACTCTGGCTGCGGCCATCCAGAAGGAAAAACTGCTTCCCCAGCCGATCGTGGTGGAGAACAAACCGGGCGGGAGCGGCGGCATCGCCTACGCGTATGTGGCCGGCAAGAAGAAGGACCCCTACTATATTCTCACGACCACCCCGTCCTTTCTGACCACGCCGCTTTTGGGGATGACGCCGGTCGGTCTCAAGGATTTCACCCCCATCGCCAATTTTGCCTTTGACGAATTCATGCTCATGGTCGGCACGGGTTCGAAGTTCAAATCGTTGAACGAGATCGTTGCCTTCGCCAAAGCCAATCCGAAGAAGATCACCATCGGCGGCACCCAGTTCGGCGGCTCTGATTCCATCGCCATCTACCTCTTTGAAAAGGCGGCCGGCGTCAAGTTCAATTACATCGTCTTCAACAGCGGCGGGGAGGTTAATGCGGCGCTCCTCGGCGGTCATGTGGACATGGCAAGCACCAACCCCGGCGAAGCGCTGGAGCTCTACAACGCAGGCAAGGTCAAGATTCTCGGTGTGCTATCGGATAAACGCTTGGCCGGCGCCCCCGAGATCCCCACGATGAAAGAGCAGGGGATCAACGCCTTGTTCGTCCAGAACCGCGGGCTCACCGCCCCGGCCGACATCCCGGCGGATGCCCGCATGGTGCTTGAGCAGACCTTCTTCAAATACACGCAAACCGAGGTTTTCAAGAAATACTGCAAAGACAATATGCTGTCCGAAGCGTGGATGGGCGGCAGCGACTTTGGAAGGTTCCTTGAGGAATGGAAAGGTAAGTATGCCGTCATCCTCAATGACATGGGGGTAATGAAGAAGAAATGACCATTATCCAGGGCAGGCGACGTGCAGGGGCGCAGACATCTGTGCCCCTGCTTTTGATAAGCGGCGCTGACGTGCGAGAGAGCTGATGGCCCATGCCCCATAAATGATCGATGAGGAGTTGTAGATGAAAGTAATCGGAGTTCATATGGAGCGCTGCACGGGTTGCAAGACCTGTGAGCTGTACTGCGGAGCGGAGCGGGGGAGCGAGGCAAAGACGCTGCTTGCGGCGGTCCGGGAGACCCCGGCGCCCCAGCCGCGGGTGCGGGTGGAGGGGGGGCGGGAGGCCTGTTTTCCCCTGCAGTGCCGCCACTGCCTGCAGGCGCCGTGCCTCGACGCCTGCCTGACCGGGGCGCTGATCCGTGATCCCGCAAGCGGGATGGTGATCATCCGGGAGGATCTCTGTATCGGGTGCTGGACCTGTACGGCCTTTTGCCCCTACGGGGTGATCAGCCCCTCCCCGGAGCGGAAGATCGCGATCAAGTGCGACCGGTGCCTGTACATGGAGAAGCCGGTCTGCGTCGACGTCTGTCCGACGAAGGCGCTGGAGGTGGTCGAGATCGAGGCTCTCGAAGAGCTGCTCCGGGAGAAGCGGCGCAAAACCGCGCACGGGATGGCGGCGGCCGGGGGCGTTGGGTTGAGTCTTCTGGACCTGGGAAGATAAACGAGCATACTAAAATCGAATAGTCGGGGAGTTAAAGAAGCTTATGGAAACGATTCATTTCAAGACGGTGGACCCGGTGAGCCAGGATCTGCTCCGCGGGGCGTCTCAGAAGGGGCTTTCTCTCAACTGGGAGAGGTATGAAAAACAGCAGCCGCAGGACGGTTTTCTGCGCCTGGGGCTCTCGTGCCCGTACGGGTGCATGCAGGGACCCTGCCGGATCGATCCGTACGGACGGGGAGCGGACCGGGGGATCTGCGGGCTGGACCGGGACTCGATGGCCGCGGCGTTCCTGCTTCGCCTGACGCTCCAGGGGGTGCTGGAGACGATGCAGGCCTATCCGGCGGGTGACGGGGAGATCGCCTGGCCGGCGCCGCTCGACAAACCGGCTGCGGCGGCCCTGGCGGCAGCCGGCGGGGGGCCTCTCTCCACCGGGGAGATAGCGGCGAGCGCGGTCATGCTGGCGCGACCTTCGGCGACCCCGGAGGAGCTGGTCCGTCAGGCCGTCCGGCTGGGTCTTCTCGGGATCGGCATCGCGGAAGCGGGCAGGAAATCGGGACAACCCACCGGGTCCCGGGGGTGCCGGGTGGGTTACGGGCTCCTCGCCGGAGAGGCGATCACGATCGGCCTGGCCGGTCGGGTTCCGGCGGCGCAGGTTGAGGCGCTCCTGAAGGCGGGCGGGAAGAAGCCGGACGTGCGGCTGGTATCGCTCGGGGAGTGGCTCCCCGCCGGGGAGGGGTTTCTTCCCATCGTCTGCACGTCGGGCGAGGCGGAGACCGTCCTGAGCTCAGGGAAGATTAACCTCCTTCTGGTGGGTTCCCAGTGCGATCCGGGCGTCCCGGCCCTCTGCGCGCGGATGAAGGTCCCGGTGCTCATGAGCTCCGGCAACCCCGCTGCGGCGGCGGTTCTCAAGCAGGCCCGGGCGGCGTTCGAAGGCCGGGGTCCCTCATCCTTCTCCCCCGATGCATGCCCTTATCGGGGAAGGACGCGTGAGCATCGGCGAGCGCGAGGTCCAGGCGGCCCTGAAGGACGGCCCATCGGCGAAGATCGCCCTGATCGGCGGCGCGGACACCCTCCTGCAGTCTCTCGGCCACCTTCCCGTGGAGCTGGCCAAGGCGCTCCGCGGCGAGTCGGTTGCCGTCGCCTCCTGGGGCGATGCCGCCCTCTGGATGCTCAAAGAGGAGCTTCCCGTCGGGATCCTGGAGGCCGAAGAAGGGCCGATGACCGCGGTCAGGACACTGACGAAGGCCGGAAAGCTTTCGGCAGATCAAGGGAATCTGCTTCACGGGTCTCAGGGACTGCCGGGAGTTCACGCGGGCCCTGGGGCTCGCCGCACTGGGGCTGAAGGTTGCTCTCGCCGTGCCGATTCCCCTCTGGGGGAGCGAGAAGGTCCGCACGGCGCTTCGGGAGAGCCTGGCGGCCGCGGGCGGGATCCTGTCCCATTTTGACCACCCGGCCCAGGGGGAAGAGCTCCTGGAGTGGTTCCTCCGGGCGTGAGGAAAGATGAGGAGCAACTCCATGGAATGTATCATCGTTGGCGGCGGGGCCGCCGGTTTTCAGGCCGCCGCGACCTGCCGGGCGATATGGCCCGAGCGGGCCGTGACCCTGATCGACGCCGAGAGTGAATGCGGGTATTACCGGGCGCTCCTGCCCCAGTTCATGGCGGGGGCGCTTCCGGAAGAGAAACTCTTCTTCCGGCGGGAGGGGAATGACCCGCTCCTGAAAGTACGAACCGGCGTCCGGGTGAAGAAGCTGGATCGGAGCGGCTCCCGGCTCATGTTGGCCGATGGGGAGGAGATCCCCTACGACCGCCTGATCCTCGCCCACGGCGGGGATCCTTACCTGCCCGGCATCCTCGCCGGTCCGCCGGCGAAGGGGATCTTTCCGGTCCGCGACCTGACGACGGCGCGGGCGGCGAAGGCGTGGCTTGCCGATCACCGGCAGGTGATCGTCTTCGGCGGCTCGCTCGTCGGGGTGAAGACGGCGGTTCATTTGCGTCAGGCGGGGTTCGAGGTCTCGCTGATCGTCAGGCGGGGCCATATTCTCCTGCGCGCCCTCTCTCCGGAAGCGGCTCAGGTCGTCGAGGCGCACCTGAAGGATTTGGGGGTTCGCCTGGTAGTCGACGCGCCCCTGGAGGATATCCGCATCGAGCGGGGAGCGATCGCGGCCCTGAAGGCGGGGGATCAGTGGATAGCCTGCGACACCCTGATCGTGGCGGCCGGAACCGCGCCGGACACGGCGTTTCTGGAGGGGACGGGCCTTCTGACGGAGGGAGAGCTCGTCGTTTCCCCGGCCTTGCAGACGGCCGATCCGCGGATCTTCGCCGCGGGCGATGTGGCCGTGATAGCCGGTGCGGGCGGGGAGAAGATCAGCCCGAACACCTGGCCGCAGGCGGTCTCGCAGGGGAGGACGGCGGCGGAGAATCTCTACCGGCAGACGCCCCTGCCCCATCGCGACCGGACACGGATCAATGCGATGGAGCTCCACGGGCTCGCCATGGTCATCCTCGGCCCCCCGGTTGACGGGACGGAGGTGATCTCGTATGCGAGACCCGAGGAGCGTATCCGGCGCGAGCTCTTCCTCCGGGGAGGAAAGCCGGTGGGAGGCGCCTTGATCGGCGACATCTCGGCCGCCGGGACGCTCCGCGCCCTGATCAACGCCGGGCGGGAGATCACCCCCGGGGACGCCGCGCTCCTCAAGCCCCTGACGAGGAGCGTCATCCGTTTCCCTGAACACGCGGGCCGCAGGCAGGCCCTGATTCTTTCCTAATATGAGGTTACGTCTATGATCATTCTTGAAGAGATCTGTATCGGGTGCGGTTGCTGCCAATCCTGCTGTCCCACCGCTGCGATCAAATATAAAGGACTCAAGAGCGCAATCGACCAGGATGTCTGCTACGAATGCGGCACCTGCCTGCGGACCGCGCACTGTCCCGTCGACGCCATCGCGGAATCCCCCGACGTCTATGAATATCCCCGGGCGATTCGCAAGTACTTCAGCGACCCGAAATCGATGCACGCGGTCACCGGCATCCAGGGCCGGGGAACCGAGGAGTCCAAGACGAACGATGTCACCCTGCGAGTCGGTCCCGGCGAGGTCGGCGTCGCCATCGAGGTCGGCCGGCCCACGGTCGGCATGTCGCTTCTGGATGTCCAGAAGATCTCCCGGGCGATTGCCCGGACCGGCGTCCACAAGATCGAACCGAACAATCCGATCCACTCCATGATCGCCGACGAGGCTACGGGGGATCTCAAGCCGGAGTTGCTCGGGGAACGGGTGCTCTCGGCGATCATCGAGTTCACGGTGAAACGGGATCAGCTTCGCGGCGTCCTCCGGACCCTCAAGGAGGTCGCCAAAGAGGTGGACAGCGTCTTCTGCATCGACGCCTGCACCCTCCTCGAACCGGGGCTCACCATCCCGGAGGAGGTCCTGGAGAGCATCCGGGCGGAGGGGTTAACCTGGCGGCCGAATGCCAAGGTCAACATGGGCCTCGGACGGGCCTGGGATTGAGGATGACGGCTTCGGAAAAAGATCCCTATGCGGCGTTGCGCTGCATCCTTCGTCACTGCGGCGTACGAAAAAGTACGCCTCATTCCTTCAGGATTTGCGCGCCTTGCCTCCGGACCTTTTTGCGAAGCCGTTTCGAAAATGTATTTATTACGAGTATATCAAGGATGAAATCATGACGCATAGTTTGCATAGGGAAGGCAGCCGGGAATCGCTGGAGAAGGATTATGTCCTGTTCACTTTTCCGGCGAGGGGATACAACTACACGGGGAGTGCCGCGAAGGTGCGCCATCTCGCAGAGCTGGGCTACCAGTCCGGCCCGGCTAACATGCTTGAGTCGAAGCTCCGTCGCAACATGTACGACATCACCCCTCAGGAGATCATCGATAGCATCACGGTCGACGGGACACGCATCTACTTCGTCTTCGGCAGCCGGGAGAAGGTCAAGGAGGTACTGCGCAAGTTCAAGGAGGCGGACGAGGGGATCTCCATCGTGGTCAGCGGCCTCACCGACCGCATCCGGGAGATCGTCGCGGAAACCGGCATCACCCCCCACACGATCAACCTTTCCCTCGGGATCCATGGACGGACGGACCGCCTGCCAACGGCCGACATCCGCGAGTTCACGACGATGTGCGGCCACGGCGTCGTTTCGCCTCTCAGGGTCCGGGACATCATCCGAAGGGTCAAGACGGGCAAGGTCACCGAATGGGACGGAAGCTTGATCCTTGCGGAGCCGTGCGTCTGCGGATTCTATAATCCGCACCGTTCTGCGGAGCTGCTCCGGGAAAAAGCGCCTCTCTACACGGTCGACCGCTGGTAGCGGCGAGAAGGAAAAAATGGAACGAGGTTTCAGCGGCGCCGGCTTCGGCTGTCGCTCGGGATGAAATCTCCCGTTAGTCGATCGCCAATTTACCGGCTTTCCCGCGATTTTCCTTTTTCCCCTCGTGAATGAAAATAGTTACTGTTTGCGGCTCGACATTGAAATTTTTGCAAACGGCTTCGGTGACATCCTTAACAAAGCCTCGCTTCTGTTCAACGGTTCTTCCCTCATCTACTTCAACGATAACGGTCGGCATAGGGGTGATCCTCCTGTTTGTCTTTGAAGCAATTCTAAATCATATCCCCCAGCAAGGCAATGGATAATCATGATTTATTTTTTATAATGAATTGCCTCAACGGGACATGCTTCCGCTGCCTCGATTATTTTGGCATCCAGGGACAGGTTGGCTCCGTTTTTGACCGAGGCGATATCACCCTCGAGTTCAAATACGTCGGGACAGATTTCCACACAGGTTCCACACGCAATACAGGTATCATCAACCGATACATTCGTCATGTTGACCTTCCTTAGGCTGGTCGATTTTATTGAATTCTATCTGAATAGTGCAATCACGAGCACCACGAACGAAATTACCGCGCCCAGTCCGTGAGCAGCAATCAGCATAGTGGGCTGCCTTTTTTTCATCAGGTGAAGTGAAAAAAGGGTGAAGCCGCCAACGGCGACAATGAAAAACAACAGCAGCGAGACGTTCATCAATGTGTTCATCCTGCTCTGAACAACGTTCAGGATCAACGTAACAAGTCCCGCCGCTGCAAAGATCCCGTGACCGAGCGCCAGCGGCATGGGCATTTCCTTCCCCATGAACTTCATACCGGCCAGCGTCAAACCACCGAGTGCGGCAATCGCGAACAATCCAACAGGCAGATATTCCATGATCATCCTCCTTTACCTTTCGTATATTCTTTGGCAAAATTCAGTCGTACAAACAGCTTATGAGAGGTCATATCGGTACAAATAAAATGTACTAATCACGAGACCAAAGCAATCATGATCGATAGTAAGTTGATTGGCAGGTAATAACTACGAAAAGCATCAGATCACAAAAACACTTTTCCGCACGGGCCTAATCTGAGACGATGGGAATGATCCTCCACATGCCCTGAAGAACATGCTCGGGCCGGGCGGGGGAGGTGGCGATAAAATGAGCCCCTTTGCCTATACGCCGTCCGTTTCCGGGGAGGTATTGCCGTTGCCGATTTCCAGGATACGGTCCACATTGAAGGTCCTCATCTCTCGCCGCTGCAGGCACAGCGCCTGCAGACCGAGAAAGGAATGGCCCTTGTAGTCCATCTCGCCGAGATGAAAAGGGACAATCGACCGACGGGACTTTTCGTCCTTGGCCTTCAGGTAGAGGATCTCCAGGGTTTGCCGGCTGCCGATCGCCGCCTCGATGAGCCGGATCTTCTCTTCTCTGGGGCAAACCCCTGTGGCCTGGGCATACTGAAAGCTGGTCAGAAACTTCACCACCTGCCAATCCAGCAACAGATGGCTCCTCTTCAGGGGTTTTTTGAGGACGATCCCCTCCAGGGTTCGGCAGCGTGACAGCGCCACGTACATCTGCCCGTGGGCGAAAGTGCCCCGCCCCACATCGATCACCGCCTTCTCGAAGGTCTTCCCCTGGCTCTTGTGGATCGTGACGGCAAAGGCGAGGCGGACGGGAAAATGGGTGAAAGAACCGGCGACCTCTGAGGCAAGCTCTCCGTCTTTCAGAAAGAACCGGTAGATCTCCCACCGGTGGGGGGTGATGGTAACCGGCTCGCCCGTATCCAGGTCTGCCGCGATAAGCTCCCGACCCTCTTCGTCTTGGACGAAGCCCGTCACCCTGCCGATCGTCCCGTTGATCCAGCGCCCGGAGGCGTCATTGTTGAGCAGCATGATCTGGGCACCCCGCTTCAGCCGGAGCTCCACCGCCGTGGGCAGATACTCGGTCCCGAAGTCGCCCTCGATAACGCCCAGCGACGTCCAGACCTTACCCTTCAATTGGGCCAGTCGCCCCTCGTTTATTTCGCCTGCCAGGTCGTTGGTGCTCGTCAGATGGATGTAATGGTCTTTGGGGGGAGGCTCGAATGCAGGATCGTAGCGCCGGTTGAGTGCGGCGACGTCTTCCTCCGTCGCCGTCCGGTTGCGGATGGCGTTAAGGAGCCGGATGAACTCACCGTCCTTCTGGCGGTAGACCCGCTCCAGTTCGATCAGGACCATGTTCAATCCCTCCATTGCCCTGGCGCTGAAAAAATACGGCGTGCCGTAGTGGCCGCGGAAGAGGGACTTCTGCTCGCCCTTCACAACAGGCGGGAGCTGGTAGAGATCGCCGATTAGGATCATCTGGACACCCCCGAAGGGGAGGGTAGGGTCGGGACCGTTCAGGCGCAGGAACTTGTCGATGCAGTCCAAAAGGTCGGCCCGAACCATGGAGACCTCGTCGACCACGATGGTCGTGAGCCTCTTGTAGAGGTTCTTCTTTTCATCCCGGCCCTTCCTCCGGATGCCGCCGGGGGTCACGTCGGGCTTGAAGCCGAAGAAGGAATGGATCGTCTGGCCGCCCACGTTGACCGCCGCCACCCCCGTCGGGGTCAGGACAACCACGTTCTTGCGGGTTGTCCTGCGGAAGTGGGTCAGGAGGGTGGACTTCCCTGTCCCTGCCCGTCCCGTGACAAAGACATGGCTGCAGGAGTTCTCCATCAGCTCCAGGGCTCGACAAAATTCCGGATTGAAATCGATTTCGGCCGGTCTGGATTGTTCAGTCATGGTTTGCCTTTGCCGTTGGCGCCGTTCTTCCTGGGGCGAAACAGGGCATCCAACGGACTTTTGGGCGCACCGGTCATATCACGCATCACGTGGGTGTAAACCATCGTCGTTTCGACGTTCTTAATAGTAGAGCCTGATTGCGTCCCCTGCCTGCCTGATCTGCCAGTCGGAAATGTGGGGATCTGATTCAAGAGCTTCCAGAAATTCACTGACGCCGTTTTCCTGATATAACTCTGAAGATATTTGCTTTTTGCGAGCAAAATTGAAAAATTTACTGGTCCACAATGCGTAAAAAAATACGTTCTTCTCGGGCGCCAGTTTCTTTTCCAGAAGGAACCTCTGAAACTCAGGAAGAATCTCGTTTGCTTTAGTAGTAGACGATTTTTCCATATTTTACGAAGTTCGCTTTTTATCTTTATTAACAGATTATACGAAATCGAATAAAGGCATACTACATTATAATTATAAAATATTTTGCTTGCAATGAAAAATACGTTGTGTCACCTTTATATCTAAATTATCGGAAAAAGCGAAAATCGTATATTAATTGTTCGGCAGAATAGGAGCGCTATGGCCAAATATCTGATCTCTTTCCCCAGCGCGGCTATGATTGTGCCGGACGGCGAGTGGGACGCGGTGGGCCGTGACGCGCACGCAGTGATCGACGAGGCGAAGGCCGCTGGCGTTTACGTCTTCGGCGGCGGCATCGACGAAGGCGTGCCGCCCGCTCTCGTCTCGGCCGACGGCAAGGTCGCCCAGGGAGGCTACCCGTGGGCGCCCCCACTTAACGGCGGCTTTACCGTGCTCGAATTGCCCTCACGCGAGGAGGCCGTCATGTGGGCCGCGCGCTTCGCGAAGGCCTGCCGTTGCGACCAAGAGCTACGCGTCTTCGGGTTCGACCCACAGTCCTGAGTCGGTGTCGCTCAGTAGCCGACGTCCAATATGAAGAAAGAGCCGAACCAGTCGCTAGAGCCAACGACCCTGCTTGTCATGCCTCGTGCTGACGCACGAGTCACGCCAAGCAGGGTCGTGGCTCATCTGTGACGTTCTGCAGATAGAGACACGCTATGACGAAGATCAACATTAAAGTCGGCCATCAGGAACAAGCAGACAAGCCGATCTACTTGTTACCGACTGGAGCGATTCAATGTGCTAGATTCCTGTACGAGGGCCGATATAAGAAGAAGTTCAAGGCTATTCACGAGAGGATTCTGAGTTTAGCTCCTTGTAAACCCCGTGATGGCGTTATTGACGTGTCCCAGTACCATTACTGGGACGCTATTCGAATCTATCACGAATATGTAGTTGTGAAGTGGGTCAAGTCGGTGAGTGCGAAACAAATCGAGCGATTCGCGAACGAGACAGCGGTATTCAGAATGCTGGAAGACATCCGGACCGAGTTCAAACGAGCGGTTGGCTTGAAATGGCAAAAGGAATTCAAGAAAACTAACCCCAATGACCCCAATAGACCGCGTCAAGCATGGCAGATTCTCTGATGGCATTGGAGATTACTTCCTCGAGGGACGACCAGGAAGGATGCAAGCGCAGAACCAGGCGTTCCACCGGATCGCCTAAAAAAAGCGGGCTCCCGGTGAACTCTGTGTTAAGCCCAAAAAATATATTGACATAAGGCACACATTGGCGTAATTTTAGCATATGAATATATTCCGCTGGGACAATGAAAAAAATGAATTGTTGAAAACTACAAGAGGCGTTTGTTTCGAACAAGTTGTCCTCCTGATGGAAAAAGGAGAAATCCTTGACACAATTGAAAATCCAAATCAAGAAAAGTATTCAGGGCAAAAGATTGCTGTGTTAATGATTGATACCTACGTATATCTTGTTCCTTATGTTGAGAATAATGAAGAGATATTTCTCAAAACCATTATACCGAGCAGAAAAGCCACAAATAGGTATGTGAGGGAAAAGAAATGAAAAAGATAATTCTAGATGATGAGGAAAAAGATGTCCTTGAATCATATGAACGTGGAGAATGGGTGCCGGTTAAGAACGCGAAGAAGGAAATCAAGAAGCTCCAGCAGTATGCAAAAAATACACTGCAAAAAGACAAGAGAATAAACATTCGCATGTCTTCAAAAGACTTGGATCAAGTGCAGGTTATCGCAGTGCAAGAGGGCATTCCCTACCAGACTCTGGTATCCAGCATCATTCATAAGTATGTTTCCGGATATCTTATCGAGAGAAAGAAGGTTTAACCAGTCCATCCAACGGATCGCCGGGTTGCACCCGGCTCCGGCTGATTTTTTTGTTAGCCACCAGGATGCTACCATGAGAAACTCTCTCCTCATTATGAATGGTGCTGCCCGACCGGGCGGTAATACGGATACTCTGGTTGAGAGGGTAGTTGCTGGGGCGAGTGATGTCAAGCTGCTCCCCTCGGTCGTCCAACTGCGCAACAAGCATATCTCAAATTGCATAGGCTGTTACCAGTGCATGAGATTTTCTACGTGCTCTCTTCAGGACGACATGACTGAAATCCGTGACCTGATTGAAGATGCAGATCTATTGGTCCTTGCCTCTCCCCTGTACTGGTGCGGCGTTACCGGGCTTATGAAGATATTCATCGACAGGCTGTTCTTTTACTATCATCCTGATACCAAACCGCTTATCTCCGGGAAGAAAACCCTCATCCTTACCCCGATGAACCAAAAGAACGTTGCATTTGAGTCTCAACTGCTTGTAGAGTTCTATAAGCGCCTTTTCAACTGTCTCGGCGTTAAAATAATAGATCTGGTATTCTTCAGCGATATCATGGAAAAGGGCATCGTGTTGGAAAGGCCGGAGTATCTTGAACAGGCCTATGAGATCGGCACTCGTCTTGAAAAATATACACGGAGATAACAAGGTTCGGCAGCCGATCGCATAACGGGCCTTACTGACCGTGGCATCCGCAGGCGCACAAGACTTGTGATGGATAAGATATGGACCTTTTAGAAGAGCTTAAGAAGCTATCTGTAAAATTAGATCGAGCGGGGATCGATTATGCATTATGCGGAGGTCTGGCTATTGCCATATATGCAAAGCCCCGCGCAACACTCGACATTGATATCATGATAGATCCGGATTTTCTTTCCGTAGCCGAGAAGGCTGCGCACGAACTCGGCTTTACAATGAGTTCGATGCCGATGGAATTTAAGGATGGTGCCGTTAAAATCCATAGATTGATCAAGATCGATAAAGATTCAGACGAGCATCTCGTTCTGGATTTGCTGCTCGTAACGCCGGAAACGAAAAAAGCCTGGGATGATCGCATCCTCGTTGAGTGGGAAGGAGGTCCATTGAAAGTGGTTTCTCCGCAAGGTCTGATTTTGTTAAAAACTTTACGCGGCAGCGGGCAGGACCAGGACGACATCGAATATCTCAGGAGTTTAGAAAATGAAGATTGATATGAGTCCAAAAGCAATCACAAAGCGACTGAGAATTGTGAATGAGTTGAGGCGAACATGCCTGTCACTTGCGAATACCGAGGCGGGAAAGGAAATAATGAAAAAGTTTTCGGCCAACAAATCGGTGCAGCGGACCGCGCGGTCGCTCGGCCGCTGACCGTACCGTTCATGCCCTGAAAAAATAAACCTTTCAATTAGTCCATCTAATGTGTATGATCTAGCTTAATATACACATGGGAGGTAAGAAATGAGAACGAATGTAGTCGTAGATGACGATCTGATGGAATCGGCTCTCAAGGTATCCGGCCTCAGAACAAAAAAGGATGCCATAGAAGAGGGATTGAAACTGTTGGTGCAAGTCAAACGCCAGAAAGAAATTAAGCGTTTTCGAGGAAAACTCAAATGGTCTGGCAATCTCGACGAGATGAGGTTAGACAAATGATTCTCGTTGATTCGTCCGTCTGGATCGACTACTTCAACGGCAATAAAACGTCTCAGACGGACTGGCTGGACTCTTCACTTGGAAATACACCCATCATCATAAGTGATCTTATTCTAACCGAAGTCCTTCAGGGATTTCTGAATGATAAAGACTTCAAGATAGCCAGGGACATTCTCTTAGGTATCCCATTTATGTCGATGGGAGGACAGGTATTAGCCATAGAGAGCGCTATGAACTATAGATTCCTGAGGAAGAAAGGTGTGACCGTGAGGAAGACTATAGACGTCATTATTGGAACTTTCTGTATCCACCACCAGCTGACATTGTTGCATGACGACAGGGATTTTGATCCGATGGTTAAGTTCTTAGGTTTGGAGATAATCGACACATAACGAATCAATTCACCGGACGCTCGTTCCTCGCGCCGATGATTACTATGTCGGTGGAAAATAGAATGAAAATGATTTTACAGATCTAAGCACTGAATTGTGTTATAATACATTCGGTTTAGTAAAAACTTAAATGTATGGAGAATAAAAAATGAAACAATTTAAAATAGTTGTCGAAAAGCACCCTGATACGTACGTTGCGTATCCTCTCGGTATAAAAGGAGTTGTGGTTGGTCAAGGGGAAACATATGAAGCTGCTTTGGCTGATGTTAAATCGGCTATAAAATTCCATATTGATACTTTTGGCCCTGAACAAATCGAAATTGACCCTCCAATTTTAGAAGCTTTTATTGCAGAAACAGGGATAGCCGTTTGATATCGCAGTTTCCGGCAGATGCTCCTATTAGAAAGGTGATGAAAGCCTTGGAGCGTTTGGGATTCACTGTGGTTCGCGAGGGCAATCATATCGCCATGATAAAAGAAAACCCCGATGGAACTCGGACTCCCCTTACAATGCCCAACCATCCAACAATAAAGAAATCCACCTTACGAACAATCTTGACCCAGGCAAGAATTTCAAGAGACGAATTTCTTGACGCATATTATTCGTAAAAATATTGGTATAAAAACTTATTGCGCCGAACAAAAAAATCCAGCCGACAGCATACAGCAATCGGCTGATTTTGACCGTTAGCCCTCGGGAGTTTCCGGGAGTTCGGGTTTCGGGGACAGTATGCGTGATTATTGCCGAAATTACCGGAGCAGACCTTCCAGATCGGCGATGCTGTTGAAGACGTAGTTAGGCTGTATGAGGGATATTTCCAAGGTCTTTGCGTCGGTGACGCCGCTCAGGACGAGGGCTGTCTTCATACCCGACTCCAGCCCCATGCGGATGTCCGTCTCCAGCCGGTCCCCGACGAGGAGGCACTCCTCAGGGCGGAGCCCCATCGCCTCCAGGGCCACCTGCACGGTGATGGGCGAAGGTTTCCCCACGATCACCTCCACCTTTTTCAGGGTCACCGCCTCCAGGGCGGCAATGACCCCGGCGCAGTCGGGAAGCTCTCCTCCTTCCACGGGGCAGGTCCTATCGGGGTTGGTGGCGATGAAATGGGCTCCCTTCTTGATGGCCTGGAAGGCGATGTTGTACTTCCGGTAATCGAAGGTGCGATCGAAGGCGGCCACGACGTACTGGATTTCGTCAGGGTTCTCGGTCAGATGGAAACCGGCCCTGGCCATCTCCGCCACGAAGGGGAGCTCCCCCATGACGAAGACCTTCGCCTCCGGTGCGATCTTCCCGAGATAGCGGATCAGGACAAAGGTCGAGTTGACGACCTCCGCCGGCTTGGTGGGAATGCCGAGGCGCGTCAGCTTGGCCGCATAGTCCTTACGGGTATAGAGGGGCTTGTTGGACAGGAAGACGACCTTTTTCCCCGCTTCCCTTAGCCGGCGGATGACCTGCTCCGCCCCGGGGATCAGGCGCTCTCCCAGATAGACCGTCCCATCCAGATCGAAGATGAATCCCTTGAACATCTAACCGAAGACGCCTCCCATCTTGGAGCCGGCCATGCGGTTGATGATGAACAGGCAGGCCGCGCCGAGGATGATCAAAATGAACCCGAGGGCCGCCGCCTCGTTGACCGACCCGCCGATATAAAAGTTGAAGATGCCCACCGTCATCATCTCGTGGCCGGGGATGACCAAAAGCAGGGTGGCAGAGGCCTCCTGGAGGGCCAGGATGAAGGAGTACAGCGATCCCACCAGGACCCCCTTCCAGATGAGGGGTAGCGTGACGTCCTTGAACGTCCTGGGCTTGGAGGCGCCGACGCTCTCGGCCGCCTCCTCGAACGAGCGGTGGACGATGAGCAGCGAGGCGAAGGTCCCCCGCACCGTATAGGGGAGGCGCCGGACCGCAAGGACGATGGGAATGATCATCCACATGCCGATGAGGGCCGCGCTCATGAAGGGAAAGGGGTCTCGGAAGGCGCGCATGTAGGCGATGCCGATGCCGGTTCCCGGCAGGGCCAGGATCAGCGTGGTCAGCGAATCGAGGACCCCCCGCCCCGGGAGTTTGGTCCGGGACATGACCCAGGCCACGGGTACGCCCACGGCGATGCAGATCGCGACCGAAATCCCCGAATAGAGGAGGCTGTTGACGATGAACTTGGGCGTCTCGATGGCCACCCGCTCGAAATACTGGAGGGTATACTTGACCGGGAAAGGGGTAAGCGCCCAGCCTTTGCCGAAGGAGTCCAGCGCAAGCCCCAGATAGGGGATGAAGGCCAAAATCAGGATGGACATCAGGAAGGCAATCGCGCCCGCCTGCGCCAGGGGAGAGAGTTTCTTCCGCTCGATCACCGAATAGGACAGTGAACTGTAATCCTTGATCGATACGTACTTCTTGGCGATGATCAGAAACAGGATGGCCAGGATCACCATGATGGCTGAAATGACGATCCCCATCTTGAAGAGCCGCCGGTCCACGAACTGGACGATGTTCAGGTAGGCCTGGGAGGCGAGCAGGTCGGAGATTCCGACTACCAGCGGCGTGGCGAAGTCGGCGAAGGTCCAGATGAAGACCAACAGCGCCCCGGAAACGTAACCGGGGGTTGTCAGCGGGAAGGTGATGTCCCAGAACTTGCGGAGCCCCCGGGACCCGACGCTCTCGGCCGCTTCATCGAGAGAGGGTGAGATCTTCCCCATGGCATCGACGATGGAGAGCGTCATCAGGGGAAAGAGGTGCAGCGTCTCCACCAGGAGCACCCCGTGGAGCCCGTACATGAAATTGATGGGCTGCTGAAAACCGAAATAGTCCTGAAGAATGATATTGACGGTTCCGGCGCGACCCAGGATGAAGACGAAACCCATGACGCCGACCAGGGGGGGCATGATCATCGGGACGATCGTCAGATACGAGAAGAGCCCCCGGCCGGGAAAATCGTATCGCAAAAGCAAAAACGCGATGGCGATGCCGATGATGGAGGTGGTGATCACGGTGCCCACGCCCAGGATCAGGGAGTTCAGAAGCGACTTCAGGTAGTAGGCGTCGGTAAAGAAGTCCTGAAAATTCGCAATGGTAAAAAGCCCGCTCTCGGTGGTGAAACTGTCATAAAAAAGGCGGATAAGAGGGTAGATGAGAAAGATGATGAAAAAGGCCCAGACGGCGGCATAACCCAGAAGGCCGCCGATCTTCATCTCCGCCCAGACACTGGGCTTGGGCAGGGCAACGGTATTACCTATTTCCATTTCCACGTTCGGCGTCCTCTCTTCTCATCTTCTCAGGCGGGGATTCCCAAGGTGATCTGGACGGGAAAGCACACATCCACCTTCTCGGCAATGGGGAACGGCTGCTGGTTCCAGGGGTTCTGCACATCCACCTTGAAGAGGGTCTCCGGATCCAGTTCGATGTCGTAGCGGATGGTGTTGCCGATATAGGAGGCGAAGCTGACCTTCCCGGGGAGCAGGTTCATGCCGTCCTTCCGTTCGGCGGAGTTGCAGATCGTGGCGACCTCGGGGCGGACGGTGACCTTGCAGACGTCCCCGGTCGTGAACCGGCCCTCATAGGCGCACTTGATGAGGCCGAAGCGGGTCTCGACGGCCATCCACCCCTTCGCCTCCTGGATCTCCTTCACCTGGCCGGCAATCAGGTTGTTGATGCCGATGAAATCGGCCACGAAAGGGTTTTCGGGCCGCTGGTAGAGATCCCGGGGGGAGCCGAGCTGCTGGAGCTTCCCGTGATCGAGGACCGCGATGCGGTCCGAGAGGGTCAGCGCCTCTTCCTGATCATGGGTTACGTAGATGGCGGTGATGGCCAGATCCTTCTGGAGCTTCCGGATTTCGGTGCGCACCTGCTGGCGGATCTTGGCGTCCAGGTTGGAGAGGGGCTCGTCGAGCAGAAGCACGTCCGGGTTGAGGACCAGGGCGCGGGCCAGGGCCACGCGCTGCTGCTGACCGCCCGAGAGCTGGCCGGGATACCGCTTTTCGAGGCCCGTCAGATTGACCAGCGAAAGCGAGTGGTTCACCTTCTCAGCGATCTCCGCGGAGGCCGTTTTTTTGATCTTGAGGCCGTAGGCCACGTTGTCGAAGATGGTCATGTGCGGCCAGAGGGCATAGTTCTGAAAGACCATGCCGATGTTCCGTTCATAGGGAGGAATCGCCGATACCTCCCGGTCCCCGAAATAGATCTCACCGTTATCGGGCTTGTGAAAGCCGCCGATCAGACGCAGTATCGTCGTTTTGCCGCAACCCGAAGGCCCCAGGAGGGTAAAGAGTTCGCCGTCCCTGATATCAAGGGACACATGACTGACGGCCTCCAGGGTGCCGAATCGTTTCACCATGTTTTTTAGCTGGATATTCATAGTTTCATCCGATGACCATGCAATTCCGTTTAAGGAGCGAAGATTCTCCGCAGCCTGCTGCGGAGAGCTTCGGTTCCCGCCCTTCACCTTCTCGCGGAGGAAAAAGGCGAAGGGGCAATCTCCCCTGCACGCCGGGAAGCCTCAAGGGCTCCCCGGGGGCGCTGGTTTTCTGAGAAGAAAGAGCCCGGGAATCCTCTCCGCCCGCTCTGGTCGTGGAGGCGTTCCCCGGTCCTGTCCCTGACGGATCTTACTTCTTGATGAGTTCCTTGTGCTTCTCGGCGATTTCCTTCCGGAAGTAGGAGTTGACCTCCTCGTTCCGCTTTTTCTCGCCGGCGATCTTGGGGTCGTAGACGTTGCCGACCTGGATGTCATAGAAGGAGCGGATGCCGGCCGTGAACTGGACGGCCTTCTCCGCGGCAGAGCCGGCTGCCCCCTGCACCTTGTACTTAGAGGTGATGGGGTAGAGGCCGCGTTCCATGAAGATCCGCTGCCCTTCCTCGGTCAGAAGGAACTCGATGAAGGCGTGGGCCGCCTTGGGATGGGGGGCGCCCTTGAGCACCGCCATCGGTTCGGGGGTCACGTAGGCGTTCTTGGGGTAAACGAACATGACGTCATAGCCGCCGAGAACTTCGGCGAAGGCCATGTAACTGGGAACCGCCACGCCCACGGCGAACTCTCCCTTGGCCACCACGCTCGGCACGTCGCGGGAGCGGGCCGTAAAGATCCCCGTGTTGGCCGCCAGTTTGCTCAGCCAGTCCCAGCCCTTTTCCCAGCCGTACATGGCCAGGATCACCTCGTAGCTTGCGTGGCTGGAGCTGGAGCGGTCCGGCGTGCACTGGGCGATCTGGCCCTTGAGCTTGGGGTTGAGCAGATCGTTCCAGTCATTGAGCTCGACGCCGAGCCGTTTGAGCAGCTTCGGCTGATAGATCAGCCCGTAGGGTTCGAGCGTCGTTCCCACCCAGAACCCCTTGGGGTCCTTCAGCGGGAGGCCCGACTGGCTTGCCGATGGTGGCCGGGATCTCGTCCCACATTGCCTTGGGGATGGTGACCTTGTCCAGGAGGCCCTGGTCGGCCAGGAGGTCGAACAGCGTCCCTTCGCCGCCCCAGAAGACGTCCGCCTGGGGCTTGCCCTTCCACTCGACGATCTGGCCGTAAGCGACGGGCGTCCCCTGCGGCATGGCGCTTGTCTTGAGATCCACGTTGTACTTTTTCTTCACAAAGGCCGCGAAGGCCTTCAACGCCGGATCATGGACGTCTTTAGAGACCGGGGTAATGAGATAGAACTCATTCTCGATAGCCTGGGCGAAACCAGTCCCTGTCAGACAGACGAACCCCATGACCGTTAGGGCAATGGCCACTGCAAAACGTTTCATGACATTTACCTCCTTATGATTTTTTTATCCGCTTCCTTGAATGTTGTTTCCCCCTTTAGGGTCGAGAGGGCTTTTTGGTGAATGCCAGGTATGTCTGATTTTCTTTTTATATGGGGTGCAAATGATGAAGAAGTTGATTTTCTGAAAGGCAAAACGGACGTGAAGGGCCAGGAGAATGATCAATAGTGCAATAGCCGGGCTATTGCACCGCTTGACGAGTTTCATTCGCAACCTCTCTTCGCTCAGGCATGAACAATGTTACCGTCCGCACGACGCAGACGACCTTATCCCTGCTGATCCATGCCGCAGCCTCCCTATGCAGCTCTTTTTTGGTTCTCTCCCCGGACCTTTTTCTTGGTGATTATTAGCACTGCACCATAACCTCAATATGAAAAGAATGTCAAGCTAAACCGGGGAGGCCGAATTGCCTTCAAAAACCCCTTATCAGAGAATCGAGGAATCTCCCTATGTCAACGAATCGGCCAAACGCGCCCTCTCAAAACAACTTGAAAATCTCACCCCTTTCCTGTTAAGAAAAATTATGGATTTGAAGAAAATCTCCTCCATCAACAACAGACCTCGTAACATCTTTTATGAGGCAACCGGTAAATACATTTTTCTTGTTTTTTCAAGTTAACTAAGGTAGTTAATTGGCATTATCGGCCTTTAGGAGAGCGTTGCAGCGGTAATGAATAGGGCGCTGTTCCGGGTGAAAGGAATTGGATGAAGATACTCGTTACCGGCGGCGCCGGGTACATCGGAAGCCATGTGGTCAAGGCCCTCGGAGAGGCGGGCCACGATCTCATCATCTATGACAACCTCTCCACCGGTCATGAGTGGGCCGTCCTCCACGGCCGCATCGTCCGCGGCGACCTTGCCGACCGACCATTCATTGCGGAGACGCTGAGGGGGTTTCGGCCGGCGGCGGTCATGCACTTCGCCGCCTCGATCCAGGTGGAGGAGTCGGTCCGCGAACCGCTGGCCTACTACCGCAACAACGTCATCAACACCCTGAACCTTTTGGAAGCAATGCGGGATGCGGGCGTCCGGCGCTTCATCTACTCCTCGACCGCCGCCGTCTATGGAATCCCCGCCCGGATCCCCGTCGACGAGCAGGCGCCGCTTAAGCCGATCAACCCTTACGGCGCCTCAAAAGTGATGATCGAACAGGTCCTCGCGGACCTAGCCCACGCTGAGGAGTTCCGCTATGTGGCGCTCCGCTACTTCAATGTCGCCGGGGCGGACCCCGAGGGGCGGATCGGCCAGGCCTACCATACGCCGACCCACCTGATCACCCGGGCGCTGAAGACCGCAAAAGGCGAATACCCGAAACTTGCCGTCTACGGCACGGACTACCCGACGCCGGACGGCACCTGCATCCGCGACTACATCCACGTCGACGACCTCGCCTCAGCCCATCTCCTGGCCTTGAACCGCCTGATCGAAACAGGGAAAACGGAGATCATGAACTGCGGCTACGGCCACGGCTATTCAGTCCGGGAGGTGGCCGCGATGGCGAAGAAGATCACCGGAATCGCATTCATCGTGGAGGAGACGGGCCGGCGCGCCGGCGATCCCCCCGCCCTTGTTGCCGACAGCAGCCTCCTGAGACGCCTCACCGGCTGGCAGCCGCGCCACGACGATCTCGAATTCATCCTCCAAACCGCATGGAGGTGGGAGCGCAAACAGAAGTAAGTTCCGCTTCCCCTCACCCGAGCCCGTTCCAGCCGCCTCCCTCTTTCCCTGGCAGGAGGGGATTCCGGGAGGGGAGGTAGGGATACCACAAAGGGCGGAATTTCAGGACTCTTCTTTTGAGGAAATACCATGGATTTCATTGATCTTGCCACGCAACAGCGGCGCATCGCGGATACCGTGCATGCAAACATCGGGCGGGTCCTTGCCCACGGCCAGTACATCAACGGCCCGGAGGTCCGGGAGCTGGAGCAGGTCCTCGCCGGCTACGTAGGCGCGAAACACGCCATCGGCTGCGCCTCGGGGACCGACGCCCTCCTCATGGCGCTCATGGCCCTCGATATCGGCCCAGGGGACGCCGTCTTCACGACCCCCTTTACGTTCATCGCGACCGCCGAGGTGATCACCCTCCTGGGAGCGACGCCGGTCTTCGTCGACATCGATCCCGCCACCTTCAACATCGATCCGGCAAAGCTGGATGAGGCAATCCTCGCCGTCAAGGGCCAAGGGTCTCCCGGAGGTCCGTTCCCCCCCGCCGCCGCCCACAACCCCGGCGTAAAAGCCATCCAGGCGGCTTTCCCCGACAGGCGCATCATTGACCGGCGCACGGCCGACCGGCGGACCGGGGACCGGTGCGCCGGTGCAGGCAGACCCCCGCGCCCCCGCGCCGTCATCCCCGTCGATCTCTTCGGCCTCCCCGCGGACTACGATGCGATTGCCGCCGTTGCCGTCCGCCACGGCCTCAAGGTGATCGAGGATGCCGCCCAGTCCTTCGGCGGCCAGTACAAGGGGCGAAAGGCCTGCGTCTTCGGCGACGTCGCCTGCACGTCCTTCTTCCCCGCGAAACCGCTCGGCTGCTACGGTGACGGGGGGATGTGCTTCACGAACGATGACCGGATCGATCATCTCCTCCGCTCGATCCGGGTCCACGGCCAGGGGAGCGACAAGTACGAGAACGTCCGCATCGGGATCAATGGCCGCCTGGACACGCTCCAGGCCGCGATCCTCCTGGCCAAGTTCGCCATCTTCCCCGGGGAGATCGACCTTCGCCAGGAGGCCGCGAAGCGATATGACGCCCTCTTGGCCGGCGCCGTCAAAACTCCCTTCATCCCCGAAGGGTACCAAAGCGCCTGGGCGCAGTACTCAGTCCTCGCCACGAACGACGCGGAGCGCTCCGCGCTGATGGCGAAACTCAAGGAGGCCGGCATCCCCACAGCGGTCTACTACCCGAAGCCCCTCCACCGTCAGACGGCCTTCGCCTCTCTGCATTGTCAAGCAGGCGACTTCCCCGTCAGCGACAACTGTGCGAGCCGGATCTTCAGCCTCCCCATGCACCCCTACCTCTCCGCCGGGGACCAGAGACGCATCGCCGCCCTGCTTGGAAAATAGCGGAGGAGATTTCATTGATCTCATATCCGTCTTTATGATATCAGTTCGAATATCGTTCCCATGACGGAGATACGTGCACCTTTCTTCTGCGCCATTTTGGGATTATCCGAATTAATCAAGGGAAAGGTTCGAAATGAAAAAAGCGTTCATCACCGGCATCACCGGCCAGGACGGCTCCTACCTGGCGGAGCTCCTGCTCTGCAAAGGCTATGAGGTTCACGGCCTCATCCGCAGGGCCAGCACCTTTAACACCGAGCGGATCGATCACCTCTACCGGGACTTCCACGACCCCCAGGCCCGGGTGTATCTCCACTACGGCGACCTCTCCGTCTCCGGGCAGATCACCGATCTCCTCCACGAGATCCGGCCGGACGAGATCTACCACCTGGGCGCCCAGAGCCACGTCCGGGTGAGCTTCGACATGCCCGAGTACACCGGCGACGTGACCGGCCTCGGGACGCTCCGCCTCCTCGAAGCGATCCGGAAGACGGGCATCAAGACCCGCTTCTACCAGGCCTCCTCCAGCGAGATGTTCGGCGCGGCCCCGCCCCCCCAGCGCGAGACGACCCCCTTCCAGCCGCAGAGCCCCTACGCGGCCGCCAAGGTCTACGCCTACTACATCGCCCGCAACTACCGGGACGCCTACAAGCTCTTCGCCGCCAACGGCATCCTCTTCAACCACGAATCCCCCCGCCGCGGCGAGACCTTCGTCACGAGAAAGATCACCCGTGCGGCCGCCCGGATCAAGCTCGGCCTCCAGGAGAAGCTCTACCTCGGAAACCTCGAGGCGAAGCGCGACTGGGGCTTTGCCGGGGATTACGTCGAGGCGATGTGGCTCATCCTCCAGCAGGATAAGCCCGACGACTTCGTCATCGCCACCGGCGAGACCCATTCGGTCCGCGAATTCGCCGAGAAGGTCTTCGCGAAGCTCGATCTCGATTACCATGAGCACGTGGCCACCGATCCGCGGTACTTCCGACCCACGGAGGTGGACGTCCTCCTCGGCGATGCCGCGAAGGCCCGCAAGGCCCTCGGCTGGCAGCCGAAGGTGAGCTTCGATCAGCTCATCGGCATGATGGTCGAGGCGGACCTGGAGATCGCCGAGAAGGAAAAGACCCTCGTCAATGCGGGCTTCGCCTGCGGCAGCCACCGGAGGGGGTGAGATACAATGAAGGATAAACGCATCACGATCACCGGCGGCAAGGGTTTCTTGGGGAAACACCTCATCAGGGCCTTGGAGGCGCGCGGCTGCAAAAACATCCTCGTGGCCGACCTCCCCGACTACAACCTGATCCGCCCGGAAGACATCCGCCGCCTCTACGACGAGCAGCGGCCCGACATCGTCATCCATCTCGCCGCCAAGGTGGGCGGCATCGGCTTCAATCAGGAAAATCCCGGCGCCCTCTTCTACGAGAACATCATGATGGGGGTCCCGCTCCTCCACGAGGGTTGCCTGCGCAAGATCGAAAAGTTCGTCGCTCTGGGGACGATCTGCGCCTACCCCAAGTTCACCCCGGTGCCCTTCAAGGAAGACGATCTCTGGAACGGCTATCCCGAGGAGACGAACGCCCCCTATGGCCTCGCCAAGAAGATGATGCTTGTTCAGGCCCAGTCTTACCGGCAGCAGTACGGCTTCAACGCCATTTTCCTGCTGCCGGTCAACCTCTACGGCCCGGGCGACAACTTCGATCCCCGCTCCTCGCACGTCATCCCCGCCCTGATCAAGAAATGCGTCGACGCCGTCAAGCAGGGCGATGAGGAGATCGTCGTCTGGGGGACGGGCGCCGCCACGCGGGAGTTCTTCTACGTGGAGGACGCCGCGGAGGCGATCGCGCTGGCGACGGAGAAATACGACAAACCCGAACCCGTCAACATCGGCGCCGGTTTCGAGATCTCGATCCGGGAGCTGGTCGGCCTCATCGTGGAGCTGACGGGCTTTACGGGCCGCGTCGTCTGGGATGCATCAAAACCCGACGGCCAGCCGCGGCGGATGCTCGATACGACGCGCGCCTTTCAGGAATTCGGTTTCCGCGCGCGGACGGACTTCCGGGAGGGGCTTGCCAAGACAATCGCCTGGTACAAAAATAAATAGAAGGGACTCGCAGATTATGCTTATTCCCTTTATTGAATCGTGTGAGGCGCGCTTGGCAGTCATCGGCCTGGGCTATGTCGGCCTGCCGCTTGCGGTGGAATTCGGCAGACAGTTCCCCGTCACGGGGCTCGATTGCAATCCGCAGCGAAGAAACACTTGATAAATTCTCCCGCAGAATACCCCCTCCTTGGAAGTAAGGGGGATGCAATCCCCCTCTGGGCGTGGTATGTTACTTCTGTTTTTTCTCCGTGGTAAATGGGGTTTTTTGCGACTGCAACCCGGACTTTACAAACCATTGCCCCCGTTCTTTAACCCAGGTTTGCATCTCGGACACCCCTTTGAAGTCGTATCCCATATACGATATGTCAATCTTGACCTTTACCGTTGCCTGATCCCCCGAGGGAAGCATCTTTATCTCGTCTATCGCGAATCCCCGGTAATTCAGCTTTCTGGTCCGGTAAACGTAATTCTCCCGCGCTACCTTCTCGCGAGAGGTAGAGTCAAAAAACCCATAGGCGAGGTCCCATTTTCGGCCGATCTGGGCCTGCATGTAATTTTTCACCCGTTCATCGAGGGGCTCCTGTTTTGCGGTTAGGGAAGACAAAGCAGCACACCCTGCCGACAAGATCAACATCAGGCAGCATGCCGCCGCCAATAGCGTTCGTCTTTTGCTTTTCACCGTGCTTCTCCTTTTCTTTTTTCGGGTTGTTCTTTCCGGTAACGCTCCATGAACTCCTCCGGACTCAATTGCAGCCCCTCCATCAGCCCCTTGCGTGTTTTCCGTTGTTTTGCCGTTACCTGGGCCTGTTTATGCTTCTCTACGAGTCTCGCGATCTCCCCATTGTCCTGAACGAAACCATCCAACGGGATATATCTTCTTTCGCTCACGCTGAGTGCCGGCTTTTCATCGAGGGTGATCTTGAGTAATCCCAGTATCTTTCCCAGGGACCCTGTCTGGAGGAGCACGGTTTTCTCGGAAGCCTTTGCAAAAAACGGGTCATCGCTTCCGGACGAAATGGCCACGTCAATTCCTTGTACGGCCTCTGCCAGCGCAAGGGTCTTCTCTGCGTCGAATTGGGACAGCAGAATGACCAGATCGGCCTTTCCCCTCACCTCGGCCAGCAGCCTGTTCAGGGCGGTCTCCGGGGGTATGACCTCCAACCCTTTCACCTGTCCCTGATCAGGGAGTTGCGCGAGGCCAACCGGATCTAATATGCCGAGAATGGCTACTTTTATGCCGCCTACCTCCTTGATGAGGTACTCCCGGGTCCAGGGAAGCCGGCTGCCGGCATAAAGCAGATTTGATGCAATATAGGGGAAGGAGACAGAGGAACGCGCATGTTCGAGGAATTCCTTTCCAAAATTGAACTCCGGACTTCCAAGATTTAAGGCATCGTATCCCATCAGTTCCATTGCCTGCAACTGTAATTCCGCCGTATCTTTTTGACGATCGAAAACCGCCCCGCAATCCAGGAGCAGGACTGATGGTTCGCTTTTCCGGATAGATTCTATCATCTGTGCGCGCCGGGCCAGACCGCCCGAGCTCTTCGCACCTCAGGAAGGACAAGGATCAATGGTACCCTTTACGGAACCGGTGTAAAGGATGGTGACGGTCTTGGCGCCTGCGGCAAAAGAGACAGGCAACCACGAGATGCTAAGTACCAACGATACTAGGAATGGAAGGAGAAACCGCTTCATGTTAAACTCCTAATGTATCCTGATTTTAAAGTTTTTTTATCAATCGGGGCGCTCGTCTGATCCCGGGCAGGGCCGGGCGGCGAACCCCCTTCTCTCTTTATTTCCGGAGGCCGCGGAGCGCCTTGAGGATCTGCTCCTTGTTGCCCGGGATTTGCTTCCCTTGGGGGCCCACGATGACAACGGTGGGCGTTGCGTTGATCCGGTCTTCCTTGATGTATTTGCTGAATATCGCAAAGACGGGGGCGGTGTCGAACGGCCGGATCTGCAGGCCCTTCAGTGCCAGGAAGCCCTCCAGCTCGTCTTTCTCCTCTGATCTTCAGCCCCGCCGCCTCGAAAAGTGCGGCCCGGGCTTTGACCGCCTGGCCGAACTCCCGCTTCGCATTAACCGCAGCCAGAAAATAACCGGCGTAGAGTACCGTCTCCGGGTGAAGCGGTGTGTCGATGAAGAGGACGCGGATGCGGTTCTTCGCCACGAGTTCCGTGATGGCCGCCATCACCTCCTGCTCCTCGGCGCGGCAGGGTCCGCAGAAATAGTCGGTGTAGACACGAACCTCGACGACGCCCTCGCCAAAGGCCGGCAACGAGGGGTCGGCCGCGGAGACCGGGGGCGTCGGCCCCGAAACAATGAGCAGAAAGATCAGCAGCAGGGTCGCGGCCGCCGGGGGGCCAAGCCCCCTGCCGGACCGCTTGACAATGGCGGTAAGGGCCGCACCGGCGGCGAGAAGCCGCTTCGTTGTTCTATGCAGATATCGCATGGTATTCGGGACCCTCCTGGATTATACTGAACCGTCTCCTCACTTCTTGGCGCCGAGGATCTTTTCAATCTGAGGTATGTTGGCGCCTCTGACAAACTGCCCGTCGATTACAAACATGGGTGTGCCGAGGCCCGCGATCCCGATCTTGTCGCCGAGCTCCTTGTGGGTCTTGACCAATTCAGCCGCCGCGGCGTCGTCGCAGGATGCGAATTTCATATCGTCGAGTTTTCCGGTCATCGCCTCCTCATACGCCTTGGTCCGGTCTTTCGCGCAGAAAATGTAACGGATCTTCGCCTCGGCTTTCGGATGTATCGAGAGCGGGTATAAGAAGACATACTGCGTCACGTCGTTTCTTTTCGCAAAATAGTCGGAGGCCTTCCGGCAGAACGGGCAGTCCGGATCGGTGACTTCGATCACCGTGTGAGAACCGCTGCCGATCTTCAATGCTTTTTCGAGAGGGAGGTCCTTGAACTTCTTTCCCTGGATCTCGGTATTCCGTGCTTGCGTCAGGTTTTTCTTCTCCTTGGTTAAGATCTCCCCGATGATCACGTAATCCGGTCCCGGGGCGTAATAGACGATCCTGCCGCCGGCGACGATCTCATAGAGGCCGGGGATGTCGGTGGGGCTGACGCTCTCCGGCGGGATGTCGGGGAAACTCTTCCGGAAGGATTCCTCAGGCGTGGCCGCCTGAAGAGGGGCGCCGGTCATGATGACCATCAGGACGCAGAGGGTGAGAAACGCTTTTTTGGGTATATTCATGTTCTGTTCTCCATTTCTTTTTCTTTGTGAATAATCATTATAACGGATTTACCGTACCATCATTTTCTCTTCCCGAAACGAGACCGTATTGACCCGTTTCGCTGATTTGCTCCTTTCCATCAGTACTGAAACAGGAGCCGCGTCGCCGGGCTGGCTGTCCGGCGCCGCCGGTAACACGGTAGCCGGCAGCCGGGACGGTAGGAGGTAGAAACCGCCCGGGGCCGGTACCGCTTCCACGGAGAGCAGGCCAAGAACTGCCCGTGAGGGGGGTGCCTTGCGGCGGTTCGACACGGTCCGGGGATGCTATTCCTTCCGGACTGTGGGCCTCCCCCCGTGAAATCTACGTGAGCCGGCCGTCAGCCACCCGAAGCACCCGGTGCGCATAGGCCGCATAGTCCGAATTGTGGGTCACCATGATGATCGTCATACCCTCGGAGTTCAGGGTGTTGATAATCCCCATGATCTCCTTCCCCGTCTTCGAGTCGAGATTGCCCGTCGGCTCGTCGGCCAGAATGATCGGTGGTCGGCCGACGATCGCCCGGGCAATGGCCACCCGCTCCTGCTCGCCTCCCGAAATCTGGCTGGGGAGACGGTCGGTCTTCTGGGAAAGACCAACTCGCTCGAGGGCGCCCATTGCCATGGTGCGCTTCTTCGCCCTCTTCCCCCGGACGGTCGCCAGGGGAAGCATCACGTTCTCGGCCAGGGTGAGATACGGGATGAGATTGAAATTCTGAAAGACAAAGCCGATCGACTCCCGCCGAAAGTCAGCCCGCGCATTCTTCCCGAGGGCATAGATATCGACGTCATCGACCATCAGCCTCCCCGCAGTCGGACTGTTGAGCGTGCCGACGATGGATAGAAGCGTCGATTTTCCCGAACCCGATTCGCCCATGACCGCGACGAACTCGCCCGCGTCGATCGTGAAGCTGACCTCCTTGAGGGCGGTGACCGCACCATCCCCCTTCCCGTACTGTTTTGCTATCTGCTGCGCCTCTATCCGTTTCATCATGATTCTCCTATAACGCCCGCAGGGCTTCGTTCGGGTCGAGACGCGACGCCGCATACGCCGGGTAGCTGCTGGCCGCGAGCCCGATGAGCAGGGACAGCAGGAGCGCCCCGGCCGCCAGGACCGGGTCAAAGGGAACATGCGCCCCGTGACCCTCGGTGAAAAGCGGGATCAGCATCCGGGTCGCCGAGAAGCCGACCAGGTACCCGAGGACCCCCGCGAGACCCGATATGATCGCCGCCTCCAGGAGGATGATCCGTATCACGTGGCTCCCTCGAAAGCCCATGGCGCTGAAGATGCCGATCTCGACCGTCCGTTCCCGGACGCTCCCCATCATCGTCACCAGGACCATGAGGCTCCCCACCAGAAGGACCAGTGCGGAGACGCCGTAGGAGAACTTCTCGAATTGGTTCAGTGTCTCCATGCGCCCCTTCACCACCTGCTGGATGGCCATGACATTCGCCCCGGGGAGAACGTCGGAGATCTGCTTCACCATCTCGGGGATCGGGCAGCCCGAGCAGAGGGCGGCGACCTCCGCCATGGAGATCCGTCCCTTCTTCCCGAGCAGCTCCTGCGTCATCGCCAGGGGCGCGAAGATCAGGCCGTCATCCTGCGATCCCGTCGTTTCCAGAACGCCCGTCACCTGGATTTCTTTATTATTGACCTGAAATGTATCGCCCACCCCGAGTCCAAGGAGACGGGCGGCCTCGGAACCCAGAATCGCCCCTCCGTCGTCCGGTTCCTTCCCCTTCATGGTCCACCAGGGCCGCAGGACCTGGAAGGCCTGAAAGTCGACCCCGGCCATGAGCAGGCGCTGGCCGGCCACCGTCACCGGCCCCAGGACCATCGGCCCCATCGCGGCGACGTTATTGGCGTTCGCGATCTTCTTGATGTTCGCCAGCTCCTCTTCCTTGATCTCCTGCATCTCGAAGGAGACCCCCCCGAGGGAGAGTCCGCCGTAGGTGAGGGAGAGGTTTTCGGTCTTCGGGACGATCAGGATATTGGCGCCGTACATCTCCAGCTTGTGGTTGATATCCTGTTTCATCGCCGCCACGAGACTCAGGAGCGCCACCACCGTGGATACCCCGATGAGGAGCCCGGCCAGGACAAAAAAGGCCTTGCCTTTCCTCCGCCTCAAGTTACTGATCGCAATATCCCTGAGGGTCATTACCTGGCTCCCCCCAAGGCGAAATAGCGTTTGCCTTCGAGAATATGTTCAACCTTGATGACCACCTTGCCGCCTTCGATATTCCTGGTCAGAGGACCCGGGTTACAGCCGCCGGTCACCACGTTGATCTTTGTGGACGGGAAGCGTCTCCCGCAGTTGTTGCAGACCATGACATCGTCCTTCTGGGTGTACCCCTTCCCCGCGCGCCAGCATACGTCGCAGGCGTCAAAGGCCGCCCGGATAATGCCGTCCGAGCTTTTCATGATGAAATACCTGATGGTCACACCGTCACTCGTCTTATACTCGAAATGACGCGCCTTCCCGTTATCGAACATATCCACCGGGTAGCTCACGTCCGGAACCCCGACGGCGAGCGCAGGAGCTCCTATCGCACCAAGGAGCACAACGATAAGAAGCAGTGCGCCGATGCCTTTTCGGGCATAATTCCTTTGCCCGGATTTAACCGTCCTTCCTGATTCCCGCCCGCGGAACAAAGCCGAGCCTGCATACATAGTGTGAGACATTCTTTCCTCCTCTATTCAATCTAATGAAATGTATTAATTTTCAAATGCCTGCCCATCCTGATAGGTGTAGGATTTAACAATCCTGCCGGCCTGTTCAATGTCCACCTGCACATGGCAGCCGTAATCGGTGACCTGTGCCTGCGCATCCTGCCCGGCCGGATTGGTTTTACGATATTCGCCTAACGCCGCGGCGCTCGCCTTCTCTTTCAGCTCGGGGGCAACTTCACTACCGGAAATCCGGTTACCGCCACATCCGCCGCCGCACCCACCCGAACCACAGCATGATCTTCCTCCCCCGAACGAGGCTTGCCGGGGAGCGGCCGTCAAGTTCAGCTTGACCTCGGCATTCTGCCGCGCCTGAACAAGCCATCCGGCGGCATTTTGATCGGAACCCCCGCCGGCCATGGCCTTATTCACCTCCCGGAAAAGAAGAAGATTCCGGACATGGTCGGCGAGGTATTCCGGGGAGATGCTGTCTTCTTCCAGGCCTGCCTGGAACTTCTCCCAGGTTCCGTATATCTCCCTGGCGATCGTCTGCAGCTCCTGCCGGACCCGTTCATCACCCACCGTAATCTTCAGGCGGCGCGCTTCTTGAACCACCAGCCGCTCCTCCACCATCTTCTCCAGAACGTCCCGCTCCAGATCCACCAGGAGCGTCCTTCCCCGATCGCCGGCAAAGAGCTCTCGGCCGTACTCCCGCTCCAGCATCCGCCGGCTGATCGTCAGTCTCTCGCGCAGTGCGGAACGGGAGACGGGCTCACCGTTGACCACCGCCAGCGGCCGCCCCAAGAGCGCATCCCAGGAAAAATCCCATGCGTTCTTTTCTCCGTACGCATAGACCGCTCCGACAAGGATCAGTATCACGACCGTACTCGCCAGAAACCACCGACCCTTCAAGCGTTTACGTCTCACGTCATCCTGGCAATCAGGGCAATACCCATTATCCCCGGCCGCAATTTCTTTTCCGCACCGGCTGCACTGTTCTTGATCCACGATAAGCTCTCCTCTCCGTTTGAGGCATCTCTTCTCGGAACTCAATAGAGCAACTGGTATGCCAGCGGGCGAAGACGTCGCGGATTACACTGATAACCATTCGTATTATAAGATTATTAATTTACCGCGGGATCATCCTGACTGCGGGGGCTGCGTCGCGGAGGTGCGGTATTTATTCCCACTATCGGCCTTCAAATGGGGCAGGTGGGAATCTTTTCACCACGCGGTTCTCAATCACCCAGAGAGGCGCGACGGATCGATTAAAGTTATCGGATAGGGATGCCGATAATAAAATCAAAAGGACGGTCTACGGTGTTCGTTATTCGTTCGTGATAGTGGAATCTAACACACAAAAACCCAAGAGCCTTATTTGGTGACTATCACCCGTAGAAGGCTGAGGGTACAGAGATGTGATTCCATCTCAGGACAAAACGGCATTGGTGGATCCCGTTGCCCCCCGAGGAGAATTCCTGCTGGGGGGCTTTTATTTTAACGGGCGGTCGCCACGCCCATGGAGAGCTTCCCGCCTCGCTGTTTGCATGGCGCCTTCCTGTCCATCCCGCCCGTAGCCAATATCTCCTTGACATGCAAGACCGCTTTCCGTATCCTTATATTCGCGTATTCACGCAAAAGCAATTTTTTATCAATCCGGCTTTCTTTATCCTATCCCCCTGTATAAAGAAGAGAAGAGGTATGGAATGGTTTTTCAGAAATTATCCCGCGCAGATCTTTTAAAACAGCGCGAAGAACTGCAGAAGCGCTATGACACGTATGCCGCCCGGAAACTCAACCTGGATATGACGCGGGGAAAACCCTGTCCGGAACAATTGGACCTCTCGAACGCTTTAACCGCTATCCTGACCGATAAGGATTTTAGCGCATCCGACGGTACGGACTGCCGGAATTACGGCGGTCTGGACGGACTCCCCGAAGCGAAAAAATTATTCGCCGAGTATCTGGAAGTCGCTCCCGATGAAATTATCATCGGCGGAAACTCCAGTTTAACCCTGATAACCGATGTACTGTACCAGGCCATGATTTCCGGCCTATCGGGCAGTCCCGTACCCTGGGGAAAACTTCCGAAAGTAAAATTTCTCTGCCCTTCTCCGGGTTACGACCGGCATTTCGCGATTCTGGAATACCTCAATATCGAAATGATAACCATCGAACTGAAAGACGACGGCCCGGATATGGACGCCGTGGAAAAGCTCGCCGCGGAGGACGGCTCAATCAAGGGCATTTTCTGCGTCCCGAAATATTCGAATCCTACCGGAATAACCTATTCCGACGCCGTAGTGGACCGTCTGGCGAAGATGAAAACAACGGCTCCCGATTTCACCATCATGTGGGACAACGCATATACCGCGCATCACTTAAGCAATACCCCGGACAGACTCAAGAACCTGCTTGCGGCCTGCAAGGAAACCGGAAATCCGGAACGAGTGCTGATTTTGAGCTCCACTTCCAAACTGACCTTAGCCGGAGCGGGAATCGCTATGATCGGCGGCAGTAAAAAGAACATGGATGTTTTACGCAAGCGGCTTTCCATACAGACCATCGGCCCGGATAAAATGAACCAACTGCGGCACTGCCGTTTCTTTAAGTCCATGGCCGATATTGAAGCGCATATGAAAAAGCATGCCGTGATCATTAAACCCAAATTTGACGCTGCCCTGGAAGTCCTGGAGAAAGAACTGGGTGGAAAAAACATCGCTTCCTGGACAAAACCGAACGGCGGCTACTTCATCAGCGTCGATTCTCCGGATAACTGCGCGAAAGCCGTAATCAATCTTTCCGCTAACGCCGGCGTTAAACTGACCCCGGCGGGATCCACCTACCCGTACAAAAAGGACCCGAAAGATCGGAATATCCGCATTGCGCCGACATTTCCTTCTTCCGACGACATTCATACCGCGACGGAAATTTTCTGCGTGGCTCTCCAGATTACCGCGATCGACCGGCTACTGGGCAAATAGTAGATCCCGCACCGAGGACGGGTGTTTCCTCTTGACATTTAGCCCCGGTTTTGGTCTATTTTGCGCATCCTAAGGCAAGTTCAAATCAAGAAACATTTTAGACGAAAGGAGCTTGAAAATGCGATTCTTCAAACGTTTCCTCGCGGTTGTCC
>CAWFOM010000005.1:0-580689 GCA_963817385.1 uncultured delta proteobacterium
GGAGATAACATCAGGATCTGGTCCTGACTTGTCGCGGATCGCCTGTGAAAATTCTTTGGTGCCGCGGTTATAATATTCAACGGGGTCTGCTAAACGGTTAAGTGCCAGCGCGTCCTTCGGGGCGAGCTTTCCGTCTTCAACGAGTGCGGTTAGATATGGCAAGAGAGTATTGCTCAAGGCGATTTTCGAGCGGTCGTCCCATCGACTTAGTTTTGCCAGACCTCTCAGGCCGGCCGCTTTCGAGAGGCCGCGTCCGTAAGCACCCCAGAAAAATTTCTCCGGCTCCTCGCCCATGTTGAGTTCGCATATATTGTTCAAGGTATGGAAGTCGCGTTCGTCGAGTTCATCGCCCTTGATCGAAGATGCGAACAGAAGAAGCTCGTTGGTCAACTGATAGTCTCCCGAGCCAATCGCGTCCATCTGTTCAAGCCCATCGCGAAAATACTTGGATGCCTCATCGATACTGGCTGGAAGCATTGCTCGGCCGAGACTGGCGAAAAGCGATGCCCGGTGAGTTACATCATTTTCGGCTTCAATTAGTTTGCTTGTCTTGAGTGCCTGTGCGCCAGATAGATCGTGCAAGGTCGGTCTTTTCCTGCATTCGAGACGATTTGTACGAGATTGTGTGCGCCCCTATATGCTGGCCGTGAACTGCTGTGAGGAACCTTTCAACCGACGCAGGTTTGAGTTCGTCCCGCGCCAGAAAACGAACAGCGCGCATATCAAGCCCGAGCCTGCGGAAAAAATGATTGATTTCACCGGTGCGGTAGGGATCACGGTTCTTACATGCATCCTCCCAAGCCACGAGAAGTTCAATGAAAGCCTTGTCAACACTGCGCGAAGGTGCTGCGAGGACGGCTGAGAGAGTTTTTGTGAGCTTAAGAAGTGGTTCCAGACGCCAATCGATAAAACGCTCGGCATGCTGCCGCTCGTCATAGCTCAGCGTACCGGAACGTTTTGCCTTCTTATCCCCTTCACGCTGGTTGCCAAGGTAACTGGACAGCGGAACCTTTGCTTTGTCGCGGAATGCTTTTCCCGTCATGGTCTTGCTGATTTGGAAGCAAACTGGCACTAGCTCCTGGGGGAGTAGATCCTTCTCGTGAAGAGTTACCTTCTTCACGGCGGCGACAAGCGCGGTGCGAAATACAAACGGGAATACATCATCGTGGTAGAAGGCGTCACTGAAAGACCAAATGCGAGGGCGTTGATGAGGGGCTCGCCGAGCCATCGCCAACGCCTCAGCGTCAAGACCAGAGACTAAGGCCAGCGCCGCCACTTTTCTCAATCCGTCTTGAAGCTGGTATGTCCGATCGCGGTGATACGATTCTGATACGGCAAGTTTGACTGTCCTGGCGCATAGCTTGCCAAGCGCTTTAATTAGTTCTTTACGTTTCGGTCTTGAAAACTCATGAAAGGATAGAGCGGCGGTCAACGGTCCGATATCCGTCAGGGCATTGACTAATTCCGCCAATCGATGTGGTGATTGGAAGCCTGTAACTGCGTGAGATGAGCGTAGTCGAAGACGTATTCAAGAACTTCATACGCATACCAGTCCCGCCACCTTCTAAGAAACCTGGCAGCAAGCTGCGATCGGCGCTGTGAAATAAGGAAAAATGGAATTGCCGCAATGTCGGGACGCTCAGGCCCAGGGTCACGTGTCATGTTGTCGCGATTCGTGCGCCTATAGTGATCGATCCATTCGTCGGTTGCGACAGCATGGCGGGAGGCCTCTTGGAATTCACCGGATAGCGTATTGGCGATCGCGAGTCTGGCATGGCGTGTGCCTGGCCACCCTGTTCGCGTCTCGAATAGGCGTCGCGTCGCATCGACATCCTTCGCGGCCACAACAAGATCTGGGTTATTTAGGATGTAATCGGCTCCACGCTGATCTACAGCGGCAATCGTGGACAATTCAAGAAGAAGCCGGACAAGGCGGCTATAATCCTTGTTCATCGCGGCATGTATGGTAGCCGCCTTTAGCCTCGCATATCGGACATTTCGCTTACCAACAGTACTCGTTATTGACGCCGGGATACGATCATCAAAAGCCAGGGAGAAGAGCTGTTCGCCATCATCAAGTTGATGTAAAAGGCCTGGAAGGGCACGAGCCGCATACACAGATACATCCTGGCACGCAAAGAGGTTTTTGGCGACACGACGCAGTACATCGGTAGACGCTGCATACCGTTTAAGGATTAGGGTTTCGGTAGGTTCGTCTTTAAACATCAATCCTTGATTCGAACGCTCAAGCAACGGGAATAGATCCGAGGAAAAACTTTGGACCGCGCTTAGCTCAATACAGTTGGCCCTAGCATACTCGTCAAGAGGCACGGGGGGAGGCAGTACGGCAAGTCCAGCCAGAAAAGCGTCGATGGCGCATTGCTTATACCCGCGTTCGTTAGCTGTAGCGAATGCATCGGTAATCCTTTTCTGGATGAGCTCATCCAACTCGATTTTCCTGTCCGTCTCCGACTCATCGAGAAGACCACGTCCACTCATAGCGAGGTACTCTAGTATGCGAGCATTGCCACCTGAGCGCGCTTGCGCGACGTTGATCTCGACCTGTGAGACCTCGTTAAGTCTCGTTCGCAAGAAAGCGGTTGTCTCATTAATACTGAACGGAAGCAGCTCAAACTCTTGATACTTTGCGTATGTGGAGGGTTTGCGTTCCGTCCTACATGAAACAATGAGCTTTACGCCGGGGACGGGTTCGGTATCCAGGCTCTCCATCAATTTAACTGGAAATGAGTCTTCGCGACGCTGGCAAGCAGCTATATCGGCATTATCTATAGCATCGATGAATAGTACCAGTTCTCTTCCTGGTGTTGTCCTCGAAATCGTATCGACGCATTGTATGAGGCGCCGTCTGAATGTCCGAAGGAGGGTTTCCACATCCGGGCTTCCCGGCAAAATGGGATCACAAAGGCTGTGAAACGCTAGTGTGTTCGCAATGTGAATGAGCCCTTTCCTGGGCAAGTGCCGTGCATCTTCGGGCGACCGATAGGCCCCGCCACCAAAGCAGTCGAAAAAAACAACCTCGTGATGTTCGCGTATTCTTGCTGCCAGACTGTCTAGGAAGACGGTTTTGCCAACACCACCGGCAGAATGGACAAGAAGCGGGGCCGAAAGGTCTTGAATTTGGGCGATTGCATCGGCAAACTGCTCGCGCTCAAGAACTTCGCCTACATCTGCGAGCGCTGTCTTAAAGGGCAAAAGGTCTTCGGGGTCTCCAACCTTAAGCGCTGCTAGGATGTCCGTCCGGGCGATAAGATTTTGGCTGGTTCCCGTGTAACCAGCCTTTTCGCGAACCAAATCTTTCAAGTGACCAAGGCGCGCCGCAGCGATTGGGTCGTTTGTAGCGGACCAGTCAACAAGTAAATTTGAGAGTTCGTCCCTTGTTGCCGATAGGCTTCCGGAACGGCCGATTAGCTTGCACTTTGCGGCAAAGGCGGCAAGCGGATTCGCATCGAGGCCCGCAGCCGTCCTAAACTGGTCCGCTTGGTTCTCGATTTCACCAGTGCAATGTAACCCTTGCGCTATGGCATCTATTGCCAGAAGGAGTGGCTCATAAACTGGTTGATTCGTTATGAGCTGAAAATCAAGTTTGTCCTGTACCGCTTTAGCACCGTATTTCTTCCTATACTCGCTGTACGTCCCTGCAAACTTCTGAATCGTCTTCTTCGCGCGGCTTGCCCGAAAGTCTTTGTCTTTGTCGGCCACTGAATACTTGAATTGTGCGATGCTCGTTCGTGACGACTGCTCGAAGGTAGGTTCGCCACCATAGTAGAGAGTGATGTCCGCAATCTCAACAGCTTGGGTGGAAGTACGCATTTGATCAGTCGGAGAAAGCCCTTCAACAGCAATCGCGATGAGTTCGCTGTCTGGCCACAAGAGCTGTAATGCTTTACGGGCAGTCCATGCCTCATGATACTCATGGCCGTCACGCGAAGCTCTTACTTTGTCTATTTTAGCTCGTCTGGCCATTGATTGTTTTGTCCGGACCTCACAGCCAATGGAGAATTGATTGAGAAAATCCGGGATGTACTTCCCAGATTATATTCAGTGTATCCTATTCATTTCTATAAAAGATGTACACCAATGATATTGATATGTCTATCATTTCTTTAATCAGGTAATTGAGATAGAAAAATAGTCTGTCTTGCGGCTTACATGCTTTCAAAGCGCATTCATTGACAAAGCATGATTATCACACCTCTCGCTTTGTATTTGTTGTGAATAAGGATGGCCTTAATCAAATAATGATAAATAAAAGCTATTGTCTCTGCAACTCTTCAGCGGCGGGCAGTTCACAAATAAGAAACTAATAAGAGAGTAGCGGTTAGAATGAATGATACTTGATAACATAATTATTTCAGGTGCCGATTCCGAAAGGAGAAGACATTTTATTCTTCTTCATCATTTTATCCATTTCTTCAATGGCAGGGCGTTTCGAGAAGCGGCTGGCTGCATCCAGAACTTTAGCCAATAGATCAATATCGCCTACAGTGCTTAGAAACACATCCGGGTAGCTCATCACCCAATGAATCGCCAGGTCTATGTCTGCCTGCTCCTCCAACGGTTGATACCATGTATTCCGGTTCTGCGGGGTAATCCCCCAAGGCCCCCGGGCGAGTGATTTGATGACTTGGACAGCCACATTCTGTTCCCTACAAATTCGGACAACCTCATCGAACTCCGCACGATACCTGTCATTTAGATGCATAAAATAGTTGTAGGGCAAAAGGACCGAATCGAAATCGAAACGCTTCAATGCCCGTTTATGCATGGCCGCTATCATCCAGCCGTGTCCGGTAATCCCAATGAATCGCACGAGTCCCTCTTCCTTGGCTTCGACCGCTGCTTCCAGGGCTCCTCCCGGACCCAGGGCCGTATCCCATTCGTCCGGGTGTTGGAGGCCATGGAACTGGATAAGATCGATTCGATCCGTCTTTAAGCGATCGAGGGATCGGCGGATACTTTCACGGGCCTCTTCATAGGTCCTCTGCTTTGTCTTTGTGGCCAGGAAGAAATCTTTGCGGTGCCTCGCCATCCAGTTACCAACGAGGTTTTCTGAATCTTCGTACCGAGGAGCGGTATCGATATGGTTTACCCCATACTTCAGCAGGATTTCCAGCGCCCGATCCGCATCCTTCTGAGTGGCCCGCATCAGGGCCGCTCCCCCGAAAATCGTTGTAGTGCTCATGTGGCCAGTACGGCCAAAGGGTCTTTTCTCGATCAATTGAACATTCCTCCATCCTGCGATTATGTGCTTTTCCGCAATCCCGTTCCGATAAGGTGGCACCAGTGTGAAAACCTGTTAATGACGGCTAAAAGAGCTCTTTTCGAGAAATGACCTTATGAGAAGGGATTCTTTTATGTCAACAAAATCTTGACCAGCCTACCTTCCTGATACAGGGGAGGCCCTGAGACGCCGCCTGGAGCGGCAAAAACGGATTCTTGTCATTTCATGCATTTTCTAAAACATGTTTAATAGAAATTAGATTTGAACCTGGGCGAAAGAACCTGTGCGGAGGGTTTGTCCGTCATTCCTCCAGCAGCCCGGTGTCAAGCAGGGGCGCCCCATGGAAGCCCCGCAGGATGACGGATCGGCCTACCTTTTCGTAGGACTCGCCGTAAAACAACACAAATTTGTTTCGATTATTTCTTCGCCAGGAATTCCCCGCACCGAAAAATAAATCAATATATCCGTGCAGATGGAACACATTCTCCGAGTTGGCACCGTCCTTGCCCTTAGAGGGCCAAACGGTACCGGCGCCAGAGGGCGTGTTCATTTCAACAAACAGAATGGTTAATCACATTATCAGGAGGAAGGTCATGAAAAAGAATTCAGGTTTGAGGAAGTTGTTTGCAATCGGTTCGCTCGCGTTCGCGCTCCTGGCGGTCCCGGGCGCACAGCTCGGGGCTGAAGAGATCAAGGCGCCGGCGGCGCATAAAGAGCCGGCCGCCGTGCCGCCGGAGCCGGAGGAGAAGCCCACGGGTGATTTCACCGTCACGGCGATGAGCCAGTATTTCTGGAGAGGGTATGAACTGAGCCGGAACAGCATCGTCGTCCAACCGTCGATGACCCTCGGCTACAAGGGGTTTGCCGTCAACGTCTGGGGAAATCTCGACACGAAGCCCTATTCCGCCGCCGACGCGTCCTACACGGGGACGTGGAACGAAACGGATCTGACCCTCTCGTACACGAAAACGCTGGGGCTCTTCAATGTAGGGGGCGGGTATATCTATTACAGCCTGGCTCCGCTGAACAAGGACGCCGCGGACCGGGATGATTCCCAGGAGCTCTTTGCGACCGTCTCGCTCAATACCCTGCTCACGCCGACCCTGACCGTCTACAAGGAGATCGATCATTACCGCAACTGGTATTTCCTCCTGGGGATTTCGCACCTCGTTGAATTGAACAAGAAGGCATCCCTGAAGCTGGCGGCGACGGCCGGCTACCTGCTGAGCACCGATGCGGAGAAATACCCGAAATTCGACGGCAACGCCCTGGCGACGACGGATAAGTTCAACAATTTCCACGACGGGACGGTCTCGGCGAGCCTGCCGATCAAGGCGACCGACAGGATTACGATTACCCCGACCCTCTCTTACATCTTCCCGCTGACCGGCGCCGCGAAGGATGAGATGAAGGGACTCGGCCTGAAGGGAGCGGCGCTGCCGTCCGAACGCGACAGTTCGTTCCTCTGCGGCGGGATATCCGCGAGCTTCAGTTTCTAGAAATCGCCCGCAAGAAATGGGGCAAATACTCGATGGCCGCCCCGGATGGGGCGCCATAAAACAGGAGGTAACAAAAATGAAACGGTTATTTGGAATTACGATCATGATGATCTGTTTGCTTTGCGCGGCGGCCGCCCCGGCCCTCGCCGAAGAGGCGCCGGGGCAGGCATCGCCCGCCCTGGCTCAACCGGCGGCCCCGGCATCCGCCGCCGCTCCGTCGCCGTCCGCCCCGGTCACCCAAAAGGCGCTGGACGATCTGAAGGGGTCGCTGCAGGTGGGGATGGATACGGTCTGGGTGCTGTTCACCGCGTTTCTCGTCTTTTTCATGAACCTGGGCTTCGCCATGGTGGAGTCGGGATTGTGCCGGGCCAAGAACACGGTCAACATCCTGGCGAAAAACTTCATCGTCTTCGCCATCGCCTCGGCGTCGTTCTGGTTCATCGGCTGGGGGCTCATGTTCGGGAACGGCAACCCCTTCGCGGGTCTCGAGGGCCTCTTCTTCGCCGGCGGGGCCGACAACAGCCCGGCAATCGGAGAGGCTTACAAGGGCGTCTATGCCGCGCTCAACTGGACCGGCGTGCCGCTCTGGGCGAAGTTCTTCTTCCAACTGGTCTTCGCGGGAACGGCCGCGACGATCGTTTCGGGCGCCGTGGCCGAGCGGATCAAGTTCCACTCCTTCATCTTCTTTTCGTTCATCCTGGTGGGGATCATGTACCCGATCACGGGTCACTGGATCTGGGGAGGCGGATTCCTGCAATCGCTGGGCATGTTTGACTTTGCCGGGTCCACGGTCGTCCACTCGGTCGGCGGCTGGTCGGCGCTCGCCGGCGTGATCCTGCTCGGCTCCCGTGCCGGCAAGTACCGCGCCGACGGCTCCGTCAACCCGATCTTCGGCCACAGCATGTCCATGGTGACCCTGGGGGGACTCGTCCTGTGGTTCGGGTGGTTCGGATTCAACCCCGGCTCGACTATGGCGGTGGGCGACGGAAGCGCCATCGCGCACATCGCCGTGACCACCAACACCGCGGCCGCAATGGCCATCCTCAGCTCGACCCTGGTCTCGTGGCTGATCCAGGGGAAACCCGACCTCTCGATGATCATCAACGGCGCTCTCGCGGGACTGGTGGCCGTCACTGCGCCCTGCGCCTTCGTGAGCGTCGGGTCATCGGCCATCATCGGCCTCATCGCCGGCGTGCTCGTGGTCTTTGCCGTCCTGATGTTCGACAAGCTGAAGCTCGACGATCCGGTGGGCGCGCTTTCGGTCCACCTGGTCAACGGCATATTCGGCACCCTGGCCGTGGGCCTGTTCGCCCAGGACAAAATCACGGGGACGGCGACCGGGAACGGTCTTTTCTTCGGCGGCGGATTCAAGCTTCTCGCCGCGCAGGCGGCGGGTGTCGTCGCGGTCGGGATTTTCACCTTCATCGTCGCTCTCGCCGTATGGTACATGATAAAGATGGTCATGGGGCTCCGGGTGTCGGCCGAAGAGGAGATCGCCGGATTGGATCTCGGCGAACACGGCACAAAGGCCTATCCCGACTTCCAGGGGTTCCTGACGAAGTGATCCCCGCTTCGCAGTGCCCATTACATGAAAGGAGAATAGAACATGAAACTGATCATAGCAATCGTTAAGCCTGAAAAATTGACCGACGTCAAGCAGGCTCTCTTCAAGGCGGACGTGGGAAAGATGACCGTCTCCAACGTCATCGGCTGCGGCGCGCAGGGCGGATACACCGAGTCCTACCGGGGCGCCTTCACCGAGGTGAATCTTTTGGACAAGGTCCGCTTCGAGATCGCGGTCAACGACGAATTCGTCAAACCGACCGTCGAGGCGATCATCAAGGGCGCCCGGACCGGAAAAATCGGCGACGGCAAGATCTTCATCGTCCCGCTCGAGGAGTGCATCCAGGTGCGGACGGGCGAGACGGGCCCCAAGGCCGTGGGCTGAACGACGCCGCACCGGTCACGGGAAAGCCCAAATCGTCGGGAAAATTGACCGGTTATTGTGCATGGTAAAGTGGGGGCTCCTTCGGCGTCACTAGCCGAGAGAACCGCGCTCCTGGGTTAGATATCCCGCGGAGCCGCCGTAAAAATAAGAACAGCAGGGAGTGCATCGATCATGCACTCCCTGCTGGATCCGTTTTACGGTGTCTCCCTGGATAACCCGGCTCGATCAGATTCGATGATCCTCCCGAATGACCACCCTGCTTCCCCCGTGGATGCTTGCGTCCCAGTTCTTGGGGGCCTTGATCGATTTCAGCCGGTCGAGCTCGCCGATACTCTTGAGCCTCTGGTAGATGAGCTGCCAGGCGCAGGGGCGGTCGGCCCGGACCTCGCAGCGGTCTTCGCGCGAGCCGCCGCACGGGCCGTTGAGCATGTGCTTCGCGCACCGGGTGACGGGGCAGATGCCGCCGTACTCGTGGAGAACGCATTTGCCGCAGGCGATGCATTTTTCCGTCCAGGTGGCCCGCTCTTCGAGGATGCCGATAAAGGCCGTGTCGAGTCCCGCGTACACCGGTTTTTCGTACCGCTCGGCAATCGCCTGGACGCCGGCGCCGCATCCGAGCGAAAGGATGACATCGTTTCTGTTTATCGCCTCGGCCGCCTTCTCGATGAAGATGTTGTCGCACTGCCGTTCGATCGTCAGCTCTTCAACCTCGAAGGCGAGGTTCTTCAGCCGCGAGGCGATGCGCAAGGCCGAGGCGTTGATGCTGACCTCGCGCTCCCCCCCGGCCAGGCAGACCGTGACACAGGTTCCGCAGCCCAGCATGAGGATCTTTTTGTGGCCTTTCAGTATATCGACGAGCTCGGGGATCTTCTTTCTCTGTGCGACTATCATATGCCTCATCTCCGCATTCTTTAATGGGTTCGTGCTCTTGAGCGGGCTCGGCCCGAGGTTCTTCAGGATGGCGAGCATCTCGTTTATGTGATCGACCAACGGCCTCGCCTGGGCCGCCGATATGTTGATCATCCGGATCCGCTCCTCCTCCAGCCCGCTTTCGGAAAGGAATTTCCTGGTGTAGCCGACCCTGCCTTTGGCCAGAAGATTGCCCTCGGTGAAATGGCAGCCGCCTTCCAGGCATCCCGCGACGAGGATGCCGTCGGCGCCCTTCTCGAAGGCCTTCATGAAGAACTCCACCTCCAGCCTTCCCGTGCAGGGTGTCCTGACGATCCTTACGTTCGGGGGATACTGCAACCGCATCGAGCCTGCCAGATCCGCGGCGGAATAGGAGCAGTACTGGCAGCAGAAGGCGATCAGCAGGGGTTCATAATTCTCGTTGGTCATACAAGGCCTCTATCTATCTTTCAATTGCAGTCTCGACGGTCAGATGGTGCTCCAGCAGATCTTCCAGCATCGCCTTGAACTGCCGCGACTCGAAATGGTTGAGCTGGATCGCGCAGGCGGGACATTCGGAAGCGCAGATGCCGCAGCCCATGCATTTGGCCGCCGCGATCTCCCCCTTGTTGTCGACGTTCGCAAACGGTGCGCCGTAGGGGCAGACGTGAACGCAGGTCATGCAGGAGATGCACTTGTCCTGATTCACCTCCGAGACCTGGGCGCCGACTTCCAGGTGGGTCTTGGAGAGGACCGTCGCCGCCCGTGACGCGGCCGCGCGGGCCTGGGAAATATTCTCATCGATCATCTTCGGCGAATGGGCGAGCCCGCAGAGGTAGATGCCTTCGGTGGCGAAATCCACGGGGCGGAGCTTCACGTGCGCCTCCAGGAAAAACCCGTCGGCGTTGAGCTGGAGCTTGAGCATGTCCGACAGCTGCCGGTTGGCGGAAGGCGCGCTGATCCCGGTGCTCAGGATGACCCGGTCGGCTTCGATCTCCACCCGGTCGTTGACGTCGGGGCTCTCGACCGTCACCAGAAGGCCGTTCTCCCGGGAAACCACCGGCGGCTTCGCCTCATCGTACCGGAGAAAGACGATCCCGGCGTCGCGGGCCATCTGGTAGTACTTCTCCCGGAAGCCGTAGGTCCGCATGTCGCGGTAGAGGATGTAAACGTTGGCATCGGGGTTTCGTTTCTTGATGGCAAGCGCGTTCTTCACCGCCATGGAGCAGCAGATGCGGCTGCAATAGGGGCGCTCGTCGTTCCGGGAGCCCGCGCACTGGATCATGACGATGTTCTTCCTCCCGCCGTCGAAGCGGTCCTCATGGAGCATCTTTTCCAGTTCGCTCTGGGTGAGGACATTCTCCGATTCGCCGTACAGGAACCCGGCGGCTTTGGCCGGCTCCGCGCCGGTGGCCGCGATGATGGCGCCGCAGGAGATATCGGTCCTGGTGATCTCGCCCTGGCCGTTGCCCTTCCCCCGTTCGGAGACGGTCACCGTGAATTTCCCGATATGGCCGCTGACTTTGGTCACTTCACTGTTGAGATAAACGGTGATGTTCCGGTGATTCTGCGTCCGGTAGAGAACGTTTGCCGTGAAGAAGTAGGGGTCATCGCCCTCCAGGACGGAATGGACGTTCAGCATCTGACCGCCCAGGGCCCCTGATTTTTCGACGAGCGCGACTTTGAATCCCTGATCCGCGAGCGACAGGGCGGCGGTCATGCCGCTCAACCCTCCCCCGATGACCAGGCCGTCCTGGTTGATGACCAGAGATTCCCCGAACAGGGGCTTCAGGAGCCTCGTTCGGGCGATGGACATCCTCACGAGTTCGATCGCCTTTTGCGTGGCGACCTCGGGCGCGGAGGAGTGGACCCAGGAACATTGGTCCCTGATGTTGGCCAGCTCGAAGAGGTAGGGGTTCAATCCGGCCTCACGCAGGGTCTCCCGGAAGAGGGGTTCGTGTGTCCGGGGGGTGCAGGAGGCGACGACCACCCGGTTCAGCCGGAACTCTTCGATCTTTTTTTTGATCTCGGAGAGGCTCGCGTCCGAACAGGTGTACATGGTGTGCGAGGCGACGACCACCTGGGGGTCTTGGGAGATGGCCGCGGTCACCTTTTCCACATCCACGGTGCCGGCGATGTTGATCCCGCAGTGGCAGACAAAGACGCCGATCCGCGGTTCGTCGTCGCCCACATCGTGCTCCAGGGGATAGGTCTTCTTCGTGATCAAGGTGTTCCGCGCCGGCGCCAGGAGCTCCATCGACATGGCGGCGGCGGCGCTGGCCTGGGTTACGGTTTCGGGGATATCCTTGGGTTCCTGGAAGGCGCCGGCGACGAAGACGCCGGGACGGGACGTTTCCAGCGGGGAGAACCGGCTGGTCTTGCAGAAACCGAACTCGTTGAGTTCGATCCCGAGCTCTGCCATTCCCTCCGAGATCCGGGGTTTGGGATCCAACCCGACGGCCAGGACTACCAGGTCGAAATCGCGCTCCACGGGCTTGAACTGCTCGTCCACGTACTTGAGCCGGACATCCCGTGAGCCCGGAACCTGGATGACGCGGGAGGGCATACTCTTGATATATTTTATGTTCTCTTTGCTCTTGGCCCGTCCGTAATACTGGTCGAAGTCTTTCCCGAAGGCCCGGATATCCATGTTGAAGATGGTGGCCTCGAGGCCCGCGGTGTGTTCACTTGCCACCAGGGCCTGTTTGGTCGTGGCCATGCAGCAGATGGAGGAGCAGTACCGGTTCCCGGACTTGGCGTCACGCGAACCGGCGCACTGTATCCAGGCGATCCTCTTTGCCTCCTTGCCGTCATCCCGGCGGACGACGTGACCGGCAAAGGGGCCGGCAGCCGAGAGCATCCGCTCGAACTGGACGCTCGTCAGGACGTTCCGGTACCGGTTGAAACCGAATTCCCCTTTGCGTTTGGCGTCGAACTCTTCGAAGCCCGGTGTCAGGATGACGGAGCCGACATCCAGGGTGACGACCTGCTCACCCATGGCGTGGTCGACGGCCTTCTTGTCACAGGCGGTAACGCACTCCATGCATTCGGAGCAGAGGGCACAGTTCAGGCAGCGCTCGGCCTCCGCCACCGCCTCTTCCACGGAAAATCCGGCTTCGATCTCCCGGAAATCGTTCGTCCGCTCACCCGCGGGAAGCACGGCCGCCTCGGCCCGAGCCCTCTTTTCGACGTCGTCCGTAGAGGGCAGAGACTCGTCTGCCAAGGGTTTCAGGGTATCGGTGAAGCGGTCCGCCCGGAGGTCTTTTCCGCTGAGGAAGCGTTCGATCGACTCGGCGGCCCGCTTCCCCGCGGCCACGGCCTGGATGACACTCCCCGGTCCGGTTGCATTTTCGCCGCCGGCAAAGATCCCCGGGACTGACGTCTCCAGCGTCACGGGATCGGCCGCAAAACAGCCCCGCCCGGTCTCCACTCCGCAGTGCTGAAGGAGATCGGCACTCACCGCCTGGCCGATCGCCACGATGATCTGGTCGGCCTCGATGGTCTTCAGGTTATTATCGTTGTAGAGGGGGCTGAAGCGGCGGTTTTCGTCGAAGACGCGGGTACATTCCCGAAGCTCGATCGCGGTGACGGAGCCGTCGCCGATGATCCGGTTCGGCCCCCAGCCGTTATTGATCGTGATCCCCTCGGCGAGCGTCGCCGCGATCTCCTCCTTGTAGGCGGGCATTTCGTCGCGCTTCTCCAGGGCCACCATCTCGACCTGCTTCGCCCCGAGCCTGAGCGCCGTCCGCGCCACGTCGATGGCGACGTTCCCGCCCCCGATGACCAGGACATGCTTGCCGACATGAGGTTTGTTGTCCGCTGCTGCCGGCCTGTCTCAGGAATTCCACGCCGAAATCGACGCCGGGGGTCGCTTCGCCGGGAACGCCCAATTTTCTACTCACATGAGCGCCGGCGCTGATGAAGAGGGCGGCGTTTTCGTTGCGCAACTCCTCGATCGTTTTATCCTTGCCGATGCGGCAGTTCAGGACGATCCGGACGCCTCTGCGCCGGATGAGTTCCACCTCGTACGCGAGGATATCCTTGGGGAGGCGGTAGGGCGGTATCCCCCAGAGGAGCATGCCGCCGGCGCTGCCGGAGGCTTCGTAGACGGTCACCGCGAACCCGTTGCCGGCCAGATCGCCGGCCGCCGTGAGTCCCGCCGGCCCCGCGCCGATGACGGCGATCTTCGGGGCGTTGGCCGCGGGGGATTTCTCCTCGGGGAGCGTCAGTTCGCCCGCCTTCACCATCCTGATTTCCTGGTCCACGGCGAACCGCTTGAGCTGCCGGATGGCCAGGGGGGCGTCCACGTCGGCGCGGGTGCAGGCCTTCTCACAGGGGGCGGGGCAGACCCGGCCGCAGATCGCGGCGAGGGGGTTTCTCTCCCGGATCAGATCCGCCGCCTTCTTGTACTCCTTCTTCTTGATCAGTTGGATGTACCCCTGGACGTTGATGTTGGCCGGGCACTCCATCTTGCACGGGGAATGGCCCAGTTTCAGGATCCTGGGTTTGTTGGGTATCGACTGGGGGGAATATTTCTGGATGGCCTTCCTCTTCCCCAGGTCGCGGTTGTATCTGTCGTCGATTTCAACCGGGCAGGCCTTGGTGCAGTCTCCGCAGTCGTTGCAGATCTTCTCGTCGATGTAGCGGGGAGACTTTTTTACGGTGGCCTTGAAATTCCCCGGCGTGCCTTCCAGCTTCTCGAGCCTGGAGAGCGTCAGGATTTCTATATTGAGATTGCGGGCACACTCGACGAGCTTCGGGGAGACGATGCAGGTCGCACAATCGCCGGTGGGAAAAGTTTTATCCAGATGGGCCATCATCCCGCCGATGGCGGCCGAATTCTCAACCAGATAGACTTTGAACCCGGAATTGGCCAGATCGAGGGAAGCCTGGACGCCGGCTATACCTCCTCCCTCGACCAGTACGGCGCCGACTTTTTTCTTCCTACTTTTTTCCATGATTCATGACCTTACCGATGACCGAACATGATTCATCGCCTCTTTCGGCGAAACGATCAGCTTGTTTAGTCCGAGCGCATCCTCCGACAGGCCCAGACACGCCCCCATGAGCTGGGATATGTAAATGATCGGCATGCCGTAGCGCCTGCCGGTGGCCTTGAATATGTCATCCTGCCGCATATCCAGGTTGATCTGGCACATGGGACAAGCCACGGCCAAACACTCGGCCCCTGAATCCCTGGCCATGACGAGGATCGATTCGGAGAGTTTGACGACGAGATCCGACCGGGTGAGCGTGAGCGACCCGCCGCAGCATTCGACCTTGTGCGGCCAGTCCAAGCCCACGCCGCCCATGGCGTCGATGAGCCTGTCCAGGTAAACGGGATTTTCCGGGTCGTCCAGCCCCGCAACCTCCGGCGGGCGCACCATGAGGCATCCATAGTACGACGCCACCTTCAGCCCCCCGAGGGTGTGGGTCATCGCTTTTTTGAAGGCGTCTATCCCGAGATCCTCGACGACGATCTCCACGAAATGGCGCACCTTGACGGAACCGTCGTAGTCCTGCCCCAGGGCGGCCGCAACGATTTTCCTTTTTTGGGGGTTTGCGGCTATTTCATGGTTGGCGATCTTCATCCGGCTGTAGCAGGAGGCGCAGCTGACCGCCATGTCGAGCCCCATCTCCCTTACCTTCAAAAGATTGGCGGCGGCCAGCGACAGGGAGAGATCGTGATCGACCTGGTGGGCCATGGTGGTGCCGCAGCAGGACCAGGCCTCGGGTTCCGCAAATTCGATCCCCAGCGCGCGGGCCACGGCCACGGTGGACAGGTACAGGTCGCGGGCCGTCGATTCCGCCGAACACCCCGGGAAATAGGCGTATTTCATGTCGGTTTTTTCCTTGTTTTTTCCAGGTTATTGAATATCCGCTTCACCATTTTCTTGTCGGCGCCGTGGGGGGGCAAGAGGGCGATCTTCCCTTTTTTCAGGATCGCCGGGAGCTTATCCAGGTCCTTTCCATAGGAGGACGTGCCCGCCTTGTACAGGGCCATGGCCCCCAGGTCGTAGGTCCGTCCGAATCTCTTGATGGTCCCCAAAAGCAGCTTGTTCATCAGGGGTATGTTCCCCTCGGGCTTTGCGGCGCCCCTCGCTTCGGCCATCACGCGCAGGGCGTCCATGACTTCAGCCATGTTGATCTCCATCGGGCAGCGGGAGAAACAGGTGGCGCAGGAGGCGCAGACCCAGATGATTTCGCTTGCCAAGAGCTCCTCCCCGGCCCCCAGCTGCAGCTTTTTGATGATCTCAGAAGGGGACGAATCGGTGAAGCCCGCAACGGGACATCCGTTCGTGCATTTCTTGCACTGGAGGCAGGCGTTGATGTCGATCCCCGAGAGGGCCTTGACCTCCGCGATGATCCCCCGTCCGGCGGCTGCTCGTCTGATTTTTATCGGCATAAGGGTCCCTCTACTCTTCCTGGTTGTCGGGAAAATCTGGGTTTTCGGGGCGGATGACGCCCCTGTCTATCGGGCCGGTGACGCCGGCTTCCATGAGCGGCTCCTCTTCCAGGAATTCCTCTTCGAGCAGGTCATCTTCGAGCTCTTCGGGACCTTTCCCTACGACGAAGGGCACGACTTTCCGGTAGACATCCTGCGGCCTGAGCGTCTCGCCGTTCACCTTCAGCAGGTCGTCGATTTTGATGTCGAAGAGACGCTCGTTCTCCTCCAGGTAGGGAAGGATGAGCTCCCAGTCTTTTTTCGTGAGCGGCAGGATCATCCCGCCGTTTAGCTGCTGGTCCACCAGGGTCTTTCCGGGGTCGCGGATGTAGATGGCCCCTCCCGAGGCCAGGGAAAAGATATTGCTGCCCGGATAGGGCTCATCCATCAGGATGAGCGAGCCGTCGCCGCCGAATTTCACGCCGTTCAGGACGACGAAGCCGCCGCCGTTGTGGGGGTCGCCCGCCATGAAGGATTCGCCCAGGAAGTCGAGGCAGGTGCCGTTGATGACGACCCGGGGTTTCCCGACGGAGTTGATCAGCGGCCGTCCCGCCGCGTTTCCCATGACGTAGATCTCCCCGCCCTTGGCGCCGTAGAGAAATGTCTGGCCGACGTCGCCGTAGATGACCAGTTTCCCCTGCTTGATGATCTGCCCCAACTGGTCCTGGGCATTGCCGTGGACGGCGATCGTCATCCCGTCGATCCCGGAGGCCAGGTAGTCGCCGGAGCTGCCGTAGACGTCGATGGTGACGTCGTCGGTCTCGGGCCCGAGGCCGTTGCCGATGTAGCGCTGGCCGATGCAGCCGAAGGAGATGAACCGCCGCCATCCCTTCATGTAGGCGTCCATCAGGAGGGAGGCGTCGCTCTTCTCCCCTTCCGGGGGGAAGCCGAAGGCGTCGATCACCAGGGTCGTTTCTTCCGGCAGCGGGGCGCGAAGGGCATTGCAGGACGAAAAGTCGATCAGACGGTACCCGATACCCGGGGCATCCTGCCCCCCATCCAGGCTAGGCAGGCCTTTCAAAAGCCGGGAGAGTTCGCTCTTCAGGATATGCAGGAGGTGGCTTCGCTTCTTTGTGCCCGTCGGATAGCGTAGATCGTTGAGCATGGTCAGAGTCTTGATCGCGATCCCGATCGTATTCGTGTTCTTGGCGGTGTCGCTGATCAGCCGGCAGGCGGCACGGATATCGTCATAGCCCCAGGCGACAATATGGTCGCGAAGGTACCGGTACAGCGACGCGGCGTCGCTTTGCGCCAATTCCTTGATCTTCTGTTCGATCTCGCGGCCGATTTCCCGATTCAGGTAGGTTTCCGACGCAAAATCGTACGGCTCGCTCCCCTTCGGCAATGAAACCGGTTTGCCGAATTTGTCGGTGCAGGTCATCCTGAGCCGGCCGGATTCATCCGGCGTGAGGTTGAAAATAAAAGCACCTCCATCTGTATGGCTTCCCCCGCGGGCGTTCCAGTAGCGATCGGCCACGGGGCAGATGCGGATGTCATCCTTGGAGAGGCTGAGCAGCGTCGCGTCGATGGCCTGTTTCTCCGAGGCGATGAGCCCGACCTGCACTTCCCCGTCGCAAAAGGCGAAGACCTGGGGACGGAGCATCGCCGTGTCCGTTATGCCCAGAAGCTGGAATTGCTTCTGGGCCACATCGTTCCGGGCGATGATGAAAAACCAGGGCCCATCCGGGGAGCCGTGGATATGGGTGGTCTGAATGGCTCGGTAGAGTTTCTTCTTCGCTTCCGGAAGGCGGTCGAAGTCCAGCTCGGAGGTCGGGGCCAGGGCCTCGATGATATGTTCGAGGGAGTAATGGTACGTCCTGCTCAGAAGGTCGAACAGGAGGACCGAGACCTCGGTGTCTGTGAGAAACTGCGGCCGGATGTGGCGCTGCAGCAGATGCTCGCAGACGGAATGGTAGTTGGCGAAATCCCCATTGTGGACCAGGGCGATGTTGATCCCCGTGAACGGGTGGGCGCCGGCGGGATGCCAGACGCGCCCCTTGGTCGGGAAACGCTGGTGGGCGATCCAGACATGGGCCGAGAGGTCCCGGACCTTATAGTAATCCACGATGGCCTCGGCAAATCCGACCACCTTGAGGATCATGATGTTCCGGCCATGGGAGAGGACAAAGGCCCGCTTGTCGCCGACGGCGGAGTAAAACATCTCGTTCAGCTTGAAGCTGTTCTGATTGACATACTCGTCTTCCGCTTCCCGTCGGTCGAGATCCTGAAGCTGGTGTTCAAGGATAAAACGGTCGAGGACATCGGCCTTGACCCGCACGAAATAGCGGCACACATCGGGAGGCTTCACCTCCAGGCCCGGAATCGTTTTCCAGTCGGCAACCGTATCGAGCATCCGGGATGTGGCGACAGCGAAATGGGGGGTGATGAAACGGCCCTCCACGTCATCCCTGACCTCCGGTTCCAGGAAGGCGACATGGAGCATGTAATGATCTTCCAGGATGTCCCGGCTGACGCCGAGCTGTTCCGGGACGAATCCGACCGCGGCGATCCCGCCGCCCTTCCCGTTGCCGCGGTTGTGCATCTGCTTGGAAGGCTCGTAGATGTGCTTGCCGGAAACGGGCTCGGTGCAGCAGAAACCGACAACGCCGCATCCACCCTCTTCCTCGCTCTTCCTGACGATGGCCGGCAGATCGAATCCCTCGATCAATTTGCGCTTGGAGTCCAGAAGCCGTTGTATCAGTTCGTTATTCACGATTTATGCCCCGCAACATCGTTGGTATAATCCAAATGCATCAGGAGGTCCGATCGTCCCCTGAGCTCGGATACGCTTCTCAGGCCCAGGCGCTGGAGAATGGTGACGAGTTCGTTCCGCCAGGCGTTGTACATATTGATGATCCTCTGGGCTCCCCATTCGAGATCGATCTTGGGCGCAAGCATCTTGTCGGTCGTCGCGATGCGGCGGGGACAGCCGCGGCCCGTTGAACAGCGCGCGCACCGGACGCATCCGAGGGCCACCAATTCCGCCGTGCCGACGACGCAGCCGTCGGCGCCGAGGGCGATGGCCTTGGCGATATCGTACGGGTTGCGGACACCGCCGCTCGCCATCAGGGTCACCTGATCCCGGGCGCCTTCATCCGTGAGAAAGTTATGCACCTTGGAAATGGCGTATTCGATCGGCATGGCGATATTTTTCTTGGCGATGTCCGGCGCGGCGCCCGTGCCGCCGTAGCCGCCGTCCAGATGGATGATATGCGTTCCCGCCGAGTAGCTCCCCACGGCGACCATGTCCACGTCGTTGGGGGTCGACACCTTCGTCGAGATCAGCGCCCGCCGGTTGATGTGTTTGACCCAGTCGATATGCTTCATGTGGTCTTCGATGGAGTAGACGCTGTGGAACGGAAAGGGGGAGAACAGGGATATCCCGATCACCGTCTCGCGCATCTTGGCGACGGCCTCGGTGTTCTTGTCCCCCAGGAGATGCCCCCCCAGGCCCGGTTTCGCTCCCTGGGCGTACTTGAATTCCACGATGCGGACGCGCTGGATGGTCTCTTCGCGGACACCGAAAAGGCCCGTGGCCACCTGCGTGATCATGTGGTCGTCGTACGGCCGCATCCGTTCCATGAAGCCGCCCTCACCCGTACAGGTGAAGGTATTCCAGGCCACAGCCGCCCGGGCCTTCGATAGCTGGGTCGTGTTGCTGACGGAGCCGAAGGACATTCCCCCGCCGTACCACGGCACATCGATCCTGATCCGGGGACGGCCGTCGTTGCGGCGATTCAGTTCAAGGCCCGTATCGATTTCGTCATTCCCCAGTTCCAGGGGCGGTTTTTCCTGAAACTTGAACCGGATACGGTCGAAGCCGCCGCCCGAGTCGCCCGTCTCGAATTCATAACCGTAATCCGCGGGGGGAACCTCACCCCGCTCCGCCATTTTCCAGGTGGCGAGGATCATCGCGGCGGGCCATCGGTAATCGCCGAGGGCTTTCATCATCGGGTTTTCCTGGATGCGCAAGGCACCCCGGGGACATGCCGTTATGCAGTAGCACCCCTTTTCTTCGCATTTCGGCCCAAAACAGAGGTGGCTCTTGGGAAGGGCAAAGTATTTATATCCGGGCTTTTTGACATGCACGCCCTGGGGGCACACGGCCATACACTTACCGCAGGCCGCACATTTCCCCTCGTCCCGCAGGATGATATATTTGGAGATCTCATTCCGGTATCGGGGCAAAGCGGGCCGGACGGTTCGCTCCTGCCGGAATTGCGGCGGACGCGTCTTTAGCGTTTTCTCCGGAATGATCTCTTCAAGCCTGCAATCTTGTTCCAAAAATTCTGCCAAAAGCTTCCTCCTCGAGCTGCTCGAAAAACATGGCCCGTCCTACGTCTCCCCGCAGGCGCCGGGCGTCGCGCATCCCCATGGCACCCATCAGCTCGATCAACTGGTCGTGCCAGGCGCTGATTAAATTCGTCATCCTCCCCACGCCGTAGTCAAAACTGATCTCCTGGATCCTGGCGGGGCATGCCGAGCCCTCTTCGCAGCGCCGGCACAGGTGGCATTCGAGCCCCACCAGCAGGGGCAGTTCGATCGAGACCAAGTCGGCGCCGCAAAGAACCCCTTTCGCCAGATGCTCCGGCAGCGCGATGCCGCCGCCGGCGATGATGGTGACATTGTCCCGTTTACCGTTTTCGATCAGGGCCTTGTGGATCGTGCGGATCATGTCTTTGATGAACAGGGGGTCTGTCGCTCCGATCTGCCGGCCGTTCATGTCGGAAACGATATGGATGACCTCCACGTCGCCGTCGGCGAGTTCGATGGCCCGCTGCATCCCGTCGGCTGTCAGTTCCACCCGCACGGCGACGATGATCCCGGGATGGACACGCTTCAGCTCCCGGATCCGGTTCTTCACGTCCCGGTCATCCTCGATTTCCGCAAGCCGCGTCTTTTTTACTATTTCGCCGGGAATCATTTCGGCGCCGGATGCGAAACAGAAGGCGATGTGGGGCAGGTATTTTTCGGCGTCCTTCTCGAAGAGGGGCCATTTCTGCGAATCCATGACAGCGATGAGCCCCGTCTTCACCGCCGTTTCCGCGATCACGGCGTCGAGCTTCGGGAGGGAGTAGTTCTCCGGAAACCGGTCGATGATCAGGGGCATCGGGATGGACAGGATTGGAGAGAGGGGCGAAACCACTTCATCGCCGCTCGTGGTGAGGAACGCGGGTTTTTGCCCAATATCGACGGCGGAGCTGATGTACTCGCGCCCGTGGATGCCGTCACGGGTAGGCCGCACGATTTCCGACATGTCGGTCCACATGGAATCGAAGCCTTCGCCGGAGAACCGCCCGCGGTACCCCGCCCCGGAAACGGGAATCTTCGCGGTCTCCGCCTGGGTCCAGGTGGTTTGAATGATCTCGGGCGTCCAATAGCTGTTGCCGAGCTTTTCGTATTCGGGGTTAATGGAGAGGCACAGAAGATTCTTGGTGCAGTCCTGGACGCAGGAAAAGCAGCCCATGCAGTCGAAGAAAAGAGCGTCCACGCTCTCGATATTCCGGATATACTTTATCTCATCCCGGTGCCGGTCATAAACGCAGGCCTTCTTGACGCAGTTGTGGCACCGGGCGCAGTCTTCCCGCCAGTCAACAACGCCGTACTTCCCGATGCGGGGACGCCGGGGGGGAACAGGTTTTGTCGAGATGTGATATTTTTCTGGCATACGATCAGCTCTCCATATGCTATCGTTTACCGGACAATCCGGAGGCTGAGAGAATCGCCGGCAATACTCCTTCCTTCCCGCCCGACAGAAGGTGTATCCCGCGCACGCCGCTCATGTTTTTCAGTTTGTCGATCGTCTCGACGCAAATCGCCAGTCCCTCTTTTTTCTGGGCGTCCCGATCTCCGGCAGTCTTTAATCTTTCGATGACGGAGGCGGGTATCTGGAACTCGGTATACTTCTTCGCGAACGTTTCCGCTTCTTCGACGTTTTCCAGAGGGAAGACGCCCGCTAAAATCATCGTCTTATCGGTTATGCCGGCCTGCTTCACCGCATCAAGCCAAAGACCGAATTCCCCGACGTCAAACACGGCATGGGTCTGGATAAATGCCGCTCCGGCCTCGACCTTCTGCATCAGCCGGATGATGCCCAAATCCATGGGTTTCAGGGAGGGGTTGGCGACGGCGCCGGCTATCACCGGAAAGGAGCCGTTTATCTTTTCACCGTTCAGGAGTTCTCCCTTCTCGCGCATCTTCGTGGCGAGGGCTACCAACTGCGTGGAATCGAGATCATAGACATTCGCCGACTCGGGATTGTCCGTTAACGTCTGATGATAACCCGAAAGGCAAAGGATGTTCTTGATTCCCAGGGCTGCAGCGCCCAGCAGGTCGGATTGGATGGCGATCCGGTTTCTGTCACGGGTAACTACCTGGCAGATCGGTTCAATGCCCGCCCGGGCGAGGATAACCGATGCCGCCAGGCTGGACATGGCAACGCCGAAGGGGTTATCCGCGACATTGACCGCCGACGGGACTTCCGCGAGTGTTTGCAGGGCCCCCTCGATCGCCGTCCCTTCGGTTTCCGCCTTGGGGAGGTATTCCGCCGTAACGATGAAATCTCCGCTCTTCAACTGGTCATGAAATGGCTTTTCGTTTTTCACTATGCTCACCGATCCGTTATGTTTTACCTGTCACAGGGTGGGGATACACTCACCGTTCAGTCATGCTGCCCGCGGCCTATGCCGGCAGGCTGCGGATTTTTTCACGAAACGCAGCCAACTTTGCGACGATTTCTTCGATTCCCTTGCCGTTCATGGGCAGGACCGTGACGCGGTTATTGCCCATTCCCGCCTCTTCGAGAAGGCGATTCGCCTCTTCCGCTCTTTTTGGCGCCCGAAGGTTGCCCTCCAGGTAGTGGCACTCATTTTTCGGGCAAGTGACCAACGCAAGACCGTCCGCCCCCGTCTCGAAGGCCTTCAGCAGATACAGGAGGTCCGCCTTGCCCGAACAGGGAAGGCTGATAATGGTGTATTCAACATCGTTCTCTTCGCGTGCAATCCGGTCAAATTCGATTCCGTCGAAACAGTTTGAACAATAAAAAATATGCAATTTCATTTTCTTATGATTGACAACGCTCATTTTCTCCGCCCATTCCATTCTTCTTCAGGGGAAGATTTTGTAATCGATTAGCGATCCGACGGGCGCCGGCAGGTTCCGAATTACCGTCCGGAATTTTCAGAATGAGCCCCGATTTTCGCTCAATGTCTTCCGGCAGGCGAGCAGCTTGCAGTACGGCGATCGACAACTCATTGCGGGGCATGGCTATCATGGGCAAATCGGTATTGTCAACAACAAATGCAAGCCATCTGGTGTTCTGGAACAAATTTGTCCGGATTGATGTGTTGACTCGGAAGTGCTTGATAAGATGGAAAAGAGTCTACGGAAGATTCGGAAGGCACAATTTGAAGAAAAATGAGTCCGAGAAATGAAGAGCTGTAGCACAAATTTGTTAAAAATCCCTTAAGCGGATCTCGGGAGTCCCATTAGTCCATCACCGAAGGAGATCTCCCATACCTCGTCCTCCATCCGCTTGCGCTCGGTGATATCCTCAACCACAACGATGTTACGCCCGGGTTTTTCCTCCGGTTTCCGGATCGGCGATACCCTGAGATTCACCCAGATAGTCACTCCCTCCTTAGAGACGTATCTTTTTTCCAGGGTGTAGTGCTCGATCTTCCCGGCCAAGAGCAGCGCCGTCTTTTCCTCATGCGCATGAAGATCATCCGGATGGGTAATTGCCTGGAAGGTAGTAGCCAGCAGTTCCTCTTCAGACCTGCCGACGAGCTCGCAAAACCGACGGTTAACCGTGAGGAAACGGCCGGTGACCATTTCGGTCTCGGCCACTCCCACCGCTGTCTGTGTGAATATGGCGTGGAATCGCTCCTTGCTCTTCCGCAGCGCCTCCTCAGCCCGCCTTCGGTCGGTGATATTTCGCATAATGCCGCGAAACCCCACCGGGTGACCGTATATATTTCTCATGAGAGATGCAGAGGACTCAATGTATAGCGTTGTTCCGTCTTTTCTAATAATTTCATGATTAAATCCTTTTGAGGGTGCCCCTGTCCTGAAGATTTTATTGAATTCCTGATATAGTTTTTGGCCGTTCTCCTTATCGGTGTATTGACGGTTATTCATGCCCATCAATTCAGCCCGGGAATATCCGAGCATTCGACAAACCGAGTCGTTAAAGAATGTAAAGTTGCCGGCAATATCAACCTCGAAATAGCCATCCTCGATGCTCACAAGAATTGTGTAATACCGAGCCTCATTCTCACGTAGTCCCACCACCACCTGTTTGCGCTCTGATAACGATTGTTCCAGGTTCTTGATTCTCTGCGTTAAGGCGGAGATCTCTTCGATCAGTTCCGGATTGGTTTTTGCCTGTTCGTTCATTTAGTGCCACCTCTTCCTTGATAAGCGGTAATGGTTGGAAACAAAAATGGACGATTGGTTTGATAACCACGCGCGAAAAATACCGAATATCTATTGAAATGTCAAATGTAATATAGTCAAATCAGATGCTGCTTACCATTTGATATCAGCAACTTTCCCTTACTCATGCCAATTATTGATAACGGGAAGACCGGTGCGTTTTACCCCGTTCAGAAGTTTATCGCATGGCCGCACTCTTTTGCAGCTTTTCTGCTTTTCCCGCCTGCCACTCTCCATGGTAACATTTTATTTCATAAACCCCCCTCGCCTGTGATATGGGAGGACGGGATGCATCAATACCCTGAAAAAAGGCGGTACAGCTATGACGGAACCCTCGAAGAATGACGCACCCGCGGAATATCAGGCGGAACGCCATCATCGGCAGATCGCTGCCGAACTCACTATCGAGCAGGCGCAGGTCTCGGCAACGGCCCTCCTCCTCGGCGAGGGCGCCACGGTCCCCTTCATCTCCCGTTATCGGAAGGAGGCCACGGGGTCACTCGACGAGGTCGCGGTCACCGCGATCCGCGACCGCCTGACCCAGCTTGCAGAGTTGGACAAGCGGCGGGAGGCGATCCTCAAGTCCCTCGCCGAGCGCGACCTCCTCACCGATGAGTTGAAGGGCAAGATCGACGCCGCGGAGACCCTCGCCGTCATCGAGGACATCTATCTCCCCTTCCGTCCAAAGCGCCGCACAAGGGCAACCGTGGCCCGGGAGAAGGGGCTGGAGCCCCTCGCTCAGCAGCTCTTCGCACAAGAGGAGGCGTTCGATCCGCTCGCGGAGGCAGCCGCCTTCGTCGATCCGGAAAAAGGGGTCGCCACGCCGGAGGAGGCCCTTGCCGGCGCCCGGGACATCATCGCCGAATGGGTGAACGAAAACGAACAGGCCCGCGCCCGGATGCGGGAGTACTTCCAGACGAAGACCGTCTTCCAGGCAAAGGTGATCGCGGGGAAGGAAGAGGAGGGAAACCGCTACCGGGATTACTTCGCCTGGGAGGAGCCGGCGGCAAAGGCCCCCTCCCACCGGATCCTCGCCATGCGCCGGGGTGAAAAGGAGGAGTTCCTCACTCTTCGTGTCGTCCCGCCCGAGGCGGAGGCGATCGCCCTCCTCGACGCGATGTTCGTCAAGGGGCCCGGACCCGCCGCCGGAGAAGTCCGGTTGGCTGTCGAGGACTCCTACCGGCGGCTCCTGGCGAACGCGATGGAGACGGAGATCCGCCTCGCCACCAAGCAGCGGGCCGACACCGAGGCGATCCGCGTCTTCGCCGACAATCTCCGCCAGCTCCTCCTCGCTCCGCCGCTCGGGCAGAAGCGCATCCTCGGCCTCGATCCCGGCTTCCGGACGGGCTGCAAGGCCGTCTGTCTCGACGCCCAGGGGAAGCTCTTCCATAACGAGACAATCTACCCGCACCTGTCGGAGAAGGCCCGGGAGCAGGCCGCGGAACGGGTCCGCATCCTCTGCCCGGAGTGCAGAATCGAGGCCATCGCCATCGGGAACGGAACCGCCGGACGGGAAACGGAGACGTTCATCCGGTCTCTGGGTCTCCCCGAGGCGATCCAGGTGGTCATGGTAAACGAGAGCGGCGCCTCGGTCTACTCCGCCTCGAAGATCGCCCGCGACGAGTTTCCCGATCACGACGTGACGGTCCGCGGCGCCGTCTCCATCGGCCGGCGCCTGATCGATCCCCTGGCGGAGCTGGTGAAGATCGATCCGAAGGCGATCGGCGTGGGACAGTACCAGCACGACGTCGATCAGACGGCGCTCAAGCAGAGCCTGGACGACGTCGTCATGAGCTGCGTGAACGCCGTCGGCGTCGAGCTGAACACAGCCAGCGCCGCGCTCCTCACCTACGTCTCCGGCCTGGGGCCGGCCCTCGCGGGCAATATCGTCGCCTGGCGCAACGATCACGGCCCCTTCTCGTCGCGCGAGGCGCTCAAAGAGGTGCCCCGCCTCGGGGCAAAGGCCTTCGTCCAGGCCGCCGGCTTCCTCCGGATCCGAAACGGAGAGAACCCCCTCGACGCCTCCGCCGTCCATCCCGAAAGCTACGCCGTCGTCGATCAGATGGCGGCCGATCTGAACTGCTCCGTCGTCGACCTGATAAGTGACGCGGAGCTCCGGAAGCGGATCGATCCTGCCCGGTACGTGACCGGAGAGATCGGGCTTCCGACCCTCAACGACATCCTCGCCGAGCTTGCCAAACCCGGACGCGATCCCCGCGCGGGGTTCGAAACCTTCCGTTTCGCCGACGGGATCGAGAAGATCGAGGACCTCACGCCCGGGATGAAGCTCCCCGGGATCGTGACGAACATCACCGCCTTCGGCGCTTTCGTGGATATCGGAGTCCACCAGGACGGCCTCGTCCACTTGAGCCAGATCGCGGATCGTTTCGTGAAGGATGCCGGCGATGTCCTGAAGGTCCGTCAGGTCATCGAGGTCACGGTTCTCGCCGTGGACCAGGAGCGGAAGCGCATCTCACTCACGCTGAAGAAAAATCCGACGGCGGGCGCAGCACCCGGACATCCGCCTGCAGATGGGGAGGAGAAATCCGCACCGGGTGAGCGACGGAGCGGCCGGGAATCGGGAGGCGCGCCGTTCCGCGCGTGAGGGAATGAAACAAGCCGACGGATCACCGCGGAAACCCGGCGACGGAAAGACCGAACCGGGACAAGCGGCGCCGGAAAAATCGCCGGAGGAACGGGCGGCCAACGAATGGAAACGGGTGAAGCAGGGGCAGGGAAAGCCGGATCACGGCCGGCCGCAGCGGGGAAAACCGCGTGAGGAGAAGGTCCCGTTCAACAACCCCTTCGCGGCGGTCTTCGGGAAGAAATAGGAAGTCGGTAACGGACAGGTTCAGCCCACATGCGACGACGACCGGGTTTAAGGGGTTGGTCAATTATAATTTTCATTTAACAGCGCCTCATCAATTGGCCGAAATCTATTATTCTCCTTGTCCCACAAGGTCTCACAGTTAGCAAAAGCGTATATCGCCGCTTTCTCTTTTTGTGCTGCCTCCGTGAGGGGAACTCTGTCGAAAATAGCCATACGTGGGAATTTACCGTTGTTTACGAGGCGTCCGATCCACTTCACTTTTTCGAGAGTACCAGGTTTCAAGATGTGCTCTTTCAATCTTCTTGCGGGGTCTTGGGTCCGACCAACATACCTCACTTTGATCGGTTCAGGTACCGGCTCTGCTTCCACAAGGGCATAAAGATAAGTGAAACCCTTATCTGCTTGCTGATGTCGGTCACCATGGCTGATGAAATGACATTCCTCTTCGTAAACTAAATTCGTGTCAACCTGTTCTGGGCGCGGTGCCGGCTTTCCACTCCATTGCTCCCATAAGGTGTAAAATTCATTTAGAATATTTGGCCATTCCCTAAGATATTGCCAGAAGTCGAGAAACGTCGATGCCTTTCTCGGCCAATCTGAATCATGTTTTGCGGAAAGCGCCAAATGGTAGTTTGTTTGCTCAAATAGCCATCCCGAAAATCCGCAGGCCCTGATTCGCCTCCACTCATCAGTAGGAAGCAATAGCCGCATGTAGAAATTGGCATTGATGCTATCCTCCCAATATCGAAATCCTAAGTCCATTGCCGCCTGAATGCAGGCGCCGTTGCTTATATACTCTTGAACATCGTTTTCAATTCTATTCTTGAGGCCATATGAATTTATACAGTCGTTTTTCTTGACATTTTTCGGTTTGGCATACTTCTTTAGCCATTCCCGACACAGCTCTATTTGCCGGTCGTCTAATGGTGATTCATAAGTCCTATGATCAGATTCCTTTCTGATGCCATAACCAACGATCATAATTTCCTCCCAGACGTGCTTTGACGATTGAGGAAAATACAATATAACCAATAAAAAAAGCACTACATGGTCCTATAATCCTTCAGACCTGTGCAATCGATCAGGCGCTCAAGGTTTCGCAGCGTAAACACCTTGCCTCTCGTTGCCATGAGTATCTTCTTCATATCCTCTCGGCGCACACCGAATCCACGCCCGGCTATGCAGGCAATCACCTCGTATTTGGGCGTGTCCGGCGGCTGGCCGGCCATGCTCAACTCACCAAGATGCTGGATGCGGGTAGCCTTGTCGCGGGCCGTGCCGTCGTCTTCGGTGATCTTTGCCTCGATGATGATCCGGGGGTTGAATTCACTTGGGATGATAAAATCGGGGGTCTGGTCGAAACCGGGGATTTTTTCGGCGCGTTTGGTCTTTCGATAGCTGACACCAGCCTTGCTCAGGGCATCCTCGATGGCCGACTCAAGGCTGTCGCCTACCAGATCGCTCACCGAATCGCGGTGACCGGCAAAAGGCCGCCCGAGAAACCGCTCATACAGGAGCATGGCGTAAGGGGCACCCATACCAGCAAGGGTCTGCACTCCGCTCATTCCCGTTTTCGTATCTGCCTTGTCGAGGCGGTGGAGTTTATCGGGAGAAACGTCCGGCGCACCCTCTTGTAGCAGTCGGCAAGCAGTTTCGATCAACGCCTTCACACGCCCCACGGTGACCTTACCGTCGCCAAGAGGCGAAAGGGGTGATAAACGGATCTTGCGGTCGAGGGCGCGGACAAAACCCTGACTGACTTCGATGCCTGTCTGCAGAGTCGCCACGTAAGCCCACTTGGGCGGCGTGAAGCCCAACATGGTACGCAGAACGAGGACCACGACCGGGGTTTCAAATGTCTTTTGCAGCAACATTACGGGATCGAGGAGGGTAAAGCCTCTGGTCGCGAGCTTCAGCGCTTCGTAGCCCTGTTCAAAGACAGGATAGTCGATGAAGCCGATTCCCTTCGGCATGACGAGGAATTCCGATTCGAGGCAGGAAAATACCGCATCGACATACGTATCGAGATCGGCCTCGACTTCGGAATACGGCAGTTCAAAAGGATACTTCGTCGTCGGGTTCTCCATAGAAAGTCTCCTCCTCCCGGATCTGCGCATAGCGAAGCAGCGGTGCTTGTGTGACCTTCCCTGCCAAATGATGTTCGATGCTTTCCAGCGTAGGCCCCCGCCTTAGTTCCGCAGCCACGAGGGAGAGCTTCTCCGCTACCGGTAGGGTTTTATCCCAGGCGGCGCGGAGCCGCCAGATGGCGAGGCGAGCAAGGTGGCCGTAAATGATGCAGCGGATGTCGCCGCGGGTCGGTTCCAGGCCGCCGATTTTCAGGTTCTCGATATCGTCTTGGATCAGCGCGGCCACTTGTTCAGGCGTTTCCGCAAGCCATTTGCGCGGGATCACGCCAGTGGAACGGCAGACTAACACCGTGTCCACGATCGATGAACCAGTGCCGCTGATGTGGATCGAGGCGCCCATCTCCGCCGGGCAGGGGATGGAAGCGGAGCACGTGAGGCCGGCATCCAAAATCGCCACCATCACGGGATAATACGCCTCCAGCCTGTTGTGATGGTAGGTGAAGGCCAGCGGTTTACCCGGTTTCAGAGCCTTTGCCATATTCTGGAAGATGGCGGACATCCCTTCGGTGAAATGATCAAGGCCCCGTTCCATCGTGATGTTGCCGGTCAACTCGTCGGCATTGCGGGTGGACCGGTGTTGAAATGCCGGGTTTCCCGGATCGATCATTTTTCGAACCCAGACATAGCAAAAATCCATCAGCTCGGCATACTGGACGTTGCCGAAATAGGGGGGATCGGTAAAGACGCCGTCCAGGCTCCCCGCCGGCAGGTTGGCTATAGTCGCACTCTGGCACAAAAGCCGAACGCCTCTGGGTTCCGCCGCCGAATCGCCGTTCTTACGGTCGCCGATCCATTCATCCGCGATGGGCACCTGGATTTTCCTGCTTCCTTCATGGCGGGTTTCGAAGGGGGCGTCGCAGTAGGTCTTGGCCTTGACGTATTTCTCCAGGATGTTCGACCAGCCGCCGCTCCCCACGCTCTGGCCGCCACCGTTGGCGATCCCGAGGAAATTGGATTCACATTGGATCAGCCCTACGGGAAAGCCGTGGACGGAGAAAATGTCGAGGGATTTTAGAGCCATCGTATCGTACCGGCAGAGCATGTTCTGATAGCGCAAAAGATCCGAGAGGTTGGTGATCAGGGCGTTTCTGATCCGCTCGTCCCGCTCTTCGGCGATGGTCCGGCAGCTCATCTCCAGGCCCAGCAACTGCCGGTCGTTGAACATTTCCCGGTATTTCCGGTACCCCCAGCGGATGAGGCGGTCGCTTTCGTCACCCGGAAGGATCTCGTCGTCGGGGACGTGGGGTGTTCCGATTTCAGCTAGGAGCGTCGCAGCCTTGGCGTAATTGAGCAGGTCGTTCTCGTCCGGACGCTTGAAGAAGCGCCCTTGGTGGGTCGGCTTGCAACGGCGGCAATGGTACTCGATGGCGAACATGCGGTGGCGGGGCGGTCCTGAGGCGGCGTCGGGATAGGTGTTGATCTTCCCGCATCGGGGGCAAGCGCATCGATTTCGCTTGGCCGGTCCTGCGAGGACAAGCAGGTTGCCGCAGGTCTTGCATGCGCCGGGCTGCCTTCTGTCTTTCACGCCGTTCAGGTCGCCGCAGGCCGCACAGATAAGCACGTTTTCCGTGTGCCGCCGGTCCTCGGCCAGGAGATAGCCGGCAAAGAGGTCGATTTCGTGGCCGCAATCGCGGCAGGGCGTCTGTTTCACCCAGAGGAAATACTTGACGTGCGCCTCCGGGGAACCGCATTCCAGGCATTGGGTGCGGTAGAGGGGGCCGATCCGCTCCTCCAGGCCGCGGACAAGCCTTTCCGCCGATTTACGGTAGGCCCTCAGATCAAGATGCTCGATCTCGCGGTTTACGATCCAGAAAGCCATCGGATTGATATCATAGCCCGTCACGTCGCACCCGACGCGATTAGCCTCGATGAGCGGCGTACCACCACCCATGAAGGGATCGGCAATGGCGATCCCTTTCAGGTCATTAGAGGCGTAGAAAATTTCCCGGAGGGGTTTGTCGCTGAATTCAGAGAGGAGAAGCCCTCGAAAGAGCGTGCCCGGCCTGCGGGCAAACCATTTGTGAACGGCGATGATGGGCCGGTAGTTCTGCTGGATCTGCTTTTCCCGCAGAGCGAGGGTGGAAATGAACGGGATATCGAAGCTTTTTTCTATGGACATGGCGCATGTATAGCCTGTTACGGCTGTTAATGCAACCGATTGCCTGCGCCTGTTACGGGCGGGAAGCAGACGGGCTTTGCTCCTCCTCCTGCATCACCGACTGGTATTCGGCAGTGGGGATGTTCTTGCGCCGGGCCTCCTCGTGGGTGAGGGTTTCGACATTCAGTGGTGTCTGCTTCTTGGCCATGTGTTTTATCCCTACCTTTTTTCGATCACTTCCCAATGCCCGCCCTTGGCCGGCCCAACGCGACGGAGGCGGCCCAGTTTCTTGAGCTTATCGATCTGTTTCAATACGGCACGCTTGGAAATGCCGATGGCTTTCCCCAATTCGTCCGTCGTGATGGAGCCATCCCGACGGAGAAATCCAATGATCTGCTCTTCTGTTTTCGGTGAACTTTTCGGTGAACTTTTCGGTGAACTTTCTCCCGACGTTTCCGGTAAACCCATCCGTTCACCTGAATCCGGCAATTCTTTTCGGTGAACCGTTGCGGTGAACAAGCAGCCCTCCCTATCGTCGGTAAAGTCGATATCCGGCCATTTCTCCAGCGCCCGCTTGATCCCTGAGCCGAGCCCGTGATAGGGCAATAGCCCCTTGGCCACAAACGAAACCAGAATCGGGTTGCGGATATTGGACATCCCCGTACGGATTTTCTCCACCGTGAGGTTATCGGGCAGATGGCCGGGGCTGATGATCTCGATGCGGTTGTCGAAGATGAAAAGGCGAATCGTGGCGCTGACCAGATAGTCGCGGTGGATCAGGGCGTTGACCAGAAGCTCTTCGAAAACCGCCTCCGGGATCTCCGGCAGTCCCGGCGCGTTGACGCCGCGCCCGGCCTGCACCTTATGCAGGTTGCGCATGACAAACGCCAATGAATCGTCGAATACCTTGCGCAGGGGACCGGAAAAATCCTCGGTATCGACATAGTCGCTGATGTGGATTTCGTTTCCCGGATAGCGGATCGCCTTCACGACAAACTGGGGTTTGATCCACTCCGGGCGCTCGGCAAACAGGAGGACGCCCGCCAGATTCAGCATCCCCTCAGCGGTGGCCAGGTTCATATTCTGTAAAAGCCGCAGGAGTTCGGCGGGGGAGTCGGGATATTCCTGCTTGTAGCACATCACGCAGGAAATCACGAAAGCGCAGCTTGTCGAGCTTGTCGATTCCGGCCTTGGTGGGCAGTTCATCGGCATGGAACTGATCGGAAATCTGGAAGAGCCGGCGCAGCTCTTCCTTGGAATTGATCCTCCGCTTGTCCGCCCCGCACTTGAACCAGATGACGCCGTTTTTGTCGAAGTAGGGCTTGTCGATTCCCTTGGGCACGGTCATGACGATGACGATGCGCCGGTTTGGAAGCCGGACGTTTTCCGTCTGAACGGCCAGCGGGCTGCGCACATGCTGGCTGGCCGCGTTGCTGATGAGTTGGTTGATCCGGGCGACATCCTCTCGCGTCAGGCCGGGCGTGGAACCGTCATTCGCCACGCCGATGACGATCGTCCCGCCTTCGGAATTGGCTAAAGCGGCCATCTCCGAGGCCAGGGCGTCGCCGTTCTTCACGTTGGCCTTGAACTGGCGGGTGTCCCTTTTCGAAGGGATTGATTGGCTCGCCGGAGAAATCACCTCGTGGGTGAAGGCCATCAATAGTGACAGACCTGAAGTGTGAGGCGCTCCGCCGAACTATATACCTTCAAAAGGCCGAGGAAATTCTTGAGGGTCGGGTTCCCTTTCGGACCGAGCATGCAGCGCAGGCTCTTCTCGTTTATCTGCAATTCCCAGGCAATATCGGCGATGGATTCGGTGGCGTTCAGATAGTTGCGCAGCAGCGCCTTGCCCGTTTCCATATCGAAGATCATTGATCACCGGCGTAGGGTCGTACTGCTGGGCCGCGCTGGAGAGCCCCTTCCCCTCGTCGAAGATGATCTGCTGCTGAACCGCAGTTCCTTTGCGTTTCCGGGGTTTGGGAATCGGCGTGATGAACTCCGCCCGGCGGCGGTTCTCGATGATCCGTTGCGTCGGCTGACCGGAAGGATCGATCTCCCAGTGTCGCGCCGGGTATCGGTAAGGAGAGTTGAGGATGGGCCTTTCGAAGAATCGATTTTCCATGCTACGATTTTCTCCGGATGTGACCATGGCAAGTTCAGGTGCAAAAGGCCTGGCGGCGGTTTTCGATGATCTGTTGCGTCGGTTGACCGGAAGCATCGAGCTCCCAGTGCCGCTCCGGGTATCGGTAAGGTGAGTTGAGGATGGGCCTTTCGAAGAATCGATTTTCCATGCTACGCTTTTCTCCGGATGTGACTATGGCAACCTCAGGTGCAAAAGGCCAAATCGATGGCACTTCATACATCAATCCCGAACAAACAGCAAGATATCATGCCAATTTTATGAGTAATGATCTGCAGGGGAAGGAGGTAATTCTACGGCGATCAAGCAGCAGGCTCAACCTTGAAAATTGAAAAGTTCTATAGCAAGCACTGCATATCCGCTTAAACAAGGCTGAAGGTCATTGAGATTAAAAAACCGATGAGGATGGCGAAAAAAACGAGGAACAGCTTTTTGTTTGACATTCGCTATTTACCTCCTGATGTGGGTTACGGAAGCGGGAAAGCCAATATGATAATGGTAGGAAGTTACTATCACCTCTCGTGAGGAGATGTCAATCGATACTTTGTCATCGCTCATCGCGGGTGTCACGGACCCATACAGGCCATTTGCGCTGCACTTACCCTTTGAGGGCCAGTAACAGCTCCTTCGGCATTCTCCTTGCCTTATTGCCCGGCCCGAGGCAGGCCAACGTCACCTTGGCGTCCACCAGGATCGTTCCATCAGAAACACGGACCGCCCGCTGACCTAATGTGCAGGTGGCACCGGTGATCTCCAGGACCGTCGTCTCGATCCGAATGAGATCATCCAGGACGGCGGGGACGAGATAGTCGATCTCCAGCCGCATCACCGGGATGAGATAGCCCTGTTCATGAAGTTTCCGGATGGAAAGCCCGCGCTCTCGCAGGAATTCAGTCCGTCCCCGTTCGAGATACCGCAGGTAATTGGCGTAATAGACCACTCCCCCGGCATCCGTATCCTCATAGTAAATGCGTAGTTCCGTCATAGAGCCTTTTTTCGAATCCGGCAGCGAACGCAGACTTTCCAGGATGCGGGTCTTCTTTACCTTTTATGCCAAGACGCCGTCAAGCACCATGACGATCCGGTCATTCGGGTGTCTCGCAGCCCCCTCATAAAAAATATCGCCTGCCGGAGCGATTTCCGGCAGGCAGGCTAATTCTTCACGCATTCACAAGGACGGCTGAGGCAGGGGGTACTCTACGCAGTATAGGTCATTTATGCACGGCAAGCGTCCGGTCTGATTAAAAGCACCGGCACATTCGACTCATGCAGAACCTTTAATGCGATGCTGCCTAACATCATCTTTTTCATGCCGGTGTACCCATGAGTTGTTATCACAATCAGATCTACACCGTTCTTCTGGGCGTAATCGGTGATGGTATGGGAAGGCCTGTTGGACTCGACGGTTTCCGTCTTGACGTTAATGCCCTCGGGAGCGAGCCGGGATTTGACTTTTGCGAGATATTTCTTTGATTTATCCATGAACGTTTTCTTAAAGGCATTATAATCAAATATTACCGGATGTCCCCCGTCTTCACCCGCTTCTCTCCAGGGAATATCAACGACGACGGCATTTAACAGGACAACTTCCCCGACGGGACCGTCTTGAAGCAGTTTTTTAACATGATTCAACGAGCATTCCGCTAATTCTGAACCGTCAAGGGGTACCAATATTTTCTTATACATTCTTGCCTCCATTTCGTATCCGGTTTTGTTATGTCCGTATCTTCGACGCCCCTATCCGCACTTGCTTCAAGCGGAAAGCCATGCTCCGACAGATTCCGCTGCCGGAGCAATAATGACATTTCCCTTGTTTCGTATATACATATCGGGGATCCTGGGTATAAATCAATGAGGATAAAATAGATGCCTAATGGTAGGCAAAAACTACTCGCTCATAGTTGTCATATAAGACGTCCGGTGCTTATCTCGCGACCATCATGTGATCGCTCAATGAAGAGATGAAAATGGGGGAACTCCCGCTAAACATGTGATACAGATATCCGGAGCGGGCTATTACTCCCGACGATAATGGAAAAAGCTATAGTTCCAGCCGGCGCCGCTTAGCACACGACAGAAGGAGGAATCAGATGAACAACCAGGCCAGGACAAATGCCGAGCTGACCGAAGAGATATCCGTCTTAACGCAGAGGATCCGAGAACTGGAAGATTCGGAAGCAGAACGCAAACGAGCGGTGGAGGCGCTGCGGGAAAGCCAAGAGATCTTCAGTCAGTTCATGGAGAATAGCCCAATCTATGTTTTTTTTAAGGATGACCATATCAGAGCAATTCGGTTAAGCCGTAATTATGAGAAAATGCTGGGGCGACCGATGCACGAGTTGCTCGGCAAAACCATGGACGATCTCTTTCCCTCCGACCTGGCAAAAAGAATGATTGCCGACGACCTGAACATCTTACGGGAAGAGAAGCAAATAACTATCGAAGAAGAATTAAACGGGCGGATCTATACGACAATAAAATTCCCAATCCAATACGAGGGGAAACCCCGCTATCTGGCCGGTTACACCATCGACATCACCGAACGCAGGAAGGCTGAGGAGGAGGCCCGCGAGCTATTGCTGATGCTTGAAGCAGTCCCCAGCGGTGTTATCGTCCATGATGCCGATGGACAGTTCCTCTATGCCAACCAGCGAACCTTCGATCTGCACGGCTACAGCCGCGATGAGTTCATGGCCCTTACCCTCCATCGGATCACGGTGCCTGCATCCCAAAGACTGATAGCCGCAAGGATGCAGGAACTGATTGCCCATGGTGAGATATCCTTCGAAGTGGAGCACCTGAGGAAAAACGGCACGATCCTGCCCCTGATGGTTCACGTCAAGAAAATCACCTGGGGCGGGAAAAGCGTCTTCCTCAGCGTTCAGACCGATATCACCGGCCGCAAGCAGGCGGAAATGGCGTTGCGTCGCCAGAACGTCTATCTGGAGGCGCTCAATGAAACCGCAGTGGGCCTGATGCAACGGATGGATCTGGCGGACCTGTTTCAGGCCATCGTCGTCAGGGCTACGCGGTTCGCGGGGTCGGAGGAGGGGTGGATCTGTATTTATGAACCCGAGAGCGGTGATTTCGAGTTCAAAGCCGCCATGGGACGAAGTCCAATCCGGAGCGGTTTGCGTTTCAAATCCGGCCGGGGGCTTGCCGGGGAGGTCTGGCGCACCGGTCGGACTGTCCTGATGGACGACTACCAGACCTGGCCCCGAGCGAATGTCAAGGATTATACGTTACGCCGCGCAACAGTGGCCGTCCCGCTCCGGTATGAGGGCCGGCTCGCCGGGATCATCGGCCTGTCGCACTATGATGCCGAGCGGCGCTTCGAGGATGACGACGTGGCCATGCTGGAGCGCCTGGCGGAACTGGCATCGATCGCCCTCCACAACGCCCGGCTCTACGATCAAGTGAAACAGGAACTCGCCATGCGCACGAGCCTGGAGGCCGAGCGGGACCTCATGCAGACCAGGCTCCTGCAAAGCCAGAAGATGGAGGCTATGGGGACCCTTGCCGGCGGCATTGCCCACGACTTCAACAATCTCCTCATGGGGATTCAGGGCTATGCTTCCTTGACGCTGCTGGATCTGGATGCCTCCGATCCCAATCATGAGCGGCTCCTGCGCATCCAGGAACAGGTGCAAAGCGGGGCGGATTTGACGAAACAGCTGTTGGGATTTGCCCGGGGGGGGAGATATGAGGTGAAGCCCGCGGATATGAATGACATCATAGAAAAGTCTTCCTCCCTGTTCGGGAGAACCAAGAAGGAAATCTCCATCCATCGGAAATACGGGAAAGATCTCTGGACCGTGGAGGCCGACCGGGGACAGCTGGATCAGGTATTCATGAACCTGTATGTGAATGCCTGGCAGGCCATGCCGGGGGGAGGGGCGATTTATCTGGAAACGGAGAATATTATTCTGAGCGAAGCACAGGTGATTCCCTCCGCCGCCGAGCCGGGGAAATATGTGAAGATAACGATCACCGATACCGGTACCGGGATGGACGCGAAAACGCGGGAGCGGATCTTTGATCCTTTTTTCACGACGAAGGCAATGGGAAGAGGGACGGGATTAGGACTGGCGACGGTCTATGGGATCATCAGGGGCCACAAAGGCATGATCAATGTGTACAGCGAGCCCGGTCACGGGACGACATTCACTATCTATCTTCCGGCTTCGGAGAAGGCCGTGTTCCATGAGCGGGCGGATTCCGGAACAATCGTTCGAGGGACAGAGACAATACTCGTAGCAGACGATGAAAAGGTGGTCCTGGAAGTGAGTGCGGAAATGCTGACGTCTCTGGGGTACCGAGTCTATGCGGCAGGGAGCGGTCAGGAGGCCCTCGCCGTTTTCATGGAAAAAAGAAATGAAATTGATTTGGTCATCCTGGACATGATCATGCCGGGGATTTCGGGAGGAGAGACGTTCGATCGTCTCCGGGAGATCAATCCCGAGATCAAGGTCCTTCTTTCCAGCGGGTACAGCATCAACGGAGAAGCCAAGACGATCATGGACCGCGGCTGCAACGGGTTCCTCCAGAAGCCGTTTCGCCTAAATAAACTCTCCGGCAAGATCAGGGAGATGTTGGACTAAAACAGGATCTTTCCGGGCGTCGTTCATTGTTTCCGGGTTGCGGAACCGCCGGACTTCAGAAGCGGGGATCTTGGTGAAAAGGCTACAACAGGGCGTCGCGGAGGAACTGGATGGGGTGGAGGACCGTGCGCTTTGTCAACTGACGGATCTGCATCCGGCAGCCTTCGCAGTCGGTGAGGATCACCTCGGGAGCGATCCGGGCGACCTCCTTTGCCAGGTCCCTCCCGATATCCTCGGTGATCGGGTACTTCTCCTTCTTGAAGCCGTAGAGCCCCCCCAGGCCGCAGCAGTCCGCTTCGATCAGGCGGATGTCGAGCTCCGGGACCAGCCGGAGGAGCTCCAGGGCGGGAAGGCCGATGTTGAGCGACTTCAGGTGGCACGGGGCGAAGTAGGCGGCCTTCACGGGGCTCGGCCGGAACGTCACGTCCGTTTTTCCTTCTTCGCGCAGGTGCAGCAGGTACTCGCAGATGTCGAAGAGATGTCTCGCGAGTTCCTCTGCGCCCGGGAGGTTCAGGAGCGGGCCATACTCGTGGCGGAGCATCAGACCGCAGCTCGTCGAGGAAAAGACGATGTCGGTTCCCTCCCGCACGGTCGGCAGGAGCGAGGCGAGATTCCGGCCTCCCATCTCCTTCGCCCCCGGCAGATCACCGATGCCGAGGCGGGGAATGCCGCAGCAGCGCTGGGGAGGGACAGCGACGGAAAGACCATGGGCCTCCAGGAGCGCCACGGCGGCCTTTCCCACGTCGACTTCGTTCGTGTTCGTAAAGCAGCCGTGGAAGTAGGCGATCCGCGGCCGGCCGCCGGCGCCGGTCGCCGCGGGACGCGTGCGGAACCACTCCCGGAAGGTCGGGTATTCATAGTCGGGCAGCGCCCGCCGCCGGTCGATTTCGAGAATCCGATCGAGGAGCCATCGGACGGTTCGGTTCTTCATCAACGGGTTGACGATCCGGGAGAAACGGGCGGCCAGCTCGCCGAAGAGGTCGCTCCGGACGAGGAGCCAGTCCCGGAAGGTTCTTCCCCGCTCGTCGAGGTACTTAGCCTTCGCACGCAGGTTCAGCTCGGAGATGGGAACGCCGGCGGGGCAGACCGTGTCGCAGAGGCGGCAGGAGGTGCACAGTTCGATCCAGTCGTCCACGGAGGCTTCAGCGGCCGAGCGGAACCGCTGCGCCCCGGGACCGGCCTGCTTCGGCCCCGGGAAGCGGGGCGTCACCCGGGCCACCGGGCAGACGGCCATGCAGGTGGCGCATCGGACACAGACATCCGGGAGCGCATGGGGGGGAGTGCGGGTTTCTTCTTCATGTTTCATGACACAAGCGCCCCCTTTGCGGCCAGGTAGCCCGTGGCGATTGCGATCCCTTCCCGGGAGTGCTCTTCGATGGCCTCGTGGTGGGCCAGGATCGAGCCCGCGACCCAGACGTTCGACAGGACGGTCCTTCCTCCTTCATCCACCGGCCGGAGGGCCGCATCGGTGACGATCCCCGCGCGGTGGATCGGGTGCGCCTCGGGTTGGAAAAACCGTTCCCGGAACCACTCGCCGCGCGTGGCCGGCTGGGAGACGGGGAGGCGAAAGAGGGGCTCGGAAACCCTCTCCATGTCGGCCCAGAGGCCGCCGCCGAGGAAACGGCCGGTGGCCAGGATGTAATTCTCCGCCCGGTATTCGGTCTCCAGCGGCGGATTGCAGACCGTGATCCCCTCGCACCGTCCGTCTTTCACGGTGGCGCCGGTGACGGGATTCCCCATCAGAAAGGTCGCCCCCTTCGCGATCAGGAGCTCCCGAAAACGGTTGAATATCCGGAGACCGGGGATTGACGGGGGGAGCATCGGGATCTCGAAGATGCGTGCGCCGATTACCCCTTCCAGATCCTCTATCACCGCAGCCGGCTCACGGAGGCCGAGGACGGCGGGGAGGCCGATCCGTTTTTCTCCGGCCTTTTGGCCCCGGATCGTCTCGCCGATGCTGTTCCGGAACGGCTCCTCATCCATCAGCCGTGCGAGGGCGAGCGCGCTTAAGCCCTCCAGGCCGTAGCGGGGAAGCGGGATGTTCACCCCGCGGCACTTGAGATGGAGGGAGACCGTGTCCCCCTGGAAATCCTTGAACCCCCGGAAACCGACGATCAGCGTCTCTGACGCTGTGATCCCTGCACCGGCCCGCATCGTGACCGGGAGGAGATAGGTGGGGCGCAGCGTCCCGGCGCCGGTGGGGACGAGGCTGTTGCTCACGCCTGCGGCGACGAAGCTGTAGGGAGGTGGAAAGAGTTCCCGGAAGGCGATGAGCGCCTCCGCGATCCCCGCCCATCCCGTCCGGGCGTAGGGGTGATCCGGGTGCGCCGCGATCCAGTTGACGATCCCCGTCTCCAGGTTCACACCGGGGGGTATCGCTCCCAGGACGTCGATCGTGTTTCCGAAGAGGGTGAGCGACCCCATCCCCCGGCCTACGATGAGGACCCGCGCCCCCATCTCGACCGCCGTCCGGGCGGCGGTAAGCCCTGTGAGCCCGGTCCCGATGACGATCAGATCCCAGCGCTTCATGCCTGACTCCCTTCGGGCCTGTCCCCTTCCTCGGGGGTGAGATTGAAGAGTCCCTTGTAGATCGACTCGATCAGCTCCTCTTCTTTCAGTGAGATCCCCCAGAGGACGGGGCGGATCCCCTTCCATCGCTCTTCGAGAAATCCCTTCAGGATGCGGTTGGAGCCGCCGAGCCCTTCCCCTTTCTGCATTTCGTTCAGGACGCCCAGGAGGCGGTAGACGCAGAACCCCCCCTGGCAGGTTCCCTTGGCGAGACGGGTGCGGTGGAGGATGTCCTGGAGCTCCCGGACTTTACCATCCCGGAGGATCGCGTCCACGGTTTCCCGGGGGACGAGCTCGCAGTCGCACAGGAGCTCTCCCCGGGAGGCGGGGGCCTGCCGCCGGAGCCACAGGAGCCGGTCCTTCAGGGCATGGCTCAGGCCGGCGCCGGGGAGGCGCTGGACGTGGGTAAGGCAGGGGACATGGAGGCCCATCTTTTCACAGATGAAGTCGACGACCTTTTCCGCCATGAGGCGATAGGTCATGAGCTTCCCGCCGGTGATCGTGATGAGCCCCATAACGCCATCGCGGCTTTCGTGGTCGATCAGGGCGAACCCGCGGCTGATCTCCCGGTCGTCGCCGGTCTTGGCTGACTGCACGAGGGGGCGGACGCCGGCGTAGGCGCGGGTGAACCGTTCCCCCTTGATGGCGGGGATCATCCGGGAGAGTTCTTCGACCAGGAAGGAGACCTCTTCCGGGGTGACTTCGAAATGCTCCAGGTTCTCCTCGCGGAGCGAGGTCGTCCCGAGGATGGAGACGGTGTCGTTCGGGACGATGATGTCGCCGCTGGCGGGGGGGCGGCAGCGGTTGATGACCCGTTCGCTGAGGCGGGTATTGGTGATCAGCATGGAACCTTTGGAGAGGGCGATGCCGATCTGAAGGCCCGCAAGCCCCAGGATCTGGTTCGCCCAGGCGCCCGTTGCGTTGACCACCCAGGCGGCGGCGATGGCGTATTCTTCCCGGGTGATCCGGTCCCGGACCCTGGCGCCGCTGACCCGGAGGCCGTCGCGGATGAGGCCCACGACTTCGGTGTGGAGGAGGAAGCGCGCCCCGCGGGATTCGGCGTCCCGGGCATTTTCCACGACCAGGGTGAAGGGATCGACCGCCCCGTCGGGGACCTGTACGGCGCCGATGATGAGCGGATTGAGCCGCGGTTCCATCGACAGCGCCTCGCGCGGGGAGAGAGGCAGGGTTTCGATCCCCGCCGCCTCGCAGGCGCGAATGAGGGTGGCGCGGTATTCGGGGCCGTCTTCGGGGAGCGAGACGAAGAGTCCCCCGGTGTCTTCGATGCAGTGGGGGGCGATCTTCCTCAGAATCTTGTTTTCGGCGATGCATTCCCGGGCCGCCTCGGGATCGTTGACGGCGTAGCGGCCGCCGCTGTGGAGGAGTCCCTGGTTTCTGCCGGACGCGCCGGAGGTGAAGTCACCCTTTTCCACGAGGAGGGAGGGGATGCCGCGCAGCGCAAGATCGCGCGAGATGCCGGCCCCCGTCGCACCGCCGCCGATGATGAGCACTTCCGTTTGCAGATCCATAAATCTCCGCTTGAGTGAGAGGGACCGACTTGTCAGAAAACCCCCAGTATTATGAGGCCTTATGCAAATTTGCTAACAGGATTCCCCGGGATTGTCAAGGCAAATGAGAATTTTCGACCTTCGGGCGTTTAACCCGTTCGTGCCGGTCACAATGCGGATATTGCCTGATCAATAAGATGTGGTACAATCCGCCGCGTCATGGTACGTAATCCATCGGTGATTATCGAGGAGCAGCATTGATGAACATCCTGGGTGTGGATATCGGAACGACCGGCATGAAGATGGGCGTATTTTGCGCGGACGGCGACCCCCTATCGCTGATCCGGCAGTTCAGCCGTCACTATGCCGTCAATACCTATCATGACGGCCGCTTCAGCGACATCGAGCCGGAGAAGTGGCGGCAGGCTTTCCTGGAGGGATGCCGGGCGATGGGCGATCTGATGGGCGTCATCGATGCGATTGCCCTCTCCGGAACCACGCCGGGATTCACCGCCATGGACGCGGAAGGCGAAGCGCTCCATCCCGCCATCCTCATGCTCGATCAGCGCTCTTCGGCTCAGGCCGAGCGCATCATCGAAATCGTCGGGCTCGCACGGCTCCTGGAGACCACCGGCAACATGCCGGTTGCCGGCGGATGCTCCCTGGCGAGCCTGCTCTGGCTAAAAGACAATCATCCCGACCTCACCGCCCGGGCCCGTCTGTTCGGACATTCCAACACCTATCTTGCACGATGGCTGACCGGGAGAGGCGCCATCGATCCCTCCTCCGCGTCACTCACCGCCCTCTACAACACCGTGCTAAACGACCTTACCTGGAACGCTGAGATCGCCTCCCTGTTCGATCTCCCTCTCGATTTTCTCCCGGAGCTTATCCTCTCCTGGGAGAGCGCCGGACGTCTGAAAAAAGAAATCGCCGCGATGACCGGTCTCACCCGGCAACCGCCGGTGATCATCGGGGGGAACGATGCGGTACTGGCTGCATACTCGGTAGGGATCAACCGTCCCGGCGACATCATCAATGTGAACGGCACCTGCGAGATCACCCTGGTGTGCCTGCCCCGCTGCCTTCCCTCGGTTCGGTACAACATCCGCGCCCATGTTGTTCCGGGGATGTGGCTGACCCTCCATGTCATGAATGCGGGCGGGAAAGCGCTGGAATGGTTCCACCATCTCTTCTGCCGCGAGATGGCGCCGGAGGAGTTCTACGGCGATTTTCTGACGGGGGCGATCGACGCCTGGCTTGGCCGTGACAGCGGCGTGACGTATGTCCCGTTCCTTATGGGGTCGCGATACGACCGGCAGCCGCTCAAGGCCGAATTCCTCGGCATGACCCAGGAGACCTCCCGCGAGGAACTCCTGGCCGCCGTGGTCCGGGGCCTGTGCCGCTACCAGCGGGAACACCTGAGCGATGTGGCTCGTCATGTGCCGCTCAGCGGGACCATCCATGTGACCGGCGGCGCTCTCAACACCGCGATGATTCGGGCGAAGAATGTGTGGATGCAAAACAGCGCCTATCTCCTCGAGGAGGAATCTTCCCTGAAAGGCGCGGCGATGCTCGGGCGGAAATACCTGGAGAGATGAGAGACTCCCGGGCATCCCGGTGTGCGTCGGGTCCACCTTGCCGCAGGGGATCCTCGAGGGATGGATTCTGCCTTTAGCGGATGGGGTCATGATCGACACGAAAAAGACGACACAGGATATTCTCCAGGAGGAGATGGTGCGGGAGCGGGTGGCGGTTCTGGCCCGCGCCGGGGAGCGCCTCGCCGATGCACTGGAGAAACTCCGGCGGATGGAGAGCGACATCGCGGCGGCGATGGCTCTCTGGCGCCTCAGGGAGGGAGAGGACGGGGGAAGCCGGCAGCGTCTTTGTGGCGAGATCAATGGGAAGATCCGCGCTTACAACCTCCAGCGCGACCACGTCAAGACCCGCTATTACTACCTCATCGTAACCCGCGAGGCACTGGGGATCACCCACCACCAGCGCCTCGAAGAAATCTACCGGGTGCCGCCGAAGAAACGCTGCCTTCCGGAGCGCGCGGGGCTGCGCCAGGGACCATCCCCCAGTCGAATTTGACGGGACCTTGCGGAATGCGGAGGCGTCTTTACGGGAAGGAAAATGTGTGGTAGGTAAGCAGCATGATCGATGGGACTTCTCCGGGGCTGTTCGGCAACCGGGGAGCGGAGACGCCCGAAGCGGCTAAGCGGCGTTGTTTTCTCGCCGGGAGGCGGGAATGTTGGATGATGGAGACGATGAACGTGACATGCACAACCGACAAGAGAATAGCTGAGCCCGCCTTCGGCGAGGCCCTCTTCGACCTCGTCAGACGGACGGCCTATGAGCTGCCCGCGGATGTCGAGGAGGCTCTGAAGCGTGCCTACAACGACGAGGCGCCCGACTCCACGGCGCGGACGATACTCGCGGCATTTCTGGAAAACATGCGGCTGGCCAGGGAAAAGCGGGTCCCGCTCTGCCAGGATACGGGGATGCCCCTCTTTTTCATCCACCACCCTCCGGGCGTCTCCCGCAGGGCGCTGCGCACGGCGTGCGAAGAGGCCGTGGCGCGGGCGACGAGGGAGCAGTACCTGAGGCACAACGCCGTCGATTCCGTCACCGGCAAGAACAGCGGAAACAATGTGGGCAAGGGCTTTCCCGGGCTCTTCTGCGAGGAGTGGGACGATGGCGCGATCTCGGTTGCCCTGATGCTCAAGGGCGGTGGAAGCGAAAACGTAGGCCGACAGTACAGCCTGCCCGACGATTCCCTCAACGCCGGCCGCGACCTGGAAGGGGTCCGGCGGGTCGTCCTGGACGCCGTCCGCAAGGCGGAGGGGAAGGGATGCCCCCCGGGGATCCTGGGGATCTGCATCGGCGCCGACCGCGGCTCCGGCTATATCCATTCCAAGCATCAGCTGCTGCGCCCCCTGGGCGACACGAACCCCGATCCCGGCTTGGCGGAGCTGGAAGGGCGGATCCTCCGCGAGGCCAACACCCTGGGGATCGGTCCCCTGGGACTCGGGGGAAAGACGACCCTCCTGGGGGTCAAGATCGGCGCCCTCCACCGCGTCCCCGCCAGTTTCTTCGTCACGGTGACCTATATGTGCTGGGAGCACCGCCGGCGGGAGATCCGGATCGAAGCTGACGGCAGCTATCGCTTTACAGGATGAGGAGACGATCATGATCGAATTGAACATACCCATCAGCGAAGAGAAGATCCTGTCGCTCCACGCCGGAGACGTCGTGGCGATCTCCGGGATCGCGACGACCGGACGGGATGCGGCCCACAAATACCTGGTGGAGCGTCTCATCGAGGGAAAGAAACCCCTCGCACCCGAGGACCAGCGGATCTATGACGAGCTTAAGGCGATCTACCGGGGCGGGGCGATCTACCACAGCGGTCCCATCGTCCGCAACACCGACGGCCGCTGGAGCATCGTCTCCTCCGGGCCGACGACGAGCATCCGCGACGAGATCTACGAGGACAAGGTGATCGCCGCCTTCGGGCTTCGGGTGGTGATCGGCAAGGGGGGGATGGGTCCCCGGACGCTCGCCGCCTGCAAGGCCCACAAAGCCGTCTATGTCCATGGGATGGGCGGGGCCGGCGTGACCAACGCCCGGGCCATGGTCGAGGTCCTCGATGTTTTCAAGAAGGAGGAGTTCGGCCTCCCCGAGGCCTTCTGGAAGATCCGGTTCGACCACTTCCCGGGGATCGTCACCATGGACGCCCACGGACGGAGCCTCCACGAGGAGCTGGACAAGACCTTCGACGAGCGTCTGGCTGCACTTCTCTGAGAGCGGTCCGCCGGGGCCCGGGACGGCGCAAACGCAGGCTGCCCGGCCGGCATAGCCGTCGGCTACTGATAATCGGCGTCTCCCTCAGCACGCTGCGGGAGAAGTGGTTCTACACAACAAGAGGTAAAGCATATGCGTTTTCAGGGGAAGACGGCCCTGGTGACCGGCGGTTCCAAGGGGATCGGGCGCGCCACGGCGCTCCGGCTCGGGAGTGAGGGGGCGGCGGTGGCGGTGAACGGCCGGGACGCGGCCGCGGTGGAGCAGGTGGTGGGCGAGATCCGGCGCGCGGGCGGACGGGCCATGGATGCCTTGGCCGACGTGACACGTACGGATGATGTTGCCGGGATGACAAAGAAGGTTATCGCCGAGTTCGGCGCCATTGACATCCTGGTGAATAACGCTGGCGGCGGCACCATGGCCCGGTGGCTGGACGACCTGGACGAAGAGGCCTGGGACCGGAGTCTTGCGGCCAATCTCAAGAGTACGTTCTTGGTCACCAGAGCGGTTGCTCCCCATATGCGGGAGCGCCGCCGGGGGTGCATCGTGATGGTGGCGTCGATCGCGGGACGGAACATGGCCCGTCTCTCCGGGCCCGATTACAGCGCCGCAAAGGGAGGCATGCTCGCTTTCATGCGGCACATGGCGGTGGAACTGGGACCGCACGGCGTAACCGTGAATGCGGTGGCGCCCGGCCCGACCATGGTCGAGCGCGTGGCGAAGAAGTGGGAGATCAAGGGGGAAGAGGAGCGCCGGAGGATTCTCAGCACCATCCCCCTGGGACGTCCCGCACGGCCGGAGGAGGTGGCGGCGGCGATTGCGTTTCTCGCCTCCGATGACGCCTCCTACATCACCGGGGCGTGCCTCGACGTGAACGGCGGCGCGTTCATGATGTAATATCTTCAATATCAACGGGAGTCGGGGATCGCGGCCCATGCGCCAAGGCCGATGAAGCAGCCGCCGGTCAACCAGCGAAGGCGCGATGCAACGCCCGACTGTTTTTGCAGCCACCGGCCGATACCGCCCGCGAAATATCCAACCATACCATAGAGGAGAACCGTCAGGAGCATGTAGATGCCGCCCAGGAGGAGCAGCTGCGGTGCTGCGTTCGGGGCGGTGGCGTTGAGGAATTGCGGCAGGAAGCTCAGGAAGAACAGGATCGTCTTTGGATTGCCCATGCTCGCCGCGATGCTCTGCCCGATAATCGCTCGTTTCCTCGTCGCACCGAGAGGCGCGGTGACGAGCGGCCGATCGTGATCGGTCAGGGTCCTCACACCCAGATAGATCAGATAGCAACTGCCGCCGTATTTGATTACCTGGAATGTCAGATACGAAGAGCGGATCAGGGCGGCAACCCCGATTGCGGCAAGGGTGGTATGCAGCATCACCCCGCACCCGAGCCCCAGCGCCGCCATGAGGGCGGGGCGACGGCCGTGGGTAACACCCCGCGTGAGCACGTAGAGAAAATTGGGGCCGGGTGTCAGGATGAGAATGGAGGCAGTGAGGCAAAACAGGCTCAATTGCGTGTTTGTAGGCATAGGCATAATGCTCTGCTTCAGTGGGTACGTTCAGCGATCTGCTACATATGGCGACCCCATCGGGTCAAATCTGAGCAAGCCATTTCTATCCAGAATTCCGCCAAATCCAAAAGGCGCAGGCAGGAAAGCAAATATTGCCCGGAATAGATAGCCTTTTTTGTTTTTATGAGGCCCGTGCGACAATTCCTATCGAGCATGTCGCGATTATAGTGTTAGCTCGAAGTTACCAATGACCGCTTGCCGGATGATTTCGGGTCCTGCAGCAGTATGATTATGCATACGCCTCAGCGGTTCAAGGCCTTATTATATGCTTGTTCATTATAGCCGTTGATGCCTACTCCGTCAATGACTGCAAAAGGCACGCCCTTATTGCGATCAAACTGCTCTTTACGGCGGGCAGCTTCCTGGTCTTTTTCAATGTCGTATTCAATGAATGGAATTCCTTTGGATTGAAAGAACACCCTGGCCTTTTTGCACCAGGGACACCAGCTTGTGGTATACAACTCAACCTTTCGTTCTTTTACCGATGGTCTTTGTTGAGCGGCATGCGGCGGATTTGCCCCCGTCTCTTTGGCTTCTATCGGATTCCTCTTGTCTGTTTGATAGGTCGGTAACGTCTCAATTTTTGCATTATCGACATGCTGAGGCGGCGTATCCGAAACATGCACCGCACCATTTTGGTCGACCCACTTGTACATACCGGCGATTGAGCTCTCTGCAAAAACGCTGACTACGAAAAAGACCAGAAAGGTTTCCAGGAAGATAAGATATTTCCAGATTGGTTTTGTCAAGTGGATGTCCCCTTAAAGGCAAGGCCTTCTCTTCTTCAGTAGAAAACTTGACCTGAAACGACACGATCCAAGGCATCACCGGATCATCCCCTGGATATGTGATCAATTGTCCAGGGGAGTTACCGGTGACCGCAAGATTCCAGGATTCGCGCTCCTTGGGGGCGGATCAGCTGGCGGCGCCCGCCTTGAGGAACCGGTTGTACGTCTTCATGGCGCAGAGCTCCCCGCACATCGTGCAGACATCCTTGTCCTTGTCCTCGGTCAGGCAGCGGACCCGTCTGGCCTTCGCGGGGTCGATGGAGAGCTTGAACATCGTTTCCCAGTCGAAGCGCCTCCTGGCCCGGGACATGTTCTCGTTTCTCTGCCACGCGCCCTCGACCCCCTTCTCGATATCCCCGATATGGGCCGCAATGCACGAGGCGATCACCCCCTCGTAGACGTCCTTGACCGTGGGAAGACCCAGGTGTTCGGCTGGGGTGACATAACAGAGGAAATCGGCGCCATTTGCGGCGGCGATCGCCCCGCCGATCGCCCCGACGATGTGGTCGTAGCCGGGGGCGATGTCCGTGGGGAGCGGCCCCAGGACGTAATAAGGGGCGCCGTTGCAGATCCGTTTCTGCATCTGCATGTCCGCGGCGATACGCCGCAGGGGGACGTGGCCCGGTCCCTCCACCATCACCTGGACTCCCGCTCCTCTCGCCCGATCCACGAGCTCCCCGAGAACGATCAGCTCCGCGGTCTGCGCCCGGTCCTCCGCATCGCAGATCGTCCCCGGCCGCAGCCCGTCGCCTAGGGACAGGGTGACATCGTATCCCCGGGCTATGTCGAGCAGCCGGTCGTACTGTTCATAGAGCGGGTTCTCGCGCTGATGGAGCTTCATCCACTCCGCCATCAGGCTCCCGCCGCGCGAGACGATCCCCATGATCCGGTCGGTCTTCTCGAGAACGGCCAGGGTTCTGGTCGAAATGCCGCAGTGGAGGGTCATGAAATCAACGCCCATCCTGGCCTCGTGTTCGATGTCGGCGAAGATGGCATCCTCGGTGAGGTCCTTGCAGGTGAGGCCGCCGGCGAAGAGTTTGCTGACGGAGCGGTAGATGGGCACCGTGCCGATCATGACGGAGGAGTGCTCGATCATCCCGGCGAGGATGGCATCGATGTCGCCCCCCGTGGAGAGGTCCATAACGGCATCCGCCCCGGCATCGATGGCCACGGAGAGTTTGTCGAGTTCTTCCGGGAGGTTGGCATGACTTGCCGAGGTTCCGATATTGGCATTGATCTTTGTCGAGAGTCCCTGGCCGATCCCTCTGGCCTCAAAGGCGTGTAACCTGTTTTTCGGGATCACCACCAAGCCTGCCGCCACTTTGCCGCAGATCTCCTCCGGGGATACACCGTCATGCTGTGCAGCCTGGACCATTTCCGGGGTTATCTCCCCTTTCCTGGCTGATTCGAGTTGGGTCATGGTATGCGCCTCCTTTCAAAGCATAAAGGCCGCCTCCCTGATGGAAAGCGGCCTTTTGCGGATTGCATACCGAGGCTCATTTCCCTACGCAGGCATTACCCTGATCAGGTCGGTAAAGGGTCGCCGGAAATCCGGTATCTCAGTCCGATGAGGACACCCCTAACGAGCGTCTAAAGGATACGCCGTAGAACGCGCCCCTGTCAAGGAAATTGTGGCCAAAAGTTCTGCACACTTCAAGAAAAGATTGCCCGTTCCTACTGGCCGAACTCGAGCGATAACCTCTTCCGACCACCAGCCTGATTTTTTCCAGCACATACGGCTTTCGGACATACATCCCGAATCCCTACCCCTGGCCCTGCCGGAAGGGTTTCTGCCGCTGCGGTATAGGGACTGGGGTAGTTCTCAGCGGGTATTCTCCTGTCGGGGTCGGGTAAATCAATTCCCGTTTTGTGGGAATAATTTTCCTGGCGGTGATTTCTCGCGACCCCAAAAAAATACAACTGGTTGATATAAAATAATAATTTATTTGTGGCATCGCGATTGCATGGTAATTAGCCGGTATGAAAGGAGAAAGGCTATGAATCAGACCCTCAAAAGAATCTGTCTCCAGGCGGTCAATGCTTTGGGAATTTCTTACCAGCTGGCCCGGGGAGTCGACTACAAGACCCTCAGCCAGCACATCCTGTCAATCCATCAGCTCAAAGACATCGACAGTATCCTCTACCAGTCCTCCTGCTGTTTAAAGGAGATTCTAGACTATGACCTGTTTGCCTTCGCTATGGGTGACCAGGCAAACGTTGATGTCTGGATCGATCCGAAGTTCCAGTTCAACAACGCCGCCATCCTCAATATCATCAAGTCAGACCTGGGTATGACCAACGGCGTTTGTACGGTGCACCATTTCGATGACGACAGCCCTCAAGGGAGTGGCAATATTTTGGCGCTTCAACTGAATAACCTGCTCAGTTACCGTGTTGCAGACACCGATTTCACGGCTCGGTTGTATATTCTTCCGAACCGGAATGTCATGCCATATCATCATGATATCGTTGAGACGATCTTGAAAGTCGTAGGGACCTCACTCTCCCATTGCATGAGCATCAAGCGGCTCCAGGATACCGTCGTCATCGATCCTCTTACCCTGTGCTATAACCGGCGGGCTCTGGATGGATTCATTGACCATGCCATCGCCAGCACCCGGAGATATGGGAGTGACCTGTCGGCGGTCATGTTTGACCTGGACAACTTCAAAAAAATCAATGACACCTACGGGCATCAGGCTGGAGATGACGTTCTGAAAGCCGTATGCCGAACCATCCTGTCTACGATCCGAAAATGTGATTATCTCGTCCGCTACGGAGGCGATGAATTTGTCCTGATCATGCCGGAGACCAAACTCGGCCGGGCTGTGGATGTCGCCGACCGGCTCCGGAAGATCATTGAGAACCTGGCAATTCAATGGGAGGGGAACTGCATCCGCGTCACGGCCAGCTGCGGCGTTGCCCATCTGAAAACGGACTACGACAAGAACCTCCTGCTCCAGGATGCCGACAAGAGGCTCTACGATGCCAAAGCCAGGGGGAGAAACCGGACCATGCCCGACATGAGGCTCCTCTCCTTTGAAGCCGCCACCATGCCGGATCCCGCTTATCAGTATCTGAATTGATTAATCATCTGCAGGAGACAAGCCCGCCGCCTGAAGGCGGCGGGCTTGTCTGATTTCTACGGAAACTCCCGGGGAAGTTCCCCCTTAGTAATGGGCGGGAATACGGGGGGCTGGCCGGTTGCTTCCAGGATCCTGCGACCCTCTTCGGAGAGGATGAACCGCACGAATAAGAGCGCCGTTGCCGGCTCCTTCGCTGTGGCGGGGACTGTGGCGGCATTGCGGATCTGGCTGCTGAGGTTGACTGCTGAGGGGAATCTCAGGCTGTCCACGTCGTTCTTCGCCTCCACGGCGGCGGAGTAGTAGACGACGCCGGCATCGGCCTTCCCTGTCGCGATGTCGCGGATCGTTTCCGGGACCGTGTGGGGTTTCGTCGGATCCGTGACGGCGACGGCGATGATCCCCTGGGCCAGTTGCGGATTGCCTTCCAGGGCGGTGACGTTCTTGATGAACTCGACGGTGCGCTGGGTGGCCATGTCCTTTTCTCCTGTCACCCGGGTGAAGCGTATGCCCGGCTTTGCCAGGTCGCCCATCTTCTTGATTCCCGCTGGATTCCCCTTGGCCGTGATGAGGACCATCTCGTTGGCGGAGAAGATGACGGACCAGGCGGCCCCGACTCGGTCCGTGCCGACGATCTTTTTCCCCATGAGGTCTTTATCGATGACGGCCGGGGCCGACGGGGTAAAGACATCGCAGCGATCCCCCTTCAGAATCCTCTCCGCCAGTTCCTGCGAGCGGCCGGTCGTGAGATTCACCGTAGTGCCGGGGTTACTGGCTTCGAAGGCCGCTTTGAGGGCCTTCATGGGGCCGGCCAGAGAATCGGCGTGGAAGACCTCGATGGCGGCCGCCATGGCCATACCACCGGAAAAGATGAGCCCACTGCATAAGACCACCACCATCATCAAACTCAAACCATACCTTTTTTTGTGTGCTGCAACCATGGTTCCCTCCGAATGATGTGTCCACAAACAGGGCTTATAAAATTCTTCCGCAGAATACCCCGTCCCGTGGACGGGGCAATTTACTGATCGGTTTCTTCTCGATGAACTTTACCGAGAACAGGACGTTGGATATTGATCGGCACGTAGTTTCTCATGAGGCGGGGAAGTCTGCAAGGAGTTTGTGACAGTCGCTCCCCACTAAGCTTGACAGTGGGGCTGCATTTTGCCATAAATGGAACAGGCCGTTTCTCCCTCTCTCCTGCCGCCGGACCTTGGGTGAGGAACGGATTCAAGGGGCGGGATAATGATTAGGATCAACAGCTTTATTCACCGGCAGGCGCTCGATGACATCATCCGCCGGTGGATGTACGATGAGGCGCGTTCGGCCGATGCGGATCTGATCACGCGGCTGGTCCATTTCAACCACGTCTATGTATCTCGCTATCTTGCGCAGTTTTCCGGGGTTATCTTCCGTGAGCTGCACCGGCAAGGAGCTGTTGTTCCGCCCCGTCCAGCTCAAGGGCGAACTGAAGGATGCCCTCGTTTCCGACCCCCCCTACCGCAATGAACGGATCGACGAGCTTATCCTCGATTACCACCGAAACCCCGGGCGCTTCTACCGGGAGACCCCCTTTCACGGGACCCTTTACTTCCGCCGACTCAACGGCGGCGCTAAATACGTCGGATCGACCCGGATCAAGCGGGTTCGCCGCCTGGCGGAGAAATCGGCGCGCCGGATCATCGATCGGATCTTCGCTACAATCCAGCGGCATGCCGACATCCTGGCGGATGAGCGGGCTTGGCGGCTCGGGATTCCCCGAGAGAATCTCCTGACGGCGCCCGAGGATATGACGGAGGAGTTTCTCCGAGCGGAGAATCGCCTTCTGGACGATCTGCGGGCAAAGAGGCCGATTGCAGGCGAGGAGGAGGTACTGGCGATCAACGACGTAGCCGGTGTGAAGGTGATGCTTGAGGAGCCCGAACAGGAGAAATTGACGGTGCTCCTTGAGAGTCTGCCCAACTGTGAGGTCGTGGAGGAGGAGCGCCATATCGGACGGTATAACGCGACCAATCTGATCGTCCGTTACCGTCCGCCCCGGGAAGAGATCCTTGCCCACCCTCTGGGACGGGGCCTTCTGAACGTCATGCAGGGGCGGGGTTTTTCCCCGGAGGATGCCAGCCGGGCCTTTGCCGAATTCGTCCGTTCCGGGGAAGAGGATGTCCTTCTGGAGATCATCCTCTCCACGTATCAGGAGATGCTGGAGAGCGAAATCGGACGCTGCATCCACGAGGACCGGATCATTGAACAACGGCTCCGCCAGCAATATCGGGGGCCGCTGGCGAGGAACATCCAGTGCCTGATGGAATACCTCTTCACCTTTCCCACCTCCCGTCAGCGTGAGCTGGGTGATCTGCCGATCAAACTCTGGAACCGTTATCTTCCGGATTACTTCGACGAGGTTCTCAAGCAGCTCTTCCGTATCCCGAGGGCCGATGACCTGGACTAGCCACTAGCCCTGCTGTTCCTGGATCATCCGGAATCCTTCGTCGAGAAGTCTCTCCGTTTCCTTCGCCCGGATTTTCGGGTTTTTTGCCCCCATGACGACCGCGATCAGACGGGTATCCCCGCGTTTGGCCGTGGCCACGATATGGTATCCCGCCTTTTGGACCCAGCCGGTCTTCAGTCCGTCCGCGTTGGGGTAACGGTGCAGGAGGCTGTTCCGGTTGTGCTGGGTGATGTCGCGGTAGGTATAGTACTGCTGGGAGTGGATGTTCAGGGATTCCGGAAATCGCTGCAGGTAAGCACGGGCCAGAATCAGGATGTCCTTCGCCGTCGTGACCTGGCCCTTGGCGGGAAGACCGTTGGGATTTCTAAAGAAACTCCGGTACATCCCCAGCTCACGCGCCTTCCGGTTCATCCTTTCCACGAATGTTTCGATGTCACCCCCGATGTATTCGGCAACGGCCACGGAGGCATCGTTGGCCGAAACAACGGCCATCCCCTTGAGGAGTTCTTCGAGGGGGAGCTCGCTGCCGGCTGTGAGGAACATCTTTGAACCGCCCGTTTGCCCGGCCTTCCGGCTGATCTTCACCGGGTCGCGGGGATGGACCTTACCCTCCAGGATCGCTTCGTCGGCGACGTAGAGGGTCAGGACCTTGGTGATGGAGGCCGGCTGGATGGCGGCGTCCGCATTCCGGGTGTAGAGGATCCGGCCGGTCGTCATGTCCATGAGAATGGCTGATCGGGCGGTGATCTGAAGCCTGTCGGCTGCCGAAAGGTTCGCCGCCAGAAGAAGGATTATCAGGCATACAAAAAGACCAGAGATACGCTTGGTGATTTTCATTCCCGGCTCCTTTAAACTGCGATGGCGCCCCGTTTCCGGGGCGCCACGGTTTATTCGACCTGGTTGATGGCTGAAAGTCTCCAGGGGTTATCTCCGACCGGACGCGTGAAGGTCCAGTATTCGTTGAACTTTACCGGTTCCGTCCTGCTACCGGAGACGACCTGTCCGGTCTGTTCGTCGACGGTGTAATCCAGCAGGTTGGCGTAGATCTTCACGGTGATGAAATCACTTCCCCCCTCCTGCCAGATCTCGGTGATATCGACCGAACGGACGGCGATGTTTTCCAACCGGTTGATCCGTTGTTTGGCCTTCAACTGTTCGGCATCATCGCGGAGTTTCGCGAACATCTCGTCGGTCAGGATATTCCTGACGCCGGTCATGTCCCGGTTCGCCCACGCACCCTGGATCCGGAAGAAATCGTCCAGACAGCCGTCGGTAAAACGCTTTTCCTCAAAATGGGGATCCATCTGGCGGATGTGGCGGAGGCCTTCCGCCACATCGCTTTCCTGGCCCCCTGATTCATACGCCTGCATCGGCGGTGCTGTCCGCCCTGCGTCGAGCGCCGGCGATTCCCGGTAATAGGTCCCCGCGGGCGCCGATTCGGTTGCGGAACGCCGCCGTCTTGATGAACCAGTAGATGCCATAGAGAAGCGCCCCGATCAGGAGAATGTCCATGAGCCCGATGCCGCCTCCCATGCCTCCCATGCCGCCGCCGGCAAACCCGAGACTGCGGAAGAGCATCGCGCCGAGCATCCCCCCGACGAGCCCGCCGGCCATGCTCCTGAGAAAGCCGCCACCGCCGAAGGGAGAAGGGGCGGGCGCAGAGGGGGTAAACTGTCCTGAACCGGGAGAGGGGCTTACCGGGGCGGGCCGGGGGGTCGAGCGGGGGGGGCTGTAGGAACGCGACCCCCGGCTGCCGAAGGAACTTCCTCCTCCGGCCCTGGCCCAGGCGTCGATCTCCATGACCGACAGCAGAAAGAATAGGGTAAGTACTATAAGGCCGCTTAAGACCCACCGATTATCAGACATCTCTTCCTCCTCATGTTATTTGATTTGCGGCAGGATACGGTTTAGACAGCGCATTGTCAATATCTTTCTGGGAGATCTTTCTGGGAGGATTGTCTCCGTGTTTTCGTTTTCAGGAGGATTAATTCTTGACAAACAGCGATTTTTCCTTAAGGATGTCGGCCAATCATGGTCACCAGTGGCTGAGGGATAACACCGCTGTCAGGCTCCCAAATCCACCGCAACAATACCTATGGCTGATAAATTGGAAACAGATCATATCGGCAGGATGATTGAGGTCGTGCAGAAAACGGCCCGGGGAGACTATTCGAGTCGGATTGATTCCTCGGGACACAACGATGATCTCGACGCTCTTGCCGATGCGATCAATAGAATGGTCGGTGATGTTCGTGAACGCTTCGCCGAGTACCGGGGGATGGAGAATGCCTTCCGGGAGATCACGGAAAAATACCAGCGTTTTCAGGAAAATATCCCCGGCATGGTCTATCTGTTGACCCTGCGTCAGGATGGGAGTTTTTCTTTTCCTTACGTGAATGCCGCATCACGTCAGCTGTTTGGCCTCGAACCGGAGGCCCTCGTGCGTGACGGCGCCCTTCTGTTCGGTCTTATCCATCCTGATGATAAAGCGAGACACGCGGAATCGATACGGCGATCTGCGGAAACTCTTCAAACCTTGCGGGAAGAGCTGCGCCATATCGTCAATGGGGAAGTGCGCTGGTATGAGTGTATCGCTCGTCCGGAACTGCAGGTCAACGGCGACATCCTTTGGGATGGAATCATGCTGGAGATCACGGAACGCAAAAGGGCCGAAGAGGGGCTGCGCGAGAGCGAGGCGAAGTATCGCCGCCTGCATGAGACCATGATGGACGCCTTTGTCCGTATCGATATGACCGGCCGCATTCAGGAGGCCAACCGCGCCTACCAGGCCCTGCTGGGCTATTCGGAAGAGGAGCTTCTCCAACGGACGAACGGGGACCTGACCCCGGAGAAATGGCATGCCTTGGAAGCGGGCATGATTGCGGAACAGGTCCTGGTGAACGGTCACTCCCAGGTGTATGAAAAGGAGTATCACCGAAAGGACGGGACCCTTTTCCCCGTTGAGCTGCGGACATTTTTGCTGCGCGATGACACCGGTCAGCCCGTCGGTATGTGGGCCATCGTTCGGGATATCACCGAACGCAGGCGTGCGGAGGAGGAAAAAGCGAAGCTGGAATCACAGCTGCGCCAGTCGCAGAAGATGGAATCCGTCGGACGCCTGGCCGGGGGGGTGGCGCACGATTTTAACAATATGCTGAGCGTTATCCTTGGATACGCGGAATTGATCAAGGTGAGATTGAAGGACGACGATCCCCTCTTGAAGGATATCCAGGCGATTGAAAAGGCGGCGGGCCACTCCCGGGATGTCACCCGTCAGCTCCTCGCGTTATCCCGGAAGCAGATCATCGAGCCGAGGCTCTTGAACCTCAATGACCTGATCACCTCTTCCCAAAATACGCTTTCCCGGCTCATCGGCGAGGATATCGACATGCGCTTCTACCCTGAAGATGACCTGCAGTCGATCAACTTTGATCCCACGCAGGTTGACCAGATCCTTGTCAATCTGGTTGTCAATGCCCGCGACGCCATGCCCGACGGGGGCAGGCTGACGATCGAAACCGCCAATATCCGCCTCGACGAGGCATACTGTCGGAAACATCTCGGATTCAAACCCGGACAATACGTCCTTCTGGCGCTGAGCGATGACGGAGTGGGGATGGATAAGGAACTCCAGTCCCATCTATTCGAACCATTTTTTACCACCAAGGAAGTGGGTGAAGGTACGGGGCTCGGACTCGCCACAGTCTACGGGATGGTCAAGCAGAACAGCGGATTCATCAACGTCTACAGCGAACCGGGGCAGGGGAGCACCTTCAAGATCTATATCCCCAGCGTGGGGGAGGAAGAGAAGAAAAGTGAAGAGATCGAAGAAGTTCCGATGGCCTATGGCGCCGGTATTGTTCTGCTGGTGGAAGACGAAGAGATGGTGCGCGAGATTGCGAAGGAAATCCTCGAGGAGATCGGTTACACGGTTCTGGCTGCGGCGACTCCGCAGGAAGCCGTATCCCTGTGCGAAAACAAGGATACGGTTATCGATCTTCTTCTTACCGACGTGGTTATGCCGGGAATGAGCGGCAAGGAGTTGAAGAAAGCAATTGAGGTCATCAGGCCGGGAATCAAGGTGCTCTTCATGTCCGGGTATACGTCAAACGTCATTGCCCATCGCGGCGTATTGGAAAAAGGGGTGCATTTCATCCAGAAGCCCTTCAGCATGAAGGATCTTGCCCACAAAGTCCGCGAAGCGATCGGAGAGAAGTAGCCGCGCGTAGGTTCTGTCAAGCGCAAGTCGGGTACCTGTCCGTTACGCGGTCACGCACGCCTGCGCAACGGAGGTCCAGTAGGGGGACATGCCGCGCAGCCGCTCGATGATGGAGGGCAGTTTCCCGATTACGAAATCGATCTCCTCGTCCGTATTGTAGATGCTCAGGCTGAACCGGATGGATCCGTGGGCCATGGTGAAGGGGACGCCCATGGCGCGCAGCACGTGGGAAGGCTGCAGGGACCCGGAGGTGCAGGCCGAGCCGGAAGAGGCGCAGATGCCGTATTCGTTCATCAGCAGAAGGATCCCCTCCCCCTCGACAAATTCAAAGCTGATGTTCGTCGTATTGGGCAGGCGCTGCACAAGATCCCCGTTGACCCGGCTTCGCGGGATACTCTTCAGAAGGGCTGCCTCCAGCCTGTCGCGCAGCCTTCTTACGGTCGTGTTTTCCGTCTCCAGGTGGCGGGCCGCCAGTTCACATGCCTTTCCCAGCCCGATGATGCTGGGGGTATTCTCCGTGCCGCCCCGGCGCCCTCGCTCCTGATGCCCTCCGATGAGAAACGGGGAAAACTTGGTCCCCTTGCGGACATACAGTACGCCGATCCCCTTGGGGGCGTGGAGCTTGTGCCCGGAGAGCGAGAGCATGTCGATGGCGTTCTTCCCCATGTCGATCGGAATCTTGCCGGTCGACTGCACCGCATCGGTGTGGAACAGGATGCCCCGTTCTCGGGTCAGCCCGGCCGCCTTCTCCACGGGGAAGATGACCCCCGTTTCGTTATTGGCCCACATCAGGCTGACCACCGCCGTCTCCGGCGAAAGGCTCCCGACCAATTGCTCCATGTCCAGAATGCCGTTCTTGTCCACGGGCAGTTCCGTTACCCGGTAGCCCTGGCCGGCCAGATTTGCATAGAGGGACTTGATGGCGGGGTGTTCTACCCGGCTGGTCACGATGTGGCGTTTTTCGGGATTCGTCGCCAGGGCCGAGCGGATGGCGGCGTTGTCGCTCTCCGTGCCGCAGCTCGTGAAGATGATCTCGTCGGGTGAAGCGCCGATGAGCGCCGCGACCTGTTCGCGGGCGTCGCGGATCTTCCGGGCGACCTGGCCGCCGAAGGAATGCATGCTGGAGGGATTGCCGTAAAGGTCGCTGAAATAGGGCAGCATCGCCTCCAGGACCTCGGGGGCCACCTGGGTCGTGGCGTTGTTGTCCAGATAGACGGTATTCATGGGTTCACCTCCTCGATGATCAGATCGGGAGAAACCAGATCCCGGAGTTTCGCCTCGACGAAATGCTTCAGCGTGATGTCGGACGCCTTGCAGGCGGCGCAGGCGCCCCGCGTGGCTACGATGACGCGGTTCCCGACGACGTCGATGAGTTCGATGTCGCCGCCGTCATGCTTCAGGGACGGCCTGATCTCCCGTTCGAGCGCTTCTTCGATCATCTTGATCTTCTGGATGTTGGTCAGCTTCGGCTGCACTGCCGGTTTGGCCTCGGCCCGCACCCTCTCGATGATCTGCTGGATGGCGTCATGGCAGTTGCCGCAGCCGCCGCCCGCCTTGGTGTAGTTCGTCACCTCCTCGACCGTCGTGAGGTTGTTTTCCCGGATGGCCCGCTCGATCTCCCGGTCCGTCACGCCGAAACACTCGCAGACGATTGTTGCCCCCGGCTCTTTTGCCGGGGCCCCCTGGTAATTCTCGATCGCCTTTTCGAGGGCCTCCTTCCCCATGACGCTGCAGTGCATCTTTTCCTGGGGCAGGCCGCCGAGATAGGCGGCGATGTCCTGGTTGGACACCTTCTTGGCCTCCTCCAGCGTCATCCCCTTGATCATCTCGGTGAGCGCCGAAGAGGAGGCAATGGCGCTGGCACAACCGAAGGTCTTGAATTTCGCCTCCTTGATCCGTTTGTTCTCATCGAGTTTGAAGGAAAGCTTGAGGGCGTCTCCGCAGGCGATGGAACCGACTTCGGCAACGCCGTCCGGATTTTCCACTTCCCCGACATTCTGGGGGTTGAGAAAATGTTCCCTGACCTTGTCCGTGTATTCCCACATAATGCGCTCCTTAGAAGTATCGGTGATGAAATTGTTGCCCCTGATGTATTTTGCGACAAATTTAATTTTTATTTTAAGTCCTGCTTGCCGGATTGTCAACGGATCACCCCGGAATAGTTCACACCGAAAATATTCCTGTTGAATACATGTCGGTATCCGTATACATTTAAGCGCAAATACCTTATCTTTGTCCATCCCTGAAGGAGGTGTTATGAATGTACCATCCGTAACGCATCTGATCCCGGTACTCCAGACGGCGATAGGGCCCATGATCCTGATCTCCGGCCTCGGCCTGATCCTGTTGACCATGACGAACCGCCTGGGGAGGACAATCGATCGGGTGAGAATCCTTACCGCCGAACTTCCGTCTGCTACGGAAAACAAGAGCGCAAAGATATCGGCGCAGCTCACCATCCTCTGGCGGCGCGCCCGCCTCATCCGGACGGCGATTCTGCTGGCGGCGATGAGCGCGCTTGCGGCCGCAATTCTGATCATCGTGATTTTTTTCACGGCGCTGTGGCAACTGGAGGCGGCATGGCTGATCGGTGCACTGTTCATCCTCTGCATGCTGTGCGTGATCGGGACGCTGATCTTCGTGATCCAGGATATAAACCAGTCGCTGGCGGCATTGAAGCTGGAACTTGTGGTGGATGAGTAGTAAGACCGATTCATGCGGCGACATCATTTTGAGCGGGTGGGCATCTTAAGGTTGAAGGGCGCCTAGAAGATCACCCTCAGGACGCCGTCGATCTCCCGAAGGGTCGCGATAACGGCGGCTGCTGTCTCCGGGTGCAACTCCGCGGATTTTATGGCTCCCAATTCGCGGGATATGCCGTCGAAGGCGCCTCGCACGTCCAGGTCCTCATCCATCCGCTTCTCGAAGATCTCCCTGATCCTCCGCGCCCGAGTGTCCGCCGGCGACACGGCCCGGCCCGCCCTCTTCGCAATCCCCTGGACCTGCATCCGGAGGCGCCTCAGTTTTTCCGCCGCCGACCCCATCGCCCTCTCCGTATAGGAGAGCGTTTCCCGGTAATTGCCATAGATGAGGAAAAATCGGATCTCGGAGGCGTCATATCCCCGTTCGAGCAGGTCATCGGTGGTGATGACGGTTCCCCGGCTCTTGGACATCTTCCTGCCTTCGACGAGGAGATGGTGGCCGTGAAGCCAGAAACGGGCCATGGGATAGGGCCGCAGCGATTCGAGGATGGCCAAGGAGTAGTCGTGGTGGCGGTAGAGATTGTCGATGCCGCCGCAGTAGATGGAGAGGGTCTCCTGAAAGTGATTTGCGACCATGCTCGGGTCCTGGATGTTCCAGGAGGGCCTACCCCGTCCGATCCGGGTATCCCAAAACACCGTTTCTCCCTCCCGGTATCCGTGCCAGAGGATGAAATCGCCCAGGTTCCACTGGGTGCCGGGGTAGGTGTCCCGATGAAAGCGCCTCCTGCGGGAAGGCCAGCGACTCATGTCCAGTCCGTAGAGTTTTCCGAAACCGGGGAACTTCAGCGGGTCGAAATAGATATTGCCTTCATGTCGGTAGGCGACCTTGAGTTCCAGGAGGCGCTCGATCATCGCCGCGGCCTCCTCGACGCAGGCTGAGGCCCGGGGCAGATAGTCGGGGAGCTTGATCCTCAGGAGGTGCATCTCCCGGAGAAATTCATCGATGTTCTCCTCCGTGAGCTCCTTCAGGGTGATCCCGTCTTTACGGGCTTCATCGATGGCTTTGTCCTCAATGTCGGTGAAGTTCATTCCCCGCTCGACCCGCCAGCCCCGGAATTCCAGGTAGCGGACCAGGATATCCTCAAACAGGAAGGTCCGGAAGTTCCCGATATGGGCCCGCTGGTAGATCGAGGGTCCGCAGGTGAAGATGGTCACGACCCTGTCGTTGACGGGCCGAAAGGTCTCTATCTTCTTTCCCAGGGAATTGAAGAGTTTCAGCATGGGTGTTCACCTCCGCGGGAAACGATTGATCCGGGTCGCCTCCGGTGCCAAGAGGAGGCCAGCCTCGCCTGTCCTAGTCCAGCTTCAGATGCTTCCACTTTCCCGCCTGGAATCGCCCGGCCATGAGGAAGCTCTGAAAGATCACGGAGGTCACCATGGACCACCAGACCCCCGGAGCACCGAAACCGAAGAGGAGGGCAAGGCCGTAGACGAGGGGGAGGCGGATCAGCCACATGGCGATGATGATCACCCACATGGTCCCCCGGGTGTCCCCGGCCCCCTGGAGTCCGCCGCTGAGCGTCAGGCTCAGGGCGATGAAGGGTTGGGCAATCATGTTGATCCGGAGGTAGCGGGCCGTCTCCGCGATGACCGCCGGGTCCCTGGCCACAAGGGCGGCAAAGGCTTCCGCCCGAAGGAAGACTATCAGGGCCAGGGCGCTGAGGGTGACGATACCCGCCGCGGCGATCCGCCATACGATCCGTTCCGCCCGTTCGGGATCTCCGGCCCCGAGGTTCTGGCCGATGAGGACCGACGCGGACATGTTGAGGGCGAAGGCCGGCAGAAAGATGAGGGCCTCGATCCTGAGGCCGTTGGAGATGGCCGCCATGGCGGTGATACTCGCCTCTCCCAGCCGGCCGAGGATGTTGTACAGGATTATCGTTCCGGCGTTCCAGGCGATCTGGAGCATTGCCGCCGGCCAGCCGATATCGAAGATCTTTCGGATCATCTCCGCGTGGAGCGCCCAGGATCCCGCATAGAGGGACCGCCACCGGGTCCGGGAGAAGAGAACGAGACTGATCCCCATGCCGATGGTGACCGAGACCGCCGTGGCGACGGCAATCCCGGGGTATCCCAGCCGGGGGAAGGGGAACCAGCCGAAAACAAAGGCGAAGTCCCCGATGATGTTGACGGCGCTCACGATAAACATGGTAAAGAGGAGATGCATCACGTCGCCGCTCGCCCGAAAGAGGGCGTTGGAGATGATGAGGAGATAGTTTGCCCCCAGGGCAAGGGAGAAGATCTTGAGGAACGTCTCGGCGATCTCCCTGATCTTTTCGGGGAACCCCGCCGCAGAGACGATCTCCCGGGAGAGGAGGAAGCCGGCCAGGGTGAGAACGGCGGCGATCAGACATCCGAACAGCAGGGACTGCCTGGCCGCATCCAGTGCGCGCCGGAAGTCCCCCCCGCCTATGGCCCGCGACACGAGGGCTACAGTCCCGATGCTTATCGCATTGGCGATGATGATGACAAAGAAGTAGAGCAGACTAACGAAACCGACCGCCGCCTGGACCTCGGGACTGATGAATCCCGCCACGTAGACATCGGCGAAGCCCACAAAGAAATTGAAAATCATGATGAGCAACATTGGCCACGAGAGCTGCCAAATGTTGCGCCACATGCTTCCAGCGGTTAAGCGGGGGGTGATGTATTCTGCCGTAGAGGCCTCCTCATTTCGTTTGGGGTGGCAAGTGGGGCGGCATAAGCCCCCTTGCGGTGTTGCATGCCAGTAGGGGCCGAAAACGGCAAACGCGGATTTACCGGCTTCCGCAGACCCTGATCAGGAAACGTTCCAGGAGGAGGCGGGGCTCCTGCCCCGTCGTCTTGAGCGCCAGATCCGTCCGGACCAGAAGCTCCAGATACCCGGCCAGTTCCTCGCGGGCGAATCGCCCGGCATTCTTCAGCGCCTGATAGACGACAAAGGGGTGCTGGGAGACGAGGGCAATCGTTTCTTTCCCATCGCCGGCCAGTGCACGGACGGCGGGATGGACCGTCTTCTGAAATCGCCCGTAGTCCGCCTCCGGACTGTAGGACCCCAGCCGTCCCGAGGCGATTAGGAGTTTCGCCTGAAAGAGAAAACGGATCTCTTTCGTGATCATCGTCATGATCATCAGGGGGTGGAGGCCCTGGTCGAGGAGTTCGCGCAGGGTTTGGAGGGCAAGGGGCAGGTTCCTCCCGGAGATCGCCCCGGTCAGCTCAAAGATGGTGTCCTCCTTTGTCCTGCCGATAACCGCTTCCACATCCGCCGCCGCGATCTCCGCCTTTTCCCCGGCATACGTGATCAGCTTCTCGATTGCCCCCAGGGACTCCCGGAGGTCAAAACCGGTTTTTTGTCCCAGGGCGGACCAGGCCTCGGATGAGAGCCTCTTTCCTCTCCGGCCCAGGAGTTCGCCGGCCATCTCCCGGACGGCCTGCTGTTGTCTCGCTTCCCCCTTAATCTTCGTGAACGAAAGGATCTTGCCTGCCGATGAGATTGTCTTGAAAAGCTTCTTTCTCCGGTCCACGGCCTCAGCCGTCAGGATGAGATGGTTCCCCTCCGGCATGCCCCCCGTCAAGGTCCTCTCCAGGCGGTCGGTCTCCTCCGGCCGTTCCTTCGCTTGAGTAGCGCCACTGCTTACACAAATTTCCACGGCTCGGGGAAGCCACGTCTCGCGTCCCTCGCCGCTGTCGTCCGGAACTATCCGGCGCCATGCATCGTCGTCGATTTTCCGCCAGCCGCCGTCCCTGAGGTCGTCAAGCTGAAGGCCCGTGATCCGTAAGAATTGCAGGAAATCAGCCGTCGCCCGGTGGGGATCCTGATCGAGACGCTCGCGGATCCGCCCGATGAGGGGCAGAAGGACATTTTTCGATTGGAAAAGCCGGGTGTTCCGGACGACCACCACCTTGCGTCCGGGAAGGAGCGGCGGGGTGATCAGGGATTCGCAGAGTGCATCGATATCCTCGGCATCCCCGTCCGTCACGAAGAGATTGAGATCACGGTCCTGCGCCTCGGGGATGAGTGCCGTCGTGATCTTTTCGAGGGCATCCTGGAGACGGAACTCCTCGTCTCCGTAGAGCAGATAGCAGGAGACGGTTTTCCCCCGCCTCAATTCAGCGAGGACCGAATCGAGCGAAACTCCCCGTCCTGTATCGTCGTCATGAAGAGCCATGGGGTCCTAAAAGATATATCCGCGGGAGGAGCCGTCGCTCTCCGCGCTACAGGATGACGTACTTCTGGATGTGCTTTACGGCCTCGTCGGGATCGTCTATGATCTGGATGAGTTCCAGGTCCTCCGGAGAGATCTTGCCGTCACGGAGCATGGTCTTTTTGAGCCAGTCGAACAGGCCCTTCCAGAATTCGCTTCCCATGAGGATGACGGGAAAAGGCTTGATCCGCTTCGTCTGGATAAGGGTGAGCGCCTCGAAGAGCTCGTCCATCGTCCCGAAGCCGCCGGGCAGGATGACATAGGCCATGGCATATTTGACGAACATCACCTTCCGGATGAAAGAAATATTTGTAGTCGATGTTGATGTTCGCAAAAGGATTCGGTTTCTGCTCAAAGGGAAGGCGGATGTTCATCCCCACCGACTGGCCGCCGGCCTCCGCTGCCCCTTTGTTGGCCGCCTCCATGACGCCGGGACCGCCGCCCGTGATGACGCCAAACCCCTGTTCGGCCAGAAGCCGGGCCAGGCGCTCCGCCTTCTGGTAATAGGGGTCGTCCGGCTTGGTCCTCGCCGAACCGAAGATGCTCACGGCGTGCTTGATCTTGGAGAGGGTTTCGATGGCCTCGACAAATTCGGCCATGATGCGGAAGATGCGCCAGGACTCCTCGATCGACAGGGCATCGACGACAAACTGATTCCTCTCGTCCATGTCACATTCCTCCACACCGAAAAGGATGATATCTCGCGAAGTCGGCCGGACGCCGTGATCCCGGGGCCATGGTATCGTCCCTCTCCCGTTCCCGGACCGCTCTCCGCCCACGACGGCAGGCATGCAGACGCACCTCTCCGCCCGCCCGGACGGTATCCCCGCGCCCCATCCGTGAAATTCGCTTAAGAGACTCTGCGCCGTTGGACCTTGGCCAAACGCCTGCGCGCCTCGATGGTTTTTCTCTTCTTCTTCACCGAAGGCTTCTCATAGGCCCTGCGCAGTTTAAGCTCCTTGAACAGACCGCTCTTGGAGAGCTTGTTCTTGAGAATCTTCAGGGCCTTTTCCACATCATTGTCGAATACTTTTACTTCCAAATTCCTTCTCCTTTTCCCGTCTCTATTTTTTGATACAATCTTATCTCGCTATTATAATTCCGAATCGTTGCAGCAGACTGTCTTTCACCCCCGTCAACACCAGTGCGGGAATCCGACCAGTCACTGATGAAAAACCGGCGCAAAAAAAGGGCAGTACGGCGTTACACGTTAAGTTTCGTGCCGCATACTACCCTTGATTGTTGCCTATGTTAGACCACGCTCCTTACTTGGTTATGATGTCCCTGAAAACCTCTAAAAATTCTCTGTTTTCTTCACGGGTTCCCACCGTGACCCGCATAAATCCCTGCATTGCTCCGGGGGCGCTCAGGTTCTTGATCAGGATCCCCCGTTTCTTGAGTGACATGTATACGCGATCCGCATCAAAATCGCAACTAAAAAAAATAAAATTCGCATCGGTAGGGCGGGGATGGACGCCCGGCAGCGTTTCCATGGCGGAAAAAAGCTCTCCGCGCCATCGGCGTATCTCCGCCGCCTGGTTCAGAAAGGCCTCCTCTTCGTCGAGGTAGAAGCCCGCGGCCGCCTGGGACAGGGAGTTGAGATTGTAGGGAAGCCGCACCTTGTTGAGTTCATGGATCAGGGCCGCAGGGCCGATGAGGAGGCCGATCCTCATCGCGGCGAGACCCACCTTGGAGAGGGTCCGGAGGATGACCAGGTTGTCATGGCTCGCGAGGAGCGGCAGAAAGGTCTTCTGGGCGAAGTGGAAATAGGCCTCATCCACCACGACGATGCCGGAAGATCCTTCGAGGATGGCTTCGATCCTCTCCCGGCTGAAGCAGTTGGCGGTGGGGTTATTGGGATAGGCGAGGAAGGTCAGCGCGGGGGGATGCACCCCCATCCGTTCGCGCATGGCCGGAAGATCGAGATCGAACTGACCGTCGAGCGGGACCGCCGCGACCCGGAAGCCGGCATTCAAGGCGGAGATCCGATACATGGCAAACGTGGGGACCGGGATCATGACCTCCGCCCCGGGCCGCGCGAGGGCCGTACAGAGGATCTGAATCAGATCGTCCGAACCGTTGCCGATGATGACCTGATCCGCGCCCACGCCGAATTTCGCCGCGAAACGCGCGGCCAGCGCAACGGACCCTGCCTCGGGATAACGGTTCAAGGGAATGGATGCCAAGAGCGTCGCAAATTTCTCCCGAAGCGGCTCCGGGATGGCCAGAGGGTTCTCATTGGCATCCAGTTTGATCCGGCACGAGGTGTTGTCCACCGGATAGGCCTTCTGTGCGAGGACCTCCTCTTTGATCAGAGCCCGGATATCCATGGTTTTCTCCCTTTCCAGTTCCAGCTTGCGCTGCCATATTTTTTCGTCATCAGTTCGGTCTTGAGCGCCTCCTCTTCCGACGTCAGCGCCCCTTCTCTGAACCGGATGCCCAGCACCTGCGTAAAGCCGTCCCGGATGGCCCGGCAGAGGATTTCTTCGTCCGCCGAAGGAATGGTCGCGTGCTCCCGGACGGAGGTCACCGAATTCCGCAGGCGGTCGGCCTGCCTTTCCCGATCTCGGTGGGGCAGTATGACGGCGCAGGTCCGGCCGGGGTCAAACGCCATGAGCAGCGCGCCATGCTGCAGGAAGACGCCGTGGGATCTCGTCTGCGCCGATCCGCAGATCTTCCGGCCGGCCACGAGGAGCTCATACCGGGAGGGAACGGAGAAGCAGGCGGTGCCGAGCGGTTCATCCGCGGCCGCCCTTCCATCCGCTTTCATCTCCGCCCGGATGCCGCACTCGGCGAGACCCTGTGCGATACAGTTGCTGATGATGCGGTACGTTTCAAGGATATCCGGCGGGAAGAGGGGCGAATCATCGCCGGCGATCACGGCGTAGGTCAGCTCCTGTTCATGCAGGACGGCCTTGCCGCCGGTCGGACGCCGGACGAGATCGATGCCGAGCTTCCGGCAGGCCTCGATATCGATCTCCTTGCGCGCATCCTGAAAACGGCCGATGGAGACTGCCGGCGTCCGCCAGCCGTAGAAACGAAGGGTCGGGGGAGAAGTTTTGCGGATGATTTCCCGGAAGACCGCCTCATCGACAGCCATATTCTCCGCGGCATCGGCCCTCCGGAAGGGGAGAAGTCTCCATACATCCACCGCTTTTTCAGTCGACCTCCGTTTCCTGGATCACGAAGTCCTGATATCCTCTCGTATCCAGGAGATCCTCCAGTTCATCCGGATCGTCCATATCCACGATGATCATCCACCCGGTGTCGTGAGGATCGCTGTTGATGATACCGATATCATCCGTAATATCCTCATTGACGCTGACGACGACCCCGCTTACCGGCGAGATGAGCTCGACCACCGCCTTCGCCGATTCGATGCTGCCGAAGGGTTCGTCCCGATCCAGATAGGCATCGACTTCGGGAAGATCCAGCGAAATGATCTCTCCCAACTTCTCCTGGGCATGGTCCGTGATCCCGACGGTGGCCAGATCGCCCTCCACCCTGACCCAGATATGCTCCCGACTGTACAGCAGATCATCCGGAAATAATTTCATATGACAGCATCCTGTGTTTTTTAATAGTCGTCTCCGTTTAAAGAATTGTAAGGTCTTTGGAGGTCCGCGTCAAGATCTCGCAGCCCTCATCCGTCACGAGAACCGTATCCTCGATCCGGACACCCCAGAGGCCGGGGAGATAGACCCCCGGCTCGACCGTAACCACCATGCCGGCCTGGAGGATCTCCTCCCGCCCAACGGCCAGGCGCGGCGCTTCATGAATCTCCAGCCCCACTCCATGACCGGTTCCGTGAGAAAAATTGCCTCCCATTCCGGCCTCTTCGAGAAACGCCCGGGCGATACGATCGATCTCGCCGCAGGAAACGCCCGCCCGGAGAGCTTGGAGGGCCCGGTCATGGGCCTCCCGGACGAGCCGGTAAACCTCCTCTTGACGGGCCGAGGCATGCCCCACAATATACGTGCAGGTCTCATCCGAATGGTAGCCGCCCGAGACCGCGCCATAGTCGATCATGACGCAATCACCCGTCCGCAATCGCACGGCTTCCCGGCGTGGCATGGGGAAGGGCCGTATTGGCCCCCGCGGCGACAATCGTCTCGAAGGAGGCCTGCTCCGCCCCACCGCGCCGCATCCGGTATTCGAGCTCGAGAGCGATCTCCTCCTCCCGAACGCCCGGCCGGATCATCTCCCGCACCGCCGCAAGGGCCTCACCGGCGATACGCGCCGCTTCCCGGATACGGTCAATCTCCTGGCCATCCTTGACGGCGCGGAGGGACTGGAGCCCCTCGGAGAGCGGCTGGAAGGCGACTGCCGGAAGCTTCTCCTGAAGTTTCAGATACTCTTCCACGACGAGGGCCGGGGATTCGAAACCGATCGTCCCGACCGCACGCTGATCGGCCGCCGCCGCGATTCCGTCGACCCGGTTGCGGAATTCGACAATCTCCGCCCCAGCGGCCTCCCCCCGCGCCTGGGTCACATACCGCCCGTCCACCAGGAGGATAAGCCAAGTCCGGCCGGCCATCAGCGCGCCTTCGCCGCCGGTGAAACCGGTTAGATAACGGATATTTTTTGCATTCAGCATGAGCAAGGCCTCCGTTTCCGAAAGCCCTGCCCGGAGGCGGCCTACCCTCTCCGCATAGGGTGCAGGATCATCCCGCATGGCCGCGCAACCTGCCGATATTGTCCAGCCATCGCGAAAGCTCGGCGACAACTGCCGTATCTCTCTGCCCGGACTCCTCCCGGAAGATCATCTCCCAGACCTCCCGGAGCATCGCGGCAGCCTTTTCCTGCTCGGGATCCTTCCGGATGATCGCCTCCAGGACCTCCGCCGCTGGCCGGAGATGACCCTGCCGGATATAGAGTTCCGCAAGCGTCACCGTCTGAAAATCGGACGGGACCTCCGCGGCATCTTCCTCTTCCCGCTCAACCTCCGGCCCCTGCGGCGCCTCGACGGCCGTGAGCCTCTCGGCGATCTCCCGCGACAGCGGAGAGTCGGGATTGAGCGAGATGAATTTCCGATAAAACGTCTGCGCCGCTTCCTGCATCCCCTCTTTCAGGCAGACATCCCCCATGGAGGCGTAGATCTGGGAGAGGCCCGCGAGGGTCCCGTCCATTTCCTGGAGCATTGCCTTTGCTTCCTCCAGCCTTCCCTGCCGGATCCGGACGCGGCAGATCGCAATCCGGGCGTCCATATCGCCCGGCATCCGTTTGAGCCGCAATTCGGCCAGAGCCACGGCCGTCTCGTCGTCGCCTTGATTGAGAGACGTCTCCACCTCTTTCAAAAATGCATTTCGCTCCCGGAGATCATTGTCGCCCATGACTCACCGTCTTTTCAGTCTTTTCGGCCATTTGATTCCCGCCGCTGAAACGGTCAAAACGCTAACACAGCCCCGAAGAGCATGTCAAGAACGAAAACCCCCGCCTACCGTCTCCCCAGGCAGTCGGATGTTCCCTTCCCGTAGCCCTCGGTTTGCTCCTTCTCCAGGACGCCTCCCGCGAAGGTCAGGACGTAGATGAAATCGCTCTCCCCGCAGTTGTAATACCACCGCTCCACCTTCCGCGAAGCCCCCGGGGAGCTCCTCCGTTCCCCCGGCCTGTCCTTCGCCTTCTCCGTCTTCGACGATTTCGCCTTGGTTTTTGTCGTCGCGCCTTCTTTGTAGGTGGGCGGCCCGCATTCGATGAGGACCTTCCCCGTTGAGTCCCCGGTCTTCACGAGGCCGTTGCCGCAACGGAAGGCCTGGGCTTCCCCGAAAACGGTCAGGACCATAAGCGCCGCCACACCCACTGCCGTTGCGATTATTCCCATCGCCGCACCTCCCCCGTGTCAAAGAAACTACCGATAAAAAAAGGGGCGGCCCGTGCCGCCCCCGATTGCTTACTCGTCATCGACCCCGCAAGAGATCAAGGCGGTGTGATCGCACAGCCCTGAGCCGATTGGGCCGATGGATTGCCCGAGGAATCTACGGCGGCAATGGTATAACAATATGAGTTTTCAGCGAGCACCGTTGCATCCGAGAAAGTCGTTCCCGTAACCGTCTGCAGGGATGTTCCATTCCGGTATATTATATAACTGACAGCGCCGACGGATGCTGACCAGCTTACATCAATCCTCAGGGACGACATTGCCGTCGCCGTCACACCAGTTGGCGGCAGGGCCGTCGGTGGCGCCGCACCCGCCGTACCGCAGGCGGGAGCGGATTGGGCTGATTCGTTGCCTAAGGCATCCACGGAGGAGATGGTATAGCAATAACGCGTCGCAGCTTCCACATTCAAATCAACCACTTGAGCGCCTACTACTGACACGAGGGGTATCGTCTCCCCATTCCGGTATATCAAATAATGATCGGCGCCGGCGGATGTGGTCCAGGTAAGAGTGATCTTCGGACCCGCCCCCCCCGCTACCGCCAGGTTGGTCGGCGTCGGCGGCGGCGCCATCGCACCCGTCGCAATGCAGACGGCGGCCGATTTGGCCGATACATTCCCCGCGCCGTCCTCGGCGGCAACGGTATAACAATACACAGTACCAACCCCCACCCCGGTATCCGTCGCCGTCACTCCTGTGGCAGACAGCTTGAGCGTCCCGTCCCGGTAAATCCGATAGACGACGGCGCCGGAGGATGCGGACCAGTTCAGCCTGACCTGCGGACCCGCCAACAATGTCGCCGTCAGACCGGTCGGCTTCGGCGGAGGCGCCGCTCCACCCGTCGACGTGCAGACCTGGGTTGACTGTTCCGATTCGTTGCCCGAAACATCCTCGGCGGAGATGGTGTAGCAATAATTGGTTTGCGGATTCAGTGCGGTGATGTCAAGGCCGATATCAAGCGCCGTCACCGCCGGGGCGTTGACCGACAACGAGGGTGTCACCCCTCCGTCGCGGTATATATTATACTTAGCTGCACCGGCGGACGCAGACCAGGTCAGTCTGACCGTGGGGGGCGGACCCGCCGATCCCGCCGCCGTCAGGCCGGTCGGCGTCGGCGGCGCCGTAAGTTGCGTCGTGGCGCAGACCTGAGCTGATTTCGACGATTCGACGCCCGCCGCGTTATTGGCTGAAACGGCATAACAATAGAGCGTATCGGCCAACAAACCCGAATCCACGGTCGAGGTCGAGACGACGGACTTGAGGAGGACAAGGCCGAGACCGGCGTCCTGGTAGATGCGATAACCGGTCGCCCCGGGCAGGGCCGTCCAGGAGATCCGGATCTGCGACGGCGAAATCGCCGTGGCGGTAAGACCCGACGGAGGCGATACAAAGGTCGAATTGCAGACGGTGCCGGTGAACGACGATTCCGTCCCCGCCGCATCCACCGTCCTGATCTGGTAGCAGTACTGCGCGCCGCTTGAGAGGCCTTGTGTCGAAATAGGTGTTTAGCGCGGCGTTCGCGATATTGATCCCGTTTCGGTATACATGGTAGTGGTTTGCCGTCGCGGATTTCTGCCAGGTGATCGTCATCTGGGACGCGGAGACGGGCGTCACCGTCAGATCCACATAGCAGGACGTCGACGTCCCGAAAGGACTGGGATTCCCCGGCGGGGCGACAGTCGGGCTGGTATAATCGGGCGCTGCTCCCGGCAGGTCGAAGGTCACCGAGGCGCTGGCAGTGCTTCCCTTCAGGTCGTTGGCAAATGCCTCCAGTTTGACGTTGACCCAGTAGGCATAGTCCCGTGCATAGACGACGCTCACGGTGCCGTGGCCGGTGCTGTCGGTGACGGCGGCGGTCACCGAGGCGACGTTGCCCGGATCGAGCCGGTTGTTGCCGTTCTGGTCCTCCCCGGGATCGAGGATCCCATTGAAATCATAGAGCGGATTGTGGGTGATACCGTCCTCGTTCGCGCAGGCGGGAATCCCGGGAAGCGTGGATGATGTCGCCACCAGCGTCGGCACTTGCTGCCAGGCCGTCGCCCCCGCGGGAAAGATGTAGTACCCTTTCTTGTAATACAGGGGTGTCACGGTCGCGACAACCGTCGCCCCCACAACAGGGTTTCCGGCGGAATCCGTCACCAGGGCGACATAATCCTGCTGGTACTTATTCGGATCTATCTTTATGATCGACGGACCGGAAGCCAGGGAAATGAACAGGGCCTTTTTGGCGACCGTGAGCGTCGTCGTTGTCGTGACTGTGGGGGTGTGTCCATGACCGATGCCCGGATGGTGACGCCGCCCAGACCGCCGGTCGAGGCGCCGGCGATGAAATAGGTGCTGGCCGTTCCGGAGCTGTCGGTGATGGCGGAGGCCGGGGTAGAGGCGTCCCCCGCTTACGTCGTTGACGATCGTAAAGGTGACGGTCCTGTTTTTCACCAGATTATTATTGGCGTCCCGCACCGTGGCCGTGATCAGGCTCTTCTCGGTCTCCGACCCGCCGCTGTTCGTCCCGATGGTGGCCGGACTGGCCTTGAGGTCCAGTGAACTCACCGTCGTCGCCACGAACTCCACGGCGACCTGCGCGGTGGGGCCGCCGGCAATGGAAGCCACCAGCACGGCGGGGCCTGAATTCGTTGAAGAGACGGTGACCGTCGCCCTGCCGTCGGCGCCGGTCGTCGCAGCGGAGCTGCTCAGGGCGCCGCGCGTCGTGAAAAAGTTGACGGTGACGCCGGCCTGGGGAGTGGTTCCGCTGATATACTCCACCGTGACCGGTTGATTTGTCTTGATTCCATTCGTCTCGATCGGTATCTCGGTAACCCCCGACGGCGACGGGGTGAGAAACGTCAATATGGCGGTGTTCACCGTCAGGTCGAAGTCCTTGGTCGCGCCGATCGCCGAGGCCGTAATCTTATCTGTCCCCCCTGCCGTCGCCGTGAAATTCACGGTCACCTGGCCGCTCGCATTTGTCACATAGGTGGCGGCGCTCAGGGTATTGCCCTTCAGGGAGGTTACGGTGATGGTCTTGCCGATAATACCGGCGCCCGCGGAGTCCTTCAGAAAGATCGTCAGGGGGGTGGAGTCGCCGAGCGACAGGGATACAGCCCCGCTGACGGACAAGGTCGTTCCCGTCACGGTCACGGTATTGGCGGTGCTGACGGAGCCGGTCGCGGCGGTCAGATGAATCACCCGGTTTGTCGGATTCCCGCCGGTGCTCAGGGTCGCCGTCGCCGAGCCGTCGGCCCCGGTTGTCCCACCGTTGGCGACCACTAATGATCCGGAATCGGCGATGAAGGAAACCTCTTTCTCCGATAACGCCCGGTTGCTGCTGTCTTTGACGATCGCCGTCAGGGTGACTGTGGTGGCGCCGTCTGAATTGAGCTGCGGATTGCCGACAAGCAGATCAATGCTCGCCGCCACGGTCGTTCCCGGGGGCGGGGCGGGTTTGTCGCCGCTGTCGCCGGCGCCGCATCCGCTTAACAGGATCATGCCGAGAATACCGATCGTCACAAGCATTACCGAGGATCTCTTCTTCATCATCACCCGCTCCTTTTTTCACCTGCATCCCGTGGGATGAGTTCATAATACGGCGCAGACGTCCTTGCTTTGCGCTGATTCCTTGCCGGAAGCATCGCGGGCGGACACCTTGTAGCAGTATCGCATCTTCGGCTTCAGGCCGGTATCCGTCATCGATGTCGCCTCCGTAGTTTTCAAATACGCTCCGTTTCGATAGATCTTATACCCTTTTACGCCTGTGTCGTCGGTGGAGGGTTTCCAGGAAACCTTCACCTCCGATGAGGACACCGCCGTGATGGCCAGGCCGTTGGGCACGGTCGGCGGCATTGTGTCCGGCCCCTTGCCGCCGTCGCTCCGCGTGCAGCCGGTGAAAATAAAAATGGTCAATAAGAGAATGAACAGAACGGCGCACTTCTTTTTCCGAAACACAAATGGCTCCTTCTCCACACCTGCGACGATGCGTCGCTCCGCATTCCCTATCCCTCAAAACCGGACGGGGACCCGCCCGCCGGTGGTACTCTCCTGAAGCGCCGTCACCCCACGGGAATGGGATCCGCGCTTATGGCTCCTCATTGATGATCCGCGGGGTAATGAACACGAGCAGCTCGCGGGTATCCTTCGTTTTGGTCTCGTACTTGAACAGCCACCCGAGCAAAGGAATCTCCGAGAGCCAGGGAACCGCGTCCTTTGCGAAGGTCTCCGTCGTCTTGAAGACGCCTCCTACGACGATGGTGTCGCCATCTTTCACAACAATCTTGGAGGTCACGCCGCTCGTGTTGATGGCCGGATTCCCCTGGATCCGTTCGGTGGTGTTGTCGATTTCCTTGTTGGAGGCTTCGATTACCATGGAGATCCGCTCCTTGTCCGCGGTTATCTTGGGCGTCACGACCAGACGGAGGTCGGCCTCCTCGTAACGGACCGTGGGCGGGTTTGAGTTCGTCCCCGGCGTCACGACGGGAACCTTCTTCCCCTGCCAGATCTCGGCCTTCTCATTTTCCAAGGTCGTCACCTTCGGCGAGGAGATGATCCGGCCGTCGCCCGACCCTTCCAGGGCGGAGAGCTTGGCGTCCAGGATGAACTGCGATGAACCCATGACGATGCCGATCCCCGGAGTCAAGGCGCCCAAACCTGCGCCGACAACGGAGGGGAAATTCACAGCCGTGTTGCTTTTGGTCAAGCCGAGCCCCGCGGGCAGGCTGGTGATATCGCCGGTGGATGAGTTGCCCATGAGCGCCCCGATGTCCCGGCCGCTCCAGATGTCCTTGTACCCGTACCCCCAGCGGATCCCCAACTGACGGGTAAAATTCGTATTCACCTCGACAATCTTCGCCTCAATGGAGATCTGCTTGAGCCTTCCCTGTTCCACGTTCTGCTTCTGCTCGCGCACCTTCCGCTCATCTTCGGACTTGATCTGCGCTGTTTCGACGTCCCTGCGGTCGGCCTCGTCCTTTTTCTTCTGGGCGAGGGTGATCACCTTAATGACGCTACCCTCCTGCTTCTTTTCGAGCCCTTTAAGTTCGAGAACGGTGTCGAGTGCCTGCTCCCAGGGGACATCCTTCATATGGATGGTCACCGTCCCCTTGACGTCATCGCCGGCAACGATACTGACCTTCCCGATCTCAGATAACGTGCGGAAGACTGCCTTATTGATATCGGCATCCTGAAAATCGAGTGATATCCGGGAACCGGTATAAACCTTCTTCTCTTTCCCGGTGTCCGCCGCCATGGTCTTCGCCGCATTCTTCTCCGGTTTTATGGATGTTGTTGCCGGTGTTACGGAAGCCACGGCCGGTTGAACCGCGGGAGACGGTTTTCCCGGGACAGGCTCTGCAGACGATGCCGCGGCGGCCACATTAAAATCGATGAGGACATTCATCCCCTCCTGCCGAACGCTGTATGGTACCTTCTGCTTCAGCTCGATCGTCGCAAGAATCCAAGATCGGCCATCGGCCGATTTTTGAACGGGTGTTACCTGAACCACATTAGCGAGAGCCGCATCGCCGAGGGGGCGGCGGAGCCCCTCGGGAACGAAGAGGTTTTCCAGGCGAACCACAATCGCATTGCCCGGTAGATTCTCGACCGTCACCCCGGACTGTTTTGACACTGCAAAGGTCACCCGTTCCTTACCCTGCAACTTCTTAAAAGTGACGTTTTCCAGGTATCCGGTCATCGGTGTGGATGTATCCGGTCCCATGGGTGGCGCAGCCCACACCGGAGGGATGGCCGCCGTCATGATCAACGCTGAAAAAACAAGCCATTGCCATTGTATTACCCGTTTCATGGTTTCCCCTCTTCTTCCTTGTGCAGCATTATGGGAATTCGCCGGATCTCTGCTTTCCGGACTTTTTTTGTCTGGTCTTGGAGCAGTTCCTCGACGATCACGCGATCAAGCAGGATTGAGGCGACCCGCCCCCCGTTCGGGCCAATATAAGTTCCCACAAACAGGGGATAGTATTTTTTCGCAACGCCATCTTCCACGATTGCCATACGCCTCTGGTCGTCACCGGCGATCCCGACGAGGCGAAACTGCCCGACCTCCGCCTGCTGGAGCGGTGAGATGGGGAACTTCTTTACGGCCGCCTTTTTCTTCAGTTCCTCTTCCTTCTTTTTTTTCAGAGCAAGATCCAGTTCGATGAACGGAACAAATGGGTCCGCCTTGCCCGCTGCCTGATAACTGTACGTGGGTGACGGCGTCGGTGCAGCGGCGGGTACTGAGGCGGCGGCGGTCCCGTCCGATTTCGCTGCCGGGCCGCCGGGGCTGACGGTCGCCGGTGCAGGCGGAGGAACCGCCTTCACTTCAGCAGCCCAGGACCAGGCAGCACCGGTCCCGCCTGTGAGTAAAAACATCAGGACGCCTCCCCAAACAACCTGTATGGCACGCCGTTTCATCATTTCTTGTCCGCAAACATGTAGGTTTTCACCGTGCAGGATGTCTTGATGACACGCCCTCGCCCTTTAACGTTCTGGGCATCTCCCATAGTAATGTCTTCAATGTTGACAATCCGGGACAGGCGGGCCACCTGCTCGAAGAAGGAAAGCGTATTATGGAATCCTCCTGCCACCTGCACTTTGATGGGAATTTCATTATAAAACTTCTCGGGTTCCGCTTTTTTCGGCACCGGAGTCTTGGGATCGTTCGGCTTGGATGCCGGCGGTTGGGGTGCGCCCGGTTTCATCTCAGGGGCCTTCTTCTCCGGCGGCTTCGGCTCAAAGAGCAGGAAATCTACCCCGGACCCCGTCCCCGATTGGACCACCGCAGCCAGAAGTCCCGCGATCTCCCGCTCATTGGGAAGCTTCAGCAACGCCACCTTGAAGGACTCTTTGAGTGCACTGACCTCACGGATATACTTGTCAAGCTGCGCCACGGTCCTTTCCTTTTCTACAATCTGCTGCTGCAGATCGGCAAGTTTTGTTTCGAGGGCCATCTTGTTCTTCAGGGCGCCCTGAAGGAAAAACATGTAATAGAAATAGCCGATCAGGATGCAGACCAGGGAGATAATCAGTACCTTGAGGTTTAGAGGGAGTTTCTTCAGTTCATCGAGATTTATGGCCATGGTTTACAATCCCCTTTTTATCGCACACATCAGGATGAACTGCTGCAACTTCACACCGGCCACGTCTTTTTCCTTGGAGACCACCAGATCGACGGACTTGATGAAACTGGCCTTTTCCAAATTCTTCATGAAAAGGGCCACGGTACCGTTGTCCTTGGCAACTCCTTCGATGCGCAGATCCTTTTCCGTTTCGATGATCTTATCCAGCCAAGCATCCTTCGTAGGAAGCATCAGGTTCAGTTCATCCAGCATCTGGACCGGGAAAAGCCGGTTACCCTCCAAGGATGCAATCACTCCTAATTTCTGCTCCAGCTCTTTCTTATCTCTTTTGAAACCTTCGATATCGCCCACTTTTTTGTTCAGAACAGCAATCTTGGCCTCCCCCGTCCGGATCTTCGTCTCGAGACTGCCAATAGTCATGCTGAAGTAGAGGTAGATGGCAGCAAGGATCAGGAAAACCAGAACCAGAACGCCGGAGAGGATGAACATCTGGCGCCGGAGATTCTCCTTTTTCTCCTTTTCCCGATAGGGAAGAAGATTGATCCTGATCATTTGTCACCAACCTTCCGCAGAGCGAGACCCACACTGACGGCGGCAATGGGACCAATACGCTCCACCGCCTCCTTTTTCAGGATTTTGGCATCGCAGGTGATCTTTTTGAAGGGATTGATGATTTCCGTTTCAATTGCCAGCCGTTGGGCCAAGTTGGCAGCAATGCCGGGGATCAGGGCCCCACCGCCGGATAGGAGAACATGCTTGACGGTTTCCGAGCCGAAGGTCGAACGGAAGTAGTCGACCGATCGTTCGATCTCGGAGCAGATGGGATCGGCATAGGCGATCAACCCTTCCCGGAAGATCCGCCGGGCCTGTTCGTTATCACCGAAACCATCAACCTTGGCCTTTTCCGCCTCCTCAAAGGAGACGCCCAGATTCTGGGCGATCGTCTCAGTCACGGAATTTACGCCGAGGGTAAAATCCCGGGTGAAGATCGATACCCCGCCCTTCACCGCATTGAGATTGGTAATGCTTGCCCCGATATTGATGAGGACGGCGACATCGTTTTCTTCGAATTCATAATTCTCTTCGTACATGGTTTCGAGAGCAAAGGAATCGACATCCATGATCACCGGAACGAGGCCCGCCGCTTCAATGACCTCCGTATAGCCTTCGATGATCTCCTTCTTGGCCGCCACAAGGAGAACTTCCATTTGGGTAGGATTGTAGGGGTTATCGCCAATGATCTGACAGTCGTAGTCGACCGTGGCCATGTCGTCGAAAGGCAGATACTTCCCCGCCTCATCATGGATGAGTTCCCGCAGTTCATTCTCATCCATCTGGACAAAGGTGACCTTCTTCACGATCACGGCGTGTCCGGAGATGGAGGTGACGATCATCTTCCGTCTGCACCCGGACTGTTTGTAGAGTTCCTTTATGGTTGCGATTAGGATTTCCGGCTCCACAACGGCGCCGTCAACGATAACCCCCCTGGCCAGGGGCATTTGGAAAAAGCGGCTAAGGACGCGACCTTGGGGGGTATCCTGTATCTCCGCAATCTTGATACTGCTCGACCCGATGTCCAGTCCGGCGAGCTGCTTTCCCCCCCCCAATAATCCCCCGATGTCGAACATGAACTCACCGTATTAAGCCAAGTACGCGGATCCCGCCTATCCAGCGGCAGCGGAAATCTTATCGCGCTGTCCGATAAACCAGATCCCCCTTTTTAACCATGCCGAGTTCGCTTCTCGCCATCATCTCGATATAAGACGGATCATTCCGTAGCAGCGTGATGTTCTTTCTTAATGCAATATTTTCAAGAATCGTGCCATGATTGATTTTTTTCAGGGCCATCAGTTTTTCTTTCATCCGGTAGTTATCAATGAGCCCCCTGTCCCCGAATGTGATCAGGGTACCCATGAGCAAAACAAAGACGATGAGATATCTGCCTACCTTCATCCCGATGACACTTCTCCGCCAATATAGTGACGCATTGACCGAAATGCGCCATAGATATATACAAAAAAAAAAAGTTGTGCAAGAGTTTATTATGTTAATTATGCGAATACCTTACTCTTAACCTTTAAAGCCCTGTTTTCCGCGAAAATTCCGATCACTATTTTCGTTGTCAAGATACCGCCAGATTGTGTCTGAAGTCAAGGATAATTAAACATAACTATGTGAACTATTTCACATTTCACACGTGATACTCATTTCCGAAGGGATCCGCAGCGGAAAGACTGCGCCCGACACCGGCAACCCCGCTCCGTCCGCATTCCCTAGGGAAAAATTATGACGAGCAGAAGGTCGGCGACGGACCGGAAATTGCCTTTTTTATGAATGTTTGGGTGAAAAATGTATCGATTGTGACGGGAACTTATTTCCTAGGCTCTCTCGCAGAGATTTACTTGGTATGGCCGAACCCGCCACCGCCCCGCTCCGTCGGAGACAACGCCTCGCAGACCGCCCAGTGCACACGGCAGATCCGGTGCACCACCATCTGGGCGATGCGGTCTCCCCGCCGGACGACAAAGGGCGCCTGACCGTGGTTGATCAGGATAATCCCCACCTCCCCGCGATAATCTGCATCGATCGTACCCGGGGCGTTGAGAAGGGTTACGCCGTGGCGCAGGGCCAAGCCGCTCCGGGGGCGGATCTCGGCCTCATACCCTTCGGGAAGCTCCACCGTCACGCCCGTCGGTATCAGCGCCCTTTCCCCGGGAAGGATCGTTACCTCAGCCCCGACCGCCGCAGTCAGATCGGCCCCCGCCGCTTGTTTAGTCATGTAGCAGGGCAGGGGCAAGTCCTCCGTCCCGGGCAGTCGCCGGATGGGGACCCGGAGCTCTTCTATCATACCTTTCTCCCGTTTGAGCCGAAGCCGTCAAAACACCAGATCTTCTTCGGCAATCGGACCGAGCGCCGCGACCGTCATGGCTTCCGGCCGGAACATCGCTCTGGCCAGGGAGCGGACCTCTTCCCGCTCGACCCCATCGATCCGTTCGATGATCTCCTCCGGCGTCACCTGCCGTCCGAAACAGATCTCGTTCTTGGCCAGTCCCGTCATCCGATTGTCCGTGCTTTCCATGCCGAGGAGGAAATTCCCTTTGAGCAGTTCCTTGGCCGACCGCAGTTCCGTTTCCGTCAGGAGTTCGGAGGAGAAGCGCTCCAGACCTTCCCGGACAAGCGCCAGAACCTCACGGACCCGCTCGCTGCCGGTCCCCGCGTAGATTCCAAACAGGCCGGTGTCCATGTACGAGGTCAGATAGGAATAGATCGCATAGGCAAGGCCCCTCTTTTCCCGGATCTCCTGAAACAGCCAGGAGCTCATGCTTCCCCCGAGAACGGCGTTCAGAAGAAATCCCGCGTGCCGCTCGGGGCTGACCGCCGAAGGCGCCGGCGCACCGATGATGAGATGCACCTGTTCCAGTTCTTTCGGGAGAACGGCCCGCCCCGGCCTTGCCGCCGGGGCTTCGGTCCGTTCGCACACGGATGAACCGGCGAGCGATCCGAAGGACCGCCGGACCAGATCTACGAATTGATGGTGTTTGAGATGCCCGGCCGCACTGATCACCAGACGATTCCCCTGGTAGCGGCTCTGAAAGAACTGGAGCAGATCGTTGCGACGAAAGGCCTCGATCCGTTCCCTCGTCCCCAGAATGGGAAGGCCGAGGGGATGATCCTGCCAGAACATCCCTTCGAAGAAGTCGTGGATATAGTCGTCGGGGGTATCCTCGACCATCCGGATCTCCTGGAGGATCACCGACCGCTCCCGGCCGATCTCCGTCTCGTCGAAGCGCGAAGAAGTAAAGATGTCGGCCAAGAGATCGACGGCCAGCTCCGCATGGTAATCCGGGATCTTGATGTAAAAGGAGGTGAGCTCTTTCCCCGTCGCGGCGTTCATCACGCCGCCGACGGAATCGATGGCAGAGGCGATATCGAAGGCGGAGCGCCGCTCCGTCCCTTTGAACAGCATGTGCTCGATGAAATGGGCCGCCCCGTTGGTCAGTCCGTTTTCGTGGCGGGAACCGCCTTCCACCCAGGCCCCGATGGAGACCGACCGGACATGGTCGATCTCTTCGGATATGACCCGGATGCCGTTATCCAGAATGGTCTTATTGACCATTTTCCCCCAGCGCTTCCTTCCTGCTGAGACGGATCTTTCCCTGCTTGTCCATCTCCAGCACCTTGACCATCACCTCGTCCCCCTCGCGGAGGACATCGGTGACCTTGTTCACCCGCTCCTTGGCGATCTGGGAGATGTGCAAAAGCCCTTCCGTCCCGGGCAGGATCTCGACGAAGGCGCCGAAATCGACAATCTTCTTGACCGTACCCTTGTAGATCTTCCCGACCTCGGCATCCTCGGTCAGCCACTTCACCATGGCCACGGCCCGGGCGGCGGCTTCCGCGTCGCTGGAGGCGATGGTCACCGTGCCGTCATCCTCCACGTTGATCTCGACACCCGTCTCCGCCACGATCTGGCGGATGTTCTTGCCGCCGGAACCGATCACGTCGCGCACCTTCTCCGGCCGCACCTTGACGGTGGTGATCCGCGGGGCATAGACGGAGATATCAGGGCGCGGCGCGGTAATGGTTTCGCGCAGCTTGCCGATGATGAAGATCCTCCCCTCCCGTGCCTGGTTGAGGGCCTTCCTCAGGATGTCTCCCGTCAGGTTATCGATCTTGATGTCCATCTGCATGGAGGTGACGCCCTTTTCGGTGCCGCAGACCTTGAAGTCCATGTCGCCCGCATGATCCTCGTCGCCGAGGATATCGGAGAGAATGACCACCTGATCGCCTTCCTTCAGGAGACCCATGGCAATCCCGGCGACGGTGTCCCGAATCGGCACCCCGGCATCCATCAGGGAAAGACATCCGCCGCAGACGGTGGCCATCGAAGAGGAACCGTTGGAAGACAGGATGTCGGAGACGACCCGGATGGTGTAGGGAAACGCCTCTTTCGGCGGCAGCACGGGGAGGAGCGCCCGTCTCGACAGACCGCCGTGGCCGATCTCCCGCCTTCCCGGGCTCCGGAGAGGCTTGGCCTCACCGACCGAGTAGGGAGGAAAATTGTAATGAAGCAGGAAGGAGCGTCGCTCCTCGCCGGCGATATAATCCATCCGCTGCTCGTCATGGGAGGTCCCCAGGGTCACGGTCACCAGGGCTTGCGTCTCGCCCCGGTTGAACAGCGCCGACCCGTGGGCGCGCGGGAGAATCCCGATCTCGGAGCTGATCGGGCGGATCTCCGTATTGGAACGGCCGTCGATTCTCCGGTTCTCCTTGAGAATCATCTCCCGGAGGATGCGCCTCTCCAAAGACTCGATGATCTCGAGAATTTTCGGCTTGAGCGAGGGATTTTCGGCCGTCAGCGTCTGAACGGCGCTTTTGCGGACCTGATCGAGCTTCGCATAGCGCTCCATCTTGCGCGCCATGCCATACCCTTCTTTGAGCCCCGGCAGGACCGTACCGGACACCTTCGCCACGAGGGTCTCGTCGACGGCCGGAATCTCCACGACCCGCTTGGTCTTGCCCGTTTCCTGGCGCATGCGGTCCTGAAGATCGATCACCGGCCGCATCGCCTCGAGACCGAAGTTGATGGCATCGACGATTGTGTCCTCGTCGACCTCGTTCGACCCGCCTTCCATCATGACGAGGTTCACGTCATACGCCCGCCCCTTCGTGCCGGGGACGATTTTCCGTCCCACCAGAAAGAGGTTGAGATCGCTTTTTTCTTGAACCTCCTGCGAAGGGTTGTAGACGAAAGCGCCATCCACACGACCGACACGGACACCGGCAATCGGTCCCTTGAAGGGGATGTCCGAGATCTCGAGCGCGGCGGACGCGGCCAGCATCGCCGCTACATCGGAGTCGTTCTCGTTGTCCACGGAAAGGACCGAGGCCATGAGCTGGGTTTCGTGAAAATAGTTCTTCGGAAACAGCGGGCGGATGGAGCGGTCGATGATTCGTGAGGTGAGGATCTCCTTTTCGTTGAGACGACCTTCCCTCTTGAAGAAACCGCCGGGAATCTTCCCCGCAGCATAGGTCATTTCCTGATAGTCCACGGTTAGAGGCAGAAAATCGACTCCTTCCCGTATCGATTTGAGGGAAACGGCAGTCACCAGAACCACCGTGTCTCCGTATGTCGCCAGGACGGCGCCGTCCGCCTGCCCCGCTACATAGTCCGTCTTGAGGGAGATCTCCCTCCCCGCAAAATCTGCACTGAACAGTTTACTCATAGTTTCCTCTCAAATTTTTTGATTGACGGCACGGGATCTGAAAGGAGTAGGCAGTAGGCAGTAGGGAGCAGACGGAAAGGGCCTGCTTCTTACTCCTTACTTCCTACTCCTCAAAAGATACCCCGCACCCTGCGCTCAGATCACTTCCTGAGCCCGAGACGCTGAATCACACTTCGGTAGCGTTCCACGTCCTTTTTCTTCACATAGTCCAGAAGCCTTCGCCGCTGGCCGACCAGCTTCAGGAGCCCTCTGCGGGAATGGTGATCCTTCTTGTGGGTCTTGAAGTGTTCCGTCAGATACTCTATCCTGGCGCTCAGGAGGGCAATCTGGACCTCCGGGGATCCCGTATCCTTCTCGTGTAACTGATAACTGTCGATGATTCCCTTTCTTTTTCCCACATCTAACACTGCTCTCATCCTCCCTTAAGTCAATGACGCAATTCTCAAGACATGTTGCCTCAGTCGTTGAATACCCGTAATATCCTGACCGCCTGTTTCATACCCTCCCCTGAAGCCAGATCGTCCGACGCACAGAGCATCCGGGCGACGGCCACCAAGTGTTTTTCTTCGAGGACAAACTTTACCACATCTCCCGCGGCAAGAAAAGGAATATGATAACCGGCCAGGATCTCCTTCTCCGGCTGATATCCGTTCCGCAATCTTTTCGCCAGGGGCGGATCCACCGCAATAACAGCCAGCCCGGGCAGGATCTCCGCCATCGGCACCAGATGCGCCGTGAAGAGTTCCCGCTTCCCCTCCTCCGTCATTCCTTCCGTCGCAAGAGCCGTCTCTTCGCCGAAGCACCCGCTGCGCGTCCGGCGCAGGGCGGACATGCACCCGCCGCACCCGAACTGCTCCCCCACTTCCGCACAGAGGGACCGGATGTAGGTGCCCTTGGAGCAGGAGAGGGTAAAGGTAACTTCAGGCAAATGCATCTCGTCGATCCGGATGCTGTATATCTCCACATCCCGCGGAAGCTGTTCAACCGCGATCCCCCGGCGCGTCCAGTCGTAAAGAGGTCTCCCCTTGAACTTTACCGCCGAATACAGGGGAGGCAACTGCTCGCGCCTTCCCGTCAGGCTCCTGAGGGCCTCCTCCACCTGCTTGCCGGTCACGTGGGGTTCATCCCGGGTAATGACACGGCCCTCCGCATCGAGAGTGTCGGTCCGCACCCCTAAGAGAAGGGTGGCACGGTACTCCTTGGTGTCGAGCGCGAGGAACTGCACCAGCTTCGTCGCCTCGCCCACGCAGACCGGAAGGACGCCGGTCGCCAGCGGATCCAGGGTCCCCGTGTGACCCGCCTTTCCGATTCCGAGCGCCCGCTTGACCTCCTCCACGACATCACGGGACGTCCGGCCCGACGGCTTGTCAACGACAACGACCCCGTTCATGACTCCACGGACGCCCTGATCGCTTCGAGGACCCGCCGGTGGATATCGGCCAGATCTCCCTCGATCCTACAGGCGGCCGCGTTGATATGTCCGCCCCCTCCGAAGGTGCGGGCTACGCGTTCCACGTTGACGTTCCCCTTGGAACGCATGCTCAGTTTGAATCGCCCACCCGCGAGCTCCGAATAAAGAATGGAAATCGTGACGCCCCGGATGCTCCGGGGAAGGTCGACAAAGCCTTCCGTATGCTCCGGTAATGCCCCGGCAGCGGCAATCGCCTGCTCGGTCACGGTGAGCGATCCGACGCTTCCTCCCTCGTCGATGGTCAGTGTCGGAAGGACAGCCGCGAGCAAGCGGATCTTGGCCGGCGAATTTGTCTCATAGACATTTTCCGATATCCACTGCGGGTCTGCGCCGTCGGCCACCAGACCCGCCGCGGCAAGGAGGGCTCCCCGGCTGGTGTTCCCGTAACGAAATCCCCCCGTATCGGTCAGGATGGCCGTATAGAGGCTGGTCGCCATCTCCCGGCTCACCGCCAGGCCCATGTGCGATATGAGCCGGCAGATCAATTCCCCCGTGGAGCTTGCCAGCGGATCGATTAGTGCGGTATCGCAGAAGCCCCCATTGGAGACGTGGTGATCGATGTTGATCATGTGGGGGACCGAAGCGATCCGCGCGGACTGACTTCCGACACGCTCCAGTTCGCTGCAATCGAGAACAAATGCGACTTCACAGGATTCAAGGGGGGGCAGCTCATGGACGATCCGGTCGCTTGCGGGGAGAAATTGGTAATTCTCCGGCGTTCCATCCTGATTGTAGACGGTCGCCATCTTTCCCATCCGCACGAGCATATGATAAAGGGCCAGCTCCGAACCGAGGGCATCCCCGTCGAGCCGCTCGTGGGCCGTGATCAGAAAGATCCGGTGTCGGCCGATCAGGTCGCTAATCCGCTGGAGCATTCGTTTCCTCTTCCCGGTGAATCTCGATAAGCAGGGTGTCGATGCGGCTGCCATACGCAAAGGAGGGATCATAGGTAAAGATGATCTCGGGCACATGGCGGAGCTGGAGTCTGCGGCTCAGTTCCCGCCTCAGGAAACCCGCCGCTTTCCGGAGACCGGCCTGAACCTCCTCGCTGCATGCGTCCTTGCCCAATTCAACAAAAAAGACCCTCGCCGTCCGCAGATCATCGGTGACCTTCACCCCGGTAATCGTCACAGAACCGACCCGCGGATCCCTGACTTGCTTGAGCAGGAGATCGGCGATTTCCATCTTGAGGAGATCCGCAACACGGTCCGCTCTCTTGAAACTACTCATACCGCTTCCATGAACAATTCGTAACACAAACCATCACTCATATTTGCCTTCTTCTATATCATCTACATCCATCAAATCGTCAAAGCTCACAATCTCGATCCGGCTCCGGAGGATCTCCGCAAGCCCGAGCCGATCGATGAATCTCAGGATGTGATCCATCTTGGCATTGATATACTGCTTGTCGTTTCCCACGACACTGAAGCCGACTCTGGCCCGTCTCCAGAGGTCATTGTCGCCCACCTCCGCAATGGAGACGTTGAATTCATTCTGCGTCCGCCGGATGATCCGGCTCAAAACGCTGCGTTTCTCCTTCAGCGACCCGCTTTCGGGAATCAGGAGATTGACGAGGCCCGTTCCGACAACCATGGCATGCTATTTACAGTTTCCGTTCGATCTGTTCCTTCACGTACACCTCGATGACATCCCCCGCATGGATGTCGTTGAAACCCTCGATACCGATGCCGCACTCGAATCCGGCGGCCACCTCTTTCGCATCGTCCTTGAACCGCCTCAGGGAGGCGATCCGGCCTTCATAGACGACAACGCCGTCCCGAAGCAGCCTCAGAGACGCGCTCCGGGTGATCTTGCCGTCCGTCACATAACTCCCGGCAATGGCCCCCACCTTGGGAACGCGGAAAATCTCCCGGACCTCGGCGCGACCCTGGACTACCTCCTTGTAGATGGGCTCCAGGAGGCCCTCCATGGCGGCTCGTACATCGGCAATGACGTTGTAGATGATGTCGTAGAGCTTGATGTCCACCCCTTCCTGCTCGGCCACTTCCACCACGCGTGCATCCGGCCGGACATTGAACCCGATGATGACGGCGTTCGAGGCCGAAGCGAGCATGACGTCGGTTTCGGTGATGGTTCCGGTTGAGCTGTGGATGATCTTGAGTTTGATGTCATCGGTGGAGAGCTTGTTCAGGGCGTCGATCAGGGCCTCGATGGACCCCTGCACGTCAGCCTTGATGATGACGTTGAGTTCCTTGACCCCCTCTTTCATCTTCTGATAGAGTTGTTCAAGGGTGATCTTCGAGGTCGCGGAAAGCTCTCGCTCCCGTTCCTTTCTGATCCAGTATTCGCCGATGCCCCGGGCCTTCTTCTCATCCTCGACGCAGATAAATTCCGTGCTTACCTGCGGGACGCGGGAGAACCCGATCACCTCAACCGGCATGGAGGGGCCGGCCTCGCTGATCCGCCGCCCCTGGTCATTGATCATCGCCCGGACCCTGCCGAATTCCGTCTTGGAAACAAAGGCGTCCCCCTCCCGGAGAGTGCCCTCCTGAATCAGGACGGTCGCTACCGGACCGCGGCCCCGATCCAGCTTCGCCTCGATGATCACCCCGCGGGCGGGCAGGCTGGGATCGGCCTTGAGCTCCATGACATCGGCCTGCAGGAGAATCATTTCCAACATCTCCCCGATCCCGATCTTCTTTTTCGCCGAGACCTCGCAGAAGATGGTCTCGCCACCCCATTCCTCGGACAGGAGGTTGTATTCGGTAAGGGCCTGCCGGATCTTCCCCGGATCGGCGCCGGGCTTGTCGATCTTGTTGATGGCTACGATGATGGGCACGCCGGCCACCCGCGCATGGTTGATCGCCTCCACCGTCTGCCCCATGACGCCGTCATCGGCGGCCACGACCAGGACCACGATGTCGGTCACCTTCGCCCCCCTGGCCCTCATGGCCGTGAAGGCCTCGTGACCCGGCGTATCGAGAAAGACGATATCCCTGCCTTTGATCTGCACATGGTAGGCGCCGATAGCCTGCGTAATCCCGCCCGCCTCGCCGTCGATCACATGGGTCTCGCGGATGGCATCGAGAAGGGATGTCTTTCCATGATCAACGTGCCCCATGATGGTCACAACCGGCGCCCTCGGCTTCAGGTTTTCCGGAGAGGGTTCGACCTTCGGGAGCGTTTCGTCCAATTCGTTCAGGGCAGGTTCCACCTGGTAGCCGAAATCGGTGGCGATGAGCGTCGCGGTATCGAAATCGATCGCCTGGTTGATGGTCACCATCAGACCCATTGCAATGAGCTTATTGATTACCTCCCCGGCCTTGGTGCCCATCCTCTTGGCCAGTTCCCCGACCGTGATCGCTTCGGCGACCCTGATCCGTCTCTTGATCGCCTTCGGTGTGGTGATCTCGGTCTTTTTCATCTTGACCGGCGCGGCCTTCTTCTCTTCACGCCACTTGGAGGGCCTTTCCTCGCCGCGTTCCACCTCGATCCGCTTGCCCTTGCGGTCCAGCTTCTGGATCAGGGCCTTCTTGCGGGGCGCCACGGTTTCGCCCATAAGGACCTCGACGGGGGGTTTCCCTCCCTTTTTCTTCGGCTTCTCCGCTTCCGGTCTGCCGGTCTTTTCCGCCCGGGAGGGCATCTCGACATCCTTGACGATTTTCAGATCCGGCCTCCCGGTAAATGCTTTTCTCGGGAACGGCGGCGGCGAGGCCTGCTTCGGCGCCTCGGGCGACGCATGCGGTCTCCTCTGACCCTCCGCCTGGGAGGGCTTGATTTCCCGGTGTTCCGGAGGCCGGACGAGCGGTTTCTTCTCGGTAGCCGGCCCCTTCTGAACGGTCTCCGGAAGCGGCTTCTTCTCCGGTTCCGCTTTCCGCTCTGCGGTCGGTACTTCCGGCTTTACCGTATCGTCCTTCGTCGCCGGTTCTACCGGTTTTGTTGGTTGGGGAGCAGCTGCGACGGCAGGCCTATCCCGATAGATAGAGGTTCTCACGGGGGCTTCCTGGGGAACGGGCTCAGGGGCCGCTTCCTTCCGGACGACCTCGGCAAGCGGAGCTGCCGCGACCGGGGACTCTTCCTGAGGCGCCTTGGCGGTTTCTTCCGGTTTCGTCTCCTCGGTAGGGAGACGGACCGCCCTTCTCCGGATTACCGTGGATTTGATTCTCTGTTCAACCATCTCTCGGGGTTCGGGAGAGAGAAGTTCCGACTGAATCCTCTCCAGATCACTATCCTCGAGCGTGCTCGAATGCGATCGTACTGCGATGCCGATTTTTTCCAATCGAGAGATCAGTTCCTTATTTTCCAGCCCCAAATCCTTGGCCAGTTCGTATACTCGTTTTTTCGACATGCCGAAAACTCTCCCCTACCGTGATAGTTGCACTGGGATATCCTAAGCGGGAACACCCTTTTCCTCGGCCACCTGCTCATCGACGATCTTTCCCGCCTCCGCGATCCACATCGCGGCGGTCTTCTCGCCCACTCCCGGGATGATCGCCAACTGCTCCGAATCGGCTGCGGCAAGCATGGCCAGGCTCTTGAGCCCCGCCTTGAACAGTCGATCCGCCGTGGCTTCGCCGATACCAGGGATCTTCATAAGATCCTTATGGCCGTCTTCCGCCTTCGCGGCCGCCGTCGACTCGCTCTTGACATCAATCTTCCAGCCGGTCAGTTTCACGGCGAGTCTGACGTTCTGCCCGTTCTTTCCGATGGCCAGGGAGAGCTGATCGTCGGGCACGATCACCTCCATCGCCCGGTTCTCATCATCAACCAAAACCCGGTTCACCTTGGCCGGGGAGAGCGCGCTGCAGACGTATTTGGCCTGATCCTCGGAATAGGGGACAATATCGATCTTCTCCCCCCGAAGCTCCTGGACCACGCTCTGAACACGGGCGCCCCGCATGCCGACGCAGGCGCCCACCGGATCGATGTCCTTGTCCCGCGTCTTGACGGAGATCTTCGATCTTTTTCCCGCTTCCCGCGACACGTTGACAATCTCGATCAGCCCCTCGGATATCTCGGGGACCTCCACCTCGAAGAGGGCCTTGAGAAAACCGGGATGGGTCCGCGAGAGGATGATCTGGGGCCCCTTCGTGATCTTCTTGACCTCGCAGATGAAGGCCCTGATCCTCTCTCCCCGCTTATAGGACTCCTTGAAGATCTGTTCGGAAATGGGGATGATCCCTTCGGCACGGCCCAGGTTCACGATAATGTTGCCGCCCTCGAACCGCTGTACGAAGCCGTTGGCCAACTCCCCCTTCTTGACGTGGTACTCCTCGTAGATGTTATCCCGCTCCGCATCCTTCACACGCTGGATGATGATCTGCTTTGCCGTCTGCACGGCGATCCGCCCGAAGGTGCTCGTTTCGATCTTGATGCCGAGGCTGTCACCCGGCTGCGCCTCCTCGTCGAGGGTGCGCCTCGCCTCCACTACGGAGATATGGAGATCGGGGTCGAGAACCTTCTCCATCACCGTCTTGAACTGGAAGACCTCAATCTCGCCGGCTTCTTCATTGTAATGGGCCTCCAGCTCGACGTCGGGTCCCAGCTTCTTGCGGGCCGCCGTCAGCATGGCATCCTCCAGGGCCTTGACGATAATCTCCCTGTCTATTCCGCGATCCTTGCCCATCTGTTCGATCAGGCGTTTCAGTTCGGGAAACATGTAAAAACCTCCGTTATCATTCGATGGGGATACTCCCCCGTCAAAACTAAATCTGTTCCCTGTCATACTCTAAATTGGCCTTCACCACCGCCTCCCGGGGAATCCGGAAGGTCTTGCCATCGACATTCACGACGAGGACCTTCCCGCCGTCAGCATCCTCATAATCGATCAGCTCCCCGCGAAAATGGCGCCGTCCTTCGATCTTGCCCTCCAGGCGGAGGTTGATCCGCGCACCCCGATACTTCAGAAAATCCTTGTCGCGGTGGAGCGGCCGATCCAGACCCGGCGAGGAGACCTCCAGGGTGTAGGGGCCGGGAGGCACGTCGTGAACGTCAAGCAGGTCGCCGAGCTGGTTGCTGATGAGCGCGCAGTCATCCAGGGTCACCCCTCCCTCGTGACGATCCATGTAGATCCGCACCAACCAGCGCGCCTTCATCTTCAGGCATTCCACCTGAACCAACTCCATCCCCGCCGAAGCGAGGATCGATTCGGCCAGCTGCCAGATCTGCTCTTCATGGGGCTGCATGGAATCATCCCCTCCTCAAGAAAAAAAAAGTGGGCTTAAGCCCACTCATCAAAACCCGCCGATGATTTTCGCAGTCACTACCACAAAAAAAGACCGATTGCAAGGAAAAAAAGATGAGATTGTGACCGTTATTACCCGCCATGCCTGCCGGTAGGGAAAGACTTCCCTTCATCACGGGAATGGGTTCCATAGCCGCCCGTCCATAACCAGCAGCGAAAAGTAAAACGCTTTTCCCCGCAAGATCATACCTCATGGGTTAGCGGATATGCTGAATGTCAGTAGTTCTTAATTAACCTTGCAAGCAATTGAATTTAAAATGGAGCGGGCGATGGGACTCGAACCCACGACGTCCAGCTTGGGAAGCTGACATTCTACCGCTGAATTACGCCCGCTCGGCAAAACCGACAGCCCGTGATGCCCCCGTCGGAAATGGAGGCTCATCTTAATCAACAAGGCTATTTTGTCAAGATCTTTTTGCGTTCAGCCGCACAAGAACCGAGTTCCCGTGTCCGCCGAGCCCCTCGATCTCGGAAAAACGCGCCGTCTGGCTCCCGTACCGCTCAAGCGCCTCCCGCGAAAACGAGAGGATGCTGGTCCGCTTGACAAAATCATAAACACCCAGAGGCGAAGCGAAGCGGGCCGTCCCTCCGGTCGGCAGGACATGATTGGGTCCCGCCAGGTAATCGCCGAGCGCCTCCGGCGTATACATCCCCAGAAAGACCGCCCCGGCATTCCGGATCCCGGAGAGGAGCTCTCGGGGGTTTTTCACCATGAGTTCGAGATGCTCCGGGGAAAAGCGGTTGGCCAGGCCGACCGCTTCCGGGAGATCCCGTGTCACTACCGCCGCCCCGAAGGCGGCCAGCGACCGGGAGACAATATCGCGCCGGCGGAGGCCCGAAAGCTGATTCTCGACCTCGGCGGCCACAGCCCGGGCAAATCCCTCGTCCGGCGTCAGAAGCAGAGCGCTCGCCATCTCGTCATGTTCGGCCTGGGCCAGGAGATCCGCGGCCGCAAAGGCGGCCTCCCCTGTCCCGTCCGCGATGATGACGACCTCGCTCGGACCGGCGATCATGTCGATCGCCACCCTGCCGAAGACCATCTTCTTGGCCGTCGCCACATAGGCGTTTCCCGGACCGACGATCTTGTCGACACGGGGGATCGAAGCCGTTCCGTAGGCCAGGGCTGCGATCGCCTGGGCGCCGCCGACCTTGAAGATCCGATTCACCCCGCTCAATTCCGCGGCGGCGGCGATCACCGGCTGAAGCCGGCCGTCCCGGGAAGGCGTCACCAGGATGATCTCGCCGACGCCGGCGATCCGGGCCGGAATCGCCGTCATCAGGACGGTGGAGGGATAGGAGGCCAGTCCGCCCGGCGCATAGATGCCTACGCTTGCAAGCGGCAGGATCCTCTGGCCGAGTTCCACTCCCGTTTCGTCCGAAACCGACCACCCCTCCTGGCGCTGCCGCTCGTGGAACCTTTCTATCCGTTCCGCGGCCAAGCGGAGGATCGCCAGGTCTTCCGGGTCGACCCGCGCCGCTGCATCTTTTCTCTCCTCCGGGGAAGCCTCCACCGTGGTCGCAGTAACGGCATGCCCATCCCACCGGGCGGTATAGGAAAAAAGGGCCTCGTCCCCGCGCAGGGCAACATCATCCACGATCCGTCCGACGACCGCCCAGAGTTCGGGATCAAATGTCCGGCCCCGCTCCCTGATTCGCTGAAACTGCCCCTCGAATTCCGCGTCGTCCGTCCGTATAATGTTCATGGTCTCCCCTTATACCCCGTCCAAGATCGGCAGCTTTGCCAATTTTTTCGTAATTCTCCCGGCCCAAGTTATCCCGGAATCCTCCGGATGTCAGCCCCCAGAACCGACAGTTTCTTCTCGATCTGCTGATAGCCCCGGTCGATGTGATAGACGCGGGAGAGGACCGTCATCCCCTCCGCCGCCAGCCCCGCCAGGATGAGGGAGGCCGATGCCCGGAGATCCGTCGCCATCACCGGTGCCCCGCGGAGCTTCGGAATCCCCCGGACGATGGCACTCTTCCCCTGAATGACAATATCCGCACCCATCCGCACCATTTCGCTGACATGCATGAAGCGGTTCTCGAACACGGTCTCCGTGATGACGGCAAGGCCGTTTGCCACCGCCATCAGCGCCATGATCTGTGCCTGCAGATCCGTCGGAAATCCAGGATAGGGCAGGGTCTTCACATCAACGCTCCGCAAGGTTTTGGTGCTTCTCGCCCGAATGCCGTCCCCGGCCACGTCGATCATCATCCCGGCATCCCGCAGTTTGGCGATCAGCGCGTCGAGATGGAGGGGATCACCGCCGAGGATCCGGATATTCCCGCCGGTGATCCCGGCGGCGATCAGGAAGGTGCCGGCTTCGATCCTGTCCGGGATCACCGCCGCCTCCACGGGATGGAGACGTTCCACCCCCTCGATTACGATCGTGCCGCTCCCCGCCCCGCAGATCCTTGCTCCCATGCCGATGAGCACCTCGGCCAGATTGACGACCTCCGGCTCGCGCGCCGCGTTCTTCAGGATGGTGGTACCCTTCGCCAGGGTCGCGGCCATCATGATGTTTTCCGTCCCCGTGACCGTGGAGATATCGAAATAGATCTCCGCCCCCCGAAGACGTGAGGCCTTCGCTTCGACATACCCGTCCTTCAGCGTCACCTCCGCCCCGAGTTCGCGGAGGGCCTTGATGTGGAGATTCACCGGTCGTGCCCCGATGGCGCAACCGCCAGGCAGGGAGACCCGCGCTTCCCCCATCCGCGCCACAAGCGGACCCAGCACCAGGATCGAGGCCCGCATCGTCCGAACCAGGTCGTAGGCTGCCTCGCAATTAGTGATCCCGTCGGCGTTTATTCGCAGGGTTTCGTCTCCTTCCATCTCCACGCCGAGGCTTTTGAGGAGTTTCTTGATCGTCTTGATATCCATCAGATCGGGAATGTTGTGAAAGATATTTGCTCCTTTGACCAAAAGCGCCGACGCCAGGATCGGGAGAGCCGCGTTCTTGGCGCCGCTGACCTGGATCTCCCCTTCGAGCTTCTTCCCTCCGACGATCTCTATCTTGTCCATCGTTCAGTTCTCTTTTTTCTTTCTTCTGGCCGCCGCAACCCGCTCCACCCCGCCGTAGTCTTTCCGGAACCGGATCGTATCATAGAATCCCTCCTCCCGGAAGAGGGCCTCGACAAGTTCTTTCTGCCCCTCGCCTATCTCCAGGAATATCCGGCCGCCCTCCTTCAGATGATGTGCCCCTCCCCGGATGATCTTACGGTGAAAAGCCGTACCGTCCGGACCGGCGATGAGCGCCTGACGGGGTTCGAATTCACGAATGCCCGCCGGCAGTCGGGGATAGAGGTCATCGGGGATGTACGGCGGATTGGAGACGATGAGATCGAAGGCCCCGAAGGCGGATGCATAGAGATCCCCGTGCAAAAATTCTATGCGATCGGCAACGCCGTGGATGACGGCGTTACGGCTTGCCACCTCCAGCGCCTCTCGCGAGATCTCCGTCGCTACCACGCGGGCAGCGGGCATCTCCCGCGCCAGGGCTATGCCGATCGCACCGCTCCCCGTTCCGATATCGATGATCCGCAGGTCGCCCGCCTCCCGGCCGCAACACTCCAGGATTGCTTCGATGAGGCATTCCGTCTCCGGCCTCGGGATGAGGACCGCGTGATTGACATGAAATATGAGCGACCAGAACTCCTTTTCCCCGACGATGTAGGCGATCGGTTCGCCCCGGCGGCGCCTTTCGACCCACCGGGCAAACCCGGCGGCTTCCTCCTCCGTGAGGCTTCTTTCCGGATGCGTCAAGAGCTGCAGGCGATCGGTCTTCAGGAAACGCATGAGGAGGACTTCGGCGTCGAGCCGGGGGGAGGGACTGCCGCACACGGTCAGGTCGCGGGTCGTCTGGAGGAGGATGGTCCGAATATCCGTCATGTCAGTAATTCCTCCTTAATTCCGCGCTCGTTCCGGAATGCCAGCCGGGACAAGAGGATCACGTCGCTTCAGCCGGACTGCTTGAGCAGGTCGGTCTGGTAATGGGTCTCCAGGGCGTCGATCATGAAGCGGATCTCTCCGTTGAGAAAATTTTCCAGGCTGTACGAGGTCAGCCCGATTCGATGGTCCGTCACCCTCCCCTGGGGAAAGTTATAGGTGCGTATCCGTTCGCTCCTGTCCCCGCTCCCCACCTGGCTTTTTCTCGTCTCGGATATCTCGGCGTTCTGCTTCTTCACCGCCGCATCGAGCAGTCTGGCCCTGAGGACCTTCATCGCTTTGTTCTTGTTCTTTAGCTGGGATTTTTCATCCTGGCAGGTCACAACGAGTCCCGTCGGCAGGTGGGTGATCCTGACGGCGGAGTCGGTTGTGTTGACGCTCTGGCCGCCGTGACCGGTCGAACGATAAACATCGATCCTGAGGTCGTTGGGATCGATATTGAGCTCCACTTCCTCTACCTCCGGCAGGATTGCTACCGTCACGGCCGAGGTGTGGATCCGCCCCTGGGCCTCCGTGATCGGCACCCGCTGGACGCGGTGGACGCCGCTTTCGTACTTCATCCGGCTGTAGGCGCCCCGTCCGCTGATCAGGGCGATGATCTCCTTGAATCCCCCCATGCCGCCGGCGGGGGTGCTGCTCATCACCTCCACTTTCCAACCGCTGTTCTCCGCGAACCGCGCATACATCCGAAAGAGATCCTCGGCGAAGAGGCCCGCTTCATCTCCCCCGGTGCCGGCCCGGATCTCGAGAAAGACGTTCTTCTCGTCGTTCGGATCCCGGGGCAACAGAAGGACCCTGAGTCGGGCCTCCAGAGCCTCCAGGGCCTCCTTCAACGGGGGCAGCTCTTCCCTGGCCAGTTCCTTCAGATCCTCATCGCTCTCATTCAGGAGGGCCTGATCTTCGTCGATGCGGCGGGAGGTTTTTTCATACTCGCGGAAAGCGTCGACTAGTTGGCTGAGATCGGAATGCTCCTTGGCATACCTCTGGTAAACCCCCGGCTTGCCGACGATTGCCGGGTCGCTGAGAAGCTGCTCCAGCTCCTGGTATCGCGCTTCTACTTCTTTGAGTCTCGCAAACATGAAACGTTCCCCTCATCCGCCGGGCGACCGATGCCGGTGGCGCCACCCGGCAGACGCCGACACGACGGGAATGCATGACCGGTCCGAACGCCGGTATGGGTAGTGATGTGATGTTCCGAAAAAGATGGTTCCGGCAGCCGCAAGCCCCCGGCGCCATCCCGGAACGTTAGAGGACAGGGCTCCCGCTTCACTGACTAAAGCCGCGGCAGGAACCCCTGGTGGGAAACACGGATGGGCGTTACGCGGATTTCTCCGTCGATTGCTCCTTGCCGGCGTACTTTCTCTTGAATCTCTCCACGCGGCCGGCGGTATCCATGATCTTCTGCTTCCCCGTCATGAACGGATGGCACTGGGAACAGATTTCGACCTTGATGTCCTGCTTGGTGGATCTCGTTTTAATCACATTCCCGCAGACGCAGGTAATGTTCGTTTCCTTATATTCAGGATGAATACCTTCTTTCATAACGTGCCCTTCTCCTCTTCAACGTGAATCAATCGCCGCCTTGTAGAACCTCTCGGGATTCATCTCCTCCCGCCGGTGTAAGCGGTGCCTTATAACCATTTGCCGCGTAAATCAAGCTATTTTTATCCTCGAGGCGGACGCAGCCGTCCCGGGAAACCCTTCCGGACCTGCCTACGAGTTCATCGAATCGAGGAAGAGCTGGTTGTTGTCGGTCTTGCGGATCTTGTCCATGATGAATTCCATCGCGTCGACAGGGTTCATCTCCTGGAGGAGTCTCCTCAAGATCCAGATCCGGTTGAGATTGATCTTCGGGATCAGAAGTTCTTCCTTCCTCGTTCCGGAGCGGATCAGGTCAAAGGCCGGGAAGACCCTCCGATCGGCGATCCGGCGGTCCAGGTGGAGTTCCATGTTGCCCGTCCCCTTGAACTCCTCGAAGATCACCTCGTCCATACGGCTCCCCGTGTCGATCAGCGCGGTGGAGATGATCGTCAGGCTCCCGCCGTTCTCGATGTTCCGGGCGGCCCCGAAGAACCGCTTCGGTTTGTGCAGGGCATTGGAATCGACGCCGCCGGACAGAACCTTTCCGGAAGGCGGCACGACCGTGTTGTAGGCCCTGGCCAGACGGGTGATACTGTCGAGGAGGATGACGACATCCTTCCGGTGCTCGACGAGGCGCTTGGCCTTCTCGATCACCATCTCGGCCACCTGGACATGGCGCGTCGCCGGCTCGTCGAAGGTGGAGGAGATGACCTCGCCGGCCACGCTCCGTTGCATGTCCGTCACCTCTTCCGGCCTCTCGTCGATCAAAAGCACCATCAGGACGACCTCCTTGTGGTTGGCCGTGATGCTGTGGGCGATATCCTGCAAAAGTACTGTTTTGCCGGCCCGGGGCGGGGAGACGATAAGTCCCCGCTGCCCCTTGCCGATCGGTGTGAAGAGATCCATGATCCGCGTGGAAAGATTTTCCGGATTGAATTCGAGGTTCAGCTTCTCCTCGGGGTAGAGGGGGGTCAGGTTGTCGAAGAGGATCTTGTCCCGCGCCGCCTCGGGAGACTCGAAGTTTACCTCGTCCACCTTCAGGAGGGCGAAATACTTCTCCCCTTCCTTGGGGGGGCGGACCTCGCCGGATACCGTATCGCCCGTCCTCAGGCTGAAACGGCGGATCTGCGAGGGGGATATGTAGATGTCGTCCGGGCTGGGGAGGTAGTTGTAATCGACCGCGCGGAGAAATCCGAAGCCGTCCGGGAGGATCTCCAGGACCCCGGAGCCGGAAATGACGCCGTTTTTCTCGGCCTGGGCCTGCAGAATGGAGAAGATCAGGTCCTGTCTCCTCATCCCGCTGGCGCCGGCAACTTCCAGGTCTTTGGCCAGCTTTGCCAGTTCACTGATCGGCTGCCGCTTGATATCTTCTATGTTCATTAATTGCATCCTTAGTTATGGTTCGCGTTTTCGCGGATACGACGCATCCGCCACGTATAAAAAAGCCGCTCCCGCTTTCAGCTCGCCTGACCCATCAATAATGACTGCAGATTTTATGGTATACCGACTTATAAAAGAGGATCACGGATTTTTTTTGGGTTGCTAATTTGATCTCTGGAATCAATCCAAACGGAAGGACTTAGCACGCACCTTTCTACGTTTTAATTTTCCTCTATACCAAACAGATCCTCGCTGTCAAGCATTTTTTACGGGGCCGCCATCCCTGAGCATCAAGAAGTTGATCTGTCTGCCGGTACGGCCCCCGCTTGCGCGGTGCGAAAAGAAGAGTTCCTGCCGGCAAGCCGTACAGAGACCGGCCGAGAGGATATTTCCCTCCGGTACCCCCTGCTCTCTGATCTGAAGGCGGTTGGCGAAAGCCAGATCGAGCATCCACCGGTCACTCTCCCGGCAGGGCCGGAGAAAACTGCCGGTATCGGTCCGGGATGTGAAGGCGGCGTGGACCGGAGTATCGACCTGGTAGCAGCAGGGACCGACGGCCGGCCCCATGGCGACCAGGATGTCCGAAACCCGTGAGGAGAACCGTTCGACAAAGGCGCCGACCATCCGTGAAGCCATGCCGAGGGCGGTGCCCCGCCAGCCTGCATGGGCGACGCCGATCACCCGGCGGACGCGGTCCACGAAGAGCAGCGGCACGCAATCCGCCGTCCTGATCGCAAGGGCCATCCCCGGTCGGGCGGTGATCAGACCGTCGCATTCGGGTATGCATTCGGGAGGAGGTTCGTCCCCATCGATTACGCAGATCCTGTCGCTGTGGACTTGCCCCATCAGGACCAATCGGTCCCGGGGGATCGCGAACGCCTTGCCGACGATGGCGAGGTTCCGACGGACATCCCCCTCCCGGTCGCCCGCGAGAAAACCGGCGTTGAGACTGGAAAAAGGTCCCTCGCTCACCCCGCCGTGACGGGTGCAGAAAGCGTGGACGACAAACCCCAGCGCCGAGAACTCTTCGGCTTCCAGATATTCGATCGCATCATGGTTGACGAAATGGAACACTGCTTACCATCCACCCTTTCCACACTGCCGCTTACTGAGTACCGCGTTCCCTGAGAAATGAGCAGAGCGTGGCGATATCCTCCGGCAGGGGAGAGGAAAACCGCATCGCCTCCCCCGTCACCGGATGGGTAAAGGAGAGCCGCCATGCATGCAGCGCCGGGCGGTCCATCGCCTTCACTCTCGCCCGTACGGCGGTATCCCCGATGTTCTTGACCCTCCCGATGCCGCCGTAGACTGTATCCCCCACGACGGGATGACCGAGCTCCGTCAGGTGAACCCGGATCTGGTGCGTCCGGCCCGTTTCGATATCCACCTCCATGAGAGCGACGCAACCGAACCGCTCCCGGACGCGCCAGACGGTGATCGCGTCTCTGCCCCGCCGGCTCTGCGTCGACATCCGTTTGCGGTCAGTCGGGTGCCTCCCCACGGCCGCCTCGATCCTGCCTCCATCCGTCTGCGGATCGCCGTAGACGAGGGCCTGGTAGGTTTTTTTCACCTCATGGCGCTTGAACTGTCCGGCCAGCCCCCAGTGGGCTACATCGGATTTCGCTACCACGAGAAGACCGGAGGTCCCCTTGTCGAGACGGTGGATGATCCCGGGGCGCAGGACGCCGCCGACCCCCGAGAGGTCGCGGCAATGGTGGAGCAGCGCGTTGACCAGCGTCCCGCCCGGATGGCCGGCCGCCGGATGGACAACCATCCCTGCCGGCTTGTCGACAACCAGCAGGGAGGCGTCCTCGTAGAGGATCGTCAGGGGGATCGCCTCGGGCGCGACCCCGGAGGGTCGCGCCTCCGGGATGCGGATGGCGATGGTATCGGACGCCTTCACCTTACGTCCGGCCTTGGCCGGCCGGTCGTTCACCAGGACCCTCCCCTCCGCAACAGCCCTCTGGATCTGGGCGCGGGAGAGGCCCGGCTCCTTGCCGGCGAGGTAGCAATCGAGGCGGAGGCCCCCCTCTCCCGGTGGAACCGTGAAGCGGTGCTGCCTCTCGCCGCCGGTATCCTCGCTAATCGGGCGCGGATCGGAATTATCCGCAAAAAGCATCATCGCCCCACTCCATCCGTCATGGCGGTCTTCATGGCGTCGCGGATCGTGGGCAACTCATCCGCATCGACCGTCCGCAAGTCAAACAGGACCCGGTCGTCGGCGACCCGGACGATGACCGGCTCCTCTCCCCGCCGGAGGCGTTCCTCGATGGCCGCCGCAGAGAAGGACGCCGCGCGGATGCCGATCAGGACCGTCGGGATCTCCCGGGTGGGGAGCGATCCTCCGCCGGCCATCGACACCCCATCCATTAGCGTGACGCTCACCCCTTCCGGCAGTGCGCGACGCAGGAGGGCAGCCAGTCGTTTCGCGCGTTTCCTCACGGCCTCCAGAGGCTCGGTCAGGGCCCTGAGGACGCGGATGTCGGCGAGGGCCTCGGCGGGCCGGAGGTACTTCACCATCGTCGCCTCCAGGGCGGCAAGCGTCAGCTTGTCGATCCGGAGCGCCCGGTTGAGGGGGTTTCGCCGTATCCGCTCCAGGATCTCGCGTTTTCCCAGGATGATCCCCGCCTGGGGCCCGCCCAGAAGCTTGTCGCCGCTGAAGGTGACCACATCCACCCCCGTGGCGATGCAGTCGCGGACGGTAGGTTCCCGCTCCAGACCGTAGCGGTCAAGCTCGATGAAGCAGCCACTCCCCAGATCGTCCATGACGGGGAGTCCGTGTCGCTTCCCGATCTCTACGAGCGAGGAGAGCTCCGCCTCCTCGGTAAAGCCCATGATCCGGAAATTGCTCGTATGCACCTTGAGGATGATCCCCGTTTCCGGACCGATCGCCTCTTCATAGTCGGCAAGCCGCGTCCGGTTGGTCGTCCCCACCTCCTTGAGACGGGCGCCGCTCTTTGCCATGACCTCGGGAATGCGGAACTCCCCGCCGATCTCGATGAGCTCCCCCCGAGAGACGATCGCCTCCTTCCCCTCGGCCAGGCTGTTCAGGACCAGAAGGACTGCCGCGGCGTTATTGTTGACTACCAGGGCGTCCTCGGCCCCCGCGAGGGCGCAGAGGAGCCGCCGGACGTGGTCGTAGCGGAGCCCCCGCTCCCCCTTCTCCAGGTCATACTCCAGGTTGGAGTATCCCCGGGCGACCTCGACGATCCGCTCCAGGGCCTCCCGGCAGAGCGGTGCGCGGCCGAGGTTGGTGTGGAGGATGACCCCCGTGGCGTTGATCACCCGTCGGAGGCGGTACGTACGGAATCCCTCGAGGACCTGCGCCGCCTGTGCCGCCGCCACTTCCTTCGTCGGCAGGCGGAGGCTTGTCTCGGCCCCTTTCTCCTGGAGGATCCGTTCCCGGAGCCCCTCCACGACCGACCGGCATGCCTCCTTCACCAGCTCCCGCGGGACCCCGGCAAACCGCTCGCCTTTCTCCAAGAGAAGCATCATCTCATCGATCTTTGGCAGATTCCTCAGCAGTTCCTTTTTGTGATCGTCCATATCCTTAGCACCCATGGTTCACGTTTCAGTCTTCAGAAAACACCTTTCTGCCACTTTAAATTATTGCATCGGAAATCAAGCGCGATTACGCGTTAATTCGTCATCGGGAAGATACACAACATACCCGTTTGAATTATCGACGCAGTTTTTTAGTTGCGCCTTCTATTGTTCCGAGCAAGATAAAGCATGTAATTTCGGTCTACAAGCCAAACGCACACAACAATCCACTCACTTTGAACCCGTTAGTGATGCAGTCAATCTTTCAGAACAAATTCCAATAATAGATTCCCAAGTTCCGTAATATGATATTCATTGCTTTCGAAGTAATTCTGTCTCGGGATTATTGGTGTCTAGAATAAGTTTTAAAGCGTCGTAGTCAAAATTCATTCAGAAGAACGTGTCATTATAGGCGATGCGCCAGCACGAAGAGCAGGTAATTCTTGTCCTTTATCCTGGAATACAAATAGCCGCTGCGGTAGTCGTTTCGTCTATTTCTGTGCGCTGCTGTTTTGAAAGTACGAAAATGCCAAATCCAATATAAAATATTGTTTCTCTATTATTTACTTTTCTTAAAAATGGCTTCGCGCCCTAATTTTTCAGAAACGGTTCTGACAACTTCATTTACTATATTTTGCGATTCAATCATTTTCTAATTCGCTCATAATGGAGGAGTGTGCAGCAGGCAGCGCGATGGCTGAGTGCAGCACCGCGCTTCTCACCCGTCTGGGCCATTAGCGGGTTGGGCGACCCCCCTGCAATGCCTCATACTTTGAATTCCGAAGACCGCCTCCGGCAGGACAATGCCGAGTCGCCCACCCGGCTTGAGCAGTTGCAGGCACCGTTCAAGGAACAGGATTTGAGGAGGCTGATCGTCGTGTAGTGTGGTCGTTTTCTCAACGGATTTCGTTTCCTTGTTCCGTGTCCACTTGTAGCCCAAATCGAACTGTGACAGGATCGGTTCGCCCTTGACCACGATCTTCTTACCGAAGGGAGGATTCGTGAGTACCACGTCGAACCCACCCCGCTTGATCTTCTGCTGCATCACCTCTGACCAAGTCGTCATCCGCTCCAAAGTGTTCTCGCAGAACACCCCGCCGCGACCGTCGCCGATGAGGGCCATGTACGCCTTGCAGACTTTTGCCAAGAACTGATCCTTGTCGATGCCCCGGAAGCAATCAGTGGCCATTTCGAACTCGCGCCTGGCCAAAAGACGCTCGGACCACCCCTTGCGCTTGGCCTCCTCGCGCAGCTGCCCCCACACGTGAGCCAGCGCCGTAATCAGAAAACCTCCCGAGCCGCACGCCGGATCAATGATGCGCTCGCCCGGCTTGGGGTTCACGATCTTGACCATCATTTCGACCACATTGCGCGGCGTAAAAAACTGTCCCTCCGATCCGCGCAGAGCCGGACCGATAAACACCTCGAAGGCGTCGCCGATGGCGTCGCGGTCGGCCTCCATGATGGCATAGTTTTGGAGCTCTCCGACGACATAGGTGAGGCTGTCCGAGTCGAGCTTGATGGTGTCGCTGGCATCGAATACATCGCCGTAAGCAGCGTCTTTCACCCGCTCGAAGATGGCCTTTATACGCTTCTGGATTTCTGTTGGCGATTCGTTTACACCGGCTCGAAAAGAAACCATGTTATCGGGGTCCGTCTCTTGCTCGTCAAGGATCTTGCAGAACAGAATGTTGATGATTTCCTGGGCAAGCGCCTCGTCCCGCGTGATGCCGGTGGTCATTCCGGCCAGATGGTTTCGAAGATCGCGGAATACGGCCTTGAGGTTGGATGGTTTCTTGAGATCCTTTCGTTTGTAGAGGCCGATGTCCTCGATCCGTTGGCCTTCGCGGGGAATGTTGGGTAACGGCTCGTAGGTACGCTTACCGTCTTTATGGTGGACCTTATGAAGATAGATGTGTTCATCGCCGTTGAACCACACGCCCACCTCGGCGGCGGACATGTCCATGTAGAGCCGCAGTTGGTGCTCGCCAGCTTTCCGCTCCTTCTTTTTGCACTCCACCACCATGAACAACTCGTCCTCGGTTTTCTTAGACGAATTGAAGACCGCGATATCGACGGGGTACGACTTTTCCTCGTCCGACGGGCGGATGCGGACCCGGTATTGGGGGCGGGTTTGAATCTGGCTTTTTGCATACCCATAGTCTTCTACCAAGCGACGGGCGAAGATCTGCACTGCGCCCACTTCTTCCGGGCCGGCTTTTACCCAGTGCCCAGAGACAAAATCCTGGATCTGTCCTTCTCGCTCTTCAACTTCTTCCACCTTCTCAAGCGGTTTCACATGCGTCATGATCTCTTCCTCGCATCGAGTTCTTTTGCGTACTGGTCGATCAGCCCCGCATCCGCGAAGCTGAATTTGTCATTGTCACCGATGATAATGTGGTCGTGTACTTTCATGCCGATGAGCAGGCAAGCAAGAACAAGATCCCTCGTAATGCTCTTGTCATCCTCGCTGGGCTTTGCCATACCCGACGGATGGTTATGAACAAAGACGAGGGCGGCAGCGGAGTATCGGAGCGCTATCTTGACGACTTCTCGCGGATAAACCCTGGCAGCCGTCAACGATCCCTTAGCAACCTCCAAGATATTCAAGACATGGTTTTGCCCAGTCAATAAGATGACCTTGAAGACCTCCTGATCCAGGTCTCGCATCTCGTGAGAGAGGAGTTTCATAATGTCGTCCGAAGACTCGACATAGGGTCGATTATGGAAACCCTCAGCAAGGTAACGCTTGCTCATCTCAATGACCGCTTTGAACTGAGCGATCTTCGCGCATACTTTTGAAAATTCGTCAATTACCGCTTTCACGAAGTACGCGAGAACCGGATGAAGCATAAATCATCTGCTGCAGAACGAGCACCTGTTTTTCGATGGAGTTAATTCGACTGGGTCCTGACTGGCCCCTCAACTTACTCAGCGACATGTTCACGGGAGCAACTGCCCCCGGCAGTAGTCCCGGAAGTTGTTGACCGCCGTGAAGAACTCCCGCATCAGGACCACCCAGGCATACCGGCCCCGCCGCGTCAGGGTGATGTTGGGCGGATGCCAGGCGAGCGCCCCGATCAGGGCGAAGGCGAGCAGGTCCGGCCAGAGGAGGCTCGAGGAACGCCCCGCCGTACTTCTTCCGCAGCTCCGCCGCATTGAGGGTGGTCCCGAAGAGTTTCATGAGGAAATCGTAACGGATCCGGTCCCGGACGGAAAAGACGCGGGAAGCCGCGAGCGGCAGCTCGCCCCGGTCGACCTGGGCGATGTAGCCGCGGATATCGAAGGTGTTGGCGTAGCAGGTGCCGTTCAGGTAGCCGATCGAACCGCTGCCGAGCCCCGCATACTCGTCGTAATCGACGATGTACTCATCGATCATCGCCTTCTGCCGCGAGAAGCACCAGGCCGACGAAAACCGGTACGCCGGGACGAGGCGCCGGACGATCTGATGGTAGAGACGCTCCTCCTGCCCGCGGTCCATGCGCCCGAGCGTCTCCGTAACCTTCTTGCGGGTCGAATCGGAGACCATCAGGGGGTAGAAGGTCACCTGATCGATGCCGATCGCGAGGAGGGTTTCCAGATCCCGATCGAGCATGGCCGGGGTCTGGGTCGGGAAATTGAAGATCATGTCGGCGTTGAGCGTCCCGAAGCGCCCGAGGGTCTGACGGAGCTTCTCGGCGATCGCCTCGCCGCTCCCGTACTTGTCATAGCGGTCCATCTTTTGGAGCAGACCGTCATCGAAGCTCTGTACGCCGACGGAGAGCCGGTTGACTCCCATCCGCTCAAGGACCGCCAGGCGCTCCTCGGTCAGGTGGTTCGGGTTGGTTTCGACCGACAGCTCCCGGATGTGAAACGAGCTGCGCGCCAGGGCGATCGTCTCCTCCAGCTCGTCGACCAGGACCGTCGGCGTGCCGCCCCCCGCATAGATCGCCCCGAAGTCATATCCCTTTTCCCGGTAGAGGATGAGCTCCTTGCGAAGCGCCCGGAAATAGGCACGGCAGAGCTCTTCCGCAAATGTCACGCGGTTGAAGGAGCAGTAGGGGCAGAGCCGTTCGCAAAACGGGATATGGAGATAGAGGAGCCGGGGCCGCGGATCGCCCGGAGGAGGCAGATGGGGCGGCCCCTCGCCCTCGAACCGCATCGCCCGGGAGAATTCGCGTCCGGCCTTCCGTGCAATGATGGAATAGATCAATGGGAACTCCCGCCTAAAAAAAGTCGGCAAACCGTTTGCCGATCGTCCGCATGAGCGGCTGTAAGCAGGGTGAAAATTACCAGACATCTCCGGATTCTGCAAGGAAGGAAATGGCAGGAGGGAAATGGCGAACTCCTTGAAATACCTCTCCGATGGTGTTATAGGAGAACCGATAGATCGGTCCGGGCGGGACGATCAAAGCCGTTTGCCGGCATACAACGGAAGGGATTTGATGATGTCCAGGAAAATATTGACTCTCTGGGACGGGGAGGAGATCAACGAGGCGGATACCCGGATCCTCCGGACCCCCTCCAAGGAGGCGCCGTGCCCGTTCGATAAGGCCACGAAGGAGGCCATCCGGGCGCTGGAGGAGGCCTTTCTGGAGCGGGAGGAGGCGGTGGGGCTCGCCGCCCCGCAGATCGGCATCGGCAAGCGGATCATCGCCTTTAGGACCCGGGGATTCGACGAAAAGGACACCGATCGCAAGAAAGAGGATTGTGAGCTTCTCGTCAACCCCCGGATCACCCAGAGGCGGGGGGAGTTGGTCGTCGCGGAAGAGGGGTGCCTCTCCTGCCCGGAGATCCGCGTAGAGATCGAGCGGTATCCGGAGATCAAGGTCCGCGCCTATGATCAGGAAGGTCGGAAGGTGAGCAAACGCTACCTTGATTTCGCCGCCCGTGTCGTTCAGCATGAGTTGGACCACTTGGAAGGGAAGCTGATCGTGGACTATGACGGATCGGCCGTCATCCCGAAAAAACGGCAGGATTTCTTCGAAAGATTCTTTCAGGACAAATAACGGGGGAGTTCCTCGGACCTCTGTGCTACGGGACCTTTTCGGCGCTCCCGGGCGTCGAAGACCTTCGCGGTCCGGGCAGGTGAAGTCCGACGTTTGCGACCCCGTAACGCGCAACAGATCTCCAAAGATAGGGGGGACATTGCGGTCATCGGAATCCGGATGGTTTCGTGCCCGGAAGGAGACGATATGAAACCGAATGGAAAGATAAAACCGAACGTACAACGCGCGGACAAGGCAGGGAAAAAGGCGGCAGCGCTGCCCCTGCGGATATGGGCCATCGGCGGAGCGGTTTTTTTGCTCATCGTCATCGCCTGGTTTATGCTTTCGCCTGCGCGAAGGGAAGCGTCTCTACCGCCATCCCCCACCCGGGCGCCGGGAACCCTGAATCCCCAAACCAAGGCACCCGCCGGCTCACCGGAGGCCAGGATCACGGAGACACAGCTTGCCTTCATTCAGGCCGTCCGCCTGCAGCCCACCCGGCCCACCAGAATGGACATCCTGAAGGCGGAGGTCGAGGTCGCATCAAACGCCCCCGGAAAACTTGTCTATACCTATCACTGGAAGGTGAACGACCGGGTCATCGAGGATGCATCGGGGGATACCCTGAATCTGTCGCCCTTTAAAAAACGGGATCTCATCACGGTCACGGTCACTCCCTATGACGGCAACACCGCCGGATTTGAGGTAGAAAGCCCCATGGTCGCCATCCACAGCATCCCCCCGTCGCTTGAACTGAAGGCTATGCGCAAGGCCAGAAAAACCGGGGAACCCATTGAGTTGCAACTGGTCGGCGTCGCTCCCGACGGCGAGAAGGTCGCCTTCAGCCTGGAGGCTCCCCATATTCCCGGCATGACCATCGACAAGAGTTCAGGAAAGATCACCTGGATCCTCGAACCGGGGCAGAAAGGATCGTTGCGCTTTGGCGCCGCCGTCGAGGATGATAACGGGACAAAGATCGCAAGAATCTTCGATGTCACCGTAGATTAGTCAAGCAGGGGTAACCTTTGGATCTCGCCGATAGATGGGGGAATGGGTTGCGCATCCGTTCAACATTATTACGGCACCGGTCATTTACGCCGGTTTCCTGCCGTTTCTGCTCCTTGATCTATTCGTTTCCCTCTACCAGACAGTCTGTTCTCGCGTCTACGGCATCCCCAAAGTTATCCGAGGCGACTACCTGATATTTGACCGAACGGATCTTCCCTACCTTAATCCGATCGAAAGATTCAACTGCTTCTCCTGTTCCTATGCAAACGGATTGGCTTCTTATACGCGGGAAATCACTGCCCGCACCGAACAATACTGGTGCCCCATCAAGCATGCCAGACGCATCCGCGCCGCCCACTCGCGGTACGGCAAATTCTTTGAGTTTGGGGATGCGGAAAGTTTCAGCAAAGGGCTGGAAAAGCTCAGACGCGATTTCGAGAACCATGACGCGAGATAAAATAGTTACTGAATAGCCCCTGTGGTCGCGTTGATGGTAAAGACTGAGATAGAGTTATCACCTTCATTTGTCACATAGGCGAATTTTCCTGACGGGCCGACGGTGATGGAGGTAGGATTCGTCCCTGCGGCCACAGCCGTTCCGGCAGTCAACGCGCCGGTAGTGGTATCGATGCTATAAACCGAGATGTTGCTGGAACCCTGATTTGCCACATAAGCGAATTTTCCTGACGGGCCGACGGTGATGGATGTAGGATTCGTCCCCGCAGCCACAGCCGTTCCGGCGGTCAACGCGCCGGTGGTCGTATTGATGCTATAAGCAAAGATGTTGTTGGAACCCCAGTTTGCCACATAGGCGAATTTTCCTGACGGGTCGACAGTGACGGAGGCAGGATTCGTCCCTGCAGCTAGCAGCCGTTCCGGCGGTCAACGCGCCGGTAATGGTATTGATGCTATAAACCGAGATATTATTGGAACCCCAATTTGCCGCATAAGCGAATTTTCCTGACGGGTCGACGGCGATGGACGTAGGATTCGTTCCCGCAGCCACAACCGTTCCGGCGGTCAACGCGCCGGTGGTCGTATTGATGGAATAAACAGAGATAGTGTGATCACCCTCATTTGCCGCATAAGCGAATTTTCCTGACGGGTCAACGGTGACGGAAGCTGGATTTGTCCCTGCAGCCACAGCCGTTCCGGCGGTCAACGCGCCGGTGGTCGCATTGATGCTATAAACCGAGACGTTGTTGGAACCCCAATTTGCCGCATAAGCGAATTTTCCTGACGGGTCAACCGTGATGGAAGTAGGTTTCGTCGCTGCAGCCACAGCCGTTCCGGCAGTCAACGCGCCGGTGGCGGTATCGATGCTATAAACCGAGATGTCGTTGGAACCCCAATTCGCCACATAGGCGAATTTTCCTGACGGGGCAATGGTAATACATTCTGGAGCGGTCCCTGTAGCCACTATCGGTGAGGTGCTGTCGCCGCCACTTCCGCACGCAGTCATCGCTATTACAAGAAAAAGGGCCAACGCCGATAATCTCAATTCCACCTTCATAAAAAATCTCCTTTTTTGATCCTTGAGTGAATTGCCTCCTATCATATATCTCTAATATCTCCAAATTTCAAAAGGATCATTGACCATACGTTGCCATATTGCTATCACAATTCTTATCAGGACTACAATATAAATCAGTGGTATGAATCCCAGGGAAAGCCCCGGCCCTTGTTATGCGGGAAGCTGCCGGGTAGTTATTCGTTTTAATAGATGTGACCTCTCACTATCCTTACAATCAATAGACATTGTTATCGGCCCAGTTTACAAATAAGATACCACCAATCGTTTTCCATCATTATCAATGAACAGAAGAGCTTTAAACTCATGATCCCAGAAAAATAGCGGTTTATGGAGATGACAACATGACTAACATAGACAAGTTGGATGATGACATGGTTTTAGAGATTGCTCAGAATATGGGATATGATTCAAAGAAATCAAAGGAGCTAAAGAAGTATAAAACGCAAATTTCCGAAATGGATCTATGGGACATATCCAAAATCCTCTTCTTTGGAAGGACATGGGAACAATATTAATTATTACTCCGGGAACAAAGCATATAAATTCTTATCACCCATTTACCTCAACCCTGCATTCATCCCGTCTCGGGACATCACGGCCATCATCGCCAAAAAAAAGGGGGCATGATCTCATTCGGGTCCAGCATATTTTTCATGCGCTTTATAAAATCACGATAACCCGGATCGAGTTTTTCGGTCAGAACGGGCAGAAAATCCGTTCCCACCCGGTGAGGGACGGCACCGACCCGGATCAGGGCTTCCATCAGATCTCTCGCTTGGGCCAGCGCCTTCCCCCTGCTTTCCGGCCGGGCGGTCTCCCAGGGAATGCTGGCGTGGGCCAGCAAGACAGATCCGCCGAAAGGGTACCCGCGCAGCTTCAGACTGAGGCCATGCTTTTCCCCGAACGCTTCGGCAATGGAAAAGGCTTCCATCACCCGATCGAAAGGTACCATCGCCACGATCATGATCCTTTGCCCTCTGCCCAGCCCTGCGGCCGGAAAAGACCCGTACCGGCCTGCCCACCATTCGGGAAGATCATCCTCGACAACCTTTCCGCCCTGTTCTCTGCTAAAATCGCAGGCCTTGGCCATGTGCCTCTGCACATCCGTTTGGTCTCCTTCCGCCCGGAGAACCAGGAGGAGTTGAATCGCCTCGGGGAGTGATTCCTTCAGCCGGGGGATCGCGGCCAGGAGCATTTCCTTGGGCACGAGACGCTGTTCAATGAGGGTGGAGATCCCTCCACCCCGCTGTGCCTGTTGAAATCTGCGCAACGTATTGACGGCCGCCTGCACATCCGGGAAACCGGCAACTCTCGTGAGCGAGACTTCCGGCTGCCGGTATATTTTCAGGGAGGCTTCGGTGATTACCCCGAACACCCCCTCCGATCCGAGGAAGATACCCGTCAGGTCTGCGGGGAAAAAGCGCCTGCTGAAACGGCCTGCGGCCGTGGTGACAGCCCCGGCGCCGGTGGGAACGATTTCGCCGGTGGGCAGGACCACCTTCAGGCCTACGATCTGGGTCGCCTGATCCTCGAATACGCTGCTGGTGTGGGGGCCGGTCCCCCAGGTCTGGATGTGCCCGCCCATCGTCGCCGCCTTGCCGCTTTCCGGGAAGATCATGATCCTGCAACCCTTTGATCCCAGCGCCTCCTCCAGCGTACTGAAGGTGATGCCGGCTTCGACAGTGACCGTCATCACCTCCTCGTCGATGGTGAGGACCTCGTTCATGCGGGTCAGTTGGAGAAGGATTCCGTCCGCCGGCGGCCGCGTACTGGACCACCAGCCTGTTCCCCCTCCTTTGGGCCGGACGGGCGTAGCCGTCCGGTTTGCCGTTTTGAGGATGGCGGAAACCTCCTCCGCCGTCCGGGGCTTCAGGATCAAAGAGGCGTCTTGCCGAGAAACCCATTCCGGGCCGATACATTGGGAAAACTCCTCTTGCAGGCGATCGATTTTCTCCGCGCCGTTCCCCATTCCTGCACCCTCCTTTTCCTGTCCCCAGCGAAAGCGCCCTAGGACGGACGCCTCCCTTTGCATGCACGTCCGGCTTCTCCGAGAACGGCAAATTTTATAGCACAGGGAGGGCAGGATTTCCATTATCTCCTGATAGACAATCCGGACCGCCCGCGGCATCCGCCCCATATTAGTGTTGACAAAAGTCCGGCTTTTTGGATAGGAGGTGTCCAACGGAGGTAAGAGAAGAATCCCCGGGCAATAGGTAGACTATGCGGGAAGCAATATCGCGGCGAACCTTTTTACCGTTTTCCGCAGGATCGCTCGGGGCAGCAGCGATCTCCGGCCCCGAGCTGCTCATGGCCCAGCAGGACCATAGCTCTCCATCGCCGCCGGGGGAGCGGGAGCGTCCATTACGTCCTGAATGGAAGCGCTCACATCGCCATCAATCCATGATGGCTGGAAAATGGATCGCGAGGGCAAACGCGACTCGCAAAACCGGACAGAGATTATGAAGCGATTAAATCCTTTTGAGTATCGTGAACCGAAGACCCTGGGGGAGGCGATCGAGATCCTCGCCGGCGAGGGACCCCGGGCCCTTCCCCTGGCCGGAGGAACGGACCTCCTGGTGCGGATGAAGCAAGGCACCATCACCCCTTCCCTCCTGGTCAATCTGAAAAGGATCGCCGGGCTCGACCGCATTGAGCGATCAAAGGCCGGAGGCCTCACCATAGGCGCATTGGCTCCGATTGCAGCGGTGGAGCGTTCTTCGCCCCTCCGGCAGAGCCATCCCGTCTTGATCCAGGCCGCGGGTCTTTTGGGTTCGCCTTCGATCCGCCGGCTGGCGACGCTGGGCGGTAATGTGGGCAGAGCCTCCCCGGCCGCGGATATGGTTCCGGCCCTCATCGCTCTGAAAGCCCTCGTCTTTGCGGAAGGACCCGCCGGAAAAAGGGAGATTCCGTTGACGCGTTCTTCAAGGGACCCGGACAGACCGTCCTGGCGCCGGCGGAGATCATCACGGCGATCTTCCTGCCCGATCCAGCCCCGGCCGCCGGAGCGGCCTACGTGAAACTCGGCCGCCGGGAGGGGATGGACTGCGCCCTGGTCGGAGTCGCGGCCGCCCTGTCGCTTGGCAGCGATGGAAGGGCCGACGAAGCCAGGGTGGCCTTTGCCGCCTGCGGACCGGTCCCGCTCAGGGCCGGAAACGCGGAAGCGATCCTCCTTGCCGGCCCCCTTGATGAGAACCGCCTTCGGGAGGCCGCCCGGGCGACGGCCGGGGATTCCTCCCCGATCACGGATATGCGGGCGGGCGCCGGCTACCGCAGGGAGATGGTTGAAGTGTTGGCCTTCAGGGCACTGCGGGACGCCTGGCAGGCAGCCCGACACGCGCCTTAAGCCCGAGTAAAGGATTGGATTAGGATGGGACGATGAAGACGACCATAGATCTGACGGTGAACGATGAAGTCCGGCAGGTGGAGGTGGAACCGCAGACCACCCTGCTGGAGGTTCTCCGGGAGAGTCTGCATCTGACCGGGACCAAGGAGGGTTGCGGTCTGGGCGATTGCGGGACCTGCATCGTTCTGGCGGACGACAAACCCGTCAATTCCTGCCTGATGTTGGCAGCAGACGCCCGGGGGAGGCGGATCACCACCATCGAGGGGTTGCAGAAAGAGGGGAAGCTGCACCCCCTCCAACAAAGTTTCATCACCGAGGGGGCGGTGCAATGCGGCTTTTGTTCGCCGGCGATGATCCTCTCAGCAAAGGCTCTTCTGGACGAGAATCCCCGGCCGACGGAGGATGAGATCAAGAGAGCTCTCTCCGGAGTGCTCTGCCGATGCGCTTCCTACAAGAAAATCATTGCGGCGGTGCAGGCCGTTGCCTCCATGAAGAAGGGATAATATGGAAACCGGATATATTGGAAAATCCATCCCCCGTCTGGATGCTCTCGATAAGGTGACCGGCCGGGCGGTCTACTCCGTGGACGTGGATCTCCCCGGGATGCTTCACGGGGCGGTTCTCCGCTCCCCCTATCCTCACGCCCGGATCATTGAGATCGATCTCTCCGGGGCCCGGGAGGTTCCGGGAGTGCGGGTGGTCGTCACCGGGAAGGACTTTCCGTTTACCCATGGGGCAATGATCAAAGACCAACCTTTTCTGGCGATCGACCGGGTGCGCTACGTCGGGGAGGCCATTGCGGCGGTCGCCGCCGAGACGGAAGCGGCCGCGCAAAGCGCCGTTACCCGGATCCGGGTACGCTACGAGGAACTGCCTGCGGTCTTTGACCCGAAGGACGCCATCGTCAAGGGGGCGCCTCTTCTCCATGAACATCAGGCCGATTATCCCCGAGCTCCTTTCTATCAGTGCGTTCCGGGGACGAATATCTGTACCATCCGGACCTTCGCCAAAGGAGATGTGCAGGCCGGCTTCGCCCAGGCCGACGAGGTTTTTGAAGACGAATTTTACATCCACGCCGTGGCCCACACCCCGATGGAAACCCACGCCGCCGCCGCCCAATATTCACCCGTCGGCGGCGATTACGTCGTCTGGTCGGCTTCGGACGGTCCCCACCGCCGGAGCAAGGAACTAGCCGATGCCCTGGGAATCCCTATCAACCAGGTCCGCGTCCTGACCACCTGCGCCGGGGGTGGCTTCGGTGGCAAGGGTACCCTCGTCGCAGAGGCGCTGGCCGTAGCTCTCGCTCGGTTTGCCGGGGGAAGGCCGGTCAGAGTGGTCTTTTCCCGGGAAGAAGAGCTGTCGGCATCGCAGACGCGTCACGCCGCCTATCTCCGCCTCAAGACGGGCGTGAAAAGGGACGGGACGCTGATCGCCCGCAGCGCCGACCTCCTCTGGGACAAAGGGGCTTACGCATCCAAAGGCCCGGACGTCGCCTACCGAGGGGCCTTGACGATCTTCGGCCCTTACCGGATTCCGCACGTCGAGGTGCTGACCCGCCTGGTCTACACCAATAAGCAGATCGCCGGCGCCTACCGCGGCTTCGGCACGACCCAGGTGACTTGGGCCTGCGAGTCGCAGATGGACATCATCGCCCACCGGCTGGGTATCGACCCTCTGGAGCTGCGCCTGAAGAACTGCTACGTTGAAAATGATCGTTACATCAACGGCCAGGTCATGCGGGCCGTCGGGCTGAAGGAAACACTGGAGCGGGCAAGCGGGGAGATTGACTGGGGGAGGCCGAAGTCACCGGCATCGGGATCCGTGCGTCGCGGCAAAGGCATCGCGACCATGCTGAAGGGAACGGCGACCCCCACGACCTCGCAATGCGTGATCAATGTGAGCCAGGACGGGTCCATCACTCTCCTTACGAGCGCCGTTGAGATCGGCGCCGGGCAGAAAACCGTCCTGGCCCAGATCGCCGCAGAGACGATCGGCGTGGACCCGTCCTCCATCGTCGTCCCGAACTCCGACACGCTGAAATCGCCTTTCGATTTCGGTACCACCTCCAGCCGCGTCACCTACCATAACGGTAATGCCGTGCGCCAAGCAGGTGAGAAGGTGCGCCGGAGGATCCTGGAGATCGCCGGCGAGATCTTGAAGACCGATCCGACCCGCCTCTCCCTTTCTTGCGGAAAGATCGTCGAGGAAGGTGTCGGCGAAAGGGCCGGACTGAAAGAGGTATTGTCCCAGAAGTTCACCCGCGGCGGTATGATCTGGGAAGAGGGCTTTTACACCGCCTCCGGTTCCTCGCTGTTGAATGCCGATCCGGGATTGCAAGCCCTCAGCAGCATCTTCTGGATGTTTGCCACCCACGCGGCTGAGGTGGAAGTGGATATCGAGACGGGCGTGGTCAAGGTGCTGAAGATCGCCGCCGCCCACGATGTGGGTCGGGCGATCAACCCCATGCTCTGCGAACAGCAAATCGAAGGGTCGGTCGTCATGGGCCTCTCCAACACGCTCCTGGAAGAGTTCAAGCTGGAGAAGGGCCGCGTCCTGAACAACACCCTGGCCGATTACAAGGTGGCCACGATGATGGACCTGCCGGATATCGTGCCTATCATCGTGGAAGCGGGCCACCCGGAAGGGCCATTCGGGGCCAAGGGGGTTGGAGAGCCGGCGGCGGCGCCGGCGGCGCCGGCCATCGCCAACGCCGTCTTCGATGCAATCGGAGTGCGCATCAAGGAGCTGCCGATCACTCCGGAGAAGATCCGGGCAGCCCTGAAAAAGCGGACTGAGTGATATACGCGGAGGAGACAGAATATGCGATCCGGAATTCCAAATGGAATCCCCGGTTAAGGCGGCGTGGACCCAGGATGGAACAGGGGCGAGAAATCGTTGGAAAAGAGGTATTGACGCATGATGAAAGCAATTTTGATGGAACGACCCGGCCCGCCCGAGGTGCTGCGTTATGTTGATGTCCCCATGCCGGAGCCCGCTCCGGGGCAGGTTCTTGTCCGGGCACATTCCATCGGCGTCGGGATGCCGGAGGTTCTGGTCCGGCGCGGCCAGTATGGCTGGATGCCGCCCTTGCCCGCCATTCCCGGGATCGAAATGAGCGGCGTGGTCGAGAAACTCGGCGAAAGCGTGACTTCGTTGAAAGTCGGGCAGGCGGTTTTCGTCTCGGCGCGCGAATTACCGGTACGGGGCGGCTGTTATGCCGAGTACATCGCGGCTGAGGCCGATGCGCTCTATCCATTGCCCGAGGGGGTTGATCTGGAAGCGGCCGCCGCGCTCTCCAACTACCAAGTTGCGTGGCATTTACTGTACAGTGCGCCGAATGGTATGCGTTACGAATCCTTTATGGCGACCGCCGCGGCGGGCGGGGTGGGCTCTGCCCTGGTTCAACTCGGGAAACTCGCCGACAAGCGTGTGATCGGGATGATCGATTCGGACGAGCGGGCCGCCTTCGTTCTCTCTCTGGGCGCCGATGGCGCGATCAACTATCGGACCGAGAGCGTCACCGAACGTGTGCGGGGATTAACGTCGGGTCGAGGCGTCGATGTGATCTTCGATTCCTTTGGCGGTCCGCGGTTCGCCGAGCAGTTTGAGCGTCTTGCGCCTTTCGGAATGATCGTGTCCTATGGCTCTCTCGACGGCCCTCCGGACGGCGATGTGATGGGAGCCATTCACCAGCGGATTGCCGACTGTCTGGGCATGCGGATCTTTTCGATGCATGCGTTCGATCAGAATCGTTCGAAACGGCGGGAGGCGACGGAGGAGATATTCCGCCTGCTGGCGGCAGGCAAGATCCGACCGCCGATTTGGGCGCGACTGCCTCTCGCCGATGCCGGCAAGGCTCAAGCGTTCATCGAGAGCGGCAAGGTGCTCGGAAAAATCATCCTGAAACCGTGATAAACTGAGGGGGATTTCTCAGTTCCTTGCAGTATCGGTTTCCGTTTTTGGTTTTGCTTAGAGGAGGAGTATGGGGCGGTTTGCAGATCTATCCGGTAAAGTGGCCATCGTAACCGGTGGCGCCGTCGGGATTGGCGGGGCGATCGGAAGCGCACTGGCCGAGAACGGCGTGTCCGTGGCGGTGGTCGACAATGACCCCATTGCCGCCGAAAAGAAGGCGGCGGAGCTCTTGGTTCTCGGCGCCGGATCCGCGGCAGTCGTCTGTGACGTCACCCAATCCGATCAGGTCCGACAAATGGTAGATGAAGTGGTGCAACGGTATGGCCGCATCGACATTCTTGTCAACTGCGCAGGCAGCATGTTCGGCGGCAAAACGACTCTTACCGTGTCTCCCGAGGAGTGGGACAGCACCTTCGCTCTCTGCCTGAGATCCCACTACCTATGTGCGCGAGCCGTGCTGCCCCATATGATCGAGCGCGGCTGGGGACGCATCGTGAACATCTCCTCCGACGCAGGTCGTCTGCCGGTGCGCCTCACGAGCCCGGCCTATGCCGCCGCAAAGGCCGGGGTGATCGGCTTCACGAAGCATCTCGCGCTCGAGGTCGCGCGGCAAGGCATCACGGTCAACGCGACAGTGCCGGGTACCACGTTCACACCCCGCACGCGGAAAACGTTCGCGTTGCATCCCGAAGAACTGAGGGAGCGTGAGGAGAGAAACCCGATGGGCAGGCTGGCGGTACCGGAAGAGCAGGCAGGCATTGTCGTTTTTCTTGCCTCGGATGAGGCCCGCTACATCACCGGCGCAATCATGGAAGTTACCGGCGGCCTTTTGATGACATAGCTGGGTGCTGAAAAATACCCTGGTAGTCGTGCAGCAACGCCAATGGCAGGAGAGGCGGTATCGCAATAACATCGTATCGTAATAACTTCTTGACAGACAGGGTTGCCCTTTGTATCGTATCCGTGTATGAGAGCAGGTTCTCATCAATTCCCGATCAAGGAACATCCCATCATTCATGAGAAATTACTCGCAACCATCAACATAAAATAACATAAATAAAGGAGCGCATCACTATGGAACTGTATCAAGCAATTGAAAAACGCAGAACAATCCGTAAATTCCGAGGGCCCGCCACCGAAGATCAGTTGAAGAAAATTCTCGCGGCCGGCACCCGATCACCTTCGGGCATGAACAAGCAAAATTGGGAATTCGTTGCTGTTGATGATCCGGGTATCATTGAGAAAATCAGCCAGGTCAAATACGTCTATAATCGCGGCAAAGCTGCAGGAGAAGAAGTGCCCGAAGAACAGGAAAAAGGAGCGCTGAAACAGAAGGATTCCTTTAAAAACGCCAGCCTCATCGTGGTCTATTGCAACCGGGAACTTGCCGATACCGCGGGTCCTTGGTTATGTATCGAAAATATGCTCCTTGCGGCGGTCGCCGAGGGCTTGGGCACACGGATTGCCCGCTTCGGCGGCGATGCGATCGGGCAAATCAACGCCATCCTTCATGCCCCCCAGCAAATGGAGCTGGTTGCGGCCATTTCCATCGGTCTCCCTGCAGAAGAACCCGCACCTCGCAAACTGAGGCCGGAGGGAAGCTGGCTGCACCGCAACCGGTTCTCATAACGCTGCCTTAGCCGCCTCTCATTCCCTGGGTTTTCCCCTGCAAACGGAAACGGAAGGGGTTCCATTGTCTCAACGTGAATTGATTTATCGTCACCGGAGGGAAAATGAAGATATTCAAAATTGATGACTATTTGAAGTTGAATAATCCGACCCCCGGAAAGGTGCATCGTCAAGAGATCCTCACCCCGGATCATCACGCCAATGAACTGGGCGGTATTTTCGGCATCATCGTTGCGCGAAGTAAAGGGGATTACCACTATCACAATCGGCGTGAATCCTTGCTGTTGATCATCAGCGGTGAAGCGGCGGAATACGTTGAAGGTAAAGAACACCCGATCAAAGCCGGCGACGTGATCTTCATCCGACCGGGAGAAAAGCACACCATTGTGAATCACTCGGATAACGATCTCCGCTTTTTGGAGTTCTTCACGCACCCCCCGGTAAGTGCGGACAAAATTAGCGTCGAGTAACGCCGGAGAGAATGAAGAAGTTACATATGTCAAATATATTTCCAGAAAGGATATACAATGGATTATGGGAGAGGATTAATTGGCGTTGATTGGGAAGAGCGGGTCAATTTTGACCGATTAAGGAAAAGCAGGATAGAGAAGGTCAGAAAAGCGGTCCTGGATTCGGGAGTCGACCTCCTGCTCACGTTCAGACTGGAAAATATTCGCTATGCGACCGCACTGAGGACCCATGACTGGCCTCAGGCCCATTTCGGTATGGCTGCACTGGCCATCACCTCCAGGAGCCAGGAATTTCTTTACACCCTGGATTATCATCATGTGAAAGCCAGAGCTCCCTGGCTATGGAGTTCCCTGGCCGAGGATGCGAAGGGAGAGCCGGTCACATCACGGGGCCTGGAAACGGAGACGGGTTCCACGGTTTGGGCGCAGGATGTTCTCAAAAGATGTAAGAAGCTGGACATCAAAGTGAAAAGGGTGGCGGTGGATATGTATTCTCCCGGTCTTGCCTATGCGCTTCCCAGGGTTTTCAAGGATGCGGAGTTCGTCAACGGTCAGGATGTCATGATCAAGGCGCGTTCCATCAAGACTCCGGATGAAATTCTCTGTCTCAAGATTGCCTACGATATGACGATGTCGGGCATGTATGAAGCCAAAGAGTTTCTCAGACCCGGCGTCCGTGAATGCGAAGTACTGGCGGTCGCATTCAAGAGGTTTTATGATCTTGCCGGCGAATGGACTCAGTGTTCGAATATCGTTTGCTCGGGCCCTTATACCGCTCCGTACCGGCGCTTTACATCAGACAGAATCATCGCCGACGGCGATCCGGTGATCATCGATATCGGAAGCCGTTTCAACGGTTACTGGGGGGATTACACCAGAACATGGATCTGCGGCGACAAGGCCCCTTCGAAGGAGCTTGTGAAGCTGCATGTGCGGGCTTATGAGGGCTTGAAAAGGGCGCAGAAGGCCATCAAGCCGGGCGCAACGACTGAGGAGGTGGCGCTCGCCTGCGGCGAGGAGCAGATATTAAACCACAGTCTCGGGCATGGAATCGGCGTGGGCGCAAACGATGTGCCTTTTATCGGCATCTATCCGGGCGTGACCGGAAAAGACGCACGCAAACTCGAAGTGGGAATGGTCTTCTCGATCGAACCTTACGCGGGGAAGCCGGGTATCGGCGGTATCCGCCTGGAAGACAATTTTGTCGTGACGGAGGATGGGTGTGAGTGCATCAGCGCAGGAACTCCTTTTGAGAAAATGCTGATGGGGTAGCCGTTATAAAAAATTTGAGGAAAAGCATGTACAAGGTGAAGTCCACCTCCCTCGATTTCGGCAAAATGGATCGAGGTCCGATCGATTTCCTGATCGAGAATGGTTGCGAATTTGAATCTGTGCAGATCGACGCCAATTCCGAGGAACAGGGCATTGAAGCGGCGAGAGAAGCGGATGTCCTGGTCGTCGGTTTGCAGCGAATCACCGAAAGGGTGCTCGATGCTGCAAAGCGGCTCAAGGTCATCGGGAGGTGCGGTGTCGGGCTCGATAACATCGATTTGAAGGCCGCCGGCGCAAGGCGGATTCCGGTCGTGTATACGCCGGGCGCCAACGCACAGACGGTGGCAGACCTTACCCTTGGCCTTATGCTTGCCCTGGTCAGAAAAATTCCCCAGGCCGACAGGATGACAAAGGGGGGCGAATGGAAAAGGATCATGGGCAATGATGTTTGGGGAAAGACCCTGGGAATATTCGGCCTTGGCCAAATCGGATTCAACGTGGCCAGACGGGCGAAGGGCTTCGACATGAACATCATTGCGTACGATCTTTTTGAGAACCTGCCGTTGGCAGGAGAGTTGGGCATCGAATACAAAAGCAAGGCGGAGATCCTCAGAGAGGCGGATTTCATCACCCTGCATCTGCCGCTGAATCCGGAAACACTAAAATTTATCAGTGATGGTGATTTGAAAGCCATGAAAAAAAACGCGGTCCTTGTCAATACGTCCCGAGGCGGAATTGTTGACGAGAAGGCGCTCTATCTGGCCTTGAAGTCGGGAACGATCGCCGGCGCCGCTCTCGATGTCTTTGAACATGAACCGCCGGGGCAAACCCCGCTGGTTCAATTGGATAACTTTATCGGTTGTCCCCACATCGGAGGCATCACGACCGAGGCTATCGCCCGGATAGGGATGACGGTTTCCCGGGACATTGTCTCGGTCCTGAAGGGCCGGACGCCGAAATTCCCGGCGAACAAAGAATGGATGGCCTCGTAAAAAAATGAGCAGAGTCAAGGAAAAGATATCCTCGGTGGGAGTAATCGGGCTCGGCTTCATGGGTTCGGCGATATCCGCAAGTATTGCTAAAGAGGGTTTTCACTTGACCGGATTCGATATCGCCCGGGAAAGAGTGGCCATGCTGGTTGAAACGGGCGGTGAGGCCGCACCGTCTTCCCGGGAGGTTGCTGAAAATGTTGACATGATACTCACTTCGCTTCCCAGCCTGACCGCTTTTGAGGATGTCATATGGGGAGAGCGGGGGATATTGTCCTCCAGGCGGAAGGGTTTGACCGTCATGGAGTGCAGCACCTTATCGGTTGAGGATAAGCGAAAAGCCCATGATGATATGAAAAAATCCGGTATGGTTCTCCTTGATTGCCCGATCAGCGGGGGAATACGGGCTGCCGAAAAAGACCTTGTCGTGTATGGCAGCGGAAATCAGGAAGCATATGAACGGTGTCTCCCGGTCGTCAACGGTTTTGCCAGGGCAAACTATTACCTTGGAGAATTCGGCAACGGAACGAAAATGAAGATCCTGGCCAACCTTCTGGTCGCTATCCACAATGTGTCATCCGCAGAAGCGATGGTTTTGGGGATGAAGGCCGGATTGGATCCGGAACTGATTTATCAAGTCATGAACGACAGCTCGGGACGTTCGCGCATGTTTGAAGTTCGAGGGCCGCGCATGGTGGGGAACGATTATGAAAATCCCAGCATGAAAGTGAAGGTATTCCAGAAGGATTTAAAAATCATTGAAAGTTTTGCTTCACATCTTAATTGTCCGACGCCGTTATTTGCAAGCTGCATTCAAGTCTATTTGGGCGCTATGGCCCTGGGTTTTGAAAACAAAGATACCGCTTCCGTATGCGCTGTCTTAGAGGAATGGGCACATTTGAAACGGACTGAGCGCAAACGACGCAAGTAATTCAACAAGGAGGAAGGCAATGAAAGAAGTCAAGATAATAGAGAGATGGGTGAGGATCATCTCCGCCCTGGCCGTTGCGGGAATTCTGCTGATGTCCACGGGTAACGTTTGCGCGGCGCCTCAAGGGACGCTGAAGCAGGCCATCCACTGGTCTTTTTCAGCCGACTGGTTTGATCCATCCATGGGCAGCTTCCCGATCCCCGCCTACCATCCCTTGTATCTCTTTCATGATGCCCTGCTCAAGCCGATGCCCGGAGGCCTTTTCACCCCAAGTGTGGCAGAGTCATGGACCATCAGTGAAGATTCCAAGACTTTTGAGTTCAAAATCCGCAAGGGCATTAAATTTCACAATGGAGATGTTTTGACGGCCGAGGATGTGGCGTTTACCATCAAACGATACAAAGGGGCCAACGCCAAAACAATCCAGAGCCGGATTGAGAAAGTAGAAGCGTTGAATCCCAACCTGGTACGCATTCAATTCACGGAAAGCTTCCCCGATTTCCTCGAGTATATGCTGCCGGGAGCGACGACCATTGCCTGGATTGTCCCCAAGAAGTACATAGAAAAGGTCGGGGATATGGAATTTAAGAAGCATCCCATCGGCGCCGGCCCTTACAAGTATGTAGAGTCTGTTCCCGGGGTCAAGCTGGTTGCGGAAGCATTTGAGGGATACTGGAGGAAGACGCCGAACATCAAACATCTGGAGTTTTACAACATCCCCGAGCCGGCAACCCGACTGGCCATGGTCAAGCGGGGCGAGGCCGATATCGCCACGCTCATGCAGGGGGTCTATTATGAAGATTTAAAGAAAACTCCGAATCTGCGGGTACTGGCCCCCTTGAGCCCGGTTAACTGGATGGCCTACCTCGGCGCCCAATGGGATCCCAAATCGCCGTGGGCCGACCCGCGGGTGCGCAAAGCGGCAAGCCTGGCCATAGATCGACAGACGCTGGCGGATATCCACATGCCTGGCTGCGGGCCGGTAGGGACGCTGGCGATGAGCAACGACCCGACGGCCGTTATTTTCCCGGCGGATCCGTATGACCCGGCGGGGGCCAAGAAGCTTCTGGCCGAAGCCGGATACCCTTCCGGTTTCAACGGGGGAAAGTTTTATCCTTATGAGGGAGGATACTGGCCCTTCGGCGAACAGGTAGCCACCTACTGGAAGGCCGTAGGCATCAATGTGGAAACGGTCCTGTTGGATAAACCGGCGCTTTTAGCCCAGAGGGCGGCAGGAAAGATGAAAGATGCGGTCTTCATCGATAACCCGACCGCGCCCACGGTCGGACTGCGCCTGAGCAACCTTTTCAGCGGCGGTTCTTACGGGAATTACCCCGACATCGCAGAACTCTGGAACAAATACCAAAAAGAACCATCGCAGAAAGTCCGCAAAACACTGAGCGAGAAGATTCAGACCCTTGTCCACGAGAGGAGGATGTGGCTCCCCTTGACTAACACCAACTCTCCGGCGGCTATCGGTCCCAGGGTGAAGGGGAACCCGTATAAGATCCAGCCGATGATCTGGTTCACGGCCCCCTTTGAAGATATTGAATTGAATTGATTTAAACAGGAGCGACAGACTATCTTGTCCGTCGCTCCACCAGGCAACGATATGGGCCACCTTTCTTCATGAAAAAATTGAATAAAAAGAAGGTAAGGACTCATTGTAGCATATTGTTCCTGTGTTCCTTTTCCATTTTCCTTATGTCTTGCCTGAGCTGGATACTGGAGAAGCCATCCTTCATCCTTCGCGGGGTCATCGTCAGTCCCCGCTCCTTCACCGAGATGAATCTTCTCATCGGTCTCGATGTACAAAATCCGAATCGTTTTGACCTTACTCTCAAATCTTTCGAATGCACCATTTATCTAAGAAATGAGGAAATCGGAAAGGGCCGCCTGAAAAATGAACTCCTGATCCCCTCATCATCAACAACACAGATACAGGTACCGATCGATGCAAAGCTCATAGACCTTGGAGGAAGCTTGAGGGCCATTTTGACAGGGGGTGACCTGCCTTATAAGATAGAGGGTATGGCCGATGTCAGGACCGCATTCGGAAGCCTCAATTTCCTTTTCTCGAAAGAGGGATCTACCAATTTGGAAAATTAGGGCGTGTGAAGTTGTACAAGAGGCTTTCGATCTGGGTATAAACTGGTGGCAGAATGAATCTTGTCAATATGCGGGATAAGCAGATCACTATTGAACTTGATCCCAACAAAGCGAGAACTCCTGGAAGAGATGAAACAGGTTCAGTGATCCATGGTGAAAGGCGAAAGAGACGCGTATGACCATTATCGAAACCATTAAAATCCGAAAGTCCTGCCGGACATATAGCAACAAAGCCATTGAGCTTGAGAAGTTAACTGAATTGAGACAAATCCTGGTGTCGAACACAAAAACGCCTTTCGGAAGCAAGGTCCGCTTTCATCTCATGGATTTCAACGAAATGAATATCAGCGAGCTCAAGAATCTTACCACCTATGGCGTCATCAAGGGGGCCAGGCAATTTATCGTCGGTACTGTTGAAAAGCAACTGAGGGCCATGGAAGATTACGGCTATTGCATGGAGAAAAATATTTTGCAGGCAACCTCTATGGATCTAGGAACCTGCATGGTGGGTGGAACTTTCAAAAGAAGCGGCTTTGCTGATAACATTACCCTTGATGAAGGTGAATTATTGCCGGTCATCAGTCCTGTTGGATATTCCAGCGATAAGAGATCAATAGTAGACAGGACGTTTAGATTTATTGCCGCATCAGATAAGAGAAAACCTTGGAATGAACTTTTTTATCTTCAAGACATGGACACTTGTCTTGATAAAGAAAATTCCGGCAGCTTTGACACGCCGCTTGAATGTGTCAGGATGGCTCCTTCGGCGTCTAACAAACAACCCTGGCGAATCATCAAGAGTAGAGATCAAAATGCCTTTCATTTTTATCTTAAAAGGACACCGGGATATGGGAATATTGGCAAAGATATCAAACTCCAAAACGTTGATATGGGTATTGCCATGTGTCATTTTGATCTGTCGGCAAAGGAGCTCGGGTTAACAGGAGATTGGAATGTCAACGATCCTCAAATCCAATCAGACGGTATGGAATATATAGTAAGTTGGATAGCCCATGATCAAGCTTGAAAAGCGAAGATAAATGAGGTGTGGGGGCATGAAAATACCAAATACCAATATTACTCTTGAGGAACTCCTGGACCAACTACCGATAAGGATACAGTATGTGGACAAGGATGGTTTCCTGCGCTATCTGAATAAAGCCGACGCATCACACCCTGCAAATGGGAAGAGAGAGGTTGGGGTTAACATCCGGGACTGTCATGCTCGTCCGGAAAGTCTTGAGATGATCGGCCGCATATTTAAAGACTTCAGACAGGGACGGAAAGAACCGCACTTCTATGTTTCGTCAGCAGGAAATAAGTCGATCAAGGTTCCCATCTTCGATGAACAAGGGGAATTTATCGGAGTCCTCTCCTTTTCGCATCCAGTCGGGATTCCAACAAACAGCAGGACGTTCTAACCGATGCGACAGATTAGTGGAATACAAGGCGCCGGGATTTAGGCCCAATAAAACCGAAAGGTCATATGATTATGCCAAAATATCTTCAAGTGTTTTCAGATTATATCTGACCCTGGTGCTACTTCAGTACCGGGCGTATTGAAAAGTTAAGAGAGAATTTTGAGATTGAGGTCCAATGGAGGGCATTCCCTCTTCACCCTGAAACCCCGGAAGAGGGGCTGACCCTGGAAGAGCTCTTCGCCGGCCGGAATATCGATATTCCCTCGGCACTGACCCGCATGAAGAAAGTGGCCAAGGAATTGGACTTGCCTTGGGGTGAGCGAAAGAAGACCTATAATAGCAGGCTCGCCCAGGAACTAGGCAAATGGGCAGAGATCAAAGGAAAAGGGGACGAATACCACAACGCGGTTTTTCGAGCCTATTTTGTCGATGGTAAAAATATTGCTAAAACTGATGTACTGATGGGACTGGTAAAAGCGATGGGGCTTCCCGAAAATGAAGCCGGAGAAGCATTACAAATGAGAGCCTTCAAGGAGTCTGTCGATTCCGATTGGGCGCTTGTTGATGAAATGGGAATATCGTCAGTTCCAACCTTTGCTCTCAATCACCGGACAGTGGTTGGGGCGCAGCCCTACGAGGTCTTGGAACAATTCCTGCGGGAAAACGGGGTTAAGAGGAAATGAGCACTTTACCGAAAGGCAAAATCAAACCGGAAAGGATAACATGTCTCTTTTTACCATTGATCAAAAAAAATGCCGGCGGGATGGTCTCTGCGTGGCTGAATGCACGGCAAAACTAATTGAAATCGTCGGGGATGAAGGTTTTCCCAGACCCATTGACGGAGCCGAAGAGCTTTGTATCAACTGCGGCCATTGCGTTTCCATCTGCCCTCATGAGGCATTATCTCTCAGAACAATGTCTCCGAAAGATTGTCTTCCCGTACGGAACGAGCTGCTTCTCAGCCCGGAACACTGTGTACATTTTTTGAGGTCCCGAAGATCGATTCGCAATTACAAGGAAAAACGGGTGCCGCGTGATCTCTTGCAGAAGCTGATTGAAACCGCTCGCTATGCACCCACGGGCCATAACAGTCAGCCTGTGCACTGGCTGGTTATTGAAGATGCGACAAAGGTAAGGCGCCTGGGCGGACTGGTGGCGGATTGGATGCGGTCCCTGCTTGCAAAGAAGGCTGAATTTGCCCTTTCTATGCACATGGACAGGATAGTGGACTCCTGGAACAAGGGGATCGATCGGATCCTGCGTAGCGCACCCCATCTGGTCGTGGCTCACGGGTTATCGACTATGCCCATCTCTCAGTCATCCTGTTTCATTGCCTTAACGTACCTGGAGTTGGCAGCGCCATCTCTCGGTTTGGGCACCTGTTGGGCCGGTTATTTTACTGCCGCAGCCAATTCCTATCCCCCGCTGCAGGAAGCCCTGGCCTTGCCTCAGGGTCACCTGCCTTACGGGGCTACGATGATCGGTTATCCGAAGTACAGCTATCAGCGAATGCCCCCTCGAAACAAACCCGAAATAACCTGGAGATAAGAAAGATGTGTAACCACTTTGTTCTGCGAACTGACGTATGGGTAATCACTGAAACTAAACAGGGAGGAGCTTCATATGGCTGACAATGGAATGGACAGAAGAGATTTCATGAAGTCGACGGCTGCCGGATTCGGCGGGTTTTTCTTCCTCTCTGCCAATGAAAGAAAGCCGGAAGAAACGCTGAAAAAAGCTCCGAAGGAGCAGAAGTTCATCTATCGCACCCTGGGAAAAACAGGGATAAAGCTTCCGGCGATCAACATGGGGGTCATGAATTCCAGCAATCCCAACCTTGTTCGCGCCGCCTTGAATTCGGGCATGGTTTTGCTCGACACGGCCACGACGTATCAAAGAGGCACGAACGAGGCGATGATCGGCGAGGTCATCAAGGAGCGGCCCCGGGATTCATACGTGATTTGCACCAAAGCGCACCCGCCCGAAGACCGCAGTACGGGACTCTACACGAAAGAGGCCACGGAAGAAGACTATCAAAAGAAAATTGATGCCAGCCTGAAAAATCTGGGGCTGGATTACATCGATATTTACCACCATCACGGGGCCTCTCGCAGGGAATCCGTCATGTACGAGCCGGTCATGAAGGCCCTGGAAAAGGCCAAGAAGGCGGGCAAGATCCGCTTCATCGGGATCTCCACCCACAAGAACGAGCCGGAGGTGATTCATGCCGCAGCCGATTCGAAATTCTACGACGTGATCCTGACCACCTACAATTTCAAACAGAAGCACCAGGCGGAGATACGGGAGGGCATTGCCAAGGCTGCCGCGGCCGGCATGGGGGTGATCGTCATGAAGGCGATGGGGGGAGTGCAGTTGCAGGAGCGGGCGGAAAAACCCGTGGAGCCCGTCCCCGCTCTAAAATGGGTCCTGCAGGATTCCAATGTCCACACGATCATCGCCGGGTTCACCACCTTCGACCAGATGAACCTCGACCTGTCGGTCATGGAAAATCCGATTCTTACGAACGCCGAGAAGGCCCAATTGCAATGGGCGGCTTTTCAGCCCGGATTGTACTGTCAGGGCTGCGGCCAATGTTTGGGGCAGTGTCCCCAGGAACTCCCCATCCCCGAGTTGATGAGGGCTTACATGTATGTTTACGGCTATCGAAATCTCAGCCATTCCCAGGACCTTTTGCTTTCCCTGAATCTTCCCCTCCGGGTGTGCGGGGACTGCGCCGAATGTCTGGTGAAATGTTCGATCGGCTTCAACGTTTCAAGAAAGATTCGGGATGTGATCCGTCTCCGGGATGTGCCCGCGGAATTCATTGCCTGATCGAAAATCAGGGCTTCATAATATTTCGTCACCCCGGCGAAAGCCGGGGTCCAGTGCTGAGGGTGAGGCTGACGGCGGATAAGGAAGTGAGAGAATGAAAAAATTCAGTGCGGTCCGAAAAGCTTATTTTCTTTTTTCCCTCCTTCTTTTGATCGGCTGGATGTTGGGGAATGGCGCATCCTTATGGGCCTCAGGCGGAGAGGGGGGAACCTATTCCTTTCCGGAGATGGCCGGATGGAAACAATCCGGTGAAATTCAAATTTATTCCCGGGCGAATCTGTATGACTACATTGACGGAGCAGCGGATCTTTATCTGAAGTACGATTTTCAGGAATTGAAGGTGGCCGACTACCAGAATGATCAAAAAGCTTCCGTAACCATTGAAGTGTACCGCCACAAAACCCCCGTTCACGCATTCGGAATCTACAGCCAGGAACGCCTCAGCAATGCGAACTATCTGGAGGTCGGGGCGCAGGGGTACAGCGAAAAAGGGGTTCTGAACTTTCTGGCAGGCGACTACTATGTGAAAATGAGCAGCGTCGACGTCGGCCCTGAGGAGCAGGCGGTATTGCTCGCCTTTGCCAAAAAGGTTGTGGAAAATTTGGGAGGGAAGGGATCGCTGCCCTCCATCCTGTCCTCCTTCCCCCGTGAAGGGGAAAAGAAAAATTCCGAGAAATTTATCGCCAGGGAATTCCTGGGCTATTCCTTTTTTCATTCCGCCTTTACGGCTGATTACGAACTTTCGGGCAAGAAATTCAAACTCTTTGTCATCGAGGGGAGTGACCAAAAAGACTGCCGGAATATGATCCAGGAGTACCTTAAGCATACCGGTAATCTTCAAACCAAGGTCGAAGAGGGCCGCTACCAACTGAAAGATCCTTACCATGGAGGAATGGATTTTTATTGGAAGGGGAATTATATCTGGGGCGCGTTGGATCTTGCCGACGAAACCCTTCGCTCCAGGGTCCTAAAACTTTTTGCAGAGGGGTTGGAAAAGAAAAAATAAACAACGACAAGCGGATTAAAATTAACAATCCTCACGACGCTGCCACGGAGATGGAGATCAGAATGAGTGCTGCGCAAGGAAAAACCAGAATCGTGCTGGGCACGGCAACACCAGGTGGTGGCTTTCCTGCCTACGGCTGGCCGTACGCCGAGATCCTGAACGAGACGGATGCCACACTCGCGATCGAGCCGGTCAACACCAAGGGCAGCAACGAGAATGTCGTATCGCTCGAAGAGGGCAAGCTCGATCTCGGCCTCGTTACCGGCGAAGTCACATACGAGGCGATCAACGCGGTCGGCCGGCCGAAGGCGAACAACCTGCGCATCATCAACGCCACCTACTCGCAGGCCGGCATCTTCATGGTGCGCGCCGACAGCCCGTACCGCGCCATCTCCGACTTGAAGGGGAAGTCCATCGCGTGGGGTGCGGCGAGTTCCGGCTTCATCGTGTTGGCGCGTTATGTGATGGACGGTCTCGGTCTCGATATGAAGAAGGATTTCGAGCCGCACCTGCTCGAAAAAGCAGGGGACGGTCCGCCGATGGTGCTCGACGGGCGCGCGGCAGCGATGTGGGGTGGCGGCGTGGGCTGGCCGCCGTTCATGGCGATCGCGAAAGGCCCGGCTTACGGCCGCTTCATCGGGCCGAGCGCAGACGAGATCAAGCGCATCATGGCGAAGCACTCTTTCCTCAAGCAGACCACGATGCCCGCGGGCAGCTATCCGCGGCAGACGAGGCCGATCAATTCGGTGGGATCATGGCCGTTCGTGCTCTCTCGCGCTTCGTTGCCGGACGATGTCGCCTATCGCCTCGCGCGCGCCCTGCACAAGGGGCACGCGGCACTGAGCAGGAAAATTGACCAGGCGCAGGAATCCACGCTCGCGAACACGCTCGCGGCCGCGCCGACCCGAGCCCTGATACATCCGGGCGTGCTCAAGTACATGCGAGAAATCGGCCTCCTCAAGTGAGCCGATCGATTTTATATGACACATCTGAAGGTGTAGCTCCTTCCTCCTGCCATGAAGATTTGCGTTGAATGAAAGGGTTGGTTTTTTCCATGCTTTTTTCTCTCCTTTTCCGGATAAGTAGCAAAATTCGGCTTTCAAAATCAGAATAGGGAAGAAGTCCTTTTCCGTTGTAGATCGAACCCTCGGTAAAAAAGGCCAAAAGGATTGAAGGATGCTATTTCATTATTGCGGGAAAATTCTTAATGTCAATAAGCGAAACAAGTAGCCAACATTCCCTGTCCCGCCAAAATGAGAATGTCCTAAATTACCAAAGTAGAAATGTCCTAATGTGAGGCGATAATTATTTCCTCAAGAAGGGGGGGTAATTATGGCCAGAAGGGACATGATCGTCATGAGCTTAGAGGAGGTAAGGCGACTGAAGACCGTGCAATCGGCGAAAGAGAAGCACATCACGCAGAAGACAGCTGCCTCGATGATAGGGTTGAGCGAGCGCCAGGTGCGCAGGATGGTAAAGGCCGTCAGAGAACAAGGAGATAACGGGATTATCCACGCATTACGTGGTCGGCCATCGAACCGGAGATTGCCCGAAGAGATGCGAGAGAGGGTGTTGGCTTTTTACCAGGAGCGATACCCTGATTTTGGGCCGACACTTGCCACGGAGAAGCTTTTCGAATGTGACGGCATCAGGATAAGCGATGAGACGTTGAGGATGTGGTTGATAGAGGCGGGGATCTGGAAGAAGCGACGCAAGCGGTCGGCCTACCGGCAGTGGCGGCGGCGGAGGGAGTGTTTTGGGGAGATGCTTCAGATGGACGGTTCTCACCATGATTGGCTTGAAGGGCGGGGACCGGAGCTGGTATTGATGGGTTCCATCGATGATGCCACGAACACGACCTACGGGCGGTTTCACGATTATGAGGGGACGCTACCGGCGATGGACAGTTTTCAGGGGTATGTGAAGAAGTACGGGCTCCCCATGAGTATTTATGTGGACAGGCACACGACGTACAAGTCTTCCAAGAAGCTCACGGAATGGGATGAGATCGAGGGGGTAAAGACGCTGAGTCAGTTTGAGCGGGCGCTTATGGAGCTTGGGGTGGAGGTGATTCATGCCCAGTCACCACAGGCCAAGGGAAGAATCGAGCGGCTCTTCGGAGTGTTCCAGGACAGACTCGTAAAGGAGATGCGGTTACGGAGCATAGCGACAAAAGATCAAGCCAACGAGTTTCTTGAGGAGTATCTCTCCCGGTATAATGAACGGTTCAGGGTGTGTCCGGCGAATGAGACCGATGTCCATGTACCGCTTCCCCGCTCTATCGATCTGGATAGCTATCTCTGCATCAAGAGGGAACGAACCATCAGGAAAGACAATACCATCGCCCTTGACGGCAGATTGTACCAGCTTGAGCAACGGGGCGGTAAGAAGGTGGTTGTGGAGGAGAGACTCGACGGGTCGCTGCGGATGATCAGCAAAGGGGTGTCTCTGAAGTATCGAGAGATCACCGAAAGGCCGCAGAAGGAGGTGGTCCCCAAAACGGACACAAGAGTGTTCAACCGGCCGCCAAAACCGGCGAAAGATCATCCCTGGAACAGGAGCTGGCAAATCCCAAACGCAGTCCCCAGATGAGCGCTTTATGCCTATTGACCTTATAGGACATTTCTATTTTGGGAGGAATAGGACATTTCTACTTTGGCTTGACAGTAGCCAACATTCCCTTGACTTATAAGTCTGTTCTTTTTATAGTGCTATCGTCAAAAGGCAATGTTTTATCAATAGTTATTCTCATATTCTGGCAAGGGGGAACAGATGGACCTTACTTTTTCGCCTTGGCTCGTCTGGTTCTTGGCCGGCATCATCGTCATGCTCACTGAGCTTGCAGTCCCCGGTTTTGTGATCATCTTTTTTGGATTGGGGTGCTGGGGCGCCTCGGTCGTAGCGGTCTTCTCCCCAAACTCCTATTCAGCGCAAGTAGCCGTCTTTGTAATAGTATCAGTTGCCTCTCTGATGACGCTCAGGAGGATAGCCATGCGTGTCTTTGTCGGACGCAGCGAAGGTCCGCAGACCGAGGATTTGGGAAATGTTCCCTTGGGTGTGCGGATAACCCTCGACCAAGATCTGGAAGCTGGGCAAGTAGGGCGGGTACGTTTTCGTGGAACCATGTGGGACGCCGTCTCGGAAGATCGAATCCCTGCCGGATCTGATGCTGAAATAACAGGTGTGGACAAAGCCAATCGATCGTGCCTCAAGATTAAAGGCGTCGCGCGTGTTTGAGATAACGCTCTGAAGTGTAGAGTTCATATGTCTTCTCCCCCATGAGTGGGCACAGCGGCGGGCTCCACCTAAACCTGAATCATGTAACCACAATAAGGAGGATTATTTTTTATGACTACGACGCTCGTTGCCTTGATCGCCATCGCCGTATTAGTCTTTGTCGTGCTCTTCAAAGGCGCCCTCATAGTCCCTCAAAAAAGTTCTGTCATAGTTGAGCGCCTGGGAAAGTTCCATCGCACCCTCGATGCGGGCTTCCATATTCTGATCCCCTTTATGGATCGGCCCGCATACAAATTCAGTCTGAAGGAGGAGGTGATGGACATCCCCGCCCAGATTTGCATCACCAAGGACAATGTGAGTGTTGAAGTGGACGGCCTCATCTACCTTGAGGTCCAGGACGCTCACAAGGCAGCCTACGGCATCGACAACTATCGCCGGGCGGCCTCGCAGCTGGCACAAACAACCCTGCGCTCGGCCATTGGCAAGATTGACCTCGATAAAACCTTCGAGGAACGCGACAAGATTAACACGGACGTGATCTACGCCATTGACCAAGCTGCCCTCTCATGGGGCGTGAAAGTGCTTCGCTACGAGATCAAGGACATTACACCGCCCGTATCAGTGAAAGAGGCTATGGAGGCCCAGATGACGGCTGAGCGCCAGAAGCGGGCCAACATCGCCACGTCCGAAGGTTTGCGGCAGAGCATGATCAATCAGTCCGAGGGTGAAAAGCAGAAGCAGATCAATGAGGCCCAAGGCAAGGCGGCGCAAGTCACCCTTGTGGCCGAAGCCGATGCAAAACGGATCGAACTGATCGCTAAGGCGACGGGCGAGGGAATCAGTAAGGTGGCCGCCGCCATTAAGGATGATGGCGGAATCGAAGCGCTCAACATGCGGCTGGCGGAACAGTACATTTTACAGTTCGGCAACCTAGCTAAAACAACCAACACGATTATCATGCCCAGTAACGTAGCCGACGTTGCCGGTCTCATTGCCACTGCCATGTCCACAGTGAGGGAAATCAAATAAGATGACCCCATCAATACTATCCCTGTGAGTATATCATGGGGATATGTTTATTGTCCCCTCGTAAAATCAAGGGCGTGGACTTGGATAGACTATAAGACGCCGCAATAAAAACAAGGAGGTCCTATGGCAAATCCATTCGTACACGTGGAACTGAGCACCACCGACCTTGGTCAAGCCAAGACGTTTTACGGGAAACTTTTTGACTGGAAGATGCAAGACATCCCGATGCCGCAAGGTTCTTACACCATGATTGATGTCGGCGAAGTACGGTTAACATCCTTTCCGTTTTTCCCTTTTTATGGTAGGAAGAATTTCAACTCCAGTGGAGGAAACGTCCCGATGCAGATGAAGTGACCTGGATGCCTCCGCAGTAAAGTGGCGAATGTGTTGCCTGTCGGGATATTTTTCATAGATCATCTGCAAGGTTTTTTTGTATGAGCGAGAAAAGAGAAAGGGGGAAGCCGGCATGCCGTTCATCAATCTGTCCGACATCGAGGAGCGGGAGATAGTCAAGGGGTTCCGGGCGCGGTTCGTCAATACGGACCATATGACCAGCGCGTACTGGAGTGTCACGGCCGGGGCTACGCTCCCCGACCACGCCCACCCGCATGAGCAGGTGACGAACATGATCCGCGGCCGGTTCGAGATGACCGTCGACGGTGAAACGCGGACGATCGAGGCAGGGACCGTCGTCGTCATCCCCTCCGGGGCGAAGCACCGGGGGCGGGCGCTCACGGACTGCTTCATCCTTGACGTCTTTTCTCCCGTCCGCGAGGACTACAAGTAGAGGGCTTCTTTTAACAGTGCCTTGAGGAACGCCACCCCCGTCTCCATTTGGGCGACGGCGATCTGCTCCTGCGGCGAGTGGGCGTTCTCGCCGCCGATGCCGAGACCCACACAGGTAAGTCCGCGGGAGTTGAAAATATTGGCGTCCATGCCGCCGCCGGAGGTCCAGAGACGGGGTTCGATTCCCAGAGAACGAGCGGCGCGGAAGGCATTAGCCACCACCGGGTGCGTCTCGCCGATGGTGAAGGTTGTAAAGGGCTCCTCCCGCCGGATGTCCAGGCGCGCGCCCAAGGCCGCCGCCTCTTCGGTAAAAGCATCCAGGACCGACTGAACCTCGCGCTCCAATTTTGCCGTATCGATGCTCCGGACCTCGACGGCCACCTCCGCCCGGTCGGGAACGATGTTCCGGACCGTCCCCCCGCTGATGACCCCGACGTTCGAGGTGGTATGCGCGTCGATGCGGCCGGTACGGAGACGGGCGATGGCCTTGGCTGCCGCGACGATGGTGTTAATCCCCGCTTCGGGGCAGACCCCCGCATGGGCGGCCTTGCCCTCCAGGACGAAATCAAGATCCACCTTGGAGGGGGCCTGGTTGACGATATTCCCTACGGGACCGTCGCCGTCGAGGATGTAACCGAAATCGGCCTGCAACTCCGCGGTAAGATAGGTGACGCCGAAGAGCCCCACTTCCTCCTGGACGGTAAAGACCACCTCGATCGGACCGTGTGGTGTATCGCCGGAGAGCACCTCCGACACTGCCGCCAGGATGATCGCGATCCCCGCCTTGTCGTCCGCCCCGAGGACGGTCTTGCCGTTGCTGGTGATAACGCCGTCGCGCAGGACCGGGACCATCCCCTCCGTAGGACCGACGGTATCCATGTGTGCGCAGAGCAGGACGGCGGCTCCGGCTGCGTTGCCCGGCACGCGGACAATGATGTTCCCCGTATCGCTGCCGCTCCGGGGGGCGGAATCGTCCACCTCCGGGGTCAGGCCCATCGCCCGGAGTCTGTTGACAAGATAAGCGGCCACCGGGGCTTCCCGTCGGGACGGACTGTTCAATGAGGCCAAGGCCAAAAACTCTTCCACAACACTGATCTTCATCGTTTCATCCTCTCATCCCAACCGTCCTCATCGCGTCGCATTGTGGCGGCGACGGCTCCGGCCCTGAAAGGGTAAGACATTGCCGGATGGTGGCGCCGGTGCGAGCAGGCTACTTCTTCACTTCAAGCAGTTCGACATTGAACACCAGAGTGGCGTTTGGGGGGATCAGTCCGCCGGCGCCGCGTTCGCCATAGGCGATCTCCGGCGGGCAGATCAGTCTCGCCTTGCCGCCGGGTTTCATCAACTGCATCCCTTCGGTCCAGCACTTTATGACGCCGTTGAGAGCAAACTCAGCCGGCTGGCCCCGTTTGTATGAGCTGTCGAACACGACCCCGTTGACGAGAGTGCCTCTGTAATGCACCTTTACCGTATCGCTCGCGGCGGGGCTCGATCCACTCCCCTTCTTCTGCGCAAGGTAAATCAGCCCGGACGCGGTCTTGACCGCTCCCTTCTCCTTGGCCGCCTTGTCGACGAACACTTTTGCTTCGGCGGCAAGCTTTTCCCCTTGAGCATTACGCCGTGCATTGGCAAGTGCCTGGGCCTTCTGGTTGTAGGCATCGAGCTCCACAAGCGGTTTCTTCCCTGTCACGGCGTCGGTAATGCCCTGTTTAACGAATTCCAGTTCCGCGGGAGTAAGGTTGAAGCTGGAGAGTTGTTGGGCCACGACAAGGCCCATGGCATAGAGGGTTTTCTCTTCTTCGGTTTTGGGGGGATCCGCGGCAAATGCCGGAATGGCAAGCAGGGTGACAAAGGCGGCAATGATGAGTCTCTTCATGGTTAACCTCTCTCTTAAATTTATTCGGTGATAGCAGCAACGCTTTTGGCGGAGGCGAGTAACCTGATGCCACCGCGGGCCGATACGCTCGATCGCCCTTCCGGACGAAGGAATAAGCGTGTTCCCTCAGGCCGAGCCGCGTTTGCTTTAGGATTTGAAGAATAGGAGAAACGGTTCTCCGAGTCAAGGAGATTGTAGCCGAACAGGAGATTGTATCCGAACAGGGTTAAGGGGAGTAAACAGTTCGTTTTCGCTTGCTTACCTACGGCAGCGCCACCCAGACCTTGGCGATGTTCCCGGCTTCAATCCCCGCTGGCATATTCCTGGAGAACGTTCATGCCGGTTCAGGATTTCACCCCCTTGAGAACCTCGATGAAGGCATCGATCCGCGTCTCGATCTGGCTCTCGGAGAAGCTCCGCTCATCGACCATGTCCGCTTCGATCATGAGCGTCGGGATCCCCAGCTTCTCCCGGACGATCCGCTGGATGTCGTACTGTCCGAAGGAGTAGGGCTTGCAGCTCCGATTGGAGTGCATGACGATGCCGTCTACGTCGTACTTGTCGGCCATCTCGATGACCTGCCGGGCCATCTCGTCCACGCCGATGTTGAGGTAGATCCGGGCGTGGCATTCGGCCATCGACCCGAGAAAGTCATTTTCATCGACGTACCGGAGGGCGCCGCACCAGGAGGAGGTGTAGGTATCGGCGACGAGGCAGGCGTCCTGGGAGGCGAACTTCTCCGAAAGCCATTTCATCCGGTACCAGACGGGGATATTGTCCCAGAGGAGGCGGTATCGTTCGTTGGGAACGGCGCCGATCCCTAAGGCGACGCGCTCCTGCATCTCGGCCAGCAGTATTTTGTAATAGTCCGTGGCCTGCTGCGTCCCGCGGAGGGTGACGATCAGCGCGAGGTTGATGAAGGCGTCGAAGGCGCTGATCGGCGCGGGACGGTTCATCGCCGTATCCAGAACCTTCTGCCAGAGCCTCTGACCCTCCACGGAGAGTCGCCCGACCTCCTTGATCCGGTCGTAATCGAACTTCTTTTTGCAGACCTTCTCCAGAAACGCGATGTATTCACCGATCTGGCTCTTGACGTAGCGGCGCGCCTCCGCGGTGAATTCCGTGTGGCAGAAGGGGGTGTCGAGGATGAAGAGCGGCACCTGGAAAAACCGGGCTTGCACCTCGTACCATTTGAGGACCGTGCCGCAGATGTTGTTGCAGCAGATGAGCATGTCGGGCCGGGGGAGGCCGCCGATCGGCCCGCCGTTGATCGGTGCGCAGGCGATATCGGCGCGGGCATAGGAGCACAGGTCGCTCGAATACCCCATCGCCTCGGCCTTCCCGCAGAGATCGGCCCCCATCTTGCTCGCCCCGATCATCGCCCCGTGGTTCTCCGGATAGACGGGGATCACATCCATCGCGATCAGAGGCTCCACGGGTCCCCCGCTCGTGATCCAGGCGACCTTCTTCCCCGACTGCTCCGCCGTCTTCGCCTCGATATAGTAGGCGGTCATGATCTCCTTCATCCGGGCGACCGCTTTGATCTTCCGCTTTTCCTTCGCCTCGTCTTTTTCAGCCATTGTCCTCACCCCATGAAAAAACTACCTTTAAACTAACTTCACCCACGGGCCTTGAAGGTGGACTTCATGCAAAATCCTCAGATCATCTCGACAAACGTCTCGAACCGCGTCCGGAGCTGTCCGTCGGCCGGGAGACGGTCCTCCACCTCGATGACCATGCTGGCGATCCCCGCCTTATCCAGGGCCTCCTTCAGATAGGGGTAATCGAAGGCATGGGGATCGCAGAACTTCAGGAAGAAGAAGACGACCCCCTGCGCCCGCTTCTCCCGGGCCAGGCGGACGAGATGGTCCGCACGGTCCGTCAGGCCCCGGTGCTTCGCCGGGCAGACGATCCGCTCCCGGTACCGCTCGGCGATCGCCGCGACGGGTTCGGCCGTTTCATCGATGAGGCCGCTAAAATACCGGGCGCCGGTGCAGAGGTCGTCCCCGACCACCGCGCCCCCCGCCTCCTCGATGATCGTATAGATGTCGGGGTGGTTGCAGACGCCGCCCGAGAGGATGAGCCGCTTTTTCAGGGGCCCGGACAAGGCCGCTTCCCCCATCCCCGGCCCTGCCCCCGCCTGCCTCTTAGCTTTTGTCTCCAGCACCGCGGCGATCTCCTCGAGGAGGGAGGCCACACGGACGCGGTCCATGATCATCGCACAGCGTACCAGCGCATGGAGGTCGCTTCCCTTCATGATCTCCGGCCGGTCGCACTTCAGCTCATAGATCCGCGTCAGCGCCCCCCGGATGCGATTGGAAAGGACTATCGCCCCCTTCAGATCGTCGTCACTGATCTTCGCGCCAAGCTTTTTCCCCAGCTCCTCCCGGAACCGCCTCAGGACCTCGACAAGGTAGAGCCGGGCGCTTTCGGTATCCAGCTTCGCCGGCAGCACCAGATCGAGGTGGAAGCAGCCGCCCACATTGAGGCGCCAGATGTCCGAGAGCCGCTGGATCGTATCGCAGGTATGGGGGAAGACGACGCCGTCAAGGAAGGCGAGCCGCCCTCCCAGGGCGTCCTCCAGTGCGCCCCGGACCAGCGAGCAGCAGTAGGACTGTAGATGGGCTTCAGCGAGTCGGATCTTCTCCTCCGTGCCGAAGATACGAAAAGGGTGAGCCCCGGCGGCGACAATGAACTCCTCCGGCGCGTAGGAACAGAAGGTCCCGACAATCTTCCTGCCGCTTTCCGCCTTCATCTTTTTCCCGTAACCGTTTGGATCTTTCAGAATTTGATAGCACTCTTCGATCTGCTTCATCAATTTGGTCTCCTCGTCCAGAATCAAAAAATCGGGCCATTCGGTTCTTGCGTGCTTCTCTCCCGTTCTACGAGTCACGCTTTCATGGAATCAATAAAACGAATTACTCATTGAAAGGTGTAACGTGCTGCGAAGCCGGAGCCGCTTTTGGGTGATTCGGCTTCGGGAGGTTGTTCGGCCTTCAATATATACAGGCATCGAGTATGGAGAGCACCATATCGAGCACCTCATTTGTCGCCCTTCCAATAAACTTGATCTTTCGTGCATGATAATCGATGGATTTCACTTGCTCAACCATGACAAAGCCAGTTATGTGCGGGTCGTTCAATACGGCTACATGGAAAGGGTATCTCCGGTCTGCGGTGGTTAGGGGGCACACCATTGCCAGGCCCGTCTGCTCGTTGAAGAGCGTATTACTGACGACCAACGCAGGGCGACGCCCTTTCTGTTCATGGCCGGACTGAGGATCGAAGGTAAGCGCGACGAAATCCCCTTTTTTCGGAACATAGGATTTCACTTACCATACTTCCTTGCCGATTGGCTTACCCCAATCAGTTTCTTCAGGTTTGTAGTTTTTCGGTATGCGTGACACCAGTTCTTGCAGGCTCTGTTTGCCGCGGACCCGCCGCACCGGGGCTATAACAATCATGCCGTCTCGTGCGGCCACATCGACGTCGTCGCCAACCGAGATGCATGCGTCTTCAAGCACATGCTTTGCAAGACGTAATCCCTGGCTGTTTCCCCATTTCTGAATTCTTGTAACCATATTTGCACCTCCTGTCCGGTGGATATCCATAGTATAGCCCACAAGAAAAGTCGTGTCAACTCAGATTTATGCCTAACGGTGCCGCGGCTGAGCGGCGGGCCGAGGAAAGTTCATTTTCGGTGGACCGACCGCTCAAGTCGCGTGTCCGGCCGCCGTGCAAACTATGGTTGGGCCATGCTGCTGTACCCGTCTGGATGCTCGTTATTCATTCATGATATCGGACAGGTGTGCTTCAAATTCTCTCGAACGTACCTCCGTGGCCAGGCGACATGCCGAGAAACGATCTGTTGGATCTGGTCTGATGCCAAAGGCAACCGTCGGAAAACCAATAGCCCTTATTCTTGTTACAAGGTCCTTATCACTTGGCGGATATACCTGGAGTGGCTCGCCAATCGCAATGTTGTGCGGCGGAATGAATGTCCCTTCCGGGACAACCGCGTTGGCATGAATGAGAGCGCCCACAGCAACCACCGAGCCCGCGCCGACCTTCGCCCCCTGAAGAACCGTTGCCCCGGTGGCCACGTATACGTATCGGTCCAAGGCGCAGCCAAGCAGCGTTGCGTGTGGGCCGATGAACACGTGATTGTCGATCACCACAGGACGCGGAATGGCACCCTGACCGGTAGCTCTAATGACGACGTTTTCACATATTATGGTGCTCGCACCAATCGAGACAGTGGATGCCTCGGAATCCAAAACGGCGCCGTACATAACCCGAGAGTGCGCACCAACCTCTACGTTCCCGACAAGGACTGCTGTCGGCGCGATGTAGGCCGAGGAATCCACCTTTGGCTCATGCCCCCGATGCTTGATCTTCATATCAATCCTTCTTCTATGCTCGATTCAACGGGAAGTTCACTGGGAGCCGGCTTTTTCGGCTACCCAGTGGAACGATTTGTTCGCCGCTCTATTCGTAATGTGTCCACATACGTATTACCTTCACGGTCTTCATGTCATCGAGGACTTGATAGATAAGACGATGTTGAATGTTTATTCTTCGAGAGAAAGTCCCAGTAAGATCACCCACTAGCTTTTCGTAAGGCGGTGGGTATTGGTAAGGATTATCTTGTAGTATTTCTAAAAGTTTTGAAGCTTGCGGCTTAAGACCGGATCGTGCGATTTTCTTTGCGTCTTTTTGGGCCTGTTTGGTAAAGACCAGTCGCCAGTTCACCAACCCGGTTCCTCCGAACATTTTTCTATTGGCGTCTTGATACCTTTCTTGATGGATTCCCTCATGCCCGGAATAGAAGCAAGATATAGTGTTTCTTCGATCGCCTTCCAGTCTTCTTCCGATACGAGAACCGCAGAATTTCTCTTGCCTACGATCTGGATGGGCGCATGTGACTCTTTGACTTCATCGACTAAATTGTATAGCCGTTTTCTTGCTTCAGATGCTGATAAAGTCGTCATTTTCTATTTCCTCCTATTCGTACCATATATGGTACGTCAGCATCGCGTGGTTGTCAAGTCAATTTTCTCGGCGAACAATTAATATATCCAACGGGTTTTTCCCAGACTCTCGTGTGGTAATATAGACCAAAAACCAAGTGGGTAAAATATGGGGAAAATGGAAACAACGCTCGATGATAAGCTGCCAGCGTTCAAAAAGTGCCTTTTGGAAAAGCATCTGGCCACGGCTAAGAATGTGCCTTTCTATGCCCATTGGGTCAGCCGGTTTCTCGATTATGCAAGAAGAAATGAATTTACAGCATTGGATTATCAGGAGGCTGCGAAGTGACCCCCGAACCGCAGCCGTCGGGCATGAACCCGTCCGTCCCGGAATCATTCTCCGCAGTACTTCCCCTCGGCCCTCAGCTTCGCGATCTCCTGCTGCTCGAGGGTATTGAAGGCCACTTTTCCCACCAGCGTGCAGGGGAGGTCGCTCCTGAATTCGATCTCCCGGGGACAACTCCAGCGGATCAGGTGCTCCTGGCAATGGGCGATGAGCGCCGCCTCCGTCTCGGCGGAGGCTTTCGCCGGGTCCTTGAGGACGACGAACGCCTTGACCCGCTGGACCTGCTTCTCGTCGGGGACGCCGATGACGCAGGTCTTCGCGACGTCGGGGTGTTTGTAGAGGACGTCCTCCACCTGGGCGGGATAGACGTTCATCCCGGAGGATTTGATCATCCGCTTCTGGCGGAGCTTGAAATAGAAGAAGCCGTCCGCGTCCATCGTGCCGATGTCGCCCGTGTGGAGCCAGAGCCGCCCGTCGGCATGGGTGCGGAGCGTCTGCGCCGTCTCCTCCGGCTGATCGAGGTAGCCGAGCATCACCGCCGGGCCGTGCAGGCAGATCTCCCCCTCCTGGCCGAGCGGCGCCTCCTCGGTCGTTCCCGTCGTGACGATCTTGGCGAGCATGTCGGGGAAGGGGATCCCCACGCTTCCCTCGCGGTACTGGTTGAGCGGCGTCGCCATGATCCCCGTCACGGCCTCCGTGAGACCGTAGCCTTCCAGAAGCTGGACGCTCCCGCCCCGCTCCTTCACGACCGCTTCGAACCGCTCCTTGACCGGCCGCGGGAGCGTATCCGCCCCGCTGACGGTTGCCTTGAGGCAGCTCAGATCGGCCTTCTTGAACACGGGATTGTTGCCCAGGGCATCGAAGAGGGTCGGCACGCCGACGACCATGGTCGGGCGCTTTTTTTTGATCAGGCCGGCCACGATCTCCGGCGTGAACTGGGGAACGAGGATGCTCTTCCCCCCGCCCATGAAAACGGCGTTGACGCAGACCCCGAGGCCGAAGCCGTGGAAGATCGGGAGGATCGCGAGGATGGAATCCCCGCCCCCCATGCTCCCCCAGGCGGAGACCATCATCCCCTCGCTGATGAAGTTGTAGTTGGAGAGCATGATCCCCTTCGGCACGCCGGTGGTGCCGCCGCTGTAGAGGATGACGGCCATCTCGTCGGTGTCCATCCGGGCCTTCGGCGCCGGCGGATAGGCGCCCTTCATCAGATCGCTCCACCAGCGGACGAGCGGATCGGCCGGGACCGGCGGGATCTTCCGCCCCTTGGTCAGGTTGAAGCCGATCTTCTTGACGAGCGGCAGATAATCGGGGATGCGGGCGAGGATCAGCGTCTGGAGCCCGGTCGCCGCCTGGACCTCCTTGAATTTTCCGTAAAAGGCGTCGAGCGTCAGTGCGAAGCGGCTCTTGGCCGTCTTGAGGTAGAATTCGATCTCCTTGGCGGGCGAGAGGGGGTGGATCATGCTCGCCACGATCCCCAGCTTGTTGGCGGCGTAGAAGCAGATGATCCCCTGCGGGCAGGTGGGCATGGAGATCGTGATCCGGTCGCCCTTCTTCATCCCCAAAGCGGCCAGGGCGTTGGCACACCGATCGATCTCGCCCGCGAACTGCCGGTAGGTAGATGTCGTTCCGAAGAAATCGTAGGCGACGACCTCCGGGCAGCGCTCGACGGTCTGCATCAGCGCCTCGTACATCGTTACCCGCGGGTAATCGATGTGCTCCGGAATATCGCCGTAAAACTTCAACCAGGGTTTCTGTTCATACATAAGCAACTCCCTTCTGCAGGTCGGAAGAACCCGCCCTACCGCATGCAGACGCTCAGCACCTCGGTAAGATCCGTCTCCCCGCTGAGGACCTTGACGACCCCATCCTGCAGGAGTGTCTTCATCCCCTGGGCCATGGAGGCCTTCCGAAGGGCCAGCATGGACTTGCGGCTGATGATCATATGCTTGATCTCGTCGGTGGCGTGCAGCAACTCGTAGATCCCCATCATGCCGCGGTAACCCGTATCATTGCACTCGGAGCATCCGCAGGCCCGGTAGAGCAGGAACCGCTCATCATACAAGACACCGAGACGGGTAAACCATTTCTCGTCGTAGCTCCGGGCGATCTCATCAAACTCTTCCTGCGTGGGATGGTAGGCCTCCCGGCAGTAGGTGCAGAGCCGCCGCACCAGCCGCTGGGCAAGGACGCACAGGAGCGAGTCGGCGAAGGCGATGGGATCGATCCCCATATCCAGCAGTCTCACGATCGTCTCGGGGGCGTTATTCGTATGCAGGGTGCTCATGACGAGATGTCCGGTGGTCGAGGCCTCGATCCCCATCTTGGCCGTCTCGTAATCGCGCATCTCCCCGACCATGATGATATCCGGGTCCGACCGCAGGAAGGCCCGCATGGCGTTACTGAAATCGAACCCGATCTTGTGATGAACCTGCACCTGCCGAAGCCCCTTCTGGGTGATCTCCACGGGGTCTTCCGCCGTCCAGATCTTGACGTTCGGGCGGTTGAGCACGTGCAGCGCGGCGTGGGCGGTGGTCGTCTTCCCCGAACCGGTCGGCCCGACGATGAGGATGAGACCGTAGGGTTTTTTCAGAATTTGCTGGAACTGCTCCCGGTCTTCCCGGGACATGTTGAGTTCTTCAAGCGTCATGATGGCGCCCCGGGTGAGGATCCGGAGCACCACGTCCTCGACGCCGCCGTGGGTGGGAATGGTCGCCACGCGCAGTTCGATGTCCCCGGATCCGGCGGTCGTGAACTTGATCTTGCCGTCTTGGGGAAGTCTCTTTTCGGTGATGTCCAAATTCGACATGATCTTGATCCGGGAGACGATGGCGGCCCGGTATTTATAAGGATAATCCTGGTAATGGATGCACTCGCCGTCGATGCGGAATCGTACCTGGACCTGCTGGTCTTTGGTGTCGGGTTCGATATGGATGTCGGAAGCCCGCCTGGCGAAGGCCTCCTGGATCATGCGGTTGACGATCCGGATGATGGCGCCGTCTGATTCGGGTGATGGGTGTTCCCCCTCTTCCGTTGCGGTCTTGCCCGATGAACCCGCAGGATGAACCATCGCGCCCGCTTCCTCGTCCCGGTAGAAATGATCGATGAAGGAGAGGATCTCCTCGGGCGGGGCCTTCCGGTAATCGACGGCCTTCGTCTTGAGCAGGTTCTCGATCATGTCCCGTTTCAAAATATTGTTCGGATCGTCCAAAAGCACCGTGATCCGGCCGCCCACCTTTTTCAGGGGGATCCAGAGTTCACGGCGGAGGTACTCGTACTTCAGGTTGCGCAGGAGCTCCTCGGGAACGGGGTAGGCCTCGTCAAAAAGGCATTCCCCTTCGGCCGGGTCATCGGGCGTCGCCGATAGCCTCCCCGCAGCGCCTCGTCCACCCTTTTTTTGTCTCTCCTCCTTCATCCCGCTTCAACTCCTTTTATCACGCGGCGAATCCCCTTTTCCCCTCCCGGACAGGGCGCCGCTCAACAACGAAAACGATCCTCCCCGGCGTGCGGCGGAGAGGTTCGATGATAGGAGGAATGAGTGCGCATGTCAAAGATTTTTCAACCACTCCGGCGGATATCTGTCAACGGAAGTATTTTCTCCTTGACATTTTTCCGCGATTGATATGTGATATATCACAAATACACGGTGGAACGTAAAATAGTAAACAGAAACTAATGGTTACGATGTTTTCTGTCCTTTCGTCTCGCCATGATAAGGTTCATACCGATTCGTATCTGAAAGGAAAGTTGCGGTGAGAGGCGCCTCGCCGGATGAAACTCTCTGTGGACTGATGCCATCCGGTGACGGCGGGAAGCGGAGACTTTTTCTTTAACCGTTCGATCAATCCGTTCGATCAATGAGGAGGGAGTCATGAACAGAACGCGTATTCAATGCTTGTCCGTCGGTTTGGTATTATCGCTCGGCCTATTCCTGACGCAGGCCCAGGCGGCCGACAAACCGAAAGATTATCCCAACAAGCCCGTTACGATTCAGATCGGTTTTGGCGCAGGCGGGAGCAGCGACGTGGGGGTGCGCATTCTGGCCGATTCCCTCAAGAAGATCATCGGGCAGCCCGTCCTGGCGGAGAACAAGCCGGGCGCAGGCGGCCAGGTGATGTGGACCGATTTCAAGAACAACGCCAAGCCCGACGGCTACACGCTGGCGCTGGTCAACATCCCGCAACTGCAGACCGTCGTCTTCGACCCGGTGCGCAAGCCCCTCTTCACCATGAAGGACTTCCAGCCCGTAGCAAACCATGTGCAGGACCCGGGCGCCATCTTGGTCAGGAAGGAGAGTCCCTACAAAACACTGGAGGACCTGCTCAACGACGCGAAGGCGAGGCCGGGCCAGGTGAAGGTCTCCACCACGGGGATCGGGAGCGACGACCACCTGGCGGTGCTGGACGTCGAGCGCCGGGCAAACGTCAAATTCAACACCATCCATCTGCAGGACACCCCGACTGCCCTTACACGGGTCCTGGGCGGCCACACCGATGCGAATTTCGACAATGTCGGCGGATTCCTGCCGTCGGTGAAGTCCGGCCTGGCAAGGATCCTGGCGGTGATGATGGAGCAGCGGTACCCGGATCTTCCGGATGTCCCGACGTTCAAGGAGCGGGGTTTCGACCTCATCTCCTCCTCGACCCGCGGGTACGTGTTCCCGGCCGGAACCCCGATGGAGATCGTGAGATACATGGAGCAGTCCATCAAGAAGGCGATGGATGATCCGGATCACAAAGCACGGATGGAGCAGGCGGGACTTACCTTGAAGTTCATGGGCGTTGAGGAGTTCGGCAAGTTCCTTGAAAGCCAGAACGACCGCGCGAAGCAACTGATCGGCATGTACCGTAAATGAGCCGTGTCAACACCATCGTCTGGGGACTGCTGGCCGCCTTCGGGGCCTTCATCGTTCATGAGTCCCTGGACCACAGCTACTATGGGAGCGATTTCGGCCCGGGGCCGGGATTCTTTTCCTTCTGGCTGGGGATCCTGTTGATCGTCTTGTCCATTTTCCAGATCGTCATGACCACCCGCCGTCCGGCGGAACCTCTGCCGGACGGTTTCATCCCGGATCGGGAAGGCGTCAAGCGCATGCTGAGCATCATGGCTGCGCTCACGGCATCGCTATTCCTGATGAATTATCTGGGCTTCAGCCTGACCATGATGGGATTCTGCGTCTTTCTGCTGCGCAGACTGGGGCGACAGTCCTGGTTGCTGACCCTCATTCTCTCGGCCGCGGCGAGCTTCGGCACGGCATACCTCTTCGCGCTATTGCAGGTGATGCTGCCGAAGGGATTTTTCGGGTTTATGTAAGAGAGGAGAGCGCGTGGAGGCATTTCACCATCTGCTGACGGGGTTCGTGACGGCGATGTCACCCATGAACCTCTTGTTTGCCACCCTCGGCTGTGTTCTGGGAACGTTGATCGGTGTCCTTCCGGGATTGGGGCCCGCTGCCGGAACGGCGCTCCTCATTCCCCTTACCTTCAAGCTGGATCCCACCGCCGCCATCATCATGCTCTCGGCCATCTACTACGGGGCGATGTATGGGGGGACCATCACCTCGGTCCTCATCAACGTCCCGGGTGAGGCGGCGAGCGTCGTGACCTGCCTCGACGGCTACGAGATGGCCAAGCAGGGACGGGCCGGTGCAGCCCTGGGGATTGCGGCCATCGGGTCGTTCTTCGGGGGAACGGTGGCAACCTTCGGGCTCGTCCTCGTGGCGCTCCCGTTGACCCGCTTCGCCCTGAAGTTCGGTCCTACGGAATACTTTTCGCTCCTTCTCGTCGGACTCTCCCTGGTCATGGGCCTGGCCGGAAAGTCGCTGGCCAAGGCCCTGGTTATGGGGGTCCTGGGCCTCATCTTCTCATTCGTGGGGGTGGACCCCATCGAGGGGGCGCCGCGCTTCACCTTCGGCATCGCGCCCCTCATGGACGGGATCCGTTTCGTCCCGGTGGTCATGGGCTTTTTCGGCATCGGCGAGATCCTGATCAACGCGGAAAAATCCCTCGTCAGCGTGATGGCGGAGGGGGGGAAGGTTTCGTCCTTTTTCCCGCGACGGGACGAATGGCGGATCTCGGTCACCTCGATCATTCGCGGTACGGGACTCGGGTTTTTCCTGGGCTTGATTCCCGGTACGAATTCCGCCGTCGCCTCGTTCATGTCATACGCCATCGAGCGGAAGGTCTCGAACCACCCGGATAAGTTCGGCACGGGCGTAATCGAGGGGGTGGCGGCGCCGGAGACGGCCAACAACGCCTATGCGAATGCCGCCCTCATCCCGCTCTTCACCCTGGGGCTCCCCGGGTCGCCGACGATCGCCATATTGATGGGGGCGCTCATCATGAACGGGCTGACACCCGGGCCGCTCCTCTTCTCGCAGCACGCCACCTTCGTCTGGGCGGTGATCGCCAGCCTCTACATCGGCAATGTCATCCTGCTGGTCCTGAATCTGCCGCTCGTCGGCTGGTGGGCGAAGCTGCTCAAGATCCCCTACAATATCCTGATGGTGTTCATCCTGGTCTTCTGCATCATCGGGGCCTACAGCCTCAACAACAGCCTGTTCGACGTCGGGATGATGATTATCTGCGGCCTGCTGGGGTATCTCTTCAAGAAGCTCGACTTCCCCCTGGCCCCGGCGATTCTCACGCTGATCCTGGGCCCCCTGATGGAGCGGAGCCTGCGCGAATCCCTGTCGAGCTCGCAGGGCGACTACACCATTTTTTTCACCCGCCCGATCTCCTTGTTCTTCCTTGTACTGGCAGCGATCATCCTGGCCACGTCCGCCTGGCAGGCCTGGCCGTCGGCCATACGCGAGGAGAGCAAAGAGGCACAAGTATAACAAGGGACCAAAAGTGTAAGCTCGCGGGGCCCGCAATTCCGTCTTGACAAGCGGTCTCGTACTAATATATCACATATCACATATCAACCCACAAACCCAGGAGGTGAACCATGCAATCGATCAGTCGTCCCCATGTATCGCTTTTCGCCACACGAAAACCGGAGAATAGCGCCGGTATGCGGACACGAACCGGCATCCCGCAGGGTCTGCGGCGCCGGCCCGGCCGGTACGGTTGGATTCTGGCCCTGGCCTGCACGATTCTCATCGGCGTCCTGCCGGCCGGGGCGCAGGATTGGCCGACCAAACCCATCGAGGTGGTGGTCGGATACGCCCCCGGGGGCGGAACCGACATGGTGGCCCGCGCCATCGCCGACGTAGCGGCGAAGTACCTGGGCCAGCCCCTGGTCGTCAACAACAAGCCCGGGGCCACCGGGATCATCGGCTCGCAGTACGTCTACAGCTCGAAGCCCGACGGCTATACGCTCGTCGTGGCGGGGGGGAGCGAGACGGTCTCCGTGCCCCACTTCAAGAGCCTGCCGTTCAACCCCATCACCGATTTTGATCCCGTCATCCGTCTCATGGTGGAGCGGATCGGATTCTATGTGAGGACCGACAGCCCGTGGAAGACCATGAAAGACTTCATCGCGGATGCAAAGCAGAATCCCGAGAAGTACAGCTATGCCACCGCGGGCCTCGGCGGTATGCACCATTCCACCATGCTGGTGACGGAAAAGCGGACGGGAATCAAACTGACCCACGTGCCGCACAAGGGGGGCGCGGAAACGCTGACCGCCCTGGCCGGCGGCCATGTGAACGTGGCGATGGCCTCGCCCAACGAGGCCTACGCCCTGGTGCAGGGGGGCCGGGTGCGCTGCCTGGCCATTTCGGCTCTGGAGCGCTCGCCGACTGAGCCGAACGCGCCGACGATGCGGGAGCTCGGCTATGACGTCTATATCGACAACCAGAAGGGATTCGTCTACCCGAAAGGCGTGCCCCAGCCGATCCGGCAGAAGTTCCACGACGCCGTGAAGAAGGCCTACGACGATCCGCAGTTCAGGGCCAGCGCCGACAAGCTGAAGCTCGAGTTGTCCTACTTGAACGGGGAGGATTTCCGCAAGGCCCTGAAGAGCATGTACGACCAGATCGGCGAGTCGGTAAAGAAGTAGCCTTGATGAACCATAAAAAGTCTCCCCAAGCCGTCATACCGGCGAAAGCCGGTATCCAGAAATATTGGGGAACACTGGATTCCGTGTCAAGCACGGAATGACGAAACAGGGGGGAATCGACTTTTTCCGAAGCTGTCAACCTTGAACGCATTCGGGGAAGCAAACCGTATGAACGTGGATCGATTTCTCGGCGTAGGGGCCGTCCTCCTGGCGATACCGGTTGCCGTCGCCTCCTGGGGATATGGGGTGGGAAGCCCCAAATCCCCGGGAGCGGGCTTCTGGCCGCTCGTCATCGCTGCGGTGATGGCGGGCCTGGGTCTCACGCTCATCCTGCGTCCGACGCCGAATGCCGGGGGAGAGGCCGGGAAGTCGCGCTGGGGAAAATTCGGCATCTCCCTCGGGACGTTATTATTCTATGTAGCCGCGCTCGAGCCGCTCGGATACCTGCCGGCAACAGCCGTCATGCTTTTTGTGCAGTTTCGCTGGGTGGAGAGCCGCTCCTGGCGCTCGAGCATCGCCATCGCGCTCACGGCGGCGGTCGTATCGCTCATCCTTTTCCGGGTCCTGCTGAAGGTTTCTCTTCCCACCGGCGTGATCCCGCTGCCCCCGGGCTGGTAAAACCGGCCTCTCGTAAGGAGTGACTTTGGATACTATCGGCGCCCTGTTCCACGGATTTGCCATCGCCCTGACGCCTGGAAATCTCCTGGCCGTCCTCGCGGGTGCCTTTATCGGTACGGTGATCGGCGTCCTGCCGGGCCTCGGGCCCACGGCGACCCTGGCGCTCCTGCTGCCGATCACCATCGGCATGGATATGGTCACCGCGCTCATCATGATGTCCGGGATCTACTACGGTGCAATGTACGGGGGCTCGACAACCTCCATCCTCGTCAATATCCCCGGCGAGGCCGCCTCCGTCGTCACCTGCATCGACGGCTATCAGATGGCCCGGCAGGGCCGGGCGGGGCCGGCGCTCGGGATGTCGGCCTTCGGTTCGTTCATCGGCGGCACCGTCAGCGTGGTGGCGGTGATGCTGATCTCCCCCTTTCTGGCGGAAACCGCCCTGAAGTTCGGGGCGCCGGAGATGTTCGCCCTGCTCTTCTTCGCCTTCATCTGTATCGGCGGGCTGACCGGGCGCTCCCGGGCGCAGGGTCTCCTCATGGCGACCGTCGGGCTCCTGTTGGGGGCGGTCGGCACCGACGACATCCAGGGGGTGGACCGCTTCACCTTCGGCCAGCTTTACCTCCAGGACGGCATCGGCCTCGTGCCGCTGGCCATGGGGATCTTCGGCCTCGGCGAGATCCTCTTCAATATCGAAAAACGGGCTGCACAGGGATCGATCCTCGAAACCCCGAAGAGCCTCCTGCCGACGGCCGAGGACTGGAAGAGATCGACGCTGCCCATCGCGCGGGGGAGCCTCCTCGGCTTCCTCATCGGGATCATCCCGGGCGGGATGCCGGCGGTGGCCTCGCTCATGAGTTACGCAGTGGAAAAGCGGGTTTCCCGGCGCCCGGAGGAATTCGGGCACGGGGCGATCGAAGGGGTGGCCGGCCCCGAGACGGCGAACAACGCCGCCACGGCCGGGGGATTCGTGCCGCTCCTCACGCTCGGCATTCCCACCAACAGCGTGCTGGCCCTCATGCTTGCGGCGATGATGCTCCACGGGGTCACCCCGGGGCCGCTCCTGCTCCTGAAGTGGCCGGACGTCTTCTGGGGGGTGATCGCCAGCATGTATATCGGCAACATCATGCTTCTGGTCCTCAACGTGCCGATGATCGGGCTCTTCGTCCAGATCCTCAAGGTGCCCTACGGGATACTCTCGCCGCTCATCATCATGTTCATCATGCTGGGCGCGTATGCCCTGAAAAACAGCGTGAGCGACGTCCTGGCCACGATCGTATTCGGCCTGATGGGATACCTGATGAAGCGCTTCGGCGTCGAGCCCGCTCCGCTGATCCTGGCCTTCGTCCTGGGTCCGATGCTGGAGAACAACCTGAGCAAGTCGCTCATCATGTCCCATACCGGCAGCCCGCTCTTCTTCTTTTCGCGGCCCATTTCGGGGGTCCTCCTATCGCTTGCCATCCTGGTCCTGATCTATCCCCTGGTCCGATGGGCCTGGCGGCGATGGACGCGGGGGGCTTCTGTTTCCGGCATGTCCGGGTAAAGGAATAGCGTATGCCTCGACAAAATCTGCAGTTGGGGAAATTGCTTCCCGCGCCGTCCCTGAAAGAGATGGCCCTGGCAACCATCAAGGAGGCCCTGCTCGCCCGGAAGCTGGAACGGGACGTGATGTATACCGAAGCGGCGCTCACGGATGAAATGGGGATCTCGCGGACCCCCGTGCGGGAGGCCCTGATCCACCTCGCCTCCCGGGGATTGATCACTTATTTCCCGCGCAAAGGTTTCAAGATCAAACTGCTCACGGAAAAGGACGTCCGGAATCTTTTCGAGCTGCGGCTTTCCCTGGAGCTGACCGTCATCCGCCACATCACCCCCGGCCTGACGAAAAAGGCCCTCGCCGAGATTGAGCGGGTCCGCGCCAAGTACGAAAAGATCGTGCAGAAGGATGATCCGATGGAATCGATCCACGCCAATATGGCGTTTCACGCCTGCCTGGCGGGCCTGACCGGCAACTCCTATCTCATCAGCGCCCTGGATGAGATCGGAGACCTGATCAATCTCGCCAGTGCCCGGAGCCTCGAAATCGACTCGCGAATCCATGAGGCCCTTGAAGAGCACGAGAGGATTGTTACCGAGCTTAAAAGACAGTCCCTGCGCGGAGCCTTGCGGGAGATGGAGGCCCACATCTGCACGACCGAGGAGCGGGTGTTGGCCAGGATCCGGAATTCAAAAACCCGGCGGTAGATATGTTATTAGTCTGGCAACTAAACATATGAAATGTCATGCCGGACCTGATCCGGCATCCAGTCCATTAATTCTGGATTCCGGCTTTCGCCGGAATGACAACTTTTCATAAACTCAATAAACTGACGAAGAAAGGAAACAGAAGATGGAATTCAAAAAGAACAGCTTAAGGGAAAAGATCCGCCGGGGCGAAGTGGCCCTGGGGACGGCACTCTATAGCTTCAGCCCGGCGCTCATCGAGCTGGCCGGGTATACGGGGCTCGATTTCTGCCGGATCGATAACGAGCACGCCTGGCGGCAGGACGAGAGCGCCGAAAACATGCTCCGGGGGGCGCTCCTGTCGGGGATCTGCCCGCTCCTCCGGGTGGACCGGGACAACCCCTACCTGGTGCGGAAGGCCCTCGAAGCGGGGGCCGGCGGCGTGATCGTCCCCCATGTCCATGACCAGAAGGATGCCGAGGAGATCGTCCAGGCGGCCAAGTTTCCCCCCTTCGGCAAGCGGGGCTACGGCGGCCTCTGCCTTTCCGGGCAGTGGGGCGTCAACGGAGGAACCGAATGGATGGAGTGGAGCAACGCCGAAACCCTCGTCATCCCGATGATCGAGGATATCTCCACAATCCCCCATCTGGACGCGATCCTTGCGACCGAGGGGGTGGATGCAGTCCTTTTCGGCCCGGCCGATTTCAGCATCTCGGCCGGCGTCCCGCTCCAGACGGGGCACGAAAAGGTGATGAGCGGCCTCCGGAAGGCGGTCGAGGCGGCCGACAAGCACGGCAAGTTCGTCATCTATCCGGGGGCGGGATTCCCCCAGTGGGAAACGGTCCACAAGGCAAAGGAGCTCGGGGTCAAGGCGATCGAACTCGGCCACGACGTGACGATCCTCCGCGCGGTGTGGGCAAAGACGATCCAGGCGCTCAAAACGGGCCCAGGTGGCGCATAGCAGGAAAGGATATCACGATGGAGAAGAAAGATACGCCGTTCATCCCGGTTGCGGTTCTGCGGGATTTCTCGGTACGGTCATTTCAGGCAAGCGGACTTTCCCCGGAGCACGCCGGATGGATCTCGGATACCCTGATCCAAACGGAGCTGCGCGGGGTCGGCTCCCACGGGATCATTCGCCTGCCCTTCTACTGTAAGCGGCTCCTCGACGGGGGATCGAACACCAACCCGGACGTCCGGATCGTCGCCCAGAAACCCGCATCGATCCTGGTCGACGGGGACAACGGCCTCGGACAGATCGTGAGCATCAAGGCGATGGAGATGGTGATCGAGCGGGCCCGGACCCAGGGGATCTGTTTTGCCGGGGTGCGAAACAGTTGCCATTTCGGGATGACCGCCTATTATCCGCTGATGGCCCTCAAAAGCGGGATGATCGGGCTCGCCGGCTGCAACACGGCCACCGTCATGGCCCCCTGGGGCGGGGGTAAATCCGCGATCGGGAACAACCCCCTGGCGATCACGGTTCCGACGAATAAACCCTATCCCCTCGTTCTCGACATGGCGATGAGCGTGGTCGCCGGGGGGAAGGTCCGCCTGGAGGCGGTCAAGGGGACGAAGATCCCCCTCGGCTGGATCCTCGACGAGAAGGGCCGCCCGACGGACAACCCGGCGGACATGTTCCCCAACGGGACGCTGCTGCCGATGGGCTACAAGGGTTTCGGAATGGCGATCATGATCGAGATCCTCTCGGGCGTCCTGAGCAGGGCGGCCACCCTGAGCGAGATCCCCCTCTGGTTCGACAAGACCACCACCCCCACGAACCTGGGGCATTTCTTCATGGCGATCGACATCGGGACCTTCCTCGCGCCCGATTCATTCAAGGATCTGGTCGGCCGGCTGATCGACGAACTGAAGGCCGCGCCGCTGATGGAGGGCTCGGCCGGGATCTTCATGCCCGGCGAGATCGAGTATCTGAAGGAGCAGGAGTACCGCCAAAGCGGCATCCCCGTCTCCCCGGAGGTCATGAAGACCCTGGACGCCTTTGCGGAGAAGGTCGGCATTGCCCCGGTTCCCCGGTGATTATTGTCCGTCTTTGCGCGCATTCCCCGCAACACGCCACGGGGAATGCGCGCGCCGTGAATTCTCACAGATTCAACCGGCATACCATGCGGCGCCATCTGGGCCCGATCGACGACGACAATTTCAATTCCTTTCCTCATTCGTGGAACAAGTGATGGCATGTTGCATTGCTATGACAACGCTCCAAAGGGTAGCTTCTTGGGTGTGCTTAAGAGCGAACGGATCCGCCGCTACAGGTATGAGACCAGGCAAGAGGCAATGTATCGGGGCAGATGCTCTTCCAGGAGGGCGTTGGTTTGATTTCTGGTCCTGACCGCCACTGAATATCTTGTCACCTGACGTGGAACGAATTTACAGAGTGCCCATTTGTAGTGCTAAAAAAGCTTTACGCATCTCCAAATGCTTCTTTGCGCTTCTTTTTAATACCTGGAAGCATTACGATCAGAAGCAGCAATGCAACCAGTACCAGCAGGGTAGCCGACAACGGACGCATCATGAACGCACGCCACCAGTCACCGTCAGCAATCAGGAGTGCGCGGCGCAGGTTCTCCTCCATCATTGGGCCCAGAATAAAACCCAAGAGAAGAGGGGCTGGTTCGCAACCGAGCTTGATGAACACATAGCCGATGAAACCGAATATTCCCACCATCCAGATGTCAAAGGCGTTGTTATTGGTGGAGTATACTCCGATGGCACAAAACAGCACTATGGCGGGATACAGGAAGTGGTAAGGAACCGTCAGCATCTTGATCCAAATGGCAATAAGTGGCAGGTTCAAAATCACGAGCATCAGGTTCCCAATCCACATGGAGACAATCAGACCCCAGAAAAGCTCTGGGTTGTTGGTTATAACCTGCGGTCCTGGCTGAATATTGTGGATGGTCATGGCACCTACCATCAATGCCATCACCGCATTGGTCGGGATTCCAAGTGTAAGTAAAGGAATGAATGACGTTTGTGCCCCGGCGTTATTGGCCGACTCCGGTGATGCAACGCCGCGGATGTTGCCCTGTCCAAAGGGAACTTCGTCCGGCCTCGTGGTGACTTTCTTTTCGAGGGCGTAGGCGGCAAAGGCAGCCAGCAGGGCACCACCACCGGGTAGGATGCCAAGCATGCAACCAACGGCTGTCCCACGTAAAACTGCGGGCGTTATGTTTTTGAAGTCTTTTTTAGTGGGGAAAAGGCCATGCACTTTGGTCGTGAACACCTCACGTTTTTCTTTCGATTGCCCAAGGTTACTAATGATTTCACCATAGCCGAAGATACCCATGGCGATTACCACAAATCCGATGCCATCCGCCAGTTCGGCAATGTTCAAACTGAAGCGCGCGACACCAGAATTAATGTCTGTTCCCACAACCCCTAGGAGCAAGCCCAGCAGGACCATTGCAATGGCCTTCAGCAATGAACCCGTGGCCAGCAGCACCGCGCCAATCAGACCCAGCACCATGAGTGAGAAGTATTCTGAGGGCCCGAACTTGAAGGCCAGTTCTGTTAGTGGCGCTGCAAACGCGGCTAAAACCAAAACTCCCACCGAACCGGCGAAAAAGGAACCCAGCGCGGCGGCAGTCAGAGCCGGGCCGGCACGACCCTTCCGGGCCATCTGATAACCATCAATACAGGTCACAACTGACGAGGGCTCACCGGGCAAATTAACTAGAATAGAGGTGGTCGATCCACCATATTGCGCTCCATAGTAAAGTCCTGCCATCATGATCAATGCCGACACAGGGGGTAAAACGTAAGTAACGGGCAACAACATAGCTATGGTGGCGACCGGCCCGATGCCCGGTAGTACACCGATAAGGGTACCTAAAAAGCAGCCGATAAACGCGTACATCACATTCATGGGCGTGATGGCTACGCTAAAGCCTAAAAGCAGGTTTGAAATTAAATCCATCTTTTCAGCTTTCTTAACCGGTAATGAAGGCAGGCCACACAGGAATATTCGATTTCAGCAGCACAATGAACGTGAGATAGCTGCCCACTGCCAAGATGGTTGCGAGAATCATCGTTTGACGGATCTTAAAGGCGTCACTTGCCAAACTGGCGACGAGGGTCAGGATGTAAATCCCTGCGATCAAACCGGTAGTGGGCAGCTTGATACTGGGCAGGCCACCAAGCAATACGCCAAACGCCAAATTAGCACCCAGAATATAAGCCAGGGGTTTCCAAGCCCAAGTACCAATCTTGTCTCCGTCTCCGGTTTTGATGACCAGCGCCTTGACTGTAATTATGAGCCCTAGAATGGCTATCAAGCCCCCCAGCATCAATGGGAAATATCCCGGTCCCATACTGGAGCCGACACCAATCTCATAACGAGTGGCACCCCAGACAAAACCGATGCCCACCGCTATAAACAAAACACCGGAGTAAAAATCTTTTTGACTCTTAATTTTCATGCTTCAGCTCATTGGGTCATGTCAGCCGAGTTTCCCTGTGGTCGACTCACGCTCCCCAACAAGTCGACATAAAAGCCTCTTGCATCCGGTACCCATTTTGCGCCTTCAGGATAAGCAAGCTATCATGTGGTAGGAGTGAACAATTGCCTGCCTCGGCATTGCAAGCAGCTCCCAGTCTGCGGTGGCTTCGATCACTGTGATGATGATGCTCACCACTGACTCACATCATCCATTCTTCTACCGCCCTTAAAAACAGCCTTCACTTTCCGGATATCGCTAATTGTAGTCAAAGGATCACCCTCAACAATCAAGATATCTGCGAATTTTTCTGCTTCCAGGGAACCTACTTTTTCATCAACCCCGCACATGCAAGCAGCCTCTGTAGTTGCCGCCTGTAAAGCCTTAATCGGTTCGATATTGAAACTAACCAAAGTCTCTAGTTCATAAGCAAAACCGCCGTGATTTCCGTCCGTGCCCAACGTATACCTCAGACCGGAATGGACAGCTTTGGTATATGCGGCGCGGATGTCATCCCGAAACTTTACAAAACCTCTTGTTAGCTCAGGGGTACCTCTATTGATAATTCTTTGATCGCTTAAATAGCCATTCTGAGTAACCGTTAACCATGCTTTTGCTTTGAGCATCATTTCTATGTCGTTATCATCCATATAGATTCCGTGTTCGATTGTATCAACACCGGCTTCAACACAGTGTTTTAGCCCTACACCTCCATAACAATGCGCCGCCACCTTTTTACCCACACAATGAGCCGTCCCTACAGCCGCTTGAATTTCTTCTTTGGTCATGAGTGACTGCATTTCATTGCGTTCCATCGTACGTTCGGTTCCAAACTTAAAGTTTCTGAATTCACCTTTGCTGCCGGTTACAAATACCTTCACCTGATCGGCACCCGCGTCGTGAATATTGATACGGGCGGCTTTTCTGACCTCTTCTACGCCATCAAACGGTGTCCCCATGATACCATGGCCATAACTGGATCGGATACCTTTGCCGCTAATCAACAACCTTGGTCCTGGTATTAATTCCTTCTCAACGGCGTCTTTGATTGCCACATCGATAAAGTCTTTTTCTCCTAAGCAACGCATCGTGGTAACGCCGGATAATAAATCACAACGAATATTTCGGGCTGAGCGAAGGGTTAAGGTTAACGTATCGTCTTTCATGGTTGCCGCGTAGTTGGGCATTTGAGCACTTAACGCTAAGTGGGTATGGCCGTCAATTAAACCGGGCAAAATCATATTGTCACCAAAATCGATGATTTCGCTTTCGTCTTGTATACTCATTCTTGATTCTGTTCCCACGCCAACAATTTTTTCTCCGTCAATGACCACAAATCCGTCATGGATTACTTCATAACCGGTAAATATTTTTTTACCTTTAAGGACTTTTACCATTTCATTCACCCTTTCAATCAGTGGAAGTTAAACTTGGAATGTTGTTTTCAAGCCACGAGCCACCCCGGGCGTCGCCAGCTGGGTGACTCACGAATAATTAATAGGAATTACAAGCCTTGAGAGGCCATATCATTGCGGCGTTATGTTAGCCGCCTTGACGAGCTTGGCGTACATGTCGGAATCTTTGCGGATGAAATCCGCAAACTGCTGGGGTGTGCCGCCAGCGATATCGAGCCCCATTTCATCGAGCTGCTTACGCAAATCACCCGCGACGTCCTTTTGAAGTTGGTCATGAAGCTTTGTAATGATTTCCTTGGGCGTCCCTGCCGGCGCGACAAGCCCTATCCAGCCGCGGAATTCGTAGCCCTTTAATCCTACCTCGTCCAGCGTTGGTACATTGGGCAGCCTGCCAGAGCGCTGCAACGTCGTTACAGCCAATGCCTTAACCTTGCCCGAATTTACGAAAGGTATCGATGATGGCGCGGTTTCAAGCATCAAATCGATATGGCCCCCGATCAGGTCGACCATGGCGGGCCCACCGCCTTTATATGGAACGTGCTTCATACTGACACCCGTCATCATCATAAAAAGTTCAGCCGCCATGTGCTGGGAAGCTCCGACGCCGGAACTACCGAAAGTAAGCTTGCCCGGACGCGATTTAGCCAATTCAATGAGCTCCTTGACGTTCCCTGCTGGTACTGAAGGATTCAGTACCAGCACGTTGGGTTGATTGGCGATCAGCATGATCGGTGCAAAGTCCTTGAACGGGTCAAACTGCAACTTTTTGAAAAGGTGGATATTCGCAGCAAGGGGGGGGGAGCTGCTCATCAGCAGCGTGTATCCATCGGGGGCGGCCTTTGCCGCGTAATCGGTGCCGATATTCCCAGAGGCACCGGCTCGGTTTTCAATAATGAATGGCTGGCCGAACTCTTTGGTAAACTTCTGGCCAACCAAACGTGCTACGGAATCGACGCTGCCGCCTGGTGCATAGGGTACAATAATGCGTACCGGTTTAGATGGATAGTTTTGTGCGTACGCACTCGTCGCGACAAACATGACTAACAAAAGACAGCGCAATATTTTGGTCAGCATGGTTTCCTCCGATTTGGTTTGTGATACTGAATTTCCTATAAACGTTAACCTTAACTTAGGGCGAGCAGCGCCTCATCGTATTGGCCAGCAAGGAGGACTCTTTTGATTGGCGGTAACTATAGCCGATAGCCCGAGAAAATCAACAAAAAAATGACATTTCATTCCCCGATCAACTTTAACTTAACCTTGAGCATTCGTTTAACTGCTTTGCATGCAACCCCCTTCCCCGTTTAGCGTTTCATGGGTTTCCATATCGGGTGTATCGATCCTGACGGTCCCATTCTTTTGCATTTGTAGACATGACACCGTCGACCTGAGTGAGTACCAGACACCGATTGGTTTGCCTTTAGGATCTACCAACTCGAATCCGTACAGAAAAAGCATGCGGGCGGATGCCTTCTCCTTCATGTTCCCGACGAGATTCTGCATCACCGCCGGCGTCATTGCCAAATCTTTCCATAGGGATTGGGTATCAAGATGGTAATCCCTGTGAAGTCCGATGATGACTTCGGGGTAGATGTCCGGACCACTGATGTAGTAGCGGAAATCCGTGTTGACAGAGTAGCTTTCAAAGGACTTGGTCGTCTCATTGCTGAAGGTGATCCGACCAAAATCGCGGAATAGTTGACCGGTACAGGCCATCGTGCTCAGGCACACCATCAGCAAGAGGTAGAAAGAAGAGCGTTTTATCGATTCCATCTTTTCCTTCCTCCAATTGTGTCATGATAGAATATCAAGTTCGCTTCATCGCCTTCTCGACCCCAGCCTTCATGTCGTCAAGGTTCATCGCTGGTGACATTTCAATACCTGCATTCAGGTTCATGAAGAAAGGTTCTACTGAACTCGGAAGCATTGTTGGATCTGCAAGATCGAAAAAAAAGAATGCCGTTCGTTTCCCGCCTTCGGGAGTAAAGTAACAGGCTTCCGGTTTCATCTTTTCCACGAATTCCATGACTGTCTTGGGAAGAATGCCTTCTTTTATTCCTCTGTTGCCTGCTTCGACCGGAATGGACACTTTCATCATCATGCGCATGTGACACCTCCATTGATTAGTTTATCGTTACTCTGTGTGATAATCGACTCAGCAATAAATATCGCCCTCTTACAAGAAACGATGTATTTTCGGCCAATCCACACTTCCCTATTGAACCTGACAGTGAAGCAATCGCCTGTGACAGCAGTTTAATCATTTTAAGTTAGAGTATAGTGCAGATAATCATAGAACAATGAGGATTAAAGGTAAGCAGATAGGGAGGTAAATACTATATAAGATTGAAAAAAATGGAAATAGTATATCCCAGGGATGTGAAACATCAGTCTTCTTCGAGAGCTAAAAATTACAAATGCAGGGTCAGAAATAGCCCTGCATTTGTCAGGACATTGTTTTAGATACTCTCTATACGCGGCAAGCTTCTGGTCTTATCAACAACACGGGTACATGAGACTGATGGAGAACACCAAACGCAACACTTCCCATCATCATCCCTTTCATTCCGGTATAACCGTGGGTGGCAATGACAATCATATTCATGTTATTTTTTTGAGCATACTCGATTATGGCATGAGCAGGCCTATTAGCTTCCAGTGATTCGATTTTTACCTTCATACCTTCTGAAGTTAGTCGGGATTCCACATCAGCAACCCTTACCGTCTAATGCGCAATCAGCTCTTTTCTGCCAGTTTCATGAATGGCTTGAACAGGTCGAGCGGGACGGGGAAGATGATCGTGGAGTTGTTCTCTGCCGCGATCGTGTTCAAGGTCTGGAGATAGCGAAGTTGCAGTGACATGGGTTGCGTTTCCATGAGCGCCGCCGCATCGATCAGCTTTTGGGCGGCCTGGAACTCGCCTTCCGCATTGATAACCTTTGCCCGCCGCTCTCTCTCCGCTTCAGCCTGTTTGGCAATGGCCCGTTTCATCTCCTCAGGCAGATCGATCTGCTTGACCTCGACGTGAGAAACCTTGATTCCCCAAGGTTCGGTGCTCCGGTCCAGGATCCCCTGGAGCTGGAGGTTGATCTTCTCCCGCTGCGAGAGGATTTCGTCCAGTTCCATCTGGCCGCAGACGCTCCGGAGGGTCGTCTGGGAGAGTTGCGACGTCGCGTAGAGGTAATTTTCCACATCAATCACGGCGGCGTTCGCATTCACGACCCGAAAATAAACAACGGCGTTCACCTTAATGGACACATTGTCCCGGGTGATGACGTCCTGCGGCGGAACATCCATCGTGATCGTCCGCATGTCGATCCTGACCATCTTGTCGACGATCGGTATCAGGATGATGATCCCCGGTCCCTTTGTGGCGATGATCCTCCCCAGACGGAAGATGACGGCCCGTTGATACTCGTTGAGGATCCGGATGGCCGACGCGAGGAACATGACGACCAGAACAACCACGATGATAAGCGGATACATCGCTAACATGTCTAACATCACTGACCTCCTTTTACTGTTCGATGGGTTCTATCCTGATTTTCAGATGCTCCACACGGATCACCCGGACCTTTGTACCCTTCGCCACGGGAACGTCACTCACCGCGCTCCGGTACTCCCCATGGATCAGGATCTTTCTCTTTTGCTACTTTGGTATCTTCTTTTTCCGCTTTGCTTCTGTGTCTTCCAATCTGATAGCCCGACCTTTTCCCCAATATTATAGACTTCTCTGCATTTTCCTTCTTTGCCATGATTCATTTCGCCTTTCAAAAAAGGATGTTTCGCCTATTAAGGGGTTTTCTTTCGGAAGGATTCAGAAAATAAAAAAGACGAGAACCACCTATGCCGTCTTGTCTTTTACTGGAGTCTATCATTTAACATCCGGTCTATAAGGGTGACAATCACCACAAAGACCCTATGATTCTCTTTTCGTTAACATCCAGTAGAATAGACTCAATACGTGCATCGCAGTATCTCGTCGATTATAAAATACTGTTCCTCATCACCAATGAGACAGGGGCTCAAATATCAATTATTTTCCCCCTCTGATAAAAACCAAACTCACTAGCGGGTCATTTGGCTGCAATCCTTTTGGTCTTGGTTTCCCCAACGCCTGTCTTGATGGCGACTTTCACCGCATCTTCCATTGGATCTTTAAAAGGCACCTCAATTCGGAGCAATCCATGCTCGTATATCGCTTCGGCATTCTCAGGTTTCACCGGCCAAGTCAAAGCCAGTGCCGAAACGTACTCAATGTCCCTTGCTGGTGCCAATAAATAAACACCATCTTTAAGGATCTTTACATCGATGGTCTCCGTTGGCGCTCCTGGGATTTGGAACTCCACGACCAGCTTGTGTTGTTCCCCGTCTGCATACGCTACTGTTACGGGTGCAACTTTCATTCGTTCTTCCTGCATCTTGACACACTCCTTTTCTGCCTCGTGCCTGATTAGTCAGGCTTATTGCCAATTAAATCATAAAATATTTCGTGATGTTAACTTTTCCTTACAATATGCACGATTATAGCAAAGTCAAGGCGATTCTATGGGTAAGCTACTTTTATTTATGTATTCACACCAAGAATATTCGGGATCGCCGTAGATGTGATCATTACGAATTGAAATACAGTGTCTTCGTCGAGGTTGACTATTTGTGGACTACAGGAAGGACCGGAGCCCCCCGATCACCGGAAATACTTCCCTCCTAAAATTGCACCTTTCGCTCCGCATTAATTGATCTGTCTCGATCAGCCGTCCTGAACATTTAGTATTTGAAGTCTGCATGCTGCCGCGTTGCACCCTATAAACGCATACGTCTTGAGGATCGCACCAGATTAGGCCGCGCAAGGCAACCCCGGAGAGGAAGGAAAGCGGGCTCGATCACCGACGCGAGATAGCGCGCTGGAACCGCTTGGTTATCTCTTTGGCCGGGATCGAAATGGGAGGCACCTCGGCATTGCCGGGACGAATGAGGAAGTGCACCAGTTGCCCGCTCTGCGAGCCCAAGGCCTGCCACTGAGAGGAGTTGAGGACCCGCTGCCATTTGGGTGTTCCGAGGACAGCGCCCCAGGCTGCAAGGTTTAAGCCGTACGAAGTGGGCGTCGGTTGCGAGCCTGTGGAGCCCCATGAGCCGTTGTCCAGCAGGGCCACGGTGAGGTTCTTCGGACAATGGCGGCCGAGTTCCAACATCTGATTCGGGTTGAGGACGAAGGAACCATCTCCGTCCAGGACGATGATTCGCAGATCAGGGCGGGCTTCTGCGAGTCCGATCCCGACCAGCGTTGCCGATCCGAGAGCCCCCAGCAGATAGATATTTCGTTCCCGATCCCTGATGGCACAAGCCTCCCGGGCAGGGAAGCCGATCTGAGCGATCAGCACATGCTCTTCGGTCAGGCCCTCGAGAATGACGCGAATCGCCTGATAGCGCGTCAACTCAGGTACACCCTTGAAGCCTTCCGCCACTACGTTGACAGGAGCTATCCGGGGGGTGCCCTCTTCGGGTGTCTCATCAAGTTTCTCGCCTTCCCACAATTGCGGAGACAACAAAAAAACCCGCGCTTCGGATTTTTCGAAGCATGCAGCCAGGCCGGCTTCCAGTTCTCCGAGATCGTCGGGAGTATCAACAGTGGTTACGGGGATTTCCAGCCCGCGCAACATGGGAATCACCCGTTCGCCCAGTATCGTCTGCGCCTCGATGTTTTCCCGATAATGCCCGCGCCAACTCACGAGCAGCGGTAAGGGCAGCCCATACAGAACCGGCAGGGTCATGAGTTCGGTAATGAGATTCCCGAGTCCGGTATTCTGCATGAGCAATGCCGCCCTTCCTTGCCCCATTGCATAACCGAAGGCCATTGCGACCCCGGTATTTTCCCGGCTCAGATGCCAGAGGGGAATCTTCTTTTCCAATCTGGCAAAGAGCCATTTGAGCTTATCGCAGGGAAGATAACCCAGTCTTTGAATCTTATGGCTACAGATGATGTCTGCAACAGCCTGGCTGGTGACCATATCCGAATCTCCTCAATAGTGTCCGATGTCGAATCATACCGATTCCAACGACCGCGCTGCTTATCCCGCCGGCCTTCATGGCCGCTGCGCGAAGCCGTCCAAAGCACCATACGCCACCGCGTCGATGGCCGCAAGGGAAGACGTTAGGCGCGTTTTTTCATATGAAGGATCAGCGGAGATATTTTCCAAACCATTGAAAGACCTTGTTCCATCCGTCGACCGCAGCCACCGGCCGATAATCCGCACGATCCACCGCGAAGATGGAGTGGCCGGCATTATCATACGAATGGAACTCGTAGGTCTTTCCCCATTTTTTGAGTTCCGCTTCGGTCTTCGCCACATGCTCGGGCGAGGGACGCTTGTCCTCCCTGCCGAAGAGCCCGAGCAAAGGACAGCTCAGGTCCTTCGTGTAGTCGATCGGATCAACGGGTTGACGCGGCGTCAGTCCCTCCTTGCCCGCCCCGACACCGCCGCCGTAGCAGTCGACCGCGGCGTCGATCCCCTTGAGCGTGCACGCGGCCAGGTAGACTTGCCGGCCCCCGGAACAGTAGCCGATGATGCCGACCTTGCCGTTGAGATACGGCAGGGCGCGGAGATACCGGATGGCGCCTTCGACATCGCCCATGGTGCGGTTATCCGGCATGCCGCCGGCGGCCCGCACGCTGGCGCTGTTTTCCTCGGGCGTCCCTTTGCCTTCGCGGAAATGCAGATTCGGCGAGATGGCCGCATAGCCGTGGTGCGCGAATTTGCGGGTGATCTCCTTCGTCGCTTCGTCCCAGCCGGGCATGTGATGGATCACCACGACCCCGGGGTAGGGGCCGGGTCCCGTGGGACGCGCCAGGTATGCATCGATCGTGTCGCCCTCGTGCCCGCGCATCTTCACGATCTCCGCACACATGGCTTCGGACGACATCCCCTTGGCGGGCTGCGCGGGCTTCGGCTCCGCCTTCGACGCCGCAAGCACCGTCCCTGCCGCACCCGCCACCACTCCCCCCACTGCTCCGGCCGCAGTCCCCTTGATGAAATCCCTTCGAGTGACTCCTTTCCGCTTTTTCTCGACGCAATCCATGGGTGTTTTTCCTCCTTCAAAAAGATGCTTCGGTCTCGTGGAATGTTCCGTAGTATACTCGTTCTCGTAAACGGGAGGCAACTTCTCGGCCCACTCTTTCGGATGGAGGATCCGGCAGGGAGGTCGGAAAGCAAGAATTCGGTTGCCTCACGGCGATTCACTATGATAGCCACATAATCGATAACCGGTATAATGCAGTCCACGAATTGACGGCCTCGTAATGAGTCGTCACCCCGGCGAAGGCCAGGGTCCAGCGTGTTTGCAGGTAGCCGACATTCCTGGATACCGGCTGGAGTTTACCCCGTACCCGATACGGGGCCGGTATGACATTGGTGGAGAATTTTCGGAGGGGAGCGTGATCAAAGCTTCACGGGAATTCCAGATCTTTGCAAAACCGGCAGGGGCCGCCTGCAACCTCGATTGCCGCTACTGTTACTACCTGCATAAGGACCTGCTCTACCCGGACAGCGAGTCGTTTCGCATGCCCGACGATCTGCTGGAGGAGTACATCCGCCAACAGATCGCAATCGCCCCTGAACCGGAGATCAATTTCTTCTGGCACGGCGGCGAGCCGACCGTGCTCGGGATAGACTATTTCCGCAAGATAACCGGGCTCCAGCGCAAACACCTGCCCCCCGGCGGCGTATCACCAACGGCATCCAGACGAACGGCGTGCTCCTCGACGACGACTGGTGCCGCTTTTTTGCGGCTGAACATTTTAGCCGTCGGGCTCAGCCTCGACGGTCCAGCGGCGCTGCACGACGTCTATCGCGCGACCAGGGACGGGAGGCCCACGCACCGGCAGGTGATGCAGGGCTATCGGCTCCTGCGCAAACACAAGGTCCCGGTCGATCTCCTGTGTGTCGTGCATGCCGGGAACGTCCGGCATCCCCTCGAGGTGTACCGCTTCTTCAAGGAGATCAACGCCCAGTACATCAGCTTCATCCCGCTTGTCGAGCAGGAGCCGGCTCCCCAGGGCGGCGTGAGCGCCCGCACCGTGCCGGCGGAAGCGTTCGGCGCCTTCCTGTGCGCCATCTTCGGCGAGTGGGTGCGGCAGGACATCGGACGGATCATCGTGCAGATGTTCGAGGAGGCGGCGAGGCCGGCATACGGCCAGGACCATTCCCTGTGCATCTTTCGGCCTACCTGCGGGGATGTCCCGGTCGTCGAGCACAACGGCGACTTCTATTCGTGCGATCACTTCGTCGACCCCGGGCATTGCCTCGGCAACATCCGCACGACCCCGCTTATCGAACTCATCGAACATCCGGCGCAACTCGCCTTCGGGCAGGCCAAGCGGGAGGCGTTGCCCCGCTGCTGCCGGGAGTGTGACGTCAGGGCCATGTGCAACGGGGGATGCCCGAAGGATCGCATCATCCGGACCCCGGACGGCGAAGCGGGGCTGAACTACCTGTGTGCGGGCTATCGCAGGTTCTTCGCCTACTGCCGCGCCACCACCGGGCAAATGGCGGCGCTGCGATTGGCCGGGGAACCGCCCGAGCGGATCATGCAGCTTCTCCGCGACGCGGAGGTCAAGGCGCATCCCGCAGTCGGGCGCAACGATCCCTGCCCCTGCGGCAGCGGCCGCAAATACAAGAAATGCTGCCTGAACGCATGAAATGACACTTTAGTAACAGCCTCAAGAAAGGAGCGATGCGGGCCTCCTGTTTGGCCTGCGGTGAATAGCGGCCTTATTCGCCGCAACAAATGCGGAGATTGTTCTTGCTTTTTGCGGCGAATACGCGGCATACTATCACCAAGGAGTGTCGGAGAATTATGAACTACATCCACAATCGGAAGAATTGGCCGAAACTGACTTGGAGCCAGGAGCGGCTGGCAGGGCAGCTTGCCGGCGTACGTCATCGGCAGGGGCGGCTCATCGGGCGTATGGAGGGGCTGGGTTTTTCGCTCCGTAGCGAAGCCGTACTGCAAACCCTGACTGAGGATGTTCTCAAATCCAGCGAAATCGAAGGTGAGAAGCTGAATAGAGACCAGGTGCGGTCTTCCATCGCCCGCAGACTGGGACTCGATATCGGCGGACTTATACCGGTTGACCGGCATGTCGAGGGGGTTGTTGAAATGATGCTCGATGCCACCGGGCATTTTGCCGATCCGTTGACCGAGGAACGTCTGTTTGCCTGGCACTCCGCTCTGTTTCCGACCGGGCGCAGCGGCATGCACAAAATCGCGGTTGGCCGCTGGCGTGATGATAAATCCGACCCCATGCAGGTGGTTTCCGGCCCGATTGGCCGGGAGAAGGTGCATTATCAGGCCCCTGAAGCCAAGCGTGTTCCCAAGGAGATGATCGCTTTCCTGAAATGGTTTAACGGTCCCCAATCTATCGATCCGGTTTTGGCGGCAGGTCTGGCGCATCTCTGGTTTGTAACGATCCATCCTTTTGAGGACGGCAACGGCCGGATTGCCCGGGCGATTGCCGATATGGCTCTGGCGCGTTCGGAAAATAGCACGCAGCGTTTTTACAGCATGTCGGCGCAAATTCGCCTGGAGCGAAACGCCTACTACGATATGCTGGAAAAGACCCAAAGAAGCGGCCTGGACATAACCCCCTGGCTTGAATGGTTCCTGGGGTGTCTTGATCGCGCCATTGACGGCGCGGAACATATCCTGGCCGGCATCTTCCATAAGGCCCATTTCTGGGAGGCTCATGCTCACAAGCCATTCAATGAACGCCAGCGAGCCGTCATCAACCGGCTGTTCGACGGTTTTGAAGGCAAGCTGACTTCTTCCAAATGGGCCAAACTGGCCAAATGCTCGCAGGATACCGCCCTGAGGGACATCGATGATCTGGTGAAGCGTGGTGTTTTGGTGAAAGAGCCGGGAGGCGGTCGCAGCACAAGTTATGCCCTGGCGAACGATGGATAAGGTGATCGCTCCACGTGCCCTTCGTCTTCAACGGGGGATCGTCCTGATCGCCTTCCTCTTCTCGGCGCTGGTGGGGGTGATCTTCGGCTATTTCCCGGCGCTCAAGGCCGCCCGCCTGATCCTATCATGGCGCTAAGGCATGAGTGAACTGGTTACGTCTCATCTACTATTTATTGAAGTCGTTAAATTGGGCGTGTTCTTTTACGTGGCACCTTTCATCGCAGTGTTACGTACGAGCACTTGATAAAGAGAGAAGGCGTCTGATAATCCATCTGATATCAAAGCTCAACTCAAGCAGGTGAGCATCTCCATTACATGTTTACCCAAATCGTGCCTTAAATATTCGCCGTCGAACAGCTCCAGAAATACCATGCCACAGTTGTGGTCAAAGGATGGCGGAAGCGCTTCCCCTTGGAGAAACCTCCCTTCAACATCCGCTTCTGTGCCGACTTTCGGATAGATGAGAAAACTTCGCTGTGCCCCGAACTGGACGTTGTATGCGTGCATCTGCTGGAGATCGGCGTCGCCCGGTTTACCGTCGACTGGGGATCTTCCATTTCGTGTCCATGACGACCTTCTCGCATCGGGACCGGTACCGATCTGGGCAATGATGTCGGGACGGATGGACTTCTGCATGCCGTCGGCCGTCCAAAAACGGCGGGACACTTGGGCCTTGAACGAAACCTTGGCGCGGTGCCTGCTTCGCCTCCTCCCGTTTCAGTTGGGCATAGACAAAGCGTTCAAACAGGGAATTCATGTCGAACAGGATCGCCAGGACATTCTCTCTGCCGCCGCAGACATCCGGACAATAGTTCAGCAGGATCAGGCGGGCGAGTTGCAGCGCCCTGCGATAGCGTTCTGTGTTCCGGGTGAACGGGAGGCTGCTCGAAGGTCTGTTCCGTGACAGCAATCTCCCACATCCTCGAAAAGATTGTCAAGACTACTGTGCAAGGCCGACCAAGTGCGGATTGGACGAAACTCGGATGAGCACGTCCAGGGCGACACGCAGGATCTGGTTGAAGGGATTGTTCCGGTCATAGAACACGTGGGCCGTGAAGAAGCGCTCGCGGTGGACAAGGTTCTTGGTGAGCTGCTGTTGAAAGAGGATGCGGCCTTTCAGGGCGGAAGATTTCCGCAGGTTTGGCGATACTTTCTGAACCAGACCGTGATGCACCAGCTCATCGACCTCCGCCAGAAAGGATTCAAAGAAGATATCGAGTAATGAAGACGATGCGCAGTCGCAACCGGGCATCGGACATTGATTCCACCCGGATGAATCCGGACTGACGGAGCATCTCGATCAGCGCCTTCTGCCATTTCTCCTTTGGGTTGTCTGAATCAGGATCCTTGTCCGCCTTGGGCAGGATCTCAATCGTCAGATTCCCGACTTGAATGACCCCGACATAGTTACGGAAATGGATACGGTTCAAGCCGACGGCAAAGAACCGATTGCCATGGCGTTCGTTGTACTGCACCAGAGACTGGAAGTGGACGATCGTTAAAACCAGGCTCTTTCGTCGGATAGCGATGTATGTTCGAAAACCTGGATTCTATTACTCATAGACTGACCGGAAATCCTCGATCGTTCAGCGTCATGGGATCCTGCAACGTGTAGACGTGTCGTTCTTCGAAATCATCCGTGCCCCAGTCCCCTGCCGCCCACTCGATGGCTTCGTCTTTTCTCGTGACGAACGCCTCTCCCAAAACCATGCCGATCTTGCCCGGATCGCCGTAGAAGTATTCCTCCAGCAAGGGCAGGATCTTTGTCTGCGAAGATCAGGCGCAGTTCGTCAAGGGGGTTATCGTTCTTCTCAATTCCCATGAAGTAGGAATGGCCGATGCAGTGATCCTTGTCCAACAGTTTCTCGATCCGTCCATTGATTGTTATGAGAAGCTTCCGGAGATCGACTTCAAACCTGCCGGTTGTTGAATCTGTTCGGGTTGGGGGTAGATGGCCACAAAGGTGAAGCGTCGACGGAGGGCCGTATCGAGCGCCTCCACACTCCGGTCGGCCGTATTCATGGCGCCGATGATGTAGAGGTTATCGGGGACGACGAATTCCTCTCGGGAGTAGGGCAGCCTGCGCCCGGAGTTCGTTCGTTCGCCCTTTGCGTTTGTCCTCTTCAATCAGGGCAATCAGTTCGCCAAAGATGCTGGCCACGTTGCCGCGGTTGATCTCATCGATCAGAAGTGCGTAGTTGTGGTTGGGGTCATTCAAGGCCAGGTTAACCATGTTCTTGAAGATTCCCGGCTTGACCTCGTAGGTCAGCGTCTCGGCCACCTCTTCGGACATTACGGGTTTGATGCCCTCGACGAAGTCCTCGTAGCAGTAGGATTGATGGAATGTGACGTATTCGTATCGCTTGATCTCCTTGGCAATTGGCTTGAATTCTTGGAACATCTTGAGTTTTTCGATCAGTTCCGGCAGTTGCTCGTCAACCATATCTCGGTCGACGGTCCAGACGGAGTTTTCATCTTTCCAGAAAATCAGTGGTTCATTCCGTTGCGCATTTTTTACGTTCGGGCAGTCTATCTTTGTATGCTGCTGTAACCACGACCAAATTGTGTTCTTCGGATTCCGATTTGCCGAGAGGCGGATCTTGGCTTGCAGCAGAGGGTGATCAAAAATGGCGGATACCTTGGCCGATTTCAAGTCATAGAGGACGATGGTGATCACCTGCAGCCAGGTCATCTCCCCACAAGTTCCTGGGCAAACTGTTCCCGTGTGACCATCTGGATTTCGGTAAACAGCTCCATGTACTTTTTTTGGAGGGCGTATGTCTTACCGGTGCCTGGGGGACCGTAGAGGATGGAATTCAGGGGGAAGGGATCAGGAGATGGTGAAGCGTGTGCCCCATGGAAAACCTTCTGCACGGCGTCCGGGTCGGTGACCTCCAACAGGGTTCCAAACCAGTTTCCACCCCCCGCTGAGGGAGCTTTGCCGTGGAACAGTGGTCGATTAAGCCGTTTGAGAGTGACAATACCGTTGTCGCGGTCGGTGGCATGCACCTCCCCAACATAGTGGACCTTCAGATCATTGCGACCCCCGTAACCCTTGATGGCGAATTCATCTCCGGGCTTGATCTGATCGAACACCACCCAGTGGTCCATATGCTTCTTATCTGTTGCATCCCTGGCGTAGCCGGTCTTCCAGACGTTGCCCGATACGAACTCATCCAAGTGCGACTCTCCTTTGCCGGACTGGCCACCCCAGAGAAAACCACCTGCCCAGTACCTTTTCACTTGTGGCACCCCACCTTTCACCTTGAAAAGACCATCCTTGAAGTTCCACGCCAAACCCGCGACTTTCCATGGACCTCGCTCGCTTCCGAAGTGCTTCTTGAATGTGGGAGTGGCCGACAAGGACGCCGCAAACTTGCCGGCTTTGGTGATTTTCCGGGCGTACGAACTACCTGTGCACAGTCGCTTGTTTGACCCTATTATCAGTGTGAACAATCGATTCCATCGGTTACCCCGAAAATCCACGTATCTGTCTGGATGCTTTGCGCTCATCAGAACGCTGGCGAACTGGGCAGCGCCTGATGCATCCTTCCCCTTCGGATCCGTGTACCCTTTTTCAGCCGCGGCTGCGATAAAAGCGTCCATGCGCGCCGTTTCCTCAATGCCCGCAGTGTCATCCAGCAGAGCGGCAATCGTATCCACCGCATCTACCGAGTTGAGAAACGTATTGCGGCGCATTGCGTCCTGCCCATTGGCCAAAACCCATAGCTTGACCGAGACCTTCTGTAGCTCGTCCAGATTCACGGGTGATGATCCCAAGACGTCCCTGATTCTTGGCATCATCTTGAGCCGATTCGTGATCTCGCTCTCATCCCCGTCTTCGGAAGTCTGGATTAGATACGCAACCACCTGCGGCACACTGATCTTGTTCTCATCTGCCATCTTTTGGAGGAGCGACGCTAGGCCAGCATCCAACTCGTCGGATGTCGCCGGAACCTGGTTGGCATACAGGTAAGCATCGCGAGATATCTGCGGGTAGTCCGTCCCAAGTTTTTGCCGCACCAGTTCGATGATCTTCGTATACTCCCCAAGAGATTTAACCTTATAGGGTGATATCGAAATACCCTTGGACTCCAGATAGTCAGCCATCACGGAATCGAGGGCCAGATAGGCATCTGGGTTGAGCCAGAAAAGCCCCATCGTCAGCTTGGGCGCACCGATCTGCTTCACTTTCAGGCAGCGATCGAAGAGGGAAGCGTCAAGCTCATCGGGGGGAATCACCAGACAGGCTTGAGCCAGATCCCAGAGCGCCGGAACATCTCCTCCGTCCCGAACCCCAGCGTAGGGAAAGAACCATGTATTCTGGAGGCTGGCCGAGGGAATGCCGTGGAAATCACTGGGAACCGGCGAAACAAGTGAAAACTTTTCCTTGAGAATGCCTACAATCTTACGCTGGCTGTCTTCCTTCGTGCCCCTATTGAAGTTCGCAAAGAACGTGAATGGATCGATTTCAGCTAGTGCAATCTCAGCCCCGGCGGCATCCCGATCCTTCATCCCAGTTACGGGCAGGCCAGCCTGATGCATTTCCTTTAGTATGGCCAGCAAGTCAGCCTGCCTCTCTCTATAAGCCAACAGAGCCTGGGCAATTTCCCGATAGATCGGTTTCCATGTGAACATGCTACATTGATCTCCTCTTGATTTGGAGAAGGGGCCGAAGTGACACCATCCCGTACATCATCGAATCAGACGGGTCCCCGACAGCGCAACCTTGTTTATGAAATTATTGGTGTCCCCTCCAATATTTCTCAACTTCCCAAAGAGCGGCACCTTCCATCGGCTCCCTTACCCTTGCCGTGTGCATCACCATGCGTTTGAAATGCTTGCTGACATTATTTTTGCCCAACTTTTAAAATATGGGTCATATTTTTGGTTTGGGCTCGTCCGCGTTGGAAATGGTCCATCGTTCCTGATCGTCCTTTGTAAATGCTTCAGGTTTTCATCTACAAGGTCTTGCCAGAAAGAAGCATCAGATTGGCCTTCCTTCTTACCCCTCTCCTTATTCGTGATCACTAAACATTTCATATCTTTTTCACCACACATTCTATCTGATTTTGCTTATCTTCGCTCGTATGTTCTTCAACTCCCTTTCTTCTTTTTCCTTTCCTTCCCGATGGGCATAATGCATCATGGTAATGACTTCGGCCTTGCGAGCTATATGCCGAACCTGTGCCAAAAAGTTGTGTGTACCGTTCCCGGAGAGAAGAATAACATCCGGGGCGATTGCTTTGATGAGACCACTCGTATGCGATTGAAAGCAACGATCAAGCATCTTGGGGAGATGTTTATTTTCTTTATCAGCACACCAAGCGATGTTTGCAAATGCTATCTCGTCCAAATCTAACTTTAAGCCGTCAAGGTAGAATTTCAAAAATCTTCCCTTTGGCGTTCCCCATCCCTGCATATGTTTTTTCGCGTAACACAAAAGCTCGATGAGTCCCACCTTACCATCTCTATATTCATGAAGGATTTTTTTGAAAGGCCGGTTGCTTTCGCGCTTTAATTTGCTATTGCCTGCCCCCGGATTCAACAAAAGCACAAGTTTTTTTACTGAGGCCGTCCAATAAATGGGACCGATCCATGCTGGCTGTGGAAGGTCGATTAGCGTGGTTTTCAATGGTGAATTTTCAAAGCACTTCTGTCGACATGTCATGGCTGCCCGATAGATCTTATCAACTCTCTTGTACCCTGCGGAATGCGGATGCATGTTACTTCTCCCTCCTCTCGCTCGTAGTACAAAACGTTGTGCTCAAGAATTTCCTCTATATCGCGCTGAATTTTCTGCATTGCATATGGCTTTCAGGTCGACAATCGTCACCGGTTGACCTTGATAGCTTGTAGCTTCAATTATTCGGTCGCGAACCTGTTTGTCCGACGTGACAATGATCTTGATGATTAGCTCTCCATCTTTATCTTTAGATGTAGCTGAGTCGCCTTGGCAGTGGTAGTAAATGATTTTCGTTAGTTGCAGTCCATTAATGATCTGGATGTCTTGGAGCTGCATTGTCCGCCCTACAACACAAGCGTTTGCTGCTATCATGGTAACACCATTATTCAGCGTCCAAAGGTCTGCCGGATCTGCAAGGGCGCGTATTATTTGTTCGTTGGCTTGATTTGTCGACAAAAAGTCCCAGCCGTCTGAATCAAAGAGAGACCTCCTCATGTGTCCGCTCTCGTCAGAAACAAACTTCCGATAATCCTCAAGCCGCACCCATAATGTGTGTAACACCCAACTATCTTTTTCGATTGTCTGGTACATAAGGAAGGGAAGATCGAGAAACGATGATAAAGAAAACTTTTTCTCCTGCATCATTTCCTCCGCAGTAAATAAAAAACCAGCGTGCTTCTTCTTATCATAATAGCTGAGGAAACAACATCCTAAATTTCTGAGTGAAATAAAGAAATTTCTTCAATGTCGACTATGGATTCACTTCAGGAAGACATGCTTTTTTCCAGTGAGCGGAAAAATACACAGTCAGCCCTACCACATTTCGAACCGAATTCAATGAGCTGGACCGATCAGCCAAACCGAACAGTAGTATTTGAAGTCTTGCCTGCGCGGTCATATCCGGTAAACGCGTCTATCTCATATTCAGTTCAGCTAACGCTGTGTCCGTTATCACCCCTCCAGGTTCACCGTCTCCACCAGCACCCGGGCCGTTCCCTCTTCATAGAAGCCCAGTTTCCTGGCGGCTCCGGCGCTCAGATCGATCATGCGGCCGTCCACGAAAGGGCCGCGATCGTTCACCCGGACGATGATGCTGCGTTTGTTGGAGAGATTGGTCACCCGCACGAAGATGGGCAGGGGGAGGTATTTGTGGGCGGCGCTCAAACCGTCGGGCTTGAAGGCCTCGCCGTTGGCCGTCATGCGCCCGCCCGGCTTCCGGTAGGTCTCATCCCCGTACCAGGAGGCGATCCCCTGCTGCCGGTAGCTTTCCGCCTGCTTGACCCCCATGGGCTCATAGCGCTTGCCGAAAACCACGTAGGGCGAGGCCTTGACGCGGCCCTGGGCGATGGCCTCCTTGGGGGAGAGGCCGTCGATGGTTTCGATCTCGCCGTGGGTCATCGGCCAGGAGAGGGGCGCGGTCACCACGTCAAAGGTGAATTCGCCGATCGTGTAAACGGTCTTGCCGGCAAACTTCGTAACCTTGTAGGCCATCACGACCGTTCCCTTGGTCAGTCGGTAGGTAGTCCTCACCACACTGCAGGCCGACAGGAGCGCGCAGAGCAGAGTCAGGAGCGTCAGGAAAACGAATAATGGCCGCCTTTTTCCAGGGGAAACACGCACCTTAATCACCCAAAAAGATCGCGACAATCTGCTTCCTGTTGTCCGCGTACTGAGAGGTCGACAAGAGAGGGCACCGCTCTAACGATGCCGCACCGGTACGCAGGTCTGCAGCAAACGCAAGACAGGAGGGGTAGCCGCACTGCTTCTCGCAGAGTGCCCGGGGCAACAATCTGAAAAGAGCGTAAATGGTCGGGAGTTTCCGTTCCCGGGAGCTAGGCACCATGCGATCACGCTCCAGCCAAACCCGATTGACCAGCTCCACTACCTCACCGGCACTCAGGGAGGCGGCGGATGCGTCAGGAATCATCCCAATCTGGATTTCGTGAGGGCGGAAGGCGTATCTGCGAGCCGTTACTGCTTCCTATCAGGACCTTGTTCTCCTGGTCGTACCAGGTCTCATCGAGAATACTGTTAAGATATGGCAGTACGGCGCTGATATCCTCCGGCAGCGTTACAAGGACCCCATAGCGTCCGCTCCCGGGAGAGTGATGGTCCTCAACCAGTTCAAATCTGTAGGCGGTTATCAACTTTTCCATCGCCTTGGTGGTATCATAAGTCTTTGGGCACATACAACCGGTATTCTCCGTCATGAAGGTCCATGCGGATGTGAAAGAGTCAGCAGCGTGGTGCCGCCGGCCCTCTGAAAAAGGAGGAACGTCAATGCTGCAATCACCAGAAACGCCTTGACACGCCGGATTGGTTCTCTTATCCTCGTCACACAAAATTCAGGTCTCGTGCACAGTTGCGTGGCAGGGGACTGATTTCGGGAAGTAATTCACATTGGTATCCCTAACGGAGGAGACAATCATGGAAAATCGGGAAGTGCTCTTGAATGAAATCTATGAGAAGGCAATCGAAAATGACATGACCTATTTCGGTTGAACACAGTCCGTTCTTGCAGCTTTGCAGGAAAAGATGAATGTGGGCAGCACCGAGGTGTTCAAGGCCGGGAGCGCCCTGGCCGGCGGCGTGGCGCGGAGAGGCGAGACCTGCGGGGCCCTGACCGGCGCCATCATGGCGGTCTGCTGCGTCGTGGGACGCGAGCGACTCGAAGATCGGGAGCAGTACCAAAAAGCGATGGAAGAGGCCGGCCGGGTATATGACCGGTTCGATAAAGAAGTCGGCAAGACGCTCTGCGCCGAGATCCAGGAAAAGAAGTTCGGCAAGGCCTTTCGCATGTACGTCCCCGAGGAGAGGACGGCCTTTCACGATGCGGGCGGGCACAGCAAGACGGGCTGCCCCCAGGTGTGCGGGATAGCCGCCAGGATTGCCGCGGAGATCATTCTCGAGAAGCGCGCCGGGTGAGATTCCCCGTCAGCCAGCCTTCACCTCGGGGGGCGCGGTCTTTCCCGTGTAATGGCAGTAGCTGATGTACCCCCCCGAGAGGTTCGCCAGGCGTGCGAACCCGTACTGCTTGAGCACCCGGCAGGCCGCGTAGGAGCGGACGCCGGAACGACAGAGGACGACCAGGTCCCGGTCCTTCGGGAGTTCGCCGATCCGTTCCCGCAGCTCTTCCCGGGGGATGTTGATAGACTCCGGAATATTGCCGGCCTCGAATTCCTTTCGGGTCCGCACGTCGACGAAGAGCGCGTTCTCGATCGCCGCGGCCCGGTCGTAGGTCACCGATTCCACGAGGCCCCTGAGGATGTTGCTGCCCACAAAGCCCGCCATGTTGACCGGATCCTTGGCGGAGCCGAAGGGCGGCGCGTAGGCGAGCTCCAGCTGCTCCAGGTCGTAAACCGTCATGCCCGCGCGGATGGCGGTCGCGATGATGTCGATCCGCTTGTCGACGCCGTCCGTCCCGATGCACTGGGCGCCGAGGATCCTGCCCCCTGGTACTTCGAAGAGGAGCTTCAGGGCCAGCGTCGCGGCGCCGGGGTAGTAGCCGGCGTGGCTGAGCGGATGGAGATGGATCGCCTGGTAGTCGAGGTTATTTCTCCGGGCCGTTTTTTCATTCAGTCCCGTCGCGGCCGCCTGCAGATCGAAGAGCTTCACAATGGCCGTGCCCAGCGACCCGGGGTAGCGGGAGTCGAGGCCGCAGATGTTGTCCGCGGCGATGCGGGCCTGCTTGTTGGCGGGACCCGCGAGCGGAAGGAGCACCTGCATCCCCCCGACGAAATGGGTGGTCTCGACGGCATCGCCGACGGCGAAGATGACGGGGTCGCTGGTCCTCATGGCCGCGTCGACGGCGATTCCGCCGGTGGCGCCGATCTTCAGGCCGGCCTCGCGGGCCAATTTGATCTCGGGCCGCACCCCCACGGCGCTCACCACCAATTGGGCGGGCAGTTCGGTCCCGATGCCAGAACGACCCTGCCCCGAGCATCGTCCACAATCCGTTTCACACCGTCGGAGAGGTGGAGGTCAATCCCCCCGGATGCAAGCCGGGCCTGGATGATCCCGGCCATCTCCGGATCAAAGGGCGTCATGACCTGATCCAGCATCTCGACCAGGTGGGTCTTGATCCCCCGGTCGACCAGATTCTCCGCGATCTCCACGCCGATGAATCCCCCGCCGATGACGACCGCCTCCTGCACGCGCTGATCGTTGAGCCGGGCGATCACGGCGTCCATGCCGGGGATGTCGTAGAGGCTCATGAACATCGCGGCGCCGTTTCCCTCGATCGGCGGAATCAGGGGATAGGCCCCCGGAGACAGGACCAGGTAGTCGTACGATTCGGCGTATTCATCGCCCGTCGCCAGATTCCTGACCCGGACCTCCTTCCGATGCGGATCGATCGCCAGGACCTCGTTTTGCACCCGGACCTCGATCCGGAAATTGGTCCAGAGGCGCTCCGGCGTCTGCAGGAGCAGGCTTTTGCGTTCCTTGATCCGGCCGGAAATATGGTACGGGAGGCCGCAATTGGCAAAGGAGATGTAATTGCCCCTCTCAAACACGATGATCTGCGCCTTCTCGTCGAGGCGTCGCAACCGGGCGGCGGCCGTGGCGCCGCCCGCCACCCCGCCAACGACACACACCTTCATTATCGCACTCCTAAATTGAAATTGACAAGGCATTTTTTTTCACGGCGGGATTATACCTACGTTTCGATCCATATTCAACAAAATGCTCCGGTGACCCAGCATCCACACTTGATTTGCTATATTTAAGCGTGATTTATGAAAAAAGGGGATACGCCGCAAGCTTATCGGTGGCTGCACGAACAAATCCCAGCGAACAAGTACCGCGTTGACTTTCACCTCCCGCGCATCTACAATTCACCAGAGGAAATATCAAATCTCAGTAAGGCGAGGTTTATGATGAAGCCTTGGCATCATATGTTATCCGTCTTGCTCCTGCTCATCATGGCTGCTCTGCCGGCCAGGGGAGCGGGGCTGGAAGACAAGGTAGTCGAGCGTACCCTGAAAAATGGCATGAAGCTGCTAATGGTGGAGCGGCACAATTCACCCACTATCGCGGCCTGGATCCGGTTCAAGGTGGGGAGTGTCGACGAGCGGAGCGATGAGCGGGGAGTGGCCCATTTGTTGGAGCATATGCTCTTTAAGGGGACCAAGACCCTCGGCACTACCGATTATGCTGCCGAAAAGCCTCTTCTTGACCAGATCGAGATAACCGCCCGGGAGTTGATCAATGAGAAGGCAAAACGGGAGAAAGGCGATCCCGTTAAGGTCGAGAAGCTCGGCGAGAGGCTTACCGTCCTGGAGAAGGATGCCTCTCAGTACGTGGTCAAGGAGGAGTTCGCCGACATCTACGCCAGAAACGGCGGCACCGGCTACAACGCCTTTACCAGCAAGGACGGCACCACCTACCTGATCAACCTGCCGGCCAACAAGCTGGAGCTCTGGGCAGCCATCGAGTCGGACCGGATGCAAAACGCCGTGCTGCGCGAATTCTACACTGAGCGGGGCGTGGTGATGGAAGAGCGGCGGCGTTCCTATGATGCTGAACCGGAAGGGAAGCTCTGGGAGACCTTTCTCGCCGCCTCTTTCTTAGCCCACCCCAACGGTCAGCCGGTGATCGGCTGGATGTCCGACATCGAGAATCTTACCCGCACCAAGGCGGAAGACTTCCTCCATCGTTATTATGCCCCCAACAATGCCGTTGTGGCGATTGTCGGCGACATCGACGCCAACAAGACACTGGCCCTGGTGGAGAAATACTTCGGCAACATCCCGCCGGGCACGCCGGTGGCGCCGGTGGCGGTGGAAGAGCCTGCGCAGCAGGGGGAACGCAGGGTTGAAGTGATTGGCGATGCCAATCCTCAGGTCTATCTCGGCTTCCACAAGCCGACCCTCCCCCACCCGGATGAGTACGTGTTCGATGTGATCGACATGGTGTTGTCGGACGGCCGCACCTCCCGGCTCTACAAGAAGCTGGTGATTGAGAAGCAACTGGTGACCGACATCGGCGCATTCACCGCACCGGGCCACCGCTATCCCAACCTGTTCATCATCGCCGCCACCCCGCGCACCCCGCACACGGTGGGCGAGGTGGAGGCGGCTATCAAGGAAGCGATCGAGCTCCTCAAACGCGAACCGGTGAGCGCGCATGAGCTGGAGCAGATCCAAAACAAACTTGAGTACGAAGAGGTCCGCCAAATGGGCTCCAACGGCGGTCTGGCCCGCAACCTTACCGAGTATGAGGCAATTGCAGGAACCTGGCGCTACCTTATCGAACATCGTAAAAAAGTGGCCGAGGTCAAGCCGGAAGACGTGCAGCGTGTGGCACGGAAGTACCTGACCGAGGAGAACCGCATTGTCGGCTTTATCACCAAGAAGAAGGTGGCCCAATGATGATAAGGCGTATCTCTAAATTCATAGCGGTCTTCCTTCTTGCTTGCACGATTTCCGCCTGCACCGGACCGGGCGCCCGGGTCGACCCGCGTACCATGATCTTCCCTCCCCTCTCTTTCACTGTTCCCACGAGCGAGCGGTTCCCGTTGGACAACGGCATGATCGTCTACCTGATGACCGATCACGAGCTGCCGTTGGTGAACGTAACGGCTTATATCAATGCCGCTTCCCTCTATGACCCGGAGGACAAAGTGGGGCTTGCCAGGCTCACCGGCGCGGTCATGCGCAGCGGTGGCACGCAGCAGACACCGGTTGAGAAGCTGGACGCAGAGCTTGAATTCCTGGCCTCAGCCGTAGAGTCGTCCATCGGCTCCGACATGGGAAGAATCTCTCTTACCACCCTCAAAAAAAACCTGCCGCGGACCCTGGATCTGTTCGGTCAGGTCATGATGCAGCCGGTATTCCGGGAGGATCGGGTAGAGCTTGCCAGGAAACAGACCATTGAGGGGCTTCGCCGCCAGAATGACGACCCGAAAGGAATTGCAGCCCGTGAATTTACACGCGCCCTCTACAAGGGGCATCCACTGGCCCGAGTCCCAACCATCGAGTCGGTCACGCGCATCACCCGGGATGATATGATGGCCTTCCATAAGCGCTACTATCACCCAAACAACATGGTCCTGGCGGTATCCGGAGACATTGACCGGGAGGAACTGCTGAAGAGTATCGGCAAGGTCTTCAACGGCTGGCAGCGCGATGAGATCGTCTTCCCGGCCATTGCCCCACCGAAAACGGAGATGAAGCCGGCGGTCCTCTTTGCCCACAAGGATGTCAACCAGTCGGTGATCCGCATTGGCAGTCTCGGAATCGAGAAGAGCAACCCGGACCTCTACGCGGTACGGGTGATGGACTACATCCTTGGCGGCGGTTTCACCTCGCGGCTGACCCAGGAAGTCCGCTCCAACCAGGGGCTGGCCTACCAGGCCGCGAGCTATTTTGATGTGGGTCGCCGTTTCGTCGGCACCTTCTGGATCGAGACCGAGACCAAGTCGGAGTCGACCGCCAACGTGATTTCACTGATCCTTAAGATCATGGCCGGCATGACCAAGGAGGAAGTTTCCGATCAGGAACTCTCCCTGGCAAAAGACTCCATCATCAATTCCTTCATTTTCGGCTTTGCCAAGCCGGATGCCGTGGTCAACCAGCAGGCTAGGCTGGAGTTTTTCGGCTATCCGCCCGGCTACCTGGACAACTACCGGAACAACATCGCCAAGGTGACCAAAGAAGATGTGCTGCTGGCTGCGCAAAAGTACCTGAAGCCCGATGCGCTGACCATCATGGTGGTGGGGGACGAGAAGAAATTCGACAGGCCGCTAAGCATGTTCGGGACGGTGAAGGAGATCACGCTGGAGATAAAATGAACCCCGGCGCACCTGAATGACGCCGCCTGACTTGACCATCCGTGTCAGGCGGACCTTCGGCGAAGCATAGTCAGAATTCATGCATCAGGGTCAAATGATCCTTTGGCGTAATCTCTCCGGGAAGTATCAATTTGTTGTCCTATCCGGAGAAAGTCATCGCTATTGTGGAGCTTCCACCCGTGACCGTTATCGAGACTCGATAAGTCCTTTTTTCGTTCTCACGAGGGTGAAAAAATCCATGAGAAACATGGCCGCGCCGGCAGCGAAACCCCATGCCGACGCCCAGAATACGGCATACCAGAGTTTCATGAAACCCTGAGTGGTGAGATAGTCCATACCGAGGAGTCGCTGTAAGTAGACCTGGACAACGCCCGCGATGGTCAGGGCAAACACCATCAGGAGCATGAAGAAGTTCATGAACCAGAAGGCCTTTCTCCCCAAGGCCTGGTCATAGGTCTTGAGTCCCTTGATCTGCGGTAGGGCGAAGTAGATCATCGTCAAGTTCAGCATGGCGTAAGCGCCATAGAAGGCGAAGTGACCGTGGGCGGCCGTAATCTGCGTCCCATGGGTCCATTGGTTGATCTGGGGCAGGGTATGGGCAAAACCCCACACACCGGCGCCGAAGAAGTGCATGATTGCGCATCCCACGGCCCAATTCATGGCCAGGCGGTTCGGGATCTCAATCTTCCGTTCCCGGACCACCCGCATCGTGTCGATGACCATGAAGAGGATGGGCAGCGGTTCCAAGGCGCTGAAAATGCCTCCCCACCAGAGCCAATAGCCGGGAGTGCCGATCCAGTAGTAGTGATGGCCCGTACCCACAATGCCCGTAAAAAGGACCAGCCCCACTTCCACATAAAGCCATTTTTCCACCTGTTCACGGTCAACACCGGTGAGGGTCATGAGGACAAAGGCCATGATGGCGCCGGTCACCAGTTCCCAGGCCCCTTCGACCCAAAGGTGGATCACCCACCACCACCAATAATACTGGGTGGCCAGGTTCTTCAGGAAAAAGACGCCGAAGAGAAACATGCCCGCCAGCATGACGAGCCCGCCCAAGAGCACCCCCTGGATCACCGTCCACTTTCTGGTCTTCAGCATCGTCATGAAGATGTTGTAAAGAAACAGGAGCGCGACGAGAACGATGCCGATCTTAAGAATCGTCGGCTGCTCCAGAAAAGGCATACCCCAGGACCAACCGAAGACGTAGCCGGTAACGGCGGCAACGCCTATCAGAGCAAACAGGACGAGCTGAAAATTGGCAAGCTTCACGCTGTAAAGCTCCGTCTGGGCTTCTTCCGGGACGAGATAGTAGGCGCCGCCCATGAAACCGAAGAGCATCCAGACGACGAGCAGATTGATATGGATCGCACGGGTGATGTTGAACGGAAGGATGTTGAGGAGGGGATCGTAATCCCAGACATATTTGGCGCCCGTAATCAGGCCGAAGAGGATCTGCAGACCGAAAAGGACAGCGGCAACGATGAAGTAATTGATAGCCACCTTCTGCGATGCGTATTTCATCTCGTTCCTCCTTATTTCAATCCGGAAAGATAGTCGGCCAGATTGGCAATATCCCCGGTCGGCAACTTCGCAAAGGACGGCATGATGGAATCCGGCTTATGAGACTTCGGGTTCCTGATCTGCTCCTCGATCCACTCCCTTGTCCGTCTCTCACCCACCCGTGTAAGGTCCGGCCCTACCGCGCCTCCAACACCTCCGATGAGATGGCAAGCAGTGCAGCCGTTCGTCCGGAACAATGCCGCGCCCGGTTTGGCTGCCGTCTGACCGGATGTTAGAAGCGGTTTCGGCGGCCAGTTGTTCGTATCGATGGTATTTACCCAGGTGAGAAAGGCGCTCAAGTCGGCGATCTCCTGGTCCGTCAAATGGAGATTCGGCATTTTCCTCGCTGCCGGCCAGACCTTCTGCGGATCGTTGAGAAATGCGGCAAGCCAGGCGTTGTCACGATAACTCATGACCTTCGTGACATCCGGGGCATAGTATCCGCCGATGCCGAGAATGGTATGACAATCGTTGCAATTGTGCTTCTGCCATACCCATTTTCCTGATGCCACTGCGGCAGTGAGTTTTTCTTCGTGCGTTCTCCGGGGCATCTGGACAAGGGAGTCATAGGTGAGTGCCAAAAAGATGACCGCCGAGAGCACCGTACCCCAGAGAAAAATTGCCTTGCCTTGAGTTATTGTCATGATTCTTCCCCCCATCTAATTAATCTGTCACCGAAATTAACGTAGGGAAACGGCTGCATATCTTGTCTTGAAACGCGGGTTGGAACGGCTGCTATTTTATATTGAGCTTCTTTTTGAACCTTTCAACAACGGGGCCGTCCTCGCGCCAGACGCGGCAGGTATTGACTAAGAATTGCAAAATTATCCGTGAATGATCAGAATCGGAATTTGATGGTTTTTGTGATTGGTGTGCTCCAAATCCCTGAATGACGGACGGGGCCATTGCCAGGATGAGCTCCACCAGGTGGGTGCAGCCTTTATTGCCCCCGGCCAGTTTTTTCACTTTTGACGTAAAACCTCTGGTAATGGTCAAACCCTTGATAGGGGCAAGGCAGTCGATCGTTTCCCGGCACACTTCCCGAGGAACGGACTTCAGATCAACATCAACATCCTCAATCAAAAGATTAGAACAATTAACCAGCAGTCGTATGGACATGTGATGAATGACGCCGCTCGGAAACGTTTCACCGGTTATCACATGAGATTTTTGGAAACGATTATCTCTGAGGGAACCTTCTACAATTATTCGTTGTCCGTCATAATCGTATGTCGTAACTTCTATATGCCGCGTATGTAACTTTTTCCCTTTTGATTTCCAAATGGATTGCATTGTATTTTGATTCTCCTGAAAATATCGGCGACGGCCCCGATCATTTCCCGCAGGGGAAATCCGGTTCTTCCGCCGTGATGATCTCGAGGAATGCCGGGCTGCCGGCCTCAGTCACCGCGATGGCGCGCTGCAGCGCCGGTTTCAGGTCGGCAACCTTTTCAATCCGTTCGCCATGTCCGCCGAGCGCTTCCGCCACCTTGGCGTTATGACCGGAGAGCCGATGAATACCGAAGCGCTCCGTGGCGATCGGCTGCTTCTTCGTGTATCCCCCCATGACGCCGTTGTTCATGAGAATCGTCAGAATCGGGATCTTGTTGCGGACGGCCGTCTCGAAATCCATGCCCACCATGCCGAAGGCGGCCTCCCCCATGAGATTCACCGCCAGCCACTCGGGCCGGGCCAGTTTGGCGCCCATGATGAGTCCCAGGGATGAGCCGAGCGGCGTCGATTTCCCCCAGCCGATATAGCCGTGCGGGACGACCGTTTCGTAGAACGGCACCAGTTGATCCCGCGGACAACCGGAATCGTGGGTCACGACCGTCCGCTTCGGGTCCACCGCCTCAATCAGTTCCCAAATGACGCGATACGGGCTGATGGGCTCCCTGTCCGAGGTCAGACGGGGCATCCACTCGTTCAGGAACGCACTCTTGACCGAACGGATCTCCGCCGCGACCGTTTCCTCGCCCTGGCGGCCCTTCTCCCCCAGACGTGCCTTGACTTCCGCGATCATTTGCATCATCACCGCTTTGGCATCCCCGATCACGCCATACGAGGTCGGATAATCCTTACTGATGTCCGATTCCTCAAGGGTCACCTGCGCGATCGTTTTCCCCTCCGGGATGGGGGAGATGAATTTGGACCGCGTAAAGCTGGTGCCGATACCGAACACCAGATCCGCCTTCCCGAGGAAGTGCTCGACCGGCTTCGGCCGGGAAAAACCGTTGGCGGTCCCGAGGGCGAGGGGATGGTTCTCCGGAAAGGCGCCTTTGCCGTTCAGGGAGCTCATCACCGGCACCTGGAGGAGTTCGGCCAGCTCTCTGAGTTCCGACCACGCCTCGGCATAGATGACCCCCTGCCCGGCCCACAGGATCGGCGCCTTGGCGGAAAGCAAAGCGTCCACCGCTTCGCGGACATCTCCCTCGTCGCCGGACGGTGAAAACCGCCGCTGCGGCTTATAGTCAAAGGCACCCGGGAGCTCGGCGGCCATGACGTCGCTGGGAAACTCGAGGAGAACCGGTCCCGATTTCCCGGAGCGCAGCAGGGCAAAGGCATGTTGCATCATCTGCAGGACCGACTTCGGATCGGTGACCGTTTCGGACCATTTCGTGATGTGCCGGTAATTGCGGCTCGCCTGGAAATTCGGCGGGATGCTGAGGGACGCTCTTTCCGTCGCCCCGGCCAGGACCAGCAGCGGGGTCGAATCGCCATACGCCTGCGCAACCCCGGCAAAGGCGTTTTCCGAGCCGGCGCCGTACTGAACCGCGCGTCACCCCGATCTTGTGCCCGCTCGTCATCCGGCTGTAGGCGTCGGCGATATTGATCGCCACCCGTTCTGCCGGGTCACGAGCGGCCGGATGTTCAGGGCCGCCACCGCATCGATGATCGGGTTTAACGGAAAGCAGGTCATCAGTTCGACACCTTCAGCCTGCAGGACGCGCGCGATCACTTCTGTGCACTTCATGTGTCTCCTCCTGATAAATAGGTATCTGTCCCTATTTATTCCCGACCGTCGATCCCTATTGGACGATTTTCTCTTCCTTCATCTTCGCGATCTCATCGGGTGTGTACCCCAGCCCCGCCAGGAGTTCCGCCGTATGCTCGCCCAGCTCCGGCGCGCGGCAGGTGATGCCGGCCGGGGTCGCGGAGAGCTTGATGGGGTTGTTGAGCACCTTGATCTTCCCTTGGCCGGCGATCTCCATCTCGCCGAAAAAGCCGTTGGCGATGGCCTGCTCGTCATGGGTCACCTCCCGCGGCGTGACGACGGGCGACCAGACGATCTTGAACTTGCGCAGATGGACCCGCCACTCATCGTAGGTTTTGCCCCGGAAGATCTCCTCGATGATTGCGATGAGTTCGACGCAGTTTTTCTGCCGCGCCTTGAAGTCGACAAACTTGGGGTCTTTCTCCAGCTCCGGCCGGTCGATCGCCCTGCAGAATTCCGGCCAGTAGGTCTGGGCGTTGGTCATCCCCAGCATGATCCAGCGGTTGTCCTTGGTGGGATAAAGGTTGCGGATCGGATTGGCCATCGATTTGCGCTGGGGCCGCGGGGCGTCTTTTCCGGTCGTCAGACATCCCGTGATATCGAACCCCAGGACCCAGGTGGCGGTGTTGTACAGGGATACCTCCACCTGCTGGCCGATCCCGGTGCGCTCCCGGGCGAAGAGCGCCGTCATGACGCCCGCCAGAAGGCTCAGCGAGGTGATGCTGTCGCCGTAGGCGCCCCGGGAGATGTTCGGCGCCGTTTCCGGATCGTGCATCATCTCCATGACGCCGCTTCTGGCCCAGAAGGCCACCGAGTCGTAGCCGCCCGAGTTCTTCTCCGGCCCCTTCTGGCCGTAGCCGGTGAGGTTCGCATAGATGATCTTGGGATTGCGGGCCGCGATGGCTTCATAGGTCAGGTTGAACTTCTGCATCTCATACGGGCGCAGGTTGTTGAGAAACACGTCGGCCTTCGCGCAGAGCTTGTGGATGATCTCCTGCCCTTCGGGGCTCGCCAGGTTGACGCAGATGCTCTTCTTGTTCCGGTCCACGTGCTCCCAGAGGTAATTGATCTCGCTGTACTGCGTCCACGCCCCGAGGCGCTGGCTCGAGTACCGCTGCATATCGCCTTCGCCCGGCGCTTCCACGTGGACGACATCCGCCCCCCAGCTCCCCATGAGCATCCCGGCGATCGGCATGGCCACCGCCGCCCCTATCTCCACCACCTTGATTCCTTCCAGTGCCTTTGTCATGGTCCCGTCTCCTCTGTATCGTTTTTTCCGTCGTAGTTCGCGCATCGACCTCCGCTATGCGGCGCCGCCGGCCGCGGCCAGGGCCGCCGCCTTCTCCGCATTCCTCTTTTCAACGGCATCCGCACGGACCAGGAGGTAGTTGACATATTTCATGTTGGCGACGTCGTACATCCGGCCGTCCACCGCAACGGATCCCTCACCCTGGGCGTACGCCTCATCCAGGGCCTTCTTGACCCGGCGGGCCAGGGCAACCTCCTCCGCCGGAGGGGAGAACCCTTCGTTGGCCGCTTCGACCCACGCGGGATGGATGGCGCTCGTGCCCATGAACCCCATCCGGTACGCGTACCGGCAGGCCTTGAGCATCGCCTCTTTTCCCGCGGAGACGTCCACATAATCCGCATTGTTCTGGGCGCCCATGCCGTGCGCCTGCACCCCGGCGGCGCGGGCGGCATAGAGGAGCTTGGTTTCGGGGTAGAAATACTGATCGAAATTCAGCTCCGGATACCGGGTGAACCCCAGATCGACGGAGAGGTCGGCCTGCCCGGTGGTTATGGAGACGATCCGGGGGCTCGCTTCGGCGATATCCTCCATGCGGAGGATCCCCCTGGCCGTTTCGAAGATCAGGTCGAACTGGATCTTCCCACCCGGGAGTCCCCGTTCTTTCTCCAGCTCGGTAACCATGCGGTCGACCCGCCGGACGTCCTCGACCGATTCGCATTTCGGGACCATGATGGATGTCAACCCGGGGATGACGATCGCATCGAGATCCTCCTCCTCGAAATCCCGGTTGATGCGCACCTGGATCTCCGCCCCGCCCTTCCGCACGACCGGGATGTCGTCCTTGACCATCCTGCGGGCCGTTGCCTTGTCCGAAGGGGCGACGGCATCTTCAAGGTCCAGGATGATGCAGTCCGCGCCGCGCGTCCAGGCCTTCGCCAGAAATTTTTCCCGATTCGCCGGGACATAGAGCTTGGACCTGCGGACGAAGGTCTTCCGGTCGAATTTTTCAGCCATCATCGGATGCCTCCAGTTTATGTACCCGTGCAACTAACCCGGGTTCGCAGGTATAAGGACATGACGCCCCCCGATGAGTCGCTCTGGCGCTGTTCCCCGAAGACAGGAAGGGCTTCCCGGCAGGGATAGTGGTTGCGGGGCCTGCAGGCTGCACTCCCGGTCATTGATTTTTTAAGGATCTGCACCCTCGATGCTTTTACCTACTGTTAAACTTACCGGCAATTTATGACCCGGCTGTCCCGGCGTGCCGCCGTTCACGGATCCACCCGATCATAGGCCAGAGTACCATGGCAAAGGCCAGCAGCAGCAGACCGGCAGTAATCGGCCGGGTATAAGAAGATATCGTAGCTTCCCAGCGACATGGTGAGCGACTGGCGCAGAGCCCGTTCCACCATGGGGCCCAGGACCACCGAGAGGACCAAAGGGGCGGGGGGCAGGTCGAATTTCCTCATCAAGTACCCAACGATGCTGAATACATAGAGGAGCCCTACGTCGAAGGTGCTGTTGTCGACCGCAGTAAACGCCGACCGTGGAAAATACGATGATCAGGGGCATCAGAAGCGGAGTTGGGGATCTTGAGAATCTTGACGAAGAGAGGGATGCAGCCGATGTTCATGATGAGAAGCATGACATTGCCGATGTACATGCTTGCGATGACGCCCCAGACGAAATCCGGGTTCTTCTGGAAGAGCAAAGGACCCGGCTGCAGGCCGAACATCATCAGTGCCCCCAGCATGATGGCGGTGGTCCCTGAGCCCGGGATCCCCAGCGTGAGCAGCGGCACCATGGCGCCTCCTGTGGACGGAGTTGTTGGCCGACTCCGGCCCGGCCACCCCCTCGATCGCCCCCTTCCCGAACCGCTCCGGATGCCGCGAGAGCTTCTTCTCGGTCGCATAGCTCAAAAACGAGGCGATGGTTCCCCCGGCGCCCGGGAGCACCCCGACGATGAAACCGATGAAGGTGCCACGGGTGATCGGCGCCCAGGAGAGCCGCCAATCCTCGCGGTTCGGCCAGACGCCCCTGATGGTGGTCGTGACAAATTCCAGTTTCAGGGTCTTCTCGGCCGTAAAGAGCACCTCTCCAATCCCGAAGAGCCCCACGGCTACCACCAGGAAATTGACGCCGTCCAGGAGCTCCGGGAAGTCGAAGGTAAGGCGCGGATGGCCGGACAAGGCATCCATCCCGGAAGTGGAAACCAGGAGACCCAGGAAGGTGACCAGGAAGGCCTTCAGCACCGATCCGCCGGTGAGACCCGAGATGGTTGTGAGACCCATAAGCATGAGGGCGAAGTACTCCGGCGGCCCGAAAGAGAGGGCGACCTTCACGAGCGGCACCGCGATCAGCATCAGGAAGATGACGCTGGCGGTTCCGGCGATGAAGGAACCGAAGGCCGCGATGCCGAGGGCCGTTCCCGCCCGGCCCTGCAATGCCATCTGGTAGCCGTCCAGGGTGGTCATTACGGATGAGGACTCACCGGGAAGATTGATGAGAACAGAGGTGATGGTGCCCCCATACATCGCCCCGCAGTAAATTCCCGCCATCATGATCATGGCGGAGGTGGGATTGACTCCGAAGGTCAGCGGCAGCAGGATGGAAATCCCCGCCGAGGGTCCGATGCCCGGAAGCGCCCCGATGATCGTCCCGGCGATCGTTCCCAGGAGGCAGTACAGGAGATTGACCGGTGTGATGGCGATGGAAAAACCCATCATCAACTGTTGCAGTGCTTCCATACGCAACTCCTTAGTAGATTGGCCCGTAGATTGGAAGGACCTTTTCCAGAATACCCATGGGCAGCGGGACGCCGAGCCAGCGCCCGAAAACCAGGTACACGCCGAACAGGGTAAGGATCGCGGTGAGGGCGATTGCCTTCCAGTTCCGGGAGCCGAAGACCGGCATGGTGACGGCAGTGACGATGGCCAGAGAGATCGGCAGACCCAGACGGTTTCATGAGGACTATGGCCAGGAGGTAACCGGCGAGCACCAGGATCACCCGTAATCCGCCCACCTTTTCGGGATAAAATACCGTCGCGAAGCGTTCGGCGGGAAGCGAGATGGCCCGGACCAGCAAGGCAGCCGATGTGATCCCCAGACCTACTGCAAGCCAGAACGGCATAAAGCCCGGCCCCATCCCAAACTCGGCGCCGGACTCGATCAGGCTGGACTCGTAGCCGATATAGATCGCAAACAGCAACAGAACCACCCCCAGGACTTGTTCGGCCCGTTTCATGTCGGATCTCCTTTCCCTTGGGTCTGCCGGGACCGGCCGTTTTATTCTCGGCCGGTCCCGGCTTTACGCTGGGCTGCGAACAGCAAAACTACTTCTTGACCACACCAAGCTCCCGCAGGATGATACTGGTTTCCTGCGCAAATTTGTCGTAGTGCTTCCTGGTCTGGGCGCCGTCCAGGAACTTCGGAGTCATGAAGTTGTCGGAAATGTATTTCTTGAAGGCCGCGGTATCCATGACCTTCTTGGCAACCTGCTGGTAGTAGGCCACTGCCTCAGCAGGGATGCCCGGCGGGGCGTTGATCCCGCGGAAGGTGTTGAAAACCACATTGATGCCCAGTTCCTTCAGGGTGGGGACATCCTTGAGCTCCGGCACCCGGACCTCGGCAGCGAGGGCCAGAGGCCGCATGGTCTTCCCCTCGAACTGGGGCATGACCTCGGTCGGATTGGCGCTGGCGATGTCGATATGGCCTCCGAGGAGCGCCGCGTTCACATCACCGCCGCCCTGGAAAGCGATGTAGTTGAACTTAACGCCGGCGGCCTTGCCGATCATGGCCGCCAGGATGGAATCGGAACCGCCCACGTTGGACCCGCCCCACTTGATGTTTTTATTGGCCTTGGCCGCCGCGATCAGGTCTCCGAAAGTCTTATAGGGGGATTCCGTCCGCGTCATGATCACCATCTCGTCGAAGGCCAGGATGGCAATATCCGTGAAATCCTTGTGGCTGATGGTCTTGGAGGCCCCGGTCAAGCCGGCCGTGATGTAAGAATTGGAGGTGCTGCCGAAATAATAGGGGATTCCTTTCTTCTCATGCAGATAGGCCATGCCGACGGCCTGGCTGCCGCCGGGCTTGTAGACCCGGGGCACTGCCACCGGAACCAGCTTTTCCTTTTCCATGATGCCTCCCACGGTCTCGGCAAATATGGAGCTGCCTCCCCCCGGCGAGGCGAAGATGACGAATTCGATGGGCCTGTTGGGAACGAAGGACGCGGCCCCCGAGAGGGCCGGCGCCATGGCCAAGACCGAAACTGCCAGGACCGAAAAAATGATGACCCGAATGTTGCGTACGCTCACTTTCATGATGACCTCCTTTAGGTGATTGAAGCTGGTTTGTTAGTTTCACGCCTGAAGGCACTCGCTCATCTCGAGGGGATATCGAGTGTCACCATCCGCATCTCAGTGGTGATGTTTGCATACAATCATAAAAACATAATGTCAAATCGAAAAATGCGTTTCTGTGCACCAATAGCAAAAATACAACATGTTAAAATAATGGAATCATTAATCGATGCTCATTTTACTTGTCTTTTTATGTGTTCTTGTATTAGGAAGTCCCAGGAATTTTTTGTGATCAAAGACAAACAGGAGGAATGATCCATGGGATTCGATTATGCACAGAATTTGATCAGACGATCGAGATTAATCATGCCGGCCAACGAGCGAAAGTATGTTGAAAAAGCCCATCTGCGAAATGCCGATGCCGTTGTCCTCGACCTGGAAGACAGCGTTCCCGTATCCGAAAAAGTGGCGACACGGGCTGTTCTGAAAGATTCCATCTTCCTGGCGGGCAAGAGCGGAAGCGACGTTCTGGTGAGGGTCAATAATACGGACGAATTGCTTCAGGGCGATGTTGAAGCCTCCGTCTGGCCCGGACTTGACGGCATCTTTTTCCCGAAGGTGGAGACGGGGCAACAGGTAAGGGACCTCGATCGACTCCTTACCGAGCTGGAACGAAAAAGGGGCATCCCTCCCGGTCATGTGAAGATTTCAATCATAGCCGAAACACTAAAAGGGTACCTCAACGTGCAAGAGACCACCAGCGCCAGCGATCGAATTGATTCCCTCTCTCTCGGCACGGAGGATTTCGCCACGAACACCGGGATGGAGATGTCGGAGGCGACCTATCACGGGTGGTTGATACCGAGGATGCAGATCGTGTTTGTCGCCCACGCCTACGGCAAACTGCCGTTGAACTTATTGGGCAGTATGGCCGCTTTCGGCGACACCGCCGGCTTCGAAAAGATGGCCGTACTCTCCTATAAGCACGGCTTCCTCGGTTCCAGCTGCATTCATCCGGGAAATGTGGAGATCCTGAACAGATGTTTTTCTCCCACCCCGGAGGCGATCGAACATTCACGAAAGCTTATCGACGTCTTCGAACGAAGCCTCGCGGCAGGCAGGGCATCGACGACGCTGGATGGACGGATGATCGATTATCCCCACTATGAACGGGCGAAACAGGTCCTGGCGAGAAGCGCCAAGATCGAGGCGTTGGAACAAAGAAAGAACAAGGCACGGCAGGCGGCGACCGGCGGTTGAGTCCATCAATAGAGACTGGATCTTCTCTCCAGAATCCAGAATCCGGTTGACACATGGGGACGGTTCTTCTATAAAGAAACGGCGTACAGGAATCGCAACAATACCACCGTAAGCAACCTCGCCATAGGGCGGGACGAATACCCCCTCTTCGGATCGAGACAGGGCAGGAACGTATATGGCAAAGCCGAAGCTGAAGGAACATGTGATCAATCGGGACTGGTGCAAGGGGTGCGGGATTTGCGTGCATTTTTGCCCCAAGAAGGTCCTGGAATTGGATGAACACGACAAGGTGGTGGCGGCGAGGCCGCAGGATTGCGTTTGCTGCAAACTCTGCGAGCTGAGGTGTCCGGATTTGGCGATCGAGGTACGGACGGAGCAGGATTGATATGGGCGGCAGATTGACGTTTGTCCAGGGGAATGAGGCCTGTGTGGAGGCGGCTCTGTACGCCGGGCTGGATTTTTTTGCGGGGTATCCCATCACCCCTTCGACGGAGATCGCGGAGCTGATGTCGGTGCGCCTGCCCCGGAAGGGCGGGAAGTTCATGCAGATGGAGGACGAGATCGCCTCGATCTGCGCGATCATCGGCGCGTCGCTGACGGGAAGCAAGGTGATGACGGCGACGAGCGGACCGGGCTTCTCCCTGATGCAGGAGGGGCTGGGGTACGCGATCATGGCGGAGATCCCCTGCGTCATCGTGGATGTTCAGCGGGGAGGGCCCTCGACGGGGCTCCCGACGAAGGTAAGCCAGGGAGACATCAACCAGGCCCGCTGGGGGGTGCACGGGGATCATTCGATTATCGCGCTCACGGCGTCGAACCACCAGGACGTTTTTTCGATCACGGTGGACGCCTTCAATTTCTCGGAGACCTTCCGCACGCCGGTGATCCTGCTGTTCGACGAGGTGGTCGGGCACATGCGGGAACGGTTGGCGATACCCGAACCCGGAGAGATCCCTCTGGTGGAGCGGCTCAAGACGTCGGTGCGGGAAGGGGTGGATTACCATCCCTACCTGCCCCGGGAGGACGGCCGTTTGCCGATGTCGGATTTCGGCGGGATACACCGGTACAACGTGACGGGCCTGTTCCATGACATGTGGGGATTCCCCTCGGACAATCCGCAGGTCGTACACGACCTCCTGCGCCACCTGGTGGATAAGATCGAGACCCACGTCGATGAAGTGACGCGCTACAAGGAATATTTTGTCGACGACGCGGAGATGCTCTTGATCTCGTACGGTTCATCGGCGCGTTCGGCGCTGCACGTGGTGATGGATCGCCGCCAGCACGGGGAGAGGATCGGGCTCCTGGAGCTCCAGACGCTGTGGCCCTTCCCCGCGAACCTGGTGCGGGAGAAGGCGGGGAACGCCCGCTACGTGGTGGTGGTGGAGATGAACATGGGTCAGATTCTGCAGTCGGTCAAGCTGGCTGTGGATAAGCCGGAGCGGATCTTCCTGGCAAATCGTGTGGACGGGGTATTGATTACGCCGGCGGATATACGCAACATTCTGCGGCTGATCCAGGGCAAAGGAGTCTGACATGGCCGTAAAGGAATACATCCGGGAGAAGTTCTTTCCGCACATCTGGTGCCCGGGCTGCGGACACGGGATCGTGCTCAACGGCCTCCTGCACGCCGTCGAGAACATGGGGTTGAAGAAGAACGACCTCGTGATGGTGTCGGGGATCGGCTGTTCGTCCCGGATTGCCGGATACCTGGATTTCCACACGCTGCACACGATCCACGGGCGGGCGCTGGCGTTCGCCATCGGGGTGAAGATGAGCCGTCCGGAGCTGACGCTCCTGGTGCCGATGGGCGACGGAGATGCATTGTCGATCGGGGGAAACCACTTCATCCATGCGTGCCGGCGGAATATCGATATGACGGCGATCGTGATGAACAACCGGGTGTACGGGATGACGGGCGGCCAGTATTCGCCGCTTTCGGGATACGGCACCATGGCGACGACGGCCCCGTATACGAACATCGATCAGGAGTTTGACATCGTCAGCATGGCAACGGCTTCCGGGGCGACGTTCGTGGCGCGCACCACGGCGTATCACGTCCAGCAGATGACCGATGTCCTGGAGGAGGCGATCCGGCACAAGGGATTTTCGGTCGTGGAGGTGATGTCGCCGTGCCCGACCTACTTCGGCAGGAAGAACAAGGAGGGAAGCGCGGTGGACATGATGGAGAAGCTCAAGACCACGACCACGCCGATCGGCTCCAAGGCAAAACAGGAGGACCCTTCGCTGATCGAGCGGGGGGTGTTCGTGAAGAAGGAGATGCCGGAGTACTGTGACGAATATCAGAAGATCATCGAGCGGGCGATGAAGGGGAAGTGAGCTATGGAGCGATGCAGGATGGTGTTTTCCGGTTCGGGCGGGCAGGGGGTGATCACGGCGGCGATCATTCTGGCCGAGGCCGCCGTACTGCATGAAAATCTCGTTGCCGTCCAGTCCCAGTCGTACGGTCCGGAGGCGCGAGGCGGCGCCACCCGCGCCGATGTCATCATCGCCGAATCCCCGGTCTACTTTCCGAAGGTGATCCAGCCCAATGTCCTGGTGTGTCTGACGCAGCAGGCGTATACGAATTATTATTCCATCCTCCGTCCGGGCGGTCTGTTTGTCACCGACAGCCATTACGTCAAGCTGGGCAAGAAAGTGGATGCGCGCCAGGTGGAGCTGCCGATGTTCGAGACGGTAATGGCAAAGGTCGGCCGGCCGATCGTTTTCAACATCTGCATGCTCGGAGCGGTGATCGGATTGACGAAGCTGGTCCGGCCCGATTCCATCATGAAGGTGCTCGAAGCCCAGATTCACCCCGGTTTTCTCGAGATGAACCGGCAGGCCCTCGATATCGGCATGAAACTGGTTGAAGGAATCGGCGATTGAATGCGTGTTCATGCATATGAGCCCACCCTTCCCCGGTCAGAATCACCGGGCTTTCATTGGGGGAAGCAACCATGCGCATTCCCGGAACAAATCAGTATCTGATGCCCTCAAACAAGTACATTCCCCCCATTTCCATCCCCACCCGAACCCACCCCCATCGAAGAGGAGGAGCGTTCGGACATGGTGCGAAACCGTCAGAATATCGCCGATACTTGATATTCGGAAGGTGCGCAGGGACCACGGAGGTACGACATGAAGATCCATGAATACCAGGCAAAGAAACTGTTGCGGGATTACGGGATTCCGGTGCCCCGCGGCGAGGTCGCCGCTACCCCGGAGAAGGCGCGCAGGCTCGCGGCTAAGCTGGCAGGACGGACCGTCGTCAAGGCGCAGATCCACGCCGGCGGCCGGGGGAGGGGCGGCGGCGTGAAACCGGCCGCTTCGCCGGATGAGGCCACTGCGGCCGCCCGGTCGATCCTCGGGATGCAGTTGGTGACCCACCAGACGGGTCCGGAGGGGAAGAAGGTGCGCACGGTTCTCGTGGAGGAGGCGTCTGCTCCGCAACGGGAGTTGTACCTGAGCCTGGTAGTGGACCGATCGCGGGGGAAGGAGTGCGTGGTGTTCATGGCCTCGGAGGCGGGCGGCATGGACATCGAGCAGGTGGCGGCAACAACCCCGGAGAAGATCGTCAAGTGCGCGATCCATCCTGCCGTGGGGTTCAGCCCGTTCCAGGCGCGCAAGCTCTCCGTCGGCCTGGGGCTGGACCCGGAACAGGGCCGGGAGTTCGCCCAGATCGCCCGGAACCTGTACCGGCTCTTCCTGGAGAAGGACTGCTCGCTGGTGGAGATCAACCCGCTGGCGATTACGGAAGCGGGCCGCCTGCTGGCGCTTGACACGAAGATCACCTTCGATGATGACGGCCTGTACCGCCATCCCGAGATCCGTGAGCTGCGCGACCCGGACGAAGAGGAGCCGCTGGAGGTCGCCGCCAGGAGCGCCTCCGTGAACTACATCAAGCTGGACGGAAACGTCGGCTGCATGGTCAACGGGGCGGGACTGGCGATGACGACGATGGATTTGATCAAGATGGCGGGGGGCGAACCGGCGAACTTTCTCGACGTGGGAGGCAGCGCATCGCCGGAACAGATCGAGAAGGCCTTTCGCATCCTGACATCCGATCCGAGCGTGAAGTGCATCCTCGTCAACATCTTCGGCGGGGTGCTGCGGTGCGACCGCGTCTCCGCCGGACTGATCCAGGCGGCGGGAAAGATCGATATGAAGCTGCCGATGGTCGTGCGGCTCCAGGGGACGAACGTGGAGGAGGGGCGCCGGATGCTCAAGGAGTCCGGGCTCAGCTTTACGGTGGCGGACGGCCTGTACGAGGCGGCCCAGAAGGCCGTTGCCCTGCTGGGATAGGTAGTCGCCGTGCGCCAGGGGGCTTCACCGCGGCGCTGGACATTTTCCGATCCTGCCCGGCGGCAGGATACCCCGGAAAATCTCCAATGCGCCGCCTGCTGAAGCCCCACTGCCACCCGGCTGAAGGTGAAAGTAGTAAAACTACTGAAATGAGTCTTAAGCGGCGGGAAGGTGATTCCCCAAGTGCTCAAAGGAGATTATGATCATGGCCATATTGCTGGATCGCAATGCGCGCATCGTCATCCAGGGGATCACGGGCTCGGAGGGGAGCTTTCACACCCGGGAATCGGTGAAGATGGGGACCGCGGTCGTGGCCGGGGTCACGCCCGGCAAGGGCGGAACGGATCTGGACGGCATCCCCGTCTACAACCGGGTCATCGATGCGGTGGAAAAGCACGGCGCCAACGTTTCGGGGATCTACACGCCGGCGGCGTTTGCACCCGATGCGATCTTTGAGGCGATCGAGGCGGGGATCGGGCTCATCGTCTGCATGACGGAGGGTATCCCCGTGCTCGAGATGATCAAGGTCAAGCAGGCGCTCCACGGTTCGGGCAGCCGGCTGATCGGCGCGAACTGTCCGGGGATCACGACCCCCGGGGTGGGAAAGGTCGGCTTCATGCCCAACTTCATCCACCGGGAGGGGAACGTGGGCGTCGTCTCGCGCAGCGGAACCCTCACCTACGAGATGATCTGGCAGCTGACCACCCTGGGGATCGGCCAGTCCACTTCGGTCGGGATCGGCGGGGATCCGATCGCGGGGTCCGGTTTCATCGATATCCTGGAGCTCTACCAGCAGGATCCGCAGACGGAGGCGATCGTGATGATCGGCGAGATCGGGGGAACGGCGGAAGAGGAGGCGGCGGAGTTCATCCGGAGGCGGGTGACAAAGCCGGTGGTCTCTTTCATCGCCGGACGGTCTGCCCCCCCGGGGCGGAGGATGGGCCACGCCGGGGCAATCATCTCGGGCGGGAAGGGTACGGCCGAGGAGAAATTCACGGCCCTGGAGAGGGCCGGCGTCATTGTGGAAAAGAATCCCGCCGAGATCGGCAGTCGCGTGCAGGAGATCCTGAAGGCACGGAAATAGGACGGCGCCTCCTCACACGACGGGAGGCACCGGCACCCGCCTGGCCTCCCCGGCGGCGCGGGTGATCTGCTCCTCGTGGCAAAGCGCACCGCAGCAGATGAGTGTTTTTTCGACAGCCTGTCAGTCGATCTTGATAAAATCGGCTGCCGGCGGCGGACAGGTAAAGAATTCGGACCGTAAAATTCCCGCCCATTGCGCGTAGATTTTCAGGACCGACGTCGCGTCTTCCTGGTCCCACCCTCGGTACTGGGCCTGGAGCAACAACTGCTGATAGAGTCCTCCCACGGGCAGCATCACGCCCAACTGCTTTGCCCGCTCGACGATGAGCCCCATATCCTTGACGGCCACGCTGACCTGTCCCTTGGGAGTAAACCGGCCGGCGAGCATATCCTTTCCCCTGGCCATGATCAGATCGCTCGAGGCCGCCCCGGTGGTGATGACATCGAGCATGACGGCTGGGTCTAAACCGGCCTTCATGCCCAGCGCCAGCCCTTCGACAGCCGCCGCCTCATTGAGATAGAGGATGAGGTTGACGACCAGTTTGAGCATCGCCCCGTCGCCGTGTTTTCCCGCATACACGGTTTTTTTGCCGATCCGCTCCAGGACCGGCTTGACCTTGTTGAATATCGACTTTTTCCCCCCGGCCATGAAGACCATGTTGCCGACCCGCGCCTGGGCGGAGGAGCCCGAGATGGGGATATCCATCCAGTCGATTCCCTTGGCGGCCATGGTCTTTGCCATGGCTATCGTTTCCTCCGGAGGGGAGGTGCTCATATCGACGATAATCTGACCCTTGCGGACGCCCTTCAATATACCGGCCTTTCCCGCGACGACCTCCTGGAGAATCTTCCAGTTCGCCAGGGAGAGGATGATGAGATCCGCGTCTTTGACGGCCTGTTTGGGAGACGCCGCCGGCTTCATCCCCTGCGGGACGAGATCGGCCATCTGTTTTTTGACAATATCATACCCCGTAACGGAATATCCCGCCTTGAGGAGCAAGGCGGAAATGGGCGTCCCCATCATTCCCAGACCGATCACCGCAATCCTTTTGATCCCCATTTCTCACCGCCCGTTTTCGCACGTTTGCCCGGTATCCTCATTATTATCGCCTCCCGGTAGATGCATCGCCAAATTGAAGATCGAAGGGTGGAAGGCTATGGGAAAAATAACCGCTTGTCAATATGAAAAAAGACCGGCAGGAAGAGTGGGTTTATGAGGGTAAAAAAACTATTTTCATAAATGGATTTCACACTTGACAAAGCAGAAAATTCCTGTTACCGAAAGGTCCGTTTTGCCATTGACAGGCCCTTGCCGCAGCAGGGGGGTGTCGTTTCCTTGAAACTATGCAGGGGGGGTGTATGTTCATCTGGCTTTTTCACCGTATCAGCGGTGCAACCCTGATCGTCCTTTTCAGCATCAAGATCCTCACCAGCTATTTTCTCTTCACCAAGGATAAAAAGCCCGACTGGGCCCTCAGCCTGCACCGGAACCCTGTCCTGGATATCCTGATCCTGATCCTTTTCACCTTTCACAGCCTCTACGGTCTGCGGACCGTAGCGATCGACCTCGGTTACCGGAAAGAAAAGCAACTGTTCTGGGTCTCGAACATAGCCGCCGCCCTCATCTCCGCGGCATTAATTTTTCTCTACGTAAAGGCTCAATCGTAATGATTGCTCACGATATCCTCATCGTCGGCGGCGGTTTGACAGGGCTTCGGGCGGCCGTCGGCCTGTGCGACCGGTTCAACGTGGGGCTGATCTGCCAAGGTCTACCCGACCCGATCCCACTCCATTGCGGCGCAGGGAGGCCTCAACGCGGCCCTTACCAACAACCCCGAGAGCCGGGACGATTCCTGGGAAAAACACACCTTCGACACCGTTAAAGGGAGCGATTATCTTGCCGACCAGGATGCCGTGGAGATCATGTGCAAAGAGGGCATCAAGATCGTCTACGAGATGGAACATTGGGGATGCCCGTTCAGCCGGTTTCCCGACGGCTCCATCGCCCAGCGCCCCTTCGGCGGCGCCGGCTATCCCCGGACCTGCTACTCCGCGGATATCACCGGCCATGTGCTCCTCAACACCCTCTATGAGCGGGCCGTGGCAAAAGGGGTCAAGATCTATCCGGAATGGTTCGTCACCTCGCTGTGCATCGAAGAGGGCCTCTGTCACGGCGTCATCGCGCTGGATATTCAAAAAGGCACACTCATCCCGGTCCGGGCAAAGGAGACCTTCTTCGGCACCGGGGGCTACGGGCGGGTCTTCCAGCAATCCACCAACGCCCTGATCAACACGGGCGGCGGCATCGGGATGGCCTACAAGGCGGGCGTTCCCCTCAAGGACATGGAGTTCGTCCAGTTCCATCCCACCACGCTCATCGGCACCAACATCCTCATGTCGGAGGCCTGCCGGGGCGAGGGCGCATACCTGGTCAACAACCAGGGGGAGCGCTTCATGCAGCGCTACGTCCCCACCGCGATGGAGCTGGCGCCGCGGGATATCGTCTCCCGGTGCATCCAGACGGAGATCAATGAGGGGCGCGGATTCGACCACCCCCTGGGGAAGCATGTCCATCTCGACCTGCGGCACCTGGGGGCACAGAAGATCCTGGAGCGGCTTCCCGGCATCCGGAACATCAGCATCGATTTTCTCGGAATCGATCCCATCACCGACCCGATCCCCATCCAGCCCGGCCAGCACTACTCCATGGGGGGCATCGACGTCAACGCGCGGTGCGCCTCGGAAGTCCGCGGCTTCTACGCCGGCGGGGAATGCTCCTGCGTCAGCGTCCACGGCGCCAACCGCCTGGGCGGCAATTCACTCCTGGAAACCATCGTCTTCGGAAAACTGGCGGCGCAGGCGATCGACGAGGATATGACGACGAGCCCGCTGCCCCTCCCGGATGAAAAACCCCTTCTCCGGCTGAAGGACAAAATAGACGCCAAGATCCGGCGGCTGGCGGAGCCCGGCCGTCAGGAGAAGTACTACCGGATCCACGCGGAGCTGGGCGCCACGATGACCGAAAAGGTGGGGGTCTTCCGGACCCGCACGGAGCTGGATGAGGCGCTGCAGGTCCTCATCGGCCTCAAGGAGCGTTACCGGAAGGTCGGCATCTCCTCGGCGGTCCGGTACATGAATTACGAACTGATCAATGCCCTGGAGCAGGAGTATATGCTGGAAGTGGCCCATACGATCATCCTGGGGGCCATCCTTCGGGAGGAGAGCCGTGGCGCCCACTTCCGGCTGGATTTCAAAACCCGGAACGACCAGGACTGGCTGAAGCACACCATTGCCCGGATCGGCCCCGACGGTGAACCGGCGATCTCTTTCAAGGAGGTGACGATGACCCGGTATACGCCCATGGAGAGAAAATATTGATGACTTCGGAAAAAGCCCATAGGCCGCGTTGCGCTTCCCCCCTCGTCGTTGCGGCGTACGAAGCAGTACGCCTCACTCCTCAGGGGTCGCGCGCCTTGCCTCCAGGTCTTTTTGCGAAGCCATCTGCCGCTGCCGGCTGTCTTGCGAAATTATTGGGGAGGCAGGAATATTGATCAAGGCGAGTGCATACACCTTCAAGATTCTCCGGTATGACGCGCAGGACCCGGGAAGCGAACCCCGTTTTGCGACCTACCGGATCAGTGTCATCCCGGGACTCACGGTGTTGGCGGTCCTGAACCGGATCCGCGATGAGATCGACGGGACGCTCGCTTTCAGGTCCTCCTGCCGGTCCGCCGTCTGCGGCTCCTGCGGTATGGTGATCAACGGGAAGATCGATCTCGCCTGCCGGACCCAGGTCGCCGCCTTCGGTACCGATACGATCATCCTGGAACCCCTGCCCAATCTCGAGGTGATCCGGGACCTGGTCGTCGACCTGACGCCGTTCTGGCGGATGTACGAGAAGATCCAGCCCTATCTGATCCGGAAGAGCCCCGCCCCCGAAAAGGAGATCCTCCAGAGCGAGGCGGAGCGTCAGCGGATCGACCAGTTCGTCAACTGTATCCTCTGCGCCTGCTGCTACGGCGCCTGTCCGGTCCTCGCGAGAGAACCGGACTATGTGGGCCCGGCAGCGGCGGCCAAGCTGGAGCGGTTCGTCCTGGATTCGCGGGATGAGCGGTCCGGCGAAGCCCTGGGGATCGTCAACGATGAGAGGGGCGTCTGGGCCTGCGACACGGTATTTCGCTGCATCGACGCCTGCCCGAAGGATGTGCGGCCCACCGATGCCATCGTGGGTCTTCGGAAAGCGATCGTGAAAAACCGTTTTCAAAAGATGCTGGGGAAAAGCGAACCATGAAACTTGACTATTCCCTCATCACGAGGAGGACCTTTCTCAATACGCTCTTCGGCGGCTGGCTCGTCGCCTTCTTCTCCGGGACGATCTTCGCCCTGATGCGATTCGCCTTCCCCACCCTGGGCAAGGAGCCGGACTTCGTCGTCCTCAACCGGAGCGATTTTCTGGATCTGAAGAACAATTCGATCAAACGATTCCCCTGGGGCGGTACGGTCGGGTTCTATTTCAAAAAGGCCGACGGCAGCATCCTGGCGCTCAAGGGCGTCTGCAGCCACATGGAATGCAACGTGGACTACAAACCGGCGGAGAAAAAGTTTTACTGCCCCTGCCATCAGGGATGGTTCGACGAAAACGGCAAGAACATCGCCGGGCCGCCCCCCAAACCACTCGAGATCTTCGTGATCACGGAGGAGGGTGAAAAGCTGATCATCGCCAGGAAGGGGGTCAAGGTTGAACTGCCCAAGGCTTAAAGACTGGCTCGAAGAGCGCTACGATCTGGAAGGGATGAAGAAGCTGGCGAAGAGCAAGCTCGTCCCGGAACACCGCTACGACCTCTGGTACTACACCGGCGGGATCACGCTCTTTCTGTTCATCGTCCAGTTTATCACGGGGATGCTGATGGCCCTGTACTATGTCCCCCATATCGATTTTGCCTACAAGAGCATCATCGAGATCGTCACCAAACTGAACATGGGCTGGTTCTTCCGCTCCCTCCATCACTGGGGGGCGCAGCTCGCCATCGTCTTTCTGTTCATCCACCTCTTCGGTACGCTGCTCTTGAAGTCCTACCGCAAGCCGCGGGAGTTCGTTTGGATTACGGGATTCATCCTCCTGGGCATCTCGATCTTCTTCGGGCTGAGCGGCTACCTGCTTCTCTGGGATGAGCGCGCCTTTGCCGCCGTCCGGGTGGCGACGGGCGGGGCCGGCGCCTTTCCGGTTATCGGGTGGTTCATCAAGGCCTTTCTCCGGGGGAGCATGGATGTGACCGGCGACACCCTCCTGCGCTTCTACGCCTTCCATGTGGCCATACTGCCGATCATCACCCTGGGCCTGATCGGGCTGCACATTCTGCTGGTGCAGTATCACGGGATGAGCCTCCCCCTTTCCCTGCAGAAGGAGAAACGGCGGGAAATCCCCTTTTTCCCGAATGCCTTTTACCGGGATCTGGCGATCTGGCTGGTCGTCACGGGGGTTCTCGTGACCCTCACGGTGTACTTGCCGCCGGAGATCGGCGTGAAGGCCGATCCCCTCGCCCCCCCGCCGGAAAACGTCAAGCCCGAATGGTATTTTCTCTTCCTGATGCAGACCCTGAAGCTCTTCCCCGGCTCCATCCTGGGGATGAACGGGGAGACCATCGCCATCGTGATCGTCTCCGCTGCGATCTTCTTTTTCTTTCTCATCCCCTTTTTCGACCTAAAATCATCCCGGGGCGAGAAGAGCCCGCTCTTCACCTGGATCGGCGTGATCTATCTTCTCTACTTCCTCACGATGACGGCGGTGGGTTTTCTGAGTTAAGGAGCTTCTATGCGAGGGATCAGTATCGTCAGAGCGTTTCTCAGCCGGTTTTCTTTTACTCGGTCCGCGCGGCTGATGACGGCGGCGGTCCCGGCATTCCTGATGAACCCCGCCGTCTCCCCGGCAGCGGAAAAAGTGGCCGAAAAGGTGGCGGAAAAGATCGCCGTCTTTCCCACGGCACCCTACTACCAGTACATCGCTTATGAATGCCTGGCCGTCTTCTGGATCGCGATCCTCGGCCTGCTCGTCATCATCCGTATGAAACTTCGGGAAATCGAACGTATCCAGGCACTGGGCGTGGAGCGGGATGACCAGGACGCCCCCTTGCTGCAGTAAGCTCCGGGATCCTCATCACATCCCCCGAACCTCAGAGCAGCCCGTTGTCCGCTGCATCGCGTGGTCTATCCCTCTTTTTTCACAATGCAGGTGGGAGGTGTTCGGAGTTACGGTGGGCCGCTCAATACCATCCCATCAATCGGGAACGCAGATATTTCCGGGCGTCCTTATTGCCCATTTGAGCGGACACCTTGATGTTATCGGTGCCTTTGTAACCCTCTCCGGGCATGCCCCTCTGGATAAGGCCGAGAAAGAAACGGGCTTCCACATGCTTTGGGTCCATAGCGACAACGTCGCTAAAATCCATCACGGCCAGATGGTATTCTTCCTCTCTTGCGAAGGCGATACCGCGATTGAAGCGAAACATCGCCTCATCGGGGTCGATGCCGATCGCCCGATTGTAATCCTGGATCGCCAAGCGGTAGTTTCCCAATTCGCTATAGGCGACACCCCTGTTGTTATACGCATGCGCGGAGTTGGGGGTCAGCTCGATAACCCGGCTGAAGGCCTCGACAGCCTTACGATAGTTGCCTATTTCTCCCATAAAACGTCCGCGGTCGAACCATTCCTGGGCGCTCAGCGCCGCATCCCGGCCTGCCGCCGAAGCAGGACAGATCGGTAAGCACAGATACGCAAAGACTAAGGTAAAAAACGAAATCCGGATGAGTCTGATACGTAGCGCCAGTGTCTTCATGAATGCCCGCCATGGGAATCCCGGCAGCACGGCATTATGTCCGTCCGGTCGATCGGCCCGGAGATCCGCCGTACCCTGAGAATACTCATTTATTATCGGCAGAATTTCCGAAATACTTTATCCACCCCCGGTGGTTGTACCGTTAATCAAGGACATTAATAACTCTTGACAAACCTGTGGATTCCGATGCAGTCTGAAATACATAGTTAGGATGAGAATCATTCATGACTGCTTCTGCTTCGCTTCATAAAAGGAAAACGCTGCTTCTCGTTGTCCTTTTTCTCGGTTTTTCCGCTTTCACGGCGGATATCCTGGATCTGCGCGAAGAACTTCACATCCTCTCCTGCCCTTACAGCAGTCTGGACAACAACGTCTCGACCGGTTTAACCAATAACCATCCCTTCGTGCCGGAGCAGATTCCCACCCTGTGCTCCGTTCACCTGAAGGGATCGGCTAAAATATCATTTCTGCATCTATTGCCCTACGGTTACCGCGCGCCTCCCTCATGGTCTTAGGACCACTCGTTGTTCGGATTCCTTAGCTTCGTTCCAAATCCTTATGACCCACCGGCGGAAGGATAGCTGACGTATCTTTCGCCCCAGGGAAGAGTTTCCGAACATTTTTTCCGAAACATAATTCCATGATCTGCAGAATGTCTACGACATGCGTTTGACGTTATTGATGTTTCCATAACATCAGGGATATTTGAAGATTCTCATGATGAAGGGAGGTGAGATACCGAATGGACTCACGATTGATCGGACTAGTCTTGGTAGCGGCGATGGTGTGTTGGGCTGCCTATAAAGTTTGGCAGATGCGTAAGGATAAGAAGCAATAAGGCGATCCGGCCCAGGAATAACCGCTGGGAGGATTTCCCCTTAAAGGATGGAGGATAAATAACATGGAGAGCTCATGGTTCGGCGGAATCATCATGCTGGTTATGGTGGTGGGTCTCGGCGTGTGGATATGGCGGATGATGCGGCAGAGTAAAGAACAATGAAGGCTCAAGGGGCGACGGGATATTCCCGTAAGGTTGTATCTCCGTCAGCTCTTCGGATGGTGGAGTTTCATTGGAGGTAAAGCCGCGGAGAAAACAGTACCGTTCTCGTCCGGGAGGAAACCATTATGACTGCAAACAAGACCTATAGTCACCATTGTACCAAATGCAACAAGGAAACGACGCATGTACCGGCGCGTTCCCTGTCCGTGCGGGTCGCAATCCGCACCTGGAAAATTTTCATCTTCTTTATCAGCGCGGGGATGGTGTATCCTCACCCCCTTCCGTCTGATGAGGATGCAGTTGAGATAACCTGTACGAAATGCCTCACGCACAGCACCATCAACGGATAACATGCCCTCAGCGACAGGCTGTTTCCGGGAGGTTCCGATCATGACGGCGTTTTCACGAAAGAAGCGCCGTCATGATCTCCCCGGTCGCCAAAAAAAAGGGATGGCCGGATCAGAAGAACGGGCAGATAAAGAAGAATCGTCATGCAGCCTGCCTATCCCTTCCAAAGGGGTTGAAGAAACATCCTTCTGCTGTTATAATCACGGATAATCGTTGTCGGCCTACCGGTGGTTCAGCGGGCGAGTCATGTAATGGCAGCGGGACCTGAAAGAGATTTTATTATCCAGAGAAAGCACCGCCATTCCCGGAATGAAGGGATTCGGATTCCCGTGCTAAGACATCCGTAACCAAGTCTCGCGTACCGTGGATATTTTTGACGATGAGGTTTCAATTCTATGATCAGTTCCCTTGACTTAGGGTTGATCGGCAACGGCCGTATCGGGGCTTTGATTAATGACAGCGCCGAGATCGTCTGGAGCTGCCTGCCCCGTTTTGACGGCGATCCGGTTTTCTGCTCCCTGCTGAAGGAGCATCATGATGGTGAAGACTTCGGTTATTGCACCGTTGAGCTCGTCGATCTGGCTGCATCCGAGCAGTACTACCTCACCAACTCGGCGATTCTCGTTACGCGGATGACCGACACCCAGGGCGCCGTCGTGGAGGTGACGGACTTTTGCCCCCGCTTTCATCAGTACGGGCGCATGTTCACTCCCATGATGCTGGTCCGGCAGATCAGGCGGGTGGACGGCGCACCCCGTATCCGCCTGCGGATCAGACCGGCATACGACTATGGCCGCCACCGCTGCCCGGTGACCTGCGGCAGCCATCACATCCGCTATGTGGCGCCTGATTGGGTTCTGCGGCTGACCACCGATATGTCCCTGACAGCGGTTCTCGAGGAGACGCCGTTCTTTCTGGAAGACAAGGCCACGCTGATCTTAGGGTCCGATGAGACCATTCCAGATACCATTAGCGAGCTGTCCCGTCGTTTTCTCGATGAGACGCTGGCCTTTTGGCACGAGTGGGTGCGGGAGATCGCCATTCCCTTCGATTGGCAGGACGTGGTCATCCGTTCCGCCATCACCTTGAAGCTCAATACCTTCGAGGATACGGGCGCCATTGTCGCCGCCATGACCACTTCCATACCCGAGGCGCCGGATTCAGTGCGCAATTGGGACTACCGTTACTGCTGGATCCGGGATGCCTATTTTGTGGTCAACGCCTTGAATCGCCTCAGCACGACCCAGACCATGGAGAAGTATCTGAGTTTCCTCGTCAACGTCGTGGCCGGCGCTCCCAACGGACGTATCCAGCCCGTGTACGGCATCGACGGCAGGGCTCGTCTGGACGAACGCGAGGTCGATTCGATTCCCGGGTACCGGGGCATGGGACCGGTGCGGATCGGCAACCAAGCCTATGAGCAGATTCAGCATGACGTGTACGGATCGGCGATCCTGGCCGTCGCCCACGTCTTTTTCGACCGCCGTCTGGTACGCCGGGGGGACGAGGCGCTTTTTCGAAGACTGGAATCCTTGGGGGAAACGGCCGTCGCCGTCCACGATCAGCCGGACGCCGGGCTGTGGGAGCTCAGAGGGAGACTGCGCGTCCACACCTTCTCCGCCGTGATGTGCTGGGCAGCCTGTGATCGTCTGGCAAAGATCGCAGCGAAGCTGGGCCTTAGGGAACGTTCCGTCTACTGGCGCGACCGGGCGGATCGTATCCACACCGTCATCTGCAAGCGGGCCTGGAACGAGAAGAAACGGGCCTTTGTTGCCGTCTTTGAGGGAGATGCGCTTGATGCGAGCGTGCTGTTGTTGCACGATATCGGATTCCTTGAGGCCGGCGATCCCCGATTTTCCATGACGGTGGCGGCGATCGAACGGGAGCTCAAACGTGGCGATTACGTCTACCGCTATATCGAGGCCGACGACTTCGGCGTGCCGGAGAATGCCTTCGTGGTCTGCACCTTCTGGTACATGTACGCCCTGGCGGCGCTCGGGCGCATGGATGAAGCCCGGAATCTATTCGAAAATCTGATTGCCAGATGCAACCGCCACGGACTTCTTGCCGAACATATCAATCCCCGAACGGGTGAACAGTGGGGCAACTTCGTTCAGACCTACAGCATGGTGGGACTGATCAACTCGGCCATCCGGCTCAGCAGGCGCTGGGACAGGGCGTTCTGACGGATAGGATGTGAGGATGTCATGAAGCTTCGGGCGAAAAGAAAAGCACTGTTTCGTTCCCTGCGTCTCTCGCTGCGGTTCATCGTTCCTCTCGCCATCGCACTGGCGATACTGGCCTATTCCGTCGTGCCTCTTGTCGATAGGCTCAATCTCCGCTGGTCCGTCCGTGACATGGACATCCGTGCAAAGCTCATCGCCAGCACTCTTCAGGAACCTCTCACCGATCTTCTGCAACAAGGCAACAAATCCAAAATCAACGCCTTGTTCGCGCGTGCGCTTCGGGATGAACGGCTCTTTGCCCTCGGTTACTGCGACGAGGGGGGGAACATGCTCCATCGCACGCCGACATTTCCGAAGGATCTCAGTTGTACCTCGCCCGGTCCATCGGCGGATAAGCCGGGCCTTCTGCTGAAATTGCCCCAAGGGCTGGTCCATGTTGCGGTAAGTCCCTTGGCCTATGAAGGCATGCCCGCCGGGACCCTGATACTGGTCCATGACATGAGTTACGTCGAGAGGCGAAGCACCGATACGCGGAAATATATCATCCTGCTGTTTGTCGTTCTCGGTGTGGTTACCTCACTGATCACGGTCTTCGTGGCCCACCTGAGCTGGCGCGGCTGGATGGAGGGCGTCAGGGCGATGTTGCGTGGCGAAGGGATACTGCGACCCTTCTCACGGCCCACAAACTCCGAATTGGAACCGCTCGTGGGCGATCTGCGCAGCCTGCTGCGGACGATTGACGAAGAACGGCGTTTTGCCGACGATGCCACCATCTCCTGGACGCCCGATACCCTGCGGGGCCTTCTCCACAAGCAGCTGTCCGGCGACCAGGTGCTGGTCGTCTCCAATCGGGAGCCCTACATCCACATGAAGAGTGAAACGGGCATTGAAGTGAAACGGCCGGCAAGCGGACTGGTCACAGCGGTCGAACCGGTCATGCGCGCCTGTTCGGGGACATGGATTGCCCATGGCGGGGGCACCGCCGATCGGGAGGTCGTGGACCGGCACGACCGGGTGTCGATCCCTCCCGGGCATGCCGATTATACGCTGCGGCGCATCTGGCTCACCAAGGAGGAAGAGGACGGCTATTACTACGGGTTTTCCAATGAAGGTCTCTGGCCTCTGTGCCACATCGCCCATGTTCGCCCCATTTTCCGCACCAGCGATTGGGAACAGTATGTGGCGGTGAACCAGCGCTTTGCCGATGCCGTGGTCGAGGAAGCCGACAGAGACGACCCGGTGGTCCTCGTGCAGGACTATCATTTTGCCCTCCTGCCGGCCATGATCCGCAGGCTCCTGCCCCGGGCGACACTGATCACCTTCTGGCACATTCCCTGGCCCAACCCCGAATCCTTCGGCATCTGCCCCTGGCGTGAGGAATTGCTCCAGGGCATGCTCGGCAGCACCATCCTCGGCTTCCATACGCGTTTTCACTGCAAAAACTTTCTGGAAACCGTCGACCGCTATCTTGAAACCCGCATCGAGCACGAATCGTCGACCATCTCCCACGGCAGCATGCTGACCCTGGTGGAGAGCTATCCCATCTCGATCCAATGGCCGCCCCCCTGGCAGGAGACGCAGCCATCGGTGGAAGAGTGTCGCGCCTGGGTACAGCAGGCCCTGCACCTGGATAAGGATCGCCTGATCGGATTGGGTGTGGACCGTCTGGATTACACGAAGGGCATCCTCGAACGCCTGCGGGCCGTTGAACTCCTGCTGGAACTGCATCCCGAGATGATCGGCCGCTTCACGTTCATCCAGACTCGCCGCCCCCTCCCGTTCCATCCTTGAAGACTACCAGGCCCTGGACACCCGGGTACGCTCCCTGGCCGCACGGATCAATGAACGGTTTTCCCGCGGTTCGTATCAGCCGGTCTGTCTCAGGATCGAACACCACGAACCCGAAGTGATCAACCGCTACTACCGCGCCGCCGATGTCTGCATGGTGACGAGCCTCCATGACGGCATGAATCTCGTGGCCAAGGAATACGTGGGCTCCCGCGACGATGAACGGGGCGTTCTGGTGCTGAGCCAGTTTACCGGCGCGGCTCATGAACTGCACGAGGCCCTGATCGTCAACCCCTATCACATAGAACAGACGGCGGATGCATTGTTCCAGGCCCTGACGATGCCCGATTTCGAACAACGGGAAAGGATGTGCAGCATGCGCGCCCTGGTGAGGGACTTCAATGTTTATCGCTGGGCCGGGAGGATGCTGATCGATGCGGCGCGCATCCGGCAGCGGGAAAAGCTTGCCGTCCGGATCGGTCGCCCGTTATGACACGACGGGCGGCCATGACCTATCTGTTCAGTGACGCCGGACTCGCGGCCTTGCACGCCTTCATCGATCCTGCAACCCTGTTCGCATTTGATCTCGACGGGACCCTCGTCCCCATTGTCGCCGGCCCCGGAGACATCCGGGTGCCGCAGGCTGTTCGTATGGCACTCGCCGAACTTAAGGATCGGGCGGCGATGGCGATCATCACCGGCCGTTCCCGAATGGACGCCCTGCATCATCTCGGCGTCGAACCCCGGTACCTTGTCGGAAATCATGGGTCGGAAGGGCTCCCCGGGTGGGAACGGTACGAGGAGGATTTCAGGCGGCTGGCGGGCGAATGGGAACGGCAACTGCACGGGATGATTCCCGATGGAGAAACTTCAGGTATTGTGGTCGAAAACAAGGGCATGTCGGTTTCGATCCACTATCGCGGTGCCGGAAACAGGCCGGCGGCCCGATCTCTTGTGCTTAGCGCCATTGGCCGGCTCGTCCCCCAACCCCGGGTGGTCGGCGGGAAGTATGTCGAGAACCTGCTGCCCGAGGAAGCGCCCGACAAGGGGGTGGCGCTCCTGCAACTGATGAGCCGGGCGGGATGTGCGAAGGGGTTTTTTGTGGGTGATGACCAGACCGATGAGGACGTCTTTCATCTGGACCGGAAGGAGCTCTTCACCGTGCGCGTGGGGATCGGGACAAGAAGCAGGGCTTGCTTTTTCCTGCGGGACCAGGGAGAGATCCTGTTGCTCCTCCGCCACGTTAATGATGCACTTGCACAAATGAATCCGTAAACGCCGCGGAAAATGCGCTCGCGGAAGGATTCACCGGGAGGGAAAGAACATGTTGACACAAAGAGTTGCGAATTTTGTCGGCGGCGTACGGACAGAGGATATTCCCCGGGATGCGCTTGACAAAGCCCGCCTTGGGATTACCGATTTCATCGGTGTTGCCGTAGCGGGGTCGCAAGAAGAGTCGAGCAGGCTCATCAGGGAGTACGGAACCGCGATGGGCGGCGCGGCCGAGGCGAGCATTATCGCGGCGGACGGGAAAACGTCCATCGAGATGGCGGCCCTGATCAACGGAACAATGGGGCACGCGCTGGATTACGATGACATGTCGGTTGCTCCGATCGCGCACCCGTCGGTATTCCTGGCCCCGGCCATTCTGGCGGTCGGCGAGAGCATCGATGCGCCGGGCCGGGAGGTCCTCGCGGCGTACGTCGTGGGGTATGAGGTTGCCTGTTGCGTCGCCGAGCCGATGTTTCAGAGTCACTATGTCCAGGGATGGCACAGCACGTCCACATTCGGGAGCCTGGGGGCGGCGGCGGCGGTGGCGTGGCTGTTGAAGCTGAATCCCCGACAGGTAACAATGGCGATAGGGATTGCGGCGTCCCTGGCGTGCGGGCTCAGGCAGAACTTCGGCACCATGACCAAGCCGCTGCACGCGGGCAAGGCGGGCGCGAACGGAGTTCAGGCAGCCTTTTTGGCCCGGGCGGGATTTACCGCCGATGCGAGTATTATCGAGGCGCCGCTGGGTTTTGCCAAGGTCATGGGACACAGCGCCGAGGTTGACTGGTCCGCCGTGGGAGCAAACTTGGGGAAGACGTTTGTGATTACCGGCCCGGTCGGCATTGCCATCAAGCCGTATCCGTCGTGCGGCTTTACCCACACGGCTATAGACTGTGCACTGGATCTCAGACAACAGGGGGTCAAGACCGAAGAGATCGTTGCGATTGAGTTGGGCACGACCCCCTTTGACAGGCAACTGCTCATCCACCATCGACCCGGGACCGGATTGGAAGGAAAGTTCAGTCTTGAGTACTGCGTGGCCCGCGCTCTCGTCTCAGGGGCGGTCCGCTTGAACCACTTTTCCGACAAAGGGGTGCGGGAGCCTGATGTGCTCGGTTTGATGGGACGGATGAAATGGGTGGAGAAGTTCCCGATGCCGGTCATGGGGACCCCGGAGGGGTTCGGCGCCAAGAGTGTGACCGTTACGCTGAGAAACGGCGAGAACCATGACTCAACAGTCCGTGTCGCCAAAGGGATGCCGACGAATCCGCTCAGTGCTCATGAATTCAACGCAAAGTATCGGGATTGCGCCTCCCGGGGTTTATCGGAGGAGGCGGTTGAGGAGTCGTTATCACTGCTGACCGGCATGCAGAGGGTGGATGCGGTGAGGAAAATTATGGAGCGGATATCCAAGGCATAATTACCACTCCTTCAACAGCTTTCACCTTGCTTACCCCGCGGAAAGCTGCGGGGAATGTTCTCGCGGCGGATTCAAGATTACCACAACAAAAAAGGCGGAACTTTCACTCAACATGTGGTATGGACCTCGGTGTAGATCGGCCGGCGACAACCGCAGAAAGCACATTCCTGCTTTCCGCATCGATACAACCTGGTTACGCGAGTCAGAACAATGCGCGGATGACACATCAACTATGATGACTGGATAGAGGAGGTATAATGACAACTGAGGCCCCGGCTATTTCGATTCATAAATCCCCTACCCCTGAATATCCGTTAAAACCCGTGCATCTTCCAAAATCGACAAAACGTCCGGGTCCTATGATTCCCCGGATGCGAAAAGTCTTTTTGATCTATTCATTCCTGGCGAATGCCCTTCTTCTCGGTGTCGGAACGGGCACCTGCCTGGCTTCCGGAACGGCGGCGGCTCATCCCATCGGTCAGTCCCTGGCCGTCTGGACGATCATTCCCTTCGCGGGGATCCTATTATCAATCGCCCTGTGTCCACTTCTGACGCCCCATTTCTGGCACCGTCATTTCGGAAAGGCATCGGCGTTCTGGGCGCTCCTGTTTGCCCTTCCGTTTCTGTATGTCTACCGGGGCGTCGCCTTTTACGAGATCCTCCACATCTTCCTTATCGATTATATCCCCTTCATCATCCTTCTCTGCGGGCTCTTCACGATATCCGGCGGCATCGTGCTGCGAGGCTCGCTCCGGGGTTCGCCCGCCGTCAACACCGTCATGCTGCTGATCGGGACCCTGCTGGCCTCTTTGATCGGCACAACAGGCGCTTCCATGGTGATGATCCGGCCGGTCCTCCGGGCCAATAAAAATCGCGTGAAGAAATCACACATTATCTGTTTTTTCATCTTCCTCGTGGCCAATATCGGGGGCTCCCTCACCCCCCTCGGCGATCCGCCCCTCTTCCTGGGCTTCCTGCACAACGTCCCCTTCTTCTGGGTGACGACGCACCTCCTGCCCCACATGCTGTTAGCTTCCCTGCTCCTTCTGGCCCTCTTTTATGTCATCGACCGGCACTACTTCCGTAAAGAGGAGAGGGAATCCCTGCCGCCGGCAACAACCACGGAAAAAGGCGAGGCGTTCGGGATCGAGGGCGTCCATAATTTCGCCCTTCTGGCCGGGGTCGTGGTTGTCATTCTCATCAGCGGCTACTGGCGGCCAGGTAATATTTCGGTCTTGGGCGTCACCGTCGATCTTCAGAACCTGCTCAGGGACGGGATGATCATCGTGCTGGGGCTCCTGTCCCTGTATAGTACGCCGAAACGGCTTCGGGAGGCCAACGAGTTCAGCTGGTTTCCCATCCTGGAGGTGGCGAAGCTCTTCGCCGCGATCTTCGTGACCATCATCCCGGCCCTGGCCATCCTGAAGGCCGGCACGCAGGGCGCCCTGGCAGCGCTTATCACGGCGGTCGAGACGCCCGCCCACTACTTCTGGGCCTCGGGCGCGCTGTCTTCCTTCCTTGACAACGCCCCAACCTACCTGACCTTTTTCAACATGGCCCTGGGGAAAATCGGGCTCTCCGAGGCGGCGGTGCCGGCGGCCCTGGCGGCGGGTACGGCCGCGACGAACCCCATCTTCATCAGCTACCTCCAGGCGATATCCGCCGGGGCGGTTTTCATGGGCGCCAACACTTATATCGGAAATGCCCCGAATTTCATGGTGAAATCGATCGCCGAAGAGGCGGGGGTGAACATGCCCAGCTTTTTCGGTTACATGTTCAAGTACTCCATACCGTTCCTGATTCCGGTCTTTATTCTCATAACGTTTATCTTCTTTTAACGGGGAGGGGGTATCATGAATGAGCAATATTACGAGGTTGTTGTCGAGGGTAACCTCGACCTGATGAAGGGGTTTGTGATGGGCTTTCTCGCGGGTCGGGGCATCGAAGGCAGCGTGTTCTTTGACCAAGAATGCCACATCGAAGGGGAGTGCTCAACGGGCCCTCTCATGCGGCTGATAGGCATCCGCGACAACGCCGGTATCGTGATCGTCGGATCGGGGCTCCATGACCTCCTCGTTGCCGTGCTGAACAGACATCCGCAGGTCATCCCGCTGCGCATCCGGAAAGTCCGTCAGGTGTTGAGCGCTGCATTCGACTGCAAATTCCGGGCGTACTCCCGGGAGGTCGGCGCGGAGCTCAAGGAGATCTTCAGCCGGATTCCGGAAGGGGTTGACGGGGAATCGGGGTTTGAAATGCATGAAAAGCTCGATCCCGAGGGCAAGGGGTTGGAGATGTTCACCCCCCTTCACGATTATGAGTTGACGGGGAAGGGGCGGATAGCGGGTTCGGTAAAAGAGGTCCTGCATCTGTACCACCGGCTGGGACGCTTCGAGGTGGTCGAACTGGGTGAGCTGGAACTCACATTCGGGAAACCCTTGTGAATGCAGGTTCCGGCGCACCATACGGGGATGAAATCTCGATAAAATATCCTTGACACTCACAGCAGCCCATCGTAAACTCCCCGCGTGGAAAAGTAGGTCCTTATCAATAACAACGTTCCAATGAAATGCAATCAAAGGAGGGAAACGATGTTGAAGACAAGACCGAGTCACCAGTTCGCGGCATTCCTGGCGGCCCTTGCCGCCGTCTTCGCTTTTTCGGCGATCAATCCTGCTCATTCTGCAGAGCGCAAGTCGATCCGCTGGGCAACGTCCAGTACGGGCTCTTACGGCTATAAGGTCGCGGCCCAGATGACCAAGGTGTTGGAGGACGCTCTCGGCGGCGAATATACCGTCACGGTCAATCCCTATCCATCGACCACCGCCGCCATGAAGGCGACGATGGACGGCAATGGGGAGATCGGCTACACGGCCGACGTCGGGATGACCGAAGTCTATGAGGGCACCGGCGGCTTCAAGGACTACAAGGCCGCCAAATCGAATATGGTCCACACCTGGTATGCATACCCGATGGAGTCGTTCATGGCCGTGTACGCGCCGAAAGCCGGCCAATTCAAGTCCTGGGGCGACTTCAGCGGCAAGCCGGTCTTCTTCACCCCCGCCGGCTTCATGAACTGGCTCAATTTCCAGCGCATCTTCAAGGCGCTCGGCTATCAGTTCAAACACGTCCAGATCGGCGAGGCGGCCCAGGGCGACGCGCTCCAGGGCGGCACCATTGTCGGCGCCGTCGCCTACACGACCGCCGGCCGGTCGCTCGCGTCCTACTGGCGCGAGACCGAGCTGCGCATCGACATCAAGGTGATCAACCCGAGCCCGGAAGAGGTCAAGAAACTGACCGCGGCGGGCCTCGCCCCCGTGGAGATCGACCCGGCGAAGGCATTCAGCAAGGACGTAGGCGTGAAGACGGTCCTGGGCGTGCCGATCCTCTTCGGCTACAACGTTCGCGCGGACATGCCCGAGGATGTCGTCTACAAGATGCTGGGCAGTTTCTATAAGGAGCGTGACAACCTGGCCAAGGCCGATCCGGGTTTCGGACCCATGGCGCGCGACTTCGTCGGCATGCAGGTGAAAGGCATCAATGCCAATCCGACCATTCCGGTGCATGCGGGGCTGGTGAAGTTCCTCAAAGATCATAAGGCGTGGAACGACAAGTGGAAGATCGCCGGCAAGTGATCGGACAACGGGCTTGCCGGGGGAGGGGAACCTGCGCCGCGACGGCGCCGGCTCCCGCCCCCGCACCTTACCAATCGCATGCAATTCGAAGAATCAGCGAAGCGAAGATAATACCATGGTCCGCGTGCGGCCGGGATCGGGTGCACGCAATAACGACGGATGGGAAAGTTCGTCTGTGCATTGTTTTGCTCTTTGCTGAGCATCGTCACTTATCGTATCGGCGCTGTGGGCCGGAAGGCCGCAGACGCTTCGGGCCATAAAGGGGGGAACCCATGCTGAGTGACCGGATTACGCGCCACGTTAACCTTCAGAACCTGATATTCCTCTTGTCGATCTTCATGTTTGCCTGGCTATGCTGGTACTTCTACACCGGCTACGGCGGCCCGACCGAACTCGTGGCAAACCTTGTGCCGATCGCCCTGATGCTGCAGATCCTGCACCTGCACAAAAACGGTTTTATCTACAAGCGGCTGCCGCCGCTCGCGAATCATATCATCGTCGTTGTCTACCTCGCCGTCTGCTGTTACGCCTTCTACCATTTTCATGTGGAGTACGAGCAGATCTCGATCTGGCGGCAGGGTTCCTACACCACGGAAGATTTCATCATGGGCCTGTTGGTCTTCCTCCTGGTGATGGAGCTCTCACGGGTCGTCCATACTGAGTTGTTCTGGATGAACGCGGTTCTGGTGGTCTATACGCTTTGGGGTTACCTGAGCCCGGTCGACTTCTTCTGGCATCCGGGCACCTCCTTCTACCGGGTGATCACCTCGAGCACGGTCGAACTCTCAACCGGCATCTACGGGCAATACGCCCAGATCGCTCTGACGACGATCGCGGCGTTTTTGCTTCTGGCGGCGGCGGCGCGCGGCTTCGACGCCCAGGGGGCGATGGTCAGTTTCATGCAGCGGATCGCCGGAAAGTCGCGGCAAACGATCCCCCAGACGGCGGTGCTCGCCTCCTCCGCGGTCGGCATGATCAGCGGGAGCGGCGCGGCCAACGCCACCGTGGTCGGCGCCTTCACGATCCCGCTGATGAAACGCTACGGCGTCCCGGGGGAGTTCGCCGCTGCGGTGGAAACCGCGGCATCGATGGGCGGGCTCATCATGCCGCCGGTGATGGCGGTCGCCGGTTTCGTGATGGCGGAATTCCTCGGCGTCTCCTACTGGAGCGTGACGCTCCGCGGCTTTTCCCTCGCCTTCATTTACTACTCCACGCTCTCCCTGTCCGTGTATCTGCTGAGCGTGAGGCTGATGCCCTCCACGCCGATCGAGAAGATCACGTTGCCGGCCTACGACCAGATCAAGACGGCGATTTTCTTCATCGGGATCATCTTTCTCACCGTCCTGATGGGAGTGCTCAACTACGGGGAGCAGCTCGCAGGGCTCTATACCGGGGCCTTCATGTTCTCGCTCCTCATCCTGCTCTATCTCTATTTCAAGTATCTGCGGAAGGACCCGGCGGCGGACAAGGATTCGCTCTGGGCAAACATCCGCATCACGATCGAGACGCATGCCGAGATGACCTCCTTCCTGACGCTGCTCCTGGCGACGCTCGGCATCATGGTCGGCCTGTTCACCGTTACCGGCTTCATCAACCGGATGGGAGGGATAATGCTGCGCGTCGGCGAGTGGAACGTCGTCGCCCTCATCCTGATGGCCTGGGTGTTCGGCTGGCTCGTCGGCGCGGGGCTCCCGCCGACGGCGACCTACATCGTTCTCGCGGTCATCATCGTGGACCCCATGCGCAAGCTCGGCATCGACCCCTGGATCGCGCATTTCTTCTGCTTTCTCTTGGCCGTGTGGGGCGAGCTGTCGCCGCCGACTTCGCTCGCCGCGGCGGTCTCCGCGCGGATCGCGGAGGCGTCATTCATCAAGACCATGTGGGAGGCGCTGAAACTCTGCCTGCCCATCACCATCATGACATTTGCCATTTTCACCCGCTCCGACATCGTGGTAAGCCCGGGCTGGTGGCAGGTCGCCGATACCTTCATCGTGGCGCTCGGCTGCTGCAGCTTGACCTTCGCCCTGTTCGGAAGGTTTTTCCACAACGGGCGGGCGGACCTGATCATGCGCGCGGTATTTGCGCTCGCCGCGTTCGTGATGCTATTCCACCCGAATGACAATGTACCCCGGATGATGGTCGTGATCGTCCTGCCGGCGGTGATTTACGGCGTCGTGCGCCACCGGCGGATCGCCCCGCCGAAGAGCGAGCCGCAGCCCCAGCCGGCCGTCTAAGCGGGCCCTGGTCGGGTGTTGAAACACCCTGCTAAGATCAAACCATCAGTGCTCCAGGGAGCAAGGGGGACGGCCGCACCTTCCGGGTCTCTCCGATACGGCACACGGGAAGGTAGGAACAGTCAACTACGGGGAAGACGCGATGATTTTTCATGACATTGTGATCGTCGGCGGGGGGCTGACGGGGTTGATGGCCGCCGTGGAGGCGCCGCCCGGTACGGACGTGGCCGTCATCAGCAAGATCTATCCTACCCGCTCCCACAGCGGGGCCGCCCAAGGCGGTTTCAACGCCGCCATGGGGGCGGATGATTCGGTGGAGAGCCACGTGTTCGACACGGTGAAGGGCGGCGACTATCTGGGGGATCAGGACGCCATTGAAGTGCTCTGTTCCGAAGGTCCGGAGGTGATCCGGCAACTGGAACAGATGGGCGTGCCCTGGTCCCGGACCCCGGACGGCCGCCCGGCCCAGCGTTCCCTGGGGGGCGCGGGCTTTCCCCGGGCGTGCTACGCCGCCGATATCTCCGGCCACGTGGTGCTCCACACCCTGTATGAGCGTGCGCTGGGCGCCGGGGTGCGCATCTACCCCGAGCGGCACCTGGTGGAACTGCTCCTGGAAGACGGCGCCCTGGCGGGGCTCCTGGTGTACGACCTCGCCACAGGGCGGCTGGAAGTGGTCCGCTGCCGGGTGGCGCTCCTGGCCACCGGCGGATACGGACGGATATTCCGCAAGACCACCAACGGCCACGCCAACACCGGGGACGGCACGGCCGTCGCCTACCGGGCGGGGGCCGTCCTGGCCGATATGGAGTTCGTGCAATTCCACCCCACCACCCTTTACGGCACCAACATCCTGATTTCCGAAGCGGCCCGGGGCGAGGGTGGCTACTTGCGCAACGCCTCCGGGGAGCGGTTCATGGCCCGGTACGCTCCGCAGAAGATGGAACTGGCGCCCCGGGACGTGGTTTCCCGCTCGATCTTCCAGGAAATCAAAGAAGGACGTGGGTTGGGCGACGGCTACATTGATCTTGATCTTACCCATCTGGGTCCGGACAAGATACTCCGGCAGCTGCCCCAGATAAATGACCTGTCCCACCTTTACGCGGCGGTGGACCCGGCCCAAACGCCGATCCCCATCGAGCCCGCCCAGCATTACAGCATGGGCGGCATCCGGGTCAACCTGGACTGCGAAACCACTATCCCCGGGCTCTTGGCCGCCGGTGAAACGGCGAACGTAAGCGTGCACGGGGCCAACCGCCTGGGCGGCAATTCGCTCCTCGAAACGGTGGTGTTCGGCCGCCGGGCCGGCAGGCGCATGCTGGAGACGGCGAAGCGTCCAATCCCACCGCCCCCGCACGCTTCGCTGGATCTGGCCATGTCACGCTGGCGGGCCAATTTCGGCGCCGGCAAACCCCGCAAGCCGGGCGACTCCGCATCCGCGATACGCGGAGCCATGAACCGCATCATGACGGATAAAGTGGGAGTGTTCCGCACCGGGGGGGAACTCCGGGAGGCCGTGGAGGATCTGGCCGCCCTGCGCCGCCGCTACGAGAAGCTGCGGGTCCCCGCCGGGGAGCGCCCCTTCAACAGCCAACTCATCGAACACCTGGAACTGGGCTGTCTGCTGGAACTCAGCGAGATTACCGCCGGAGCCGCCTGCAGGCGCACTGAGAGCCGCGGCGCGCACTACCGGCTCGACCACCCACGGCGAGATGATGCCAACTGGCTGAACCATACGTTGGTTCGGCGGGGCGGCGACGGGCAGCCGATGTATGAGGCCGGCCCCGTCACGATCACCCGGCTCCAGCCCCAGGAAAGGGGGTACTGATATGCGGCTCACCTTGAACGTCACCCGTTTCGACCCGCAAGCCGACGACAAACCCTCCTGCCGAACATACACCGTCGACTGGGAACGGCACGAAACCGTGCTGGATCTGCTCATGAGAGCGAGGCTTCAGGACCCCTCCCTGGCCTTCAGGCGCTCCTGCCGCAGCGGCATCTGCGGCTCCTGCGGTATGCACATCGGGGGCCGTTCCCGGCTTGCCTGCCAGACGCTGGTCCGGGAGGTGGCCGGCGACGGGGGCGGCCTGAGCATAACGCCGCTGCCGGGCTTCCGGCAGCTCAAAGATCTGGTGGTGGACATGGATCCATTCTTCGATGCGCTCAAGAGGGTGCTCCCCTGGGTCATCACGATTCCGAACCATAACGGGCTGATTTCACCGGAGGATTCGGGGCTGATCGAGCCTCCCGCCACCTGCATCCTGTGCGGCGTCTGCGACGCCGAGGTGCATCCAGGCGGCAGGATTACCCCCGCCGCCCTGGTGAAAAACGTGCGGCTGGCGGTCGATCCCCGCGACGCCCTGGGGGGAGAGAGAATGAAGATCACCGGACTGTCACAAGAAGGACTGCACACGTTTAGGGAACTGCTCGCATCGGTCTGCCCCAAGGGGATCAAACTTCCTCCCGTGGCTCTGGAATAAAGTCGGGGTATCGAATCAGCGAGAAATGGGTCAATTTGAAATGGGCCGACGTAACGTAATCGGAAACCTTTCCCGAAAGCCTGATTATAGGATTCATCGATAGAGATCTCAGCGGGATCTGCAAACGTTATTAAAGGTCTTTTATACTATCTCCGAGGTCCAGCTTTTTCAAGGTCTCCGCTATGGGTTTACCGGTTTTGGGATCCCATCCCATGAGGGTGTAATAATTTTCAATCATCCAATCCCATTTTTCCATGATATTTACCCCTTTCGCCGGACCATCGACCGGTATTGATCCATAGCGGGCGGAAGGACGCTCCAGTTCTTTCTTGAGACCGTGCCGGACGTTGAACATCCTCAACTGGTTGATGATACGTAGCCCTAACGTAAAAGCGTCCTCAAGGGTCCAGTTCCAGCCGGTGACTGCATTAAAGCATGCCAAGACCATTTTCGGGGCAGGTGATGCCAGCCGGCAGATGCCGACACAATCGTCAAATTGCCGGATACCGTTGTATTTGGCGTTAAACGTGGAAATCTCTTCGTGTGAGAACTGATTCTCAACCGGCTCCATATTTACCAGCTCCGGTTGCACGCCCGCCCAGGTTGCCTCGATGGTGCCGGTGTTGGATAAACACGTGTCCATCAGTTCGAACCATCGGGTCTTCCCCCGATGATCATGCCCTCTGGGAGCAGCGCCTTTTTGCGTATAGACCGCCCAATCTGCCGCTTCTCCACCTACTGTTCGGGAAGCCCGCATCACCCCTTCAGCAAGCAAATTCCCGAGATATCCCTCTCTTTTGGCGATACGATTGAGAAGCTCCTTAACCGACTCCACCTTTCCCCAGGAAAGATCGAGGCCATCGGTATCCTTGGTAGTAAAGATGCCCTTCTCGAAGCATTCCATAGCCCAGCCGACGACCCAACTCGCTTCGTTACAATCTATCCCCAGTTTGTCCACCTCATTAGCGAGCATCACAACGGCGCCCAGGTCCGTGTTTCCGATTTGGGGGCCCCATGCCGAGAGTTGTTCATACTCAGGCTCTTCCCCAACAAACCCCGTGTAGGGACCTTCCGTGACGGTAGCTTCCTTGACGTGGGCAAGTCCGCATTTATAACAGGGTTTAGAACGGATTTTAAAATGGGTTCTCAAATATTGACCGCTCATTCTCTCATGTTCGGGGAAAATGTTCGTGGTGTAATTCTTGACCGGCAGGGATCCATCAGCATGGATTCTCGAAAAACTTCCGCCGGTGCCCCATTGATAATACTGTCCGCCCGCGCGAGTCTTTGCATACTCGATCAGCTCTTTGGCTTTCTCCTTGAGCAATCCTGGATCGAGTACGCCGAAGGCGGGTTTTGCCCGGTACGCCACGACCGCTTTGAGATTTTTTGAACCCATCACCGCCCCGAGACCGTTGTGCCCTGCCACGTGGCCTTCATCTCCCGTGATGCAGGCATAGCGAACCAAATTCTCGCCTGCGGGCCCAATGCCGTAAATGCTGACTTCCATCTTTTTTACCGCCAGATCGGATCGAATCTGACGCTCGGTGTCGCTGACATCCTTTCCTGCAAGATGTTCGGCATCATGAATCGTTGCGTTCCCGTCTTTGATGACCACGTAGATCAGTTTCGGGGATTTGCCCCTGAATATGATCCCGTCGTATCCGGAAAATTTCAGATAAGCGCCGAAGAATCCATTTGCCTGAGACGAACCCGCAAGATTCGTCATCGGGCCCTTCGCCATAATATTTATTGTTGCAGCCCCCGCAACATCGGTCCCTGCTAAAGGTCCGGTGGTCCAGATCAATCTGTTTTCCGCATCGGACCACTCTACCCCCGGAGGAACTTCCTCATATAGATACTTTGCCCCCAGGCCGACCCCACCAACCCATTTTTTGACATCAGCCAGACTCAATTCCTCTGATCCCGTCTTTCCGGTGGAAAGATCAATCCGTAAAACCTTTCCCGCATACCCGATACGTGTCAAGTCTGTCATGCTTTTTCTCCTTCAATCTCGTGGATCGATCACGGATGATATATCGTGGCTTCAGATTTCTACAACCACTATCATAATTATCTGAACGTTCATGTTCTTATGAACGGCAACGTTATCGGGAACCGTTAACCCGATAACGGGATCTCCCCTCTTCGTAAAGATCACCGCCATATATATCGTTGATAACCGTCACCGGAAAATCCTGCACGTCGATCCGCCGGAGGGCCTCCGCCCCTAAATCTTCATAGGCGATGACCTCAACCCGCCTGATGCAGCGTGAAATCAGGGCGCCTGCGCCGCCGATGGCTCCAAGATAAACGGCCCCATATTTTTTCATCGCTTCCCGCACTTTCCGGGATCGCATCCCCTTGCCGACCATCCCTTTGAGCCCCTCGGCCATAAGCCGGGGGGAGTAGGCGTCCATCCGGTAACTGGACGTTGGTCCGGCGGATCCGACGATCTTCCCCGGTCTTGCCGGAGTCGGCCCCATGAAATAGATCACCTGGCCCTTCAGATCAACGGGAAGCCGCTCCCCCGCCTCCAGGGTTTCGATCATCCGTTTATGGGCCGCATCGCGTCCGACGTACATCACCCCCGTGAGAAGGAGCTCGTCGCCCGTATGGAGCGTTTCCACAACATCATCGCTCAGGGGGAGTTTTACCAGTCTGGCAATCATTCCCTCCTCCCTCCCTCAGAGAGTCGCTCCCCGGTGTCTGACACTGTGACATTGGAGATTAACCGCCACGGGAAGGGCGGCGATATGAGTGGGAAAGACCTCGACATGAACGGCCAGGGCGGTGATCCTCCCTCCGTAGCCCATAGCCCCGATCCCCAGGGCATTGACGCGGTTTAATATCTCGTTTTCGAGCCCGGCAATCTCGGAATCCGGGTGCGGATCGCCTACCCTGCGGAGAAGCGCCTGTTTAGCCAAGAGCATGCATTTTTCCGCAGTCCCCCCGATCCCCACACCGACGATAACGGGCGGACAGGGGTTGGCGCCCGCCGCATCGACAGATTTCACGACAAAATCGATGACTCCCTGACGCCCCTCGGCGGGGGTCAGCATCGCGAGCCGGCTCATGTTCTCACTGCCAAACCCTTTCGAGAGGGCGGTAATTTTCAGCTTTTCGCCCGGTACTATCGCGGTATGGATCACCGCCGGCGTATTGTCCCCGGTGTTTGTTCTCACTGAAAACGGTTTCTCAACTATCGATTTGCGCAGGTATCCATCGGCATACGCACGACGCACGCCCCCCTGAACGGCCTCGTAAAGATCCCCTCCGATGACATGCACGTCCTGTCCCAGCTCCAGAAAAACTACCGCCATACCTGTGTCCTGGCATAACGGGACTTCATCCCCGGCCGCGGTTTGCGCGTTTTCCCGCAATTTGGCAAGCACGTTGCGAGCCGCCGGGGATTCTTCCCGTTCCTCCGCCAGCATGAGGGCGGTCATCACGTCTTCCGGGAGGTGGTAACAGGCATCCTGCAGAAGCGTGGAAATGGTTTCCGTCACCAGGTTTGCATGGATTTCCCGCATAGGGCCGCCTCTTCAGACCAGCGTTAATCGACCACCGGACAATCGGTAATCTTCAGGAGTTGGAACGATCCGGCCTTTACTTCTTCCCGGACAACTGCCCCGCCACCGAGGCGGTGGCCTTGGCAACGGCCTCCTGGTCGCCCAGGTAGTAGTGGTTGACGGCATGGAGCTGATCATCCAGTTCATAGACGAGGGGGATCCCCGTCGGGATATTCAGCTCCGTGATCACCTCGTCGGGGATCTTGTCCAGATATTTCACCAGGGCGCGCATGCTGTTTCCGTGGGCCGCGATGAGGGCCCGTTTCCCCCTGCGGAGGTCCGGAACGATCACCTCATGCCAGTAGGGAAGGACCCGTTCGAGGGTGTTCTTGAGCGATTCCGTCCGCGGCACTTCTTCCGGCTTCAGACCCGCATATCGGGGATCTCGTCCCGGGAACCGTTCGTCCGACTCGTTGAGTGCCGGGGGGGGAGTATCGTAGCTCCGCCGCCAGACATGCACCTGCTCCATCCCGAATTTTTCGGCGGTCTCCTTCTTGTTGAGCCCCTGCAGGGCGCCGTAATGGCGTTCGTTGAGCCTCCAGGAGCGGGTGACGGGGATCCACATCAGGTCCATCTCGTCCAGGGCGATCCAGAGCGTCCGGATCGCCCGCTTGAGGACCGATGTGTAGGCAAGGTCAAATACATGGCCTCTCTCCTTCAGGAGCCTTCCCGCCTCGTGCGCCTCGCGGATCCCCTGTTCGGTCAGATCGACGTCGGTCCAGCCGGTAAAACGGTTCTCCAGGTTCCAGGTGCTCTCCCCATGACGCAGTAAAACCAGCCTGATCATCGCTCTCCTCCATTATGATTCATGAATGGTTTCTGAAGTTCATGCCGCTTCGACCGAAGTCTAAGAAGTATGGCATATCTTGAGAGTAACGGCAAGGGTCTAAAAGTGTCAAAAAAGGAAGAGGGCAGTCCCCGGGAAGGAACTGCCCTCTCTTTACCCATTGCAGGTGCGTCTTGAACCGCTCGCTTCATCGAGAAGCGGGGGCGGCGATAAAAAACCTGCCCGGATCCTGCACCCAAAACCGAACAAGCATCCGGCTCAGCCATGCATCGGGATGCTGTTACTCTTGTAGTCTAACCGACCTTGGGGGCCGTCTTGACCCGGCGGGATGATGTCAAAATCGGCCCCTCGGAGAAGACAATCACAATACCGATAAGGCAGACAAAGGCGCCGACAAACGCACAAATAATTTGGACGAATGTCGGTGGCTCAAAAACACTTATAAGACATAGCCCCGTAATTGCAACAATTATGGTAACGAGCCCACCCAGCTTTTCTAACATATTTACCTCCCTGCATATGTGATTCGGAAAATCAGGATACCCTGGTCCGACTACCAGCACGGATCCTCGGACCAGATATGTAAGTGAATGATCGCTACTAATGTAGTTAATGATTACTTGTATAATAGTTAATACTAACTTATAATGTCAAGGTAATTTTTAACAGATAATTTTTCAGGCGGAAGATAAAAAAAGTCCATGTCCAAACGGTGACAATGGATAAGTAGAATGATGCGTTGTTGAAAGTTCCATTAAATCCGATTTTCGTTATGAGAGGGAAAAGCGTTAACATGTTGGCTGGCTTGAGTTTGAGTGATATGGAGCCCGGCTCAAGCCAGCTAAAAATTGCGGAAGAAGGCTGAGGAAGCGTGCATCTAAATTGCTGCAACCACTAAGGCCGGCGTTATGAAAGGAAGCCCAGCCATGGAATGGAAGAAAATTGTGGCCATCATTCGAAAGGATAAGCTGCGAGACGTAGAAGAGTGCCTGAAAGATCTTCGGGTAAAAGGTATCAGTGTGACGAGGGGAAAAGGCTACGGGGAGTATGCAAACTTTTTTTCATCGGACTGGTGCGTGATGCATGCCCGGATCGAGATATATTGTGAACCCTCACGAACGGACGGGATCATCCAGGCCATTATGGATGCAGCCCATACCGGGTCGGCGGGCGATGGTATCGTGGCCTTGATTCCAGTGGAAAAGCTGTACAGGATTAGAAGCAAGACAGAAGCGAAATATGAGGAAGAATAGGGAATTAAGCTTTCCCCGCGGGCAGCGAAAAAATACCGTCGGGAAGACGCCGCGGCCGCAACGGCAGATAGCTACAGCAATTGAACCATCATGCCCACCGCCTTGACTGCGGTCGCAAAGTTCCTATGAGCCATACCGCCTCAGAAAGGCCATGACGAACACAAGCACAAAAAAAGCCATCCCAACACATGCTAAGGCGATTCGTATATATTTCTTGGTCTTGCTTTCCTCCTCAGGTTGAGCCGTCCCTATAACGTCCCGTAATACGCTGCGTACTTCTTTCATGTCACACCTCCAAAAATAGTTATCAGATATGTCGAGTCATACTGCTTGCCTTACGATACATAAGTTATTGTTTGTATATTTAATAGTGAATGATAACTAACTTGTCAAGAGGAATTGGTGCAGAGAAAAAAATGCGTTCTTGCGGGGAATGACTTCTATGCAACGGAGATTTTTGATGGACTCGTGGGAATGGGAGCGGCGACGCATCCTGCGGGTAAAAAATTGTCACCGAAGGCGAACCCGGCAGAGGATTTTAGCGACGGGCAACGGCGTCGCGGTAGATCTGCCAGAGGGAGGTGTACTTTTCGATCAGCTTGAAGCTGCCCTCGCTGAGGGACCAGATGTTCACCAGTCCCTGGATGAGGGCGAAGAGCAATGTCGCTGAGGCCTCCAGGTCAATGTCTTTGCGGACAGCGCCGTCTCGGACCCCGTCGGAGAGGAGTTCCTTCAGACGGGAGATGTATTTGCTGATCGCCTGAGACGCCTGTTTGTTAAGTTTTCGATCGCCGAGGCTGATGATCTCGGCAATGACCTGAAAGGAGATTCCCTTGCGCAGGTCGATTGCGGAAAAATGATTCCCGATGATTTTCTCGATGGTGTCGAGTGTAACCGGTTCAGCACCCGCACGCTCCGGCGAGATGTCCCGGAGAAGGATCTCTTCGATATGGCTGAGCAGGAAGGAGAGGATACTCTTCTTGCTCGTGAAATGGCGGTAGATGGCCGCTTCGGAAATGCCGACCTGCGCGGCGATCCTCTTGACTGTTAGATGTTCGCTGCCGTATTTGAAGATCAGCTTCGCTGCGGCCTCGATTATCTGCTGCTGCCTGAATTCCGTATTTTTTCTCTTTGTGACCATCGCCCCCGCTCCTGGAATAGATCCACCGGACCATGCCCCGGTCATTTGGCCAAAAAGCCGCGTTAGTTTTGACGTACCGGGGGTACGAACGTATCGGAAGTTTCACTGCACGGGGATGCAATAAAATATCGGTATCAATATAATGAACCGCGAGGACAAAATCAAACTATTTTCTCTGATATACAAATGGGTGGGCTAAGGGGTTGTTGCCGTGATAAGATCAACGGGTGAGGCCCCACGGAACGGCCGGATGGCCCGACTGATCTGCTTCCCGTCGGGATTGGTGATCGCCACCATCGCCAGTAACAGCAGAACAAGCAATATCGGCAGAGTTTAGGAAAATCACATCGGAAGCCGTTACTCTTGTAGTCTAACCGACCTTGGGGGCCGTCTTGACCCGGCGGTCTTTTGTAAGAATCTGCCCCTCAGCGAAGCAAAACACAACGCCGATAAGACAGACAAAGCTGCCGACTAACGCACAGATAATTTGGACGAATGTCGGCGGCTCAAAAACACTGATAAGCGCTAACCCTATGACTGCGACGACTATGGTAACGAACCCACCCAGTTTTTCCAACATATTTGATCCCCCATTACGACTAACATTGAAATCCGCTCGCGACGGGCGCGGAGCCGGAGACAGGTCGTATGATCGATTTGTTCCGTATATTCGGTTTTCGTTGACGAATCGTTGTCCGGACCATTAGCCTTTTCCCGAAGTGCACAATGGTGTAAAGCATGAGACAGCCGACGGCAATCACCAGACAAAAAATGATCATGGCATGCACGGGCAGCTTGGTGATCAGCGACCACAGAATGAAATTACCGGCGATGGCGCCGACTACAGACAAAAAATGTCGCATCTTTTTCCTCCTGATGGTGGTTTTCGCGAATCAGGCAATTTTCATCCCCGCGTCGGGCGTTGAAATTCCCGGCTCGGAAGCCTCTGTCATCCCTTGTACACCAGGGACGGCACCCACAGACCGATCTGCGGGAAGAGGTAGAGCAAAAGATCGCCAAGCACCTGGATCACCATGAACGGCAGCATCCCGATGAAGATCTGGTTGAGCGTCACATGCGGCGGCGCCACCCCCTTCAGGTAGAAGGCGGCCATCGCCACCGGCGGCGAGAGGAACGCCGTCTGGAGGTTCAGGGCCACGAGCAGACCGAAGAAGAGCGGATCGATGTTAAAGTGCGCCAGGAGCGGGATGAAGATCGGCATGAAGATGACGATGATCTCGGTCCACTCCAGCGGCCAGCCGAGGAGGAAGATGATCACCTGCGCCAGGAGCATGAACTGGGTCGGCGTCATGTCCATCGATTTCACCCAGTCGTTGATGATCTCCTGACCGCCCAGGAGCGCGAAGGCCGCCGCGAAGATGCTCGAACCGATGAAGAGCCAGCAGACCATGGCCGAGGTCTTGGCGGTGAGGAAGACCGACTCCTTCACGACGGTGAAGTTGAGCTGTTTGTACGCGGCCGCCAGGACAAACCCCCCGAAGGAGCCCATCGCCGCCGCTTCGGTCGGGGTCGCGAGCCCCACGACGATCGTCCCGAGGACCCCGAGGATGATAAGGGCCAGCGGGAAGAACGATCCGAGGAGCATCTTGAAGATCTCGAGACGGGCGAAGGTGAAGATTACATAAAAGATCACCGTCCCCGCCGCAACGATGCCGAATGTGATCCAGAACACCAGGGGGGGGCGTTACGAGGCGGCGCCGTCGGTGCGGCCGGGGCAGTCTCGGCCACGGCGGCAGGCGGCTGCGGGGCCTCCGGTGCGGCCGGGGCAACCTGCGTCGCCTGACCGGGTTCGGCCGGGGGCTCCGCCAGGCCCACCGCGCCTTCCGGCTCCTGGAGACTGCCGGTGTCGGTCGAGACCTCCGTGCTCTCCGTTGACGCCATACCCATCTCTTGCACTCCCGACGTGTCGATTAACGAGGGGGCCGTCGTCCAGAGGTAGATCACCAGAACGAAGAGCGCGGCCGCGCGCCAAAGGAAGGATGGCGATGATCAGGTGACTGACCAATGTCTTCATCGGAACGTCGGCGTTCCGCTTCCCCTTGATCGCGCCGATCAATCCCGACCATGACGTTGTTGCTCTTCTTGGAGATCACTTCCGCGAACTTGGGCAGATCGACGCGCTGCTCCTCCTCGGAGAGGGGCGGGGCGATGCTCGGCTTGAGCTTCGCGGAGATGATGATGTAGCCGAGATAGAGGGAGGTCAGCATGAGGCCGGGCAAAAAGGCCCCAGCGTAGAGCTGGACGACCGAGACGCCCGCGGTCGCGCCGTAGAGGATCAGGAGGACCGACGGCGGGATCAGGATGCCGAGGGTCCCCCCCGCGGTCACGACCCCCGCCGAGAGACGGATGCTGTATCCGGCCTTGAGCATCGCCGGAAAGGCAAGGAGGCCCATGAGCGTCACGACCGCGCCGATGATCCCGGTGGCGGTGGCGAAGATCGCGCAGGTGATGACCGTCGCGACGGCGAGCGACCCGGGGATCCGGGAGGTCGCCAGGTGGAGACTCTTGAAGAGCCTGCCGATCAGGTTGGCCCGTTCGACGAGGTACCCCATGAAGACGAAGAGCGGTATCGAGATCAGAACGTCGTTGTTCATGACGGCATAGGCCCGCTGCGACACCAGATCGAACGTATGGTCCACCGCCGTATTCGGGTTTTGGCTGTAATAGGCGAAAAAGGCGAACATCGTCCCCATCCCCATGAGGGTGAAGGCGGTGGGAAAGCCGAGCATGATCGCGATGACGATCATCGCCAGCATTAAAAGGCCCAGGTGGCCGTCGGTCCACTGTGACGGCGGGGGCATCATCCAGAACACGCCGATCACCACCAGTGCCATGATAGATAATCCGAACCAGGCTTCTTTTCTCATTTGTCGCCCCCTTTTCCGTGCGTCACATACTCATCGAGCTTCGCGATATCATCGTCGGTGACGTGCACCGTCGCCTTCAGTTTCTCGACGTCGACCTCCTCGACGTCCTGGATGCGCGAGGGCCACTTGCCATCCTTCAGGCACAGGACGCAGCGGACCATCTCGACGAAGCCCTGCACGAGGATAAACGCCCCGGCGATCGGGATGATGGTCTTGAAGTGGTAGAGAGGCGGACCGTCGGCGGTGATGCTCGAATGCTCGAAGATCCGCCAGGAGTCGCCGGCATAGTAGAAGCCGGCCCAGCAGAGGGCGGTCACCCCGGGGAGGAAAAAGAGGATGTAGAGCGTCAGGTCGAGGGCGGCCTGCACACGCTGCGGGAAGAAACCGTAGAGGACGTCGCCGCGGACCATGCCGTTCTTCGAGAGGGTGTAGGCGCCCGCCATCATGAACAGGATCCCGTACATCTGGATCATGATATCGAAGGCCCACGAGTGCGGTGCGTCCATGGCGTAGCGAGCGTACACCTCGTAGGTGATCAGAAAGGTGAGCCCCACGATGAGCCAGGAGAACGCCTGGCCGGCAAATGTGCTGATCTTGTCGATGGTAAGCAGTAATTTCTGCATATTTACACCTTTACTAAAAATCAGCCATCCGGGCGACGCCCGGATGGCTGATCGATGATGTCGTGGACCTTTTACTTCTTCTTCGGTTCGGCCTTCGCGGGTTCAGCCTTTGCGGGTGCGGCCTTCCTGCCGAAGTAGTGGTTATAGGCCATGCGCCGGTTGACGTTGGTATCCATGTCCCAGGCCACCGTGCGCTTGGCAAACTCTATCTGCGATGCGACGATCTCCTTGAACAGGGGGTTATCCGCCGACTTCTTCTTCACGATCTCATCATAGAGGACGAGCTCCCTGGCCAGGATCGCGTCGGGGGTCTTGTAGAACTTCACCTTGTCCTTGGTCTGGAGCTCGATGTAGTCCTTCGAGTAGCGGTCAATCGACTTCCAGGACATGTCGGCCGAGGCGGCTTCCACGCCGTTGTCGATGATCGCCTTCAACTTGGCGGGCAGCGCGTCGTACTTGGTCTTGTTGAACAGGATTTCGAACTGCTCCGCGTTTTGGTGGAAGCTCTGGAGCATGCACACCTTCGAGACGTCGGGGAAACCGAGCAGCCGGTCGGACGAAGCATTGTTGAACTCCGCCCCATCCAGCAGGCCGCGATCCAGGGCCGGGACGATCTCGCCGCCGGGGAGGGCGTTCACCGCACAGCCCAAGGCGGTGAAGAGGTCGACGGAGAGACCCACGGTCCGGAACTTGAGCCCCTTGAGGTCCTCGATCTTGGTGATGGGCTTCTTGAACCAGCCGAAGGGCTGCGTAAACATCGGCCCGTAGGGGAAAGAGGCGACGTTCGCGCCGATGGATGCATAGAGCTTCGCCAGCAACTCCTTGCCGCCGCCGTACTTGTGCCAGGAGAGGAGCATGTTGGCGTCCATACCGTAGCCGGGGCCCGATCCCCAGAGGGCCAGGGCGTTCTGCTTGCCGTAGTGGTAGACGATGACGCCGTGGGCGCCGTCGAGCGTCCCCTTGGAGACCGCATCCAGAACGCCGAAGGCCGGGACGACGGAGCCGGCAGGGAGCACTTCGATCTTGAGATCGCCGCCGGTCATGTCGTTGATCTTCTTGGCGAAGTCAAGGGCATACTCGTGGAAGATGTCCTTGGTCGGCCAGGTGCTCTGCCATCTCATGCTGATCGGCCCCTGCGCCTTGAGGATCGAGGGGAACCCCAGGGTTGCGGCCCCGGCCGTCACTGCGGCAGCGGCGGTGAGAAAATTGCGGCGTGATACGCCCTTCGTCTCTTTACCCAGTACTTTCTTTGTCATAATACCCTCCTCCTTAGTTATTGGTAAAAATTGACTGCCTGACTTGAGAACCCATTCACCCGACACTAATTAACAGGACCTATGCCGAAACCCTGCGGTTTCGGTTAATCGGTTGCCATTTTACCGGTGTTCTGCGAATCGTTTATCCAATGCATGTAAGGCAGAGATGAGAGAATATGACGAGGGGACCATTTCCTGCTGAACGCATCCGACATGTGGTTAATATCCAACATCAATCATCCCGTTCGCGAGAACCGCACAACCAAGGCATCTGAAAGATTGCTAAATTATATTAATCACTTATATAAGCGCATCGTGTTGATAGGTGGTTGATACTAATCTCCGGAATCGTAATTTGTCAAGCAAAAACATCCCCTGGACGGGGTTCCGGGGCGGGAAATCGGACAGGCGGTCGCCATGACAATCCAAGCGGTCGAAAATCGCGCCCGACCGGCAGCTAAGAGACGGAGAAACGGACCTACCCTCCCGGACAGAACGCTCCTCAGAAGTGCAATTTGTCTCTCAGCACCCGAAGGTAGCGGCGGCTCACGGGGACAAGCCGGCCCGATTTCGTCTTGATGTCGGCAAGCATGTTTTCGCGGAGGATGATTTCGTCCACCAAATTAATATTGACAAGGAACTGCTTGTGGCATCGGACGAGCGGAGTCTTGTTCTCGATAACCTGGAGGGTGAGTTCCGTGTAAAACTCGCCGCCGGAGGTGATCACATACACCCCCGCCTCACCGGATCGGACATATTCGATCTCCTCCACATCGATGAGTTTGATGGTAAAGGCTTGGAGGCAGGGAATCTTCTGAATATCGGAACCCGTAAACACCGTTTTACCGCCCTCGGCAAACCTTTTCTTGAGTTTCTCCACGGTCTTCAGGAGCCGCTCTTTTTCGACCGGCTTGAGCAGGTAGTCGAGGGCGTTTTCCTCGAAGGCCTTGAGGGCGTATTCGTCATACGCGGTGACAAAAACGACGTCCGGCATGAGATTCCCGTCGATCATCCCGAGCAGCTCGAATCCGTTGATCACCGGCATCTGGATATCAAGGAACAGCACATCGGGTTTTTCCTTCCTGATGGCCTGTATCGCCTCCAGGGCGTTGGCGCATTTCCCCGCGACCGTAAATTCACCGGTCTCGTTGAGCATGGCCTCCAGTTCTTGACGGGCATAGATCTCATCATCGACGATCAGGGCGCGCATCATGACGCATGGCTCTCCAGAGGAATTTGCACGGTAACCCGCGTGACCTCATTCGGCACGCAGGAGATCGCCACCCCGGAATCACTGCCGAAATGCCCCTTGAGCCGTTTGTCGACGATCTTGATCCCGTGGCCGTCGTCCGTTACCTTCTCGTGATAGATCCCGGCATTATCCTCGATCTCGATGAACGCCCGGCCATCCGTCCGAAAGGCCTTGATCCTGGCCACCCCCGGCCCCATCGTCCGCGAAATCCCGTGTTTGAAGGCGTTCTCGACGAGCGGCTGCAGGGTGAAGGTGGGAAGGATCACCGTGAGCAGGGAGGGGTCGATATCGATCTCGACCGCCAAACGATCGTCGTAGCGCGCCTTCTCGATCTGCAGATAGGAATTCACCTGGTCGAGTTCCTCCTCCAGTGTCGACAGATCATTGCCGCGCTTGAGGTTCTTGCGGAAAAAGTTGGACAGATGGATGAGCAGATCCTTGCACCGCGCGGCGTCGATCCTGAGGACCGCGATGATCGTATTGAGGGAGTTGAACAGGAAGTGCGGGTTCACCTGCGCCTGGAGGAGTTTCAGTTCGGACTGCACCAGGAGGTTCTTCTGCATCTCATAGCGGGCCTGGAGCAGCTGGTTCGACAGGAGACGCGCAATCCCCTCGCCGAGGGTTTTGTTCATATTGAGAAAGCGCTTGTTCTTGGGTTCGAAGAGCTGGATCGTCCCGATCACGTCATTGTCGATATGGAGGGGAACCACGAGCACGGAGGTCAGCGGGCAGGTCTCCGACAGCGGGCAGGTGTACCGGTCATGTCCGCCGGCGGCGAACATGACCCGGTTTTCCCGGATCGCCTTCAGGGAGAAGGGGGACGCGAGCTGATTGCCCGGCTGGTGGTGATCCGTACCCTGGCCGACAAAGGCCAGCACCTTCTCCTTATCGGTAATGGCCACCGCACCCACGCCGGTTTCCTTATGGATGATCTTCGCCAGCGCTACGGCCGATTCACCGGTGATGCCCTTCGCAAGGATGTTCAGCGTCCTCTCCGCGATCTTGAACGCCTTTGTCGAGGAGACGGCGGCAATCCGATCGACCATGTTCTTCTGGTCGCGGATGATGCTCATGAACAGGGCGGCGCCGACGGCGTTCGAGGCGATCATCGGGACGGCGATAACCTTGACCAGGGTCACGGCATTGTCGAAAGGACGGGAGATCAGGAGAATGACGGCCATCTCGAGAATCTCCGCGCCGAAGGCGGTGAGAAAGGCGATCTTCGGATCGAACAGGGACTCCGACCGGTTCTTCCTCGACAGATGCCAATGGACGAGCCCGCCGATCATCCCCGCGAGCGTGGTTGCGAGTCCGCAGGAGGTGGCGGTAAATCCTCCCAGAAAATAGCGATGGACCCCGCCGGTGAATCCTACGGCCGTTCCGAGCATGGGTCCCCCGATGATGCCTGCCAATACCGCGCCGATGGCCCGGGTGTTGGCGATGGCGTCATGGACGGGCGTGCCCAGATAGGTGCCCAAGATCGACAGGCACGAGAAGACGACGTAGAGGTAGAGTTTGTCGATCGCACTGATCGTGTCCGTGGTCAGGGACTTGAACAGCGGGGATTTGCAGTAGATGTAGGCGATAACCACAAAAACCGACATCGCCTGGGTCATACGAAAGAGAATTTCCATGGAGTATTAGCCGTCACGCTGCCGGCTTGCAGGTCGTTTGGTGGTACATGAAGTATTGCTAAATCATCTTGACCATTTACATGCATACTTTCCGATGCGGTGTGACGGTACCATCCGTACTAATTAGTTGTCAACGGAAAAAAGGTGACACCCCGTCTTTTTTATTTTCTCTTCCCGGAAAAAACTGATATAAGCTACCGCGCAGTTGCTCGGCAATCTCCCTGTTCCATTGAAGAAACATTGAGGAAGGAAAAAATGAAAAAACAAATTTATGTCGCCCGAGAGGTTTTTCAAGAAGTCCTGGATTTTCTGGCGCCTCATTTTGCCGTTGCCGCCAATCAGGAAGACACGGTCCTCACCGCGGAGGAGCTGGCCCGGGTGCTCGCCGACAAGGACGGGGCCATGACGACGCTCACCGAACGGATCGACGAGGATCTCCTGAGCCGTTGTCCCCGCCTGAAGGCGGTCTGCAACATCGCCGTGGGGTACAACAATATCGATCTGGCCGCCTGCAGCGCCCACGGCGTCATGGCCACCAACACCCCGGGGGTCCTGGACGACACCACGGCCGATTTCGCCTGGACGCTGATCCTCGCCACCGCCCGCCGGCTGAACGAGGCCGAGGCCTACGTCCGGGAAGGCCGATGGGACAAGTGGAAGCTCAAGCAATTCCTCGGCCTCGATGTCCACCATGCCACGCTGGGAATTGTCGGCCTGGGACGGATCGGCCAGGTAGTGGCCCGCCGCGCAGTGGGTTTCGAGATGGAGGTGCTCTACCACGATGTGCAACGGGCCGCCCCGGCAATCGAAGCCGCCTGCCGGGCCAGGTATGTGACCAAGGAGGAGCTCTTTCGCAAGGCGGACATCGTCACGATCCATATCCCTTACAGCAAGGAGACCCACCATGCGATCGGCGCCCCGGAGATCGCCCTCATGAAAAAATCGGCGATCCTCATCCATGCCGCCCGGGGCGGGGTGGTGGACGATGCCGCACTGGTCGAGGCGCTCCGCAGAGGGACCATTGCCGGCGCCGGCCTCGATGTCTTCGAAGGGGAACCCGCCATCCATCCGGGATTCCGGGAACTGAAAAATGTGGTCCTGTCGCCTCATATCGCCAGTTCTTCCGAGCGGACCCGCTTCAACATGGCCATGAAGGCCGCGGAGAATCTTGTCGCCGCCCTGACTTCCGGCAATCCCCCGAACCTTTTGAATCGGGGGTGAAAGCGAAGTAAGCGGATAAAAGGAGGTCGTAAAATCATGGACAAGCCCATGCACACCCTGAGCCTGAGGGAAGCCGCAGACGGGATCAAAAACCGGCGATTCACCTCCGAAGAGTACACCCGGGCCCTCCTCGCGAGGATCGCATCGATTGATGAAGCGATCCAGGCCTGGACCTGGCTCAAGCCTGAAGAGGCGATCGAGGCCGCCCGCCGTTCCGACCGTCATCTCCGGTCCGGCGGCACACCCGGCCCCCTCCAGGGCCTGCCGATCGGGGTGAAGGATATCTTTGCCACCGCCGGCGTGCCCACGCAAATGGGTTCTCCCGCCTTTGCCGGCCATATCCCGACCGAGTCGGCCGCGGTGATTGCACGGCTCGAGGCCCGGGGGGCCTTTGTCATGGGGAAGACCGTCACCACCGAATGCGCCTTTCTCTCCCCCGGAAAGACCATGAACCCCTGGAATCCGGTGCATACGCCGGGCGGATCGTCGAGCGGCTCCGCCGCCGCGGTCGCGGCAGGCTTTGTCCCGGCCGCCCTGGGCACGCAAACCAACGGTTCCGTCATCAGGCCCGCCGCCTTTTGCGGGGTCGTGGGCTTCAAGCCGACCCAGGGGGTGATCCCCATCGCGGGCGCCCTGACGTTCAGCCACACCCTGGATCAGCCGGGCATCCTGACCCGAAGCGTGGAGGATGCCGCCTTCCTCGCGGCCTCCCTGGCCGACGAAGGAACCCCACTTTCTGGGTCGATCCCCGACTGCTCCGCGCCTCCCCGCCTGGCGGCTGTCAGAACGCCCGTCTGGGAGCAGGCCGAGGAGCACGCCAAACGGAATTTCCGGGAGACCATCGAAGCATTGCGCAATGGCGGCGCCCAGGTCGAGGAGTGCGAACTGCCCGAGCTATTCAGCCTCGCCCACCGGGCGATCCGGACCATCATGGCCGCCGAGTCCGCCTTGAACCTGGAGGCGCTCGCTCTCAACCATGCCCCCCTCCTGAGTGCAACCTTGGGGAATTTTCTCGCCGAGGGAAGGGCAACGGGGGCGGTGGACTATCTGCGGGCCATGAAGACGCGCCAGAGCCTGCAAACGGAACTGGAGCGATTTCTCATGCGATACGACGCCATCATCACCCCTCCCACGACGGGAGAAGCCCCGGCTACGCTCGAACAAACGGGTAACCCCACCTTCTGCTCGATCTGGAGCCTCTGCGGCGTCCCGGCGATTACGATCCCGGTGGGATTCGGACCTCGGGGGCTGCCGCTGGGCTTGCAGATCGTTGGCCCGCGGGGGAAAGATGGACAGCTCTTGTCTGCGGCCCGCTGGTGCGAGGGGTTGTTTCCCTTTCCCCCCTGGAGGGAAAAACCTTGAATCTCCATCATCTTCTGACGAAGAGGACCTGTGAAAAAGGTCCTCTCCGCGTCGGTCTGATCGGCGCCGGCAAGTTCGGCAGCATGTTTATGGCCCAGGCCGGGAGCACCGAGGGGATTCACCTCGCCGCCATTGCCGACCTGGCCCCTGCGAGGGCCATCGCTGCGCTCAAGCGGACCGGCTGGCGTGACGGGCAAGGGACGGCCGCCTCCCTCCCGGATGCCCTGGCCAACGGGACCACCTTCATCACCGATGACGCTATCGGCATGATCTCCTCCCCCGGCCTGGACGTGATCATCGATGCCACGGGGAGCCCCTCCGCTGGCATCGCCCACGTCCTCGCCTGCTGCCGGCAGAGGAAGCATATCGTCATGGTCAACGTTGAAGCGGATGCCCTGGCCGGGCCGCTATTGGCACGGCGGGCGCATGAGGCGGGAATCGTCTACTCCCTGGCCTACGGCGACCAGCCGGCCCTCATCTGCGAGATGGTGGACTGGGCGCGCGCCTGCGGCTTTACGGTGGTTGCCGCCGGCAAGGGAACGAAATACCTGCCCGTCTATCACCGCTCGACGCCGGATACGGTATGGGGCTATTACGGCTTTACCGAGGAGCAGGTGGCGCGGGGGGATTTCAACGCCAAGATGTTCAACTCCTTCCTGGACGGAACAAAGTCGGCAATCGAAATGGCCGCCGTTGCCAATGCGACCGGCCTCCTTCCTCCCCGGGACGGGCTTCGCTTTCCACCCTGCGGCGCGGACGATCTCCCGCGTATCCTGAAGCCCCGTAACGCGGGAGGGCTCCTGGATGATGCCGGACAGGTGGAGGTGGTCTCCAGCCTGGAGAGGGACGGACGGCCCGTATACCGTGACCTGCGCTGGGGCGTCTTCGTGACCTTTACCACCGCAAATAGCTACTCGGCCCAGTGTTTCCGTGAGTACGGCGTCGTGACCGATGAGAGCGGCCGCTACTCGGCCCTCTACCGGCCGGCCCACCTGATCGGCCTCGAACTCGGCATCAGCGTGGCCTCGGTGGCGCTCCGCGGCGAACCGACCGGATCGGCGCAGGATTTCACCGGGGACGTGGCGGCCACGGCAAAAAGCGACCTGCTCCCCGGGGATATCCTGGACGGGGAAGGAGGTTCGACCGTCTACGGGACCCTCCTGCCGGCCCGCAAATCCATCGCCTCCGGGTACCTCCCCATCGGCCTCGCCCATGGGGTCAAGGTCGTCAAGAATCCAGTCACCGCCGGCGAGATGGTCAGGTGGGACGATGTCACTCTATAAAGGACAGGACGAGACGGTGAAATTCCGCCGGGAGATGGAGACCGTCTTCAAAAAGGAGTGGGGAATGTAAGGCGGACGGAAGCGGACGTACCTCGATCTTGAAGACGAGATCCCTCCGCGCCTGAGGACATTTTTCCGACCCTGCACCCCTCGCTTCGCTGCCGGGAAAAAACTCGCGCTTCGCGCTCGGACATTTTTCCCGGCGGTCGCTCCGCTCAAGGGGCAGGGTACTCCGGAAAAATCTCCAATGGCGCTTCCGGGATCACATATCCAAGCCACCAAATGTTTACGATAAAAGAAAGCGCATCAGCAGACAAAGGATCACAAACATGAGCATGAACGTCGGTTTCATCGGTCTGGGTATCATGGGAACCCCCATGGCCCTCAATCTCGCCCGCGGCGGCTATCCCCTGTGGGTTTGCGACCGCCGGGTCGAAGCGGCGGCGCCGCTTGTGGCCGCCGGCGCCCGAGCCTGCGCTTCTTCGGAAGAGGCGGTGCGCGCCGCCGAAGTTATCATTATCATGGTACCCGACACCAGTGCGGTGGAGCAGGCGATCATGGGACCGAACGGGGTCCTGGCAGGGGCGAAACCCGGGGCTGCCGTCGTGGTAATGAGCACGATCTCCCCGGAGGCCGCCCGCTCCCTCGCCGCCCGGCTCTGGGAGCACGAAGTGGAGATGCTCGACGCCCCGGTATCGGGAGGGGAGGCGGAAGCCGCAGAAGGATCCCTGACGATCATGGCGGGGGGAAAACCGGAAGTCTTCGAGCGCGTTAAGCCGCTCTTCGAGCGCCTAGGGAAGAATATCGTTCATGTCGGCCCCACCGGCGCGGGGCAGTTGGCCAAGGCCTGCAACCAGATCCTGGTTACGATGGCCATCGAAGGGGTGGCCGAGGCGTTTACCTTCGCCCGGAAAAACGGCGTGGATCCACACCGGGTGCGGGAGGCCCTCCTGGGCGGTTTTGCGGGCAGCAAAGCCCTGGAGGTCCAGGGGAAACGGATGCTGGATCGTGATTTCCAGCCGGGATTCAGGGCGCGTCTCCATCAAGAGGACCTGCGGATCATCATGGAGACAGCGCACGCGGCGGGTCTTGCCCTGCCCGGTTCCGCCCTGGCGGCCCAGCACATGAACGCCCTCATCGGAAGCGGAGACGGGGAGTTGGATTCTTCGGCCTTCGTGAACGTGATCGAACGATTGAATGAAGGCAAGTGAGAGAGACGAAATGTTGACGAACGTCGGTTTTATCGGTTTAGGGGTGATGGGGAGACCCATGGCCCTGAACCTCATCAAAGGCGGTTATCGCCTCCGGGTGTACGGACGGCGGAAAGAGACGATGGCCCCCCTGCTGGAGGCCGGCGCCACCGCCTGCGGGTCGCCGGAAGAAGTCGCCAGGGGCTGTGACGTCGTCTTTACCATGGTGACCACCACCCAGGATGTCCTGGCGGTCGTTCTGGGTGAGCGGGGCGTTGTCGCCGGCGCCCGACGGGGCGCCATCCTGGTGGATATGGGGACCATCTCGCCCGCCGCCACGCGCACGATCGCCGCACGGCTCGCAGAGGCGGGTATCGAGGCGCTCGACGCCCCCGTTTCGGGCGGGGGAATCGGGGCGATAAACGGAACCCTTTCCATCATGGTAGGGGGGAAACCGGAGATATTTGAGCGGGTCAAACCGCTTTTTTCCTGCATGGGGAAGAACATCGTCCATATCGGTCCGAACAGCGCCGGGCAGGTCGCCAAGGCCTGCAATCAGATCGTCATGCTCATGACCCTTCAGGGCCTGGCCGAGGCGTTCACCTTCGCGCGCAAGAACGGATTGGATCCGCAAAAGGTGTATGAGTCATTAGCCGGGGGCGCCGCCGAGTGCAGAATTCGGGAAGTGCTGGGGAAACGGATGGTGGAGAGAAATTACGTCCCCGGAATCGAAGCGCGTCTCCACTACAAAGACATCCAGATCGTTCTCAACGAAGCCCATGCCCTCGGCATGGCGCTGCCGGGGACCGCCCTGGTAACCCAGATGTTCAACGCCCTCATCGGCCGCGGCGGCGGCAACGAAGATTCTTCACAGCTCGTGGAAGTGATCGAGACCCTATCGAAACCCCGGCAATAAAATACCCGGCCCTTGCAATCGAGGAACATCCCTTGGGGGTCACTTTCTCACATTCATCATAAAGATCGGCAGGGCTGCGATCAGCATCGACGCTATCACCCAGAATGAAAGCTGATAACTATAACGGGCGATCAGGAATCCCGCCAGGATGGGGCCTGAGGCATGCCCTATGTCGAAGATCGTGCCGAAGGCGCCCATAGCGGTGCCGAAGTGCTTTTCCTTGCACAGATCGGCGACCAAGGCGGCGCCGGACGACGTAACGACCGCTCCGCCCAGGCCGAAGAACGCCGCAGCGATCATAAGCATCGAGAAGCCGGTCAATAGCGGGATCGCGCCGAACGATATGGCGCATATCAACAAGCCGATTGAGATAAGAGCTGTTCTTCCATACCTGTCCGACATTTTCCCCATGATCGGCTTGGAGAGGATGGTCGTGACCACCTGCACACCCCACAAGATCCCGGCCTGAAATTCGTTGAGGCCGGCGACGGTTACCGCATAGATGGGAAGAAAAGCTTCCAAAGCCCCGACGGTCATGTTCTGCAAGCCTTCCATGACTGATGTGATAACGATCCGTTTATCGCTCCCGACCTCTTTGATCCCTGAAACGAACCGCTTGATTGCCTCCGATCGGCCGGTTCCCGCTTCAACGGATTTTTCATCCCTGAGCAATCCGAAGAGACAAGAGCAGCGCCATCATCCCGGTGATCCCGCTCAGGAGATAGGCATAATGGAATTCTGTAAGGGACGGCGCGGCAGTACCAACAGCGCTGTGCAGGATGAACCCGCCGAGCGGCGCTCCGAGGAGATTCCCGATGATGGTGACGGAAGAGAACCACGACATCATCTCGCCCTTTTTATTGCCTGCAACATCCGCCACCACCGCCATGGATACAGGACCGTAAATCGCCGTTGCAAGGCCATGGATGAATCGGATGATGATGAGCGGATAATAGCTCTCTACCCAGAGATAAGCGAAGGGCATGAAGGCGAAGAAGAGCAGCCCGATGAGCATCGTCCTCTGCCTGCCGATGATATCCGAGAGAGCGCCAGCCGGCAGTTTGAAGAATATCCCCGTAACCGTTGAAATACCCACGGCAAACCCAATGGCTTCGGGTCCTGCGCCGAGATAAAGTGCAAAGAGGGGAAGTACGGGGCTTCTCGCAAGGGCGTAAGAGAGCCTCGCGAAGAACCCGACAGTGCAGAGTGCGGTGAAGGGAGAGAGTAATTTGTTCATATGACGATGAATATCTTCCAGATATATCCCGCGCCAGCCGATCCAGCGATCACCGGGATCATCTCCCACTTGAAGCGTTGCATGCCGATGAAGGCGATCACGGCCGCCGCGAGGGCATACCAGTCAAATCCACCGGTGTCGGGTATGAGGGTATGATAGGTGAAGAGTACCGCGAGGTTTAACACGACCCCGACCACCGCCGCAGTGATGGCCTTAAGGGCGGAACCCAGCTTCACATTTTTTCTGAGAGTCTCAATAAAGGGCGCAAGCAGGAAGATCATCATGAACGATGGGATGAAGGTGACCCAGGTAGCAAGCAGGCCGCCGATGGCGCCGCCAAGGGCAGGAGGCAGTCCCTGTGCATGATGGTACCCCGCAAGGTAGCCCACGAACTGATTGACCATGATGAGCGGCCCGGGTGTGCTTTCGGCAAGACCGAGACCGTCCATCATCTGCTCGGGCATGATCCAGTGGTAATGGCTCACGGCCTGCTGACCGATATACCCCAGGACGGCGTACGCGCCGCCGAACGTGACTATCGCGGCCTTGCTGAACAGGATGCCGATGTCGATGAAGGTGTCGTTCCAGCCCCGCCAAAGTCCGATGATGATAAGGGGCAATATCCACAGAATGAGAAATACCGCGAGGACCTTGAAAAAACGTCCCCACGTGCGACGTGCGTCGACGCCGCTGTTCGGTGGGTCCGTTGGGGCTGGGGGTGTCGGCGGGGCATCACTGTTCGTCAGAGCGGTACCGAAAAAATAGCCGATCAGGCCGGCGGATAATATAATGACCGGGAACGGCACGTTGAAAAAGTATATCCCGATGAATGCCGCGGCTGCAAGGGCAAACAGGTATCGAGTCTTCAGCGTTTTTTGACCGATACGAAGCACCGCCTCAAGCACGATGGCCACCACGGCGGGTTTCAGCCCGTAGAAGACGGCAGTGACCATCGGCACCGCGCCGAGCGATGCATACAGCCAGGCGAGCCCCCAAAGGATGAAAATGGACGGCAGCACGAACAGACCGCCTGCCAGGATCCCGCCCCATTTTCCGTTCAGATGCCAGCCGATGTAGGTGGCGAGCTGCTGCGCCTCGGGACCGGGAAGGAGCATGCAGAAGTTAAGCGCCTGGAGGAAGTGATCCTCGGCGATCCATTTCTTTTTTTCGACCAGTTCTCTGTGCATCATCGCGATCTGGCCGGTGGGGCCGCCGAAGTTGATGAACCCGAGCTTCAGCCAGTATCGTATAGCTTCAGAAAAAGGTATGCCGCTTTGTACCATTATTGAATCTCTTCCGTTATTATGTTTTTGACTGATGCCGCATCTCGAATATAGCCATCCCTTTCTCCGGAAACATTTGATAAAAATCTGCTTTTGTGACGTGGAAGTATACGATGGGCGGCCTTGTGAATCAATGAAAGAAAGAATGGCGATTACTATTTGAAATATTAGCCGGAAAGGAGATTTCTCCTGGCTGTTCGGCGCCGTGCTCTCAGCATCTTCGTCAAGATTGACGATTTGTGACCTACAGTCAATTAAGGATAGTCATCTGAAATCGAAACCTCGGCAATCATTATGATGCGATTCGATGAAAAAAGGGGGGCGGCGGAGAGACCCGGAGGTCGTCCCGCCGCCTTGGTAGGATTACAGCGATTCCACGTTGAGGGTGACCTTCCCGTATCCGAGCTTCTTCATCACCGCGCGAAACACCGGCGTCAGATAGGCCAGGATGGCCGCCCCCATAAAGAGCAGCGAGATGGGACGGACAAAGAAGATGCTGAAATCACCCCCCGACAGCATCAGGGATTGGCGGAGCGAGTTTTCCGCCAGCCGCCCCAGGACCAATGCCAGGACCAAAGGCACGATCGGATACTTGAGCTTATTCATGATATAGCCCAGGATGCCGAAGCCGAGCATCATCCAGACGTCGAAGACGTTGTTGTTGGTCGTGAAGGCCCCGACCGTGGCGAAGATGACGATGAAGCACATGAGGATCGTATAGGGCACCCGCAAAAGCGAGACGAAGACCGGGATGAGGAAGATGTTCATCAGGACCAGGAGGAGATTCCCGATGAACTTGCTCGATATGAGGCCCCAGACCAGATCGGCGTTGTTCTGGAAGAGGAGCGGACCGGGCCTGATCCCCCACATCATGAAGCCGGCCAGCATGACCGCCGTCGTCGGGGAGCCGGGGACACCCAGGGCGAGGAGCGGAGCAAAGCCGCTGATCGAGGCGGCGTTGTTCGCCGCTTCGGGCGAGGCGATCCCCTCGATGATGCCGGTGCCGAACTTCTCCGGATGCCTGGAGACCCGCTTCTCGGCGAGGTAGGCGAGAAACGAGGCGGTCGTGATCCCCCCGGCGGGGATGAGCCCGATGAAGAACCCGATGACCCCGCCCCGGAAGATCGCCCAGCGCGACGCGATCCAGTCATCCCAGGTGAGGAACATATCCTTCAGCTTTATCTTCTGCTTGAGCAGTCCCCGCTCCTCCCCCTGTTCCAGGCTGTTGAACACCTCGGCCAGGCCGAAGATGCCGCAGATGATGACGATAAAGTCGATTCCTCCCATCAGTTGAGGGGTGCCGAAGGCGTAACGGGGGACGCCGCTCATAATATCGAGCCCGATGACCGAGATGAAAAGCCCCACCAGGGTGGAGATGATGATCTTCATGGGATCGCCCCCGCCGAAGACGGTGAGCATCCCGAATGCCATCATCGCCAGGCCGAAGTATTCGGGCGGTCCGAAACGGAGCGCGAACTTGGCCAGGGCCGGGGCGAACGACATCAAGAGGACCACGGAGAGCGTTCCGGCGATCCAGGAGCCGATCGCCGCCACGGAGAGGGCCGCCCCCGCGCGTCCTTTCATGGCCATCTGATACCCGTCGAGGCAGGTCATCACCGACGAGGATTCCCCGGGGACGTTGATAAGAACCGACGTGATCGTGCCGCCGTAGGCCACGCCGTAGTAGATCCCGGCAAACAGGATGATCGCCGAGGTGGGGTTGACCGAGAAGGTCAGGGGGAGCAAGAGGGCGACCGCGGTGGGCGCCCCGATCCCCGGCAGGACCCCGACGAGCTGACCCACGATACATCCGGCAAGGCAGTACAAGAGATTTTCCCACGTCAGGGAGATGGAAAAACCCATCATCAAATTGTTCCAGAGTTCCATACGCTAAACCCTTTCTACCACCCGATCATGCCCATGGGCAGCGGGATATCCAGCCACTGGGCAAAGACGATATGAATGAAGATGGCCGATATCACCGCCGTTACGCCGCACGTCATTATCTTATGCTTCCCGATGATCCGCATGGCCGCGGCCGTGCAAAGAGCAAGCCCGACCGAGAATCCTACAAACGGGAACAGGAGAAAGGTGATGACAATCAGGGCCAGCATCTGGAATCCCAGTTTGGACCGTGGAGAAAGAAAAGCCCCCATATCGGCGCCGCCTTTCTTCCGGAAAACTTTGAGCACTTCGAAAACGCCGCCGACCAAAACACCGATGCCGATCCAGAAGGGGAGGAATCCGGCACCCGGGCCCAAATCCGTGTAATAATGGAGCGGGAGGGAAAAAACGACGATGAAGAGACCGAGCAGCAAAACTGCCCCTGCCCCGATTAACTCAGCGCGCCACATGCATTATTCTCCTTCACATTCCGATCGTCACCTACTCCCCGGACAGGACTTTCGGGGGAGGTATGTCAGGTAAATACGATTTCCGGTACTTCGCCGATATGCCCCCGGCTAAACTCCGTCCCGTCAGAGAAACACGCCGGGGGTAACGCGATCGATCGGTCGCCACGGCAGGTAGTCCAGGCGATCATAAGCCGAACACACCTGCCGCGGCGCCATGTTTGATGTCATTGTACAACCAGAGGCCTATTTCAGGATCTCCAGTTCCCGCAGGATGTCCCCAAAGAGCTTTTCATTCTTCACGACGAACTGCGAAAACTCCTTGCTCCCCAGGAAGTAAGGGCTGAGCATATACTGCTTCAGGTACTTTTCCTTCCACATTGTCGTCTCGGTCATCTTCTTCATGAGAGTCTCATAATAGGCGGCCGCTTCCGGAGAGATCTTCGGGGGGGCGGCGATCCCGCGGAAGAAGAAAAAGATGACGTCATACCCTTTCTCCTTGAAGGTGGGAACATCCTTCAACAGGGTAAGACGGCTCTCCTTCGCCACGGCAAGGGGCCGGACCATCTTGGCGTCGTACTGCGGGACGAATTCGCTCGGATTGGCCCAGATCATGTTGACATGACCGCCCAAGAGCGCCGTGATGCACTCCCCGCCGCTGTTGAAGGGGATGTAGCGCAGCTTGATGCCCGCCGCCTTCTCGAAGAGGCGGTTGCACATCTGATCTTCCTGCCCCGTGCCCGTCCCCGCAATAGTCAGGGTCTGCTTTTTTGCCGCCGCGACGATGTCTTCGATCGTCTTATAGGGAGAGTCCGTCTTGACGACGATGAGCTGTTCATCCAGGGCCAGGTTGGCGATCATGGTGAGATCCTTGTAGGTCGCCGACCCCTTCCCCACCACCATCGGAGCAGTGATCTGGCCGGAGATGAAGGTCACCAACATATGGTCATTGCCGGGCTGCTGGGCGACCGACGTCTGACCGATGGTACCGCTCCCGCCGGGCTGATTGACCACCAGAAACCGTTCCGGGCAGAGCTTCTCGCTCTTGATGGCGGTGTCGATGGAGCGGGCGAAGACGTCGCTGCCGCCGCCCGGCGCAAAGGGAGCGACTATGGTGATCGGTTTGGTCGGCTTGAATTCGGCGGCCAGCACCCCGGCGCTGTACACGAAGAACGCCAGCGTGACCAGCACGACTGCCTGCAACATCTTTCCTCTGTACGGGCTTGCTTTCATCTCTCTTCCTCCTTTAAAGTTAATCAAAAGAATTCCTGAACACCGTAACGTTTGAATTACCCTTATCGCGCAAATATCATAAAAACCATCTTTGCGGTAAAAAATTTTACGGCTCGAACGGAATGCACCGATGATGACATCGGGTGGCCGCCAGATAATCCAGCGCCGCCATCACCCCGCCTTGCTTGCGGGGGAGGCCCGCGAGGCCTTCACCTTCGCGCGCAAGAACAGATTGGATCCACGGAGAGTGTGTACAAGTCATTTCCCGGGGGGCGCCGACGAATACAAAATTCGGAAAGTGCTGGGGAAACGGATGGTGGAGCGGTACGTCCCCGGGATCGAGGCACATCTCCACTACAAAGATATCCAATGCCCGAACTACTTCGATAGGGCTCCGCGGAGCTTACCCCACAAAAGCGTAATCGCCGGCCAGAACAGCAGGAGGAGCCCGGCGGTCATAATCGCGCCGACAAGCCAGTTTGAAAAGAAAATACTCAATGCTCCCTGGGATCCCAATATGGCCTGGCGGAACGAGACTTCGGTCGGGTCTCCAAGCACTATGGCCAATATCAGAGGTGCCAATGGATAATCCAGCTTTTTAAAGACATAACCGATAACGCCGAATAACAGCATGGTCCAGATGTTGAACATGGCATTGTTCACGGAGAAGGCGCCGATCGCACACACCACGACAATGACCGGGGCGATGATCGAAAAGGGGATGCGAAGGATCGCCGCGAAGAGCGGCACGGTGGAAAGAACGATGACCAGGCCGACGACGTTCGACAGATACATGCTGGCGATCAGGCCCCAGACAAAGTCCTTTTGCTCGATGAACAAGAGCGGTCCCGGCTGCAGCCCCCAGATCATCAGGCCGCCCAGCAGCACCGCCGCAGTGGCAGAGCCGGGGATGCCCAGCGCCATCATCGGCAGGAGCGCGGCGCAGCCGGACCCGTGGGCGGCCGTCTCGGGTGCAAGCACGCCTTCCAGTTCACCGGTGCCGAATTTGTCGCCATTTTTTGAAATTTTCTTGGCAAGGCCGTAGCTCATGAAGGATGCGGCGGTTGCGCCGCCCGGTTTGAAACCCATCCAGGCACCGATGACCATGCCTAAGAGCAGCGTCAGCCAGTACCTCGGCAACTTTTTCCATGTCTGCCACACGACCGACGGGTTAATCTTGGCGTGAACCCCTTCGAATTTAAGACCCTCTTCCATGCTGACCAGGATTTCCCCGACGCCGAACAGGCCGATCACCACGACCAGGAAATCGACGCCCCTGAGCAGCTCGGACCAGCCAAAGGTGAGGCGGAGCGTGCCGCTGACGTTATCCATGCCGATTTGTGCCACGCCAAAGCCCAACATCAGGGAGGCGATGGTCTTGAATGGGTCCTTCCCTGTGCCGATGAAACTGGCAAAGGTAAGAAAATAGACGGCAAAGAATTCAGGTGGGCCGAATTCCAGCGCAAAATTTGCCACCAGCGGCGCAAGAAAGGTGATCATCAAAACGGAAAAAAGGGCGCCGAAGAACGATCCGGTGAAGGAGGCAGTGAGAGCTTCACCGGCCCTCCCCTGCTGGGCCATGGGGTAGCCGTCGAACGTGGTGGCCACCGAATGGGATTCACCGGGAATATTGAACAGGATCGAGGTGATGGCCCCCGCAAACAAGGAGCCCCAATAGATGCACGACAGCATGACGATTGCCGAGGTGGGAGACATGGTAAACGTAAGCGGCAGCAGGATAGCAACGCCATTCGGCCCTCCCAGGCCCGGCAGCACGCCGACGAGGACTCCCAGTATAAGGCCGATCGCCATCATGCCGAGGTTATACCAGCTCAGGATAACCGAAAAACCATGGAACAGATTTAACACGTTCTCCACTTGACAATCCTCCTATGCGGCAGTGCTTCAGTTGGAACAGTTCAATAGCCCAACAGGGATTCCAGCGGCCCCTTGGGGAGCGGAACCATGAACTGAATTTCAAACATATAAAAAAGCAGTACACTGATGCCGACGCTGACCAAGATGACTTTAGGCCAACTGAACCGGGCCATCACCCGCATGAAACCGCCGATGAACAGGGCGGAGGCGACATAGATGCCGATGAATTGGGTGGCCAGTACATAGAAAACAGCAGGTATCAGCACGCAAAGCACCTGTTTGAAGCGGTCCCAGGAAACGAAGAGCTCATGATTGCGGTGTTTGCCGAAAAGCGCCCTGAGAAAAACAACCACGCTTGAAATACTGATGATGGCCCCGGTGCGGAACGGAAAGTATCCCGCCTGAGGCCCTTCAGGGGCCCAACCCATCCCGATTCTCTGACCGTCCATCATCATCACAACGCCGATGAGGAAGATGGCGACTGCCACGATCAGCTCCGCTGCCTGATACGTCAACCGGACTGAACGAGGTCGTTCCTGCGTTTGTTTCTGTTCCATGCACTACCTCCCATGACGAACGGGGAAACAGCGCGCCGGTCCGGCGGTTCGAGCTCGGTACCCGAACCCGCCGGAACCGGCGTGATTCTGAACTATTTCTTGGCTGCAAACCCGGCTTCGGTCATCAGCTTCACGTGTTTTGCCATATCTTTTTTCAGGAAGTCGACAAACTCGTCTCCGGTGGCATAGTGCCTGGTGAGCGCCATGTTCTCGGTGTAGTCTTTCCACTCCGTCGTTTCGGAAACCTTTTTCAGCAGGTCGGCGTAGAACGCAACCTGTTCCTTGGTGGTTCCGGGCGGCAGGAAGAAAGCGCGCAGCATCTGGTATTGCACGTCGATTCCCTGCGACTTGCAGGTAGGGATATCGGACCATGCGATGTCGGCTACTTTTTTCTTGTAGTCCATGGGCTTGTCGGAGAAGACGCACAGGGCGCGCGCCTTGCCGGCCCGCCACTGGGCAACGTTCTCGCTGGGGTTGTTGACATTGGAATCGATGTGTTTGCCAGCCAGTTGGATTTGAGCCTCGCCTCCGCTTTTATAGGGGATGTAGGTTATTTTCTTCCCGACAACTTTTTCGAATGCAACCGAGATGATCTGGTCTTCCCGCTTCGAGCCGGTGCCGCCCATCTTGAAAGTCCCCTCCGGCGCCGCTTTTATGGCATTCACATAGTCCTTGGCTGTCTTGTACGGCGAATCTGAATGGACCCACAGGATAAAATCATCCAAGGCGATCATTGCCACCGGGTTGAAGTTTTCCCAGCCGAGCGGCAGATTCTGCGCGATCGGCAGGGTATAGATGAGGGAGAACGCTACCAGGAGTTTGTGGGGATCAGCCTTGGACTCTTTGACATCCATGGCGCCCTCGGCGCCGCTCGCGCCGCCCTTGTTAAGGATCATAACAGGCTGATTCATCAATTTGTACTTCAGGATGATGCCCTGGATTGTGCGCGCCATCTGGTCTGACGCACCGCCCGCACCGGCGGGAACAATGAACTCCACCGGTTTGGTGGGTTCCCAGGCGGCGGCGGGGGCTGCGGTTGCAACACTGGTCAGTGCTGCCACGACGAGCAGCAGCACTCCATACCATAATTTTCTGATCTTTCGTTTCATCATATCCTCCTTATTAATTACGTGCATATTGCGGAACACCATGGTTCCGATTTGAAGCTCTCCGCAGCAAGCTGCGGAGAATCTTCGATCCTTAAGAGGAACAAACCGGTTTTGCTCGCTTACCCCGCGGCAAGCCGCGGGGAATGCGCTCGCAGGCGGATTCAACGGGCAGCAAGGTAATCCATCGCCGCCATCACACCACCCTGTTTATAAGGTACACCTGCGAGGGCGAAACCCATCTCGACGCCGCCGAGGGTCCCGATCAGCATCAGGTCGCTGAATGCACCCAAATGCCCGATCCTAAAGACCCGGTCCTTCAGTTTGCCCAGGCCGCTTCCCAGGGACATGTTGAACTTGTCGAGGACCGCCGCTCGGTAGTCATCGGCGCCTTTCTCCCCCGGCATCACCACGGTCGTCAGGACCGGGCTGTACTCATCCGGATTGAGGCAGAGGTTCTCCAGCCCCCAGGCCCGGACAGCCCGGCGTGTCGCCTCGCCGTGCCGCCTGTGGCGCGTAAAGACGTTTTCGAGCCCCTCCTCCGCAAGCAGGTGGAGGGCTTCCCGGAGACCGTAGAGCATGTTGGTCGCCGGAGACGAGGGGAAGAAGCCTCCCTTGTTGGCGTTCAGCATCTCATCCCACGCCCAGTAGGACTTGGTCAGCCGCGCGCTCTTTGACGCGGCGAGCGCCTTGGCGCTGATCGCGTTGAAGCCGAGACCCGGCGGCAGCATCAGCCCCTTCTGGGAACAGCCCACCGTGACATCCACCCCCCATTCGTCGTGGCGGTAATCGATGGAACCGAGGGAGGAGATCGTATCCACCATGAAGAGGGCCGGATGGCCGACGCGGTCGATCGCCTTGCGGATTTCGGCCACCCGGCTCGTCACGCCGGTCGAGGTCTCATTGTGCACAACCATCACGGATTTGATTGCATGACCGCGGTCCTCGGCAAGCTTCGCCTCGACCGCGGCGGGATCGACGCCGTGACGCCAGTCGCCGGGGACAAAATCAACCACCAGCCCCAGACGGAGAGCCATATTCCTCCAGAGGGTCGCAAAGTGACCCGTCTCGAACATGAGCACCTTGTCGCCGGGGGACAGGGTGTTGACCAGTCCCGCCTCCCACGCGCCGGTCCCCGATGAGGCAAAGATCACGACCGGTCCGGCCGTTTTAAAAATCTCCTTCAATCCGGCGAGCACTTCAAGACTCAGGGCCTTGAATTCCGGGCCTCGGTGATCGATCGTAGGCTTGGCCAGAGCCCGAAGCACCTGCTCGGGCACATTCGTCGGCCCGGGGATCTGCAAGAAATGACGACCGCTCGGGTATGCCATATCGTTCCTCCTTATTTTTTCTTCCAGTCAGTCCAGGGGTGATCCGTGACGGACGGATCCGCCACGCGGTTGAAGACATTCAGAATCATCTTCGCCTTCGCCAACGGCTCCATTTTTTTGTCGGTGTGGACGATCAGCTTGGCACCGAACTTTTCATTACAGAGCTTCGAGAGAGTCTCCATCGTTTTAGGGCTCCCCGTAACCGGCAAGCAGGGCCAGAAGTAGGTCGAAACGCCCATCGCCACCAGGCTCAGGGCCTCGCCCACCTCGGCGCTCCGGTGGGCCTCGGCGAAGCAGGCCAGGATCGGCAGATCGCGGACGGCCTTCTTGGATGCCGCGGCCAGGGCGAGCAGGAATTCGGTCACACCGCCGTTCTCGCTGGTGCCCAGATCGATGACGGCGGGAAGGTTCTTGCCGGCGGCCTTGAGCAGATCGGCCACGGCCTTGCCGCAGTGCTTTTCACGCTGCTTGGGATTCAGGAGGCCGTATTTCGCCAGGCTCACGCTCGCATCTCCCTCGGAGAGGCACAGGATGCCGCCATTCAGGAATTCCTGCGCCAGGGTCACAAAGGGCAGATCCTGGGTGAACTTCACATTGTTCGTCCCCGCGAGGATCGCGATCCCCTTGATCTTTCCCTTGGCGAGGGCATCGGCGATCTTCTTGACGTCGAGATTCGCTGCGGAAAGCCCCATGAGGGCGGTCTCTTTCGCCTCGGGGATGTCCCGGGCTATCGAGCGGCGGAATTCAAACGCGTCTGACGGCCTTATCGACGATCGACTTGGCCAGGGCATCCGGGCTTTGCGCCTTGAGGACGCCCGTCGCGACAACAGATACCTGGTACTCCGCGGCGATCGCGGCCAGAGACGGGTTGACGAACTGATCACCCGTCACGATCAGATCGACGGCGCCGGTCATGAGCGGCAGCTCCTGGGAGCCGTAGCTCGTCACCGGGGCGAACGTATAGGGCGAAAGCAGCGGATCGGTGCAGACGCCTGCGACCGTCACCTTCTTCTTGGCCGCGGCGGCGGCGATCTTCGCCTTCAGGACCGGAGAGAAACGGCCGTAGAGCAGGATCGTCGCAGCACCAGTCTTCAGGACCCCCATGTTGACCTCGACCTCGGCCGGAGCGACGCCGAAGACCGCCTTTTTGAGTCCGCCCTGGAGCTTCTGGGCAAAGGCGCCCAAGAGCGCCGCCTTGAAGGCCCAGAAGAGCGTCTCCTCGACACCGGCGACGCCGCCTTCCACCTTCTGGGAGGCCTTGAACAGATCCTTGGCCACACCCTGCGGGCAGATCCCCACCTCTTCCCAGGCGGCGATGAGGGCCTTGGGGAAGGCCTTCTTCAAGGATGGAGCGCCGTCCTTCAGAAGGGCTTCGATTGAGGCAACAATCTTCTTCGTCTCGCCGACATTCTTGGGTTTCATCGCCCCGGAGGCGATCCCTTCCACAAAATCACTGACCTGATCCAGGGAGGCCATGGTCCCCTTGAGGACCAGCTTCAGCAGGGTCTGGACGGCCAGGGTGTCCTTATCCTTCCCGCAAACGCCCAGCTTGTTGACGTCCCGGAAGGGGTGGCTGATGCAGGGCCCCTGGAGGCAATCCCGGCAGCTTAATCCCGATTCGCAGAAACCGCATTCGGGGAGCTGTCCCTCGAAACGGTCCCACACCAGTTTCAACCCCTTGTCTGCCGCTTTCGGCAGGAAATGCTCTGCTGCGTTATCGGCAGTCTTCTTCTGGATGAACTCCATGGTAAATCTCCTTTCTGATCCTTATCGTCCGCGACCTATTCGGTCATCGGTCAAATGGTGATTGACTCGTGTCTGATTAGAATTTCTTTTTCCGATAGTCCTTCCTCTCGACGAGGGAGAGGGCTCCAGTCGGACAAACCTCCGCGCAGATCGGATAGCCCATGTTCCGGCAGCGGTCGCACTTGATCGCCACCTTCATGGACGACGAAGGGTTGATGATTCCGAAAGGACACACCATGACGCACATCCAGCAGGCTATGCAGGTCGGCTCGTTGACGTAAACCAGTCCCGTTTCCGGATCGCGACGCATGGTCCCGTTGGGGCAGGCGTCCAGACAGGGGGCGTCCTCGCAATGCCGGCATTGCAGCGCAAACGGCTGGCCCTCTACATAGACCCGGGGCACCGGATGAGGCTCCTCGTTAATGGCCTTGGCGAGCTCCCTGGAATTGGACGCGATTTCCGTCCCGCACCAGAGTTCGCACTGATGGCATCCCGTACACTTTTGCTTGTCCACCATTAATACTTTCACATTTTCCTCCTCACTCGAAACATGGTGCTCGTTATCGAAAACGGATCCGGGCATTACAGGCCCGTATCCATCAGCTCCTTGTACTCCGGTTCGCGAAAATTTGTCGGCGTTTCTCCTGAGGATCGGCAGGAGATCCATGAAACTCAGCCGATCGCTCATCAACAGGGGAATGGAATCAGCGACGGGGATCTGCTTCTTCAGCAGCATCGACATCAGACCGGCCTTCTGGGTATGGCCGACCAGGATCGCCCCGATGAGTTTCCCATTTCTCAGGACCAGCTTCTTATAGACATCCTTCGTCCTCACCCGGATCTCCCGGAATTCGTCATCGTCGGAGGTCATCGCGCAGGATTCGGCATGGGTCACCCCCATAGAGATGGCGGGGATCCCGATGAAGTTGCCGATGGAGTTGCGCCGGTAGGAACCGGGATACGCCGTCTTCTTGCCGGCCATGTTGAACCCGGCGATGCGGCCCTGCTCGAAGGCGCAGGGCCAGATGGCGTTGAGGAACCAGGTGTTCCGAGCGATGTCGTGGGTCTCCGCGGCATCGCCGGCGGCATAGACGTCCGGGGCGCTGGTCGCCATGAATTCATCGACCCGGATCCCCTTCATGTCGCCGATCGTGAGTTTCGCCTGGACGGCCAGATCGATCCGCCGGACGGACACCCACCGACAGGACGACCATGTCGCAGGGAAGCTCGCGGTTGTCGGTCACGACACCCGTGACGCGCTTGTCACCCTTGAACTTCAGGGCCTTCTCCCCGGTGATTACCTCGATCCCGAGGTCCTCGATCCGCTTGCGGACGATCTCGGCCGCCTCCGCATCGAAGACGGTCGGCATCACCTGGCCGAGCTGTTCCAGAAGGGTTGCCTTGATCCCCCGCCGGGTCAGGCTGATGCAGGCCTCGACGCCGATGGAGCCGGCGCCGATGACGACAGCCCGTTTCCCCTTCATGTTGTAGATCTTCTCCGCATCGGCCATGGTCTTCAGGGTAGAGATCCCCTCTTTGTCGATCCCCGGAATGGGCGGGACGATCGCCTTGCCGCCCGTGGCGAGCAGGAGCTTGTCGAAGGTGTATTTCTTCCCATCGGATGCCTTGACGGTCTTGGCGGTGGGGTTCAGATCGGTGACCTTCACCCCCATGTGGGGGGTCACCTTGTTCTCTTCAAAGAAATCGGACGTCCTGAAATTGAGCAACGGCTTGGAAAGCTCCTCCGCAACGTAGTACGGCAGGAGGACTCTCGAAAAGAGGGGGGTCTCTTCATCGCTGAACAGGTCGATCTGGGAATCTTTATCCAGTGACCGGATGGATTCGACGGCACTGATCGCCGCGGCGCTCCCTCCTACAATGATGTATCGCATCTTCTTCTCCTTCCTTCATTTTCTCAATGAATGGGACAATCCCGCTGACCGGCAGGATTTCAGTACAGGCTGTGCACCGAATAGAGGGGGAGCAGCTCCTTGAAGAGCTGAATGCCCCGGGTCACATTGTAGTTGCCGCAGGAACAGCACTCCGCCATTTCGAGGCAGCACTCCTCGATCGTTCTGCGCCCCCGTTTCACGTCGCGGACCATCTTGCGAACCAGATCCGAGGCGATCATCGCGTGACCGCACATAGTGACCGTCTGGAGGATCTCGAAATCGGGAAGCCGGCTCGTGTTGCCCCAGGTGCCGAGGGAGTATTCGAGGGAGTGAATCCGGCCCAGCCCCGCCTCCGTCATGCACTGCTGGACGATATCGGGAATGCCCGAGATGATGACCGAGATGCCGGGCCGGTCATCCTTGAGCTCCTTCAGGAGGGAGACGATCTTCTCCCGGTTGTCGAAGGTGCACTCGACGATCGTCCCGTCCGTCACGCGGCTCAGGATATCGTCCATCGTCGTATTGTAGATGTTGCCGGTTTTCATATCGCCCAGGTTGATCGGGCCGTGCTTGTAGCAGATGCTCAGGAACTTCTTGGTCTTGGGCGCCGAACCCTTCTTGTTGACGCCGGTCGCCGGACAGCCCAGGACGACAAAATCGTTGCTCAGGCTCTCCCGGGTTCCCCTGCGGTGCAGACTGTGTGTCATGATACTCCTCCTTTACTGTTCTTCATCGGTGAACGTGAAGTGCGGTTCGCCCAATCCCATGTTGTTCTTGCTGTTGATGGAGTGCCACATGCCCAGCTTCTCGAAGACCGGGACGATGGGGACTTCTCCCTTCGGCGGGACCTTCGTGATTACTTCCACGGTGAAGACCGTATCGAGCGTCTTGGCCACATCCTGGAGGATCTTGAGGACCTCGGGCAGCCTCTCCAGCTTGCACTTCCCCTCGATGATGGCCGAGGTCGCCTTTTCGTTGACCACGTCGTCGCGGAGTTTTCCCGTGGTCTTGTCGGACATGAAGTGGGTCACCGGGTTTTCCGCCGCCAGTTGATACCCGAGATCGGCCTTCATCAGCGCCATGGCCACGGTCTCGACATCCCGGAAATAGGCGCCCACCCCGGGGCGTCCCAGTTCGATGCCGACGCCCACCTCGCCGGGGAGGAAGGTGCCCTTGACGTCGTTCGTCTTCATCTCCTCCGTCCCGCGGCCGGGCGTCTGCGATCCCATGAACTCGATCATGGGATTGCTCAGAACGCCGCGCACCTCGCGGGGCCAGGGTTCTTCCGGTTGGAAAAGGGCATTCACCGGACAGATTTTGGCCCGCAGACACATCCCGCAGTCGGTGCAGGCGTCCTGGTCGATCTCGATATAGACCCTGCCGGGGATTGTGTCGTGCCTCTCGTACGTCTGGATTCTGCCCATCGGGCAATAGGGGAAACATCTCTTGCATGCTATGCACTTGTCCTTATCTGCTCTCATACAACCTCCTCATTTGTGTCGCGTAATATCATGCGCACGGACTTCGGCCGGAGAAACCGGACCGGACCCGGGTCTCCCTACATCACCTCGCGGTTGGTCTGCAGCGCGTCCTCCTTGGATTGCCGGATATGAATCCGCATCACCCGTTCACAGAGATCCGGGTCTTTGAGCTTCAATGACAGGAGAATCTGGCGGTGGCCGTCGCTGGCCCTTTTGGCCGCGCCGAGGTATTGGAGCGTATCTTTCCGATATCTCAGGACGTATTTTCTCATATTGACGATCATGCTGTGGAAACGGCGCTTGTCCGCAACCAGGCTGTGCAGGGTGTCGTGAAACTGGGTGTTCCACTGAAATACCTCTTCGATCCTCTTGCGCTTCAGGGCGTCATCCGCCTTATTGACGATCCCTTCGAGCATCGCAATCTGCTCTTCGGTGATCCGCTCGCAGATGATCTTGAGGGTGTATCCTTCCAGGACCGTCCGGAGTTCGAAGAGGTCCTCGATCTCCTCCGCGGAATCGCGGGGAATGCAGAACCCCCGGGATTCCAGGGGTTCGATCAATCCGTCCTGTTCGAGTTTGTGGAGGGCCTCCCGCACCGGCGTGCGGCTGACCCCGAGTTCCTCGGCGAGATGCTCCTCCGTAAGGCGTTCGCCGGAGGTAAAGCGCCCGGAAAAGATGCCGGATTTGAGATGCTCGTAGGTTTTCTCCCGGACGGAGACACCATTCTTTCTGGTCTTGCAGGATGCACTTGCCTTCATGATTGTATCCAAAAGTGGCGGTTTAACGAGCTGTAAGTTCCTCCTATTATATCTTAAACCGCTTGTCAAGATAATTTGTTGGCAAGTAATCATCATAATTTCATTAAAGATTAATCATTGCAGATGTTCTCCGTCATCCCGAGAAACGGATATGGCCGAATCTCTCGTCCCTGCATTTCTGGATACATTATTCCCCTTGTATCCATTATTCTCTTATGGTAAAAGTTCCCGGAACGGGGAGGATAATGTGCGCCTCCCGTATTTATCAGCGGAAAGGAGCGTTCCCATCTCAATGGCTTTCAAGGTCAGCGTGGACAGAAAAAAATGTAACGGCTGCGAGGAATGCCTGGAGGTCTGCACGGCAGGCATGTTTCAGATGAAAAGCGGCAAGGCGGTGCCGGCGAATGATGGGGAATGCCTGGGCTGCGAAACCTGCATCGCAGTGTGTGACAGCCAAGCCATCGCGGTGACCGATACGCGGGTCGCACTATCGAACACCTGCCGGAGTCTTCTCAGGGCGCTGGATGAAATGGAAACGGAAACGGAAAGCCGCCCGACCGGCGGCCGTTAAGAGATAAGGAGGGAAATCATGCGTTCCGATGGTATGAAAAAAGGACTGGAAAGGGCCCCGCACCGCTCGCTGTTCAAGGCGCTGGGACTGACGGATCGCGAGATCGAGCGGCCGATGATCGGCATCGCCAATTCCGCCAATGAAATCATCCCCGGCCATCTCCATCTGCACCAGATCTCCGAGGCGGTCAAGGCCGGCATCCGAATGGCGGGAGGAACGCCCATCGAGTTTTCCACAATCGGGGTCTGCGACGGCATCGTCATGGGACATGAAGGAATGAAATATTCGCTGAGCTCCCGGGAACTGATCGCCGACTCGGTCGAATCCATGGTCATGGCCCACCCGTTCGACGGCCTGGTCCTCATCCCCAACTGCGACAAGATCGTCCCCGGGATGCTGATGGCCGCGGCGCGCCTCGACATCCCCTCGATCGTGATCAGCGGCGGGCCCGATGCTGACCGGCGAGTTCCAGGGGCGGAAGATCGACCTGATCACCGTCTTCGAATACGTCGGCAAGGCCAGGATCGGGGAGATGACGATGGATGAGCTCCGGGAGGCGGAGGGGTGCGCCTGTCCGGGGGTCGGTTCCTGCGCGGGGATGTTCACCGCCAACTCCATGAACTGTCTCACGGAGGCCCTGGGGATGGCGCTCCCCTACAACGGAACCATCCCGGCCGTCTGGGCGGAGCGGATCCGCCTGGCGAAGGAGACGGGGATGCAGATCATGGAGCTGGTGAATCGGGACCTCAGGCCTTCCGCGATCCTGACCGCCGAGACGTTCGCAAACGCCCTCACCGTGGATCTGGCCTTCGGGGGTTCGACCAACACCTCGCTCCACCTGCCGGCCATCGCCAAGGAGGCGGGCGTGCCGCTTACCCTCAATACGTTCAACGCCTTCAGCGACAAAACCCCGCACCTCTGCTTCATGTCCCCCGGCGGACCCCATCACCTCTCGGATCTCCACCAGGCAGGCGGCATTCCCGCCCTCATGCAGGAGCTCTCCCGCGGCGGCCTGATCAACGCGGGGGCGCAGACGGTCACGGGAAAGACGGTCGGTGAAAACCTCGCCGGGAAGCGTGTCATGAACCCCGAGGTGATCCACCCCCTGGAGAATCCCTACCACGCGACGGGCGGCCTGGCCGTCCTCTTCGGAAACCTCGCCCCCGAAGGCGCCGTCGTCAAGCGCTCCGCCGTGGACGATGACATGCTTAAGCACACGGGGCCGGCCCGCGTCTTCGACGCGGAGGAGCCGGCCATGCAGGCCATCATGGATGGAAAGATCAACAAAGGGGATGTCGTCGTCATCCGGTATGAAGGGCCGAAGGGCGGCCCCGGCATGCGGGAGATGCTCTCTCCGACCTCCGCCATCGTCGGCATCGGCCGGGACCGGGACGTTGCACTCCTCACGGACGGCCGCTTCTCGGGCGGCAGCCGCGGCGCGGCGATCGGCCACATCTCCCCGGAGGCGGCCGAAGGGGGCCCCATCGCCGCGGTCCGGGAAGGCGACCGGATCGAGATCGACATCCCCGCAAAAAAACTGAATCTCCTTATCTCCGAAGACGAGATGAAGAAGCGTCTCGCCCTCTGGAAGCCGGTCAAGAGAGAGCTGAAGGGCTACCTGAAACGGTATGCCCAACTCGTCCGCTCCGCCCACACCGGGGCAACGTTCGAGTAACGGCTTTTCCGTCACGCAGCATCCCAACGGCGGATGCAAAAACGGCATCACCACTGAAGCCTTCTGCGTATTTACCAGGGGGCTTCAGCGGGCGCTTATCAGTTCTTCCCTTACACCGCGGCGAAGTGTTGCTTCGAGCTCTTCCTGCTGGATCGCCTGTTAAGCGCCGCCTCGTTCCCGCCCACAAACACCAGATGTCTTTTTGAAATCAAGGCCGTACCTCTTCAGATTTAATTACCGCTTTTTTCGTCCCAGGTGAATCGCATCAATCATTTCTGTTAGAATACATCGTGCAATTCAATTTAGGTTCATCCGGTGATGGGTGCTTCCGGAACTCAATGATGGACGGATTTTGAGAATTATGCGAGAGTACAAACGGTAATTCCTGAAATACTGTGGCACCACCAGGAAGCCATGAGGTAAAAGGAGAAAACAAACTTCCGCCTATAGTATTGGAAGAACCCATATTTAATAGGGGGAACCATGCAACCGGAAATCCAGACGATCGAAGCCCGCAGCCGGCGGGAACGCGAATGGAAAAAGAAAGAAGTCCGCCACCTGCTGGAAGACCTCTACCGCATCGAACTCAACACGGTCGGCAAAATAATCGACACCTTTTTCGAACATGATTTCCTGCCTAATTGGTATTTCCATTCGAATCGTGCCGAGGATGTGGCAAGCGACCTGTTCATCGTCAGCCAACTCCTCTCCGCCAAGGATGAATACCTTACACACACGAGCCTCGACGGCAAAAAGATCACCTACTTTCTGAACATTGGTCGTGATTTTCCCGGAAAGCTCAAGACCATTCTCGGCCAGAATCGCCAGATCGACGTTGTCTCCTACGATTCGATGAAAACCCGTTCGGGAATCCGGATGATCACCATCGAAAAGGCCGGCGCAGAACGGATCCCCATGAGCTGGGACGAGGAAGCCGCCGCGGCGAGGCTGTTGGCCGAGCTCCGCCAGCGGGCAGCTGCCCTTGGCCATCGTCGCATCGAGGAATTCATCGCCGCGCTGCCGATGAACTACCTCAACGAAGAGGTCAACAGCTTTGCCGTCCCTCGCCGCATCTTCCGGCATGGCCTCATTTTCGAGAATGTCCGCGCCGGCGGTGGGTTCTATGTCGGCAGGGAGAGCACCGAGGGAGAAAAGGGCGAGGCGTGCGAACGGCTCTCCGCGCGCGAGACCCGCTTCCACCTCGGCGTCGAGGACCCCGACATAGACTTCATCCTGGAGGTGTTCGAGGCGCTGCGCAGCCTCGACATCAACATGAACCGTTCCTACTACGACCGGTTCACACCCCCCCCGGGCGGAGGCGGGGCGACCGTGGGGATCATGACCTTCTATCTTGATTCTTGCGTGGACTCCACCCCGCTGGAAAAGATCCTGGCTGGGATGGTAAAGCGGGGAGGAGGAGGCCGAGCAGAGGGCGACCGGCTTCTGGCCGACCTCGAATCGATCTTGCGCGGCCTGAGCCGGTGTGATCTCTCCCCGGTGGAGACCTCTGGCCTGCTCGCGCGCCTGCGAGCCTACACTGACGTCAACGCCGACACTCGGAACACGGCCGAATTCGGGAACTTCCTCCTCAACGCACTGAGCGACTTCCTGGAGGCGGCCGATTCGCTCGGCGTGTCGGACAACCCGCGCATCATGAGGCGCTTGCTCGGATTCGACGCCTTCGAGGAGTTCTGGGTGGATACCAAGCGCGGCCAGCGAACTGCGGTCACCGAGGGCTTCCGGATGCGGCACAACTCCGCCCGCGGGACGGCCAAGGGCGGTCTGCGGATCGATCCGATCGTCGAGTTCTCCGAGGTGGCGGCCCTCGCCTTCATGATGACCTGGAAATGCGCCCGCTCGAAGGTCCCGTTCGGCGGCGGAAAGGGCGGTCTCAAGCTCAACCCGCGCGACTTCGGCGACGCCCGTCTCGATTATTCCGACACCATCACCAACTTCGGACGCTCCCTCTTCCTGGTGACCGGCCCAACCCGCGACGTCCCGGCCGGCGACGTGGGCTGCGGTCCACAGGAAATCGGCCTGCTCTTCGAGGGATTCAAGTCGGCCCTGCACGATCTCGCCATGATCGCCTATGGGTTGAAGAAAAACGTCGCCTTTCTGGGCAACAAGGTGCTCACCCTTGCCGACGCCCGCGCCGTCCTGAGCGGAAACTTCGACGTGGACTGGCATGACGAGCGCATCCTGCGGGAGCTAGCGATGAACGAGGACTATCTCGAGCGCGTTGTCGCGCCGCAAATCACGGGCAAGCCGCGCATGGGGATCCAGGCCCGGGGAGGCGCAACCGGACGCGGCCTGCGGTACGCCCTCCTGGCCGCAGTGACCCGGCTCTATCTGGACGGCCGCTGGAAACCGGTCGAGACGCCGACGGCCGGAGAGAGGCGTCTGCTGGAGAGTCTGGCCGATGTGAACGAGGCCGCTCTGCTTGCTGCGGCGGATCGCGAGGACGGTGTGGGGCCGATCCCTGATGAAGCCTGGCGGGCGCTCGAAGACGAGGTGTTTCCGAAGCTGCTCCGGGACAAAAGGATCGTCGTGCAGGGGTCCGGCAAGGTCGGCGGCTCCTTCATCGAGGAGATGGCCCGGTATCCGGTGATCTTTGCGGCTGTGGCCGACCGCGACGGCGCCCTGCTCGGCCGCCTCGATCCGGCCGAGTTGCTCCGGGAAGCCCGGAGCGCCGGTTCCGTGTTCGGCTGTGAAAAGGGCGTCGAACGGCGCCTCCCCGGGGCCGAGGAAGGCAAGGCCGTGCTGGAGATCGACTGCGACATCCTGGTTCCCGCAGCCCTGGAGAACGCCATCAGTGCGGCCAACGCCGAGAAGGTCCGCGCAGTGCTGGTAGTCTGCGGCGCGAACGGTCCCAACACGACCAAGGCCGAGAAGATACTCCACCGGCGCGGCGTGACCGTCCTGTATGATTTCCTGGCCAACGGCGGCGGGGTGATCGCCTCCTATTTCGAGTGGCTCCGAAATTTGGCGGAACGGCGCCGCTACGAAGCCGAGACGATCCGGGGCGAACCGTTCAAGGTGGAGGATCTGACCCGTTTCGTGATGCCCGAATTCCGTCCCCGGATTCTCGCCATTCTGCGGGAACCCGAGTCCCCGGCGGTAACGGAGGCCTGGAACACTGTGCTGCGCGACATCATGATTGCCGCCGTGAACGAGGACTACAACGAGGCCGCCCGGGGAGGCGTTTCGCTCAAGACTGCCGGGTACGCTTCCGCCATCCTGCGCGTCCTGGCCGCGGAGCTGCTGCGCGCGCCGAAATCCGACCGACCGGGATTGATCGCCGGGCTGAAACCGGAGACCCGCTGCCGTCTGGCGCGTTGTCTCCGCCATCCCGAGGCGGACTTGATTGACGCCGGCGCCGCGGAGCTGGCGGAACGGGTCGAGGAGGGACTGTAGAGGCGGGCACAACGAATAAGGAAAAGTCTTTGAGAATAATGTTTTTCACGAGGGAGTTATATTTTTCATGATGAAGCCTGATTTAGAACCGCTTGTTGACGGACAGGAAACCGTCCCTTGTGTTGGCAGTGCGCCCGAAATCCGATGGGACGACGGCCTGGGGTTTCTCACGATCACGGGCGACACGACACCGGGCAATGAATTGTTGAAGCTGATTGCGGAGCGCATCCGGGTGGCGGCCCATCATTTGCACCTGACGCGGGATGATTTATTTCGCATTTTTAGCCGCCACAGCATTTTTGAGGGGGAAGCGGACGAACCCGGTGTCGGAGGAAAAACCAGCTTCATCCTGGTCGAGACGCATCATCTGATTCAGGGCCGAGTGGGCAAAGGGGCGTTAAAACTCGTCTTCCCGCAGGATCTTTTGGGCCAAGAGAGCCACTTTCAGGAATCGGAACCCGGCGTGGTGGAGGTGGTTCGGCCGCCAGGCATGGCCCGCTGGACCAAGGCGGCCGAAGCGGAGGCATTGGTCAAACGGGCCATGCGCGAATTTATGACGGGTGAAAGCCTGAGCATGAGTCTGAAAAGCCAGGCAACGGGTGCACCCTTTGCCGGCAGCGAAGGATTGATGTTGTGCGCAGCGCGGGAATTTGATGAGGCCAGCGGGCGTTACCGGCTGAAATCCCTGCTCAAGGGGGGGGAGGAGAATGCGCGGGAAGACAAGGAGTTGATTGAACGGATGATGAACGGCGCTGCCGAAATGCTCACACGCGCCCAACGGATCGCGTATGACAAAATCGTTCACGCCGCTGAAACCAATACCACTTTGGCCGCCCGGCTCGGTCTGCAGCTCGCCACCAATGTGGTGGAGGGGCATCTGCGGACCTTGCTTACCAGCGATCCCGTTATCATCATCGGAGACGAGGATATGACGGCACGGCTGCGGGAGATCCTGGAACGAAAAAAATACTCGCCAACTGTGTGCGCTTTGGCCCGCGCTGCCGCAAAAATGCAAATGGAACATGAAATCATGCTGCCGGAATCGCGGGATCAACTCCGGGATCTTCTCCATACACTGCCCAGCGAGGGATCCCCAACGCCTGCGCAATATCGGGCCTTGATGGAATTGCTATTCGGGACCGGAGAGCGCCAGCAGAAGGAGGACAAACTTTATCATCATCGGGAGCCGATTTTGCGGGCGCTGTCGGTCGCGTTATCCACACGCTGCCTGGATGAATGCGGCGAACCCAGCGTGTTGGCGCTTTACCTGACGACACTGCTGGATAACCAGTGGATCATGATGGAACGGGCGCTGGCCCGCCTGATGCCGCCCGGACAGGCGCTGCCGGTGGGCTGGTTCGACCGTTACATCCTGCTCTCATCGGAAGAGCAGGAAGCGCTGGCGGCGCACATGCCATCCCCCGGCATCAGCAGGGAGGACCTCAAAGAGAAATTTTGGAGTGTAGTAAGCCTGCTGTGCGAAGCCAGGGACCGGGTGACAGAGCGCATGCCCGATCTCTATCGGCAGGCACGGGCGGAAGTCCTGGAGCGCGCCATTCAAGCCATCACCGCCACCGGAGAGGTGGTGCCGACCGTTCAGAGAATCGTGTTTTTCACTCTGCCCCTGGCCTACGAGTGTGCGACCCCGAAACTCGGCGTGGTTACCCGCAAGCCTGTGGAGATTTGCGGCTCCGAACTGAGGTCGGAAGCAATGGCGCAGGGGGCCATGATGGCGGTCGAAATCCTTTTGAAAAAACTCACCGGCAAAACAAAACCCTTGGAGGGGATGACGGTTGCCATCGAGGGATTGGGCAACGCCGGGAAGAACATGGCCAACCTCATGGTGCAAAAAGGCGCCACGATTCTGGCCGTCAGCGACAGCCGGGGGGCGGTCATCAGCCGGGACGGCTTTTCCCGACAGGAGCTGGCCGCGATAATCGCGCATAAAAACTCCGGCAAGCGGTTCGATTCCATTCTGGCGAGCCCGGTGATCCGCATGCTCTCTTCAAAACAGCACGCCGCCCTGGTCTATCACCCGGATCCCGCAGAGCTCAAGAAGGTCACCGCTGATATCCTGGTCCTCACGGCCATTCCCGCTTCCATCCGCGGGGATAACGTCCGGGAACTTCGCGTCAAAGTGATTTGCGAATTGACGGGCGCCGCCGTGTCAGGAGATGCGAAACAAATCCTCAAGGAGCGTGGCATTCAGGTCATTCCTGACAACCTGGCCAGTTCCGGTGGATTATTGGTGTCCCTGTCGGAAATGCTCCAAAACAGCTTGGGGCAGGTGTGGGACCGCCACCTTGAGGAAGACAATTTGTATCAGCAGCTTGAGCGCAGTTACGAGGCGGTCTGGGTTGTGACTGAACGCTATGATCTGGATTTGGCCACCGCATCCGACATTCTGGCCCTGCAACGTATGCACGATCTGGCCATTTACCGCGAACACCTGGAAAACCTGTCCGCTCAGCTCGCGGAGCGGATCCGGCTCATCCGCGCGGATGAACGCGTGTTAATCCTTTCCGACAATGACGAAGACGGGGTGGCCTCGGCGGCCATCATGCACCGGATGATCACCTGCCTGAATCCTGGTGTGAAAGACCGGATCATCCATTTGAACGAGTCGTTTCGCTCCCCAATCGTGCCGGACCTCATACAACAAATGCAAGACACAGACATGCCGGTGAGACAGGTCTTCGCGCTGGACCGTGCATTTCCCATCGACGAACCGGGACGAACCTATGTGGCCCGGGTGGCGGACCGATGCCAGGTGACGCTGGTCAACAATCATGAACTGCCCGCGCCTCTGCTTGAACAGGAACCATGCGCCGCCTCCGAGGTCGGCACTGGACACAACTACGAACCTGAAGCCTTGGGTATTTTGCATATCTCCCCGCAAACGCTGAAATCCACCGTACCCGCCAACCAATTTCCCACCGCGATGATCCTGAAAGAAATCGCTACGCTGCTGATCCGCGACGAACAGGTGTTAAATCAGATCGCCTGGCAGGCGGCCGTAGGCTGCTGTCTGGATGCGGCCATTGAAACAACCAGTGAATGGCGATTATTCTATAGTCGGTTCAATCCGGACCGAACACTGGAGGCTGCCCGGGCCTTGCGGATGATTACCCGTGCAAACGGGTATTTGCAGTCCGTTCAGACGTTATTGGGGGTTGATCGTCCCGATCAACTGGAGACGCATGAAGTTTGGGAACGTTGCATGGCGGCTTACCGCATCCTCAACGAGCGGGTGCTGGTGCTTGTCGAGAGAATCGTACTGGAAAATCGCGGACGGGCATTTGCAAGCCACTTTTTCACCCAGGACGAAGTGGCCTCACCAACGCCCATCGCCGGAAATGAAAACAACGAACTGGATTTCTACCACTGGATTTCGGAACATCTGACCCAGCGCGGGGATTGGTCGGAAAAGCCGATCATTGTCGGGCAAGTCGTGACAGATTTCCGCGGACGCCGGTGCGTGGGTGTGAGAATTCGCAGCCCGCACGGAGTGGATCTCATGAAAGCAGGCTTGCCCGAATATTTTACGACCGGTGGCTTGCCTAATACGGCGATTGCCAGGATACTGCTGGAATCCACCCAGGCTCCACAGCAGGTATTCCAAAATATCGTGGATAAAATTTGGATGAAGACCACCCGTGTTTCAGCGCTAACGCCGCGGGAAGATATCGACCAAAATTGAGGTTCATCCGGTTTTTGCGTATTTGCGAATTTAAATCAGTAGAGCTAAATACTGATCAATTGGTGAAACTTTACTCAAAATCATCTGTCCGAAGCGGCTTGGAGCTGGAGTCGGGACATTACTCAGCGGGGCGCGAGCGTCTGCTCCGTTTCGGCGTGTTTCGCGATCTCGCGGTCGCTGAACCACCAGTACCGCTTTTCCCCGTTCATGAAGGGTTCGACCTGGTCCCGGTAGTGGCGGGTGAACTGGCGCCCGGAGACGCCGCCGGAAAGGACCGCCAGGATCTTGTCGCCGTCGCCGAGATCGGCGACCATTCGCAGGGAGGCGGACAATGTCACGGCATCCGGCCGGTTGGGATCGTAGCTCGCCCGGTAGAGGGTCTCCTGTGAACCGTCCATGGGATGGGGCCCGCTGCCCAGAAACGCGCTCCCCACCCCCTCCCGCCGGAGGGGCGAAACGAACGTGATCCGGTGATGATCGCCCCAGCGCCATTTTGCCGGGTTTCCCTCCCCGGCGGCCTTCATTTCGGCCAGCACTTCGCGGGCGGCGCGGCGGAAGATCCCGTCCCTTCCCCCCTTTCCCGAAGCGCCCGGCTCGCCGAACCAGGGCGACGCACCCTCCCGGACCATCCTCTGGAGGCGCTCCTCCCAGAAATACCAACTGCCGATCATCGCCCGGGCGAGTTCGTCTCCCAGTTCATCCCGAAAGACGTCAAGCGCGAACCGTTCATAGACCCGGTGAAAAACCAGCGGCGCCGCTTGATCGGCGCGGTCCCGAAAGTCCCATCGTTCAAGGAGCCTTCCCAGCTCCGCGGTATCCGGATGGCTAAGGAGCGCCTGCGCCATGATCGGGGCGATCTCGCGAGCCATGACGTTCAGCTCGTCGCGCTGGAGCGCCCAGTGGTCGTCGACTGATTTCTTCCCCGGCCGGTCCATCACCTCGGCGAGCCGCCGGTAGCGGTAGGAAGGGGAGACATGCGAGGTGTAGTAATAGGGATAGTCGCTCGGGACCGTATAATGGTTGCAGGTCCCCAGCCAGCCGCGGGGGGGATCGATGCTTCCCGGCATCTTGTCGGAGGGGATCCACCCCTGCCAGTTGTCGACGCCGTCAGTCACCGCGAAGGGAACCGTCCCGTCGCCGCGGGTGCGGATGGGCAGACGCCCCGAGGTCTGCCAGCCGATCCCGCCGTCCACGTCGGCAAAGACGAAATTGAGCATGACCGTCGTGATCTCCCGGATTGACTTGCGCAGATCGCTCGCGGATTTCGCGTTGAGGATCCCGTCCTGGCCGAGCGAAGGCGCCATCGTCTCGAACGGCGACCAGCGGACGGTGAGCACCCGGGGGCTCTTCAGGCCGGGGAGGAGATCCGTCACCACCGGCCCCCTCCGGGTCAGGCGGATCACGATATTCTCCTCCCGGAAACCTCCCGGGGCCTTCCCGTCCCTGATCCGCAGGGTCTCGCGGATGACTTCGAAGGGGACGGACTTCTTCCCCTCAAGATAGTTTGCCGGATTGGCCGGATCGACGGTCTCGACATAGAGGTCCTGGGCATCGCCGTAAGAATTGGTGATCCCGATCGCGATGTGCTCCGTCCGCCCCACGACCATCCCCGGAATGCCGGGGATCGTCACGCCGACCGCCCGCAGACTCGGTGTGATGAGTCCCGTGGGGTACCAGGGGCCGGGGAGGATCCGGGCGTCGAGGTGAGGATCGTTGGCGAGGACCGGCTTTCCGCTTGCCGAACGGGCGCCGCCTGTAACCCAGTTGTTGCTTCCGATCCGCAACGAGCCATCCGTCTCCTTGAGAAGGGCCAGGAGCGCCCCATCGCCGGCAAGAGGGATCGGCGACCCGCCGGAGGCGCGCTGCGGACGGGGTTCCGCCGGGCGGGGGTCATCAGGATTGACATTGAGGGGAAAGAGCTCCCGCGCCCTCGCCTCGCCCAGCTTTTCGAGAAGCATCTGGGCGATAACCTCCGTTTCCAGATTCGCCGCGGAATTCCAGCCCATGTAGTAGAGAACCGCCAGGGAGTCGGCGACGGACCAGGGCTCCGGCTTGATCCCGGCCAGGCGGAATTCCAGGGGAAGGTCATCTCCGCGGGCGATGAAGGCGTTGACGCCCTCGACGTACCTTTGAAAGTGCCGCTTTGTCCGCTCGTCGAGGATTGTTTCATGCCTCTTGGCGTGGCGCAGGAAGCCGATGGTCCGCATCAGGGCGTCGATCTTCTTCCCCTTCTCGCCGACCAGCTCCGAGATCCGCCCGGAAACCAGAAGCCTCGTCACCTGCATGGGAAACAGACGGTCCTGGGCTGTGACGAATCCCTGCGCCCGCAGGAGGTCCTCCTCATCGGCCGCATGGATGTAGGCCATCCCCTTCTCGTCCCGGACGACCCTGACCTCCCCGGCGAGGCCGGAGAGGACCAGCCGTCCCTTCCGCTGAAAATCGTTGAGGCGGGGCAACCCCAGCACCGCCGCCAGGGAGAGGAGGAGAACCGCGGCTACAATCCACTTGAACCATCCCATCGTTTCACCTTTTTTCGCCGCCGCTTCCGGGATCCAAAACCCTTCACGTCCGGCTCTTTGTTTTTCACCAAATACGTTATTGCCATCAGGATGAACAAAGCGGATGTGGGAACGTTGTAATCACCCGCGGCAACCTCCCAACTAACGCAGGTAACGATCGATTTCGAGAGCCCCATGAAAGACGCCGAGGATGTCGATACTCCCATCCGGCTTGATGAGATAGGCGATTCGATAATGGCCATAGAGGAGAATACGGATGTTCAAATCAGGATAACGATCGTAGCGGTGTCCGATTTCCGGAAACCTTTGCAGCAACTGCGCTTTTTCATATATGCCTTCAACGACCCGGCGGGCGGCTTCCGGCTTGTCTGCGGCAATATAGGCGAAAATATCCCGCAACCATTGTTCGGCCTCGGCCGTCCATTTTATTGCTGCCATAGCCGGATTCTTCGTTTCATCTCTTCGTTGCCGATCGTTCGGTTTTCCCGGGAATCGTCGAGTCCCCGTTCCACCATGCGTGCAAATTTCAATTCACGCAAGATGTCGTCAAATGTGCTGTCGTCGGGTTGGGCTTCGATAATGCTGGTTATCTGTTCCTTTGCCGAAAGCATTTTTTCACCCCTCCTTTGTTTCTCCGAACTTTGTTACTCATTCCCACGATGAGGATTATAACGAATCTCTCTCTTGGTAGCAATTTTTTCTCCACAAGCCGGATCTCTGCCTCCGTGAGATTGTAGAGGTCATAGACGAGGCGGTCGATCCGGCGGTCGGCGGCGTCGATCTGGCGCTTGAGGTTCGTCCGTTCGTGGTCCGTCCGGGCGGCGGCGAGCTGCCGGTGGAGGGCGAGCATCTCCTCGACCAGGGCGACCATCCGGTCGTGGCGCTCCCGGTCCGCCGGGTCGGCGAAGTCGATGGGGCGGATGGGAAGCTGCTCGATGATATTGCGTGTTCGCAGCCAGATATCCGCCACGAAAGTGGTCGCGATACGCTTCAGATAAAAATCGAGCAAGCGGAGAGTTCAACAGACCGCAGAAGATAAGGCAGACTGACTCGCGGGATGATCGGAGTGATACCGTAGCCGCCCGTCGTACGTTGATGAAGTAGAATGACCGGCGTCGATCGAGATAAGCGATGCCACGTCTGGTGATAATATACTGGAACGATGAGCTTGGGCTGCTCCCATAATCGTCATGATTCTGCGATCGCCCATAACGCATACCACTGATCATCTTTGAATTTGCCTTTTTCACGATCCTTCAAGGAGCTGTTTTATTGCCGTTCAGATAGGCCCACGTCCAGGGGATAACGTCGCTGTCATCTCTTCGGTTGAATAAGCTGCAGCGTTATCTCTGACATTCATAGGGAAAAAGAACCAGCGCCGATGGATCGGCCTCATATCGGTGGATGCGACCGCTGACGGATAACCGGCTTCAGGATACTTCATTCGATAGCCATCCATTGATCCAGTTCCTTCGATAGGACTCAGTTGATCAGTTTCCGTCCCTGTCGGAACGATCCTTCAAAAGATAAACACGTATCGCGCTGGTTGTAGGCCCTCGAAACATTCATCCGCCACATCCCCCAGTTTCACCGGCATCCGGCGGAGTTTTTCGAAGAGGTCGGCGCCGCGGCCGACGGTGAAGTTCCACTCGGCGGCGGTGATACTCGCTGCGGGGATGGCGCCCTCGGTCCCCTCGCCGGTCTTTTGCCAGGCCTCCAGATCGTCCACCTTCGTGAAGCGGCAGGCCTCGGCGCCGGACTTTTCCAGAAAGAGCAGGCAGGTGTAGGTCGTTGCCCCGGAGAAGACCTGGGCATCGCCGAAATGGACGACCCCGGCCAGATGCTTGCCCTTCGCCAGGAGATCGCGCAGGGGCTCGCCGTACTGGGCGTTGAAGAACTTGTGGGGCAGGATGAAGCCCAGGCGGCCTTTCTCGTTCAGAAGCCCGAGCCCCTTTTCGACGAAGACCATGTAGATGTCGTAGTTCCCCTTCCCGGCGGCGGCAAAGGCGGTCTTGTAGAACTCCACCTCCAGGGGCGCCCACTCCTTCATCGTCTGGATGCGGATGTAGGGCGGGTTCCCGATCACGGCGTCGAAGCCGCCTTGGTCACGCTCCGGCGTCGTCCCGCTCCGGCCGCCCGTTTTTCCCGACGTGACGACCTGCGGCCGGCTGCGGCGGCAAAGACCTCCGGAAATTCCGTTTCCCAGTCGAAGACGTTGATCCGGTAGCGATCCTCATCGCCAAGAAGATCGGGCAATGTGCCGTCGTAGAAGTCCGGGCCGATGAGGGAGTTTCCGCAGCGGATGTTCCCGGAGAGATCGGGCAAGGCCCGCTCGTGGAAGAGCTTGAGCTGGTTCATGAGGGTCTCGCCGCTCTCCCCCTCCAGGACCTTGAGGAGGAGCGAGAGCTTCGTCACCTCGACGGCCTGGGGATCGATGTCCACGCCGAAGATGCTGTTGAGGAGGATCCGTTTCCGCTCCGCCGTGGTCAGGCGCCATTCGCCCCCGGCGGCCTGATAGAGGACGGGCTTCTTGCCCTTCGCCCGCTTCTCCGGCCCGCCCTCGACGTACCGGTCCCGGTACCAGTCCAGAAGGTGCTGGTAGGCCTGGATGAGAAACGATCCGGAGCCGCAGGCGGGGTCGAGGATCCTTGAGCCTGTCGGCCTGCGCGGGCGTCCGGCCGGCGAGCAGCTTGCCGACGGTCCCGCTCGACGATGTAATCGACGATGTACTTCGGGGTGTAGAAGACGCCGCCCGCCTTCTTCACCTCCGGCTTGTCCTCCACCTTCGCCTGGTGGCCGGCGGTAAGGCGGATCACCTTGCCGAGGAACTGCTCGTAGACCCGGCCGAGGATGTCGGCGGGGAGCACGGAGAATTCATAGGGGGAATCGGGATAGTAGAGGCCGCGGAAGATCTCCTTGAGCGTCTTGTCGTCGATGGCCAGATTGAGGGTGAGGTTGTCCGGCGGCGCCGGGCGGTCCTTCTCCGGCCGGAAGTGAAAGAGGCCGGAGTTGTACCGGTCGTCGGCCCGGTAGAAGATCTCGACGAGACGGGCGTAAACGCCGGCGCCGTTCAGGAGGCCCTGCAACTGGCCGTACGGCTCGATCCCGCGGTCCTCGCAGATCCTGAGGAAGATGATCCGGTTGATCGTCAGCGTCACGGCGGTGTTGAGCTCCCGCTGGCTGAGGTCCGGGTTCCGGAGCGCGATGTTCCGGGCGAGGAGATCCCGCCAGGATTCGATTTCCCTGAGGAAGGCCTCGTCCACGCCGGCGGTGCCCTTCTTCAGGCGGCTTGATTCGGCGTACCGGTCGAAGGAGCCTTTGAGGACGGCCTCCTTGGCGAAGATCGCGGCGATCTCGTCCCAGCGGGCGGCATACTCCCGGAAGGTGAAGTACAGGATCGCGGGCGGTCGGAGGCCCGGTCGGTCTGATCCGGCTTGATCCGGCAGTCGTAGACGGCGAACTCCTCGAAGTCGGTGAGGATGGAGAGCGGCAGCCCGGCGGACCAGGCGTAGCGGCGAAGCTGGTAGGCGGGGGCGGCGTCCTCGGCGATGTCGGACGGACGGGCTTCTTCGCCTCGACGAAGAATTTCCGCGTCCCGCCGATCCGGAAGCAGTAGTCCGGGGCCTTCACCGCGCCGCCGATCCGGATGGCGTCCTCGTGGATCACGTCCTTGTAAGCCTCGGCGTTGCCTGCCGTATTGTCCAGATCCCAGCCCAGCGCTTTGAAGAAGGGATCGATGAACTCGCGGCGGAGCTGGGTCTCGTTGTAGTCCCGGAGGTGTAACGCATCGCGAGGTTCTCCTGAAACCGTTCGACACAACGATTCACCTGACGATGCCCGGAGGGAGCGCGCATGAACCGTCGTTCCTTTCACATCGCACGAGGGTCTCAATGCCCGGTCGACGACTCTTGCCATCAGTATTTCAATCATTCAATATCTTGCAGTTATTGTCAATCTTTCTCTACGATCGCTAAGATCTCTTCCTCTGTCCGGCTTGTAGAGCTCATAGCATATTGCACAAAAGTCATGACTTTTCCGCAAAGCCCTGCACACCGGCCGCGGCCTCCTCGCCGGCGATATAGCCGGTGGAGAAGGCCGCCTGGAGGTTGTAGCCCCCCGTGTCGGCGTCGAGGTCCATCACCTCCCCGCAGAAGAAAAGACCGGGGACGAGGCGGGAGGCCATCGTCCGGGGGTCGATCTCCTTGAGCGACACTCCGCCGGCCGTGACGATGGCGGAGGAGATGGGGAGGGGACCTTTGATGTTGAACCGGAGCGACTTGAGGAGGGCCAGGAGCCGCTCCCGCTCCGCGGCGCTGATCTGATGCCCCGGCCGCTCCGGGGGAATGCCGGTCATCTCGACAAAGGGGTCGACCATCTTGTGGGGGAGGAGCCCGGCGAGGAGATTGCGGAATCCCCGCTTGCCGGACCGGTCGAAGTCGCGCTGGAGGCGGATGCGGAGCTCTTCCGGCGTGAGGGCCGGCTTCAGATCGATGGAGACGCTGACCGGCCCTTCCGCCAGGGCGTCCACGATGGAAAGACTCATCAGGAGCGTGATCGGCCCGCCGATCCCGAAATGGGTGAAGAGCATCTCCCCCATCCGGCTCTCGATGACCGGCCCGCGCCGCCGTTTCGCATCGATCCCCCGGCCGATATCCTTCGCCGGGGTGAGGGCGGGGTCGATCTGCTCCGCCGGCAGGCGGAAGGCGGTCAGGCGGACGTTCCGGAGGCTCACCCCCTGCATCGATTTCGCCCGTTCGACCTCCTGCGACGACGAGCGGCACCAGGGCCGGACGGAGTTTCGTGACGGTATGGCCGAGGGCGGCCGCCATCCGGTAGCCGTCGCCGGTGGAACCGGTTGCCGGCCAGGTGACGCCGCCGGTTGCGAGGATCACGGCAGGGGCGAAAAGCAGGCCTTTCTCCGTCCGGACCCCTTCGACGCGGCCGTCGCGGAGGGCGATCCCGGTTGCACGGACGCCGGTCCTGAGATCGACTCCGTGATCCGTCAGGTAACGCCGGAAGGCATTCACGATATCCGCCGCATCGTCGGAGACGGGGAAGATCCGCCCGCCGCGTTCGACCTTCGTCTCCACACCGTAACGCCTGAGGAAGGCGAGGAGGTCATCCCGGAAGTACCGGCGGAAGGCGCCGTGGAGGAATCGGCCGTTCGGACCGTACATGCCGATGAATAGGTCGAGCTCCCGGGCGTTCGTCAGGTTGCAGCGGCTCTTCCCGCTGATGAGGATCTTCTTTCCCGGTCCATCCGTCTGTTCGAGGAGGAGGACGTTTGCTCCCCTCTCCGCCGCCCGACCGGCGGCCATCATCCCGCCGGCGCCGGCGCCGATGACGATCACGCGGCGCGTATCCTCCGTCCCCGAGACGTCACTCGGCGAAGCGGAAGCAAAACGGTTTGCAGCCCGTCTGCATGTCGTCATAGTCCTCCTGCCATGCCGCCATTGAGGAAACGGACGATCCCGTAAGGCCGCCGGCGTCATCAGACGCTTCCCGCCCCGTTGAGGATGATCCGCTTCAGCATCTCCCAGTCGATATCATTCTCCAGGCAGTCATACCGGGCCGTCAGGATGACCTGGGGAATAACCTTCTTTTTTTTCAAACGGACCCCTTTGAGGGTGATCGGCGTCGCGCGAATGCCCTTTGCGATCTCAAATTCGCACGCCGCCCCGACGGCGGCCCGGATCCTCTTTCGTTGGACGAGCCGTTTCGTGAAGCCCGTACTGGGCGAGATGTAGAATTGCCACCCCTGCTCCTCGCAGAGAATGCGAATTTCACCGCACCGGCACTGTTTGCAATTGACGCAGCGGACCCCCTCGTCCTTGGAGAATCGGGCCTTGCACTCTTCGCCGATCAGACAGTGGGGGAGGATCACCGCCTTTCCCTCCGCCGGGACCCGGTTGAACTCTTCCCGGTAGAACGCATTGGCGATGCTGGAGATGTTATAGCGGAACCCCAGCCGCCCCAAAAAAGAGCGCATCGGAAAGAAGAAAAAGGCGGAAATGAATTTGAGTCTGCTGCAATCCTGGGTCATCGAATCTTCCCGTCATCCGTCTGATTATCTATTAACCGATAGGAAGCTTTTGCGGCCACCCGCATACCGCAGATGGATACCAGAAAGAGGGTGGGAAAGCAATTCCTTTGCGACGTATTGCAGCGCACCACCTTTCAACTTTCGACAAGAGAATATCTATGGTATACTCGCTCCGCTTTTGTCGCACGGTTTCTCTATCTTAATAACCATCCACGTGGCGCGGGAGGTGGCGTTGAATTCCAGAAAGACGGTCTTTGTGGTCAATCCTCATGCGGGAAACGGGGCGACGGGCAAAGAGTGGCCCCGGATCAGAAACAGGGCGACGGACCTTCTCGGTCCTTTCGAGCACTGCATGACCGCCGGACCGGGAGACGCCACCCGGATGACCAGGGATCACCTCCTCAAGGGCGTCGACCGGATCATCTGCGTCGGCGGCGACGGTACGCTCAACGAGGTGGTCAACGGCTTTTTTGATGAAAACGGTCCCCTCGGGAAGAACGCCGTCCTCGGATTTATCCCCAACGGAACCGGGTGCGATTTCTGCCGGACCATACCCATCCCGACCGGGCTGGAGGCCTCCCTCGAAACCATCCGGGAGGGTCACATCCGCACCATCGATCTCGGACTGATCCGCTACCGGGACCACGAGGGCCGCACGTGCGCCCGATACTTTCACAACATCGCCAGCTTCGGCCTCGGGGGAGAGGTCGATGACCGGGTGAACAGGACGAGCAAGGCCTGCGGACCGTTCATCACCTTCATCTGGAGCACGCTGATCTCCCTTTTCGCCTACGGGAAGAAGCGTATCCGCATCCGGGTGGATGACGGGGATGAGGAGACCGTGGATGTGCTCAATATCGCCATCGCCAACGGGCGCTATCACGGGGGGGGAATGCTCGTCGCCCCCGACGCCGTAACCGATGACGGCCTCTTCGATGTCACCATCATCGGCGCGATGAGCCTCCCGCTGGTCTTCTGGCACCTCCCCAAACTCTATACCGGGGGAATCAAGCGTATCCGTCAGGTCTCCATGTCGACCGGGCGACGGGTGATCGCCTCTTCAGAGCAGCGGGTACTCCTGGATATCGACGGCGAGCAGCCGGGGACCCTGCCGGCCGAACTTTCGATCGTTCCCGGAGCCATCACCATGATCATGAAGAAATCCCCCTGACCATCTGAGGCTCGGTTGGCCTCGCCTCCCTTCACACCCTTCGAAAGCAACTGGTGCAATACTCCCCAGGCAATGGGGAATATTGCACCAATGAGACGACCACAGAGTACACCCTTCATGCAGTCCGAAGAAAGATATTCCCCTATTTCTCATGTATTGAATGCATTACCGTATCTCTCGTTACCATGGCACACGGTATGCAAAGGTTGCGGCAGTCCGGAAATAACGGGCGGAAGGATGGATCGTGGATGAAACGTTTTCTGATAATAACGGCAACCTTGATGCTTCTCTGCGTCACCCTGGCTTTTGCCGCGGAGAAGAAATCGGCTACCCCTACCCCTCCCCCCCGAGTACCGGAGATGAGCACCGCCGGCAAGGTGATGGAAGTATCCGATACGGTCCTGAAGATCGAGCGAACATTGAAGGGCGAGACGGAAACGATGGAATTTTCCCTGGAGAAGCCTTTCACCAATATTGTGGTCGGCAATCAGATCAAGGTCACCTATCGCGAAAAAGGCGGTCGGAACATCCTGATCCGGGTTGCGCCGGCAAAAATGACGGCAGTCCAGAAACCGAAAAAGGAAGCATCGAAAGCGGCAAGCGTGCCCGGGCAGCAAGCGGCGCCGGGTAAAAAATAACCGCCGGGCATACGGGTGTTTAATCCTTGACAACGGTTTGTCAGGGTTATAGGGGATTTCCTCGTCATCAGCCGGTTGCCGGCTGAGTGGAGGAAATGGTAAAAAACCAAATTAATGAGGAGGAATGTAAGATGAAACGTTTCATGGTATGGGCAATCGCAGTAATTTTCCTGTTCTGTACGTCCGCAATTGCAGCAGAGAAGAAGGAAGAGAAGAAGGCAGAACCCGCCGGCACAGCGGCACCCGCCACAACGGCTGATGCTGCGAAGGCTGACAAGAAGGACGTGAAGAAGGACGTGAAGAAGGCCGACAAGAAAGACAAAAAGAAGGCCGAGAAGAAAGACAAAAAGAAGGCCGACAAGGCTGATAAGAAGGTCGAGAAGAAGGACATGAAGAAGGCCGACAAGGCTGAGAAGAAGGTTGAAGAGAAGAAGGACGCCGCAGCTCCCGCCGCGAAGTAATCCTTTTCCTCAAGCTACTTGTTTTGGGGTGGGGGAGCGCATCCCCCACCCTAAAACTTTTTTGAAAGACCGTCGAAAACGGATGTCGCCGGTAATCGTTCCCCCTTCCCGATCATTCCCATTCCGCACCGCTCCGCAGAAAAGTTCTCTACACCCCGACGATGAATGCTGTCCAAGAGAGGATTCTCTTGAAACGATCTTTCGCTAAATCACGACGTGCATTTCCCCCCCGGAGTGTCTATAATACCGCCGGGAAGGCGATCGGGTTTTACGGAAACCGCCTCCGGAGAGGGATCCGCCGATGACCGTACGCACGCGCCTGATGATCATGACCATCCTGGGGATGGCTGTCACCATGGCCGTTTGGGGGTGGGTGCAGATCGAGGCGTTGGACCGGATACTGGTCGATCAACAGGGGAAGCGCCTCTCCGGCGTCGCCGAGACGGTCAGCACCTATTACCAGCATTTTCCCACCGGCCAGGGGCTCTCCACCCTTGTCACCAGCCTCAAGGAACAGATTCAGACCGACGTGCGCCTCGCCCGCATCGACATCTTCACCGTAGACAAATACGACAGCGACGACATCGAATACATCGAATACATGGCCGGCGCCAGCCGCGTCCGCTACGAATGGCCGGAGAGCCTCCTGAGCTCCGTGGCGGCGTCGCGCAAGCCCCGTTATGTGCGCCTTACGACCGAAGACGGTCCTGCCCTGGGGCTTCTCTATCCCGTCAGCTCCGAGAAATCCAAAACGACCCAGTTCATCGTGGGGGTGATCACCTTCAGCCGGGCGAACGCGGAGATCCTCTCCAGCGCGAAACGACTGCTCGTCATCAGCACGGTCTCCCTTTTGCTCATCATCCTCCTGGTACTCGCCGTAAGCTACCGCTGGCTCATCGGCCGGCCGCTCAGCATCATCATCCGGACGATCGATGAATTTCAGACGGGACAATATGTAAAGCGGATCCCGATCAAACGCCGGGACGAATGGGGGCAACTCGCAGAGCACTTCAATTCGATGGCCCAGGAGATCGAGCAGGTCCTGGCGAGAAATCGGGAACTGACGCGGAATCTCGAAGACCGCATCCAGGAGGCAACCCGCAGGGTCGTCGAGCTCCAGAAACAGGTCGGCCAGCTCCAGCAGCTCACCGCCCTGGGATACCTCACCGCCACGCTGGCCCACGACCTCGGGACGCCGCTCCATTCCATTGCCGGCATGGCAAACCTTCTCCAGGAGCGGGGAAACTGGCCGCCGGACGTGGCCCGCAAGCTGGAGCTGATTGTCCAACAGACCCAGCGCCTCAACACCGTCATCCAGAATGTCCGGCGCGCCACCCGCCCGCCGGAACCCCATTTCGAGGCGGTCGAAGTCCCGGAACTCCTGAACGAAACGCTTACCCTCGTCGACCCCCTCATGCGGAAAGCGGGGATCGAGCTCATGGTCCATCTCGATGAAAAGATCCCGCGGATCAACGCGGACCGCTACCGCATCCAGACCGCCCTGTTCAATCTGATCCAGAACGCCATGGAGTCGATGCCGGAAGGAGGACTGATCACGGTCTTTGCTCAGGCGGACGGGGAGCGGCGGGAGGTGTCTCTCACGGTCAAGGACACCGGGAAGGGGATACCGCCGGAGCTGATGGAGAGGGTCTGCGAACCGTTTTTCAGCACGCATCAGGAGGAGGGGCTGCGGGGGCTGGGGCTGGCCATCGTTCAGGACATCGTCAAGATACACGGAGGACGGATCGCCATCGAGAGCCCTCCGGGCGATGGGACACGGATCGTCCTCACCTTCCCCGCGGCAGAATAAATAGAGAGGTATCTGTCCCTATTTATTTCCCCAGGCCGTAACGCTGGATCTTCGTCCGCAGGGTCTTCCGGTCGATTCCCAGCCGCTGGGCGGCCCGGCTCTGATTCCAGGCCGTGATCTCCAGGGCCTGGAGGATCTGCTGCCGTTCCGCCGTTTCGAGCGGTGACCGGAGAGGCGCCCCCTCGGTGCGGAGGGGGCGGAATTTCCCGGGGAGATTTTCGGGAAGGATCACGGTAAACGGGGAGAGGAGCAGCGTCTGCCGAAGGACGTTCTCCAGTTCGCGGACATTCCCCGGCCAGTCATAGGACATGAACAATTCCATCGCCTCGTCCGAGATGCGGACCGTGGGATATCCCCATTTCTTCAGGAATGACTCGATGAGCTGCGGGAGGTCCTCCTTGTGCGCCCGAAGCGGCGGCACCTGAAGGCGGACGACGAAGCGGTAGAGGAGATCGGATCGAAATCGGCCGGTTTTGGCCTCTTCGTCGATGTCCCGGTTTGCCGCCGCAACCACCCGGACCCCCACATGCCTCGCCTCGTGACCGCCCAGCCGTCTGACCTCTCCGTTCTGCATGAAGCGGAGGAGCTTTCCCTGGAGCGCCGGCGACATCTCGGTGATCTCATCGAGAAAGATCGTTCCGTGCTGGGCCGCTTCCAGGAGCCCCGCATGGAGGTGATCGGCCCCGGTGAAGGCCCCCCTCTCGTAACCGAAGAGCTCCGATTCGAGGAGGGTCTCCGGAATGGCGCCGCAGTTGACGGTCAGGAAGGGTTTACCGCACCGCGCGCTCAACTGGTGGAGGGAGCGGGCCGTCAGTTCCTTGCCGGTCCCGCTCTCCCCGCTGATCAGAACGCTCGCCGAGGCATCGGCAACCCGGGCGATCTGTTTGTAGAAATCGACCATCACCGCGGAGGAGCCGATGAAATGCGGCTCCCGCTGGTCCTCCGGCTGGCCTTTGATCCAGTGCTGCTGGAGTTCGCGGACCTCGAGGACCTTCTGGACCATCGCCCGGATCGCCTCCGGTGGGAAGGGTTTGCTGATATAATCCCAGGCGCCGAGCCTCAGGGCCTCCATCGTCGTCTCCAGCGAACCGAAGGCCGTCATCAGGATCACCGGAAGCTGCGGCCATTTCTCGTGCACCTGCCTGAGGAACTGCAGGCCGTCGATATCCGGCATCCGGATGTCGGACAGGAGCATGTCATACCGGGAGAGTTCCTCCTCAAGCGCCTCCCGGGCGGAGGTGAAGGTGTCAACCTCATAACCGGCACGCAGGAGCGCCTCCTGGAGAAATTCGCAGGCTACGGCGTCGTCGTCGATGACGAGGATACGGACTTTCCCGCCTTCGTTACCCAAGACCCTTCTCCGCCATGTAATGGGCCAGATCCGCCACCCGGCAGGAGTAACCCCACTCATTGTCGTACCAGGCGACCACCTTCGCCATGTTGTCCCGGAGCACCTGGGTGAACTCGACATCCACGACGGAGGAGTGGGCGTCCCCCTTGAAATCCATCGATACGAGGGGCTCTTCCTCGCAGGCCATGATCCCCTTGAGCTTCTTCCGGGCGGCGTCGCAGAGGACCTTCCTGAGCTCCTCCGTCGTCGTTTTGGTCTTGAGTTCGGCCACGAAATCGACGATGGAAACCGTCGGAGTCGGCACGCGGAGCGAGTAGCCGTCGAAGCGGCCGGCGAGATCCGGGATGACCAGGGCGAGGGCTTTCGCCGCGCCGGTCGTCGTCGGGATGATATTCATCGCGGCGGCGCGGGCGCGCCGGAGATCCTTGTGGGGCAGATCGAGGATGCGCTGGTCGTTCGTGTAGGAGTGGACCGTTGTCATCATCCCCTTCTCGATGCCGAACGCCCCGTGGACGACCATCACCGGCGGGGCAAGGCAGTTTGTCGTGCAGGAGGCGTTGGAGACGATATGATGCTTCTTCGGCTGATAGCTCTTGTGATTGACCCCCATCACGACCGTCAGGTCCTCCTCCTTGGCGGGGGCGGTGATGATGACCTTTTTGGCCCCGGCCTGGAGGTGGGCGGCGGCCTTCGGACCGGTCAGAAAGAGTCCCGTGCTCTCGATCACGATATCGACCCCTTCGTCGTCCCAGGGAATGGACGCGGGATCGCGAAAGGCCAGGCTCTTGATGGGCCGGCCGTCGATGATGAAGCTCTCTTTCTTGACGCCGACCTTACCCGCGAAGCGGCCGTAGTTCGTGTCGTACTTGAACAGGTGGGCGTTCGTAGCCACATCGAAGAGGTCATTGACCGCCACGACCTGAAGTGATTCGGGGTATCGGGAGAGGACGGCCTTCAATACCTGCCGTCCGATCCGGCCAAAACCGTTGATGCCAAGGCGAATCATACGGACCTCCTTTCAATTGTCGTCGATGCGGTATTTATGCGCCGCCATCAGATCGCACCGGGTCTGGAGCGTCTCGTGCATGCGGGCGTTGTCCAGGGCGATGGCGCTCAGGTTTGCCACCGCCTTGAGGAATTTGAGCTCCTCGTCGCCGAATTTGCGGATCTTGTCCGCGTAGACCCGAAGCACTCCGATCGCCTTCTTTTCCAGCATGAGCGGCACAACGAGGACGGACTTGATCCCCTCCACCTTCGCCATGGCGCCGTACTGAAAATCCTTCGCCGTCCGGGCGTCCTCGAGCCAGACCGTCCGGCCCTTGAGCACCTTGCGGTCGAGGCCGCTCTCCTCGATGGAAATGGGCCCCTTGCGGATATACCCCTTGGAGAGGCCGCTCGCCGCGCCGAGCACCAGCAAACGCTCCCGGGAGTCAAGCAGACGGATGCTGCTCGCCTTGACGCCCATCGCCTTGACGACGCACTGCACGATCTTCTCCAGGACCTTCGACGGCTCCAGGGAGGCATTGATCACCCTTGCCACATCGTACAGGGCCGCAAAATAATCGACATCCTTCCCTCTCATACCATCACCTCCTGTTTGCATCTTCCTCTCACGTTGCATTCGACGGCCGCTTCCTCAACGCACGAATCCCATCATGAGGATCCCCATCCCGGCCAGCCAGCCGATCAGGGGCTTCACCTGCCGGGTTTCATCCCGGCTCCCGTAGTAGAGAAGGTAGCCGGGAAGCATCGCGCACAGAATCCCTTCCCGCATGCTCTTCTTGAATGCCTTGATGGCGACGATGTCCTGGCAGATGAGCATGATTAAAAATCCCCCCAGGACCATATTTGAACTCATGTTTCCCACCGGTTGTTCCTCCTCATCCTCCCCTCCGTGAAGGGGTATTGTGCCCCGGCGTTTCCCGCCGCATGACCGGGAAGGATTATACAGGAAGGCAAATGAAATATCCAGTTATGCCGGGTGAGGTCATTACTCCCCTTCCGCCAGTTCTTCAAGCGCCTCCCGATCCAGAATCCGGATCGACCGGCCGTCCATGGCCAGGATCCCGGCGTTACTCATCTTTCGTATCGCCCGTGACAGGGCTTCCGGCGTGGCTCCCAGGATCTTGGCCAGCTCTCGCTGCGTGATCGTCAATTGAAGATCTCCGCAGGAGACTGCGGAGAATCTTCGATCCTTCAGAGGAACCAACAAATCCGTTTTTGTTCGCTTACCCCGCGGCAAGTCGCGGGGTAATTGCTCGCGGGCGGATTCCAACCGGTTCATCTCCTCTGCTCCGTGCCTGGTCAGGTCATGGAGCAGGAAGGAGGCAAGCCGCTGCGGAATCTCCTTCAGGGAGAGGGATTCGATCAGGGTCATCGATTCTTTGAGACGATCGGTGAGGATCTGGATAATGTTCACCAGCAGGCGCGGTTCCTTCATGGCAACGGCCTCCATCGCCTGTCCGGGAATCAGGAGGATGCCGCTCTCCTCGAGAGCCATGGCGTTTGCCGGAAAGGTATCGACGGCGAAGGCCGTGCACATGCCGAACGGGTCTCCCGGCCTGAGCAGATAGAGGGTCTGCTCCTTTCCCTCCGGTGAGCTTTTGTAGAGTTTTATCTGGCCGGAGATGACGACATAAAAGGCATGGACCGCATCCGTCTCGCCGATGAACATCTCTCCCGCCGGGTACGTCCGGTACCGGGACTGCTCCGCCAGCGCCTGCAGTTTTTCAGCGGGCACCCCTTCGAATAACTTCAGCCTTCGTATCTGCTGCAGGAGATCCATAAAAATTTTCTCTCGTTGATCCAGATCAATGACACTTCGCGCAGTGGGGTGTATTTATGGAGCCGACACCAGAAGGTTTTTAGCACAGGGCTCGGTGGGAAACAAACCAAATTTCACGGTTACGCGGCAAATACCTTGCCCCGCCGTACGCCATGGGGTATGCATTTTTATATTCAATAGGAATATGGATGATCATGAAACGGCCGACCTTGTTTGAAATTTTGAAGACCGCCCTGTATGTCGGCACTGTCGGCTACGGCGGACCGGCGATCCTGGCGTTGATGAAGAGGGTCATCGTCCATGAAAAAAAATGGATCTCCGATGAGGAGTTCATGAACGCCTTGAGCCTGTCGCAGATCTTGCCGGGGGCCACGGGAGTGACCCTGCTGGGTTATATCGGCCAGAAGCTGAAGGGAGGGAGGGGCGGCATCCTGATGCCCTTTGCGTTTGCCTTTCCGGCAATGACGGCCATCACCATCCTGGCCTGGGCCTATTTCTCGTTCGGCGACCTGAAATTTGTCCATTCGGTCTTCACGGGCCTCGGGGCGATGGTGGTCGCATTGCTCATCAACGCGACCCTGATGATGGGCAGATCGGTCTTCCAGGGCACGGACCGCAACGCCTTCAAGGGCATCGGTATTGCGGCGCTTTCATTTTTAGGGATCCTCTATCTGCGCTGGGATGTGGTTTATATCATCCTCATCTCCGGGGCGCTGGGGGCTTTATTCTTTTACTACAGCGGAGCGGTCGAGCAAGGAAAAGCGCCGAAGCGTCCGGGTAAGGCGGCTGACCTCCCGGAGGCGACCGGATGGCGAAATCTTGTGCCCCCGGCGGCACTGGCTGTTTTGCTCGCCGTCACCTTTTATTTGGTTGACGGGACGTGGACCCTCTTTGCGACCTTCCTCAAGATCGGCTCGCTCGCCTTCGGCGGCGGCTTTACCGCCATTCCCATCATTCAAGGCGTCGTCGTCGACGGGATGCACTGGCTCGACCTGACGGCCTTCCGCGATGGGATCGCCCTGGGACAGATAACGCCGGGGCCGGTCTTCATAACGGCCACCTTCATCGGGTACAAGGTCCAGGGGATCATCGGGGCCGTCATCGCCACGATCGGCATTTTTGCCCCATCGCTTACGGCCATGATGTTGCTCAGCCGGGCTCACGCCAGAATCAAGAATCTCAGGATCGTCAAGGCGGTCATCCGGGGGTTCTTGTCCGGTTTTATCGGGCTTCTCCTCTTTGTCGTCCTGCAGTTCGGCGTCCAGTCCCTCGTCAACTGGCAGGCATGGGCCGTGTTTGCGATTTCCGCGATTTACCTGTTGGGTTGGAAAAAAGACGTTGTATGGCTGATCCTGGGGACCATCGGTGTTTCGCTCCTGGCCTTTTGAGTGGATACTTTTGATCCGGTTGGATATCGAACTGGATACTACAACCGGATACTAATATATCCATAATGGAATACAAATAAATAGAAATTGCTGCTTCGTAATTTATATATATACTATAATTACGTGTATATAAATATGATAGTCTTCAATGGCATGTCTCTTGCTATATAGCCTGGAAACAATTCTCTTGAAAGGAGACACAAACCATGAAGAAAATAGTAACGATTGTAGCGGTGATCGCCCTGGCGGCGATTGTGGCTTCCCCGGCGATGGCCTACCGGGGGATGGGGGCGGGGTATGGCAGCGGTCCCGGGAATGTCGCGGATATCGGTGCGGCGCAGGGCCTCGACCTGACGGCTGAGCAGACCCAGAAGATCAACGTCCTGCGCGAGGCGCACCTGAAGGACATCAAGCCCCTTCAAGACCAGATGCTGAGCAAGAGCAGAGAACTGAGGAGCCTGTGGCTGGCTTCGACACCGGACAAGGAGAAGATCCTGGTGCTCCAGAAAGAGGCTCAGGGCCTCCGCGATCAGTTGACAGACAAGCGCACGGCCTACCGTCTGGAGGTGCAGCAGGTCCTGACGCCCGAGCAGCAGGCCAAGATTCAGGCCTACGGAGCGGGACGGGGGATGATGCACATGGGTGACGGTCCGGGCATGATGGGCGGTCACGCCCCCGGCTGGGGAATGCGGTAACACCATGACGAACGGGCTGAACCTTGCCGGGCGAATCAGCGGGGTCGCCTCACTGAAAACGGGAAGGGCGTCGCGCTGGGGCGTCGCGCTCTTCCCGTTATTTTATGACCCGAGAGGGATGCATCCGGAAACGGTTTCCGAACGTTGATCGATGAGTCGGCCTCTCGCGGGCGAGATAAAAAAAGGAGGGCATGAAAAGTGGCCTTGATTTCAGCAAACCAGATCAGCAAGGACTTACCGGGTGGGGGAGGTGACGGTTCAGGCCCTCCGGGGCGTCAGTTTCGAGATCGAACCCGCCTCGTTCGTCTCTTTCGTCGGGCCTTCGGGGAGCGGCAAGACGACGCTCCTGAACCTCATCGGCTGCCTCGACAAGCCGACCGAGGGGGCTTTGACGGTCGCCGACACGGACGTGGCCTCCCTGGACCGCAAGGCGAGCGCCGCGTTCCGGGGAAGCACGATCGGCTTTATCTTTCAGGACTTCAACCTCCTGCCGGTTTTGACGGTGTACGAGAATATCGAATACCCCCTTCTCATGGTTCAAAAGGTCGCGCCCGGAGAACGGCGGCGACGGGTGACCGCCCTTCTGGAGGCCGTGGGGATGGCGGATCAGAAGGACAAATATCCCGACCAGATCTCCGGTGGGCAGAAGCAGCGGGTGGCCATCGCCAGGGCGCTGGTGACCAACCCCAAACTGGTCCTGGCGGACGAACCGACCGCCAATCTGGATCATGATACCGCCTACATGGTTCTGAATCTGATGAAGAAGATGCGGGACGAATTCAAGACCACCTTCATCTTTTCGACCCATGACCAGAAGATCGTCGGGGAGGCGGAAACCATCTTCACGCTCGAAGACGGCAAAATCAACAACGCAAAGACCAAGGGAGGAAACGGCAATGGGTAATCTTTTCAAAATCGCGATCCGGAATCTGCTCCGGTACAAAAGACGAACGCTCCTGACCGCCTCCCTGATCACCGTCGGCGTGGTCTTCGTCCTGGCGTTCGTCTCCATTTCCGGCTCGTTCAAGAACATGATGATCGGCCAGATCACGGACTCCATGCTGGGACACCTGCAGGTGCACCGCAAAGGTTTTGTCGCCTCCATCGAGACCCTCCCCCTCAACCTCAACCTCAAGGAGGGCGCCATCGGCAGGCTGGAAAAGATCCTGAACGCGCAGCCGGAGATCGAGGCCTATTCGCCGCGGGTGAAGTTCGGCGGCATGTTCAGCAATTTCACGGAGACGTCGAGCATCCGTTTGACCGCGATCTATCCCGGAAAAGGAGTTCAAGACGGTTCCGCTTCTTCCCGGCAGGGTGACGGACGGTGTCAAGGACCTGAAACCCGGCGGCATCCTGATTCCGGAACTGCTGGCCCGGGGCATGAAGATCAAGCCCGGCGACGCGGTGGTCATCGTGGCCACCAACGCGGACGGCTCGGTCAACGGCAAGCAGTTCACCGTGACGGGCGTCCTGGAGAGCGCGACCGGTCCCGGCGGAAGGGACGGCTACCTCCACATGGACGACGCCCGGGAACTCCTGCGCATGGAGGGCCAGCAGGTGAGCGAATACGCCGTCCGGCTCAAGGACTTCGGAAAGCTGGCCGCCTTCGGCGAAAAGCTCGACGGCCTGCTCGCCAAGGAACTCAACCAGCAGGGCAAACCGATCTTCGAGCTCCACACCTGGGAGAAGCTCTCGCCCTTCTTCAACATCGCCCGGATGATCGACGTGATGACCTTTTTCATCAAGCTCATGCTGATCGCCATCGTCCTGATCAGCATCATGAACGTGATGATCATGGCCGTGTATGAAAGGATCCGGGAGATCGGAACCATCGCGGCCATCGGCACGCTGCCCGGAAAGATCCTGAACATGTTCGTGATCGAGGGATTCTGCATGGGGGTGGCGGGCGCCCTGATCGGCGATATCGTGGGGATCGCTCTCGTCTATATCCTGAATCTGTTCAAGATCAGTTACGACTTCGGCCAGCAGAAGGGGTTCATCCTCCAGGCCGGCGTCTCACCGGCCGACATCCTCGTGATCTCGGCCACGGTCATCATCGTCTCGGTCATCGCCAGTCTCCAGCCCGCCTTCAAGGCGTCGCGCATGGAGCCGATCCAGGCGCTCAGACATGTATAGGAGGCTTCCATGCGGAACATGAAATGGATCATCGTATTTTTATCGCTGCTCATTGCCCTGCCGGTTTATGCCGTCGACGGCACGGCGCTGTTGAAACAGGTGGACCGAAACCTCAGTCCCGAGACCTATGAGTCCTACCGGAAGCTGATCAACATCGAGCCCGACGGCAAGAAAAAGGAGTTCACCCTCTTTACCGTCAAGAAGGGGATCGACAAGGTGGCCTCGCTGTTCATCGCCCCGGCGAGCGAGAAGGGGCGAAGCACCCTGCGGCTGGGCGACAACATGTGGCTTTACATCCCGAACGTCGGCAAGCCGATCCGGATCACGAGCCTCCAGTCCGTCGTCGGCGGCGTCTTCAACAATGCCGACATCCTCCAGTTGGACTACGCCGCGGAATACGACGTGGAAAAGGTCGAGGAAACGGGAGGCGAATATCTCCTCTATCTCAAGGCGAAGACCAAGACCGTGGCCTATGACCGGCTGAAGATCTGGGCGGACAAGAAGAGCGTCCTGCCGACCAAGATCGAATGCCTCACCGAGGCGAACATGCTGATCAAGACCCTCTATTTCAAGGACGTCAAGAACTTCGGCGGCGGGATCACGCGGCCGGCGGTGATCGAGACGGACAGCCCTCTCTACAAAGGCTACAAGTCGGTCATGATCTTCGCCGGGATCAAGAAGCGCGATTTCAAGGATGAGGTCTTCACCCTGACCTTCATGCCCAACATCGAATCGCTACGGTAGTGGTTTTTGGGGTAAAATTCTTCAATCTATGCGGATTAGACGGGGCGGCCGTTCGCTTGGCGGCGGCCGACCGCCCCTGTCGGCGGACCCGACGGCTGGGCTTGTTGTGGGGGGAACGGATGGACCAAAAATCAATCGTGATCGGTAAAAGGCTACCCCGGCGACGGCTTTTCGCCTGGGTGTGCGATACCCATCATCTTCTTGAGCCTTCTTCTCCTCTGGCCGCTTTCTCTTCGCGCCGAGGAGACCTACACGTTCGACCCCAGTGAAATCGAGAAGAAACCCTACCATTTCGGCGGGTATGTGGAGATGAAACCGACGATCTTCCAAACCCGCCAAGATTCCTCCCTCTACCGTCTGAAGTATTACAGCCGGGACCTCGGGGAGACGCTGGAGGAGGCCAATTTCAAGCTCCAGCTTGAGGGGAGCTATGAAAAGGGGATCACCCGCCTCTATTTCAAGACCAACACGGATTACAAACTCTCGCGGCTGGGAGATCAGGAGAAGACGGATCTCTATGAGGGGTTTCTCTCCCTGAACCCCTCCTCTGCCTGGAAGATCGACGCTGGCAAGAAGACCTTCAAGTGGGGGAAGGGGTACGCCTGGAACCCCGTGGCGTTCATCGACCGTCCCAAGGACCCCGACGATCCCGAGGTCGGCATGGAGGGGGTCTTTGCGGTATCGGCCGACTACACGAAGAGCTTCGACGGGCCGCTCAAGACCGTCTCGTTCACCCCGGTCCTTCAGCCCGTCTACGACCACATCAACGCCGAGTTCGGAAAGAAAGACTATGTGAATCTGGCCGGCAAGCTCTACCTGCTCCTGTACGACACGGACATCGATCTGATCTTCTTGACGGGCGGAAGCCGGACGACCCGTTACGGGGCGGACTTCTCAAGGAATATCGGGACGAACTGGGAGATCCACGGGGAAGTGGCCCACATCAAGGATTTCCGGGCGAACCTGATCGATCCGACGGGAAAGGTTTCGACGGTGGAATACGATGCGACGAGTTTTCTGTTGGGGACGAGATACCTGACCGCCCAAGACACGACCTACATCCTGGAATACTACCGGAACGGCACGGGGTTTTCCGAGAATGAGATGAAGGATTTCTTCGGTTTCGTCAATGACGCCTATCGGACTTATACGGCGACCGGCAACGACGCCGCCCTGCAGAAGGCCGCAACACTCTCCGAAGGCAATTACGGCCGGGCAAACCCCCTGCGCGATTACCTCTATTTGCGGATCGCCCAGAAGGAGCCCTTCGACATCCTCTATTTCAACCCGGCGATCACGACGATCCTCAACCTCAACGACCGGAGCTTCACGGTCTCCCCCGAAATGACCTACACGGGGATCACGAATCTGGATCTGCGCCTCAAGGCGAGCTTCATCAACGGCCCGAAAGAGAGCGAGTATGGGGAAAAACCGTTTGACTTCAAACTGGAGCTGCGGGTCGGGTACTATTTTTTTAGGCCTGAACCTGAGATGATTACCATGGCCGTCTTTGACAATGCAGAAGGATCATGGGATAATTCCATCATAATCAGCAGTGATTAGTAAACCTATGATCAGCTATTGTTCACGGAAGCCGGAGTATCCAATGAGCGACTTGCAAGAGAGATCGTCGAACAAAGAAAGGCAGAGGAGGCGCTGAAGGAGAGCGAGGAGACTTTACCGAGTGCAATACAAGGAAGTAGGGAATCATGACAAAGGAAGAAAAGATTGAAGCCATAAAGCAGCGGGCCAGAAAGAATTTTACACTGGGGTACAATTGTGCGGAATGTGTAACCGAGGCAGTGCTCAGTCAGATTGACACGGGCCTTCCTCCTGAAGTTAAGAAAGTGGCCACGGGTTTCGGCGGGGGCGTCGGGCTCTTCGGCGATACCTGCGGGGCTATCGCAGGCGCAGTCATTGCTGTTGGCGCGGTACATGGCCGTAGCGCCCTACCGGAAGGGGAAGGAAAAGAGGCGGTGAAAAAGTCGGCCAATCAATTATATGGGAGACCGGGACTTTATCGCCTTTTCAATCAGATCCCGAATAAATTCAAAGATAAATACGGTTTTACCTTGTGCCGGGATCTGACATCTAAATGGCAGAAGAGCTGGCTCTGTCGTGATCATGCCTTTCATTGCCGGGAGATTATCACCGATGCGGCGGCCATTGCCGCGGAACTGATCATGACGGAACGGAATGAAGCCGCCTCCCGACCCTTTGGCAGCAACGTGGAAAACCTCAAGGATCCCGGCGCCGATCAATCCAACAAGGTGACCTGAGGAACAGCACAGGGAGCAGGTTGCTCCTGATTGCATCGCCGATCCTAAAAACTCTCCTCTGACCGGCGTCTTTTTGCAGAGACCCGGTCAGCTCTTCGTTTCTTCCGATTTCTTTTTTCCGCCCTCACCGGAGCAGCCCTGGCGCATTCAGCCCGGCCCTCCCCGTCTCGGGATGCGCCACCCCAGGAGAAGGTACCAGAGGACCACCGTGATCAGCAATAACCAAACCCAGCTCATTTCGCTTCCCCTGACGTTTTGTGTTCCTGGGCATCGGCACCCAGGCGAGAGGACTCGTCACTATCCTTCTTGCTGCTCTCGACCGAGCAGCCTTGGCGCATTCAGGTCGAAATGCCCAATCGGGGCAACAGCCACCCTTGGACAAAAAACCACACCGCGACAAAGATAACCAACATTATAAGATCATTCATTTTCCCCTCATTTGTTCTCCCTTTTTTCAGTGGGCGTTCACGCCTCAGCCGTCCGGTTATCCGGGAAGGTTCCGGTCGATGAACGCTGCAAGTTTGTCCTTTGTCGTGAGGCCGACGAGGGTCTCTCGGACTTTTCCTTCTCGGATGAAAAGCATCGTCGGTATGCTCCGGACCCCATAATTCGCAGCAGTTTTCGGAGATTCATCCACATTCACCTTGATCACATTGGCTCGCCCGTCGTACTCCTTGCCGATATCTTCCAGGATAGGCGCGAGGGCTCTGCAGGGTCCGCACCAGGGCGCCCAGAAATCGACCAGCGCGGGCCGGTCCGTTTTCAACACTACCGACTTAAAGGTGTTGTCATCGGCGTGTCCGACTAACTCTTTCGTTTCCATTTTTTCCTCCATTCGCATTTGTTGTATTGATCGTTCCGCTGTTCGCGTGTTGCGATTATCCCGGTTACGGCTACATCATACCCCCGGTTCGGAGGGTTGTCATTGATCCAAATCAACGACAGAAATATTTCGAGAGGTGTCCAACCGGCCTACCGATCCGGTAAATCTCCAGAGATTGGAGCAGCCGGCGAAGGGTTCTATTCAGATGGGTGTCATTTCGCTAGTTGAGCTCCCATCACACTTTCAGCGGGTGTGGTGCACAAAAAATTGGATTGATGCAAAAGGGAAATGGGAAACGTCCTATTTCATCTGAAGTGGTAGAGTTTGTGAGTATTCATAGGTAGGTATTGTCTACCATTTTGCCCTGATTAAATCCTCATTTCTTAGCATTAAATGTGTGAAGTATATTTAGAGGACTCTATCAATCTAAACAGCACGGGATGACTGGAAGATTTTTTTGGGGGTACAACGAAAATCATATAAAGGAGGTATTTATGCCTAAAATTATCCGATTCCGGCAATTTCACAAAATCATTTTCATAACTCCAGTGGCGGGGCTGATATTTTTTTCTTTCCTCGCCCTTCCATCTTCAGCAAAAGAGAACAACGGATTTCAGCACGGCCATTATCCAGGTGGCAAAACAAAACATACCAGCCGTGGTGCACATCGAAGTCACAGAACGGCAGGAGGTGGTAAATCCCCTCCTACCATTCGGAAACGATCCCTTCTTCCGCCGGTTCTTTAACATTCCTCAGATGCCCCGGAAATTTAAACGCGAAATGAAAGGATTAGGTTCGGGAATGATCATGGATCTGCCGCTTGACGAGCCTGTCAGGGCTGCAAAACATTACCGGAAGGCGACGGCTGTCCAGATACGCGATGCCTACGGGAAATGGATGCGTCCCGAGGATTTTGTCCAGGTTACGGAGGGACCGAACCCCGATTAGGTGTGATTTTATGAATAAAAATATCACACGATATTCAGGTGTTGTCTTTAGCTCTCTCTTTTTTATCCTTGCTTTGGCGGTCTTGTATCACGAGCTTAGGGACCATCATCTACACGATATTATCGGTCAACTGAAAAACCTCTCTTCATTGAGAGTTTTCATTGCTGTTTTGTTGACCATCCTCAATTATCTGGTTATGACCGGGTATGATTTCCTGGCTTTCCATTTTATCAATCGCCCCGTCGCATACAGAAAAATCGCCACCGTATCGCTCATCAGCTATGCATTCAGCAATAACATGGGGTTGTTCATGTTCGGCGGCGCTCCGGTGAGGTATCGCCTCTACTCACCCATAGGGTTTTCCGCCGTCGATATAACGAATGTCGTCAGTCTTCTGTAGTCTCAGCCTGTGGATCGGTTTTCTGACGCTGGGCGGAGTCGTCTTCCTCACGGGACATCTCACTATCCCCCATATGTTTAACCTCCCCCTTATTCCGGTCCGTCTGATCGGGGTACTTTTTCTCAGCCTTGTAAGCGGGTATCTCCTGACGAACGCCTTCAGGAAAGAACCGCTGAAAATAGGGAAGTGGGGTTTCCCCCTCATACCGGTCAAGCTTTCTCTATTGCAGATACTATTCTCTGCCGCTGATTGGGCATTAACCGGGTTGATACTGTATTTATTTCTTCCTTCTCCGGCGAGTCTTTCCTATCCTGAGTTTCTCGGCGTCTTTCTCCTCGCTCAGCTTATCGGTATCGTCAGCACTGTCCCGGGCGGTCTGGGCGTTTTCGAAACCGTCATGCTTATTATGCTTTCCCCTGTTGAAGCACCTGCGTCGATCGTGGCCGCCCTTCTTTTATTCCGGGGAATATTTTACCTGCTTCCGCTGGTGCTGTCTATCGCGGCCATGGTCGCCGGCGAGATTATGCAGAGAAAGGCGGTCGCCAAGAAAGCGGCCCATTATCTCGGAGGATGGGTTTCCCGACTTGCACCCCATGCACTTTCTTTTGCTACCTTCGCCAGCGGCATGATCCTTCTTTTTTCCGTTGCCACGCCTGCAGCGCATAGCCGACTCGCCTGGCTGACAGATTTTGTGCCGCTCCCGATCCTGGAACTCTCCCATTTCCTCGCCAGCCTGTCGGGGGTCGGACTCATCCTCCTCGCCAGGGGCTTGCAGAGAAGGCTCGACGGGGCGTATGTCCTCACCGTGATTCTGCTGGGTGCAGGCGCAGTTTTTGCCTTGCTGAAGGGATTCGATTACGAAGAAGCGGTTCTTCTGACGGTCATGTTAATTGCCCTTCTCAACTCACGGCAGTATTTTTACCGCAAATCATCCCTTCTCAATCAGCGGTTTACTCCCGGCTGGATAGCGGCGTTAACACTGACAATGGTCGCTTCTCTCTGGCTGGGTGTATTTGCCTTCCGGCATGTTGAATATGCCCATGACCTCTGGTGGCAGTTTGCCTTTTCGGGAGATGCCCCCCGTTCTCTGCGGGCCATGGTGGGAGCGCTTTCGGTCATCCTTTTTTTTGCTCTCGGCCAAGCTGCTCTCGCCGGCTATCAAGAAACCGCAACTCCCCGGCAGGGATGAACTGGAAAAGGCCAAACTCATCATTGAAAAATCCCCAGAGACCATCGGCTATCTCGCCCTCCTGGAAGACAAGGCGCTCCTGTTCAACAAACGGGAAAACGCCTTCATCATGTATGGCATAGAGCGGAGGAGCTGGATCGCCATGGGGGATCCGATCGGACCTGCTTCCGAACATGAGGAACTTATCTGGCAGTTCCGCGAGTTCACCGACAGGTATGATGGTTGGCCCGTCTTCTACCAGATCCACGAAGAGAATATCCCGATTTATGTGGACCTCGGACTTGCCCTCCTGAAACTCGGCGAAGAAGGCATTGTTCCTCTTGGCGGACTTCTCCCTCGACGATGGCAGGAAAAGCGAGCTTCGGCGTACGCTTCACAAATTTGACCGACAAGGATATACGTTTGAAATCGTACCAAAAGCACAGGTGCCCCTCCTGATCCAGGAATTCAGGACCATATCGGACGCCTGGCTGGCGGAGAAACATGCCCGGGAGAAGGGGTTTTCCCTGGGATTTTTCAAGGAAGAGTATCTCAACCTCTTTCCCGCGGCCGTCGTCCGCAAGGAAGACAAAATCATCGCCTTTGCCAATATCCTGTCCGGCGCCGAAAAGCAGGAACTTTCTCTTGATTTGATGCGTCATTATCCGGATGCCCCGAATGGGACCATGGATTATCTGTTTACCAACCTCATGCTCTGGGGAAAAGAGGCGGGTTACCAACGGTTCACTCTCGGCATGGCGCCTCTGGCAGGCATCAGCGATAATCAACTCGCCCCTTTCATAAACCGGCTGGAAGCTTTTTTATACCGCCATGGCGAGCACTTCTATAATTTTCAGGGACTGCGGGACTATAAGGATAAATTCGGACCGCAATGGGAGCCCCGGTATCTGGCCTCGCCGGGTGGATTTTCGCTGCCCCTGGTTATCACCGATATTGCGGCCCTCATTTCCCGGGGGCTGAAAGGCGTGATCTTGAAATGAAGATGCGCATCATCGTGATTATGGCAATGGTAAGCTTCTGCTGTATGGAAGCGAATGCATTTTCCGAAGAGTCGCTCCGGTTCGGGCGATTCGGCGCCGTCACTATTTATAAAACAGCCCCTCATCCCTCACGCGTGGTTCTCTTTGTATCCGGAGATGGCGGTTGGAACAAAGGCGTGGTGGATATGGCAAGAGAGCTCGCCACCATGGATGCGCTGGTAGTCGGCATTGATATCACTCATTACCTGAGAGAGCTTTCTTCATCACGGGAAAATTGTTCCTACCCGGCTGCGGATTTCGAAGCGCTGAGCAAATACATCCAGCAAAAATTCGCCTTCCCGAACTATGTTCAGCCTCTCCTGGTGGGATATTCTTCCGGAGCGACACTCGTCTACGCCACGCTTGTCCAGTCGCCGCCCAATACCTTTTCCGCCGCCGTCAGCATGGGATTTTGTCCTGACCTGCCGCTGCAGAAACCCTTCTGCCGCGGATACGGACTGGAATGGAACCCGGGACCGAAGGGTAAAGGATACAGCTTCCTTCCCGCAAAACACCTGCCATCCCCCTGGATAGCCTTTCAGGGAACGATCGATCAGGTATGCGATGCCGCCCTCGTGGAAAAATATGTGAAGCAGGTTGCCGCGGGGGAAATCGTCTTGCTGCCCAAAGTCGGACATGGATTTTCCGTGCCGCGAAACTGGTTGCCTCAGTTCCGGAAAACTGTTCAGCACATCTTTGAGAACCCATCGGCCGGACCATCGCCTGTACCTGACAACCTCAAAGACCTGCCTCTGGTGGAAGTGAAATCCGCCGACATGGGAAAGGATGTTTTTGCCGTCATCATTTCCGGCGACGGCGGCTGGGCGGGAATCGACCGGGAAGTCGCGCAGGCGCTCTCGGAAAAAGGGATTCCCGTTGTGGGATTGAATGCCCTACAGTATTTCTGGAAACCTCGCACGCCAGAGGGTACGGCCCATGACCTGGAACGTATCATCAGGCATTATCTCGATTTCTGGAACATGAAACGGGTCATCCTCATCGGCTATTCTCTGGGCGCCGATGTCCTGCCCTTCCTCGTCAGCAGAATGCCCGATGAATTAAAAAATTCTATCGGACTTGTAGCTCTCATCGGTCCCGGCCATACCGCGGAATTCGAATTTCACTTCACCGACTGGATCGGGAGGGCGCCTCAGGGGAAAACGTACCCCCTTCTCCCGGAAGTGAAAAAACTGGCAGGAATAAAGATCCTTTGCTTCTCCGGCGATAAGGAAAAGGATACGCTCTGCACCGATTCAGCGCTCGAAAATGTCAAGAGTCGTATCCCTTGCCGGCGGGCATCACTTTGGAGGCGATTATCGGGGAATCGCGGAAGTGATCCTCAAGGAATTGCCATAGTGGTTCATTACGGGTTCTATCAGGATGGTGGGCGGCAGGCGGTGGGGAAAGAAGCGATCTTTCCATGAGAGACAATTTCATCTGCCCTGTGTTATTAAGCAGATTACTTTTGTGATTCTGGAAGAGGGTCATGATGATCAGAACTCTGATATTCTTATTTGTCATCTCCTTTTTCTTCATCATGGTGCAGATCGATTTGCTGGTTTTGGCTTTCGTCAAGATCGGAATTCCACCCCATTACGTCTTTACCGCCCTCTATGCGACGCTGGCCGGCAGCTTAATCAACATACCGGTGAAAAAGATTCCTCAGGAAGCGATGACCACAGAAAGACGGATCAATTACTTCGGTTTCACTTACACGATTCCCGTGCCGAAGCAAAACATGACTGTCATAGCGGTAAATGTGGGCGGTGCAATCATCCCGGTCCTCATTTCCCTCTACCTTCTATCGGCATCAGGCCTCTACGTCAAATCGCTCATTGCCACCGCCTTGTTGACATTGATAACCTATCGCATGGCCAAACCCCTCCCGGGCATCGGCATCACCCTTCCGTTTTTCATGCCGCCACTGCTGGCGGCCATGATTTCCATCATCCTGTCATACAATCATGCGCCGGTCATTGCCTACATCTCCGGAACGCTTGGCACCCTAATCGGCGCGGATATCCTGCACCTGAAGGAGATTTACGGATTGGGAGCACCGGTCGCTTCCATCGGCGGCGCGGGGACATTCGATGGAATTTTTCTCAACGGGATTCTCGCGGTGATACTTTCCGCATTCCTGATTTGAAAGCCATTGCGGCCTTAATCAACGGTAGATTCGGAACGACAAACAGGGCGGCACCATGAATAACAAGAAATACATGGTTACGATAACCGTCATCATTGCGGCATATATTCTAATCGGGGGAGGAATCCTTCCTCTCATCGACAAATCATCTGTGTGCGGAGAGACAAAGAGCACCCAACCGTCGAAAACCACCATCTCCAAAATCCCCAGTTTCGCAGTCAGATCCAAAATACCCGCCGCCGGCAAACAAGGCCCGCCCGCTGAAGCTGCCACACTCATCGGCAACTGGCAAAAAGGAGAGAATCTCTTTGCAAAAAATTGTCGGCCCTGTCACGGCCCGCGGGGTACGGATAACGTGTCCAATCCGGGCTCCAGTGATGGCACCGTGCCGCCGCTCAATCCTATTGATCCCGAACTTGCCAATAAGAACCCGTCAGTCTTTGCTGGTAATATCGACCGCATCGTTCAGCATGGCTCAATCCCCGACGGTTCTAATCCCACACTATTCATGCCGAACTGGGAAGATAGTAAAAACCTCTCCCAACGGGATATCGCCGACCTTGAAGCTTACATCATGCACCTCAATGGAATTGCCAGGTAGATTTTCCTTATCATATAACTCCTGTTTTCTCCTCATTGTATTCAGTGGCTGCATCCGCTAGATAACGATAAACCATATCAGTTCATTCGGAGGTGTCACAATGGCAGTCAACGGCGTCAGCCACCTGGATAAAAAGAAGACGGTGGTTCTGCAGATCGCACCGGAGACGGGATGCTTGTCTCATGACATGGGGCCTCTGGCCGCGTACACGTTTACACTACGGTATCAGCAGCGAATCTGTTGAGAATATTGATGATAAAATCGGTACGAAGGAAGGATACGGTAATGACCTATTCATTTGCATGTCCTGTCCCCTGCAAGCGAGAGATCAAGGTTGACGCAAATGATAATCTCGATGCTGTCGACAAGATTATCGTGGCAGGAGCTATGAGCTGCCGTAATAAAGACAATCAATGCAGTTGTAAACAAGCTTATTTGAACATGCCCCCAATACCGGTCGAAGAGTTGCGACGTATCGTGAGCTTATGCATGCGGGAAGAGTGCAATGAAACCCTTCGGTGCTGATGATATGGTGAACGGCTTCATAGGATGCGGCACTGACGATGTGAGCAATCTGTAGATTTGTACCGTATTGTTTATCTGGTGATGAGAGGTGACAAGCATGAACCAGAACATAAGCGATTTGATCAGCCGCATCAAAGGTGCACGCACTGAACAATACTGGTGTCCCATCAAGCACGCTCGGCGTATCCGGGATGCCCATGACCATTACAGCAGCTTTTTTGAGTTTGGGGACGCCGAGAGTTTTGCCATGGGATTGGATCGATTGCGGAAGGAACTTGAGAAGCATGAGGCAATATAACTGGCGGGAAAGTGAACGGTGTGATGGAAGTTGATCTCGCTGGACGGTTGCAGGTAGGGCTAACTCCTATGGTCAATAAGGTTGCTGGGATCCGATTTTATGGAGCAGGCATCTATGAATGACAAGCGCCACGACATAACCGGCGTCATTCTGGTCGGCGGGAAAAGTTGCCGAATGGGCCGCGACAAGGCCTTCTTGCATATTGCCGGGAAGACCTTCTTCGAACGAGTGCTGGAAATATTAGGGGAAGGACTTGACCGGCTCATGCTGGTGGGCGACCACCCGGAGCGTTTCGCCGGTTATGGCCTCCCCATTTTACCCGATATCTATCCGGGTAGTGCCCTTGGTGGGCTCTATACCGCGCTTTACCATGCTGAAACCAAGTACATCTTTGCCTCCTCCTGTGATATCGCTTTTCCCAACAGTAAGGTACTCCACTTTCTCTGTTCGCTCCGGGTCGGTTTCGACGCCGTCGTGCCGCAGTCGGTGCACGGATGTGAACCGCTCTTCGCTCTTTATGCCAAGAGCTGCCTCAGGCCGATGAAGAACCTTTTGGAAAGCGGCAATATGCGCATCAGGGATTTTTTTCCTCAGATCTTGGTCAGATATGTGCAACGTGGAGAACTGGCTTGTTTCGACAGGGAAGAAAGATCTTTCGTAAATGTTAATACGCCGGAGGATTTTAGAAAAATCAAATTAGCAATAGGTCAAACATGACGTTTGCCAACGGTATCACATCAGGAGATGAAGGGAGTCTGCAATATTGGCACTTGCCATAATGTCATTCGGTGCATCTCCCTTGTGGATCCGGCCCGACATGCAGCTATGCCACCGCTAGCCGTTCGATCATTGCCACCTTCACGGCGTCATTCACAACGAGGCAGGAGACCATCGCATAGGCGAAAATTACGAGTGTCTGCCACCAAGGCAACGGCAGGAGCCCTGGGAGACCGACAAGCGTCAGAGCAGTGCCCACAAGCGCATCCGCCGTGAGGGCCGCCATGAGAGTTTTACTGGGCATAGTGTTCCAAAACCAATGTCGCTCTCTCGCAGACACGATAGAAAAAACGGCCATGTCGAGGAGGGTCAGAAAGCTGAAGGTGTAAAGGGCATTGTCATTCGCCGCCAGGCCGAAATGTGCCCAGCCGATCCACAAGAGGAGGAGCGCCTCCGCCACCATCGCGACGCCCAGGACCACGGACACCGTGATGAACCCCCCGATGTTCCACGTCTCCGGCTTCCTGGAGGGTCGCACGTGGTCGGTGGCGAGGGCGATCTTGGCGAAGTCCGTCATGAAGACCAAGAGCAGCATCGCAAACGCGGAGACGACGAACTTCCCGGTCGCCACGAACGCTATGGCTACGAAGGCCGCCTTAAGGATCGTCCGGCTGATCTTGTTGATGATCCACGTCAGGATGCGCTGGTAGATCGTCCGTCCCTGCTCGACCAACGCCACGATGTTCGTCAGCCCCGGTTCGGTCAGGACTACGCTGGCGGCGCCCTTGGCGACATCGGTCGCAGTGCTGACGGCTATGCCCACTTCGGCTTGGCGCAGGGCGGGCGCATCGTTGACGCCGTCGCCCGTCATGCCGGTCACATGTCCCGCGGCCTGCAGGTGCTGCACCACGATGTATTTGTCCTCCGGATACACTTCCGCGAAACCGTCTGCGCCCGCCAACAAGTCAACTGCCTCATTGCCGGTCTGAACGTTCGCCGTCTTCAGGTCCGACACGCGTCGGATGTTTCGCAACCCGACCCCTTGCGCTATTTCACGCGCGACCGCCAGCGCGTCGCCGGTGAGCATCTTCACCGGAACGCCGAGGTCGCGAAGTGCAGCGATAAGTTGTTTGGCGTCCGGCCGGGGCGGATCAACCAACGTCACCAGGCCGAGCAATGCGGGGGCGCCCGTCTCGGTGCCGCGCGCCACTGCCAGCGTCCGATATCCCTTCAGGGCCGATTCGCCGACCATCGCCTCCAACGCTTCGATCGCCGGGGGCTCAAGTCCGCAGGCTTGGGCGACGGTTCGTACGGCGCCCTTCATCACGCGCAGTCGCTGCCCGTTTAGTTCGACCACGGCTTCCGTCCGCCGGTTCTTTGCATCGAACGGTGTAAAGGCGACGGGGGCGACCTTGGGAAGGCCGTCGAAAACATGCCGCTCTTTTGCCGCGGCGAGAAACGCTAGGTCAATCGGATCCTGGTTGGCTTCCTGGGACGCGAGCGTGCCGGCGAACAGCACATCAGATTCCGTCGCATTTCCCAGCGGGATCACGCCGGTGACGGCCAGTTGGTTCATCGTGATCGTGCCCGTCTTGTCCACACAGAGCACGTCCATCGTCGCGGCATCCTCCGCGGCGCTGAGGCGGGTGACCAGGACGCCGCGCTTCGCGAGCTCCTTCGATCCGAAGGCCATGCTGACCGTGAACATGACGGGGAGGGCGACCGGCACCGCGCTCATCAGCAAGACGAGCATGAGTGGGATCATTTCGAGAAGGGGCACGTGGCGGATCAGCGACAGGACAATTACTACGCCCAAGAGCGCGCCGACGATGACGAAGAGCCAGCGGACGACCTTGGCCACCACCGCTTCGATGTGAAGTTTCGGTCGCGCCTCCTGAACGAGTTCCGTCGTGCGGCCGAAGTAGGTCTGCGCCCCGGTCAGCATCACCACGCCGTTGCCTTCTCCCTGACGAACGACCGATCCCGACGAGAGCACTCCGCCTGGGGCTATATCAACATCCATCGACTCGCCGGTGAGGGCTGACTGGTCGACGCTCAACGCGCCGATGAGGAGTTTCACGTCCGCCGGAATGATGTCGCCGGGGCGTACGCGGACGATGTCGCCGGGGACCAGTTCCCGGGCGGGAATGACCTGCCATTTTGCGTCGCGCAGCACGCGGGCGCTGACCTGCAATCTTCTCCGCAGCGTTTCGACGACGCCGGCGGCTCGATGCTCTTGCGCAAAGCTCAAGACAGCATTGACGACCAGCAGCGCGCTTACTACGGCGAGATCCGAGTATTTCCGGAGGACGGCCGACAAGACCATGATCAGTTCGAGCATCCACGCCGACACGCCCCAGAATTTCCCGAGAAATTTGAGGAGAGGGTGCCCTCGTCGCTCGGTCACCTCGTTGAAGCCATGCTCCTTCCGGCGGGTATCCACCTCCGCATGTGTGAGACCTGTATCGGGGTTCACGTGGAGCGCCGCGAGCGTGTCGGAAAACGACGCGGAGGCGATGTCGGGTCCCTTCTTAGTGGATGGCAACGAATGCAAGCTCATGCACCTCCAGTCATTGGCGCCGCTCAACGCATGACGAGATTTCACCGTGTCAAGCCGACATAAAAAATTCAATTCGAACGCACGATAGGCTTGCCACCGACTGTGCCGGGCTTGGTGATTGCGCCCCCGGATGCCAGCATTAGCGCGTTCAGCCAGAATACCGGGAACAACCCGAGCAACGACCCAATTGACCCAAACAGGACCGGGACGATCACTCGTGTCAATTGATTTACGGTGACCCGCAAGCCCATCGCCTCGCCGGATCGGCCCTCTGTGGAGGTGCTGAAGGTCTGCATCAGAGTGATCGGCATCCCACAGCCCATACCAAGACCGAATATAAAAGAAATTAGCGCGAGCACCACAGCGCTCTTAAACAACGGCATCAGCAACAAGCTTGTCGCTCCTAAGAATAATGCGTAGGCAAGCACCTTGCCCTCGGTTAGACGGGCAATGAGAAGCGGTAGGATCAGCCGCACAACGAATCCCGCCACGGCGAACACGGCAAGAACGATGCCGATAGCGGAAGCGGACAATCCAATACTGTGTCCGTAAATCGGCAAATAGAACTGGAACAGATCGGTGCCGGTCACAACCAGGCTGCTGGTAACCAGTACACGCCAAAGACCGGAGCCTGCCAACAGATCTCGAATGCTTCCCTTTGGTGTAGCATTGCGCGTGCCTTTTGGAAGCGCCCCACCCCAGATCACGAGCATAGCGACCGCCATAAGAGATATCAGAGCGATGTACAGGCAAGTGACGGCATAACCCGAATGATCAATCGAAAATCCCGAAAGCAGCGGACCGAGAAAAATGGCTGCGGACATCACTAAGCTGAAATTGCTGAAATTTACAGAACGGTTATGCGGGTTGCTTAAAAGTCCCACCAGGTTCTGCAGGCATACATTGGTAAAAGCATGCAAAAGGCCGTACATCGCTGATGCAACAAAAAAAGCGGGTAATCCCGGCATGTAATATGGCATCAGCATGCCACAAGTGCCGCAAACTGCGCCAAATATAAGCGGCCAGCGAGACCCAAAGCGATCGGCAAGTCTGCCAACTTGCCAAGAAAGCAGCATCGGGAATACCGCATACGTAGCGGAAAGGACGCCGACAGTAAATGGCTGCGCACCGAGTTTTAGAGCATAAAGCGCAAGCAACACTTGGGCGGCTTTCATGCTCGTGCCGCTCAACAACATCAGGGCAAAAATAAAATAGATGGGCATCGGACGCTCAGTTCTTAAGTTTGGTGTGTCGGCGCGAGGGCCCTGCGGGGTCCGCACCAGGGCGCCCAGAAAATTCCCCCTCGTTGATTCAGATCAATGACTCTTCGCACAGTGGAGTGTATTCATGGAGCCGACACTAGAATTTTATTTAGCACGGGGCTCGGTGGGAAACAAACCAAATTTCACGGTTGCACGGCAAATACCTTGCCCCGCCGTACGGCATGGGGGATGAACCCTCGGGGAATTTTCATAACCGTTACTGCCGGGTGATTACCATGACCGTCTTTGACAATGCAGAGGGATCATGGGATAATTTCATTACACCGGCATTGACCAAGGCAATACATCTCCAAGGAGGAATGAATATGAAAATGGAACGGTATATCAGAGCCATTGCCGGCAGCTTTGTTCTGATTTCCCTGCTGCTGGCCTACTTTCACAGCCGTTACTGGCTGTTGTTCACCGCTTTCGTCGGACTCAACCTTTTGCAGTCCGCCTTCACAAAGTGGTGCCCGATGGAAACATTTCTGGAAAAGCTGGGCGTCCCGCGCAGCTGCTGAATCAGGAGGCCACATGGAAACGACAGGCAATAAGACAGGCACGGGGAGGAGATATGGCATCGCCTTCGTTTTCCTGGTGATCTCTCTTCTGTCCGTGATGGTGGAAACAGGGATGGCCGCGGAAGCACGGCTCACCCTTTCCCAGGCCGTGAAAGCGGCCCTGGAAAACAACCATGAACTCAACGCGCAGAGGAATTCCCATGCCGCGAAGCAGGCGGATGTGGGCATCGCCCGCAGTTATCTCCTCCCCAAAATATCCCTGGAAGAGCGATATCTCAGAACGGTCAACCCCACGTATGCCTTCATGACCAAACTCAACCAGGAACGGATTGCAGTGACCGACTTTGCACCCGACTCGCTGAACCGCCCCGAGGCCGTCAATGACTTTCAGACCGCCCTTTCCATCGAACAGCCCTTATTCGCGAGAAAGGCCGACATCGGCCTGGAGATGTCCAAAAAGGAGGTGGAGGCCTCGGAAGAGGCGCTGCAGAGGAAAAGGGAAGAGATCGCCTTCCGGGTGGTCCAATACTACCTGATGGCGGGCACCGCCGCAGGCTACGTCACGGTCGCCCAAAGGGCACTGGAGGATGCGCGGGAGCATCAGCGGCTCGCTGAGGCAAGATACACGGCGGGGCTGGGGCTTTACTCCGATACCTTGCGGGCCGCCACGGCGGTGGCGGACGCCGGGCAGAAACTGGTCAGCGCCGAAAAGAATCTCCGGGTGGCAAAAAGGGCCCTTGGCCTCATGACCGGCTCCGCGGAGGCGGTCGAGGTGAACGATGAGACGACCGCCCTGCCGCTTCGGGAGATCGAATATCTGCGGGGGCAATCACTCGCCAGGCGGGATGTCAAGTCGCTCGAACTGAGGAAAGAGAACGCCAAGAATTCCGTGAAGCTCGCTGAAGCGGGCTATTTCCCGTTCCTGGGCGTGGGCGGCAGCTATCAGTTGAACGACCACAACAAACCCCTGGGCAGCGAAGGCGATAGCTGGCAGGTGATGGCCTTCCTTAAATGGGAACTCTTCGACGGCACAAAACGGAAGCATGAAAAGGCCAAGGCCAGGTATCAGGTCTCGGAGGCGGAAGAACACCTGGAAGGCATGAAGAAAATGGTCTCCTTCCAGGTTGACGAAGCGTGGTTGACCCTGGAAGAAGCGAAAAGCAATTTGGAACTTGCCCGGAAAGCGCTCAACACAGCCGAAGAAGGCCGGCGGCTGGTAAAAGTCAGGTACGAAGGTTCCCTGTCGCCGATCATCGATATGCTCGACGCCCAGGTCAGCTCCGATCATGCGCGGGCCAATCTCGTGGCCAGGGAAAATGAATACAAGCTGGCGATCGCCAATCTATGTTACGCAAGCGGTACGATTATCGCGGACCTTGAGATGGAAGATCAGAAGGGGAGGACAAAATGAACGCAACGACCTCAGAAAATGGGCGACAGAAATACCCGAGGCGGCACCCGCTGCCCCTCTTTTTTCTGATTGCGGCCGCAGCCCTTTCCCTGATCGGATGCGGCGACAAGGTTACGCCGGGCAACACCCAGGTAAAGCGGCAGACGATAAGCGGCGTATCGATCGTCACGCTTGCACCCACACCGGTAGATGAATTTACCGAAGCCACGGGAACGGTCAGGGCCGCCAACACCAGTTACGTGGCGAGCCGCATGATGGGTACGGTCACCTCCCTTCTGGTAAAAGAGGGCGACATCATAGAGAAGGGCCAGCTCCTCCTGACGATCGACGACCGGGATATTCTCCAGAAGGTGAGAGCGGCCGAGGCGGGCCATCAGGAGGCGATCAAGGCCCTGGAGTCGGCAAAACAGAACCGCGAACTCACCGACATCACGTACCGGCGTTACAAAACAATGTATGAGGAAAAGGCCATCTCCCGGCAGGAGATGGACCAGTTCGAAACGCAGAAAAAGGTGGCTGTTTGGGAATATGAGCGCGTGCAAGAGATGGTGAACCGGGCTTCAGCAGGTCTTTCCGAGGCAAAGATCTATCTGGATTTTACCCGGGTAACCTCCCCACTCCAGGGGCTTGTTACAGAAAAGAAGATCGAGGCCGGCAGCATGGCTGTGCCCGGCATGCCGCTCCTCACGGTGGAAAACACCGCTGCCTACCATGCGGAAATCACGGTCGATGAAAGCCTCTCCGGCAACCTTAAGCCAGGCATGCCGGTCATGGTATCGATAGAAGCGATCAAACGTCGCCTAATGGGGAAGATTACGGAGATCCTTCCGGCGATCGATCCTCAGTCGCGCTCCTTCACGGCAAAAGTCTCCGTAAGCGGCCCGGGACTCAGGAGCGGCCTTTACGCCAAGGTAACAATCGCGCACGGGAAAAAAGAGGCCCTCCTGGCGCCGAAGGCCGCTATCGTCGAAAAAGGACAATTGACCGGCGTCTATGCCGTGGACGGCCAGGGGATCGTAACCTACCGCCTCGTCAGGACCGGCAAGGAGTACGCCGGCAATTGGGAGATACTGTCGGGACTGAAACCAAATGACCGGATCATCGTTCAGGGCGTGGAAAAGGCCGTGGACGGCGGCATCATGGAAAACGGGAAGAAATAGAAAGTGGGCAAGCAGGAACCTGCCGGGGAGACACCATCATGAAAGGCATAGGAATATCGGGAACCATCGCCAAGGCGTTTATCAAATCGAAGCTGACGCCGCTGATCATCATCGCATCCCTCCTGCTCGGACTTTTGGCGGTCATGATCACCCCCCGCGAGGAGGAGCCGCAGATTCTGGTGCCCATGATCGACATATTCGTCGCCTATCCGGGAGCATCGCCCCGGGAGGTCGAGGCCCGGGTTACGAAGCCCATGGAGAAACTCCTGTGGGAGATCAAGGGAGTGGAATACATCTACTCCATCGTCAAGCCCGGTTTCAACCTGACGATCGTCCGGTTTTACGTGGGACAAAGCATGGAAGACAGCATCGTCAAGCTGAACAACAAACTGTCGGCCAACTATGACCGGATACCGCCGGGCGTCTTCCCCCCTTTGGTCAAGCAGCGGTCAATCGACGACGTGCCGATCCTCACCCTGACCCTCTGGAGCGACAGCGACCGGTATTCCGGGTACGAACTCCGGCGGATCGGCGCCGAGCTCTGCGACGAGATCAAGAAGGACCAGGACGTATCGGAATTCTCCCTGATCGGCGGACAGAAACGGCAGGTCAGGATCACCCTCGATCCGGCCCGGCTCAAGGCGTATCACCTCTCGGCCTTCCAGATCGCCGGCGCCCTGCAGAAGGCAAACTTCCTACTGCCCTCCGGCGCCTTCCCGACCGGCAACCGGGAGTACCTCGTCGAAACCGGGGCGTTTCTCAAAAACAGCGAGGAGGTGGGGAACGTCGTAGCCGGCCTTTTCAACGGCCGTCCCGTTTACCTGCGGGATGTGGCCGCGATTGCCGACGGCCCGGAGGAACCTGCCGGTTACGTCTTCATGGGCCTGGGAGCGGCGGCGGCCCAAAAGGGGATTACGAGCCCCCAGGCGGGACCCAAAGAGGCCGTAACCATCACGATCGCCAAGAAAAAAGGCGCCAACGCCAGTCTCGTCGCGCGGGAGGCACTGGCCAAGGTGGAGGCCATGAAGGGAAAACTCATCCCGGGAGATGTCCGGGTAACCGTGACCAGGAATTACGGCGACACGGCCAAGGAGAAATCCGATGAACTCCTGGAGCATATGCTGTTGGCCACCATCGCCGTCATCATCCTGATCGCGTTTTTCCTCGGCTGGCGGGAAGCCATCGTGGTTGCCGTCGCCGTCCCCGTGACCCTGGCCCTGACGCTTCTGATCAACTACCTCTACGGTTACACCTTGAACCGCGTCACCCTCTTCGCCCTCATCTTCTCCATCGGCATCCTCGTCGATGACGCCATCGTGGTGGTGGAAAATATCCACCGCCACTTCAAGCTCCACAAGATCGAACCCCTGACGGCGGTCCTGGCTGTCGACGAGGTGGGCAATCCCACCATCCTGGCCACCCTTACGGTGATCGCCGCGCTCCTCCCCATGGCCTTCGTCTCCGGCCTCATGGGGCCCTACATGCGGCCCATACCGGTGGGCGCCTCCGCCGCCATGATCTTTTCGCTCCTGGTCGCCTTTATCGTCAGCCCCTGGCTGAGCTACATCGTCCTGAAGAACGTGAAAAAGTCGGACCGCACCGAAGAGGGGGGGAGGATGTTCCGCATGTATGAGCGGATTCTCAGTCCCCTGCTGGAGAGCGGATTCAAGCGGTGGCTGGCCCTGGGAAGCGTCGTCCTGCTGCTCCTGCTGGCCGTCACGCTGGTTCCCCTCAAGAAGGTCACGGTCAAGATGCTGCCCTTCGACAATAAAAGCGAACTCCAGGTCATCATCGACATGCCGGAAGGCACAACCCTGGAGGAGACGGCGGCCTTGACCCGGGAGATGGGCGAATACCTGAAGACCGTCCCGGAGATCACCGATTACCAGACCTACGTCGGAACGGCGGCCCCCTATAACTTCAACGGCCTCGTACGCCACTATTTTCTCCGTTCGGGGAGTACCGTCGCGGATCTTCAGGTAAATTTTGTCGCCAAGGGAGAGCGGAAAGAGCAGAGCCACGCCATCGCGAAAAGGGTGCGGCCTCCATTAAAGAAGATCGGCGATCGATACGGCGCCCGGATCAAGGTGGCCGAAATCCCCCCCGGACCGCCCGTCCTGAGCACGCTGGTCGCCGAAATATACGGACCGGAGATGAACCGGCAAATCGAGATCGCGCGGGAGATCAAGAAAGTCTTCACCGATACCGACGGGGTGGTCGACGTGGACTGGTACGTGGAAGAAGATCAGCCCAAGATCACCTTCACGGTGGATCAGGACAAGGCGGCCGGGGCCGGGATCAGCACCGAGGCGGCGGCGCAGAGTTTACGGATCGCCTTAAACGGTATGGGAGCGGGTTTGGTTCATCTGGAAAAAGAAAAGGAACCCGTCGAGCTTTTCCTGCGGATGCCGCTGGGGAAACGGGCCGACATCAGCGATCTAAAATCGATCGGCATACCGACGCCGACGGGCGCGCTGATCCCCCTTTCCGAGCTGGTGAAACGCCACGACGGGTTTGAGGAAAAAACGATCTACCACAAGAACCTCAAGAACGTGACCTACGTCCTGGGAGACGTGGCGGGAACGGAGGAAAGTCCGGTTTACGCCATCATGAAGATGAAGGAGACGATCGACAAGATCAAACTCCCCGAAGGCTATGCGCTGAAGCAATATTCCACGGTCCAGCCCTGGCTGGAGGACACCTATTCCCTGAAGTGGGACGGGGAGTGGCACATCACCTATGAAGTGTTCCGGGACCTGGGGCTGGCCTTTGCCGCCGTCCTGATCCTGATTTACGTCCTGATCGTCGCCTGGTTCAAGAACTTCATCACGCCCCTGATCATCATGGCGCCCATCCCGCTGACGCTGGTGGGAATTCTCCCCGGTCACTGGATCTTCGGGGCCTTCTTCACGGCGACGTCGATGATCGGCTTCATCGCCCTGGCGGGGATCATCGTCCGGAACTCCATCCTCCTGGTGGATTTTATGGAAATGGAGTGGCGCGACAAGGGGCACTTGAAAAATGCCCTCATCATGGCCGGCGCCGTCCGCTTCCGGCCGATCGTCCTGACCGCCGCGGCCGTCGTGGTCGGGTCGTTCGTGATGCTCTTCGACCCGATCTTCCAGGGGCTCGCGATCGCCATGATGTTCGGGGCGGTGGCGGCCACCGCCCTTACCCTGGTCGCCGTGCCGCTCATCTATTTCGAGTTTTTCAAGCGGAAACCCCGCCCCCTGTCCGGGCAGCTCGCCGAACAAATCAATGAACCGGTCGAGACGGACGCTGCACCGCAGTAAGCAACCAGAGTCCCGTCAACGTCGGCCGGGGGATGGTTGCGGAGCCCGGTTGACATTCCCGGACGCTTCTTCTATATTGCTGAAACTGGAGTAATTCCTTATCGAGAAAGGGAGGCTGACCCATGCAAGAGGATCTCGAACTTCGACTCTTCACGCGGCCCGGCTGAGCGACCTGCGCCGCGGCGAAGGAGTTTCTTTCGCGACACCACATCGACTACCGATCACGGGACGTCTACTCGGACCCGGAGGCAAAAGCGGAATGGGAGGCGCTCGGTCTGGAAACGCTGCCGTGCGCCGTCCAGGGAGAACGCCACGTCCTGATCCTGCACACCGATCAACTCAGGACATTCCTGGGGCTGGAGGCCTCGAAGGCGTCGGCATCGTACCGGAAACTGACCGGCGCCATGAACCGAATACTCACGGCGGTGGAACAGGCGGTGCGCCAGGTCCCCTCCGAACGGCTGTCGGATCCCACCCCCAACCGGGGCCGGGATCTCCGGGAGCTGGTCTTCAACATCCATGATCGCATCCCACCGATGGCCGATTCCCTGGATTCGGGAACCTATGCGTGGAAGCAGGGGGATGATTACGGTCGCAGCCGCCGTTTCCGCACCTCCGAAGAACTGGGCAGCTTCTGCGCCGAAGTAAGAACAGCCTGGTTCAGGCGCGCCGGCCTCGTGGATGACGATGCTGCTTACGAGATGGTACAGACCCGTCGCGGGCCGGTCACGCATCTCCAGCTCCTGGAATCGCAGGCCTTCCACGCGGCCCAGCACCTCCGCCAGATCACCGTATTCATGCGGCAGATCGGGATACCGCCGGTCGGGGAGATGACCGCAGCGGACATGGCGCCGGTCGTCTTGGGCGAGCAGGTTTTTTAGCCGGATGTCACCGTTTCATGCTCTCGACGAGGGCATCAATCCCCGCCTGGGAAACCACCTCGTCCTGATCGGCGTGTCCCGAGCTGCAACCGATACCGCCGACGATCTGGTCGTCGAAGAAGATCGGAAGGCCGCCGGCAACGATCATGAAGCGCCCTTGGTTGCTTACATGGATGCCGTACGACGGGCCTCCGGGCTGGCTCGTCTGCCCATACGCACGCGTTGATTTGCGCGCGGCTGCGGCCGTGAATGCCTTGCCGATGGCGATATCGATGCTGGTAATGCGCGCGTTGTCCATGCGATGAAACATCAACAGACTGCCGCTGTCGTCGGTGATGGCGATATCCATGTCGACGCCGATCTCACGAGCCTTCTTCTCCGCCGCGTTCATGATGACGCGTGCATCATCGAGAGTCAGCTTGGGAACCATTTTCATTGGATAGACCTCCTCATTCAGTATGATTGACGATACCGGCGTTGCGGATGGTTTCTCTTGTTTGCCGACGGCGGTAATTCGAACCACGTTCCGCCGGCTTTGTCAACACTTTTGAGACAAATGGACAAATCCCGTTGACATGCAACCCCAACCCCCCTATACTCCCAATCCGCGTAAAGGAATTTCTCTTAACGATTCCCGTTAACGCGTCGGGGGACTGGATTGGAGAGAAATATTTCATGAGAGGAGGATGACTTCATGGCCAAAGTAATCGTCGCATTGGATGGTGTGACCTTCAGTCATGCCATGGAATCGGGAGTGCTGCCCACCCTTTCCAAGGCCTGCGATAAGGGCTTGATCTGGGGGGTTAAGATCAATGATATGCTCTATAGCGGGGATGCAACAAAGATTATCTCATTCCTCAAAGACGATTTGAAGCTGGGGATCATGGTCGATGTCAAATTGCACGATATCCCGTCGACTACGGAAAACAGCATCGGCAAACTGGTGGGGGCGGGGGCCAATATCGTCACGATCCACTGTTCGTCGAACTATCGGCCGAAAAATACCAACCTCCTCAAATATATCGCCGGGGTTACCGCGCTGACCTCGTTTACGGACCTCGAAATCAAATGGATTTACGACAAGACCTATGAAGAAATCGTTCGGGCCTTTTCGGACATCGCCCTGATGAACAGCTACGAATATATCATGGGTTCCGTGAAGGACATGAGCTACATCCAGGATAACCCGCTGAAGAAGATCTGTACCGGGATCAGACCCTCCTGGTATCGCGAGCGGCACGATCAGGTCAGAATCGCCTCCGTAAAGGAAGCCGTGCGGACGGAAGCCGACTTCATCGTGGTCGGCCGCCCGATCACGTCCGCCGGCAACGTCATGGAAGCGATCGAACGGGTATATTCGGAGCTTCAGTAATTTCGTGGCCAAGCGTCTGCCACCAGGGTAATGTACGTCATCTCGCTGTCACCTGTACGTTACCCACATTCCCACTCCGGTGATCAAGAGCAAGGATTGTTATCTTCTGGTTCGGCTTTAAAACGCTTACCAGTTCAATAAAATTATCTAACCCGGCAATCGGCTGATTTTCTATCCCCAGGATGATATCACCCACTTCGAATCCGGCTTCTCCCAGGGCTCCTTTGGGATCCACCCAGGTGATGGCGACTCCCTGATTATTGTCCATATTATACTTTTGGACTTCCCGCGGAGCGACGGCACGCACCTCTATACCTAATCGTTCTTTGACGGTATTCGCTAAAATTTTATTTGCCGATTCGAGATTCCCGATCATGACGTTCAGGTCTTCTCTTTTGCCATTTCGCTCAATGGTTATCTTTACCTCCTGACCGATAGGAGCGGCAGCCACCGCATTGCGCAGCATGCCGGAGTCGGCAATCGCCCTGCCGGCGAACGCGATCACTACGTCATTTTTTTTCAAGCCCGCCTTTTCCGCCGGACCTCCCTTGACAACATCGGCGATGAATGCACCTTTGAAGGCTTCCGCATGCGCATTTTTTGCCAGTTCCGGCGTTAGATCCTGGATGTCCACACCCAGCCAGCCGCGTTCCACCTTGCCACGAGCAATCAAGGCCTTTGAAACGTGGATGGCCATGTTGCTGGGGATGGTGAAGCCGATTCCTTCAAAACCGCCGGATTGGGAGACGATCACGGCGTTGACCCCGATCACCTCCCCCTGAAGATTCAACAGGGGGCCGCCGCTGTTCCCGGGATTGATGGCGGCGTCAGTCTGCAAGAAATCCTGGTAGCTGCCGGGATCCGAGATTCCGGCCCGGTGCTTTGCGCTGATGATCCCCTGGGTAACGGTCTGGTCCAAACCCCGAGGATGACCGATAGCCACAACCCATTCGCCCACCTCGACCTTATCCGAGTCCCCGAACGTCACATAGGGAAGCGGTCCTTTTGAGGAAATCCTGATCACGGCCAGGTCGGTCTTGGGATCCGTTCCGATGAGTTTGGCAGGATATCGTTCCCCGCTGGAGAGTAATACCTCGATCTTCGTTGCCCCTCCCGCCACATGGTGGTTCGTCAGGATATGCCCCTGAGCATCGATGATCATACCCGTTCCCAAACCCTTCGTTTCCCGTTTGAATTTTTTCGGCATCTTCGGAACGTTGAAGAAACGATTCAGCAAGGGATCGTTTGCAAAAGGCAGGAAGGGATTGGCTACCTCCTGGCTCTCCGTCACTTCGATGTGGGCCACGGCAGGGATCGTTTGCTTTGCTATCTGAATAATTGCCGTACTGAGATCGAAGCTTTTTGTTATCTCCGAAGCCAGAACGGGGTTGGATGTGAATATGAACCATACCATTCCGGATAACAAAACCGGAGAGAAGATATTACTGAATTTACGGGATCGGATAGGTATCGACATAAAACCTCCTTGGTCATGCTGCGTCCACACCGGACGCGGAAATATGCATCAGACATTGTTCCTTTCGTCTTTTTAGGATGGAGCAACTCAACGGCAAAAACAATCATGATTGATAGCAAGATGATTGGTAGGCAATAACTCCTATGCGGTTTCATGACAACTTGCTCAGGGTGCCGAGTAATATTCAAATAGAAAGTCCCCTGGAGAGAATACTCTTCTTCCGAAACAAATACGAATACACCTGCCCGTGCTTGCCTATATGATAGGTATTGCCTACCAATGAGCTTACCATCGATCCTCATTGTCTTTTCCCATTTTTCCCATTAACTTCAATCTACGGCGGGATCCGACATGGGAACCACCCGATAAACGGGATGATTACTGCGACGAAAAGAAATCATCCTTTGAATAAAAAGGGGATGCATCATGAAAGTGTTAATCGTGTACTATTCCATGTACGGCCATATCTACCGGATGGCGGAAGCCGTGAAGGAAGGGGCCGGCAGTGTGAGCGGCGCGGATGTCAGGATCTGCCGCGTCCCGGAAACCCTCCCGGACGAAATCCTCGAAAAGATGGGCGCTCTGAAAACGCAAAAATCCCTGGCCCATGTCCCTGTCTGTAAAGTGGATGACCTGGCTACAGCGGACGCGATAATCTTCGGCACGCCAACCCGTTTCGGCAACATGTGCGGCCAGATGCGCCAGTTTCTCGATGCAACGGGTGGACTCTGGTCCAAAGGCGCCCTCGTCGGCAAAGTGGGCAGCGTTTTCACCAGCAGCGCAACCCAGCACGGCGGCCAGGAATCGACCATTCTCTCCTTTCACTTCACCCTCCTGCATCAAGGCATGGTGATCGTCGGCCTTCCCTATGCCTTTGCGGGCCAGATGCGCATCGACGAGATCACGGGGGGATCACCCTACGGGGCGTCCACGATCTCGGGGGGTGACGGCGAGCGGATGCCGAGCGAAAACGAGCTCGCTGCGGCACGTTACCAGGGTAAACACGTAGCGGAGATCGCGGCCAAACTGTTCCGATAAGGGGAAAGCCGCCTCAACCCCGGGATGGCATCTCAGTGCAAGAGTTAAGGAGGCGGAAGAATCCGTCCCAGTGAGAATAAAAGGGAGGCATTTATATGGACCAGAAGACACCGGATCAGGGATGGCAGCAACTTCAGGCTCACATCGAGGGATTTCTCGGACAGACTCTCAGGACCGATATGCAGAGAATCGAATACAAGCCACGCTTCATCGCCCAGATGCTGGATATGCCGTCCGAACATCATCAGAGCGAACGGCGGGAAATGACTCCATGAAAGGCATATGTTCATAAGAATGGCATTGCATACATCGATGGTATCGCAGACAGATAGGCGCATGAGGCTTTATTCTCCATCGGAGTCTCGGTCAGCGAAGACAGGATCGCATACGATCATCGGCTCGACGTCAAAGCAGACTGCCCGAAGGGCGCACAGAGTCCCTCAATTGAATCGGTTTGAAGCGGTACCCCTCCTCCTGCTTTTTATCTCGATTCTTTGGATAGGCTCGGCCTTAGGGCAGGAGCTTTACGTCGTGCCCGGCTCCAAGTTTTTTCTGGCTGTCGGAACGATTTATTATTATAGTGCCTTCCGCCTATGATATCTTCATAATCATGCAGTATCGTGCCACAGAGGATCGGCGGTATATTCGTATCATGAGAGAAGCTTGCAAGGAGCAACACGTCGTTATGAATCTTACCGATATCCTGCTCATTGAAGATAACAGCCATGACGTGGAGATGATTCTGGACACCTTTCGCGAACAAAACGTCAGCGACAAGGTTCGCGTCCTGCGGAACGGCGCCGAAGCGCTGGATTACTTTTTCGGTCCGCAGGAATGCCTGCAGAAGACGGACTCCTGTTGTCCGAGATTCATCCTGCTTGACTTAAAGCTTCCCAAGGTCGGAGGTCTGGAAGTCCTGCGGCGTTTGAAGTCCGATGAACGGACCAGAAACATCCCCACGATTATTTTTTCATCGTCGAATGAAGCGAGAGATCGAATCGATAGCTACCTTCTGGGGGCCAACAGTTATATCGTAAAACCCTTGGACGCGGATAGTTTTTCACGCTTTGTCGCCCACATCGCCTCGTATTGGCTTTTGATGAACAAGACCTCCTATCAGGATCGATAGGGGCGTCCCCTACAAACCCCGTTCGCGGGGAAGAATGGAGATTGGACCATGAACAGTGATTTGCGTATCTTGATCCTGGAAGACGTACCGACGGACGCCGAGTTGATCCAGTTTGAACTCAGGGAGGCCGGCACGACCTTTATCCCGAGATGCGTGAAAGATAAGAAGGCGTATCTCACAGCCATCGATGAATTTTCCCCTGATATCATCCTTTCGGATTACTCCTTACCATCCTTCGATGGTCTGTCGGCATTGAAACTCGCCGGGCAAAAATGTCCGGATGTGCCCTTTATTTTTGTGTCGGGGGCTCTGGGTGAGGAAACAGCCATTGAACTGCTCAAGCAGGGTGCAACGGATTACGTCCTGAAGAGCCGACTCTCCCGCCTGGGTCCCGCCGTTGTCCGGGCACTGCAAGAGGTTAAGGAGCGGCAAGAAAAGAAAGCGGCAGAGCAAGCACTGGAATTCAAATCTCGAAGCCTCGAGGAGGCCAATACGGCATTGAAGGTCCTGCTCAGGCATCGGGAAGAAGACAAGGCCGCCCTGGAAGAACAAGTATTGACCAATGTCAGAAAATTGGTTTTCCCTTACCTGGAAAATTTGAAACATCTCCAATTAAATGAACAACAAGCCGCTCAAGTTAAAATCATTGAGGAGAATCTGAAGAATATCGTTTCTCCGTTTCTGCACAATCTGACATCGAGCTATCTCGAACTGACCCCGCGAGAGATTCAGATTGCCAACCTTGTCAAAGAGGGAAAGACGACCAAAGAGATCACCGATATCCTCAACATTTCAGCAACGGCGGTTGATTTCCACAGAAAAAATCTCCGCGCTAAATTCGGTATAAAAAACAAAACAACCAATCTGATGGCGTTTCTTACCTCTCTTTCCTAAGTGGTAGTTTTTACCTACCATTAGACGTCCATTCAATCCACATTGTTTTTCATTTCCGCCCGTACTAAATAGAAATTGTCATTACTGCACGCAGGCTGGGCATGTCAGCGAGAAAAGCAGAGAACATCATTCGAAAAGGAGGTAGGAAAATGTATCAGAAGGTCTTGGTTCCGCTGGATGGTTCGGATTTGGCCGAGTGTACGCTGTCACATCTCAAATCCCTCATCAAGGATGGATCCGTAGGAGAGGTTACCCTCCTGAATGTCGTTAAGATTGATATCCCCTGGGCCGAGCTGGAAAACAGGCAGTTCGACCTCAACGCGCTGAGAGAACCGCTCTTCGCCGCATCCAAAAAGTATCTTGCGGATGTGGAGTCCCGATTGAGTTCGCAGGGAATCAAGGTAAAAATAGAGTCCATCGAGGCCAACAGACCTGCAGATACAATCACGGATTACGCCAAGAAAAACGGCATGGATCTGATTGTCGTGGCAACCCATGGTTATACCGGCCTGAAAAAACTGATGCTGGGCAGCGTGGCATCCGGTGTGCTGCATCAGTCTTCTGTTCCCGTGCTGTTGATCAGACCGGATGCGTGTCGCATCTAATAGCCAAATTAACCCCGTCATCGGCTGCCCTCCGGGCTCTGTCCGGGGGGTAGCCACCGGCTCGCAAGATTTACCTGCGCTCACGACACAACGCATCACACACCATTATCATTTTACCGTACCTTCAAGATCCGCTATCCGCTGCCTCCAATCATCCGGTATACGTACCGTTTTGTTCTTCCGATAATTGAATGTCACGATCACACCGTCGCCTTCAGCGGCTATCTTTCGATGCTTGACGCTGACAACACGATACCCCATCGTAAAGCGATCCTCCCCGAGACGCGTCACTTTCGCTCCAACGAGAACTTTGTCAGGATACGTCAACGGCATCTTGAATTTGCACGATGTCGCGGAGAGAATGCGCCCAATTCCTGAATAAGTATCCTCCGGTATAGCCGGAGGTGAAGTACGTGATCTCGAATATGCGTTTTTCCGGAGCCGTCAGAGTTTCCGGATGCGGGCCAAGGCGGCCCGTTGCTGTTTGGAGAGCCGCCGGGAGGGGCCCTTTCTTTTCCCGCCGGGCCGTTCGTCATCCTCGTCCGCGTTCTCCGTGCCGGAGGCGTCCGCAGGGAACGATCCGGCGGTGCTCCGTTCGAGTCGTTCATCGAACTGGGTGGAGGCGATGGAGGTCTTCCCGCGGCGGGCGGCAAAGGTGACGATCTCCCGATCGGAGGTGACGACCATGATCTCCTCGCTTGCCGTCTGGAGCAGCCGCTTGATCACTTCGTCGGCCTTCTCTCCGAGGCGGGAATAGATGATCTCCACGCCGCCCGCACGGTCCCGCTCCTCGGTGGGCGAGCCGCCCTCCCAGCCATCGAAGACCACTGTGATCCGGTGCCCGCGGAGCTTCCGATAATCGGCGAGGCTCCGCACGAGCGCCCGTCGCCCCTCTTCGAGGCTGATCCGTTCATATCTCCTCAGGGCATCCGATTGACGGATCAGATTGTAGCCGTCCACGATGATGTGCATGGAGACGTTCTCCGCGTCTTTTGAGAAACAACCGTTTTGCAGGAAGTCATTGCCGACATGTCCCGAATATGCTATACGTTTCTCCACACTATATCAAACCGGGTTTCAATTTAACATCGAAAATGCGCAGGTGCAGGCCTGCGTTCTCTCAAGGGAAGTGGCGGCATGACAGTGGTTGTCGGATGAGGATGGGGTGCGCCCCCTGACGGGTCTGACCGCTGTCGGACGGTTTTCTCAGACGAAGGGAGGGGGAAAAACCATGGATTTTGAGTTGACCGAGGAACAGAAGATGTTAAAGGAGATGGCGTACCGCTTCGCCCGGGCTAATTTCACCGCCCTGTCACAGGAATGCGACGAGAAAGAAAAGTACACGGCGGAGATCCGGACGAAGGCGGCTGCCCAGGGGCTTGTCGGCGCGTGGGTTCCCGAGGAGTATGGCGGCGCCGGAGCGGGCTGCCTGGGGAACGCAATTATCACCGAAGAGCTCTCGAAGGTGGACATGGGAATCTGCCTGAACGTCACGGCGGCGACCTTCGGCTGCGAGGCGATCCTCCAGTACGGCACCGAGGAGCAGAAGAAGACCTGGCTCCCGCCCGTCTGCAGCGGCGAGCGGGTAAGCGCCGGGGCCTTCACTGAGCCCAACGCCGGGACCGACGTCGCCGGCTACAAGACGCGGGCGGTAAAGGACGGGAGCGACTACGTGATCAACGGCAGCAAGACGTTCATCACCAACGGGACCGTCTGCGACTTCATGGTGACACAGTGCATCACGAATCCCGAAGAGAAGAAGCACAACAGCTTCAGCCTGATCATCATCCCGGCGGACGCGAAGGGGGTGACCCGGAACAAGATCCACGGGAAGCTGGGGATCCGCGCGAGCGACACGGCGGAGATCGCCCTCGAGGATGTCCGAGTGCCTCAGGCCAACCTCGTCGGTAAAGAGGGCCATGGTTTCCGCGAGCTCATGCACTTCTTCGACACGACGCGCGTCATGGTCGCCGCCCAGGCCCTCGGCCTCTCGGAGGCCTGCCTCGAAACCAGCATCAAGTACGTCAAGGAGCGGACCGCCTTCGGGCAGCCGCTGGGCGCCTATCAGCTCACCCAGATGAAGCTCACCGAGATGGCGATCCGGATCGAGGCCCTCCGGGGTCTGGTTCTCAAGTCGGCCTGGCTGATTGATCAAGGGCGTCCCGACTACACGCTCGCGGCGATGGCGAAGTTCTTCGGCGGGCAGACCGCCGTCTTCTGCGCCAACTACGCCGTGGAGCTCCACGGGGGGTACGGGTACATCGAGGAGTACCCCGTCCAGAAGTGGTACCGCGACGCCAAGATCCTCGAACTCTACGAGGGGACGAAGGAAGCGGAGATCATGACCATCGGGCGGTATCTCCAGGCGAGGTAACCGGGGCGAAAAAGGAGGCCATTTGTGAAGACGCGCATCACCGAGCTGTTCGGCATCAAGCATCCCATCATCCTCTCGGGCATGAGCTGGATCAGCGTGCCCCGGATGGTGGCGGCCGTTTCCAACGCGGGCGGTCTCGGGATCCTGGCGACCGGGCCGCTCGACGCGGACCGGACGCGGCAGGCGATCCGGGAGATCCGGAGCCTGACCGACAAGCCCTTCGGGGCCAACGCCACCCTGCTGTTTCCGGGGGCCGCCGAGAACGCGAAGGTCCTGCTGGAGGAGAAGGTGCCGGTGATCAACTTCGCCCTGGGGAAGGGCGATTGGATCGTGAAGGCGGCCCACGAATACGGCGGGAAGGTGATTGCCACTGTGGTCAACGCCCGGCACGCGAAGCGCGCCCAGGATTACGGGGCGGACGGCGTGATTGCGACCGGCCACGAGGCGGCCGCCCACGGGGAGGAGATCACCTCCTTCGTCCTCATCCCCAGCCTCGCGGACGTCCTCGATATACCGGTGATCGCCGCGGGCGGCATCGCCGACGGGAGGGGCTTGGCGGCGGCCCTGGCCCTCGGCGCGGAAGGGGTGGCGATGGGGAGCCGCTTCATGACGACGAAGGAGAGCCCGCTGCATGCCTCGTTCAAGAAACTCTCCCTCGAGAAAGGGGTCACCGACACCCTCTACTCTCCCCGCTTTGACGGGATCTCCTGCCGGGTGATGAAGACCGATACGGCCGCGCGGGCGATCCGGCGCGGGCTGGACCTCACGGCGGCCTTCTTCAACTCCCGGGAGATCGCCGCTCAGCTCCACATGCCCTACCTGAAGCTCTGCATCGGCGTCCTGGCCTCCGGCTGGAAGAACACCCGGCAGCTTGCCTACATGGCCAACGGCTTCAAGGCGATCCGCCTCGCCACCGAGGAGGGCGACCAGGAGCGGGGCGTCCTCCCCGTGGGGCAGGCGGTGGGGCTCCTCCACGACGAGCCGACGGTGGCCGAGGTGATCACCCGGATCGTCGCCGAGGCCGGGCAGGTCAGGGAGAAGATGGCCGGTCAGCTCGCCTGACCTACCACCCCTTGGTCCACATCTCGTCGTCCTCGTAGACCTTCTCGTCGTTCTGGGCGGCCTCCTCGGCGTCCGCCTCGATCATCCGGCCCGGGTTCGGGTCCTTGAGGAGTTCGCGGTAGTACTCGTGCTGGATGAGGAGGTTCATGACGTCGTTCGTGCCCGTCCAGATCTGGATGAGGCGGGTGTCGCGGATCATCTTCTCGATGGGGAAGACGTTCGTGTAGCCGATGCCGCCCACCACCTGCATGGCGAGGTTGCAGACGCTCCAGGCGGTGTCCGTCGCGAACTTCTTCGCCTCGCTGACGAGCCGCCGGGCGGCGGGAAGATCCGCGTCGACGCTTTTCCCCGCGGCGATGGTCAGCGCCCGGGCGGCGTCGAGGGCGGTGATCGCGTCGGCCACCTTGAAGCTCACCCCCTCGAAGTTCCGGATCTTCTGCCCGAAGGCCTTCCGCCGGTCGGAGTAGCGGGCGGCGACCTCGAGCGCGGCCCGGGCCATCCCGAGGGAGCCGCCGGCCGAGGTGAGCCGCTCCGGGACCATCATCGTGTCGAAGATGAGCGCCCCCTGGTTGAGCCCGCCGATGAGGTTCGCCTCCGGGACCTTCACGTCCCGGAAGATCAGCCTCCCCGTCCCGCCGCCCCGCGTCCCGAGGAGCTTGTAGAGGTACTTGACCTCGACGCCGGGCCGGTCCTTCTCGATCAGGATGAGGCTGATCCGTTCATGGGGTTTCCCCTCCGGGTCCGTATTGCAGTAGACGATGAAGAAGTCCGCCCCGTCGGCGGCGACGACGAACCGCTTCTGCCCCTTCACCGTGAACCAGCCGTCCTTCAGCTCCGCCCGGGTCGTGGCGCCGAAGAAATCGGAGCCCCCCCGGGGCTCGGTGAGGGCCTCGGCGGAGATCAGATCCCCCTTCAGGAGCGGCTTGAGGAACTTCTCTTTCTGCTCTTCCGTTCCGAAGGAGTGAAGGGCCTGGCCGACGATCGAGGGCATGGAGAAGGCGCAGCCGAGCGCCGTTCCCAGGACCCCCACCTCTTCGAGGGCGGCGATCTCGGCGCTCCAGGGGAGTGCCGCGGCCGCCGTATTTTGCGGGGAAGCGCAGGCCGAGGAGATTCCGGTCTCCCAGGGCCTTGACGAATTCGCGGGGATAGGTGATCTCGTCCCGGTCCATCTTTCTGATCAGGTCGGACGATACCTCGTGTTTGACAAACTCCCGGACCTCCCGTTTCAAGGCGATCTCTTCCGGCGAAAGAAGAATGTCCTGCAGCATATCCTGTTCCCTCCTCTCTTTTTTCCGGTCATGCCGAACCGGGAGACGGCCGGGGTGGTTAGACAGGCTCTCTCCGACGGCTGACGCCGGTGATTCCCTGGTGCGGTGTCGCGTCGTTTCCCTGCCGATTCCTGCCGGAAGGACGCACAGACGCGTTACCGCCCGGCAGCAGAGGAGATCCTGAAGATGATCGATCGTGCGGGGGAACGCCCCGGTGTTTTCAGACGGTGACGGCGGGTGCGGTGAGAAGGGCCTTCATCGCCCGGATCGTTTCGGCATAGTTGCCGCTTTCAAAGACGGAGGCGCCCGCGACCAGGATGTCCGCCCCGGCGTCGGCGATGGAGCGGATGTTTTTCAGCGTCACGCCGCCGTCCACCTCCAGGAGGACCTCCGGGGCGATCTCCCGGATCATCCGTTTGGCCTGCGCGATCTTCGGGAGCATCCCCCCGATGAACTTCTGCCCCCCGAAGCCGGGGTTGACGGTCATGATGAGCAGAAGATCGATATCGGGAAGGATCGGCTCCACCAGGCAGAGCGGCGTCGCCGGGTTGATCGAGACGCCCGGCCGGATGCCCCGCTCGCGGATCATGGCGATCGTCCGGTGGAGATGGACCGCGGCCTCCACGTGGATCGTGATCCGGTCGCTCCCCGCCTTCGCGAAGACTTCGATGTACCGCTCGGGATTTTCGATCATCAGGTGGACGTCGAAGGGGAGGCGCGTCGTCTTCCGGAGGGAGGCGATGAGCCCCGGTCCGATGGTGAGGTTGGGGACGAAATGGCCGTCCATGACGTCGATATGGATCATGTCCGCCCCGGCCGCCTCGACGGCCGCGATCTCTTCGCCGAGACGGCTCCCGTCCGCCGACAGGATGGATGGTGCGATCTTTTGCATGGCCTATTTCTCCAAAGCCTTGATGGCCTTCAGCTCAGCTTCTGTAATGTCTTTTTTCCGTTTCAGGGTCCAACCGCCGATCCAATCCTTGATCACTTTCAGATTCGCCGCCACTTTCCGGCTTCCGTTCCGCCCAGATAGTTGTACATGTTTCCCGGCTTGCCGTCCTTGGTACTCTTACCGTCGTCAAGCCTCCTCATCAGGGCGCCGGTATCCGATCCGTTAACCACGACCATGAGGTTTGCGTAGGTATCCATTCTGGGACCTTTCATCGCTTTCTTGAATCCTGCCTCGTCCTTTTTAAACGCCTCCATGGTCGGCGCATCGCTGCCGTGACAGGACAGGCAGTGCTCGGAAATGATCTTCTTTACGTCCTTCTCGTATGTTACCTCACCTTTTCCCGCCGCAATGGCAGCCCCGGCAGTGAATACCGTCCAAAAAACAACTCCCCCAACCACTTTCAACATTTTTCCCGACATTTTCTTGCTCCCTTCTTTTTTTGTTTACCCGGTCCTCGTCCGGGAGAAGATCATCCCTCCCGGAATTCGAAAAGAACCGGCTGTTCCGATGGAGCTATATACGATGGGCGTCCTGTGAGTCAATGGAATAATGGCGCGTCTCCCGATCGGGAAAAGCCCGATCCCGCCTTTCACTTGCCGACTTCCACGGGCCGTGGTATGGGAGTAGGCAAAGGCCGGATTCGCTATCCGTGCGAGGTTATGGTTCATGTGGTCGGGAATCTACAATGCGCTGCTTATTGCTTCCGCCGTCTTTGCCGTCCCCTACTATGGGGCGCGGATGCTCCTGACGGGGAAGTACCGGAAGAGCCTCCGTCCCCAAGCTCGGCATTCTTCCGCCGGAAACTCGCTTTCCCGCATGGAGGGTGCGCCGCGGATCTGGATCCATGCGGTGTCGGTCGGGGAGGTGACGGCGGCCGCCCCGATCGTGACGGCGCTCCGCGCCCGCCTCCCCGGGGCCTGCATCGTCCTTTCGACGAGTACGGAGACGGGCCAGGAGATGGCCCGGAAGATCTGTCCCGCGGCGAGCGCCCATATCTATTATCCCCTCGACATCCCCCGGGTCGTCCGGAGCGTGATCGCGCGGGTGAACCCCGACATCTTCGTCCCCGTCGAGACGGAACTCTGGCCCAATTTCATCCGGACCTGCCGGAAACGGGGGACGCGGATCGTCATGGCGAACGGCCGGATCTCCCCCCGCTCCTTCAGCCGTTACCGCCGGACGAGGTTCTTCTGGAAAGGGGTCCTCTCGGCCGTCGCCGAGGCCGGCGTGATCTCGCAGACGGACAAGGAGAGGCTTTCGGCCATCGGCCTGCCCGCCGAACGGATTCATCTCCTCGGAAACGCCAAGTACGACGGCCTCGCCTCCCGGGTCTCTCCCGGTATCGAGAGGGAGATCGCCGGCCGCGTGGGGATCGCGCCGGGGGAGCGGGTGCTGGTTGCGGGGAGCACGCACGAGGGGGAGGAGACGCTCATCCTGGAGGTCTACCGGAAACTCCTGGAGGAGTGGCCGGACTGCAAACTGATCCTCATCCCCCGCCACATCGAACGGGGGCCGGCCGTCGCGGAGCTGGTCCGTCAGGCGGGATTTGCCGACTGCATCCTGATGTCGGAGATCCGGGCCGGCCGCAGCCGTCGGGAGGAGCGGGTTCTTGTCGTGGATGTCATCGGCGAGCTCTTCAAGATCTACAGCCTCGCCACGGTCGTCTACTGCGGGGGGAGTCTCGTGCCGAAGGGAGGCCAGAATATCCTTGAGGCCGCCGCCTGGGGGAAGGTCGTCTTTCACGGGCCGCACATGGATGATTTTCAGGATGAGCGGGCCCTTCTCGAGGAGGCGGGGGCGGGGATCACCGTCCACGGCGCCGAGGAGCTCTTCACCGGAATCAGGGAGCTTTTCGAGAGCCCCGATCTCCTCCGGGCAAAGGGGGATGCGGGACGCCGGGCCGTGGCGGCGAACAAGGGCGCCGCGGAGCGCTACGCCGATCTGATTATCGGAGGTCCTGTCACGACCCCTCGCAGGCTGTTGAAAAACGCTCATCTGCTGCAGTTGCGCTGCAAACCTCATCGCTCGACGTATTACACTATACGCCTCGCTCTTCGGTTCTTGCGCGCCTTGCATCTGACCATTTTTGAACAGCCTGCAAAACAGATCGTTATCAGGCTTCCGCCCGTCTGAGGTACTCATTCCACTTGCTGTCGACCGACCGCTGGAGCTTGCCCAACTGCTCCAGGCTCATCTTCTTGAAGCGCCCCTGCCGCTCCACGAAATGGATCACCGGGGCGCGGTTTCCCTTCTCGGCGAGGGTCTTGCTCCGGCCGGTGAAGCGGAACTTCCCGTTTTCGATCTCGTAGAGGACGAAGATCCCCGTTTCGACGGCAAGGCGGCCGATCTTGACCGTGTCCCGGGGCGGGAAGACCCAGCCGGGCGGGCAGGGGGTCGCGATCTGGAGGTAGCGGGTCCCCTTGATCCTCTTGGCCTTGACGAACTTGTCGTAGAGGTCGATGGGGAACGAGGGGGAGGTGGTCGCCAGGTAGGGGATGTCGTGGGCCTCCATGATCTTCATCATGTCCTTCTTATTCTGCTGTTTGGTGAGGATCGGGGTCGTCGTCGTCAGCGCCCCCATGGGGGTGGCGCTGGAGCGCTGCGTCCCCGTGTTCATGTACCCCTCGTTGTCGTAGCAGACGAAGATGAAGTCGGTTCCCCGCTCGGCGGCGCCGGAGAGGGCCTGGATGCCGATGTCGAACGTCCCCCCGTCGCCGGCGATGGCGACGACCGTGATGTCGCTCCGGTTCAGGGCCGAAAGCCCCGCCACGATCCCCGATGCCGACGCCGCCGTGCTGGCGAAGGTGCAGTTCAGGCACGGGATGCCGACGGACGTGATCGGGTAGAGGCCGTGGAGGACCGTCAGGCAGCTCGCGGGGAGGGTGAGGATCGTGTTCTCCCGGAGCGCCTTGAGGACATAGCGGTAGGCCAGCGAGAGTCCGCAGCCCGAGCAGGCGCGGTTTCCCGGCAGCATGTATTCTTCCTTGTTCACCTTGAAGAGTTTCTCTGGCATGTTATGACTCCGTCACGCAGTTAAGCCATGTCTGCCGTTCCCTGTTCCCCGACGCGATCGCCGCGAGGGAGGCGCGGGTGGCCTCGACGAGCTCTCTGGCCTTGACATCGCGGCCGCCGAGACCGGCGATATAATTATGGATCGGCGTATCGATGCCGGTTCCGTAGAGGGCGGCCTTGATGTCGGCCGAGAGCGCCCCCTCGTAGCCGTAGCTGATGTTCTTCTCGAAGACGACGATCGCCGGGGTTGTTCGGAGGGCCTCGCGGATCTCCTCGCGGGGGAAGGGGCGGTAGACGCGGACACCGACGACGCCGGCCCGGATTCCCTCCTCGCGGAGGATGTCCGCCGCCATCGTCGCCTCCGTGGCGATGGAGCCCATGGCGGTGATGAGGACCTCGGCGTCGTCCGCCCGGTAGCTCCAGAGCATTCCGCCGTGGTCGCGGCCGAAGAGCTCTGCGTATTCACGACACGTTTCTATGATTACCTCCCTCGATCCTTCCAGGGCGTGCTGGAGTTTCCAGCGCATGTCCATGTAGCCGTCCCGGAGGATGCCCTCTGCATCCCGCCGCTGCCAGGGGAAGATGACCGGGTTGATGTTCCGGGGGTCTTCCGGGGAGAGGATCGTGTGGGGCTTGTAAGGGGGGAGAAACCGGCAGACCTGTTCGGCGTCGGGGACGTCGACGGGCATCATCGTGTGGGAGAGGACAAAGCCGTCGTAGCAGACCATGACGGGGCAGTAGACCTGCTCGGCTATCCGGTAGGCCTGGATCACGGAATCCAGGATCTCCTGGTTGTCGCGGCAGTAGATCTGGATCCATCCGGTATCCCGCTGAGCGATGGAGTCCTGCTGGTCGTTGAAGATCGACCAGGGGGCGCCGACGCCGCGGTTCACACAGCAAAGGACGATGGGGAGGCGGGAGCCCGCCGCCCAGTGGAGCTGTTCGTGCATGTAGAGGAGCCCGTGCGAAGAGGTCGAGGTGAAGACCCGGGCGCCGACGGTGGAGGCGGAGACGCAGACCGTCATGACCGAATGCTCGCTCTCGACCCGGACGTACTCCGCCTTCAGCTCGCCCTTCTCGACCCAGTTGGCGATCGTTTCGGTCACGGAGGTCGAGGGGGTGATGGGATAGGCGGAGACGACCTGGACCTTGCAGAGCTTCGCCCCGTAAGCGGCGGCCGAATTACCGGTCATGATCTGGACGTCGCTCATTTATGCGCCTCATCGTTCAACACCATCGTAATCGCCTTCGCGGGGCACTCCTCGGCGCAGATGCCGCATCCCTTGCAGTATTCAAGGTCGATCTTGACGGGAACGCCGGCGGCTACGATCCCTTCCGGGCAGTAGAGCCAGCAGAGATAGCAGGCCGGCCGGTTCTTGACGGAGGCGATGCACTTCGCAGGGTCGATGACCGGGGTGGCGTCCCGCCAGTCTCCGGTCTTCCCTGCCTCGCCGACGGCCGGTTTGCACATGGCGGAGATATTGTCGTCTTTGAGTTCCATATCTACCCTCTTCCTACCGTTTTGTGGATATTCGTTTCCTCGTATGCGGCCTTAAGCGCCGCGATGTTGGTCGCCGCCGCCCCGCCGGAGAGTTTCCATTTGAGTCCCTTCTCCAGGTGTTCGATGGAGACGAGCCCCGAGGCCCGGGAGAAGACCCCGAGCATCGGGGCGTTGACCATCGGCGTCCCCTCCTTGATGAGGTGGAAGCGTAGGGCGATCGCGGCCGCATCCGCCGTGGCGATCGGCCAGGCCGTTTGGATTATCGATTTCGTCCGCCTTCTGGGCGGTGTTGATGATGAGCCATCCCTTCGGTTTCAGCGTGCCCATGATGTCGACCACCCGGAAGAGCGACGGATCGAGGACGACGGCGATGTCGGCCTTTTCGATCTGCGAGAAGGTCCGAATCGGGGTGTCGGAGATCCGCGTGGAGGCCGTCAGCGGCGCCCCGCGACGTTCCGGGCCGAAGGTCGGGGCCGAAGTGACCCCCTTGAATCCCTGCAGATAGGCTGATTCGGCGAGGATCTGTGCGGCGATGACGACTCCCTGTCCGCCGCGCCCGTGCCATATCACTTCGTACATGGTGTTCCCCTCAACAAAAAAGGCCAAGGATCTTCAACCCATGGCCTTTAGGATGCGCTGGATTTTCCGGGACGATCATCTCCTGAAAGCGATGGGTGATGGGCTTGGACCCATCCCGAGAAGAGCGAGGCGCAACAGGAGGCCTCGGCGAAGCAAGCCACGATCAATAGAGGCCTTTCTTGACGTCCCATCCATTTTCATAACAACCTCCGATTGCGAAAGCGGCCGGACTTTAGAACAAAATCCGCGTGTTGTCAATAACGAATTTTGACGCAATAGTTAATCGCAGATGTTGTTCGTATCGAAAAGCGGACGTGATGCCGCTGGTGTGAAACCTGGAGAGTCCGCATCGGTTAACTTATATGAGCAATGGGGGGATGGAGCCTTTGGGGCACGGAGGGTGGGCATGCACCCCCGGAGCCTTCCGCGGGTGATTGAGGGCCTGAACTGCACCATCGTACCGGGTGAGATCCGTAGTTTGCATACGTTTTCTTCCCGAAGCTCGGGGGGGCGGTAGCCGCGGGGGTCAGAGGCCTTTCCGGTAGTTCCGCTCGCAGACCTCCGCCTCTTGTATTGCTTTTCTCATCTCCGCCTCTCTTGCGTCGGCATTCTTCATGATCGCCGATTTTATTTTCTCCCACTTGGCAATGGCATCGGCGCGTGCAATAAGCCTTCTCGCTCTGATAATGACGGCGATGTCGATCATCCTCCCGTCCAGATTTATTGAGGCGATACCTTTCTTCAAGCCTTCTTCCTCAAAGGCATCCAAGATCTTCTTTGCATAGTCGACTTCCGACGATGATGGCGTGAAGCCCTCGTTGCAGGGAGCAATAGTTGCAGGATGAATGCCGCCGCCGCCCAGCCCGCCCAGCTGGCGTCCCTTGATCGCGGCTTCGCGGACAGCATCCGCATAACCAGGATCTCCGAACTTTACGGTTACCCTCTCTCCCAGGCCCGATGACTGCTTCCCCGCAGCAGCAGCCACGAGACGCATCCAATCTGCGATGAAGGGGATCTGCGCACTCCAGCCAAAGTCAGGGGGGTTGCCGGGACCGGGCTCTGCTCCCAGGTCTGTCAGCAGGTCTATGGATGGACCGCCGCTGAACACTTTGATCCTTGGACTGCTGGTGGCGATTTCATAGGCATTCATGATGGAGCTTGCCGTCTCGCAACCGCAGCGAATCTCGGTACTCCCCGGCTGCATCCCTCTGCTCTTCTCCAGCGCGGTTATGATTTCATCGACCTCACGGACTTCTTGAGCGCAGGAGAGCTTTGGAATGGCGATGCCGGTAAGTCCCGGCCAGACACTGGCTTCCAAGTCTTTTCGGGTCATCTCGAACGGGGCCGGGATGTGAAACCGTCCTTTGCCGCCTGCGTTTATCCGGACGAAGATATCCGAACCTCCCTTCCCGACGATGGGGATATATTCTTTGACAAGCTTCCTCGCATTATCTTTCTCGGTGAAGGGGATGGAGTCCTCCAGATCCATTGTAAGGCTGTCTGCATTCCGGGTCCATACTTTCTCGACAAATCTCCAGACGTTTATGGGGAACGTCATTGATGAGCGTCTGATAAGGAGACCGTCTATCTCAGGCATACATTCTCCTCCAACGATGGGCTTGCGAACGTGTAATCTACTGCATTTGCCGATCTATATCGGTCTCGAGGCCGGCACGGGCGAAGATGCGTTTGACTTCGATAATGGTCGGGGGTCCGACCAGGACGCCGTCAAGCGTCACCTCGCCGTACCGTTTCTCTCTCCCTTCCTTGATCGCCGCCACCACGCGTTTGGCCCATTCCAGCTTCTCGGGCGCCGGACTGAAGACCCTGTTGATCGGCTCGACGTGCGTCGGGTGGATGCAGGATCTGCCGTCAAAGCCCATTGATTTCGCCCATTCGCTGTCCTTGATGAGCCCCTCGATGTCCTTCACCACCGGGTACATCCCCGTCATCGGGCTGATGCCGGCGGCGCGGCAGATGGTAAGCACCTTCGACTGCGCATATACGGACTCCAGCTTGTCCGCTCTCCTCTCGCACTGCATTTGTGCACGGTAGTCAAGTCCCGTCCCTCCGCCCATGATGGCTATCCTCGGACTGGCGTTTGCAATCTCCCAGGCATTCACGACCCCGAGCGGGCTCTCCAGGGAGGCGCCGATCCTGACGCTTCCTTGCGGGAGACCGCGGAGCGCCTCGAGATAACCCAGAACGGCATCGATCTTCTGAATTTGTATCGCCGTCTCCGTCTTCGGCACACGGATAAAATACAGTTGTTTGCAGACGATGGCATCCAGGTCTTCCTGCCATAGGCTCGTGTCCATGCCGTTGATGCGGACAGCCGCCTTCACTCGTCCCCAGTTGAGGTTTTCCATCGCCTCCCGAGCATATTTCCTCCCGTTGGCCTTCTCCGCGGGCGGGCAGGCGTCCTCCAGGTCCATTATGAGCGCATCCGCCCCCGTTGCCAGCGCCTTGGGAATCAGGTTGTCCCGGTGGGCCGGCACAAACAGAGCAGACCGAAGCAGTGTAGGTTCACCCCTCTCCGCAATCGATATCATTTTACCCTCCATAAACGGTTGATCGGACGCCTGCAACGCACCGGCGTACATGGAATTGGTTCTCCGTACCTTTTGAAATCCGCTACCAATCCAAAAGGCCGGGAGGAAGCCTCATCATAAGCAATTTCGACATTGCAAAATAGATCGCGAAGCTGAATATCAAGGCAGAAACGATATTCCTAACCCATTTGCCTTTCTGTATGACGCGGGCTTGATAAATCACCAGCAGGGAGGTGCAGATGATGAACCCCACCGCGTTGAGGGATACCACGTAAAGCAACAATCCCGCAATCGTCAATACCCCGGTCATTTCAGGTTTTCTGTACCACTTCCTGTCCATTTCAGGTGCGGAAGTATCCGCGCGGGGTAACGACTTCCGTTTTTCGCGGATTGTCTGAAGATACAGAAAGACGGCGCATACGATCATGAGGCCCAGAATTCCTATGGGCCAGACATGAGGACCAATGGCCTGCGGCATATTGGGTCTGGGTGCCTTGTGCGCCACGATGATCAGGAATATGGCCACGGGGATTGTCAGGATAACCACGAAACGATCAAAGGTGAACAGGTCTTTCATAATTGCTCCTCTCGCTCAATCTTGATTCTTAAGTTCGATTTTGTCAATACACCCGCTTGATCTCATCGGCTCCGCTATCCCGCATTCTCCGGCCGTCGCCGGTAGAACTTCATGAACGAATAGACCAGTGATATGATCGCTGCAATCATGATGGCCAGCGAAATCGGCCGGGTGAAAAAGATCGTGGGATCTCCGTTCGAAATGGACATCGAACGTCGAAATCCCTGTTCCAGCAGATCCCCCAAAACCAGTCCGAGGAGCAATGGGGCTACCGGATACTTGTGCTTTTGCGTGAAGTAGCCGAAGACACCGAAAATTACCATGATATACAACTCTGTTATCGAGGATTTTCTCGTAAAAACCCCTAAAGCGCAGAGGGCGATCACGAAGCCGTTGAGTAAAGCTTCCGGTACGTCCAGGAGCCTCGCAAAGACGTTGACCAGCGGCAGATTCAAAATGAGGAGCATGACATTCCCGATATAGAGACTTGCGAGAACCGCCCAGAAAAATTGGGGGTTGGTCTCCATAAGGAGGGGTCCGGGTCTCAGGCCGTACATCAGAAAAGCGCCCAGCAACAAGGCGGTGGAAGCGTTTCCCGGTATGCCAAGGGTCAACAACGGCACCAAATTCGCCCCGTTGTTGGCATTGTTGGATGCCTCTACCGCCGCAACCCCCTCTATGGCTCCCTTCCCGAACTTTTCCGGGTGTTTGGAAACTTGCTTCTCAAGGCCATACGACAGAATGGTGGCAGTCATGCCGCCCAAGCCGGGAAGCACACCGGTCGCAAAACCGATGAACGTACCACGAACGTAAGGCATGAAGGATTCCTTCAGTTCGCTCCAGGTAATCCACAATCCCGCACCCTTAATCCGGTCCCGCGGTGGTTTGAACCCGAATCTCCAGACCCGTTCTGATTCCTCCATAACTATGGTCACGCCAAACATCCCGATAGCGACCACAATGAAATTAATTCCATCCATGAGGTCGTCCGAGCCGAAGGCGAAACGGATTTGGCCGGTCTGTTGATCGGCTCCCACGACCGCCAAGAGCAGGCCCAAGAGAACCATGAAGATCCCCTTGAGGGGAGATTCGGTAGAAAGACTGCCCACCATGGTCAAGGCCAGCAGCATGACGGCAAAATATTCGGGAGGCCCGAATTTCATCCCCAGCGAAGAGATGGGAGTTGCCAGGAACATGAGAAGGACCGCAGCCACGGTGCCGGCAAAGAAGGAGCCGATGGCCGAGGTGGCAAGGGCAGCCTTCGCTCTCCCCTGTTTCGCCATCGGGTATCCGTCCAGGCACGTCATCATGGAAGAACCCTCTCCGGGAATGTTGACGAGGATGGAGGTGGTAGACCCGCCGTAACTGGAGCCGTAATGTATGCCCGCCAGCATGATTACTGCCGCAATAGGATCCATGCCATAGGTCATGGGGAGGAGAATCGCCATCGTGCTTAAAGAACCGAGCCCCGGCAAAACCCCGACGATGGTGCCGAGTAAGACCCCGAAAAAGCACCACCACAGGTTCTGCAGCGAAAGAGCCGTTCCGAACCCCATGGAAAGATTTGAAATGAAAGAATCCATCGGAAAACCTCCTTTGTGTTTTACCTGCGCAAGAATGCACGTCCCTATGACACCCTCCCGGATCGGGACCGCTATCCGGTCTAAGAAATACGCCAGTTTCTTCTGGTGTGCTCTTCAAGCTCCGGAATTCGCACGAACCCGAACCCACCAAGAGTAAAAATCATGGGGAGGGCGGGTAATAAAGAAATCCGCTGATGGCACGACGGATGATCTTTATCCCGCTCCCGGAATTGTTGAATCCGGTGCGTCCCCCCCGGTGGAGCCCGGGGGGGACGCAGGAGGAATTACCCGCTCCTCTGTTTTTCAAATCTACCGTGAGCGGTTATCAGAACTCTTCCACGAAACTTCCCTACTTCTTGGGAGTCATCCCTAATCTCGTCAACACGTCCGTGACGACGGCTTGCTTCTTGTCCAGTACGTCCTTCAGGCCTTCGATCATAAAAGCATCATCCCATTGGTATCTCGATATCGTCTGCTTCCAGGTAGGGGTCTTAACCATCTTGGTAAATATATCAAGCCAGTATTTTCTGGCATAGTCCGGAAAATCGGGTCCGGCGAACGTGTAGCGCATATTTGCCCACTCAAAATCAACACCCGATTCTTTAAGGGTGGGAACATCCTTCAAAACCGGGTGCGCATACCGTTTCGGCGCGCTGACCGCCAATAACCGGATTTTTTTTCCTTCAACGAGCCCCAATTGCTCATCCACCGAGTTAATTGCCGCCTTGGAACTTCCTTCCAGGATGGCCATACTGGTCTCCGCACCCCCGCTGTAAACAACGTAGGTGATCTTGTTGATATCCACGCCGGCTTTCATGAACGTTGCACCGTAAAACGGACGGTCATCCGACCCTCCTCCGCAGATGGGAGTTTTTTCCGGCCTCTCCTTTAAGTCCTTGACCAGATCTCCCAGTGTTTTATAGGGCGAATCCATCCTGACCGCGATTCCGTAATAGGTGTTGATCAGACCGGCGAGCGGCAGATAATCCTTGTGATAGTAAGGACTGGCTCCTGTGGCATACCGCATCATTCCGTTGATGGATTGGACGGAAATCATGTAGGGATCGCCCTTATACCGTGTGACGGTCATGGCAAGTCCCTGCGACGCGTTTGTCGCGTTCTCAACAGGCATCGGCACCGTAACGAGCTTCTCCTTCGTGAGCGTGTTGACAATTGCCCGCGTCGTCGTGTCGAAACCGCTTCCCGGAGTTGACAGGGCGTAAAACAAGATTGGCTTGGAGGGATAATCGGCCCCTGCGGCGGCAAAGACCGGCGCTCCGACGAAAGCCATGAATCCAAGCAAAAGAATTATCATTCCGAATGAAACTAACCGTTTCCCTTGCACCTTACAAGACACTCTTTTCATAACCGTCCTCCTATTCAGATAATGTAACACATGCCTCACTACCAGCCCTTCCCGTTCTTCCACCGCTTCCCACAAGAAAAAACCGATTCTTCTTTGTCATCCCGTGAGCAAGACGAGCAGTCCGGATCACTCCCCGCGTATCCGAGAGCATATTATCTCGTCCTCCTATTGACTCAGAAACACCGAACATTCCCCCGGATCAAAATGAACGGTCGCATGATCACCAAGAATTTCCTTACGGGTATGGAACAGAAAATCTCTGTCGGTGTCGTTGACGATGTATTCATAGTACGTTCCTAAGTATTGACCGCCTACTACTCTGACAGTGAAAATATTGGGATCCTTACTATCTACCTCAGAATTGGCAATCAACTGAATATTCTGAGGCCGGATGGCCATCGTTGCTTTCTTCCCGAGGGCCGCGTCCATAATCGTGGGCACGATAAGCACCCGGCCATTGGACAACTGCAAGGTCATTCGGTCCCTCTGCATCGATTGAATGGTCCCCTCAAAAAAATTATTGGTGCCCATGAAATCGGCGACAAACGGAACGCTCGGCTTCTCGAATATCTCCGTCGGTCTCCCGATCTGAAGAATCTTCCCGTCTTTCATCACCGCAATTCGATCCGAGAGGGCCAGCGATTCCAGCTGATCATGGGTGACATAGATGGTCGTAGTGCCGATCCGCCTTTGAACCTGTCGCAGCCAGAACCGGGCCCGTTCCCGCAATTTGGCGTCGAGATTGGATAATGGCTCATCCAGCAGGAGGATGGAAGGTTCGTATACGAGTGCGCGGGCCAGTGCCACCCGTTGTTGTTGGCCGCCGGAAAGCTCATGAGGGTAACGCTTTTCCAATCCGCTCAATTCCACCACCTGCATGATCTTTTCGACCCGCTGACGGATCTCCTGTCCGCCATATTTCCGGAGACGCAACGGAAGATCAATATTGGCTTCAACCGTCTTGTGAGGCCAAAGGGCATAGGATTGGAAAACAAGTCCTGCATTCCTGTTCTCCGGCGGGAGGTCTATCGATCGGCTGGAATCGAAAAACATTTTGTCGCCTACCCGAATCGTCCCCTGATCCGGGGTCTCCAGACCAGCCAGGCAATTGAGCGTTGTCGTCTTGCCGCATCCGCTCGGTCCCAGGAGCGTGACAAATTCCCCATCCTCAACAGCAAGCGTCACTCCATCAATCGCCTTCACTGATCCAAACCGCTTCTGCAAACCGTCAATCAATAGTTTAGCCATAAATTTTCACCCTCAGTACCCGACTGGCGAAGATTACCACAACCGCCGTAAGGATCAATTGAACCACGGACATCGCCGTTGCCGTCCCCGCTTCTCCTTGAAACCAGTGATTCAACATTACCACCCCGGCGACCTCTGATCCCGGAGCCATGATAAACAGCGCAGCGCTATACTCTTTCGTAAAAATTACCAGGAGAAGCAAGAATGTCGATAAGATTGCCGGCTTCAGCAACGGAATCACCGCCAGGCGAACCGCTGTCCACCAATCCCCCCCCGACACCCTTACGGCGTTATCCATCTCTTCGCTGATCCGTAAGATCGGAGCGGAAATGTTACCGAAACCACTCGGCATGTGTCGCACGGTGTAAACCAGGATCAGTCCCCAGATCGTGCTGCGTATCGGGCCGAGAAAGGGAAACATGATGAACCCCATAAAAAAACCAAACCCGATAATGATGCTCGGAACCGCACGGGGGAAAAATGCCACGAAATTGAGGATTGTCTTACCGGGGAAATTTGATCGACGACCTATCAGAGCTATCAGAATGAGGAAGGCCGTAGACAAGGCGCCTCCTATGACGGCTATGTACATGGCATTCCAAATAGACATGTAATTTGTCGAATTTGTAATGATATTCTCGTAGTTGTCTAACGTCAACATCTCCCAAAAGGGAATGAATGGCGACAATACCGCGACAAACGATCTCAGAACAACCGCACCCAACGGAAGGATAATGGTCACCATAAGCCAAAGGAAAACGAGGCCGACAACCACGGGCTTCATCACCCCCAACCGTATCTTCCGGGGCGCCGTGGCTTTCCCTCGAATCGTAACAAACCGTCTGACGTTCCGCAGCAGTCTCTCCTGAATCACAATCATGCCGGTAACCAACGCCACGACCACCATGGCACCGCTGGCCACCAATCCATAGTCGGGACGCACCGCCTGGATCCCCTGTTCGTAGAGAAAGGAAGTAAACATCAGGATTCCCACCGGCTTCCCCAGCAGCACCGGTGTGCTGAAGGCTTCCAAGGCGCCCGTGAAACTCAGGACGGCTGCGAAGAGAAGCGATGGCCGAAGAAGAGGGAGAGTAACCGAACCAATCGCTCGATACGGCCCGGCGCCCGATACCCTCGCCGCATCCTCGAGGCTGGAGTCTGCCAGGACCACGGATGACGAACAGAAAAGAAACGACACCGGCGCCCCGTGGATCGCCGAAACCACCGCCATCCCTGGAATGGTATAGAGGTTCCAGGGAACAAACCCGATGAATTGCTGCAGGTAATTCGAGATCATCCCCTTAGGACCGTACATAAGTATGTAACCGAATACCATGATGATTGTTGATACGAAAAATGGCCAGAGAAATATACTCCGCCAAAGACGATCAAACGGCAGATCCGTCCGATTGACAAAAATGGCAGCCAAGGCCCCCAGGAAAACGGACGCGGTGGAAGCCATCAGCGCGAACAGGAACGAGTTGAGTACCGTCTGGTGAAAGAGCGGATTGGTGAAGAGGTTCAGATAATTGTTCAGGGTGAGACGACTTGCCGCTTCATAAATAGGACGGTCAAGAAAAGATTGATAGGCAAGGGGAACCAGGGGGAAAGCCACCGACAGGATGGCCGTGAGGGCTCCCGACCACTGTATTACCGGACTACGTTTGGGCCACAACAACCGCATCGCGGACATTCTCCTTAGCAATTCATATTCTCGGGGCAATGTTAGGTAATTTGATCCCTCATGTCGACTTCAGCAGCCGCCAATGATCAAAGGATACTCACCTCGCCCTCCCCCCGAAACGGCGGGGAAGGAAGGCAAGGCTCCTATCCGAAACTGCCGGGGCTTTGCGTATTGCTACTTCTTTCCGAAAACGGCTTGGCGCCACCGGCTCTGAACCGCCTTAAACTTCGCCTCATTGCCGTAGTCGGGATCCCACCCGACAACAACCATATTTTTCTCACCGATGGCTTTTATGAGTCCCGCAACATGCAGCGTTGGCTCTGGGATTTTTTCTGCCGCATCCGGTCGGTAAACGGTAAAGTTACCCTTGCTCATCGCCACCTGCCCATCCTGGGAAAGGAGAAAATCAAGCAGTAATTTAGCAGAATTGGGGTTAGATGCTTTAACAGTAATACCCATGCCCCGTACCAGGACAACGTTTCCATCTTCCGTGTATTTCCACCCAATAAGGTTGCCTGCTCTCTTCGCCGTAGAAGAGGCCAGATTGATGGCGCTAAAATTCCAGCTCATCATATACTCGCCTGACAGGATCTTTTCGAGCTGGTCACCACCTGAACTGCCGGGACGCGTTAACGGCCCGATGATGTCCAGCCAGGTCCAGAACTTTTCGCCATGATGCTTATAGAGTCCAAAAGCTGAATATCCACCAAAGGCGGCTTCGTTGTAGGATGTGAGTCTCCCCCGGAAGAATTCAGGCTTTTTTTGGACTTTTTCTGCGAAGTCAGCCATCCCCTTAGGAATCATATCTGCCGGAAATATTTTGGTGTTCCATAACATAATGGACGGATCGGCGGAGAAGCTATAGACGGTCTCCTGTTGTGATGACCACTTGGGTAGATGGGGAATTTCCGGAGATGGATAGCGCAGGAGTCTCTTTTCTCCGAGGAGCCTGGCCCATCCGGGGGCTGATTGAGTAATCAGAAAATCTGCAGTAGGAGTGCCCGTTTCAGATTCGGCGATGTACCGCGGTAAGACCTCGGACCCCCCCAAGTCCAAAAGTTTAATGTTGATCCAGGGGTACAGCTTACTGAAGACGGCCAATATGGGTTTCCAATTGTCAGTCGACACATTCGAGTAGATATACAGCCCTTTCTCCGCGCGCGACCCCTCGATAATTTTGTCATAATCTTTTGGGTAGTAATTCGGCGCTGCTGCCGCCAAAGCCGGAATCCCCATAAAAGCAACCACGAGCAATAGAAAGATTACCGCTGAGATTTTCTTCGCCTGATACATAACCTTCCCTCCTTGTTTTTTGTTTTTGCCCCTGCCATAACGTATGCAACTCCTAAGATCAAAACGTCCATTATATCAAGAGATACGATTTTTTACGTGCGTCCTGTGTGGAGGACGCCTGCCTGTTCGAGGGCGGTGATTTCGTCCTCGGGCAGACCGATCCAGGAAACGATATCGCGGTTGTGCGCGCCGATCTTTGGGGCGGGCCTGTAGAATTCTTGAGGTGTGCCGCTCAACGTATTGACGAAGCCGAACATGGGGATGTAGCCCATCTCGTCGTCGGGTAGGTCGACGATGGCTTCCATTTCCTGAAAGTGTGGATCCTCGATGATCTGCGATATGTCGTAGATCGGAGCAACGGTGACCTCGCGCGCCTCGAAGTACGCGACGGCTTCCTTCTGGTTCATGGTCAGGATAAAGTCGGAGATCCAGCCCATGATCTCCGCCCGATGGGCAATCCGTCCTTTGATCGTATTGTATTCAGGATTTGAGTTGTATTCACCTTTACCGACAGCCTCGATCACGCGCCGCGGCATCGGTTCCATGGAGGCCGACATGGACACCCACTGATTGTCCTTCGTTTTAAAAAGACCTCGCGGCACGGTGAAGAAGGCGCTGTTGCTGTCGCGCTTCCGAATCTCGCCGTTGAGGCGATAGTTCGCCGACTGCGGCCCCTGGGTGATGAAGAGCGGATTGAACAGCGGCTGGTCGATAACCTGGCCTCGCCCGCCATTGATTGCGACATTCCAGAGCGCCGCCAAAGTGGACATGGCGCCGGCGTAGCCGGCAACGGTATCGGCGATGGGTCCGGGCGGCAAGACGGGCTCGCGTTCGGGGAATCCGTTGGCGGCAGCCAGGCCGCATATACCTTCAATCAGGGTCCCGAAGCCCGGACGGTTGCGGTAGGGTCCGATCTGGCCCCACCCGGAAATGCGCACGATCACCAGTTTGGGGTTTATCTCGAGCAGCACATCGGGTGCGAGCCCCATTTTCTCCAATGTGCCCGGACGGAAATTCTCGACCAAGACGGACGCCTCTTTGACGAGACGCTTGAACAGCTCCGTGCCTTGGGTTTGACGCAGATCAAGGCCGACGCTCTTCTTGTTGCGGCCGAGCATCTTCCAATGGGTGGAGATGCCCTCGCGCCGCCATTCGCGCAGGCTGTCGCCGGCTGGCGTCTCCACCTTAACGACCTCCGCACCGAGATCCGCCAGCACCATCGTCAACGTATTGCCCGACACAAGGCGGCTGAGATCCAAGACACGGATCCCCTCCAAAGCTCCATGCGCGGTCGGATTGAATTCCCTTCGATGAATCGTCATTACAGAAACTCCTTTCTATTGTGTTGGATAGCGCGAGCCATTGCGTACGGAAGCAAATAACGATGAATCCGGAACGATCACCGTCATGGCTGAAAAAAAACGGGTTACGATAATATGATACTCCGTATCCATTCCATCGGAGGAATCAAACCGGACTTATTCACTCGATTCCATGAGAGCCAATACACGATTCACATGGTCACTGGAATGCTTCTCGATTAACTTCCGCAGTTTGTCTGTTTTCTTCTGTTGGAAAGCGGCGAAGATTTCTCGATGCTCGCGATTAGACTCCCGTTGACGATCAGGAAGTTTCATGATCAGGGATGTCGTCCAGCGTAACTGCCTTGTCAAGGGTAAAAATGCATCAATGAGTTTTTTATTCTTGCAGCAGGAAACCAACGTTTCATGAAAGTTTTGGTTCAAATTTCTCCGTTGGACGATGTCATTTTGTGCTGTCGCCTGTTCCATCCCGTCTAAGATTTCTTTAACGGCGGCTATTTCCTGTTCACCGGCCAGCAGAGAACCTTTTATGACTCCAAAGGCTTCAATGGCGGTTTTCAGTTCGTACATATGGGCAAACTCCTCCGGACTGAGTTTCACGATCTCCCTCCGGAGATGGCTCTTGCGAACCAAATTCATTTCCTCAAGACGCAGGAGAGCCTCGCGAGCCGGAACGCGGCCTACGCCGAACTCTTTCGCGACGCCCGATTCGCTAATCATTGATTGTGGCGGATACTTGCCGGAGAATATCGATTCCTGCAGGAGTTGCACCAATCTGTCTGCCAAGGTCTCCCTGTGGAAGTTAAGAAGGCTATTACTCATCGCGGACATAGGTGACTTTCCTCCCGAGAGAAAAAGGTCCATCAAATCATTGATCTCTGTGTATCTGTGTATCTGTCTACAGATTTGAAAATAATTTGTCAACGCAAATTTAAAAAAGATTTAATGGCGAAAAAGCGCCGCCCGTCAGGAGAGCGTTAAAACGTTCACGCCGGTACGGACTCATCCGTTTGCCGGTTCTTGATCGGAGCGCTTTGCTGGAGTCGGCAATCGGGGCGCTGGAAGCTGGTGATCGGGGATGCCCAGGGCGACGGCGCGCCCTCGTAGGCTTTCGGACCCAGAATGAAGTGTTTGGCCTGCTCGAGCGTTTCGATGTGCGGCATATCCATGGGGTAGAGATGGTCATAACGAGGTCGCGGTCCGGCCTTGGAAACATGCCCGTAGAGAAGATGCCCGACGATCTCTTCCGCAAGCCAGACCACTTCAACGAGCTTGTATAGATCAACGCCGGTGCTAATGCCCATTTCCTCCAGCATGTGCATCAGATCTTCCGTTGCTGCCATCATTGCAGCGCGTCCATTCCCGCAATACGGGCAACCGGACATGCCGCCGATGCACGACTGGAGGCGCAGGGTGTCGCCGCCGTCCAGCACACGGAGCGCGGCATAGATCGAGGCAAGAGCCGTCCCTCGCCCATTGTGGAAATGCAGGTTGAAATCGGTAATGGATGGCCAGCGCTCTTTAATCGCCGCCAGTTGCCGTTCAACCTGGTGTGGCATATTCCAACTCATCGCATCCGAGAAACCGATACGCGTGACCGCAATGCCGGCATCGGCCCACATCTGATACATCCGGTCATACATCCGCATGCGTTGCTCCTGCGTGAACTCGCCGGTCCAATTGGAACCCCACGGATTACTGATGGACATGCCGCCTTCGGTTATGCCGTTGGCTCGTCCTTTTTCAATCTGCTTGGCCCATCCTGCAATTTGCTGGGCCTGCGTACGATTGGTGTTGCGTTGAGCGAAGACATCGCACATATCAAGCTTGGTCGAGTACTCGGCAATCCGCGCAGAAAGCGGAGGCGTGAATGCGCGTGCGCGCTCAAATCCCTTCTCGTTCAATGCGGTATACGTGTATCGAATACCCGGTTTGGGGTGGAAGCCGCGTACAAGATCATCCATGCATGCCATCTGGGGCGTCCATTTGGGACTAACAAAAGAGCCGACGGCGATTTCTTTGAGGCCGGTCTCCGAGAGCGCGTCGATGAGACGGATTTTATCTTCGACGGAAATGTTCTGATTTTCGATCTGCAACCCGTCGCGCATACCTTCTTCCGTGTGAAGTATTTTCGGATAACCAGCCATAAACACACCTCCCTCGTGATATAAGATTCTTCTGAGCACCGGCGTTCACCAGCACCCCGAAGATGACGCGCCCGCATGATCGCGTCCCCGCCCCGTCAGCCCTACAACGTATTCGCTACAGCCGGGCGAATTTCTGGAACATGTGGGACCCGACCGGCACGTGTCCCCTGCTGGCGCCGAACGTGTGGGTGACCTCCGACACATAAATGTCGCCGCGGGAGTCGGCGCAGATCCCGTGCGGCGCGATGAAGTTTCCCGGGGCGGTACGCTCACCCTCGTGTCCGAAGCGCGCCAGCACCTTGCCGCTCATATCCATTACGGTGACCCGGCCGGGCTCATCCTTCTCGATCTTACCGCGCCGCAAGGAGCGCGACCCCGGGATCCACCACAGCTCCGAAACGTAGATCAGACCGTCACGAATGCACAGACCTGTGGGCCGCTGTACGTGGGTCCACTGCTCCGTAAACTCGCCCGTGGGGCTGAAGATCTGGATTCGATCGTTCTCCCGGTCAGCCACGAAAACGCGCTCGTCGGGAGCCACCCAGATGTCGTGGGGCAGGTTGAACTGGCCGGGCCCGGTGCCGGGCTCTCCCCAGGATTGAATAAGCTGGCCGCCGGCGCTGAAGCGATGGACGCGGGCGTTGCCGTAGCCGTCCGAAACATACAGGTCGCCGTTAGGGGCGCAGGCGACACCGGTAGGACGGTTGAATGGGGGGCCGCCATGGGTGATACTGCTGATCCCCTTCTCCTTGACATAACCGGTGTCGGTCGCCGCGCCGGGCGTTCCCAGCATCATCAACTGCTTTCCGTCGGGGGTGAACTTGCGGACGGTGTGATTGCCATCGTCCACGGTGTACACCGCTCCATCCGGGCCAAACCTGATGCAGTGGGTGCGCGGGGTGAAGACCCCCTCGCCCCATGCGGCTACGAAGGTCCCATCCTGCTCATACACGATCACCCGGGCATCGCTGCGCGTGATCAGGTAGACGCGGTCGTTGGCGTCCACTCCTGCCCCGACGCAGTCCAGGTGTTTGAGGCCAGCGGGAAGTTTCTCCCAGCCCTCTACCAACTTATAGCGAAGATTTCCCATACCCATTATTTCTCCTTACCTCCTACGATAATGAATATCTCACCAACACATCTACCCGACCTTCAAGAGAAGGTGGCCTGCCGCTGATCCGGGGTTCTCAGGATACTCACTGTGCCCCTCCGCCGAAAACGGTGCGGGCGCGGGGAAAGTCTTCTGTCCGGGACTGCCGGGGCTCCGTTCTTTGATATCCCTTCGCCGGATTCGACTGAAATAGTAGGGCATATGGCAGCGCCCAACGAACTTGCCTTGCCAAAGACAAATAAGGAGAGTCTCGCGATCCGGAACACGGCCTACGCCGAACTCTTTTGCAACGCTCGCTTCGCTGATCATTGATTTGGGGGGGTACTTACCGGAGAATATCGATTCCAGCAGGAGTTGCACCAATCCGTCCACCAAAGTTTCTCGATGAAAGTCAAGAAGATCATTTCTCGCCACGGACATGAGTGACGTTCTCCCGAGTGAAAAAGTTCCATAAAATCATAAATCTCGGTATATCTGTATACAGGTTTGAAAATACGTTGTCAATGCAAATTTTCACGAATTTGCACCGCGAACCCCCTGTTCCGTCTGCAACCCGGTATTTGAGCAGCGTCCAAAGGGCCGCGACGCCGGAGGCGGACATCAAAGCTGATGAATCCATGGCCGATCATCTGTCTGTACGCGGCAAACGACAGGGCGGTCTGTTCTTCATTCCGGCATTTCCTGTGCGGAACTTTCTGCCGGCGGTGGATAGGCATGGCAGGTGGGTGTTGTCCGGATCAGGGTTTCCAGCCGTTCCATCAGGGGGGGGAGCGTGGCCGGATTGAGGGCGGAAATGGCGACGGCGTCGAAACGCCGGCAGAGGGTTTCGAGAAGCGTCCGGTCCGTGAGGCGGTCCGTCTTGTTGAAGACCCGAAGGGTCGGTTTCCTGATTAACTCCAGATCCTGAAGGATCTTCTCGACCGCTGTGATCTGTGCCTCGAAGGCGGGGTTTCCTGCGTCGATCACGTGGAGGAGAATGTCCGCCTCCTGGAGTTCGTCAAGGGTCGCCCTGAAGGCGGCGACGAGCTCCTTCGGCAGCTCCCGGATGAAGCCGACCGTATCAGTGATGATCGCTTCCGTATCTCGCGGGAAGCGGAGGCGCGAGCTCTTGGGATCCAGGGTCGCGAAGAGGCGGTCCTCGGTGAAGACGTCGCTTTTCGTCAGGGCGTTTAAAAGCGTCGATTTGCCGGCATTGGTATAGCCGACGATCGAGATGACGGGAAGACCCGCCCGGTCACGACGGCCGCGCCGCTGTCCCCGTGCCTTTTCGATGTTCTTCAGATCCTTTTCCAGGTGGTGGATCCGCTCGCGCGTCCGCCGCCGGTCAACCTCCAGTTTGGTCTCGCCCGGACCGGTGCCGCCGATCCCTCCCGCCAACCGGGAAAGGCCCGCATCCTGCCGCGTGAGCCGGGGGAGGCGGTACTTGAGCTGAGCCAGCTCCACCTGGATCTTGCCCTCGCGACTATGGGCGCGCCGGGCGAAGATATCGAGGATCACCTGGGTGCGGTCGATGACCTTCATCTCGGTAAAATCGGCTATGGAACGGATCTGGGCGGCGGTCAGTTCGTGATCGAAAATGAGCAGGTTCGCGTCCATCTGCATTGCGCGGATTACGAGATCCGAAAGTTTTCCTTTGCCGATGAGGAAGCGCGGGTCCACCTCCGGACGGTGCTGAATCACGGCATCGAAGACCTCGACGCCGGAAGTACGGCAGAGCTCCCGAAGCTCCGCGAGGGAGGCCTCGCCGTCGAAAAAGGGGTTCGTCTCCACGCGGACGAGGATGGCGCGGTCGACGGCCTCAACCTTGCGTGTCCTCTGCCGTTTGGTAAATTCCCCTTCGAGGGCGGTAATGAATGAGGTGAACTCGAGATCCAGCTCTGCGGGGCGCCGAGGGTCGAGGGTCAGCCAGAAGCGCCCCTCCGGATTTTCGGGGATGAGGTGGGCGGTGTGGGCATAACCGGGGAGGCCGTCGTCGCCGGTCTCCAGGGCGCAGACGAGATCGAGGCGCAACAGCGCGAGGTCGGTGAGGTCGTCGGTGGTGAGCTCCTCGCCGGCCAGGTGCGTATGGATCAGACGGAGCCCCCTGAATCGATGGGAGGCGGAACGGAAGCCGTCCAGAGCCGGGATGAGGATGTTATGATGAGAGCCCACGATGACATAGGCGATCTCCCCCCGGCGGGTGATGAGGAGGCCGATCTGGCGGTTGATCTCCCGGGAGAGCTCGGTGAGTTGGCGGGCCAGTTCATGGGTGACGATTCGTTCCGGCGGCACGCGCCGCCGGTGGAGCTGCCCGATGCGCTTGATCTGGGCCGGTCCGAGGCCGGTCAGGTTGCCGTGAATCTTTTCGATGGCGGATCCTTAACTGACTGAATTTCTGCTACTTAAATTTCTGGGGGCTGACCCGTTTTTCCATCCCGTCGAGGAAGGTCGACCAGGCATTCGTCCGAAACGGGGAGACCTGCTTCTTGGTTGCCGTCGCGCCGCATGCCGGACATGCCGCCCCCTCCTCGCCGACCTTCATGAGCCGTTCGAAGAGATGTCCGCAGTCGGTGCATTGGTATTCATAGATCGGCATGTCCGTTCCTCTGAATTTTCCCCTCAGCGGTAAATGACCGAGGGGTGAATTAATACCATGCGATGCGCGGGCGGTCAAGGGCTTGGATCGGGCTCGGGAGAAGAGGAAGTGCGCGGATAAAAAAGCCCCGGGGATTGCTCCCCGGGGCCGGGTTAAGGCTTAACGAAGCAAACCGTCCTTAGAAGCTCAGGGCCAGTCTGTTCATCAGCATATAGTCGTTGCCGACTGAGTTGCTGTCACTGGGTCCTTTGAAGGCGTCGCCGGCCCAGAGATAGCCGGCGCCTATCATGTAGGTGAGGTTGTCATAAAGCTTGTAGGACGCCGTCAGGTCGAGTTCATACCCCATCTTCTTGGAGACGTACTCGGCCCCGGTCTTGGAATTGCCGACCCTGGGCTTCTTGTCGAATTCTGCATACGTGAAACCCAGCTCGACGTTGATCTTCGGCGTCGGGTTGAAACCGCCGAAAGCGTTGTACATGATGAACCCGGCGGGGGCGTTCTTCCAGGAACTGAAGTTGCCGGCGTCATAGGCGTTGCCGCCCGGGAAAATATCAGTCAGATAGTCATCGGCCAGCAGTATCAGCGTGGGGTTCCAGTTTTTGGCATTAAACACATTCTTGCTCTTGGTGGTATCCTGGAAATCGTCGCCTGAGCTGTAGCCGACCGCTGCGCCGAAATAGGCCGGTCCGACGTTCGCTTGCGCCTTGAGGTATCCGCCCCAGGCCGACAAATCTACATTCTGCGCCGTCGCCGTTTCAGTCTCATAGTCTCTCACCCTGCCGAAGCCGTAGCCAAATTCGGACTCGATATACACGGGGCCGAATGTCGCCTTCACGTAAGGAAGAATCGTGTGAAGTCTCGATCTGAAGGGGTCGGCGGCCAGCAGCCTGGTCGTGTTGCCGACGTAGTAATTGTAGAGCAGACCCGCTTCCACTTTTCCCTGCTTGTAAATCCCGGCCAGCCGGTAGTAGTCGTTGTCCGCGTCGGTCTTATTCGATCTGGCGTCCAGATTGCCCATGTCGGATTCAACGCGTTTGTCCCAAATTGCAAGCAGGATCACCGGGCCAAACTGGGTCGTGAACTTGAGCCGCGGCCCGGTCTGCTCGTAGTCACCCCAACCGGTGCCCCACCGGGCGACCTGCTGGTAGCCGATATCGAACTGGCCGATTGCGGTCTTGAAGGTCACAAAGCTTCGTTCTAACTCGAAGTTCTCCTGGATCTTCGCTCTGTTGTTTGTCGTGGTCCCCGGCATCCTGCGGGAGTTGGAATAGTCGTCCGTTCCGCCTCTCCACTGGATATTGCCCCACTGTTTCTCCAACATGTCCGCCCGGAGCGTCAGGCTGAGCCCCTCGGCGACCTTGAAGACAGGCTGAATCCTTGTTCGCGTCCAGACCGCGGCGGCGGAGTTTTGCCCACCGAAGAAGCCGCGGTTGTCGTCGCCCGACTGATTGATGTTGCTTTCATACGCGCCTTCAATCTGGTAACTTCCGCTGACCGACACATCAACAGCCGATGCGGTCGCGCCGAAGCCCACGATCAGCCCCAACGACAGTAAAACGACCAAAAATTTCTTCATTTTTTCCTCCTGTTTTGCTGGTTCGATCCCCACGGGCATGGGGACCATCGTAAAAAACCGACGCTTTCGCGTCTCCGCGCGCGACCCGTTTTCCGCCGGTCCGCTGCCGGCAGGGGAACCGTTCCTGCATTCCCTTAGGCCGCCATCCAATCAACATCTGTTCGGGAAATCACCTCCTTTCACAGATATTGCGGAGAACCTACCATCGCCCGTGGACGATGTCAAGCCCCAATTTTTCCGCGCCGCATAATCAGTTTTGCTGCCTGCGGGAAAGATGACAGCAGCAACTTCTGCAATAGCCGTACCAGGGGCGGACTCTTCGGGATCATCTCCCGGGAATCCGGTATCGGATAGTGGGATAGTGAGATGAAAATCTAATATAAACAAAATTATACATTATTCTACCCCTGCCAGCCCATCACATGTGTCTATCCCTTGCCGGCGCCATCCTTCTACAGACGAGAGGAGAACTGGGGTGAAATTGGCCAGCAGTGGCAGCTCTTGATGTGTTGAAAATACCACACAAAGAACGCATCCGGGCGGAGAGACCCTGATCCGGTCCTGCCGCGTTCCCCGGCTCTCTTATTTTTTTGCACTGATCCGCATGGAGGAGGGATACCATGGGGGTTGGGGCAGGGCAGTTTGCCTATTCAATGTGGTAATGTGGTGCGGTGCCGGCCCGAAAAAATTTCTTGACATCCAGTGACGATTGAGATAGATCGGACCAGAATGACTTCTGGTCATATAGTGACCGCCGTTCACGCTCGGTGACGTTTTCCAACAGTCCGAATATGCGCCATAATTAGATTGATTCCGAAGCGGTTTTCGCTCGTCGCGATAGAGGCCGGGCGGCCTGGGAAGGGTGATAGACGGCTGCGTCCCGGAGCGAAGCGTTTCATTTCCCGGTGATGGGGGGTGCTCGTACGTTACCGGCAGGGTCGCGTCGGCCGGTTGTCTTCGCTGATTGCAGGCGCCGTGAATGACAGCAAAGGGCTCATTCTTCCCGTGCGGCATGACGGGAAAGTCTGGAGCGATCCGAAAAAATAGTATACAAATACCATAGGGGAGGTCATTATGACGGAAGAGGACAAGACGCAATTGAAAGAGGTGTATCCGGTACACGAGCGGGTGCGCAAGATTGCCTACATAAAGAGTAGAGAAGAGTACGAGCTGCTCTATCGGGAATTCATGGCTGATCCGCCGGGCTGGTGGGCCAAACAGGCCGATGAGTATCTTACCTTCTTCAAAAAGTGGGACAACGTTGAGGATTTCAACTTCGACATCCGGAAGGGGCCGATTTATGTGAAGTATTTTGAAGGTGCCAAGCTGAATGTCGCATACAACTGCCTCGACCGGCAACTGGAGAAGAGGGGCGACAAGGTGGCGATCCAATGGGTCGGGAACGAACCGACCGAGGAGCGGGCCATCACCTATCGCGAATTGTACCGGGAGGTCTGCAAATTCGCCAATGTGCTTAAGGCCCATGGGATCAGGAAGGGTGACCGCGTTTGCATCTATATGCCGATGGTCCCCGAGGCCGGGATCGCCATGCTGGCCTGCTCCCGCATCGGTGCAGTCCATACCGTTGTTTTTGGCGGCTTCAGCCCCGATGCCCTCTCCGTCCGGATCAGGGATTCGAAGGCGAAGATCCTCGTCGTCTGCGACGGCTCCTTCCGCGGCGCCAAGGCGGTTCCCCAGAAGAAGGACGCCGATACGGCCCTGAAGGACTGCCCCTCCATCGAGAAGGTGATCGTCGTGAAAAGGGTCGGCGACAAGATCGGAAATCTGGATTGGGTACCGGGTCGCGACCTCTGGTGGCACGAGGAGATGGCGAAGGTCAACGACACGTGCGAACCCGAATGGATGGATGCCGAGGACCCCCTCTTCATCCTCTATACCTCCGGCTCCACGGGGCAACCCAAGGGCGCCCTCCACACCACGGCCGGGTATCTGCTTTTTACGGCGTACACGCACAAGCTGGCCTTCGATATTCACGAGAATGACATCTGGTGGTGCACCGCCGACATCGGCTGGGTAACGGGCCACAGTTACGTCATCTACGGGCCGCTGTGCAACGGCGCCACTTCCGTCATGTTCGAGGGTGTGCCGAACTATCCGACCTACAGCCGGTTTTGGCAGATCGTCGAAAAATACAAGGTGACCCAGTTCTACACCGCGCCGACGGCCATCCGCGCCATTGCCAAAGAGGGAAACCAGTGGGTGGAGGGGATCGATCTTTCCTCGATCCGTATCCTCGGCTCCGTCGGTGAACCCCTGAACCCCGAGGCTTGGCACTGGTACTACAGCGTGATCGGCCGCAATCAGTGCCCGATCGTCGACACCTGGTGGCAGACCGAGACGGGCGGCTTTATGATCCTGCCGCTTCCGGGCGCGATCCCCATCAAGCCTGCGCTGGCGACGCTCCCCATCATGGGGGTTGTCCCGGCCCTGGTGGACGATACGACGGGTGCGGAGATCACGGAGATGGTCGGCCGCGGTGCCCTCTGCATCAAGCGTGCCTGGCCCGGCTTCACCCGGACGATCTACGGAGATCACAAGAAATATGAGGCAACCTATTTCGAATCCTTCCCCGGCTACTATTTCACCGGCGACGGGGCGCTGCGCGACAGTGATGCATACTACCGGATTACCGGACGGATCGATGACGTCATCAACGTCTCCGGCCACCGGATGGGGACTGCCGAGGTCGAGGCGGCGCTGAACTCCCATGAGAAGGTGGCGGAGTCTGCGGTTGTCGGCTATCCCCACGAGATCAAGGGGCAATCGATCTATGCCTACGTGACGCTCAATACGGGCGTGGAAAAATCGGATGCCCTGAAGAAGGAGCTCGTGGCGCATGTCCGGAACATTATCGGTCCCATCGCCACGCCGGAGAAGATCCAGTGGGCCGATGGTCTCCCCAAGACTCGGAGTGGAAAGATCATGCGGCGCATCCTCAAAAAAGTGGCCGCGAACGACGTCGGCGATCTCGGCGATACGAGCACGCTGGCCGATCCTTCGGTGGTGGCCGATCTGGTCAAAAATAGGCTGTAGAAAAGTTTTCTAAACGGTCAGGGACATTTTTATGGTGGATGCGCTGGGCACGCTGGTCATGGGTCCATGACCGATGTGCATCCGGGAAGGAGGGGAAAGTGAATATCGTTGCGTGTGTAAAACAGGTTCCGGATACGGAAGCTCAGATCAAGGTGAAGCCGGACGGTTCGGGGATCGAAGAAGGCGGCATCAAATGGGTCATGAATCCCTACGATGAGTTCGGTGTGGAGGAGTCCCTGAGGCTGAAAGAGAAAAACGGCGGTGATGTGACCATCGTCTCCCTCGGTCCGCAGCGGGCGATGGAGACGATCAGAACGGCCCTGGCGATGGGCGCCGACAAGGGGATCCACATCTGTGATCCGGCCTTCGACGGCGCGGATGCGTATACGACCGCCTCAGCCTTGGCGGCTGCCATCAAGGGGATTCCCCACGACATCATCTTCTGCGGCCAGCGCGCCATCGATGACGACTCCGCGCAGGTGGGCGCCGTTCTGGCCGAACTGCTGGGGATTCCCCAGGTTACCGTGGTGACCAAACTGGAGTTTGCGGGAAACGCAATCAGGGTCATCCGGCCCATCGAAGGGGCTCAGCTCCTGATCGAATGCCCGCTGCCCTGCGTGGTGACGTGCCAGAAGGGGCTCAACGAGCCGCGTTACGCCTCTCTGCCGGGCATCATGAAGGCGAAGAAGAAACCCGTCGATGTGAAGGATGCCGCCGCGCTTGGCGTGTCAACGGCGGTCAAGGCCAAGGTAGCCAGGTTTGTGCCGCCTCCGGCGAGAGCGGCAGGGAAGATCATCTGCGGCGACGATCCGGCAGCGAAGGCCGCGGAACTGGCCAGATTGCTCAGGGAAGAGGCGAAGGTCATTTAATCAGCTACTTGTTCTCATGACGGAGGATAACGGACATGGCAAAAGGTGTATGGATCGTTGCAGAACAGCGGGACGGCGTCTTCCGCAAGATCAGTTACGAATTGGCCAGCACGGCCCGGAAGCTTGCGGATCAGCTCGGTGAAGAGGTGTGCGCCGTCCTCTGCGGCTCGGGTATCGAGGGAATCGCCGGGCAATTGGGAAAATACGGTGTCGATAAGGTTTTCGTGGCGGACAATCCCGCCCTCGACCCTTATACAACGGATGCTCATGCAGCGGCGGTGGCGAAGGTGGTAAAGGAGAATGAACCGGCCATCCTGCTTTTGGGTGCCTCCACCCAGGGGAAGGACCTTGCCGGCCGACTGGTGGGGAAGCTCGCGACAGGCCTCGCGACCGACTGCACGGATGTGAAGATTGTCGACGGGAAGCTTCTGGCCGTCCGGCCGATGTACGCGGGCAAGTGCTTCGGCGAGATCGCGATCTCTTCCTTCCCGCAGATGGCGACGCTCAGGCCGAACGTCTTTCCCGCCGTGGAGAATCCCCGGACCGGGGCCGTCGTGAAATTTGATCCGGCTCTCGATGCGGGACAGCTCAAGACGAAGGTCATTGAGGTTCAGAAGGATGCCAGCGGCAAGGTGGATCTGACGGAAGCCAACATCATCGTGACCGGCGGGCGCGGCATGAAGGGCCCGGAAGGGTATGCCATCCTGGAAGAGCTGGCGGCGGTTCTCGGCGCCACCGTCGGCGCCTCCCGCGCGGCGGTCGATGCGGGCTGGCGGCCCCAGTCGGACCAGGTGGGACAGACCGGAAAGATCGTTTCAGCAAACCTCTATATCGCCTGTGGAGTCTCCGGCGCCATCCAGCATCTGGCCGGGATGAGCTCTTCCAAATTTATCGTGGCTGTCAACAAGGATGCCGAGGCCCCCATCTTCACCAAGGCGGATTACGGAGTCGTAGACGATCTCTTCAAGATTATTCCTGAATTCACGAAAGAGTGCAAGAAATTGCTCGCTTAGAGAACCGGGGACAGCGCACTTAGGTCAAGGGGTGCTGTTCCGGTATTGAAGCTATCCTTGAGCAAACTGCGGAGAATCTTCGATCCTTACGGGGAATAAACCAGTTCGTCTATGCACGCTTACCCCGCGGCAAGCCGTGGGGAATGCGCTCGCCGGCGAATTCAGACCATAGCCGTTTGCGGGCATCCCACTGCGGGGGGAGGGAGAGGGGTTATGGAACATGTCGCATTTTCGGTCGGAAATGAAGGAAGGCAGGTCTTCTGGAATGCCGAGTCATTTTGAGCCGATCCTCTTTCTCCTGACGGCGGTCGCCCTTGTCATCTTCGCCTATGGCGTCTACCGACGATGGCAGCTGTGGGTTGTCCTCGGCAAACCGGAAACGCGTCTGGACCAATTGGGCACGAGGATCAAGGCGCTCCTGATGAACGGGCTCGTCCAGTGGAAGACCTTCAGCGACCCCTATCCCGGGATCATGCACGGCCTGATCTTCTTCGGTTTTTTCGTCCTTTTCTTCGGGGCGGCGTTCGACGCCACCGAGTTCCACATTGCGGAGCCTCTCGGCTGGGCCTTTCTGCGGGGGACTACCTATATCGTTTTTTCCTTCCTGATGGATCTGTTCGGCGTGGCTGTGCTGATCGGCGTGCTCCTGGCCCTCTATCGGCGGTACATCCAGCGGCCCGACCGCCTCGGCTATCAGGGAAAGCCGGACAACACCCCGGATGACCTGATTGTGCTTCTGCTCATCCTCGGGATCATCGTGACCGGCTTCATCATTGAGGCCCTCCGGATCCGCGTTACCGCTCCCCCCTGGGAGGTCTGGTCCTTCGGCGGCTGGTATCTGGCCAAGACATTGGGCGGCATCGATCCTCTGCAGGCGAAGATCCTCCACAAGATCACGTGGTGGACCCATGCCGTCATCTCACTGGGATTCATCGCCTACATCCCCTACTCAAGGCTGATGCACATCATCACGACCCCCGCCAACCACTTCATGGTCTCGCTGAAGCCCGCTGGTTCCAGCGAGCCGATCCGGGATTTCGAGACGGCGGAGTCCTTCGGCGTCGGGAAACTCGAGGAATTTACCCGGAAGCAGATCTTCGATTCCGATGCCTGCACGCGTTGCGGGCGTTGTCAGGACGGCTGTCCCGCCTATCTCTCCGGAAAGCCGCTTTCACCGAAGAAAGTTATCCAGGATCTCAAGACCTATTGGCTTGCGCAGGCGCCCGCGGCCGTTGCGGCAAAGCGGGAGGCTAAAGGCGCTGCGGCGGAACGGGAGCAAGCGTCGGGAAAAACATTCTCATGAGGACCCTCGAGGGCATGGATCGTCTTGTCGATGCCGCGGTGAAGGGGGCGCCTCACGGAGCGGCGCCGGCCGAGAAGGTTCTGGTCGGCGAAGTGATCGATCTCCATGAGCTCTGGGCGTGCACAAACTGCATGTACTGCATGGAGCACTGCTCGGCCTCGATCGAACACGTTCCCAAGATCGTCGGGATGCGGCAGTACAAGGTCCTCACGGAGGCGGATTTCGCCCCGGAACTCCAGCTCACCTACCGGAATATGGAGAACAACTCCAACCCCTGGGGCATCGGCTCCCACCTCCGGGCGGACTGGGCGAAAGAGCTCGGGATCAAGACCCTCGCCGAAGACCCCCAGGCGGAGTATCTCTTCTATGTGGGCTGCTCCGGATCGTTCGACGACCGCGGGAAGAAGGTCTCCGCGGCCTTCGCCAAGATCCTCAAGGCAGCGGGGATCAGCTTCGGCATCCTCGGGACCGAGGAGGGGTGCTGCGGCGATTCCGCCATGCGGGGCGGCAACGAATATCTCTACCAGACCCTGGCCCAGGCGAATATCGAGGTGATGAAGCGCTACGACGTGAAGAAGATCATCGCCACCTGTCCCCACGGCTACAACGCCCTGAAGAAGGACTATCCCCATTTCGGCGGCCAGTTCGAGGTATATCACCACACGGAGATCATCGCCGAGCTGATCGCGCAGGGGAAAATCACGCTCAAAAAACCGGTCGTGGGCCTTGCCGCCTACCACGATTCCTGCTTCCTCGGCCGGTACAACGCGATCTATGACCAGCCTCGCCGGATCCTCTCGGCCGTTCCCGGCCTGAAACTCACGGAGCTGGAGCGGAACCGCGCCAAGAGCTTCTGCTGCGGCGCCGGCGGGGCCAGGATGTGGATGGAGGAGGATATCGGCGAACGGATCAACGACATGCGGACGGATCAGGCGATTGCCGCGGGGGCCGATACGATCGCCGTAGGCTGTCCCTTCTGTCTCACCATGCTCTCCGACGGGATCAAGGACCGTAAGAAGGAGGAGACCATGGCGGCCCTCGACATCGCGGAGATCGTCTGGCGGGCGATGGACTTGGAGGAGGAGAAGCCTCCGGTGGACGTCTGCGCGGCGCCGCCGACCTCCTGACGCCGATCGCTTCTCCGGGTTAATCCTGCCGGGCTGTTCTTGACCGGCGTATCGTTCGTGTTTCCGATGCTTGTGCGCGTGAGGATTTTCCGGAAGCGTTCGCTGACAACATATCGGTAAAAAAAGAAGGGAGAGTAGACGAGAATGGTTGAGACAAGGTATCTGGAGAAACCGTGGCTGAAGTCCTACGAAAAGGGTGTGCCGGAGTATGTCAAGTATGAAGAGATCTGTATGCCGGATATCCTGGACAGGACGGCGAAGCAGTTCACCGACAAACCGGCCATCATCTTTCAGGGGACGATCGTCAGCTATGGAGAGCTCAAGGAGATGGTGGACCGTTTTGCCGCCTGCCTGGCCGATTTCGGCGTCAAGAAGGGGGATGCCGTGGCGATCCTCCTGCCCAACATCATCCCCTGCGTCGCGGCCTATTACGCGATCCTGAAGATCGGGGCGATCACGGTGATGAATAACCCCCTCTATTCGGATCCGGAGCTGGAGCACCAGTTCAACGATTCCGGCGCCAAGGTCCTGATCACCCTCGATGTCCTCGCCAACCGGATGATCGATCTGCGGCCGAAGACGAAGATCAAACAGATCGTCACCACCTGCATCGGGGATTACCTTCCCGCCGTCAAGCGCGTTCTGGGAAGATGGCTCAAGAAATACCCCTTCGGCGAGGTCAAGGCCGCCCCGGATCTCTACGAATGGAAGGCGTGTCTCCGGAAATACGGCCCCAACCCGCCGGCGGTGAAGTGCGACTTCGAGGGGGTCGCCATGTACCAGTACACCGGCGGCACGACCGGCGTCTCCAAGGGGGTCATGCTGACCCACGCGAACCTGAGCAAACAGGTCCAGCAGATCGAGGCGTGGTTTCCCAAGTTCGGGAAGGGCGGCGAGATTCATCCTCGGCGCGCTCCCCTATTTTCATGTCTTCGGTCTGTCCACCACCATGAATTATTCCATCTACATGGGCTGGACGCAGGTCCTTGTCCCCCGGCCCCAGCCGGAGCCCCTCCTGGAGGCGATCCGGAACTTCCGGCCCACCTTCACGCCGCTCGTGCCGACGATGTACATCGGGATGCTGAACCATCCGGATCTCAAAAAGACGGACATGAGCAGCATCAAGGGGGCCTTCTCCGGGAGCGCGCCGCTGCCGGTCGAGGTGATCCATGAATTCGAGAAGGACACCGGGGCGGTCATCGTCGAAGGCTTCGGGATGACGGAGACGACGCCGGTGACCCATATCAATCCCTTCGCCGGCGGAGCGCGGAAGGTGGGAAGCATCGGCCTGCCGATCTCCGACACCCTGGCCCGGATCGTGGATCTGGAGGACGAGGTGACGGACGTTCCCGTGGGCGAGCGGGGAGAACTGATCGTCAAGGGCCCCCAGGTGATGCTCGGCTACAAGGATAGGCCGGATGAGACGGCCAAGACCCTCCGCGACGGTTGGTGCTACACGGGTGACATCGCCACGATGGATGAGGAGGGCTATTTCTACATCGTCGATCGGAAGAAGGATATGATTATCTCCGGCGGCTTCAACGTCTATCCGCGGGATATCGATGAGGTCTTCTACCTCCATCCCAAGGTCCAGGAGGCGTGTGCGATCGGCGTCCCCCATCCGGTTCGGGGGGAGAGCGTGAAGGTCTTCGTCGTCCTGAAGGAAGGGATGACGGCGACCCAGGAGGAGCTGATCGAGTACTGCAAGACGCGGCTTGCCACCTACAAGCTCCCGACGGAGATCGAATTCCGGAAGGAACTGCCCAAGACGAACGTCGGCAAAGTCCTCCGGAAACAGCTCCGGGCGGAGGAATTGGAGAAGCGGAAGAAGTAACTTCTTATCAATGCCTTAAACAAACCCGTTTTTTGTCATGGCACTGGGGAGAGTTTTTACAACATGATCGAAAATCGAGTCAAGCGCGTATGGCGGGAAGGAGGTCTTGCCCTTGGCGCCTACAGCGGCAGCTTCGGCACACCTTCCATGGTAGAGATCATCGGGCTTGCGGGATTTGACGCAGTCTTCATCGATCTGGAGCACTTTCCTTTCGATCTCCGTGACGTGCACATGATGGTGCTCGTGGCTGAACGTATGGGCATAACCCCCATCGTCCGGACCCCCGGCTTCGATCCTGCCTTTGTACTGAGGTTGTTGGACATGGGCGTCCAGGGCATCTACCTCCCCCACATCGATGGCGCGGAGGCTGCCCGAAAGGCTGTGCAGGCCGTCTACTATCCTCCCTTGGGCGACCGGGGGATGATGGGGGCCAGTCGGGTTGCCCAATACGGGAAAATACCTCTTGACCAGCATATGGAACAGTGCAACCGGGAAGTGCTGCTGGCCGTAATGATCGAGGATCTGAAGGCTCTCGATGAGATCGACGAAATCGCCGCCATCAAGGGGGTGGACCTCATCGTCGTGGGACCGACTGACATGACGAGGGCGCTGGGAATAACCGGCCAGCCCAATCATCCTAAACTGGTGGCTGTCATGGAGCGGGTTGCCGAGGCGGTGCGGAAAAGCAACAACGCCCGACTCTCTCTGGCGACAGGGTATGCGCTGTTCCCTCGGACCATTAGGCAATTGAGGGACATGGGTGTCAGCTACACCAACGTAGCCCCCAACCCTGATGTACGGCTTTTGAAATCTCTCTCGCAGAATGTTGCCGATTTACGCAAGGAGCTGGCGTAGGAGCCTCCTACCCGATGCTCGAAGACGCCGATGGCCTGATGGTGAGCAGTACGCCGCGCACGCCGGAAGATTTCGCCAAGGCGAAGAAATTGAGAGTTGTCTCGAAGCAGGGCGTCAACGCCATCGATCTGGGGGCGGCCAAAGCACCTGGAGTCATGATCTTCAACAACCCGGCGTGAACAGCGAGGCGGTTGCCGAAATGAGTCTTGCCTTGCCCCTTGCGGTGACAATCCCCTTGACATACCAGTCGGCCCATCATATATTCCCGCCGCAGAAAAGCACGTTCTCATCAATGTAATCAATGAAGCGAGAGGAGAGGCAGTACGCTGTCGGCCCATCAACGATAAGCGCCCTGGCTGGTTTATCGAGACCCGGCCCATTACGGTCGTGGAGGAATGGCGCAGAGTGAGGTCGGCGTGCATCTTGGCACTCCTGACCGAATCGGGAGTTTCATCGTGCGAATTGTGTATTTGGTTATAGGATCGGCTTTCCTGGCCTTGAGCGTCTTCGTCATGGGTGGCGCCTTTGATTTGGAGTACTATACCCCGTTGGGCCCGGGGCCCGGTTTCTTTCCCTTCTGGTTGGCAGCTTGTCTTGCGTTCGTGACGATCCTGTGGCTTATTCAAGTTTATCGCAGGCCGAGCGAACCGCTGCCGGCAGGATTCTTCCCTGCCAAGGGTGCGGCCGTGCGACTCGCATCCATTCTGGGCATCCTCATACTATTTGTTGTCCTAGGCGAGTATTTGGGATTCCGGATAGCTATGCTTGGGTTTCTTTTGTTTCTCCTGTCGATATTGGGACACCGGTCTGTACTCGTGGTTATCGCCGTGGCCCTTGCCGGTAGTTTCGGTGCGTACTATCTTTTTCACGACGTGATGAGCGTTCACCTGCCTCTGGCGTCCATCGAATTCTTGAAAAAACTTGGATTGTAGGAGAAGAACATGGATGCTTTTGCCGGCCTGATGAACGGCTTCGCCGCTGCATTGTCGCTGGAGAATCTGTATTACGCTTTTGTTGGGTCTATCATTGGAACCTTGGTTGGCATCCTGCCCGGGGTCGGCTCCGCAGCGGGGATGGCTATCCTTATCCCGCTTACGTTCAAGCTGCCTGCGACCGGCGCCATCATCATGCTGTCCGCCATCTTCTATGGCAGCTATTACGGGGGCACAATAACCACCGTGCTCATGGGCGTGCCCGGCGAGAGCGCCTCTGCCATCACTCTCCTTGACGGGTACCAGATGGCCAAGCAGGGTCGAGGCGGCGCAGCACTCAGCGTTGCAGCCATTGGTTCATTCATCGGCGGTACTTTTTCGGTCTTCGGGCTGGTCATCGCAGCCCCTGTCATGGTCAGGTTTGCACTGAAATTCGGCCCCACCGAGTTCTTCTCGCTCATGATGGTGGCTACGGCGCTGCTTATGAGCCTTGCAGGCAAATCCATACTGAAGGCCTTGATGATGGGCCTCTTCGGCTTTCTCATTGGGACGGTCGGAATGGACCCGGCCTTGGGCGCTCCTCGCTTCACCTTCGGTTCCACGGAGTTGATGGACGGTGTGAATTTCGTCCCGGTAGTCATGGGGCTCTTCGGACTCAGTGAGATATTGACGAATATCGAGAACCCGGAGCAACAGGTATTCGAAACAAAAATGAGCTCTCTCGTCCCGTCTCAAACAGGACGTACGAGATTGCGCCGGGCCCGTGGTGCGGGGAACGGTGTCCGGCTTCCTTTTGGGCTTGATCCCAGGCACCACCCAAACGCTCGCCTCGATCTTATCCTACACCATGGAGGTAAAGGCATCCAAGCATCCGGAGCGGTTCGGACATGGGGCTATCGAGGGTGTGGCAGGACCGGAGACGGCAAACAACTCTCACGCCAATGCCGCTCTTATACCCCTGTTTACCTTAGGCATTCCCGGTTCTCCGAGTATTGCGATACTACTGGGCGCCTTCATGATGAACGGCCTGGCGCCGGGTCCTTTGCTTTTTATGGAGCATGCGGATCTTGCTTGGACGGTGATCGCGAGTTTCTTCATCGGCAATTTGATGCTGCTCATACTGAATCTTCCGGTCATCCCCCTGTGGGTGAAGACTTCTGAAAATACCTTACTCGATCCTATTGGGGCTGATTATGACATTCATGATCATCGGCTCTTACAGCCTTTCCAACAGCATGTTCGACGTAGGTACGCTCATTCTGTTTGGCGTGCTGGGATACGCGTTCAGAAAGGCTGACTTTCCGCTCGCACCCGCCGCGATGACCCTCATTCTGGGACCGTTAATAGAGAAGAAGCTGCGGCTGGCCCTGGAACTGAGCGCCGGGGACTTCAGTGTGTTCGTGACGAGTCCGGTCTCTGCGATATTGCTTGCGTTGACTGCGATCATCATCCTGCGGCCGATGATTCGGATCCTGATAGCGAAAATTCGCGGATCGACGGTGAGCGGCGGTGTCGGAGGAATAGAGACGTATGAACCGTCAGAGAACGAAACAGCTTACAATGTGAAGGTACAATTGTTAGTCCACGATTTCATGGGACTTATCATTTAACCGTTAACCAAGAAAGGGGGAACTGTATGTATTTGAAAAAGACGTTTATCATCAGTCTATCGTTAGCGTCCTGTCTATCCCTTGGGGTTTTTGGGTACGCTGCGGACAAGAAGGTGAACTACCCGGAGAAGGGCAGGACGATCACGATGCTCAATGGGAGCGGTGTTGGCGGAGCCTCGGACCTGTTCTCCCGGCTGTTGGCCAGGTGCATGGAAAAGGAGTTGGGAACGAACATTGAGGTTGTCAATAAGCCGGGCGCCGGCACGCAACACGCGCTGCAGGCCGCGAGCACGGCCAAGCCGGACGGCTATACCGTCGTTCAAACCGCCTTGCCGACGGGAATCATGCTCTATCTCGATCCGCAGAAGAAGGCCCAATTCGACGGCAAGAGCTTTAGTCCGATCAGTATGCAGGCCTCCGATCCGGGGGCGACGGCAGTGAGGGCCAATAGTACGTACAAGACGATGAAGGACCTTATTGATGCTGCGAAGGCGAACCCCGGGAAAATCAAGTTCGGCGCCGGGACGAAGGCCACTCGCCAGCACCTCGACTGCGTTCGGTTAGAGCAAGCGACCGGAGCCAAGTTCCAGCAGGTGCATGCCGGCAGTGATGCTAACCCGGTCGTCATGCTGGTCGGGGGGCACCTCGACGTAGTGCAGGAGAGCGTTGGGGACTTCGAAAATCTCGTGAGGAGTGGGGAGCTTCGTATCCTCGGCGTCTGGGACGATAAAGAGAGCCCGATGGCGCCGGGAGTCAAGACGATGAAGGCGCAGGGATACGATCTCATCTCCGGCGCCTCTCGTGGGTTGGCGGCGCCGGCCGGAACTCCCAACGAGATTATCAAAGCTCTGGACGAGGCGGTCAGGAAGGCGATGGGTACGGCGGAATTCAAAGAGGGTATGGCGAAGTTGAAGCAGCCGGTACGCTATATGAACCAAACTGATTATATTGCCTACTGGAAGGATATGGAAGCCACGATAAGGCCGCTCATGCCGTTAGTGCTGAAGTAGGAACGCCCGAGCCGATCACGGGGAAGAGGATGCGGCGATGATGTTTGCCTATTTTCCGATAAACGACGGTTTTCTCTTCTCCAAAAAGGCTTTCATCCCCTCCTTCTGGTCGTCGGTGCTGAAGCACTGGGCGCAGCACTCCGCCTCGATCCGGCAGGCGTTGTCCAGGGATCATCTCACTCCTTTTCCTATATCCGCTCGAGGACAATCGCCATCCCCTGGCCGCCGCCGATGCAAAGGGTGGCGAGCCCGAGGTTCAAGTCCCGCTTCCGCATCTGCATTGCCAGGCCATACGTGATTCGCGCGCCGGTGCAACCGATGGGGTGGCCGATGGAGATGCCGCTCCCGTTGAGGTTGCACTTCTCGAGGCCAATCCCCAATTCCCGCATGCAGGCGATGGCCTGGACGGCGAAGGCTTCGTTGAGTTCCACCAGGTCGATGTCCTTGATCGTAAGACCCAGCTTGCCGAAGACCCGCTTCGTTGCCGGGATGGGGCCGAGGCCCATGTAGGCGGGATCGACGCCCCCCGCCGCATAGCCCTTGATCCGGGCGAGGGGCGTGAGGCCGAGTTCCTTTGCACGCTCTTCGGCCATGACGATCACCGCGGCGGCCCCATCGTTGATCCCGGAGGCGTTTCCGGCGGTGACGGTTCCGTCCTCTTTCTTGAAGGCCGGCGCGAGGGCGGCCAGCTTCTCGATCGAGGTCTCCATCGGGCGCTCATCCGTAGCGAAGACGAGGGGCGCCCCCTTCTTCCGGGGGATGGTGACGGGGACGATCTCGTCGGCCACGGCGCCGTTTGCGATGGCGGCCCTGGCCCGCTGGTGGCTTATCAGGGCGAGTTCGTCCTGCTCCCTCCGGGTGATGCCGTAGCGGGCGGCGATGTTCTCGGCCGTGAATCCCATATGATATCCGTTGAAGATCTCGTAGAGGCCGTCGAAGACGACGAGGTCCGTGATCTTTCCAAAGGGCATGCTCATCCGGTACCCCCAGCGGGCATCCGGCAGGGCGAAGGGGGCGTTCGACATGTTCTCCATGCCGCCCGCCACGACGGCCTCCGCGTCTCCCGTTGTGATCGCCTGGGCAGCGAGCGTGATCGCCTTCATGCCCGAGGCGCAGACCTTGTTAACGGTGATGGCATTGGTCTCCTCGGGGAGCCCCGCATAGATGCTCGCCTGACGTCCCGGATTCTGTCCGAGCCCCGCCTGGAGCACGTTTCCCATGATGCACTCATCGAAATAGACGGGGGTGAGTGCTTCCGGATAATCATAATATCTCTTCTGGATCTCCGTTTTATCGGTATCCGTAAAGATCTCGGGACAGCAGGCGCGGACCGCGGAACTGACTTCCGGTCTGAGTCCGGCCCTGCGGATTGCCTCTTTGATGACCAGTGCACCCAGATCGACGGCCCGCACATCCTTGAGCGATCCGCCGAAGCTGCCCACGGCGGTCCTTGCCCCGCTTACGATCACGACGTCTCTCATGAGCATCCGTCTCCTTTCTGGAAGTTCACGGGAAAAATTCTCCCTCTCCCGGCACGAGGGGATCGAGGGGAGAGGGTTACACCCGGATCAGCATTGCGTCTCCCTGGGCGGCCCCGGAACAGATGCCGCAGACGCCGAGGCCCCCGCCCCGCCTCCTCAGCTCATAGGCGAGGGTCATCAGGATCCGCGCCCCGGTCGCCCCGATGGGGTGGCCGTAGGCGATAGCGCTGCCGTTTACATTGACCTTGGCGAACATCTCCTCTTTCGTCATGCCCAGGATAGAGCGGGCGCTGACGAGGACGACCGCGGCGAATGCCTCGTTGATCTCGATCAGGTTGATCCGGTCAAGGGTCAGTTCGTTTTGATCGAGGATCTTGCGAATCGCCAGACCCGGCACCGTGGCGATGTCCTTCGGAGTCTGGGAGACCTCCGCATAATCGACGATCGTGCAGAGGGGTTTGATCCCGATTTCGGCGGCCCGTTCGGCGCTCATCAGGAGGCAGACGTCACCCCCATCGTTTACCCCCGGCGCGTTTCCTGCGGTGACGCTCCCCGGCCCACCGGTGACCGTGCTCTTATGGCCGAAGACCGGCGGCAGCTTGGAGAGCCCCTCGATGGTCGTCTCCGGCCGGGGACCCTCGTCCTGGCTCAGGACGGAGGTTTTCTTCCCCTCCCGGATCTCGACGGGGAAGATCTCGTCATCCAGGCGGCCCGTCTTCATCGCTTCGACGGCGGCAAGCTGGGAATGAAGCGCCCACTCGTCCTGATCCGCGCGGCTGAAACCGAATTCGTCGGCTACTTCCGAGCCGTGGAGCGCCATGTGGCGGTTGTAAAAGGCGCACCAGAGGCCGTCGTTTACCATCAAATCCAGGACAGGCCGCGAAGGAAGGCCCATCCGGCTTCCCCAGCGCATCTCCGTCAGGCCGAAGGGGGCATTGGTCATGCTCTCCTGGCCGCCGGCGATACAGATCTCCGCCCGGCCGAGTTGGATCATCTGGACAAGCGAGATCGACCGTCTTGATCCCGGAAGAGCAGACCTTGTTTACGGTGATGCTGGGGACCGATTCGGGAAGCCCCGCCAGGATGGTCGCCTGGCGGCTCGGGACCTGGCCGCTTCCCGCGGCCACGACCTGCCCCATGAAGACGTAGTCCACGTCGGCAGGGCTGACCTTGCCGTTCGTCCGGCGGAGGACCTCTTTGATGGCCAGGGCGCCGAGTTCCGGGGCGGTGAAGCCCTTGAGCGCCCCGCCGAAGCGGCCGTAGGGGGTCCGGCAGGCCTCGACGAGGACGACCTCCCGGAGACCCGCGGCCCGGTTTTTCTTCCGGGCCGGCGCCGGGATTGCGGGTTTCCGCTCACCGTGCCCCGCCACGGGGGCGCAGGCGTATTTCCCCGACAGTGTCTGATCCAGTTTCTGGGGTATCTTGTCCATACTCACTCTTCAATCCTTTCGACAAATTCTATTTCACGGGGGACCTTGTAGGAAGAGAGATAGGTCCGGCAATGCCTGAGCAGTTCCCGCTCCTCGATTGCCGCTCCGGGTTTCCTGACGACGAGCGCCTTGACGATCTCTCCCCTGAGCAGATCCTCCTTGCCGACAATGCTGGCCGTCAGCACGTCGGGATAGAGGCCGAGGACAATCTCGATCTCCCGGGGGTAGACGTTAAAGCCGCTGGTGATGATCATCCGCTTCTTCCGCCCGGTGAGGAAGATATAGCCGTCCTCGTCCATCCGGCCGAGATCGCCGGTGAAGAGCCAGCCGTCCCGGAGAACCTGGGCGGTCATCTCCTCATCCCGATAGTATCCCTTCATGATGTTTTCGCCCTTCAGGATGAGCTCGCCGACGGTCCCTCGCGGGACCTCCCGACCTTCCTCGTCAACGATCCTGGCCTCCACGTTGGGGATGGGGATGCCGATGGACCCCGGTTTCTGGGGCATGTCGAGACGGCTGAAGGAGGAGACGGGCGAAGCCTCGGTCAGGCCATACCCCTCCATGATCTTGACGCCGAACCGCTGTTCGAAGACAGGGATGAATTCCGGGGGCATTGCCGCGCCGCCGGTGATGCAGACCTTCAGCGAATCGACCCGGTAGTTCTCGGCGCCGGCGTGGAACATCATGCCGAGGAAGAGGCGGGGGACGGCGGCGATATAGGTAACCTTTTCCTTTTCGATCGCTCCGAAGATCCCGTCGAGGGTGAAGCGCTCCATCAGGACGACCCCGGCGCCGATCCTGAGCGGCGCCAGCATGTTCGCCACGGCGCCGAAGGAGTGAAAGAGCGGGATGACGGCGAGGCCGATGTTCCTGTCATCCATATGGCAGATCGTTCGAAGGAGCAGCGACTGGGTCAGGAGGTTGTTATGGGTGAGGACGGCGCCGAGAGGCTTTCCCGTCAACCCCGCAGTATAGATCATGACGGCGGGATCGTCGCCCGCCATCTCCGGGATCTCCAGCGTATGGGGACCTCCCGCAATGATCCTGCCGAAGGAGGACTCCTTCTCCAGGCCGGTTGTCGTGATGAGGTGGCGGCAGAGGGGGAGTTCGCTTTGGATCTCCTCAAAGCGCTTTGCAAGCGTCTCCTGGGTGATCAGGCACCGGGTGTCGCTGTTGCCTAGGAGATGTTTGAGCTCATAAGGCGTGGACTGGACATTGAGGGTCACGGCGACGCCGCCGATCTTCTGGACGGCGAAATAAGAGATCACAAACTCAGGACAGTTGGGGAGCATAAGCGCGATCTTGTCCCCTTTGCCGATCCCGAGCGACCGCAGATGGTTCCCCAGGGAGCACGCAGCGCGGTCAAGTTCCCGGTAGGTGATTTTTCTGTCGCCGTGGATGACGGCGATATTTCCCGCATACTGTTCGGCGCTTTCCGCCAGCATGTTCCCCAGACTCATTACTCGCTTCCAACCTCTTAATTTTTCGCTCTTCCTTAACACAGGAGAAGAAGGCATTTCAATAGAATAAAAACGCAACCCATCGTCGTTTAACTGCGGGCATCCCACGCTCCTGGCGGGCGAGGATTGATTAATAGAAGGAGAATGCGGATAGCTTCAATTTATGCCTTTTTACGAGGGCGTCATGAAGTGTCGGGTGATGATTCCGCGATTTTTGTGCGATTTTTCTTGATTGGATACTGGCTTTTCCCTATAATGCGAGCAATTCATCGAACTGTGTTCGCGGGCGGAAAACTGCCATGGTTTTCGGAACTTCACGGAGGATGCCGTCTGCCCTGCCGGTGAGATCGGATTCATAGATTTTAAACCGATTATTCGTCTTCGAGAGTCGATCATTGAATAAGGAGGAAGGGGTATGAAAAAAGCCGTTGTGATGCTGCTGCTTGCGCTGGTGTGGACCGTTTCCGCAGCCGGTGCCGCCGAACTCAAGATTGGAGATAAGGCCCCGGATTTCAAACTGAAGGATTCGACCGGCAAGGAGTACTCCCTTGAGGACCCGCGGTTCAAAGGGAAGGTCCTCTATGTCGCCTATGTGGACCCCGACGAGAAGGACACGAACAACCACGTGGAGGACACCCTGAAGAGGGAGAGGGATTCGGGCGGACTGGACAAGGCCCGTTACGAAGGATTCGGGATCGTCAACCTGAAGGCATCGAATCTCCCGAATTTCCTCATCAAGGCGTCTATCAAGAGTAAGCAGGAGAAGACCGGTGCGGTCATCCTGCTCGATTACGACTATACCATCCTCAACCTCTGGGGGGTGAAGAACGATTCCTCCGATGTGGTTGTCCTGGATAAGGAGCGCATCTGCCGCTATGTTTACAACGGCAAACTGCCGCCGGAAGAGCTTGCCAAGATGATCCAGACCATCAAGGAGTACCAAGTCAAATAGCGGAGGGCGAGGGGGAAGGGAAAGATCCATCACCTCCTTTCCTCCTCGGTTCGTTGCCGCAGGAGTTCTTCGTAGATCACCGCGACACTTGCGGCCGCCTCATCCCAGGTATGGCTAAGGGCTGTTTCCCTGGCTGCCCGTCCCATTCGTTCCCGCGTGTCTTCCGGAAGCATCAGGCCGAGTTTTCGGGCGATCTCCTCCGGGCCGGCCTCTACCGGGACGATGCAGCCGTTCACCCCTTCCCGGATGAGGTCACTGACCCCCATGCGGTCGCTGACGAGGACCGGCAGCGAGGCGGCCATGGCCTCGAGGACAACCATCCCGAAGGTGTCGAACCGGGAGGGCATCGCATAGAGATCGGAGGCCGGATAGAACGTCTTGAGCCTTTCGGTCGGGATGACGCCGGCGAAGGCGACCCGCTCGCCGATCCCCAGCGACGTTGCCAGCGACACGTACTTCCTGACGGTTCCCTTTCCGACGACGAGGAGGCGAAACGCAGGTGCCGACGGCCTTTTCGCGAGAATGGCCAGGGCCTTCATAAGGACGTCGAGCCCCTTGAGCTCGAAATTCATCGACACGAAGAGGATGATCTTCTCGCCGGGGGAGAAGCCGAATTGCGTAGCTATCTCCTTGCGGCACGAGGGGCGGTCCATCTTCTCGTACCGCCCGGGATCGATACCGGGATGGATGACGCGGACCCGATCCGGTGTGACGGGATGCTCTTGAAGGAAAATATCCCGCGTCAAGCCGGAGACGGGGAGGAAAAGCCGGCAACGGAGGTCGCGGACAAGAGCGTCCTCCACGCGAGCCGTGGCCCGGTCGAAAAGGCTCGGCCTTTTGCGCCGCACCTCCCGGACCCAGAATCGATGGGGAACACCGTGGAGGGTGGCAAGATCGGCTGTGAAGATGCGGTCGTGGGCGTGGATGAGGTCGATCCCCGCTTTCCGGATCCGTCGGTCCGCGAAATAGGCGAAGCTGGGCGTCGTCAGAAACTTGGGAAAAGAGAGGATCGGAACCTTGTGAAACCGTATGCGATCGGAACCGGGAATCCAGCGGTTGGCGAAGACGTGGAACTCCAAACGGGGATCGCGGGCTAGCCTCTCCGTGAGTTCGGCGGCAAAGCCTTCCGCCCCCCCGACAAGGCCGTATTTCGGTATCACCACGGCGATTCTTAAGACGCGCTCGGCCATCTTGGTCACCGTACCTTGAAGAGGATGATCTTCCCCGAGTCCCGATGATGCCACGAGCCGAGCGGGATGAAGTCCCGCTCATAGGGCGAGGCGAGAAAATCGAAGCGTCCGGTCGGCCAGTTCTTTTCCTCCCACACAAGGTACTGTATCCCTCTCGATTTCACAAATTTGAGAAACTGGCCGTAGTCGTTTCCGATCAGCTGCTTGTATTTATCGTAGTCATCGGGGCAGGGGGCGCCGGGGAAGTGCAGATTGGCATAAAACCACACCCAGCGCTGAGAGCCGCCAATCGTCAGGATCTCGATTTTTTTTGCATTTCCCTCCAAGCCCGCAATGGCTTCCCCCACCGTCTTGAAGATGATTTTGTCCTCCCCTCGTGGTTTCAAGTTTTTCGGCAGGCCGAAGGCCAAGATCAACAGGCAGACCAGCAGCAGCACCACGCCTCTTTGCATAGTGAATTTTGATTGCAGTAACGAGATTAGCCGCTCCAACCCAACACCCAGAAAGATGAAGGAGGGGAGAAGGGCGAGGGAGAGCCATCGGTTTTCCATCTGCCAATAGACGAAAAGAGAGCAGTAGAGCAAAAGAAAAGCGGCGGGCACGAGCAGGCAAAAATAGAGCACCCGCACATCGTTTCTGATCCGCTGCCCCATGGCTCCCAGTCCCATGAGGTAGAAGAGAAAAAATGGATAATAGTAGGCCTCCAGGGTATTTTGAAAAATGACGCCGAATCCGACGAACCAGAGGATCCCTTCAATCTTATCGAAGAATTCCGTCGGAATGCCGACTTTCGGGTGACTGGTCAGCTCGGCGAGCTGCACCTTGATCTCGTGATACTGAGAAAGAAAAGCGGAAGCCCTCTGGGGGATGTCCGCGAGGCGATACCAGTTGACCCGCTCCTGGTGAAGTAGCAGCTGACTACCAATGGCTGTGAATAAAATGACGACAGCAGGAAGGAGAAAGACGGACGCTCTCCGGAGGCGTTTTTCTTCCCGGTCCATCAGGAAGTAGATCGGTGAGCAAGCGACAAAGAGGAAAAATTCGATCCGAGTCCAGGCGGCGATAATGAACGCGATACTGCTCATTATCAGATCGAGGTCGCTTTGCTTTTTGTCTTTGGTGAAGAGGTAAAGACCGAGCGTCAGAAAAAACCAGGCCGTGGAATCTCTAACGATGTCGACGCTGCCGTCAATGAGTGTCGGATTAAGAGCGTAAACCAATGCAACAACCGCTGAAATATCCTTGTTGAAAAAGCGTCTGGCAAGCAGATAGAGCGGTACCAGGGTAATAGTTCCAAAGAAGAGGGAAACGAACGTGCCGGCGGCGACCCAGTCGCCAAGGATCGGATAAACTGCGGCAATGCCAAGTGTTGTAACGGTCGGAAATGAGGCTGTGCTGCACGTGTTGACTGAATCCCAGAGGCCGTAATAGATGGCCCTTGCCTGGTTTATATAAATGGCGCCGTCCGGATTGATAACACCGGTATGCTGCCAGGCGAACAGGCGAAGCACCAATCCGAGGGTGAAGATAAGGAGAATCAGGACGATATGGTTCTTCGAGGATCCCGAAGCATGTTCTGGAAACAAGAAATCCCGTCCGCCGACCGATGGCATCAAACTTCTCCTTTTTTTGATGCCGTTGTCTATCATAAAAGATGAACGCACGCAATGATCCGCGTTTTCCGGTAGTCCATAGAGATAATTCGTCATCCCTGATGCTAAACCGAGGAGAATCCTTTGGATGACGATCCGGTCATAGCGGGATATGCATTGCCGGATTAAGATGAGTTTTGCGTGCTGTCATTTTTGTGGATTTTTCAAAGGTCAACTCTTTGAAGAATATTTAATAACGAAACAATGGGGAAAATCCTTTCCTTTAATGCCGTCATGTCGTATAGAGACGCGGTAGGTTTTGTAATCTTCATATTTGATTATTTAGACTACAACCCAAAGACATATGAGGGCTCTGAATTTTTTCTGAACATCTCCGTGATTGTGCGTTTGGGAGATGGGTTATTCTTTCCGGTAATGAAAAATAGTCTGAACGTACAAAGTATTGAAAATATTTTATTGATTCAGCTCGGCGACATCGGAGATGTGGTTCTTTCAATACCTTCCATCAGAGCCTTACGTGAGAATTTTCCTTGTGCCCGTCTGCTGGTTGCTGTCAGAGAAAAAGCCAAAGAATTGATTGAAGACTGTCGCTGGGTGACAGGTGTAATCCCAATCAGTAAAGATAAAAGAGGGCTTACTCAGGAAATTTCATATCAGATAGATTTTTTTTCGCGTTTGAGAAACCATGCCTTTGATTTGGCAATCGATTTAAGAACGGGAGATCGCGGGGCGATATTGGCTTTTCTTACAGGAGCATCTCAACGAGTCGGATTTTATGCCCATGATGGGAAACTTTGGCGGAACCGAGTATTTACCCATCTACAAAAAATTGATTATCCTCTCGGACAATATGTGGCGGAGTATTACTCAAGCCTAATGGCTGCTTATCACATCAAAACAGACCATGTTCTGCCTGAACTTGAAATCTCCGAGAAAAAACTCAAAGACGTTCAACAACTTTTTATTGATGAGCATGTTCCGACAGATCGAGCGTTTGTTGCCATACAGCCTTTTTCTTTATGGCAATTTAAAGAGTGGGGAATTACGAATTATATTCAATTGATTGATCGTATTATCTCTGAATATCGACTCGCTGTGATTATTACCGGTTCGCCTGATGAGCGGGCGCGTGCAATGAGCATCTCAACATGTTTTGGGAAAAACGTATTCAATCTGGCCGGAAAGACAACGATCGGTATGTTTGCTGCGGTCCTAAAAGTATGCAAGCTCTTTATCGGGGTAGATAGTGCGGGAATGCATATAGCCGGGGCCGTTGGTACACCAACCGTCAATATCTTCGGCCCATCTTCACCTGCTTCATGGGCCCCGAGAGGTCTGCAACATGCGGTGGTTTACAAACCGTTTTCCTGTGTGCCGTGCAGAATGAAAGGCTGTGAAGGAAAAGAAAAAAGTCGGTGTTTGGATGAATTAAGCGTGGATGAAGTCATGTCTGTGGTGAATACCCAGTTTGAGAAGATACTGGCGTAAAATATAATGATATTCGCTCTGCTGGATGATTGTGGAAACGAAGGCGGTCAATGACGATTTGCGGCTTCAGCTTTGGTAAAGATCTTGTCCGATTGAATTATCCGGTGGTGGAATCGGTACGCTCGGCGCTGTCGATATGCGATAGATTTGTATTTGTCGTCGGCCGGTCCGACGACGGTACGCGCGAGTTGATTGCCTCTGTTGACCCGAAGATCGAGATCATCGACAGTGATTGGCCTGATGTGAAAGTAGACGGTACCGTGCTTAGTATTGAGGCCAACAAGGCTATGGATTTGGCGAAAACTACCGATTGTGACTGGGGCTTGTATATCCAGGCTGATGAAGTAATTCACGAGGACGATCGGGAAAAGATTCGCGCAGCTTGTGAACATTGGTGCGACCATGATCAGGTAAAGTCCCTGCTGTTTAGATATCTACACTTTGTCTTGGATTATCAAACGACTGATCCTTGGATGTATCACAAGGCTTCCCGAATCGTTCGCTTGGACGACTCCTGTCACATCATCGGTGATGCCTGTGGCCCGGCTATCAGCGATTATGTCGGTGATGTCGGTAACCGCGACGGGTACCTTGACAAGAACTTTCTCGGCACCCATGTGCAATGGGCCGATTGGCCTACGACCGGATTCTTCAGCGGTCGTGCTCCCGCCCGGATATTCCACTACGGCTGGGTAAAGACAAGCATACAACTCGATGAGAAACTCGCCATGGTTGAGAAACTGTGGTGGGGAACATTAAGCGAGGAAGAAAAGCACCGGCGTATGCAAAGTAAGTTCGGCCGATTTATCGAGCGATACCCAATCCTCAAGAATTACCGCGGCTCACATCCGGCGATCATGGATGACCGCATTGCCCGGCACCCGACATTCCAACCTTGGCGCAACCGCTGGGTGCAGCCTCGCTTTTATTCTGAAGTTATCCTCCATGGCTTTCATGGATGAATCCGATAATCGTTTCGGTAGGAAGTGACGAATATTTATAGCGGGGGAAGGGGGTTTTGTTTTGATCAGGCTCTCGGTTGTTATCATTACATTTAATGAAGAAATAAATATTGAGCGATGTATTCAGTCGGTAATCGATTTTGCTGATGAGATTCTTGTAGTAGATTCTTTCTCTACGGATCAAACCGAAAATATCTGCAGAAGGTATGGGGTGAATTTTATTAAAAATTCATTTAAGGGCCACATTGAGCAAAAGAACTGGGCATTAAGCCAATCAAAGTTTAACCACGTGCTTTCACTCGATGCAGACGAAGTCGTTTCGGAAGAGTTAAAGAATTCAATACTGAAAATCAAGAAAAACTGGACATCTGACGGCTATGATTTTAATCGTCTGACCAATTACTGCGGTCAATGGATTTATCATTGCGGTTGGTATCCCGATAAAAAACTTCGATTATTTGACAAAACACAGGGGCAATGGGGAGGGGTAAACCCTCATGATAAATTCATCCTAAAAAGCGGATTTACTCAAGATCACTTAAAAGGAGATCTTCTTCACTATTCGTATTCCACCATTTCCGATCATGTAAATAGGATCAACTATTATAGTACTATTTCAGCTCAGGAGATGTTTCTTGGGAAAAGAAGAGCCACGATATTCACAAGTATATCTCATTCCCTATGGCGTTATTTCAGCGATTATTTTCTTAAGCGTGGTTTTCTTGATGGATACTATGGATTCGTCATTTCCATACTGAATGCCTATGCAACATTATTAAAATATGCAAAGTTAAAAGAACTTGAGTCGGGTAGACCGATTTCACCCGATATGACAGCTTGAGGTTCGTTTTTTGTAATCTCCCGAGCAAACCGCGCTGTTCCACGGCGCCCGTCGAGATCGATTCAGTAATCGGCGCCTACCTCCTGTTTCGGAAGAGCGTTATCGACGCGGTGTGAATGTTCGACGAACGCTACTTCTTCTTAATGTCTTCTGCCGGACCGGCTGCTCACCTTCCCTGGAAACCTCCTGTTGCTGGGAATGAATCTCGAGATGCGCCAGCGATTGGCAGTCGATGGCCACCTGCTTCTCATGCATATCTGGGGATGCCCCTGAAGGGCCGTTATCATTACCCATCGTCTTTTCATCTATCTTTTTTATCTTGACTTTCAATGGCAACTTGATTAGCCTCTGCACAATGTTCACGGAATGAACGATATGGTGCAAAGGATGTCCGTTCAACCACCCGATCAACTCGAAAACGAGGAAGTACTCCGGATCTTCAGGGAGATCTACAAATCACCCGAAATGACCCAGCGTGAACTTTCCTCCCGGCTGGGGATCAGCCTCGGCAAGATCAACTTCCTCATCAACGCCCTGATCGAGAGGGGGTTTGTGAAGGTAGAGAATTTTCGGAAATCCAGCAGCAAAAGCGCCTATCTCTATTACCTGACGCCTATGGGTATCGAGGAAAAAACCCGGACGACATATCTCTTTCTCAAGAAGAAAATATGGGAGTACGAACGTTTGGCGACGGAGATACAGCAACTACGGGAAGAGGTGCGGGAAAACGGCTTTCCTTCCGGGGAACAGGAACGTTCCGGCAACGGAGAGATAACTGGTACGTAAATTGCCGTCTATAGGTGGGATGGACGGTGTGACAGGGGTATCGGATGGAATCCAGAGGGCGGAGCTGTATCCGGATGTCTCTGAAATTGTTGTCCTTCCACCGTCCGATTAAAGGGGGAATAAAATGAAAGCAAGCGGAAATCTGGTTTTATGTCTGGCTATATTCATCCTATTCGGGTTGGGGGCGTACTCCACCATCGCTGCCGCTCCCTTTGCTTACATACCCAATTCAGGCAATAACAACGTCTCGGTGATTGACACGGCGACTACTCCTCCTAGTATCGTAGCAACCATTCTTGCGGGAACGAATCCCCGCGGTGTGGCGTCAGTCGTGAAGACTTCGGAAACATTCACCTACATAACGAATTTCGGCAGTGATAATGTGTCGGTCATCCGGACCTTCAGGGACACTTTAACCGACAAAGTTGCTTTCGAGAAGGTTCGAGACATCAGGGTAGGTAGGAATCCTTACGGGATAGCGGTCGATCCAACGGGAACATTTGCCTATGTCACAAACTTCTTCGATGGCACGGTCTCGAAGATCGACCTCGGCACCAATACCGTTGCGGCAACAATTCCCGTCGGTTCCAACCCGATAGGCATCGTTGTCAGCCCTGACGGATCCAAAGTCTATGCGGTCAATAACTCGAGCGGTACCGTTTCCGTCATCAGTGCCGCCGACAACACCAGTATCACGGCGGTCGCGGTGGGCATCAATCCCCTCGGCGTCGCCGTCAATCCCGCGGGCACCTTCGTCTACGTCACAAATTCCGGCGGGAATTCCATCTCAATTATCAAGACGGCGGACAATTCAGTAACGACAAAACTGGATTTTCATCTGGGGGCCCCCTCGGGTGTGGCGGTTAATGCCGCCGGAACGCTTGTCTATATCACGAATTTCAGCAGCAACACCCTTTCCTTCTTCGATACGAACAGCAGTACGTTCAGCAGCGCGAACATCGCCGTTGGAACAAACCCCATTGGCGTATCGCCGAGCGTAGATGGGGCGTTTATCTATGTGGTAAGCAGTCTCGACGGGACCGTTTCCGTTATCGACAATGCAACGAATACGGAAAAACTGCCGCGGATTAAAGTCGGGACATCACCCTATGCCCTCGGCTCCTTCATTGCCTTTTTTGGAACGACCGTTCCTACCGTCACCGCTACGAAGCCGGCGAATGCCGCTGCAGACGTTTCCCTGGGGACGACGATTCAAGCCACCTTTTCCGATATCATGGATGCAACGACGATCAATACCTCGACGTTTTTCGTGAGTGGGAGCGTAACGGGCACTGTGACGTATGACAGCACAACCAAAACCGCCCAGTTCAAGCCACTGAAAAATCTTGAAAAAAACATCACGTACACGGTCACCTTGACGACCGGGATACGAAATTCGCTGGGGAACGCCCTTGCTTCCAACTACACCTGGAATTTCACGACATCGGAAGACAGTGGCGGTTCCTGCTTCATCGCGACGGCGGTTTACGGCTCGTATGATGATGCCCATGTTCGGATATTAAGGACGTTTAGAGATCGGTATCTTCTTCCCAATGCCGGGGGCGCGGCAATCGTTGCCGTCTATTATCGATATTCACCGCCGGTTGCCGCCTTTATCAGAGAACACAATTTCCTGAGAGCGCCGACAAGATGGCTGCTGGCACCGGTGGTATATTTTGTCCAATATCCGTGGCATCTTGCGATGATGTTGGGATTGGGTTTGATCATCATCGTAGGAAGAAAAAAGGTAAGAAGATAAAATGGCTGACATATCTTTTCAGGAATACCCCGCGAAACCGGTGGTCATCGGCAATCTTTCCGTTCTGTTTATGAAGCAGTCCAGGTTTGTTCCCCTGCAACTGGATGACGATACTCTGAGCATTGCCATTGCGGATCCGGGGGACTTTTACACCATAGATACCCTCAAGCTCGCCTGCAACTTGAATATAGAGGTATGCCGGGGGAGGGAGGAGGACATCCTTGCGGCTATCGAGAGATTGTATGGCACCGGAAGCCAGTCTCTGGAAATGATCATAGAGGAGGCAGGCAGGGATACCGACGATATCTTCTCGGAAGGGGTGGTGGACGCAGACCATCTGAGGGACCTTGCTTCAGAGGCCCCGATTATCAGACTGGTCAACCGGCTTATCTTAAATGCGGTGGAGGTGAGAGCAAGCGATATTCATTTTGAGCCTTTTGAAAATGAGTTTAAAGTGCGATATCGTATAGACGGTATCCTGCACAATATGGAATCTCCCCCCAGCCGCCTTCAGGACGCCATAATTTCCCGGGTCAAGATCATGGCGAAAATGGATATCGCTGAAAGACGGCTTCCTCGGGATGGGAGAATCAAACTCAAGGTAGCGGATAAGGAGATCGATTTTCGGGTTTCAACCCTGCCCACCATTTTCGGAGAGAGCCTGGTAATGAGGATCCTGGACAGGGACGCGTTAATTCTTGATCTCGAAAAACTCGGTCTTCCTGAAGACCTGCTTCCGCAGTATGTAGATCTGATATCAAAGCCTTACGGGATGATACTGGTTACCGGACCTACAGGAAGCGGCAAAACGACGACGCTGTATACCACCCTGGCAAAGATAAACTCTCCGGAAACGAAAATTATAACACTTGAAGAGCCGGTGGAATATCAACTGAGAGGCGTTAATCAAATCCAGGTTAATACGAAAATCGGCATGACCTTCGCGAATGGCCTTCGTTCCATTGTGCGCCAGGATCCCGACATTATCCTGGTCGGAGAAATACGGGATCGAGAGACCGCAGAGACGGCTATTCAATCCGCTCTCACGGGTCACCTGCTTTTCAGTACCCTGCACACGAACGACGCAGCAGGCGCCATTTCCCGGCTGCTTGATATAGGTGTGGAGAACTTTCTCCTTAGCTCCACGCTCTTGGGAATCCTGGCCCAAAGGCTTGTCAGGGTTATCTGTCCTCATTGCAAGAAACGAGTCGAGCCCGAGGGAAAGCTCTTAAAGGCGATGAATTTAAGCCCTGACAAAATTTCCGGAATCGAGTTTTTCGCGGGAGAGGGGTGTGAAGAGTGCAACCATACCGGGTTCAGAGGAAGAATAGGGATTTTCGAGTATCTCCCCGTGGATGATGACATCAGGAAAGAAATTACGGCGAGGTCCAGCACCGAAAGGATCAAAGACGTAGCGCTCAAGAAAGGGATAGTGACGTTGCGTCAGGATGGCTGGAATAAGGTTACAAGGGGAATCACTACCATATCAGAGGTGTTGAGGGTAACGCTCGAGAAATAACATGTCCACGTATTCATACAAAGCAACAGATCCTGCGGGTAAACTTGTTACCGGCACCCTGGAAGCCGCAGAAGAGAAGGAAGCAGTGGCCAGCCTTCAGAGTATGAGATATATCCCCATCAGGATTAGCCTGGCGAAAAGAACTCGCATCGGGCCGGATATTGATCTGTCAAAAGGGTCGCTTCTTTATTCAAGAGGGTTTCCACGAAGGATGTCGTGGTCTTTACCCAGGATCTTTCCACGTTGCTGGAAGCCGGAGTTCCGGTGGATCGGGCACTGTCGATATTGATCGATGTCGCGGAAAAGGATAGATTCAAGGATGTCCTCAGAGATGTTTTGAAAAATATCCAGGGGGGGAGTTATCTGTCGAACGCGCTGGCAAAATATCCCCGGGTGTTTTCTTCTTTTTATGTGAGCATGGTAAGGGCAGGAGAAGCGGGAGGCGTCCTGGATGATGTTCTCAAGAGGCTCGGCGCTTTTTTGGAAAGCTCCCAGGATTTCAAGGACTATATAAAGTCCGCCATGGTTTACCCGATATTCCTTGTCTTTGTCGGCGGTGTTTCAATCATCATTCTGTTAACCTTTGTAATGCCCAAATTTGCCGTTATTTTCTCCGATATGCGTCAAGCCATACCGTTAGCCACCCGGGTTTTACTGGGATTCAGTGCGGCGCTAAAAACGTACTGGCCGGTCATTCTTGGTGGATTAGGGGTCATCTATTTTTTCGTGAGACGGTATATAAGGACGCCTGCAGGCAGTTTAAAGCTGGATCACTACAAACTGCATTTCCCCGTCGCCGGAGAACTGGTCAAGAAGATAGAAGTGGCCCGGTTCGCAAGAACACTGGGAACACTGTCACAAAGCGGGGTTCCCATTTTACAGGCCCTTAATCTGGTTAAGGACATTATCGGCAACCAGGTGATTGCGGGGACTCTTGGAAATGTCTATGACAGGGTCAAGCAAGGGGAAAAACTCTCAAAGCCCCTTGGTGAGATAGATGTGTTTCCCTCCCTGGCGATCCAGATGATTACGGTAGGAGAGGAAACGGGAAAACTTGGTGAAATGCTCTTGAGAGTGGCGGAAAATTACGAGAAGGTGGCAAGGGACACGGTGAGAAGACTTGTCAGTTTTCTTGAACCGGCTATGATTCTTTGTATGGGCGTTGTGGTGGGTTTTATCGTTATATCCATGATGATGGCTATATTCAGCATGAATGAAATGCCGTTTTGAAGGGAGTTGTTTTTTATGAAAATGTTACGGAAAGAAAAGGGATTCACCCTCATCGAACTTTTGATTGTTATGGTTATTTTAGGACTTCTGGCTGCCTTGGTTGGCCCTCGTATGTTTGGGAAGGTGGGAACGTCCAAACAAAAAGCTGCAAAGGCCCAGATATCGCTATTTGAAACGAGCCTTGATACGTACCGGCTCGACGTAGGCAAATATCCAACAACGGAGCAGGGACTGACAGGCGCTCAGGGTGAAACCGGATGGCGCGGAAAAGTGGGATGGCCCCTATCTTCCGAAGGATGTGCCTCTGGACCCATGGGGAAAACCCTATGTATATGAATCGCCGGGCAAGCATGGAGACTATGACATTATTGCACTGGGAGCTGACGGAACCCCCGGGGGGGAGGGTGAGGACACAGATATTGAGAGTTGGACAAATATCGGACAATAACCCCAATGTGCTATTTTTCATGCACCGCCGGGACCATAGAGGCTTTACGCTTCTTGAACTTATCGTAGTATTGGTAATCATCAGCCTCATGTCTGCCCTCGTGGTCCCGAAGTTGGCGGGACCCATGAGCAATCTTGATCTGAAAACCGCCTCCCAAAAGATCTCGGCATCGCTGAGATATGTAAGGAGTCACGCCGCGTCGGAAAAGACAACCTATGCAGCGCTGTTTGACTTCGATAACAATAAACTGGTCATTATCAATCCCCCCCTGGTAAAGGGGGATTTTCATATTAACAATCGGGGAGCGTTTGACCGGACGCCGGTAGAACCGCCTGACAATGAGAAAGACCGGCCGGGCGGATTAAAAACGTATACTCTGCCCGATGGGGTGAAACTTCTAAAAGGCGTATCAAGGGAGGGTGATGTTAATTCGGGCTTCTTCCGGATCTTTTTTTTCCCCAGCGGAGGCAGTAGCGGGGGCGAGGTAACTGTGGCCAATGAGCGAGGCAGGCAGTACAAAATAACTGTTGACTTTATCACCGGAATGGTGCAGCTCTCGGAGGTCATGGGCTAGTGGAAAACAGGGGCTTCACACTTATAGAAACCCTTGTTGCCATATCCATTCTTGCCATCTCTCTTGTCGTCATCTTGCAACTCTTTTCCGGCGGTCTGAAATCCAGTAAACTATCGGATGAATATACCCGCGGCATATTCCATGCGAGAGAAAAGATGGATGAGATCCTCCTTGCCGGAGAACTCACCGAGGGGGTCATTGGCGGTGAATTGGACGATGGTTTCAGATGGAAAGCGGAAGCCCTACCTCTCGATATTCCGGAAGCAAAGGATGTCACATTGCCCTTTCGTGCTTTCAATATAAAGGTGGATGTCATGTGGGATACGGGTGGACGGGAAAAACATTTTGCCATAAGCGCGATAAAGCTGGTCAAGCCCAGTAACGATAACCTCTTGATAAGCTCTAAGATGTCACGATGATCAAATTCGGGCAGGCCCGTAAGGTAAAAGAGATGTCGAACGGTAAAAGCAGCAGAGGTTTTACCCTTTTGGAATTGATGATCGCGCTTACGATCGTGGCGATGATAGTGGTCATCATCTTCGGCGCTTTGAGAATCGGCATACGGGCGTGGGAGAAAGGCGAAAGGGATGTGGACAGTCGCCAGAGACAGCGCATTGTGCTGGATCTAATCAAGCGTCAACTGACATCAACCTCTGTGAGTGAGGTGTGGGGGATGGATCAACAACTGGTCTCCTTAACGGGCGATAGCAAGTCCATAGATTTCGTATCCCATATTCCCATGACGCCCGGCAACCGGCTTGGCCTGGTTTATGTTAAGTATGCCGTCAGGCGGGAAAAGGAAGGCAACAAAGAGCATCTTACATTTTACGAGAAAAATGTTGTATTGCTCGACAAAAAGATAGGCGCGGGTAATCCGGACGAAAGCTGATTTTTTTGAATTAATTCCCGGGGTGAAAAGCATAGTATTTGAATACTTGAAAGACCGGCCCGGTGAAGAAGCATCAATATGGCAGAAAAGCTGGGACCCGGCGGTCGACAAGGGGGTTCCCCGGGCGGTCAGGATTACGCTCACGGAAAGTGACGAAAAGGCCCCCATTTATGTGATCGCAGGGGTAGGGGAGTAGAGGATAGTGCCTTATGAAACATCATCTGACAAGTGAGCGTGGCATTGCGTTATTCCTCGTGCTGTGGGTCATGGCGCTTCTCACGATCATTGCAGGCGAGTTTTGCTATGCTATAAGAACAGAAGCAAACATCACCCGCAACTTCAAGGAGGAAACACAGACCTATTATATTGCGGTGACCGGGCTCTATTGGGCTATCGGGGAACTGGTAGTGAATGAGTATGTTCCCCTGAAGGTGAAAGCTCCTGGTGGCGGAAGCGAACAAGAGGATATCAGGTGGAGAATCAATACCGATATCCCCGCAATCCCCTTTGGAGATGGTCAATTCAAAGCGGAAATAGAGAACCAAAGCGGAAAGGTTAACCTGAACATGGCTAACGAGACCCTGTTGAAGATGATGCTGAGCAATTTTGAAATCGATGATACCAACAAAAATATCATTGTAGATTCCATTATGGATTGGCGGGACAAAGACAACCTTCACCGCCTAAACGGCGCTGAAGATGATTATTATCTTTCCCTTCCTCAACCGTACAAGTGTAAGAACGGCGATTTTACATCGATAGAAGAACTGCTTCTTGTCAGGGGGGTAACTCCCGAGATATTCTACGGCGGGCTTCAGGATATGGTCACCGTTTATCAGGATAAAAAAGCGGAACGCGATAACAGGAAAATAGGGGAGTTTGATTTTAACAAGATAAACATCAATGCCGCATCGCCACGAATGCTGCGCGCTCTTCCACGAATGACGGAGGATGTAGTTCAGGCAATTATGAAATATCGAGAAATAAAAGATTTCCGGTTACTGATTGATCTGAATCTTGTTGTTGGATCTGACATATACGCAGGAATCTCACCCTACATCACGTTGATCCGATTTCCCTACTATACGATCAAGTCAGTGGGAATGCTCAAGGAGAGCAAGACCCGTCAGGGTGTGCAGGCCGTGGTTAAAATTGATAGATCGCTCAAAAAAGGATATGAGGTCATTCAGTGGATCGATGGTCTCGAATACCGATCGCAACAGTGATATCTGGCAACGTTTAACCCGGGCAAATCTATTTATGGAGGTTAGCCTTGTACTTTCAGGCAAGTGTCGGCATAGATATTGAGAACAACCGTGTTTCCCTGGTATACCTGAAAGCATCGCTCAAGGGGCTTTGCCTTGCAGCCCACGCCATCTATCCCCTTGAAAAGGAGGATCCTGAAGAAAAAACAGCGGAAACCAGAAAGTATGTCAATGAATTTCTGAGAAACCACCGGATTTCATCGGCGGATATTTTTGTGGGAATACGGCGGGATTTGACGATACTCAGATATATTGAACTACCATTAGCCGTCAAAGAAAACCTCAGGGGAACCTTATACTATGAGATGGAGAAATATGTACCCGTTCCCGTCAGCGAGATCTACTTTGATTGCCAAATAATTGCCGAAGACAAAGAAGCTAACAAATTAACGGTTCTTCTCGTAGTCGTTAAAAAGGAATTTATCGATCCGTACCTTGATCGCGATAACCGGTTAGGCGAAGGAATATCGGGGATAGAGATTAATTCCATTGCATTGGTTAACTACTTATCCTCCAAACCAAACACACCGAATGCGGATACTTATGCCGTTGTGTGTCTCGGGCGTGAACATCTTGAACTGAGTTTTGTCAAAAAAAATTTTCTGCATTACTCAAGACATGTGAAAATTGATGAAAAGGGAGGCAGTCTGCAGCACTTTGTCCTGGACGAGTTAGAACTGCTCAGGAAAACACTCGGACAGGAGCAAGGCCGGTTGGAGGTTATATGCTGTGGGCCTGAAACCGATAGCATCATTGAACTGCTCAAGGAGAGGGAGGATATCAGCCTCCGCCCGCTGGAGCTTTCCAGAACGGGAATCCCGTCGGATGTCCTGGCGCCGGCATACGGCCTTGCCTTAAAGGGGATACAAAAGGCGCCGATGGATATCAATTTTCTGCCTGTCAACCTTCGGAAAAAGGTCGGCAAAATTGGATATTATATGATGTTTGTTCTGGCCGGTCTCTTCATCTTGTCGATCCTTGCGTGGGGAGGGAGCAATATCCTGCACCAGAAACGTGTTTCTGACAAGCTTGACAGCGAGATCAAACAACTGAGCGCTGAAGTTGCGGACATTAACCGGACTCAGGCAAGATTGAAAGAATTAGAGAATAAAATAGACGCCATAAACGCGCTTCGCCAGCGCCATCTGCCCGTCTTGAGCATTCTACGGGATCTAAGCAAGGAAATCCCGGACGGCGCGTGGCTCGACAGACTCTCATTTACCGATAAAGGGGGGGAAATAGAAGGTTATGCGGATTCCGCCTCGGCATTGATTCCTCTTCTTGCGGCATCTCCCCTGTTGAAGGATGTGGCCTTTTTGTCTCCAATCACAAAAGGCAAGGATGGCAAGGAAAAATTTCGGATAGGGTTTAAAGTGCGGTAACACCTTGGTCGCTTGAAAAAAGTAAGGATTATTATGAAAATCCCTTCTTGGAAATCGTTTAAGAATGAGTGTTCGGCACTCATAATTGATAAAAAGAGAAGATACATCTTACTAGCCGGGGTCGTGTTACTTTTCTGTGGTCTTGCGTTCTGGTTATTCCCTTATTTTGAAGGAATTCAGGGTGGCAAAACGGACATTGCCGCCCAAAAAAAGAGGATTGCAAAGTACCGACAGACGGCTAAGGGGCGGGGTGAGCTTGAAGCAAGGCTTGTTTCTCTTACCAAGTCTCTCGAACAGGCGGAAGCCGGGCTATTGACTGGAAAGACCGCGGCCCTCGCGGCGGTGGATATTCAGGACACCTTAAACCAAATTGTAATCGGAAGCGGCGTGGAGATAAAGAGTGTGCAGGTGCTGAAATCTCAGAATCAGAAACAGGATGCAGAGCTTTACGTCAGCATCCCCGTCCAATTTACCGTTAACGCTACAATCAGACAGTTGAAGGATATTCTCTACAAGATCGAGGCGTCATCAAAATTCTTCTTGACAGTGGAAAGGATTGCAATTAGCGTCTCTGGTGCGGGAAGCCCCGGGCAAATGCGGTGTGATATCAATGTTTCGGGCATTATGAAAAATGTCAAAGAGTAAGGGATGGTGAATGTTTCGAACATTTTCAAAAATATGGCTGATTAATATTTCATTGGCGGTTTGTGTCGTCTTCTTTGGAATAGTGAGTTTTGATGTTTGGTCTAAAGGAGACGAAACGATTCAGGAGGTGCAGACCGGCAAAAGTTCCGAGAAGCCCCTGCCCGGAAAAAGGATTATGGAGAGGACAATGCCTCCCGAATCCACCTATGGAATAGTGGCGGATAAGAACCTCTTTTCCTCGGACAGGTTGGAGTTTATTCCCACAAAAGCTGAACCGGGGCCGCTGAAAATATCAGAGAAAATGATCTTTCTGTACGGGGTTGTTTTAACGGATGATCGTAAAATGGCTCTCATCAGCAATCCCGAGACCGGATCCCAGGCCGGGAAGAAACCAGTCAGAGACAAGTGGGTAAAAGTCGGCGACACCATGGGTAATTTCAGTGTGACTGATATCAGAAAAGACAGGATCATCCTGTCTGGCGGCGCCAGAACGCACGAAATCCTTTTATATGACAAGAATAAACCGGCAAGAAAAATAGTCGTTGCAGAAAAGCCAAAAACACCTACCCCTACGGCAGGTACGACAGGATCGGCGGTGGCCGCGGCCGCCACGAAATCGGATAATCAACCGCCCACATCCCGGATTGAAGAAGGTAAAAACGCATCAGCGGGAGAATATAGAATCGTCAACACGCCTTTTGGACCGGTTAAGCGAAGGATACAATAAACTGTATGAAACAAGTTATAGCTATCTTTTTTTGCGCGCTGCTTTTTTGCGTCTCTTTTTTTACGGGTTGCGCGGGACCGACAACCCAGATCAAGGATAAAGGTGTCGCGGTAGAGGCAGCGGGTGGTGTAAAAGCTGCCGCGACGGCGGAAAAGCCGGTAGAGAAGATCTCTGTCAATGAGAAGGGGGGATCGGCAGAGGGTGGTGTAAAAGCTGCCGAGACGGTGGAAAAGCCGGCAGATAAGACCTCTGTCAATGAGAAGGGGAGATCGGCAGAGGGAGGTGTAAAAGCTGCCGGGACGGCGGAAAAGCCGGCAGAGAAGACCTATGTTGATAAGAAAGGGAAGTTTGAAATCAGCTCCACGCCATTCGGTTATGTGAAGCGGGATATAAAACCGGCTGAAAAGGAACTGAGAACACCCGCGTCTGGGCAGCAAGAGCCCGTAGTTCCGCTGACGCCGGAAGTCAAGGATCCTTCCTCTCCTCCGGCCGCTCTCCCGGCGCTTGGAGTCGAACCGGCCAGTCCCGCTCCCGGACCCTCTGAGAAATTGGAGGAGAAAAAAGTCCCTGAAAAAACCGGCCAGATCAGTTTTGATTTTGACGATGCAGACCTCTATGCCGTGATCAGGACTATGGCCGATTTATTAAAAATCAACTACATTATTGAGCCGACTGTCAGCGGGAAGGTGACAATTCACACGGCCGGTCGTCTGAAGGTTGAGGACATTTTCCCCATCTTTTACCAGACCTTGGAGGTTAACGGCCTAACCGCCGTCAAGGAAGGAAATCTTTACAGGATATTAAAGCTCAAAGATGCTTTGCGAATGCCGATTGCTTCCAGGCTCGTCAGGGAGGCGAAAGATATCCCGCCCGAGGAAAGGATTATTCTCCAGATCATACCTCTTAAATTCATATCCACCTCGGAGGTGACCAAGGTGATAGCCCCTTTCATCTCTGCCGACGGAACGATTATCTCGGAGGTGGGGTCGAATACCCTGCTGGTGGTAGATAAGGGGATCAACATCTTTAAGGTGCTGAAACTGGTGGAGGTGTTCGATGTAAGTGTGTTCGAGAAGATAAACTATCGATTTTATACACTTGAAAATATAACCGCCGAGGATGCAGTAAAGCTTCTCAAGGAGATATTGTTAGTATCCACCAGTGGTAAAGACGATGTGAGGTTTATTCCCATCGACCGATTAAATACCCTGCTTATCATAAGTTCAAGTCCTGACATATTTGGCCGGGTGGATGCATTTATCCGTCAACTGGATATCCCAAGCGAAGCCACCAAGTCGAAAATCTATATTTATTCTGTAAAAAACGGGATGGCCACGGAACTTGGCGACATTTTGCGATCAATTTTCAGCAGAGGAGAGGGAATAAGAAGGAGTGCCGGAAAGGAAAGTGTGCCCACGAATCCATTCGCCAAGGGTTACACAGAGAGGAAGACAGCAGCAACACCGGCAGCAGCAACACCAGCAGCAACACCAGCGATAGCACCGGCAGCAACACCGCCAACACCAGCAACGACGCCAGCAGCAGCAACTGCAACGGAAACGGGTCCCTCGGGTACCTTGCGAGGGGAGATAAAGATAACGGCAGATCCAATACGAAACGCCCTGATTATTGAGGCTATCCCCGGAGATTATCAGATCGTTGAAAAGGTTCTTGGGCGTCTGGATGTCCTCCCGCGACAGGTGCTGATAGAGGTTATGATCGCTGAAATCTCCCTCGGGAAGGGAACAGAATTAGGCATAGAGTGGACTTTTAAAAAAGATGCCTGGACCGATTCGGGTCCTGTGAGTGCCACTATAGGCGCCTCCGGTCTCCAATATGCCTTAGGTCTGTCACAAAAATGGCAGGTTGCCCTGCATGCACTTGCGAATGATAGCAAACTCAATATCCTCTCCTCCCCAAGCGTTCTTGCCTCCGACAATAAACCGGCCAAAATTGACGTGACGACAGAAGTGCCCATCCCCAGCACAACCTACCAGATACAGACCACCGCACCGAGCGTGCTGGAAACCAAAGTCGAGTACCGAAATACCGGTGTCATCCTTGACGTCACGCCGCATATCAATGAATACGGCCTGGTAACCATGGATATCAGCCAGGAGGTGAGCAATGTAGGCGAACTTCTGAAGGTGGCCGGCCAGGATTATTATACCTTTAACAAAAGAAAGGTAACGACGTCTTTGACGGTAAAACACAATCAGGCAATCGTCATAGGAGGGCTGATCAGCAACTCAAAGACTGATGCGGCGAGCGGCGTGCCCTGGTTGGTCAACATTCCGCTCATCCGGTGGTTGTTTGGAACGGAGACAACAAAAGTAGCCAAGTCGGAACTGATCGTCATGATCACCCCCCACGTGATTACCAGTCTGGATGATGTAGATGCCGTCAGCGATGAGTTCAAGAAGAAGATAGGAAATGCCATGAGTATAATGAGGTAAAATGGAACGGAAAAACATGAAAATACCTCTCGAACAGAGCTTCATGGATATTAATTGATTATTAGCAAAAAGCCTCATGAGTAATAGAAGCAGCATCATATCCCCCGCAAAACGCTAAGACCCTCAAAGTCACCCCCATGAATACCCTCAACGTGACGATAGAAGATGCAAAGGCGGCGTCCGCGGCCATTGTAAAATATCTGAAGCCGCGTTCCGTCATTCTTTTCGGGTCAGTCGCCAGGGAGGGTCGGGGAAGCGATCTCGATCTCCTGGTCGTCACCGATGAAGCGTCCAATCAGCCAGAGAATGGTGATCTTCTGCTTCATCGTTGCCTCCGGCGTTATCACAAAAGGTTCCCCATCGACTCTTTTATCGTGCCATTGGCGAAACTGAGAGCCGGTTTTCGCAGGGGGAGCCCTTTTTTGCGCATGATCGCGAGGGAAGGGAGGACGTTGTATATGCGTAATGCAATCCGGGAGTGGCTCGGGGAAGCCCGGGACGAGTTTGACATGGCGTCCTACCTGTTGAAGGGCAGGTTTTTTAAAGGCGCCTGCTACCATGCTCAGCAGGCTCTTGAAAAAGCCATCAAGGCGCAATTGCTGGCAAAGGGCTGGGATCTCGAAAAGACGCACAGCATCGAGCGGCTTGTTGCCATCTGCCGGGACTTCAAGGTAAAAATCAATCTTTCGGACAGCGATATCGTCTTCATGGACAGCATTTACCGGGGAAGATACCCCATCGATCGGGGCCTGCTCCCTCTGGGTGAGCCGGAGGAAGGAGACGCTGCAAGGGCCGTGGAGATCGCAGCCCTCATACTGACCCCCCGCAAAACGCTAAATTTAAAGACCCCCAAAACGTAAATGGACATAACTGCCAAACTGACTGACGTTATCTGGGATACGGAGACGGTCCATCGGGATATTTTTCATTGGCAGGAGAACTCCCTCACCTCTCCACCCCCCGTAAAAAGCTGATTGGTCGGATACAGAAAAACATGAAAAAATATCTCATTACCGGATATTCCGGATTTGTCAGCCGTCACTTTCTGGAATATCTCGATAAAAATGAGACATATTCGTACATCAAGGGATTAGACGTACAAAAACCTGAATTCTCGCACAATTCATATAAGAACATCCGATTGGACTTCGAAAAAATTGATCTGCTCGATCGGGATCGCGTTGAAAGCATCATCTTCAACTTTCAGCCGGACTATATTGTCCATCTCGCATCATACAGCAGCGTGGCCTTCAGTTGGAAGGAACCCATCTTAAGTTTCCAAAACAATATGAATATTTACTTGAATTTGCTTGAATCCATCAGGAAATTGAATCTGCCCGCGAGGATTTTGTCGATTGGATCTTCGGAGGAATACGGCAATGTGGATGAAAGCTCTCTGCCCTTGACGGAAGCGCACATACCAAAGCCGGTCAGCCCCTATGCGGTAGCCAGGGTTTCACAAGAGATGATTTCGAAGGTTTATGTTGACGGATACGGTCTGGACATCATCATGACCCGATCCTTCAACCACATCGGACCATTCCAGAGAGACATATTTGTCATATCATCATTTGCCAAGCAGCTTGTGGAGATTAAAAAGAGTGGAAATAGCACTGGTGAATTGATGACGGGAGATACATCTATTGTCAGAGATTTCACGGATGTGAGAGATGTAGTCGTGGCCTATGATCTGTTGTTGAAAAAGGGAAAAACCGGAGAAATCTATAATGTCTGCAGCGGCAAGGGAACGTCATTAAACGATGTCATCGGTATCATGGCAAAAATATTGGATTTAACTATTCATACTCGGGTTAACGAAAAGTTGGTGCGGCCGGACGACAATAAAATCATCATCGGTTCCAATGAAAAAATAAAGAAAGAAATCGGCTGGGATGTCGGCATTTCCCTGGAACGGAGTCTAAGTGACAGCATGGACTATTGGCTAAAAAGCTAATGATTTATTTTCACAAATGCACGACCACGACCTGACCCCCCCTATCATCAGATGAAAATCGCCGCCATCATCGGCGCCCGGCCTCAGTTCATTAAAGCCGCAGCGATATCCCGCGCCATCGCCGGGCATAATCGGACCAATTCATCGCCCGTCATCGAAGAGATCCTTGTCCACACCGGCCAGCACTATGATGACGACATGTCGGCCATATTTTTCAGAGAACTCGAAATTCCCGAACCAAAGTACAATTTGAATATCGGGTCCGGTTCTCACGGCCGTCAGACAGGGCGGATGCTGATGGCCATCGAAGAGGTCCTTCTCAAGGAAAAGCCGGATTGGGTATTGATTTATGGCGATACCAATACCACGCTGGCCGGCGCCCTTGCCGCGGCGAAGCTTCATATCCGCATCGCCCATGTAGAGGCGGGCCTGCGCAGCTTCAATCGCCTGATGCCGGAAGAGATCAACCGGGTCGTGGCCGATCAGCTCTCCCATCTATTGCTTTGCCCCAGCCAGGATGCCGTCAACAATCTCGCTGCGGAAGGGATCACAAAGGGCGTATTGATAACTGGGGATGTCATGGCCGACGCCCTGCAATTCGCCGCGACAAAAGCGTCAGCCCATTCGGATATCCTGGCCCGCCTGGACGCTTCAGCCGCAAGGCTATCTCCTGGCCACGGTCCATCGCGCCGAAAACACGGATAACAACCAAAGACTCAACAATATCCTGTCGGCCTTCGCCGCTTTGAACGAAACCGTCGTCTTCCCCGCCCATCCCCGGACACGCAAGTTTTTACAGGAAACAGGTTATCAGCCACCGGAAAACGTGAAGTTAATCGATCCTGTAGGTTATTTCGACATCATTGCCCTGGAAAAGTCGGCGCGGCTCCTTCTTACAGACTCAGGGGGTATGCAGAAAGAGGCCTATTGGCTGAAGGTTCCCTGTATTACCCTGCGGGATGAAACGGAATGGATCGAAACAGTGGATCTGGGATGGAACATCCTGACCGGCGCAAATCGTGATCGGATTATCGAGACGGTTCATACTTTTAAAGCGCCCTCCGAACATCCGCCTCTCTATGGGGATGGCAAGGCAGCAGCACATTGCCTGAAAGCATTGTTGGAATCGTAATTGCCCAAAAAGGAAGGAATTCATGACTGAAAAAAACATCGCCGTCATCGGCGCCGGATACTGGGGAAAGAACCTGGTCCGCAATTTCCATCAACTCGGCGTTCTTAAAACGATCTGCGATGGCGCTCAACCCATTCGTGAGGAAATGAGCAAGACCTATCCGGATGTGTTCATCACCGCCAATGTCTCCGATGTCCTCAAGGATAATGATATAACAGGCGTAGTTATCGCCGCACCGGCCGCCCTTCATTTTGAAATTGCAGAAAAAGCCTTGCAAGCCGGCAAGCACGTCTTTGTGGAAAAGCCTCTGTCCCTCACCCACGGGGATGGCGAAAAGCTGGTCCGCCTGGCTGCGGAAAGACAAAAGACGCTCTTTGTCGGACACATCCTGCATTACCATGCGGCCGTCATCAGGCTGAAGGAAATGATCAAGGCCGGAGAAATCGGCCGCCTCCAGTATATTTATTCCCGACGCTTAAGCCTGGGCAAGATTCGCCGGGAGGAAAACATCCTCTGGTCTTTCGCCCCCCACGATATTTCCATCATCCTGAGCCTTACCGGCGAGGAACCTTCATACGTCGATTCTGTCGGCAGCAATTTCCTTCATGCCCGAATTGCCGATGTCACCATGACGAATCTCAAGTTTCCCTCGGGCATCGGTGCCCATATCTTCGTGAGCTGGCTCAATCCCTACAAGGAGCAAAAACTCGTCATCGTGGGCAGCAACGGGATGTTCGTCTTCGACGACACGGAGCCCATAGAAACAAAGCTGGTTCTTTATCCCCACACGATCAACTGGCAAAACGGCCTCCCCGTGCCCCACAAGGCGGAAAGCAAACCCATCGATATCAGCCAAATCTGGAAAGAACCCTTGAGAGCCGAATGCGAGGCATTTCTTGACGCAATCCGGACCGGAACCCCGCCCATCACCTCCGGCGAAGAAGGCCTCCGGGTCCTGAAAATCCTGGAACTCAGCCAGCAATCCATTGAGACAAAAAGGAAAATGCCCAGTTCTCCGGCACCTAAAACGGAATCAGGGGACGTGACCCGAATTCGAATGAATTCGGATCGAGTCCCCTGATTACTTCGACGTCTTCATCCACCCAACCGCCATCATCGACGACGATGTCGAAATCGGCAAAAACACCAAAATCTGGCACTTCTCCCACATCCTCTCCGGCTCCAAAATCGGCGAAAACTGCAACATCGGCCAGAACGTCGTCATCGGACCCGACGTCACCATCGGCAACAAGTGCAAGATCCAGAACAATGTCAGCGTCTATAAAGGCGTCACCTTGGAAGACGGCGTCTTCTGCGGTCCTTCCATGGTCTTCACCAATATCTACAATCCAAGGGCGGAAATCTCCAAGATGGACCAGGTCCGCCCCACCCTCGTCAAGAAAGGTGCCACCCTGGGGGCAAACTGCACCATCGTCTGCGGCCACACCATCGGCCAATACGCCTTCATCGGTGCCGGGGCTGTGGTCACAAAGGATGTCCCCGATCACGCCCTCATGGTGGGCAATCCAGCCAAACAAATCGGCTGGATCTGTCAATGCGGGGAAAAGTTAAATCATAATCTAACTTGTTCGCAGTGTAGCAGTAAATATAAAAAAGATGCCAATGGTCTAACAAACATAGTAGGATAATTAAGCCCCTTTGAGCGTATCATGATAATGCAAGTATTATCATCGCTCTATTAATTTCTTCCCGGGAAATAGAGTAAGAAGATCAAAAAAGATAAATGTTAAAACTAATTCGATTAACAGTTTTTTTACAGGCGTTCGGCTACCTATTTCAGTTTGTAGCGTTTTTTTTATTTGCCAAGATGCTCGGGTCAGAAAATCAAGGAATATTAAGTATATTCAGATCTGCTGGACAAATAATTGCCTCATTATTATTGCTCGGTTTACCAGGTGGAATCATTTATTTTGTTGGGAAAGATAGAAACCTTTTGGGGTCAGTAATCAAAAATTGCTTAAAATCATTAGTTATTGCATTCCCGCTGCTAATTATATTCCTTTATATGCCACTGGTAAATGGATTACTAAAAAAATACGGAATTGGAGATTATATTGCATACTTGGTTATGTTTATTTTTTTCTTATCCTGTTTGGGAGTTTTTGAGCCATCAATTCTTGGCATACAAAAATATTTGTTCTACAATCTATTTACGTTTGGATGCTGGGACTATAATAATTATTTTTTCAATTTCAATCTGGTTTATACCTCCGGGAAATAATAAGCTACTATTATCTATCGTTGCATATCTCGCCACGTATGGACTCATGTTTATTTATGGTGCAGTTCTAATATATAATGAAAAAAAGAAGATAAGTAATCATGAAATAAAGCAATCTTTTTTGGAACAGTTCCAAGTGGGAATCAGGGGATTTATTTCCACGATATCAGCATTATTACTTTACCGATTGGATTTATTTCTCGTTGGTTATTTTCTCTCGTTGAAAGAAGTTGGGATTTACTCAATAGCATTGTTTAGTACTGAAATGCTAACAAAAATACCTGCATGGTCTGCTGCGGTTCTTACGCCGATGGTTGCCGGCAACGTAAAAGAGCACATCAAACACACAATTTATCTTTTTTATTCTGCAATTATTGGTACATTTTTTGTTGGACTTATCTTCCTATTGACGATTGCTATTTTTTCTAATTTTATTTCAAATTTGATTGGAAAAGATTTCGAGGGAGTTGAAATATGTATGCTCTTGCTGTTACCCCGGATTATCATGCAGAGTGGCGTTGTAATCTTGGCCGCAAATTTGGCAGGCAAAGGGTATCCATGGTATCATCCAATTGGATGTGCCATACCGCTTGTCCTTTTAATTCTCTTAGACAGTCAACTCATCCCCTTATTGGGTATCTATGGTGCTGCGCTTGGAAATTCCTTAGCATATATTAGTGCTGTAATCATTTTTTGGAGAGGATTTCTTAAATATAATGATCGTGATGAAAGTCTAAATCTGAAATCATATTGGTATACAATTCGAGGATACGTTCACTAAAATTTATGTCTTTTAATCCGTAAATTGACATAACATTGGCACCCAGAGAATTTTGAAGAGAGCATACTTCCAAATACTTGGACATAATCAAGTTTCCGAGGCGTCAAAAAAAAGCAACTTTCGAGATAGATTATATCTTATCCTCAGCGTTATACTATTCATTGGTCTTTTTAATTACGTCTACATTACGATTGTTTCAACAAAATGGGCATATGCTGGATTCATTTATACCCCCCCGCCGCTTCAATCCGTACAATTAGCATGCATGCTTGGGCTCCTACCAATTTTTTGGATGCCAATTCGTATTACTCGTCCCTCGCAGGTTCTTTACTGGCTGCTTTACGCAATTGTTTACGTACCTTCACTTTTTCTCCCGCATTATATACAGCGGCAGTCAACTCAAGATCTTTATTTACTGAATATTTCTTTTTTCATTAGCTTTTGCATTATAGGCTTGACCTACAAATTACTTCCTCGGGCAATAGCTCGCCCTAAATGGTCTAAGAAATTATGGTGGTTTTTCATTGTCGTTACTGTGACTTTTTTATATTCTGTTGTCTTAGCGGTGTATGGCGGACGGCTTCAATTTGCTGGTCTATACAACATCGAATTAAGGCTCGCATCAAGAGACCTTGATACTACCTTTTTGACTGGTTATGGGCAAATATGGCTAGTAAACGTAATTAATCCAATGTTGATGGCACTCGGGTTGTTTCGAAAAAAACCGCTTCTGTTTTTCATTGGAGCGGCTGGTCAAATATTGTTGTTCATGACTGTGGCAGCGAAGGGGTGGTTGCTATCGATCATTTTTTTGCCTTTTATGTTTCTCGTTTTAAAATCAAAAAACAATATCTTCGGTTTGCGGTTTATCATTGGGATGTCGGGCCTGCTAATAATCACGATAATTCTTGAATTTTATGAATCACCTTTCTCTCGCATCGTCCAAGACCTTATTGGCTTTAGATTGTTTAGCGACCCTGGATTCATGACTTCAGTCTATTCTGATTATTTTTCGCAAAATCCGTGGACTTATTGGTCACATTTAAAAGGCATAAGTGCACTTGTTGAATATCCGTACGATCTAACAATTAATTACTTGATAGGAGATTATTTGGGTAACGTCCAGAGTTCGGCTAACGCCCATGCATGGGCAACGGACGGAATTGCAGCTATGGGTTTGACTGGTGTTCTTGTTATTGGCTTACTCATGGGTATTATTTTTTACATATTAGATTGCTCGGCAGCCGGTTTTGATCCCAAGTTCTCTGGATTATCGATTGCCATGCATGGTATCGCCCTCAGCAACCTATCACTTATGTCTTCTTTACTTGGAGGCGGGATTTTTTTTAATATGATTTTGTTCTGGCTGATGCCTCGAAATATTAGTACCTCCGAATTTATACAGAGCAGGAAGCTACCGCAGGTAAGGATATGAATAAAAATAAGCTGCCGATTATTATTGAATGTTCCATGCAGCAGAGAAAATTTAGAAGACCAAGTTAGGTTATGAAAATTTTACATATTGTTGATTATTTGATGCCAAAAATGGGTTATCAGGAGCTTTTATTACCAAAGTGGAATGCCCGACACGGTCATGAAGTACACATTATTACAAGCGATCGATTTTCTCCTGTTCCTGATTATGATCAAACCTGGGGTAAACTTTTGGGTCCACGAATATGTGGGACAGATATAACAAAGATATATCAAACCACGCTACATCGTCTTCCATGTACTTGGGAATGGAAAGGGCGCACGTGGATTAGCGGGCTAACGAGTAAAATCGAGCAGCTTAACCCTGATGTGATTTTCTGTCATGGAAGCGGATCTCCAACAGCTATGCGCGTGGGTGTCTTCTGTAAGCGTTTTGGATTACCCCTACTTATGGATAACCATATGGTTGAGTCTGCCAAGAACAATAAACTAAGTGGCCGTGTGTACTATTCTGTTCTGAAATTGGCAACAAGATTGATCTTGTTACGGGCAGTTTATCTTTTTCTTGGTGTTGCTCAGGAATGTTGCGATTTCCTTGAGATCGAGCAGGGAATCCCAAAAAGCAAGATTGATACTTTACCATTAGGTGTAGATACAGACGTGTTACAGATCGAGGATGTTGCTGGTGCTGAATTACGTGCTAAACTCAATATCCCCTCATCCGCAAAAGTGGTATTGCAGACAGGCAAACTGTCACATGACAAAGGACCGCATATACTAAGCCAAGTAATGGGGCCAGTTATGAAGCAAAACTCTGAAGTATGGCTGGTATTTTTAGGAGCAGGGGAAGACGATTACTTAAACACTGTCCTTAAACCACTCAAAGAACACGGAGGTGATGGACCGGGTGAAAATTATGTCTTTTGTTCCCTTCTCCGATCTTGCTGGATATTACAACATGTCGGATCTTTGTGTCTATCCAGCTGCGGCATCAATGAGTTGCCTTGAAGCAGCAGCTTGTGGGAGGTGTGTGATTATGGCTGATTTACCCGTCGGCAAATGGCGCGCTGAAAAAGGTGTCGGCATATGTTATAGAGAGGGAGATGTTGAAGAATTAAAACAAATCATTATCAGGATACTATGTGATCACAGTGGTCGTTTAACTATGGGCCAACGAGCGCAGAAGTCAGTATTGGCACATTTCTCATATGATAACATTGCAAAGCAGGCTGAAGAAATGATGTGTAGGGCCATTAAGTATTCGGAATCCTAAACCGTACATAAGGTAGCGATTAACACTACAACAATAAATAAGGTGACGTTATCTTGGTTGGAAAAGGAAGTAATGAAGAATATCGCCAGAAAAGTCAAAAGAATCGTCAAGGCCATTCTCGGTAAGGACTATTTTTTTAGAGTTGACCATCTTTGTCAAAAGGCGAGATTTGGTTCCCAATACGGTGGATGGGATGTTGCTGTTGATCTGATTGATAAGAATTCCATAATCTATTCATTTGGAATTGGGGAGGATGCATCTTTCGATATAGCCTTGATTGAAAGATTTGGTGTTACTGTTCACGCATTTGATCCAACACCACAATCGATTGAATGGGTTAAAAGACAAAATTATCCGATCAATTTCTTACTGCATGAGTATGGTATTGCAAACTTTGATGGAAAATGCTCATTCAATCCACCAGAGAATCCTGATCATGTCTCTCATACAATTCTCAATAGACCGGAAACGGAAAAAAGGTCAATTAGAGTTCCAGTAAGAAAACTGTCTACTATAATGAAGGAGCTAGGACATAGCAAAATTGACATTGTGAAGATGGATGTTGAAGGCGCCGAGTTCGGAGTAATTGAGGATATTGAAAATTCAGATATCCGACCAAAACAGATACTTGTCGAGTTTCATCATAGATTTCCAAACGTGGGGATAAAAAAGACTCAAGAGGCAATCGATAAACTTAGAAATATGGGATATGGTCTGTTTTCTACTTCAACTACGGGTGAGGAGTTCAGCTTCATTCATAAATCCACGAATAGGGGAACATCGACAAAATGAACATTCTCCATCTAATACCTTCCGTTGGTCCTGAGTCTTTTGGTCCTGGGTACGTAGCTCGAAACCTAGTAAAAGAGCAGCTATCTCTTGGAGTTTGTTCTCAGGTTTGGTGTATGGATGTTCATGAGGATATTCGATGGGCGCTTGAAACGAGTGGCCTGCCCAAGGAAAGCATCCGATCGTTTACATGTGCAGGTCCAGACTTTCTCTGCTATTCTCCAGCAATGGAACGATTTGCTGCGGGTTCAGGCGGTCATAAGTTTAACATTGTTCACCTACACGGGATTTGGGCAGGTATCTCCCGTGTTGCAAATATATTGCGTAAGAAACATGGAATATCCTCTGTAATTGCTCCGCACGGGTCACTTGAATCGTGGGCATTAAAACGATCACGATGGAAAAAGAGAATTGCAGAGGCGATTTATGAGTCAAAAAATCTTAGAGATGCATCGTGCCTTCACGCTACAGCTGAACCTGAAGTGACTGATTTTCGGAATTTTAACCTTTCGAACCCCATTGCATTAATTGAAAATGGCATTTCTAACGAATGGATCAGTAGTAAAGGTAATGCTAAGCGATTCCGTGATTTGTTTTATATATCGGACAACAAGCGAATGCTACTCTTCATGTCCAGGATAACTCCTAAAAAAGGCCTTTTGATGCTTCTTGACGCAATAAATATGTTAGGCAAAGATTTTGATGATTGGATACTGATTATTGTTGGGCCTGATGAATTTGGACATAAATCAGTAGTTGAGGCTTTTGTAAACAAGCTGAATATGCAAAATAAAGTTAGATTTATAAAACCACTTTTTAACCAGATAAAACGTGATGCATTCTCAGCAGCTGAGCTGTTTGTACTTCCGTCTTATAGCGAAGGTGCCCCTATGGTCATTCTTGATTCGCTTGCTGCGGGGATTCCCGTGATAGCAACTAAAGCCTCACCATGGAGCGAACTATTAACCCATGAGTGTGGTTGGTGGGTTGATATTAGCGTAAATGGAATTTATGCGGCGCTCGGCCAAGCGCTGAGACTGCATAGAGAACAGCTAAGAGAAATGGGTCAACGGGGGAAAAAATTGATAGATTCCAAATACACATGGCCTAAATTAACATTGAAGACGATGGACCTTTACTCATGGCTTTTAGGACACGGAAAAGCACCAGATTTTGTTTTTTTTAATAATCTTGCTAACAATCCGATAGAAAGATCTTGAAAAACGATGAATATTTTAATACTTGGCGGAAATGGTTTTATTGGGTCACATCTGGTCGATAAACTTCTTGCAAATGGACATACGGTACGGGTTTTTGATAAATATAATGAATATTATCGAAAGCCTATCCCGAACGTAGAGTATTGTTTTGGAGATTTTGGAAATCGTAGCCTTGTTTCCGATGCTCTTACTAATATAGATTTGGCTTTTCATCTTATTTACACCACTCGTCCTAAGACCTCTAATGATGACCCTGCCTTTGATGTACAGTCAAATGTGATTGAATCACTATTTTTTCTGGAAAAATGTGTTACGTATGGAGTTAAAAAAATTGTTTTTATCTCAAGTGGTGGAACTATTTACGGGAATCCCAAAACATTGCCAGTAACAGAGGATAGCCCCAAAAATCCTATTTGTTCTTACGGGATTACAAAATTAATGATTGAAAAGTACTTGTTTCTTTTTAACCAGCTATATGGCCTAAAGAGTGCGATTATTCGTCCTTCAAATCCTTATGGTCCAAGACAAAACCATAAAGATATTCAAGGAATCATCCCTATTTTCCTGGGCAAGATTAAAGATGGCCACCCAATCGAAATATGGGGTGATGGTGAAATCGTCAGGGATTATATTTATATTGAGGATTTAGTTGAAGGCCTTTACAGGGCAGCTTTACTTGACACATCATACACTATATTAAACTTAGGCAGTGGCACAGGTCATTCGATTAATGAAATTTTAAGAATTATTCGCAGGGTTGTTGGCTACGAAATAGAAGTTACTTATGCAAAAAAAAGATTATTTGATGTGCAGGATATTTATCTTGATATAGGCAGAGCAAAAAAGGAACTTTCCTGGAAACCCATTACGTCGCTGGATGATGGGATAAAGAAAACTTGGGATTTTATCGAAGCTTTGCCTAAATGAATATGAATCCCATGGAAGTAAGCTGGGGTTTACGCAAATTATTATTTTACGCTACCCGATAGGATACTATACTTCTTCCCAGAGGTAATGTAGCAGGATTTATACCCAACAATAAAGCATGCGAATCTTAATTCTTACCCAGTATTTCTATCCGGAACCAGAAGCGATTCCATACGAATTGGCAACGGGTTTGGTGGAGCGGGGTCACGAGGTGATAGTAGCAACTGGCTTCCCGAACTATCCTTACGGGCGAATATTCCCTGGTTATAAACAGCAGCTTTGGAAGACAGAAGTGATACAAGAAGTTAAGGTGTGCCGATTCCCGCTCTATCCTGATCGGAGCAAGTCCATTCTTGGACGATGCTTGTACTATCTTAGCCTTTCCTCGTCAATAATTCTATTAGGGAACATATTTTGTAGAAACATTGACATAATATTTGTGTATCACCCGATCACATTAGGGCTGCCGGCGTTTTGGATCGGTCTATTGCGTCGAGCGCCTTTTGTTATAAACATTCAGGACATGTATCCCGAATCCTTATCCGCAACTAATATTGCGGATAAGGATTTTGCCATTAAAATTGTTGGTAGATTTGCCAAGTTTATATATAAAAGAGCTGCTGCATTAGCGGTCATCTCCAATGGATTCAGGCAAAATCTTTTAGAAAAAGGTGTTGCTCCGAAAAAAATACATGTGATTCTGAATTGGGCTAATGAGAATCTTTACCTCCCTATGGCAAGAGATGAAAGCTTAGCTGAACACTGCGGAATGCGAGGTCGATTCAACGTGGTGTATGCAGGGAGTATGGGACCACCTCAGGGGCTGTATTCCGTCATCGAAGCTGCATTATTGCTCAGCGGTATTGGGGATATACAGTTTGTTTTCATTGGTGATGGTATTGATAAATCCGAGTTGGAGGCTCTTGTTAAAGATAAAAAGATAGGTAATGTAATTTTTCTGCCACGACAGGCAGCGTCGCGCATATCCTCATTCTATGCTCTCGCAGATATTCTTATTGTTCATCTGATAAATAATCCTCTATTCGAAATAACCATACCAAGCAAGGTTCAGAGTTATCTGGCCTTTGGCCGTCCGATACTTGTAGGTATTAAGGGGGAAGCGGCCGACCTCGTTATTAAAGCCGGGGCAGGAGTAAAGGCGGCACCGTCAAATCCCGAGGACATAGCCAAGGGCGTTATGCAAATCTATAACATGTCTAAAAAGGATAGGGAAAGAATGGGGGATGCTGGCAGACAGTTTTTTCTTCAGAATCTGACAATGAAGCAAGGAGTAGACAGTTACGAAAACTTGTTTAAAGAAGTCATTCTGCAGAGACGGGGAAAATCAATCAGGTTAACCGAAAAGGAGTGTTGAATGGATTTTCGTAAGGAACAAGAAAAAAAATTTCATAACACTTTGAGACATGAGTCGTTTGGGCAAAGATGGACGCCGGAACTGGAAAAAACAATCGAGGCGAACCCCTTATGGGTAAACATGAAATATTATTCAGTCGAGCGAAAAAGTCGAGATATGGTATTAAAATGGTTTTCCCGAAATTGCCAAAACAAAAAGGTGCTTGATTATTGCTGCGGTAATGGCGAAGATGCTTTTTACATTGCCCGGAATGGGGCCAAGCAGGTATCCGGTATTGATATTTCGGAGGTCTCCATTGAGAATTGCAGAAAACGGGCTTCAGAAGAAAATCTAACGGCTAGTACGAAATTCTTGGTTATGGACGCGGAAGCTCTGGATTTTGCCGACGACACTTTCGATGTTATAACTGAATATGGATCTCTCCATCACCTAAGGCTTGAAAAGGCCTACTCGGAACTTGCTAGGGTTGTTACGCATAACGGAAGCGTAATATGCAATGAGGCACTAGGGCATAATCCGTTAATAAACCTATATAGAAGAGTAACACCTCATTTGAGGACTGAATGGGAAGCAAGGCATATAATTCGCAAAAAAGACTTAAAACTTGCCCGAAAGTACTTCAAGACCGTCGAAATGAATTTTTTCCATCTCGCAACTCTGACAGCCGTTCCATTTCGGAAACTACGAAATCTTGATATGTTCTTAACGGTAATGGAAAGAATTGACCAAGTTTTGCTCAGTTTGCCAATTCTTAAGTGGCAGGCGTGGCAGATTGTGTTCATCCTATCTGAACCGATAAAACCAAGTACAAGATAGCCTCATACACATTATCGGCAGAAACCGAGATAAAGGGATCAGAGAAGAAGATGTTCACTGTTGGCCTGGTGTTACAACATGTTGGATTCTCCTGTGAATAATTGCTGAATTGGGAGCAGATATGTTTAAAGACAGGATTTTGCTTATCACCGGTGGTACAGGATCATTTGGAAATGCTGTACTGAGGTGGTTTCTTTATACAGATATAAAAGAGATACGGATATTTAGCCGTGATGAAAAGAAACAGGATGAGATGCGCAATGCCCTGCGGAATCCAAAGGTGAAGTTCTACTTGGGGAATGTCCGGGATTATGACAGCCTCCTGCCTGCCATGCGGGGTGTGGATATGGTTTTCCATGCCGCGGCCCTCAAGCAGGTGCCGTCCTGTGAATTTTTCCCCCTGGAGGCGATCCGGACGAACGCCATTGGTGCGGAAAATGTCATGAAGGCGGCCTTGGCCTGCAATGTAAAAAACATGATCGTGCTCAGCACCGATAAGGCCGTTTATCCCATCAATGCGATGGGGATGTCCAAGGCGCTGATGGAAAAGCTCATGATCGCCAAGGCGCGTGCCCACGGCGATACGGGAACGATCTTTTGCGGCACCCGCTACGGCAATGTCATGGGATCCCGGGGTTCCGTCATTCCCCTTTTTATCAGCCAGATCCTGACGGGCGAGCCCTTGACGATCACCGATCCGAACATGACCCGCTTCATGATGTCCATCGATGATGCGGTGGACCTCGTCGTATATGCTTTTGAAGCATGGAAATCCAGGTGATGTCTTTGTCCAGAAGGCCCCGGCGGCGACCATTGAAACACTGGCCAGGTGCGTTGAAGAAGCTGTTCAATGCCGACAACGAAATCCGTATCATCGGCACCCGGCATGGTGAAAAACTTTATGAAACGCTGCTGACACGGGAGGAGATGGCCCGTGCGGAAGATATGGGAGATTATTACCGGATTCCTGCGGATATCCGCGACCTGAACTATGCCTGCTATTTCACCGAGGGCGAGATGAAGGTTGCCGGCCATGAGGATTACCATTCCCACAATACGCGGCGACTTGGATGAGGACGGGCTGATTGAATTATTGCTCAAGCTGGATTTTGTGAGGTCGTCCTTGGAGACGGGGAAGATTGCATTGTAGGGGATGCGATAGAGGAAGTGCAATGAAGTCTGTTTTAGTAACCGGCGCGAAGGGTTTCATTGGGAAGAACCTGATTGTCGCCCTCAAGCGCAGGGCCGACGTTGACGTCATCGAATACGATCTGGACTCCCCGGCAGGGTCTCTTGGAGGAAGGGCTGGCCAAGGCGGATGTGATCTATCACCTGGCCGGGGTGAATCGGCCGGAGCGGGTTGAGGAGTTCACGGAAGGCAATTTCGATTTGACGCGGCAGGTCTGCGATGCCTTGCGGAGATTGGGTCGTACGCCCCTGCTTGTGCTGTCCTCATCCACCCAGGCCGCCTTGGACAATCCCTACGGGCTTTCCAAGCGCCAGGCGGAAGAGGCCGTGTTCGACTTTGGCAGGGAAACAGGGGCGTCGGTCTTTGTCTTTCGCCTGTCACGGCGTCTTCGGCAAATGGTGCCGGCCCAACTACAATTCCGTGGTGGCCACCTTCTGTCACAACATCGCCCGCGATCTGCCCATCGCCATCTCCGATCCGGCAAGAGAAATCGAACTGGTTTATATTGATGATGTGGTCCGTGCCTTCATCGGCGTCATGGATGGCCGCCTGCCTGTTTCAGATGGTAAGTATTGCCTGGTGAAACCGACGTATCGAATATCCCTGGGCGCATTGGCGGAAACGATCCAGGGCTTTCGGGACAGCCGGGTCAGCCTTGCCCTGCCGGACATGAGCGACCCTTTTATCCGCGCCCTCTATGCGACCTATGTTTCGTATCTTCCCGCGGATTCCTTCGCCTATGCATTGACCCAGAGGACCGATCCCCGGGGGGAACTGGCCGAGCTGCTGAAATCGCCTCACATCGGCCAGATTTTCGTATCGCGCACCCGGCCGGGAATCACGCAGGGGCCACCATTATCATGATACCAAGGTGGAGAAGTTTGTCGTCCTGGAAGGGGATGCGGTGATCCGGTTTCGCCATATCTTGGGCGGGGATGTCATCGAATACCCCGTTTCCGGCCGTGAGTTCCGCGTGGTCGATATCCCGCCAGGATACACCCATTCCATCGAGAACATCGGTCAAAACGATCTGATCGTGCTCTTCTGGGCGGATGAAATTTTTGATCCGGATATTCCGGATACCTTTGGAATGACGGTGTGAAAGATTCGGAAGGAGCCTCTATGAAAGTCATGACCGTTGTCGGCACCCGGCCGGAAATCATCCGCCTGAGCCGGGTGATCGCCGCGCTGGAACGTTATACCCGGCATATCCTCGTCCATACGGGCCAGAATTACGATTATGAGTTGAACCAGGTCTTTTTCGATGACTTGGAGTTGCGGGCGCCCGATCACTTTCTGGAGGCGGCGGGGAAGACCCCGGCGGAGACCGTCGGCCTCGTCATCGCGAAGGTGGACGAGGTTCTGGCTGCTGAAAAGCCCGATGCGGTCCTGATTCTCGGGGATACAAACAGTTGCCTGGCGGCCTACCCGGCGAAACGGCGCAAGATTCCCGTATTTCACATGGAGGCGGGAAATCGCTGCTTCGATCAGCGTGTGCCGGAAGAGATCAACCGCAAGATCGTGGATCACATCAGCGACATCAACATGCCCTACAGTGCCATCGGCCGCGAGTATCTCCTGCGCGAGGGGTTGCCGCCGGATCGTGTGATCAAGACGGGCAGCCCCATGTTCGAGGTGCTGCATTACTACATGCCGAAGATCGAACGATCCGCCGTGCTGGAAACATTGCGCTTGAATCCTCTGGATTATTTCGTCCTGAGCTGCCATCGGGAAGAAAATGTCGATGATGAAAGCAATTTCCGGGGGCTGATAGAGGTATTGCAGGGATTGGTTGCCTCTTACGGCAAGCGCATCATCATGACCACCCATCCCCGCACGAGAAAACGTATCGAACAGGAAGGGATCGAACTGCCGCTATTAGTGGAATTGCACAAGCCTTTCGGGCTGATCGATTATGTGAAGCTCCAGATGAATGCCCACGCCGTCCTCTCGGACAGCGGCACGATCACGGAAGAATCGTCGATTCTGAATTTTCCCGCCCTCAATATCCGCCAGGCCCATGAGCGCCCGGAGGGAATGGAGGAAGGGGCCGTGATGATGGTGGGAATGGACTGGCAGTTGGTTTGGGAGGGACTTACTGTCTTGGAGACCCAGCATCGTGGTAATGATCGTACGTTGCGAATAGTAGGCGACTACGATGTACCCAACGTGTCAGAAAAAGTTTTGCGCATCATTTTGAGCTACACCGATTATGTCAAGAGAACGGTCTGGCGTAAACCATAACTTTAAACAGGTTGTATGACAGAAACATGAATACGGCCTCTGATGCCGAAATCAACATCCTCATGACGGCGGAAAGAATTAACGCACTGGCGTGGAATAAAACAGGTATCAAGAGAGGTGAGTGAAGACTCTGGGATACAGAAAAGACTTCTTGCATCTATCTCCAGGGGAAAAACTTATAAGATATGAACCAAACGATCGAATTTGAAAAGGATTTAAGAGAAACAATTCAGTGGTTCCAAAATCATTGGTGAGAGCATAATGGGACGGAATTTCCTCCGGGTATGCCTCCCGATACAAAGGGAATCGTGGTAAGGAAGTAAGTTTCCGATATTGCACAAGTAATAAAACATAATGAGGTGAAATTCTAAATGACAATTGATTATCATTCAATTACGGAATCACCAGGTCTCAAAGCCAGTAAAGAGCAACTGGCTCGCTTATATCAACGCTACCATTTTGCCATTAATTATGCGTTGGACAGGGATGTCTTGGAGGTAGCTTGCGGAACTGGTATTGGCCTGGGGTATTTGGCGTCTACGGCAAGACATGTTATTGGTGGAGATATTGATGAGAAGAACATAACAACAGCAAATGATCTTTATCAGGGAAGTAGAAACATAAGCATATCATTTCTGGATGCGCATAATCTTTGTTATCCAGATCAAAGCTTTGATTTAGTTTTGCTTTATGAGGCGATATATTATTTACAGAAACCGCAAGAGTTTGTTGCGGAAGCATCGCATATATTGAGAAAAGATGGACATCTAATCATCTGTACGGTCAATAAAGATTGGTCTGATTTCCATCCTTCACCATTTACTCATCAATATTTATCTGTACCTGAATTGTTTCATCTATTAGAAGATCAGTTTAGAAAGATTGATTTCTACGGTGCCTTTCCAACGGTATCCAACGGTTTGTTAGGGTTTGGCGTATCTTTATTAAAACGAACTGCCACACGCTTTCATTTGATTCCGGGAAGCCTGTCGGCGCGTGCTTATCTGAAACGAATTTTTTTTGGACCACTGCAACCACTTCCGAAGCAAATTCATCAAGGCATTGCCCCCTATGAACCCCCAATAAAAATTCCTTTTGATAAGCCGACAGGAGACTATAAGATTATTTATGCTGTAGCAAGAAAGTAAATGTGAACATTTAGAAAGTATAAAGTAGCCAGATAACTCTTGAGTAAGAATGAAAAGACTATTTGATTTCGTTTCCTCCCTTTTCGGTCTCTTGATATTATTACCCATTCTTGGTTTCATTTCATTCAAGATAATATCAGAAGATGGCGGGCCTGTCTTCTACCGGGGTGAACGGGTTGGGCTGCATGGCAAGCCCTTTCGCATTTTCAAGTTCCGAACGATGGTTGTGGATGCGGAGAAACTGGGGGCTTCTTCCACGTCGGATGATGATGCGCGTATCACTCGGATTGGAAAGCTTCTGCGAAAGTATAAACTGGATGAATTACCGCAGTTGATCAATGTGCTGGTCGGGGACATGAGCTTGGTAGGGCCACGGCCGGAGGTAAAGAAATTCACGGATTTGTATACGGAAGAAGAGAAGGTGATTCTGACGGTTCGACCGGGAATTACGGATTGGGCCTCCCTATGGAATTCGGATGAAGGGGCGCTCCTGAAGGGCAGCGTTGACCCGGACAAGGACTACCTGGAAAAGATCCGGCCGGAGAAGATCCGGTTGCAGTTGAAATATGTGCGGGAACGGTCTTTCTGGACGGATATAAAAATCATTTTTCTAACCCTCAAGACAATCATTTTCAAGTAATCGATTACACAAACTCCGGAGAAGGTAATGGCTTATCCTGCTGATTTTTCAGAACATCTGTATCGGACTATGCTGCGGATTCGGCTTTGCGGAAGAGATGTCTCGTGGAACCCATTTTAAATGGTGATGTACGTACCCCCTGCCATCTGTACAGCGGGCAAGAGGCTATCGCGACGGGTCTTTGCGCCACTCTCATGAAAGACGATTATGTCTTTGGCTGCCATCGTTCACACGGCCATTACCTGGCAAAGGGGGGATCTCTTCAAGCGATGATGGCGGAGATCTACTGTAAAGAAACAGGTTGCTCCCGTGGCCGGGGAGGGTCGATGCACCTGATCGATCCGGATGTCGGGATGATGGGATCGGCGCCGATTGTCGCAGGGACGATCTCTCTGGCGGTTGGGGCTGCCTTGGCCTCTTCCATTCGCAAGGACGGCAGGGTGGCTGTAAGTTTCTTCGGTGATGGGGCCACCGGAGAAGGCGTTCTTTATGAATCCATCAATTTTGCTGCTCTCAAGAAACTTCCTATCATATTTGCCTGTGAGAACAACCTCTATGCGACGCACATGCCCATACGGGAATGTCGAGTCAATCAGCCGATTTACAAGATGGCGGAATCTTTCGGTATGGATTGTCATGTTGTGGACGGCAATGATGTGCTTGAGATCTTCGAGACAAGCAGAAAGGCTGTTGATGCCTGCCGGAATGGAAACGGACCCGTCTTTATGGAGTTTATGACGTATCGGTTCAGGGGGCATGTGGGTCCGGATGACAACATTCAAGGTGACCATACGGATATCCGGCCGAAAGAGGAGATAGAGGCATGGCTTCAAAAAGACCCGATTATAAGGTTTGAAAGATATCTCCTCGAACATCAACTCATCGATGAGGATAGAATTATGGCCATTCGGGAGGATGTTGCATCTGAGATCAGCGAAGCTCTGAATTACGCAATAAAGAGCCCAAGCCCCCGGAGAGAGGATCTGCTGAAATATGTCTTCGCATAGAAAGCTCCAGTACAGTTTGGCAATCAATGAAGCGCTTCATCAGATGATGGAGCTGGATCCATCTGTGTTTCTCATCGGACAAGGGGTCAAGAGTCCCTGGTATGTGGGGAATACGGCCCAGGGTCTGTTGGAGCGGTTTGGGGAAGATCGGGTCATCGATACGCCGGTTTCCGAAAACGGAATTACGGGCGCGGCCGTGGGTGCAGCCATCGCAGGCATGAAAGCCGTTGTGGTGCATCCCCGGCTGGACTTCATGTTCTTTGCCATGGATCCCATCATCAACCAGGCGGCCAACTGGCATTATATGAACGGCGGCAAGGCATCCGTACCAGTCGTCTTCTGGGGTATCATCAATCGGGGCGGTGAACAGGCGGCCCAGCACTCACAGGCTATCCATGGACTCTTTGCCAATATCCCCGGGCTCAAGGTGGTCATGCCCGCCACGGCTTATGATGCCAAAGGTCTGATGATTGCCGCCATTCAGGATCCGAATCCTGTGGTCTTTGTGGACGAGCGCTTGTTGTATCGGGTGGAAGACCCCGTTCCCGAAGAGATTTATACGGTGGAGATCGGAAAAGGATTCATCCGTAAAGAAGGGAAAGATGTTACGCTCATCGCGGTTTCATTGATGGTTCACGAGGCGATGAAGGCGGCTGAAGTACTTGCTGCTCGAGGGTGTGGATGTGGAGGTCATCGATTTGAGGACCGTCAAACCTCTGGATCGGGAATTGATTTTGAATTCCGTTCGGAAAACCGGAAGGCTAGTCGTTGCCGATGTCGGGTGGAAATCCTTCGGTGTCTCTGCGGAGATCGCCGCGTTGGTGGTGGAAAATGCCTTTGATGCTTTGAAGGCGCCCGTTCTTCGGGTCGCCCTGCCGGATTGCCCGGCGCCGGCCAGCAGAAACCTGGAAGAGGCCTATTATCCGACGGCGGAGGATATCGTTCAGGCGGTTCGAAAAATAGCAAGATAGGGAGAAACACGGCATTATGGCAAAAAAGGTGAGATTTGTTGAGCCGGCAAAAGTATATCGGATGATTAAGGATGAGTTGGATGCAGCCTATTTCGAGGTCATGTCCAAAGGCGATCTGATTGATCGCGGTCAGTTGAAAAGCTTCGAAGAGAATCTGGCGAAATTTGTGGGAACGAAGTATGCGGTGGGTCTCAACAGCGGCTATGATGCGCTTCATATTTCTCTGCGGGCGGCGGGCATCGGCCCCGGTGATGAAGTCATCGTGCCGGCCCATACATTCGTGGCTACCTGTTCCGCGGTGGTGAATGTTGGCGCAAAACCGGTTCTCGTGGATGTGGGGAAGGATTTCAATATCGATTGCGACAAGATCGAGGAGGCCATTACACCCCAAACCAGAGGGATTATTCCGGTTCATTTGAGCGGCTATATGGCGGATATGGTCCGGGTCATGGAAATCGCTGAAAAATATAGGCTGGTGGTGGTGGAGGATGCCTGCCAAAGCCTTGGGGCGAGTATGGCGGATGGCCGGACAGGCGAGAGGAAAATGGCCGGCGCCTGGGGGTTGACGGGCTGCTGGAGCTTCTATCCTTTCAAGATCCTGGGCGGCTACGGCGATGGCGGCGGCGATTACGACCAATGATCCGGATGTGGCCCTGTTTGCTACGCGGATGCGTTACAACGGCGAGGACCGGGAAACCGGGGAATACCACGGCCACGGTTTTACCTGCCTTCTGGACAACATGCAGGCGGCCTTTCTGGATGTGAAGCTTCGCTATCTGCCGCAATGGATTGTGCGGCGCAAAGCCATCGCGGAGAAATACCGGGCCGCCCTTTCCGATCTTCCGGATCTTCTGTTGCCCCACTATGATGATCCCCGCCGGGATCATGTTTACCAGAATTACACCATCCGTGCCAGGCAGGGGAATGATTTCTCCGAGTTCCTGAAGGCCAACGGGGTGGAGGTCCTCACGCAGTTCAGAAAGCCCTACTACAAGCATGAAGCCCTGAAACTGGAAGACAGGGGCTTCCCGGAAACGGAGGCCCTGAGCCGGGAGGTTTGCTCCCTGCCCATGAATGTGGAGATCGAAGACAGTGAAGTGGATTACGTGATTGAGGTGGTGAGGAAGTTTTACGGGAAATGAAATGAGATTGCCGCGGCGCGAAGGCGCCTCGCAATGACTATGTGGGGAACTTTATGGCTTTAGAGTTGAGTGCTCGTCATGAATGGGTCATGCAGTCGGAAATCCGGAATATGTCCATCGAATGCGATCGGGTTTGCGGAATCAACCTTTCCCAGGGGGTCTGCGATACGGAGGTGCCGCTGGTCGTCAGGGCCGGCGCCCGGCAGGCGATGGATGCGGGGATCAACACCTACACCCATTACGCCGGATTGATGGAGCTGCGCGAGGCGATTGCGGGAAAGCAGAAGCAATTTTACGGTATGGAGGTCGATCCGGAAAATGAGATCATCGTCAGCGGCGGGGCCACCGGTGCTTTTTATTGCGCCTGTCTGGCGCTGCTGAATCCGGGTGACGAGGTGATTCTGTTCGAGCCGTTCTACGGGTACCATATTCAAACGCTGGTGGCGACACAGGCCGTGCCCGTTTATGTCCGCATGAAGCTTCCCGGATGGACTTTTTCGCTTGAGGACCTTGAAAAGGTCGTAACCCCACGCACGCGGGGCATCATGATCAACACGCCGGCCAACCCTTCGGGAAAGGTATTTTCGAGGGACGAGCTCGAACTGCTCGCAGCGTTTGCGAAAAAACACGATCTGTTCGTGTTCACCGATGAGATCTACGAGCATTTTCTTTACGGCGAATGCCGGCATATTCCTCCGGCGACGCTTCCGGGTATGAAGGAAAGAACCATCACGATTTCGGGTTTGTCCAAGACATTCAGCATTACGGGATGGCGTATCGGTTATTGCATCTGCGACGCCCGCTGGACGACGGCGATCGGATTCTTCAGCGATCTCGTCTATGTCTGTGCCCCGGCGCCCCTGCAATCCGGCGTTGCCAAGGGATTGCGGGAATTGGATCCTGAGTATTACAAAGGGCTTTCCAGGATATATCGGGAGAAGCGGGACAAGATCTGCGACGCCCTTTCACGGGCGAAACTTCGGCCGAACATTCCGGATGGGGCCTATTACGTCCTGGCCGATATCAGCGGGTTGCCGGGGAAAAACAGCAAAGAACGAGCCATGTATCTGCTTCGGAAGACCGGCGTCGCCTGTGTGCCTGGAGAGGCCTTCTACCATGACGACAGCGGGGAAGATCTGGCCCGTTTCTGCTTTGCCAAGGATGATCATGTTCTGGATGAGGCATGCCGGCGCATCGAACGACTTGGACGGTAAAGATAGAAAATGATAAATCTCATTAGAAACAGGAATTTCTGGTTGATGCTCTTGCTTGACATCACCTTGGCGACGTGCGCCTACGGGTTGTCCTATCTGATTCGTTTCGAGGGGGAAATCCCTGCAGAAAATCTCCCTGCACTGAAGAATACGATCTTTTGGGTCGTGGCGGTGAAGGTGATGTTCTTCTTTTATTTCAATCTCTACCGCGGGATGTGGCGATACACGAGCCTTGTGGATTTCATGAACGTGATCAAGGCCGTGACTGCGTCTTCCATAAGCATTATTTTGATCATTGTCTTCTTTTACAGCTTCCAAGGATTCTCCCGGTCCGTTTTCATTCTCGACTTCCTGCTGACGTTGGTCTTCATCGCCGGCATACGTCTGGGAATACGAATCTACCTCTCCCGGAAGCAAACGGCCTTTCTTCCAGTATTCGGGAAAAAGAACAGGAAGGCCAAGCGGATGCTGCTGATCGGCGCGGGAAACACCGGGGAGCACATCCTACGGGAGCTGATGGACAACCCGGCGATCCATATGCTTCCCGTCGGGTTTCTCGACGACGATCGGGGAAAATTGAGCAAGGAGATCCACGGGGTCCCGGTGCTGGGCCGCATCGATCAGATCGAGGAGATCAACGTCGATTACGACGAGATCCTGATCTGCGCCCCATCGGCAACCGGCGCCCAGATGCGGAGGATCGTGGAGATCTGCGAACGGTCCGGGAAGCCCTTCAAGACAATGCCGCCTTTGGGGGAGCTTATCGACGGCCGAGTCTCCCTGAAACTGATCCGCGAGGTGTCGATGACGGACATCATCGGCCGGGAGGAGGTGCGGCTCGACGAGGAGGAGATCAAGAAATACCTCCTGGGTAAGCGGGTCCTGATCACCGGGGCCGGGGGGTCGATCGGCTCGGAACTCGTCAGGCAGATCAGCCGGTTCAAGCCCCAGGCGGTGGCGCTGCTCGATTTCAGCGAATACAACCTCTACCAGGTGGAGATGGAGTGCCGGGGGAGATTCAAGGCGATCGGGGTGGAGGCATGCCTGGCGGACCTCGGCGATCTGCACCCCACCCGCCGGGTATTCGAACATTTCCGGCCCAACGTCGTTTTTCACGCCGCCGCGTACAAGCATGTGCCGATGCAGGAGCTCAATCCCTGGGAGGCCGTGAACAACAATGTGCTGGCGATGAAAAACGTGATCACCTGTTCGATCGACGCCGGGGTCGATAAATTCGTTCTGGTCTCCTCGGACAAGGCTGTGCGGCCAACCAACGTCATGGGGGCGACCAAGCGCATCTGCGAACTGATGGCCTCCTGCGGCAACGGGAATTCGAAGACCCGCTTCATCTCCGTCCGATTCGGGAACGTCGTCGGCAGTTCCGGATCGGTGATCCCCCTCTTCCAGCAGCAGATCGCCCAGGGGGGCCCGGTGACCGTGACCCATCCGGAGATCACCCGCTACTTCATGAGCATCCCCGAGGCGGCCCAGTTGATCCTGCAGGCCGGGGCGATGGGAGAGGGGCGCGAGATCTTCATCCTCAAGATGGGGGAGCCGGTCCGGATCCTGGATCTGGCCAGGGACGTGATCCGATTCAACGGCTTCGAGCCGGAGAAGGACATCGAGATCGTCTTCACGGGCCTGAGGCCCGGCGAGAAACTCTACGAGGAGCTGATCACCGAGGGCGAAGGGATCGTCCCGACGCGCCACGAGAAGATCATGGTCCTGACCCCCGACCAATGCAGCAGCCACGATCGGCTGGGCGACCAGATAGACGAGCTGATCCGCATCGCCGACACCTTCGACATCCCCGCCATCAAAGCCAAACTCCAAGAGATCGTCCCCGAATACACCCCCCAATAAATAGGGACTTACCTTCCTGAAGGAAGCTGGCAAAAGAGTCGGACGGGCTTTGATTGAGGATTACAAAGAATATCGGTTACAGGTGACCCTGCCGGAAAAGAAGTGATCCGGGACGATCATCTTAATTTTCTTTACTTTCGCAACCAAATTGATTATTAGCGCATACTTCAAAATGTTGAAACCAACAATAGAGGTTATTATGGAACAAAACGCACAAGAACAAGAAGAAGTGGATTTGATCGAATACCTGAATGTTCTCTGGAAACGACGATGGCTCATCATCGTTCCCACGGTTCTCCTGGCCCTGATCACCGGCGTTGTCAGCTTCCTTCTGCCTCCCGTTTGGGAAGTCGACGCCGTCATCCAGCCGAGCAAGTTTATTGTCCAGTCTGATGCAGGGACTTTTACGGAAATCATCGTGGTCGATCCCAAGCAGCTTGCGGGCCAGATCAACCAGCGATCCTATGAACGCCAGATCAACGCACAACTGAATCTGGACCCAAGGAAGTTCCCCACGTTAAAGGCTGAAAACCCGAAAGACACAAAGCTGGTGCGGGTGAGCATTCAAACCGGAGAAGCGGAGAAAGCCAAGGCGATTCTCAATGCGCTTTTCCAGCACATCAAGAGCGACATGGACCGGAAAATCGATGTCGAAATGAAAAGCATCTTCACGCAGATCGTGGCCAAAGAAAACAACATCAAAACCAAGAACCTCGATATCCAATCAACGGACATCGACATTGAAAAAACTCGTCAGGCGATCGTCTCCGCAGGCAAAAAGCTTACCATCTCCGAAGATCGCTCCCGCAGCCTTATCGATGAGATGAAAGGCGTCAAAACCCGAGTCGACCAAATCGAAAAACAACAGAAGACGTTGCTGGCCGAGAAAAAGGAGGGAGACGACACGCTGGGGCTTCTCTTGTACTCCACCGAGATTCAGCAAAACTACCGATATTATAACACCCTGGAAGACAACCTGAGCAGGGAAAGAATCGACCAAGAAGACTTAAGGCTTTTCATTCGCGACCAAGAGCAGGAAATCAAGGGCCTCAAGAATCGGATCGAGATGATCAGACAAGAAATCTCCGGAATCCGTAACGACATTGAGTTGTTAGTGGAAAAGAAGCAACGCATTGACTACACGCAACTGGTGAAAGAACCAACGGTGTCGCTGTATCCGATTTCTCCCAAGAAGAAGCTGAATGTTGCCATTGCCGGATTCCTGGGGCTCTTTTGTTTCTCGATCCTGGCGCTTTTCCTGGACTCTGTTGAAAAGAGAAATATCAGGTTAAAAACGGACGCTTGATCGTGTTCCCCGCAAAACACTTCTAAGTAAGTCGCCTACAACTATTTGAATTTTAAATACAGGCATTTCAGTTTGGAGAAGGTTCTCCATACCTCCAGCATAGCGGATAAAAGGATTTTTAGTTAGGAAGCTTGTATGGTTGAGTTTAGTTTAGATAAAGTTATAAAGAGCCCTTATAGTCTAATTGTATTTGCACTGGTAACCCTTTTCATGCTCTATGCTCCAAGGTATGATAATATATATCAAACAGTTGCATGGATTATTGTTATTGTTTCCGCCTTCCTTTGCCTTTATAAGGTGGGATTAACCAATAACCGTTTCTATTTGTTAATGCTTTTTTTTCTGTCATTCCTGATACTACTTTCATCTTCGTTTCACTACTTAGCTTTATCTCAATTTGATTCAGCTTTTTTTATTAATGTTAATAAGGACATGGCTTCATGGGGTAAAAACACAGTTGTCAGCGGTGCATCAATTTATCTCCTTCTTAATGGCAGTATAATTGCTGGTATGCTCTACTTAAGTAATATTGATAAGACATTGAAGGCAATGCTTATTATTCCATTTCTTTTTATCCCATCTCTTCTTGTAGGATTATACCAGGGGTTATTTGATGTGGGCTTTATGAACAGACAACAGATATCTGGTAGCTCTCCAACATATATAATGGGGCTTAGCTATGATCAGAGTTCATTTGGAATACTTTTATATCTTCTTTTCCCCTTATGTGTTCTTGGAATTATTAGTGTAAAAAAGGTGGCTATAAAGATTGCATATATGCTGTTAATGCTATTACTCCTTGTCTGCCTTTTTATGAGAGGACAGAAAACAACCTTGGTCGGGATAATCATCTTTACAGGTCTGCTTCCCCTTGTAATGCTCTGGGTTCATGATTGGCGGTTAAAGTGGGTACATGTTAAGAAGTTGATTATAACTCTGGTGGTTTGTGCTCTGGTTTTAGCGGGGCTTATATTTTATTACCAGAAAACCCCTAGTAAAATGTCCTTCCTTCTGACATCAGACAAGTGAGGTCCTATGGTTACTGGAAAGAGGGGGATGGATAAGCCGTCTTATCGCAGGCAGGAATATAATTTGGGAATATTGCATGGATTTTAACCGAGAAAGCCCCTGTGGCAGGATGGGGACCAGGAGGTTATTCCCGCAATTTCTACAACACTTTTTTCGAAATAAAGGAGCCGCCTCTAGACTTCCACAATGCAGCCAACTATTACCTTCAGGTTACATCTGAGCTTGGAGTAACGGGAGGTGTGCTGACCCTTTTATTGTATATTCTGCCTGTTGTGATGGTAGCAGGTGCGAGCGAGAAACTTTCTGTAAAACAGCGCTGGACTGCCGGAATTTTATCTTTATCGACCCTTGTTTTTTTACTCCTCTATCTGACAGGACCCCATATTTTTTCACCTGATGTTTTATGGGTTGTTGCTTTGTATCTGGCAGGTCTTCTCTCCGTTAGAGGTGAAATTAAAAGTACTAAGCGGAGCTTTAGATTATTTTATCCCATTGCTTTATTTGTCATCCTTTCTGTAACTGTTTTTTTCTGCATAGAAACCTATAAGACAAGCTTTGGCTCAAAAGGCTATAAGGCTTTGGTTCAATCAGAGAAGTGGCCGCTTAAAAATGAATATGGTTACTATAATGAAGAAAACTGGAATGGGGCAATAATGAGATGGACTGGGAAGGAGTCTTCCATATCTTTAAAAGCTATTGGGGATATTGTGGAGTTCAGTGTGGTTGCATTTCAAGGAAACTCTTCAGGACCTAAAGGTCTGAGCCTGGATGTGAGCATAAACGATCTGTTTACGGATACCCTTCACTTTTTCAATGGAGGGAAGAGAAAGCTCTCCTACTATATTCCTGGTATTAAAGGTACAGATGTTGTTATAAAAACAAAGGTTAGTGAGACATTTAACCCAAAAAAACTTCAAATAAATAATGATGCCCGCGACCTTGGGATTGCAAGAGGTGTTATAAAATTTAATAGCGAGATTCCAAAGGGAGGCATTGGATTTTATAGATGGGAAGAATGGGGTGGGGATAAGCCTTTTAAGGTTCGCTTGACAGGAGGGAGGGCTTCTGTTCCTCTTGAAGATATTGATTTTAAAAAGATTCAGATTTTATGTTCTCATCCGGACATTGAGCAGAATCCTGTTGTTGTTACGGTATTTGTTGATGATAAACCTGTATGGCAAAAAGAAGTAAGGGATAAGATGTGGAAGAAAATTGAGCTTAATCCGGATAGCCCTATTAATGGGAAAGTTGTAACTTTTCAGGTAAGCAGAACATGGAACCCAAAGAGTATAAGTATATCAGGAGATCGAAGGGATTTGGGGGTAGCGGTTAAATAAGAAATGAGGCGAGGCGATCATCTCCATGGGTATACTTAGAGCCGTTTGGGCCTATCGCGGTTTTATTCTGGGAAGCGTCAAGCGCGAGTTCCAATCCAAATATCGGAACTCAATGATTGGGGTAGCCTGGACCGTGCTCAATCCGTTGGCGATGATCATCGTCTATACGGTTATTTTTTCCCAAATCATGCGCGCCAAATTGCCGGGCAGCGATTCCACTTTCGCTTATAGTATTTATCTTTGCGCGGGCGTTCTCACTTGGGGGTTGTTTGCTGAAATCACCGGCCGTGGGCAAAACGTCTTTCTCGAATACGCCAATCTCATTAAAAAGCTAAGTTTCCCCCGCATCTGCTTGCCGGTCATTGTTGTCCTCAACGCCGGATTGAACTTTGTGATCAGCTTTGGCCTATTCACCGGCTTTCTCATCTTGAGCGGTAATTTCCCCGGGTGGGTGTTTCTATCTCTTGTTCCCGTTTTGGTCGTGCAGATCATCTTTTCCATCGGTATCGGGATTATCCTTGGCGTACTTAACGTTTTCTTTCGCGATGTAGGCCAGTTCTTCGGCATTGTCCTGCAATTCTGGTTCTGGTTGACACCCATTGTCTACCCCATCGCGATTCTGCCGGAAGCGGGCCGTGCGTTCATGGTCTTGAATCCCATGGCTTCCCTCGTTGTTGCTTATCAGGCTATCCTGGTGAACGGTCAATGGCCGCAGTGGGGGACGCTCCTCCCTGTTATTATTATCGGACCGGCGCTCTGTCTTCTGGGTATGCAGCTTTTCCGTAAACGTGCCGGTGAAATGGTGGATGAGCTTTGATAGGCAGCATTCACGTCACCAACCTGGGCAAAGCCTATAAACAGTATCCTACCCGCTGGTCCCGCCTGGCCGAATGGGTGATGCCCTTTCGAGGTACGCGGTATCAGCTTAAGTGGGCATTGCAGGACATCAATTTCAGCGTTGATCCGGGTGAAGCGGTGGGCATCATCGGTATTAACGGTGCGGGTAAAAGCACCCTTCTTAAACTCATCACGGGGACAGTTCAGCCGACCACAGGAAAGATAACGACCAGCGGACGAATCGCCGCCATGCTGGAGCTTGGCATTGGTTTTCATCCTGACTTCACCGGGCGTCAAAACGTAACGATGGCCGGGCAACTGCTTGGATTGAACGTAAATGAAATCGCTGCTCTCATGCCCGACATCGAAGCCTTTGCTGAAATAGGCGAGTACATCGATCAACCGGTACGTATTTACTCCAGCGGAATGCAAATGCGTCTTGCCTTTAGCGTAGCTACGGCAAGACGGCCGGACCTGTTGATCGTAGATGAGGTTCTGTCTGTCGGCGATGCCTATTTTCAGCATAAAAGCTTTGACCGCATTCGAGAGTTTCGGAAACAAGGGACTACCCTGCTCATCGTCTCTCACGACAAGGGCGCCATCCAATCCATCTGCGACCGTGCCATTTTGCTCAACGCCGGCAAGCTTGCCATACAAGGCGTGCCCGAGGCCGTAATGGACTACTACAACGCCATGTTGGCAGACCATCAGAACCAGTATGTAAAGCAGGTTGTGCAAGAGAATGGTAAGATAAAAACGGTGTCTGGCACGGGAGAGGCTACCGTCTCTTCGATCTCACTGGTCGATGAAAATGGCACCTCCATCGGAGTAGTGGATGTTGGCCAGCATGTCCGGCTATGCATAGAGGTTGAGGCGCGCACTGACATCGACCGCCTGGTCTTTGGATATAGCATCAAAGACAGGCTCGGTCAGGTTATTTACGGCACGAATACGGATCATAAACAACAACCCCTTTTGAATGTGGTTGCAGGTTCCCGTCATATTTTTGATATCGCATTCCAAGCCAACCTCGGCCCCGGCTCATACTCAATACAAACCGCTTTGCACAGCACCGATACACATTTGGCCAACAACTATGAGTGGCGTGACTTAGCCCTTGTCTTTACCGTGGTTAACATACGCAAGGATCACTTCGTCGGTTGTGCATGGCTTGATCCCAAAATAGGAATTTTGCGACAATGAGGTTTATCTTTTATGCCCAAAACTTCGAAAGATGCTTTGGCGGGTATCAAGGCATATCGAACAGCAGGGAAGTTACGAATTATACGGGGTCAGGTGAGATGATTGCGTTGAAGAATTCAATCAAGCGATTTGTTAAAGCGGGGCTCCTGGTGGGGTTGAATTTTGTTAAGGACCGTCCGCAATTTCTTTTATACGTTACTGTAGTGGTTCGTAAACTTGGGTTAGACGGTGTTGCAAGTTCAATTTATTCACGTTTAACGATTGGTGCGAACAGCCGCGCAATGGGTTTTAATCACTTTTTCCCGAAGGATGCGCGTCATCTCTCCCCGAGTGCTCGTCAGATCTACGCAGATCTGAAAGCCGCCATCGAACACCGCCGGAAAGAGAACCGCTGATGCGTATCGTGCTGGACCTACAAGGCGCGCAAACCGAAAGCCGGTTTCGCGGCATTGGCCGCTATACCCTGTCGCTAGCCAAGGCCATCGTGCGCAACCGGGGCGAGCACGAAATTATCCTCGCCCTGAGCGGCCTGTTTCCAGACACCATCGAACCCATCCGCGCCGCCTTTGATGGTCTGCAGCCCCAAGAAAACATCCGGATCTGGCATGCACTCGGTCCGGTGCGAGAGCGTGAGCCCGGCAACGAATGGCGTCGCGAAGTCGCCGAGTGCATCCGCGAGGCTTTCCTCGCCAGCCTGCGGCCTGATGTGGTGCAAGTGTCGGCCCTCTTCGAAGGCTATATCGATGACGCGGTCACCAGCATTGGTGTGTTCGCCCCCCAGGTCCCGACGGTAGTGACCCTCTACGACCTGATTCCACTGTTGAACCCCGATACTTATCTAAAGCCCGATCCAGTGTATGCACAGTATTACCAACGCAAAATCGAGCACCTGAAACGAGCAAACCAATGGCTGGCTATTTCGGAATCGGCTGCAAGCGAAGGGCACAATACGTTGGCGCTCCCGGCTGATGCGGTAGTTAATATTTCCACCGCGTGCGATGCTGTATTTCGACGCCTGGAAATTACGGAAGCAGAGAAGCAACAATTCTTAGAGCGATTTGGAATCACCCAGCCGTTTATCCTGTATTCGGGTGGCGCCGACGCTCGAAAAAATCTGCAAGGGTTGATCCGGGCCTACTCGCTACTTCCCAAGCCTTTGCGCGATGCGCACCGACTGGTGCTGGCAGGTAAAATGCCCGAGAGCGAAGTGTTCAAGTTACGGAAAACCGCAAGATCGGTTGGTATTCCCAAAGGCTGTCTGCTATTCACTGGTTACATTACCGACGAAGAGCTGGCCCGTTTCTACAACCTGTGTGCGGTCTTCGTGTTTCCTTCTTACCACGAAGGCTTTGGTCTACCAGCGCTTGAGGCCATGTCCTGCGGGGCGCCAACAATTGGCTCCAATGTTACCAGCATCCCCGAGGTGATCGGGCGGGCCGATGCGTTGTTTGATCCACGCGATCACAACGATATTGCCGCAAAGATTGTCAGCGTGCTTACAAACCAAGATTTACGCAAATCGTTGTGCGAGCACGCCCTTGTTCATGCTACAAAGTATTCGTGGGATAGCTGTGCAAAACGTGCCATCGCCGCTTTTGAGCGGCTTCATGAAAATAGGCCAGCCCCCAAACCATCCAGTTGGGTTGCGATTGCCGCTGAGCAAGAGAATGCTTATCGGGAATTAATCAATGCGATAGCCGACGTACCCCAACCGCCCGGTGCACTGTCTGATACTGAGTTGATGGCGACTGCTAACTGCATTGCCGGCAACCAGCAGCTAACTGACCGCATGGCTCGTACCCGCGAACTACCTGAAAGCATCACCTGGCGCCTTGAAGGCCCCTTTGACAGCAGTTATAGCCTGGCGCTGCTTAACCGAGAGACAGCCCGAGCCCTCGATGCGCTGGGCCATCGTGTCCTCCTGCACTCGACCGAAGGACCTGGTGATTTCCTGCCCAATCCTGATTTCTTGTATGCCAATCCGGATATTGCCAGATTACTTGCCCGATCTCAGGAGATTTCCTCCGTTGCTGCCGATGTCACCAGTCGCAATCTTTACCCGCCGCGGGTGGGCGACATGGATTGCCGAATAAACCTTATTCATCACTACGCGTGGGAAGAATCCGGCTTCCCACAGGAGTGGCTTGAAAGCTTTAACGAGCATCTTCAGGGAATAACATGTCTCTCTCGACACGTAGAAAAAATCATGGTCGACCATGGAGTTACCATCCCAATGTCGGTCTCAGGTTGTGGTGTAGACCACTGGGAGCGCATCGAACCCGAAAATTGTTATCAGCTTAGAGGAAAGTCTTTTCGCTTCCTCCATGTTTCCTCCTGCTTCCCGCGTAAAGGTGCAGATATCCTTTTGAAAGCATACGGCGAAGTGTTTACTGCTTCTGACGATGTCACGCTGATTATTAAAACCTTTCCAAACCCTCACAACGAGATTCACCAATGGCTGGCAGAGGCTTGTGCGGAACGGGCTGATTTTCCCGATGTGCGGATTATTGAGGATGATCTGACTGACGCTCAGCTTAAATCACTCTATGAACAATGCCATGTTCTAGTAGCACCCAGCAGGGCGGAGGGCTTCGGGCTGCCAATGGCCGAGGCCATGCTTTCTGGGCTAGCCGTTATCACTACGGGCTGGAGCGGTCAGTTGGATTTCTGTAATGAGGAGACTGCATGGCTTGTCGACTACTCATTCGAACCGGCACAGACACATTTTGGGCTTTTTGATTCCGTTTGGGCGGAGCCCGATGTTGAGCACTTGGCGAGGACGATACGCGAGGTGTACAACTTACCGCCGGCATCGCGCAATGAACGAGCGGCAAGAGGGAAACAACTGCTGCTGGAGAAGTTTTGTTGGTCTAACGTTGCCACGCGGCTCGTTAGCTCTGCTCGCTCATGGGCAAAAATGCCAAAATTGCTGCCGCCGCGCATCGGCTGGGTGACCACCTGGAACACCCGCTGCGGTATTGCGACTTATTCGGCCCATCTCGTGGAGAATATGTCGGCTGATGTAAAGATTCTGGCGGCGAGAACCAGGCAACTTATACAACTAGATGGGCCGGAAGTCGTTCGCTGCTGGGAAGCAGGTGAGGATGACACACTAGACGAACTGGCCAGCAGTATCGATGATCATCGGATAGATACATTGGTCGTGCAATTCAACTACGGTTTCTTTAACCTAGAGCGGTTCAGTCATTTCCTCACAAGGCAGATTAATGCCGGTAGGACAGTGGTCTTGATGATGCATTCCACCACGGATCCTGCGCATGTACCTCACAAAAAGCTGGAAAAGCTAAAGGGGGTGTTGGGGATCTGCCACCGCATACTCGTTCACAGCCCAGGCGATCTGAACCGGCTGAAGGCCCTGGGGCTGATCAACAATGTCGCGATATTTCCCCATGGCATGCGCGATTACACTCCCCCTTCAAGTGCCAATCCCAAAACTACCATCGCATCGAAGGACAACTGCTTTACCATAGCCTCCTACGGTTTTTTCCTGCCTCATAAAGGGCTTTTGGAACTCATTGAGGCCGTGGCCTTGTTGAACCAAAATGGACAAAAGGTGCGGCTGTATATGGTAAACGCCGAGTATCCGGTGCCGGAGTCCGCCGCGCTAATCCAGAAAGCCAAGGAGAAAATCTCGGTGCTGGGTCTAAGCGACCAGGTACAGATGATAACGGATTTTCTCCCTGATGATGAAAGTCTTTCCTTGTTGGCTGATGCCGATTTGATTGTGTTCCCTTACCAAGATACTGGCGAATCCTCAAGTGCCGCGGTTCACTACGGGCTGGCGACAGGGAGGCCAATAGCGGTCACACCGCTGTCGATATTTGATGATGTTGCCTCTGCGGCACACACCCTCCCAGGACATACCCCGAGTCAAATTGCGCAAGGGATCAGTCAGCTTCTCCATGAGATTGCTAGCGGGACGGAGAAGGTTAGGAAGAAGGAAGCAGAGGCAGCGCGATGGCGCGAGGCTCACCGTTACGTCCACCTGGGTCATAGGCTCTATGGGATGCTTCAGGCGCTTGCACAGCAGAATTGCCCATCGGCCAGTCAAACATCGCGGTAACAAGCGCCAACTATTCGGGATCGATGGAGATTATTTTTAGCCAGAGTTTACGGGGTTTTCTGTGGTCATCCGCACGGAGTGTTTGGCAGGTGCTACCTTACCCTGTACGACGCAGCAGGTTGATACGTGGTCTTAAAGCAAGGATTTTAAGCAACCATAATGTGCAACTGGTAGGGGCACCCGTATCAAGTGGGAGTAATTTCAGGTATGTGTCCTCGTTGAGCGAACTGGATGAGATTTTACAGGAACTTGATGCTGCAGCTGCCATTTCAGACGACGAGTTGCGTCGAGTCTTCACTACGTTTGCGATGAAGTTTCCGCTTGATCTGCCAAAGGATCCCTATTCGAAGGACTACGCCGACCGGCAGTTTGAACTGTACAAATACCTACATGGCGAATCATATGATACAAGCAATGAAGTATCGGTATTTGATGTGCAGGCAGCGGCTGATAGGCCTTTCCCTTTTTATACAGAAAGCTCCCAGACCGTCGGCAATCACTTGATTGCCATAGGGTATCTAATTCGCACGCTTAACCTTCCGCCAAAATCCAGTATCCTGGAATTCGGCTCTGGTTGGGGGAATACTACGGTTTGGCTCGCACGGATGGGTTACAAAGTAACTGCTGTAGACATTGAAAAGCGGTTCGTGGAACTGGTTACCGAGCGAGGCAGGCGGAAGCAGTTGAACATCGAGGTCATTCAGGGGGACTTCCAACTGGTCCACCATGTTCAGCGCAAGTGGGATGCTGTGCTGTTTTTCGAATGTTTTCATCATTGCGCTGATCATCGGTCGTTAATCGAGGGCCTGGATAAGGTGATTTTACCAGGCGGGAAAATCATATTCGCAGCCGAACCGATTACGGATGATTTTCCGATTCCTTGGGGATTCCGCCTTGATGGCGAATCCCTGTGGGCAATAAGACGACTCGGTTGGTGTGAGCTTGGATTTCAGGAATCCTATTTTAGGGACCTGATGGCCGGAAATGGTTGGAGGCTCAGCAAACATGTCTGCCCGGAGACTCCGTGGGGTGTCGTTTTTGTTGCCACGCGTCCATAATGAGATGGGTTGAAAAAGAGGACACCAACAGATCCACCATTGCCGTAATGCAACCAGGCAAGAGCTTATACAGGACATTAGCCGAGTACGTCGAGATTTTCTATAACCGGCAAAGGGAAACAGGTCAGGCTCCGGTTCCTCGCAATTTTTCGCAGAAAATTAGTGTTAACCGTGATAATCGCCAACTGAGTTGTGCAAAGGTTTCGAACAAACTTCTAATGACTATCAGCAATATCTTCAAAATTATCTTTAATTATTTTCTTCTTTATTATCTTGCGAAGCCACGATCCAAACAAAATGGCTATAATATTTTTGGATATTTTTCGAAGATGAATGGCCAGGGTGAAGTTGCCCGTGCATTTGTTAATAATTTAATTGAAGCTGACGAAAAATTTGTTCTTCTGGACTTTTATGATAATCTGCATAAACGGATTCCGCGCCGGGAAGAGAATAAGTACCGGAAGTACTATTTGAAAAAGTTTAAATATAGGGTCAATATTTTCTTTGTTGCCCTGGATCTTTTACAAATAGTCAAAAATAGAATATCATTTATATTTAAACATAAGTACAATATCGTCGCTTTCTGGTGGGAGTTCGAAAGTGGGTTCGAAGAACGGATCCCGATTTTGAACGAATTTGATGAAGTTTATGTTTTCAGTGATTTTACCAAGAACATCTTGAATTCGATTGAAAACAGAAACTTTAAAGTAACAAAAATAAAATATCCATTTATCAAAAACTGGATCATTGAGGAGGAGCCTGTAGCCATAAAAAAGAGATACAATCTTGAAGGGAAGTTTTGTTTTTTCTTTAATTATGATTATTTAAGCGGTTACAACAGGAAAAATCCGGAGGCGATTTTATCGGCACTGGCACAAGAATTTCCAGATGAAAAACAGGTGGTCTTGGTTGTAAAAACGAACAACAGCCATAGATTTGAAGAAAAGAAAATGAGGTTTCTCAGCAAGGTTAAAAGCCTCGGATTGACAGAAAGGGTGATCATTATCGAGGACCCACAATCAAGAAGTGGGTTCATGACCCTTCTCAATGCAATGGACTGTTACATTTCACTGCATCGCGGCGAGGGGTTAGGTCTTGGAATTCTGGAGGCGCTCTCTCTTAATAAACCGGTTATTGCAACAAATTATGGCGGGAACACTGAATACATGAATAATCCGCTTGCCTTTGGGGTGCCATATTCTCTCATAGCAGCCAACGATGATTACAGCCCTTATATGAATGTAAAGCAGTGGGCCGAACCAGAGCTTAAAGCCGCAAAAAAATACATGCGCGAAGTCCTAAATACTCAATGGAGTCATGAAAAGTAAAAATATCTTTATTCTGTATCGAATACCGAGGTGTGTTCAGATTTTGTAGTGGTTTTGCGGCTGACAGATAGAACATGAACAACGCTATCGACATTCTCCTCGCCACCTGCAACGGCGCTCCCTATCTGCCTGAGCAGTTGGATTCCCTCCTGGCCCAGACCTACCGCTGGTTGGCGGCTGCTGATACGTGACGACGGCTCTTCGGACGGGACCCGGGAGATTCTGGAGAACTATCGTTCCCGGCATCCCGACGTAATCATGATCATCCCGAGCGAAGGGCAAAACCTCGGCGCTTGTGGCAATTTCAGTCGGCTTCTGGAGCAGGCTGATGCCCCCTATGTCATGTTCTGCGATCAGGACGACGTCTGGCTGCCTGACAAGATCGAGATTACCCTCGCGGCGATGCGGGAACTGGAGCGGCAACACGGGGCAGAGACTCCACTGCTTGTGCATACCGACCTGATGGTGGTGGACGAGCGCCTGAATCGGTTGGGCAAATCCCTCTGGCTTTTTCAGTGTACCGAACCGCAACGCCTGACGAAGCTCAACCGACTGCTGATGCAGAACTTCGCCACCGGCTGCACGGTGATGATCAACCGGGCGCTGCGGGACCTGGCTGTGCCGGTACCGGCAGAGGCGCTGATGTACGACTGGTGGCTGGCGCTGGTAGCTACTGCCTTTGGCCGGGTGGCCGCCGTGGAAGACCCGACGGTGCTCTACCGGCAGCACGGGCGAAACGACACTGGTGCCACGCGGTGGAGCTTTCTTGCTAGCATACGAATATTTTTTGTTCGCGAACGGCGCCAGGCGGCCATTGCCCTGCTTGATGCAGCGCTGGCGAGCCAGGAGGGTCAGGCTGACCGCCTTTGTTGACCGGTATGAAGAGCGCCTCCCTCCGGCGGAACGGGAGATGCTCCGCGCATTCTGTTCGCTCCGCCGCCGAAACTTCATCATGCGCCGCTACCTGACGCTGCGGTACGGGTTCTTCTATTCGAACGCCCCGAGGAATCTGGGGCTGCTGCTGTTGCAGTGAAAGAGACAGGGAAAGAGGCCTTCACGGTTTGAACGAATCGGCCATCGACTATTGACTCCCCACCGCATCTCCGTCTGCATGGCAACCCGCAACGGCGAGCGCTTCATCCGGCGCCAGATGGAGACGATCCTTGCCCAACTGGCGCCGGACGATGAGGTGGTGATCTCTGACGATTCCTCTACCGACAGGACGCTGGAGATCATCCGGTCCTTAGCCGAGTCTCGCATTCGCCTGTTTGCCGGCAATACCTTTTTCAGCCCGACCTTCAACTTTGAAAACGCCTTGCGCCAGGCGCGGGGAGATATTATCGTGCTTGCCGATCAAGATGACATCTGGCTCGACAACAAGGTGACGGTGATCCGGGAGAGATTTGCCCAAGCGCCGACCGGACCATACCTTATGGCCCTCGACGGCTATGTGGTGGACGATGTCGAACAGGTTACGGAAGATTCCATCTTTGCCCGGCTTCACGTGGGGACCGGTTTCTGGAGGAATGTGTTTAACAACCGGTATCTCGGCTGCTGTCTTGCCTTTTCGCGGGATCTTCTGACTGTGGCGCTCCCGTTTCCCCACCGGATCCCGATGCATGACATGTGGCTCGGGCAGTTGTGCGCCCTTGTAGGGACCGTCGAGTTTGTTCCGGTGAAGACCATCAGGTATCGAAGGCACGAGGCCAGCCGGACAGAATTCCTCCGCATCCGTTTCCAACCGTGGCTCCAGATCAGACGCCGTTTCTTCCTCGTTGCCCATCTCTTGGGGCGGTCACTTTGGTACCGGTGGGTAAGATGGTGATTGTCAACCAACCGCTCTTTTCCATCGTCATGCCCTGCTTCCAGCAGGCCCCGTTTCTGGCTGAAGCGGTCCACTCCATCCTTGATCAGAAGGGAGTTGCTGTGGAACTACTGGTTATGGATCCGGGTTCCACGGACGGCTCACGGGAGCTGCTCACCCGGCTTCAGGTCGAGTACGGCAACCGTCTCCGCCTGGTTTTTGCACCGGATGGCGGGCAGTCCGATGCAATAAATCGCGGATTGGCTCTGGCACGAGGCCGGATTTTGAGCTGGCTAAATTCCGATGACCGTCTTCGTCGGGATGCCTTGGAGCGCGTTGCCAACCTGCTCGATCATGATCATCCCGGTTGGCTCTATGGCCGGGCAGGAATGATCAACGATCAGGGGGAGCGGGTGACGAGTTTCGTCACCCGCTACAAGAACTGGCGGGGACGCCGTTTTTCACGGCTCAAACTGCTGACGGAGAACTTCATCCCCCAAATGGCGGTCTTCTGGAACCGGGCGCTCTGGGAGCGGGCAGGGGGGCTTGACACAGCCAGGCACCTGGACATGGACTACGATCTATGGCTACGGTTTTCACGGGTCTTGGAACCGGTGGTGCTCCCGTTCGAACTGGCGGATTTCCGAGTACATGGTCAGGCCAAAGGGAGCCGGCGAACCGTTGAGCAATTGGCCGCTGCCTACTCGACGGCGCGGAGGCACTCTACGGAACACGGCTTTAAGGGACACCTGGCCTTAGCGCTGCACCGGATTTTGGGGTTTCGGACCCGGCTGGTGTATCTGTTGGTGAAACCAAAGTAGGTTATTTCGGAATTATCTTATGCCGAATACAAAGAGATGCATCATCGTTCCCGCTTTTAACGAAGAGAAGCAACTTGCTTCGGTGATCGAAAGCATCAGGAAATACAGCGACGTCAATATCGTGGTGATCGATGACGGATCGGGAGACATGACCGCGGAAATCGCTCAGAAGGCGGGTGCTTGTGTGATACGTCATCCTTTTAACATGGGTTATGGCGTAGCGTTGCAGACAGGATATAAGTACGCATTGAAAAACGACTATGAATCTCTCTTGCAGATCGACGGCGACGGGCAGCATGATCCCGCGTATATTCCGGCTTTGTTTGCGATCGTGGAGAACAGGGAATGCGATCTTGTCATCGGCTCCCGTTTTATTAAAACCTCTGCAGATCAACCAGGAATCTTTAAATTGACGGGGATCAAACTGTTTCGACAGATCATAAAAGTGATTACAGGAGAAAGGATTACAGATCCCACTTCGGGATATCAATGCATGAATCGAAGTGTTTTTCAGTATTTCGCGGCGGATAGTTTCCCCTGCGATTATCCCGATGCAAATATTGTGATTCTTCTACATCGAATGGGCTTTAAAATATCCGAATTACCCGTGACGATGGTGCCCAATCCGGAAGGAAGAAGCATGCATCGGGGAGTATTCAAAGTTACCTATTACGTCTTCAAAATATTTCTTTCAATTCTTGTCATTCTTTTGAGAAAGAAATCCACTTCATTAAGAGGATAGAAATTATGACAGTTCATCAGAAGGTCTTCGCTATTATTATAAGTATTACTATCTTCGTGGTCATCATATCCTTAGTAAGGAACCGAAAATTGAGAGAAGAATTTTCGTGGTTGTGGCTTCTGACAGGTTTTGTCATCTTTGTTCTGGCGGTCTGGTATGATCTTCTCGTCAAACTGACGGCCTTGATCGGGGCCGTTGCGCCGACGACCACCCTGTTTATCTTCAGCATCATTTTTCTGGTTTTCACTGCGTTGCACTTTGCGATTAAAGTATCCCAGTTAAGCGACCAGGTGAAAAACCTTGTGCAGAAAATAAGTCTACTCGAAGCGCAAATTGACAAATCATCCCGTTAAAAACTATTGATATGTTATCATTGAGTAAATGCATTTTCCAATGAAAAAACGGGGCATCCAGAATAATAATCTTGATCAGTTGTGCAAAGCTCTCACCTCTTTGGGGCGATTACTTTTAGTTATGCTTTGTTCGGTCGTTCTGGGAGCTGCTGTTTTGCACGGAGAGGAGATCCGCGCCCAGAAAGTGGCGGTTTTAGTCTCTCAGGATATCAGGCCGTATATTGAGGCGGTGGAAGGAATGAGCGTGGTCCTCTCGGAGAGTGCGAGTGCTAAACTCCAGGTGTTCTCTCTCGAAAAGTTCAAAGGCAAAAGTCGCGACGTTCTCATACAGAGTCTTACCGGAGAAAAATTCGATCTTGTCGTTGCCGTCGGTCCTGAAGCCGTCAGATTTGCCTGGGAAGAGCCTGTGCTGGAAAAAACCGCCCGGCTGTATTCTATGGTCTTAAATCCCCCCAAAGTATCCGGCCAGACGGAGACCGGATGCGGAGTTCCTCTGGATATCCCGGCGCAAAGGCAGCTTGAGATGATGGCTCAGGGATTCACTGCCATCAAGCGTATCGGCCTCCTCTACGATCCTCGTTACAATTCCGAGTTTTTCATGAAAGCCGCTACAGAAGCCCCTTTTCGTGACTTGAAAATTGTTCCGCTTAAGGTATCATCAAAAAAAGATATTCCCGTTGTGCTGAAACAAAATTGGGAAAATATAGACGCCCTGTGGCTTATCCCCGATCAAACGGTCATATCGGAAAGTATCGTACAGTACATCATTAAGGACGCTTTATTCAAGAAAATACCTGTCATAGGCTATAACCGTTTTTTTTATGAAAGTGGCGCCGCTCTGGCCTTTGTATTCGATTATGAAGAACTCGGAAGGCAGACCGGCCGGCTGGCGGCCAACATGCTGATGGGAAAAGCCTGCGAAAAAGAGACCCCTGTCTTTCACGTATGGCTGAACCTTCGGGTCATCGATAAGCTGGGGATCGACGTTCCTAAGAAGAAATCTCCCTCCATAGAGGTAGGGCCATGAAAAATCCGGGTATCCATGTCAGGATTCTTCTTGCAGCCTTTCTGCTCATCAGTGCGACCACCTTCACCCTGGGCTATATAGGGGCAAATATTGCGCATCAGTTCGCGCAGAGACGGTTTGTAGAGCACATATCATTTCTGGCAAAGTATCTTGCGCTCACCGCAGAACTGGGTATACTGATCGACGATCGGTCCATGTTACGGAGACTGGCCGTTAATCTTATGTCTGAAAGGGATGTGGTCGGGGTTGCCATACTTGACAGCCATAACAAAGAACTCATCAGGATACCTGAAGCGACTTCCGGCTCGTTTCCTGTCATGGAAACCCCGGTTTTTCTGACGGAATCACGGGAGGAAAGCAAGGCCTTTGAATTTAAGGAGGGATCGGAAGACAGCTTGATCGGAAAGGTGCGAATCAGCTACAGCACAGCGGGCATAGACCAGCTCTGGGCGACGATGATCACCTACTTTATCTGGCTCGCCAGCGGCCTGACCTGCCTGGCCAGTCCTGATCTTCTACTTCATCTCCCGTTCCTTAGTGGCTCCAGTAAAAGGGCTGGCCCAGGCGGCCCGGAAGGTGGCAAAAGGAGATCGTAATTTACGGGCGCAGCCGGGAAGTCTTCCCGAGACACGAGAGCTTGCAGTGGCCTTCAATGTTATGCTGGATTCCCTGGAGAGGAACAGGAGGTCCCTTGAGGAAGCCAACGAGCAGATGAGGCGGCAGAAGACACTGGCCGAGATGGGGAAGTTCTCGCTGATGATTGCGCACGAGTTAAAAAATCCCTTAAGCATAATAAAGAGTTCTCTTGATGTCCTGAAAAAAGATTTTGCCCTCTCCTCCGACAACACCATGGTCTTTTATATCGAGGATGAGATCATGCGTCTGAACCGCTTGATTGGAGACTTCCTGATATTTGCCCGTCCGTCCGCGCCCTCTTTTCGCCATACCGATCTGAACGCCCTGCTCAAGGAGATTGTGACGAGATTTGAACTTCAAAAAACCGGAACGCCCTGTGCAATACGGTCTCATATCCCATCTGACCCCTGTTATGCATATGTGGATCCTGATCTGCTTATCCGTGCAATTGGCAATGTCATAAAAAATGCCTTCGAGGCAAATGGCGACAATTGCGTGGTGGAGGTGACGGCGGCCCGCCTGGCTGATGCCTGGACAACAGAGATAGCGGACGACGGGGAAGGGATTGCCCCTGAAAATATTGATAAGATCTTCAATCCCTTTTTCACCACGCGCGCAAAGGGCGCCGGCCTGGGGCTTGCCTATGCCTCCCAGGCTGTTAAGACGCATGGCGGTGTCATCAGCGCCGAGAACAGGACGGAAGGAGGCGCCCTGTTCAGGGTGGAAATACCGGTGTCTCAAGGCGGCATTTTCCCCGCCGCCGTTTCCGATAGAGGCGACGGGATGTAACGAGAGATTGAACAATTAACGCATTGCAGAAAACGATCCCTTACTTTATAAGAGGGGCGCTATGGCGCATATACTGATAGTTGACGATGAAGAAAGAATGCGGCACCTGCTTTCCATTATGCTAAGCAGAAGGGGATATCATGTCGACCAGGCGGGAGATGGCGTAGAAGCCTTGGAGATGATCAGCGCCACACCTTTCGATATGATCATAACGGATATAAAGATGCCTCGGATGGACGGAGTAGAGCTCCTGAAAAAGATAATGGAGATGGACATTCCCTACCCTGTGGTATTTATTACTGCCTTTGCCACCGTGGAGTCGGCAGTGGAAGCCATGCGACAGGGGGCGGTTGACTACATTATCAAACCGTTCGAAGAGGCGCGTATCCTGCTGACCGTGGAACGGACGCTCGGCCTGTCACGCATTATGGCGGAAAACAGGAATCTGAAGAGGGAAATCCGAAAGACGGCAGGCGGCGAAGAAATCGTCTATGCCTCCAAAAAGATGGCCGCCGTAATGGATCTTGCCGCCATGGTTGCCGGAACCGATGCCGCCGTTATGATAAGCGGTGAATCCGGGACGGGAAAGGAGCTTCTGTCCAGATATATCCACAATGCGAGCCCGCGCCGCGAAGAGCGATTTGTTCCCTTGAACTGCGCTGCGATATCCCCCAATCTGGTGGAATCCGAACTGTTTGGCCATGAAAAAGGGTCGTTTACCGGGGCAGTCCAAAAGAGCCTGGGCAAGTTTGAATATGCAGATAAAGGGACTCTTTTTCTGGACGAGCTCGGTGATCTTTCCCTTGAGGCCCAGGCCAGGCTTTTACGAGCCCTTCAGGAGAAAAAGATCCAGCGGGTGGGGGGGAACGAAGAGATCCCCGTCGATATACGGTTTATCTGCGCCACCAATCAAAGTCTCAGTGAAAATGTGAAAAAGGGAAGGTTTCGCGAGGATCTGTTCTTTCGCATCAACGTGTTTCCGATTGAACTTCCGCCTCTCAGGGAGCGTGCAGATGATGTGATTCTCCTTGCCCGGCATTTCCTGCGCCGGCTGGAGGGCGGCCTCGACAAGACACAGTTCTCCAGCGGGGCGCTGCGGGTGCTCAAAGAGTATACCTGGCCCGGAAATGTCAGAGAGCTGGCCAACGCCGTAGAGAGAGCCATGATCCTGGCGCAAGGCACGGGAAAGATCACATCCGAAATCCTCTCTTTCCTTGAGACAAGCCATCCTCTCACTGCCGGCCATGCCGGTTTTCGCCTGCCCCCCGAGGGAATATCGCTCGAGGAGATCGAAAAGGATATTGTTCGACAGGCGCTTGAGACCTGCAAGGACAACCAGACAGCAGCGGCCAGGTTCCTTGGATTGACGAGGGCCAAATTCAGGGTTTTGTTGAATCAGGCAAAGAAGGACGGGTAGCCGCGGGCTTCGCCCCGGCGATAATCCTTATTACAATATGCGTGATGAGTTGTGATGCATAAATTTTTCAACATACCGTTAGTGACCCTTGTCATCCTGCTCTTCTTTGTTCCGTCCGGAGCGCTTCGGGCGGAAAGCAAAGAGCCATCCGCCGGACGAAATGACACCCTGCTGATGTTTGTGGGCGAGGATCTGGATGTCCTTTCCATAGCCTCAAGACGCCAGGAAAGCGCCTGGCAGGCGCCTGCCGTGGCCCATGTCATTACCCGGGAGGAGATTAAGGAACGGGGAATACGGACGTTGAGCCATGCCCTCGAGATGGAGCCGGGATTTTACATGGCCAAGAAGGAGTGGGGCACACAGCCCTATCTGAGGGGAATCCCCGATTCGGTTCTCTTTCTCTATGATACGGTCCCCACGGGCTCCGATATCAGCAAGTCCCTCCATCCACTGGATTATGAGCTATCCCTTGCCCCGATAAAACGCATTGAGATCCTCCGCGGTCCGGGTTCAGTGCTCTGGGGACCTGACGCCTTTGCCGGCATCGTCAATCTGGTGCCCATGACCGGCAAGGATCTCGAAGGAGCGGAAACGGGCATCCTCTACGGCAGTAGGGGAGATCAGCGGGTCGTTTATGCGAATGTGGGACACGATGCAGGCTTGTGGGATGCCTTTTTCTCGGTGAGCGGCCGCAAGGGCGAGGAGAATGACAAGGACTACAATGTCGTTCGATTCTGGAAGGATGATGAGACGGCGGTTGCCCCGGAAGAGCGGTATGGCAAGAAAAGTTTGGATGATTCCCGTAATGTCGAAGTTTCGGGCCGCTTTTCCTACGGGGACTGGCTCACCCTCTCCGGCCTGCTCTCCGATTACAAGAAAAACTACGTCATGTCCCGGCCGGCGGGAGATCTCTCCTGGGGGGAAAGCCGCAGCGCACCCTTCGGCTTCATCAAGCTGGAGGCCAAAAAGAGCCTGGATCGATCGTCAGCCCTCCGGTTTACGGGCTCCTACAGCTCGCTGAATCCCGAATACGAGATCATCGACAAGACCTTGAATCAAAAGGAGCAGACCGCCTACGGCGAGATCATCTACGACCGCTCCTTTCTGTCGGGTAAGGGTCTTTTTACGGGTGGGCTCTCGTACAGAAATAAAGAGATAGGCAACGCCCCGATCTGGACGGGCTACCTGCCGGTTTTCCTGGGACCGGAAAACAGTAAATCCGCGCCGCTGGTTGTTGAGAAGGACTATAACGCCAGACTCTGGTCCGTCTTCGGCCAGTACAACCAGAAGGTCGGCAATGTCGACCTTTCCGTGGGTCTGAGAAACGACGCCCATGACGAGTACAGTAATCGTTTGAGTTACAACGTCGGGGCTGTCTGGTCTCCCGAGCCGCCGTGGATAATGAAGCTGTTGTACGGGGTCGCCTACCGGACGCCCTTTGCCAGGCAGCTTCTGGAGGGGGAAAGGCCGGATCCGGAAGAGATCGAGACGGTGAATCTCCAGGTTGCCTGGAAACCCTCCCCGCAGGCGTCGCTGAGTGTCTGCGGTTTCTACAGCCGCATCGAGAAGCACATCCTGGAAGATCCCTACGCGGGGCTTTCGCTGCCCAACCGGCAAAACATCAAGGGGGTCGAGATAGAGGGCCGTTATTCACCCCTCAAGAGCCTCGATCTTTCGGCCAACCTCACCCTGCTGGACAACGACGGCCCGAGCGAGACGTACCATTAGAACGACTTTTCCAATGTTCGTCTCGACGGGACGGTGGTGAAGCATTTTACCGATCTGACATATCCCTTTGACAGGGGACCGGACGCCCTCTTCAATCTGATGGGGACATGGCGACCGGTTGAACGGGTGACCGCCTTTTTACGGCTTGGGTATTTTTCCTCGAGAAATCTGATTTTTCCTCGAAGCGCGGAGATCCGCTCTGTCCCCGGTGTCTGGCTTCTCGATATGAGTACGACCGTCCGCGATATCGGTATCCCCGGCCTGGATCTGGAACTTTCCGTCAGGAACCTGCTGGACAAGGATTACGAGACGCCCGGGACCTACAGCCTCATCAAGGGCGATCCGGCGACGGTATGGGTGGGACTGCGAAAGCGGTGGTGAACAAAAACGACCATTGCTGGTCAGAAATGACCAGAGGGAGGGAGGTGCAGACCCTGCGCTGATCATCGATAGCGGGATCAATCTCTCACCCGGAACGGAGCAACAGTGGGGAATTCCTTAATTCCTGACCTGTTTACCGGAAGATGAGAAAAAACAAGAAAAAGTGGTTTTTTTAGCATGACTCTTGCTTGCAATAAGGCGCCATGACGATGATTATGAAAATCTTATCTATCCTGCTGCTCACGGTCTCCCTTTTGGGAGGCGCGAGCGGGGTTGTCTCCGCAGCCGAGGGCCTTCCTTCGCCGCAGGACGAGGCTTTGCTTGCGCTTATCAATCAGGCGCGCCAGAATCCGCTGGCCGTTGCCGCCTCCATGGGTATGGATCCCGAGAAAATCCTGAAAGATCTCCCCGAACTGGAAAAGATCCTGAGGGAGGGCCTTCCGCCCGTCACGTTCAACGGGAACCTCTTTGAGGCCGCCCGCGCCCACACGCAGGACATGTTTGCCAATGGCTATTATTCGCATGATTCCCCCGACGGCCGGGGCTACGACGCGCGGATTCGGGACAGCGGGTATCTTGCCGCCACAACCGGAGAATCCTTGGGGATGCTGGCCTTTGCCAATTTTATCGATCCGGGGGATGCCGTGAGGTTCCTCTTTGAATATATGTTCTGGGATGAACTGGATCCATTGCGAACGGAAAAGCGGAACATCCTCGACCCCGGTCTCAAGGAGGCGGGCGTCAGTGTCGACACGGGCGTTCTCAGCCTGGGAGGCGCCCCGTGGAATGTCTATCTGGTCACGTGCGATTTCGGCGCCGCTATCTCCGGGCCGGAAGCCGGCCTGCTTCAACTGATCAACCAGGCCCGTGAAAACCCTCTGGCGGTGGCTGCCTCCCTGGGCATGGATCCGCAGCAGATTCTTGCAGATTTTCCTGAATTGCATGATCTCCTGACACAGGGTCTTTCCCCTCTAACCTTTTCCCGAGATCTCTATACAGCAGCCAGGGCACACGCAGAGGACATGCTGGCAAACGGTTATTATTCCCATAATTCTTTAGACGGCCGCACGTATGGGGACCGTATTCGAGCGACCGGTTATAACCCGCTGGATTCGGGAGAATACATGGGGCTTCAATGTCTTGGCACTGATCCCCTGGATGAAACCACTGACCAGACAGACAGGATAGTCCGTCTTATGTTCGAGATGCTCTTTACCCGTGAGTTACGACCGGATAGGGCTGAACAGAGGAACATCCTGAATGCCGGTCTAAGAGAGGTTGGCATAAGCCTTATTACAGGCACATCACGAGAACTGGGGGGGATATGCGGGGACTACGTGCTTTTGATGGTGGCGGATTTTGGGTTGAGTTCTGAATAGCAGGCCCCTTATTACCTCGCCCCCGCATGATGAATTTTTAAAATAGCCCTCAAAAAGGTTGACAAGAAATGGCTATTTAGTATAAACACCAGTACAATAAAAAAAATCCAAAGAAAGGGGGGGTGCGGACAAGATAAGACGTTTGAGTTTTTGCGCGGTGCAGATTCTTATTAACTGTTAATAGATTAGGAGAAGGAGGTAATGGTAAGAATGAAAAAACTATTGGTTTTACTCACCGTAGCGGTGGGGTTGTTCGGTTTTAGCACTGGCGCCTTCGCCCAGGGATTGCTAGACGTATGCTCCAGTTGCCCCAAGGGTGACACAGTAGGAACTATTGGTTGCGATGTACCGGGGCAGGAGGGAGGCAGCTGTACTTACTTTGATTATGAAAGTGGGTATGGATACCAATCAGGGATCAAGAAATACAGGGAGCTACAAAGCGATCTTCAGTGTTTGTAACTGCCTGGACGCGGGAACGAACTTTGTCGCGGGCCACAGAATTGGGATCAGGTTGACGATCTTGGTCAATGGCCAGGCCGGGGAAAATGGGGCCTACTGGTCTGATCCCGCTTCAGCTAATGTACAATTCGGCTTGTTCCCAACCATAGCTTCCGCCTGTAGCGCAGAGGCCTACACCACTGAGTTTGGGCCCGGGAAGTTCTTTAAGTCTGATCAAACGACGGAAGTAACTACGCTTATCGCCGATCCTGACTGCGACGTCCCGTCTGATAACCAGGCTACGGTGATAGTCACAGACCCGGACCAGGGCTATACAATTACGGGACCTGACGAAACCAACAAATTGAGCCGCTGGTGGATAAACATACCGGAGATTCGCATTGATCCTAGTGTCCTTCACAACGGCGAGAAGATCTCGGTTAAGATAGAGACCCTGGATCAGTCTACGGGCGGTATTTGCGCCTTATGCGTCGCTACCTGTGAATGCATTATCGATGTAGCGTTTGTGTGTCCTGCCGGTAGTTCCACGAGTTCGTGTCTCTTCCCGTACTTCACGAGTACGACCGCGGCGACAGCAGAGAGTCCCTACTGGAACGGAATCGCCATCGTCAATACCAGTTCAACTGCCGGCACCGCCACCCTTACCGTACACCAGAAGGATGGTACGATCGCTACATTCACGACCCCCGAGATTGCGGGCGGCTCGATGTTTGTATCTGCTCTGGAAGGGATTAACTTTGACGGTAACCACCGAGGGAACCGCCGGGCTGGGTGGTCTGCCGCTCTGGATTCAGGCAGAAACTACTTTCCCGACGATGGACGGGTTCGCCATGCTTGCCGATTCGGCAACCGGCGAATCCATGGGATACCTGTGCAGAAAGTACAGTAAAAACTCGAACCCCTGTGTCCTGCCGCGATGCGGGACACAGGGGTTCTTTCCAGAGGCTGACGGATCGCCTCTGCTGATCGTTCGGTGGGGGGCCTTGGGGAAAAAGGCCCCCCACTTTTCATTTCGCTTCTTCGGTGCGGAGACCCTTCTTTTCAGGCGGCGGTCTCAAGGGGGCTGTGCGGTGGCAAAGGAAAGGAAAAACAGGGTGATGCATGTCGAGCTCCGTCCTGCTGGCGGTGATCGGCCTGCTGATGCTTGCGGATGACTGCCGGGCCTTTCCCTACCGGCCGGCGGCTGCAGTGAGTATATTATCGGAATATGCGGCTTTCAATGATTCGGCCCCGCCCCATACCCAGGTTTGGAAGGTTGTGCCGGAAGTCGGTCCTGGCGGCGCATCGATCCTGCGGTTTTTCCTGGAAGCATCGGCCGAGGCGGTTACCGTGTGTGAACTCAGGCTTCCCTCGCCCGGGGCTGCCGGAGAAATCCGGTGGAAAGGGATGGGGGAGAGCGGACAAAAGAAAAGCGGCGCGGGCATATTGCTTCTGCCCGGCTTTCCGGCGCCATGCGATGTTCTCCCCGTCGGCCGGGGCGATAGAGGCGCGGCGTACGAGGAGAGAATCGAAGCCGGAGGCAGGGTGTTCTCCAAGAGTTACCGGGTTTCCTTTGCGGCATTCACTGTCGCCGACGCAAAGGCGATGGGCTGGATCAGGGTAGAGGACCCGGGCAAGGCTGGGCTGATCATGGTCACCGTTACCGATGAAAGAGGGCGCCCGGTGGTAAAGCAATTGTGGCCTGCGGACGGGTCATGGTGGCTTTATGAGGAAACGCCTCTGCGGCGTTCGTGGCTTATTCATTAGTATTGCGATAATATTACTATGAAATCAATTGGTTTTACAAATCCGGGATCAATTTGGAAACTCTCCGCGGTTGCGGTGCTCTTCTCTTTTATTTTCCTTTCGGTTTTTTTTCAGCCTTTTGCTTATGCCGAGACCCAGGAGGCGTCGTTCCATCCATGGTCGGGTTACTGGTGGCCCTATACAAGAGGGGGGCTCGGCACCGGTATGGACTATCGCGGCAGGCCGGCTCCTTTGGAGAAGTACAATCTCCTCACGACCGGCATCACTTCCGGTCAGGCGCTGACTGCGTACCTGGATGTGCATTATGATCCGCAAGCGCCCGGCTGGTACGGGCTTTGCCAATACTGGGCGCTCGCCGCGTCCTACGAGCATATCGACATACTTCCTTCTTCGGAGAAAAACATCATCTTCCGGGTCGGGGACAAGAAAGGGCTCCTGACGCTTGCTCACAACAGTGCCATTGGCGATATTGCAAATGGCTCCCAGCCCGAGGAGTTCCACTTCTGGCTTCTCAACTATATCAAGGACCAGAAAAAGGTCTTTGTGGCCGACCTCGCTGCGGGGCCGGAGGTATGGTCATACCCGATCTATAAATACGAAATGCAAACCTCCCGAAACGGAAACGTCGAGTCGGTTTCGGTAAAGGTTTATTACGCCGATGACGTCGTGACTCCGGACTACATGGGAACAAAGGTCCGCACGTCTGATTACACCTATGACCTTTTCCTGGATGGGGCCGGGGCCATCACCGGCGGCCAGTGGACAGGGTTGAGCATCGCCGACCATCCGGAGCTCCTGAGCGTTTCCAGTGATGTCCGCACCACTTTTCCCGGCCTGGATTATCAAGAGATCGTGAGACTTGCCGGATCCAGGGATGACTTCCTGGAGAAAGGGAGCCAGACCGTGGAGATCGGCCCGGGGACGTACAATCTTGTCCTCCTCGATGAAGATGTGTACACGATCTCCACTGTTTCCGGGGATATTCTGTCTGTTCGGATTGAAAAAGAACCGGGGAGTTTGCAAAATATTGATGCGGTTGTCGTGGATGGGAACGGGGCAGAGGTGCAACGCGCAATCGTGTCTGAGAGTAGTCCCATGGACATCCTGATGACCTCCACAACTCCGCCGTACATCATCCGGTTGACGCAGGCTAATTATGCGGACCCGAATATCTATCTCCTGAAGGCGGATGTGAAAAGGTCGTACACCCAGGAAGTTCCGTACATTCCCAAGGGGAGTGAGTGGTCCGGTTTCGCCCTGACCAATCCGGGAAGCACCGGGGTTGAGCGGGTGACATTGACGACGCGAGACAGGGAAGGAAAACCGATCCAGACGGTCTTGGGTCCGCTGACACTTGCGCCCGGCGAGAAGAGGATATTTCTTTTCAGCGATTTATCCGTGCGACTGCATGAACTATCCGAAACCTCCGGGCTAACCCTGTCAGCGGATGGGCCGGTGGATCTTCTCAATCTGATCGGTGAGGGTGAGCATTTCCTCACAACATTTGTCCAGGGCGATGCACGGGGTTCTCGGCTGGTGATCCCCGATACGGCCCCTCCGATGATCTCGGGTGTGAGGATGTTCGGGGGTGTGAGAAACGAGTCGTTTGAAGAGACCCGGGTAACGCTTCGCTTATATTCGGCGGCGGGCGTACTCCTGAAGGAGGTCTCGGAGCCGATCGCTTGCACGCGAGTGGCTCTCCATCGAGCCCGGTTCCTATCCGTTCTACAGCATGCCGAAATCGGGATGGATCGAGATCCTGGGGAACGGGGAACAGATCCTGAGCGGTTTTCAATACACTTCGGATTCATCCGGTGTTGAAACCCTGTTTGCGCTCCCGGTGGGCTCTTCGAAAAAGATCGTGCCACATGTCCCCGAGCCGGGCTACTGGAGAACCCGAGTGACCCTGATCAACCCGAATGATACGGAGAATCCCGTCAAGTTCCATCCGGCACGGGCCGGGGCGGACGGGGGAGGGGATCTCGATATCCTGCTGGCGCCCGGTGAAAAGAAGGTCCTGGAGATCCAGGATCAATTCGGAAAGAGGGAAGGGGAGCCGCTGTATCATTCGATCCTTGAGATAACCGGCCGGTATCCCCTGGTCGGTTACTTTACCTACAGCACCATCAACGGGACAGACGATGCGAGCTATCCGCTCCTGGACGACACCCATTTCAAGAGCACGCTCAGCCTGCCGCACTACCCGGGCAATGACGCAGCTACTGGTGGACCGGGGTCGTCGTCTGCAATCCTTCGGCGGTTGCCGTTACGGTGAAGATCGAGCCCTATGATCGTGACGGGAATCTGCTGGAGGGGAATGTTATATCCGTCAACCTCGATGCCGGGGCTTATGACGTGTTTGAAGTGGCATCCCGTTTCGGGGAGTCTGCATCCGAGATCTCGTTCATCAAGTTCCGCACGGAGGGAGATTCCGGCGCTATTGGCGGTTTCTATCTGTATGGCGACAGCGGGAATCACATCTTGAGCGGGGCGAATATGTGAAATACGTTATTTCTGCTTTTTCTCCGTGGTAAATGGGGTTTTTTGCGACTGCAACCCGGACTTTACAAACCATTGCCCCCGTTCTTTAACCCAGGTTTGCATCTCGGACACCCCTTTGAAGTCGTATCCCATATACGAAATGTCTATCTTGACCTTTACCGTTGCCTGATCCCCCGAGGGAAGCATCTTTATCTCCTCTATCGCGAATCCCCGGTAATTCAGCTTTCTGGTCCGGTAAACGTAATTCTCCCGCGCTACCTTCTCGCGAGAGGTAGAGTCAAAAAACCCATAGGCGAGGTCCCATTTTCGGCCGATCTGGGCCTGCATGTAATTTTTCACCCGTTCATCGAGGGGCTCCTGTTTTGCGGTTAGGGAAGACAAAGCGGCACACCCTGCCGACAAGATCAACATCAGGCAGCATGCCGCCGCCAATAGCGTTCGTCTTTTGCTTTTCACCGTGCTTCTCCTTTTCTTTTTTCGGGTTGTTCTTTCCGGTAACGCTCCATGAACTCCTCCGGACTCAATTGCAGCCCCTCCATCAGTCCCTTGCGTGTTTTCCGTTGTTTTGCCGTTACCTGGGCCTGTTTATGCTTTTCTACGAGTCTCGCGATCTCCCCATTGTCCTGAACGGAACCATCCAACGGGATATATCTTCTTTCGCTCACGCTGAGTGCCGGCTTTTCATCGAGGGTGATCTTGAGTAATCCCAGTATCTTTCCCAGGGACCCTGTCTGGAGGAGCACGGTTTTCTCGGAAGCCTTTGCAAAAAACGGGTCATCGCTTCCGGACGAAATGGCCACGTCAATTCCTTGTACGGCCTCTGCCAGCGCAAGGGTCTTCTCTGCGTCGAATTGGGACAGCAGGATGACCAGATCGGCCTTTCCCCTCACCTCGGCCAGCAGCCTGTTCAGGGCGGTCTCCGGGGGTATGACCTCCAACCCTTTCACCTGTCCCTGATCAGGGAGTTGCGCGAGGCCATCCGGATCTAATATGCCGAGAATGGCTACTTTTATGCCGCCCACCTCCTTGATGAGGTACTCCCGGGTCCAGGGAAGCCTGCTGCCGCCATAAAGCAGATTTGATGCAATATAGGGGAAGGAGACAGGGGAACGCGCATGTTCGAGGAATTCCTTTCCAAAATTGAACTCCGGACTTCCAAGATTTAAGGCATCGTATCCCATCAGTTCCATTGCCTGCAACTGTAATTCGGCCGTATCTTTTTGACGATCGAAAACCGCCCCGCAATCCAGGAGCAGGACTGATGGTTCGCTTTTCCGGATAGATTCTATCATCTGTGCGCGCCGGGCCAGACCGCCCGAGCTCTTCGCACCTCAGGAAGGACAAGGATCAATGGTACCCTTTACGGAACCGGTGTAAAGGATGGTGATGGTCTTGGCGCCTGCGGCAAAAGAGACAGGCAACCACGAGATGCTAAGTACCAACGATAATAGGAATGGAAGGAGAAACCGTTTCATGTTAACCCCTTGTGGAAAGATTTTTTTCTGTAATTCCGCATATCGACGGCGCATCTTTACCACGCTGGATTTTTGAAAGCAATACTTTTTATGGAAGCGAATGTGAATTGCAAATTGCCTTTTCCTGTAAAAGCGGATATGGGTAACACGCAGGACGGAACGGGATGATGTGTTGCAAAAACGGTTAGAGCCCTGAGAATTTATTTAGGTTATCAATGGCAAAAGGGTCGAAGAAAAAAGTATCGGATAACAAGAAAAAAGCCGACAAGATGCCGACAGGATCTGTCAAGGCAGCGGATTTTTTCCGGAAACCGGTTGTCCATATCCTGATCATTGTCGTCTTGGGCGTTCTGATTTATTCGAATACCTTCAACATTCCTTTTGCCTTTGATGATACCTCCAGCATCAGGTATAATTCTACTATAAAGGATGTTCATCATATTATCGATCCGCAAAATATCTATAGCAATCGACTTATCGGGCAATTGACCTTTGCGTTAAACTATCAACTGCACGGACTCAATGTGGCCGGCTACCATATTTTCAACCTTTTAATTCATCTGTTGAATGCCCTGCTCGTTTACTGGTTGATTATTCTTACCTTCAGGACCCCATACGTGTCTGCATATCTTCAGAAGGATGTTTTAAAGACTTCAGATCCCTACCGCTGGATCCCCTTATTTACAGCCCTTCTCTTTGTAAGCCATCCGGTTCAGACCCAGGCCGTGACATATATTGTCCAAAGATATGCATCTCTATCAACATTGTTTTATCTGGTTTCTCTGGTCACGTATGTCAAGGCAAGGGGTGCCGACTCATCAAAGAAGGCAAGATATGCCTTGTATGCAGCGTCGATCATTTCCGCTGTCCTGGCTATGAGGACAAAAGAGATTGCCTTTACCTTGCCGATTATCGTCTTGCTTTATGAATTCATGTTTTTCCGGGGTGATATCAAGAAACGGATGCTTTACCTGCTTCCTCTGCTTCCCCTCCTTCTGACGATGTTTATTATCCCTTTGTCCATGATGTTACGGCAGAGCGGATCAACAGGGGCAAGTGGGATTGATGCATTAACAAAGATAGCAGGTTCCGTGGATGTCTCGCGGTGGGATTATTTGAACACGCAGTTCCGGGTCATTGTGACGTACATCAGGTTGTTGTTTCTCCCGGTTAATCAGAATCTTGATTACGATTATCCCATATACAGGACATTCTTTACACCTCCGGTATTTTTGTCTTTTTTTGTTCTTTTGGGTGTATTTTGTTGGGGGATATATCTGCTTTACCGTTCGTACAAATCAGACCAGGCAAACCATTGCTGGTACAGGTTGATTGCTTTTGGGATATTCTGGTTTTTTGTGACCTTATCGGTTGAATCGAGCATTATCCCTATTGAGGATGTCATTTTTGAACACAGGCTATATCTCCCCTCGGTCGGATTTTCTATGGCGATCATGTCGGGGGTTGTATTCATTTACGTGAGACTGGCAAACCAGACAAAAGTAGTAGCGAAAGTATTCTTACCGGTAATGATCTTGATGGTGATCAGTTTATCACTGACAGCCTATGCGAGGAATATGGTCTGGTCGGATAAGGTGACACTGTGGGAGGATGTGGTCAAAAAAAGTCCCTACAAGACTCGACCTCATTACAACCTGGCAGAGGCTTATCAGAAACAGGGTCGTCTTAATGATGCTGTCAAGGAATATCAGACGGCGATAAACCTTAAACCGGATCTGGTTGAGCCCCATTACAATCTGGGGTTGGCTAACCAGGCACTGGGGCGTTTCGATGACGCTGTCAGGGAATATCAGACGGCGATAAAACTCAAACCGGATTATGCTGATGCCCATAACAACCTGGGCGTGACGTATGGGATGCAGGGTCGTTTTGATGACGCTATCAAGGAATATCAGACGGCGATAAAACTTGAACCGGGTTATGCTAAGGCCTATAACAACCTGGGCGTGGCTTATCATCGCCAGGGACGTCTTGATGACGCTGTCAGAGAATATCAGACGGCGATAAAACTCAAACCGGATTATGCTGATGCCCATAACAACCTGAGGTTAGCTTATCAGCAACAGAGTCGTCAGACTACCCGGGGAGTAAAGTGAATTGCAAATTGTGTTTTCCCGTAAAAGTGGATATGGGTAGGGCGTAAGACAAAACAGGATGATTTGTTGTGAAAAATGGTTGGAGACCCGAGTAACTTTTATATAAAAAATGGCTGAAATCATCAAAATAATATCCCCCAAGGGAGAGAGTGTCACAGGGTTTGTCAATCCGGTCCGGATCGTATCGCATCTCTGGAAATACCGGGACCTGATACGACAGTTGACATGGCGTGAGGTTGTGGGGCGCTACAAGGGATCGTTTATCGGGCTGGGATGGTCATTCATTCAACCACTGATCATGCTGTGTGTTTACACGTTTGTTTTTTCGGTTATCTTCAAGGCCAGGTGGGGCGTCGAGTCCGATGAAGGCAAAGCCGCTTTCGCCCTTGCCCTGTTTATGGGATTGATAACCTTCAGTATTTTTTCAGAAGTGGCAAATTCTGCCCCTTCTCTGGTGCTGGGCAGCGCCAATTATGTCAAGAAGGTGGTTTTTCCTCTGGAAATTCTTCCTCTTGTGAGGCTTTTCAGCGTCTTGATAAATGCTGTTTTCAGTCTGGGTGTGCTGTTCATGGGAATCCTTATCTTCAATCATTTTATCCACTGGACAGCGTTCCTGCTTCCGCTCATATGGTTGCCGATGATGATGTTTACGCTGGGTTGTGGCTACTTTCTGGCTTCTCTTGGGGTATTTGTAAGAGATATAGGAACCGTCATCGGCGTTTTGACCACAATGCTTTTTTTTCTTACCCCAATCTTTTACCCCATAAACGCTGTGCCCGAACAGTTTCGTATTTTTTGCCGGATAAATCCGATTGCCATATTTGTGGAGGGTGCCCGCAGGGTTGTGCTGTGGGGCCTTTTCCCGGACTGGCTCTGGTTTTTTTTCGGCATGGCCTTGTCTGTTGCGGTGTTGATCTTTGGTTTTGTGTGGTTTATGAAGAGTAAAAAGGCCTTTGCGGATGTCATATAGCATAAGGTTTACTTCTGGGAAGAGTGTATGTCTCATGATTTTGCAGTTCGCGCCAATAATTTAGGCAAGTGTTACCAGATTTATGAGAAGCCGCTGGACCGTCTGAAACAATCTCTCTGGCGGGCACGAAAACGGTTCTATCGGGAGTTTTGGGCCCTCAAGGAGTGCTCGTTCGAAATCAAGAAAGGAGAAACTGTCGGGGTAATCGGCTCCAACGGGTCCGGGAAATCAACACTATTGCAAATCATTTGCGGCACACTGAATCCGACCGAGGGTGAGCTGGGAGTGAGCGGCCAGATCGCCGCTTTATTAGAGTTAGGGGCGGGATTCAATCCGGAGTTCACGGGACGTGAAAATGTCTATATGAGCGCAGCCATCATGGGGATTTCCCGGTCAGAGATAGAATCAAGATATGATAATATTGCCGCCTTTGCCGATATTGGCAGCTTCATTGAACAGCCGGTAAAGATATATTCCAGCGGAATGTATGTCCGACTGGCATTCGCCGTCGCGGTCAATGTGTCACCGGACATCCTTGTGGTGGATGAAGCGCTGTCCGTGGGTGATGCCCGTTTTCAGCAAAAATGCATGGCGAAGATAAGGATGTTTTGTCAGACCGGTACGGTGATCTTTGTTTCGCATGATACGGCTGCGGTGACGGAGCTGTGCTCCCGGGCCATCTGGATCGAGTCGGGAAGAATTAGGATGGATGGATCGCCGAAGTTCGTCGTGGAGAAATACCTTCAATTTATGTATGAAGGGGACAGCAGATTTGAGGCGCCGGTCTTGAAAAGCGATGGGGATTCTCAGCGCGATTTTGATACAGGCGGATTTACGCCGGTGGGAGACGATATACGGCAGTTTGGGGACCGCCGGGTTACCATAGAGGCCGTGCGTCTTGTTTCCCAAGGATCCCAGAACGGTGTCGTGTATGCAGGACAGGCGTGCGAGATCGGCATAGCGCTGCGTACTCATAACGACATCGCAAACCCCATAGTTGGCTTTATCGTCAAGGACCGTCTGGGCCGCGAGATTCTCGGCGACAATACGCACTTGATCAAAAAGAAACTCCCTTCATTGTCAAGTGGAAAGAGATACGTGATAACCTTTCAAATTGATGCGTGGCCAAATCTGCTTGAGGGAGAATATTCCCTAACAGTTGCCATAGCAGACGGCGCATTGCATGACCATATGCAATGCCACTACCTGCATGATGCCCTGATCTTCAAAAGTGTTCCTGTCAGGATGCCCGGTGGGATACTTTCTATTCCAAATACCAAGGTCGGATTTTTTCCGGAGGAAAGTTGAAGTGCATCAAAGTTCCCTGGATAAGATGCTGGCATTCAGAAAGAAGTATCTGGAGAGCAGGGAAAACGAGCCATTATTAATACTCGATCTGGGGAGCCTTGACGTAAACGGTTCTTACCGGGGGTGCTTTGAGGTTTCTTCCTGGACATACCGAGGGATTGATATGGCTGCCGGCAAGAATGTGGACATTGTTCTTCATGATCCCTATAACTGGCGGGAAATAAAATCAAATTCGGCCGATGTTGTGGTTTCAGGACAAGCGTTCGAACATGTCGAATTCTTCTGGCTGACCATGCTGGAAATAGCCAGAGTCTTAAAACCTGAGGGAATATGTTGTCTGATCGCTCCCTCAGGCGGTCCCGAACATCGTTATCCGGTCGACTGTTGGCGTTTTTATCCTGATGGATTCGCTGCGCTTGCCCGTTTCGCTGCTCTGGAAGTTTCAGAGGTTTATTCACAAAGCGGAACGACCGGTTACTCTGATGGAAGTGACATGTGGCAGGATACCGTTTTAGTGTGCCGGAAACCCGCTTCATCAAAATTATCTTTGTGGAAAAAGGATTTCCGACATTACCTGCTGCATAGGTTATTGAGGTAACATATGAGAAAGGCTCGGCCCCTGTATTTTCAATCGGGAGCATGATTTGATGTACGGACCCTTCAATCTGCTGGATTACGACATTGCCTTTCGTAGGCCGCGGAGACTCACGGATGTGGACGGTTGGCATCTGCATATTCCTTTTGCGTTCGTGATTACGGCAATGCTCCAGCCTCAAGAAATTTGTCGAGTTGGGAACCCATAAAGGGGATTCCTATTGCGCATTCTGCCAGGCCGTGGGTGAGTTTTCCTTGAATACGGTCTGTTATGCCGTGGATAGTTGGCAGGGTGATGAACAGACCGGCTTTTACGGCGCGGAGGTGTTGGAAGAGTTACGAGCTTATCATGATGCTTCATATGGCGGTTTTTCAAGCCTGATGAAATGCTTTTTCGATGATGCCCTGGATTATTTTTCTGAGGGCTCCATTGACCTCCTCCATATTGATGGCCGCCATATCTATAATTCCGTTAGGCATGATTTTGAATCATGGTTGCCCAAGATGAGCCGGCGAGGGATCATGCTGTTTCATGATACCAATGTCCGCGAACGAGAGTTTGGTGTTTGGCGGCTGTGGGAAGAGATTTCAAGGCAATACCCGAGTTTTGAGTTCAGGTTTGGCAATGGCTTGGGTGTTCTTGCCGTTGGCGAACAAATCGAGGAAGAGGTGCGGGCGTTTTTGGAATATGGAAAAGACAATGAGACCCATGTTTCCAGATTCTTTTACCACCTGGGAATAAAAAATAAACTGGACTTTCAAAAGGCTGCTCTTTCGGTGCAAGTATATCAATTGCAGAATACGTTATCGGACCGTGATAAAAGACTGCAGCAGGCTGATGAGTGGTCAAGGCAGGCTGATGAGTGGTTAAGGCAAAATAAAGCTGCCATACAGGAAAAAGATCTCCAATTGCAACAGACTAATGAGTGGCTACTGCTGAATAAGACTGCAATACAGGAAAAAGATCTCCAATTGCAGCAGGCCGACCAGTCGTTAAGGGAATATCAAACGGTAATTAGAGAAAAGGAACTTCAATTAATAGAACTGATACAAGAAAAAGATATGCAATTGCAGCGAAGTCAGGCATTTCAAGGATTAAGTGAAGAGCAAAATCGTCAGTTGAATGAAATTTATACCTCAAAAGGATGGCGATGGTTAATGCGTTATAGAAAAATGAAAGCCTTACTCGATTGCCACCCAAGAAAATAATCGAAGAGAAAGACACGAAATGAGAAACCAGATTCCTTGGGACAGTTATGAAGTAAGGACGAGAATATGAATCTATCAAACACCGTTACTATGTCAGAGCAGATCGCTATCGACTGGACCAGCACGTTTGATTACAAAAAGCTTACGGAAGAAGAGCTCCAGAAATATTCAACAGTAGAGATCACCGCAGATCTTCACGAGGGTGGGGTCCACGCTCAGAAGGCATGGGGGTTTTGGTTTGAGTATCTGTCGAAACAGTTATGGAAATCTTCATTAGGCGAAGAGATCGTGCAGTTCTCTAATACCATCAATAATCCCGGGATTTTGAGTCTCGGATGCGGGTATGGCGGCGTAGAGATTTCCATCGCACGCTCATTAAACAAGCCCTACGAAATCATAGCCACTGACATCAACGATCAGATTTTTGCAAAGGCCCGTGAAGAGGTGAAGAAAGAGGGATTAAAGGTTCATTTTTTGCAGCTCGATCTGAATTTTATCTCTCTCCAGGAAAACACGTTCGACCTTATTTTTGCTCACGCCTCTCTGCACCACTTGCTGAACCTGGAGCATGTTTTTTCCCAGATTCATCGGGGGCTGAAAAAAAACGGGCGACTGATCGTTCAAGACATCATCGGCAAAACACAGGTGCTCTTTTGGAAGGACAATGTTGATTTCGCCAGGGATATCGTCAAAAAAATGCCTGCTCGTTATAAAGCCGGCATCGCCAAACCGGATGACATCATCGCTCCCTATCGTGAACCCTCGATCCAGAAAGACATGGAGGGAATCCGCCAGGAGGAGATAGAACTGCAGGCCAGCAAATTTTTTACGCCGATCAAGATGTTCAAGTACGGTTCTTATATGAGGATGATCTGCACGAATCCGGAGCTCGGCAGACGGCTTGATCCCGACACGAAAGCGGACAGAGAATACCTGGAATATCTTTTCCAACTGGATCTTCAACAGGTACAAATGAAGAATCTTCGCCCGACCGAAATGCTTGCTGTATATATAAAAAAGGATTTGGCCGATGTTCATGAATAATGCGGTAGCGCACGACAAATGGGAACTTAAGTACAGTTAATATCATCTAAACATCTTAATCACATTAATTATTCAACTACGGCCAGAGAGGGACGGCAATGAAATCGATTATTGATAAGCTGTACGAAGACAAACCTCACTTCCATCGGGCTGATGATACGAATTGGACTTCCTGGAATTCGAACTGGAATCTGTTGCGCCTGATACAAGACCTGCTACAACCAGATATGAAGTGTCTGGAGATTGGGTCAGGCTATAGCACGGTTATTTTTGTTTACAATAGGTGTTTTCATATGTGTATTACCCCTGACCCAGATGAAGTGAGCAGAATAAGAGAATACTGCACAGAATCAGGAATACCCTTGGATAGATTTGATTCCAGGATTGGGTTCTCGACCGATATTCTTCCCCTGTATCACGATAAAGGCAAGGATTTGATCCTTGTTGATGGCGCCCACGCGTTTCCCTTCCCTATCGTTGATTGGTTCTTCGCAACAAAGCTGTTAAACGATGGGGGACTCATGATAATTGACGATATAGACATTGCCAGTTGCAATATACTCGTCAAGTTTCTTCTGTCCGATCGCTTTTGGGAACGAATTATCGTTAAGGATAATTTTGCCGTATTCCGGAAAATCCATAATCCTCTTGGTGATCATCTATATACCGGCGATTGGCCTGCCCAGCCATTTAGCCAGGGGAAGATGCCTCTCAGCGACCTCCTGCATACCCCGGATTCGGCGCCACCTGCTCCAGAGCCGGAGGGTGAAGATATTCCAAATATTGGCTCCACTTCTAAAGTCGAAATCGACTGGAAAGGCACTTCCTGAAGTCCGTATTTGATATACCTCGTCTATCCCCTCCGGGAGCGGCGGCCGGTTCACCAAGCCATCGAATCCCCGCTCAATCGAAAACGTACGGCGAATACCTGGAATATCTTTTTCAACCGGATCTTCAACAGGTACGAATGAAGGAACTTTGCCCGACCGAAATGTTCGCTGAATATATAAAAAAGGATTCGGCCGATCTCCCATGCATAATGCGGAAGCGCACAACAAAGGGGAACTTAAATGCAATTAATATCAAAATATTTTAATCGCATTAATTACCCCACTTATTTTATTATTCTATTTCTCCTTAAGGCTACAATTTTTTATATTGACCGTATGCCAATGTTTTTCCTCGGTGATTCTCATAGTTATATAACTACATCGTTGACCGGATGGATACCACTTGATAGATCTTTTCTTTACGGCTTCTTTATAAGAATAATTTCTGTCTCATCTTCATCATTGACATCATTGATTGCTGCCCAAGTTTGTGCTGGGCTTATAACCTCTTTTCTCATTGCATATTCTCTCGTTAAGTTTTTCTCAGTGAATCGTAGATTATCCTTACTGTTTGGTTTCTTATGTGCGATTGAGCCTTTACAATTATTATATGAACGCTATGTAATGACTGAAACAATCTCTCTACTCATATTTTCTTTTTATCTGGTAACAATTTTTTATTACATCAAACGACAGAGTTCATTATTAATAATATTAGTGCAAATACTAGGAACGTTCCTCATTAGCTTTAGGATGAGTTTTTTACCGTTGGTTTTAGCTAATTGCATAATATTGCCGTTTCTCGCCTTCCCGGTCTTGACAAATAACAACCCGTCTAAAAAAATTGCCGTCAATAATTTTTTTGTACTCACGCATGATTCATTCCGGGCAATTGGGCTAATTTCCCTACATCTTTTCCTGTCTTTGGGATCGACATATCTTCTCCACAACGGCTACAAGAATCTTAACGGATTATTGTCGAAAAAACCGCCGGCCTATTACTATCAAGGCGGGATTTTCTTGTTGTCTAATTGGTCACCTATTGTAAAACCTATTGATTTCAGCCGCCCTGAACTTACTCCTTTAGTTTTTGCTAATTTAAAATTTGATTTGCGGGATCGTCATACCAGAGATTCGCAGCACTGGAGGCCCGGCGGCATCATCGATAATCTGAATAAAGCCATCCCTGACAATCTGGAAGCCGACAGTGTTGCTAAAGCCACTGCAATGAATGCTCTCAGAAGAGACCCTCTTGCACTGGCATTGCTTTCAATAAAAACCTTCGAAGATTATTTCAATGTAGATTGGCTGCAGGGGAGCATGAAAAATGACTCGGGAAATAGGCCTTTGCCCGAAGGATTGCTTGATGTTCTGAGGTATAATTTCAATCTATCTGCTGAACAATTGCCATTCACGAGAACGTTCACTAAATATTATTATTTCAAGTGCTGGCCTTGGTATCTATTTTTATTATTTTTACCCGCATTATGCATTGTGAATCTTTTTCTCTGTAGTGCTAGCGTCAATAAATATGTTCTTGTTCTTTTATTAGTATCGATAGAGATTGTAGCTGTTGCCATTGCATTAGTTGAAGGGCCAACCGTACGTTATCTCCATCCGGCTGCTTGGCTGTCTTTTTTGGTGCTTGGCCCTTTCTCTAACGCGATATTCAAGCTAAAAAGCAACTGATTACGTTTTCAATAAAGGAGTAAATGCGCTACTATAACTATGTAATTCTTGGTGCAGGTCCAACCGGCTTGAGCGTTGCTCATGCTTTATGGAAATTGGGAGAGGACTCTTTTCTTCTGCTCGAACAAGAGTCTCTTCCCGGTGGGTTATGTCGTAGTGAAGACGTAGATAAAAAGCCATTGGATATCGGTGGCGGTCATTTTCTCGATGTCAAACGAGTAGAAGTGCTGGACCTTCTTTTCCGTTTCCTGCCCCACTCTGAGTGGCAGGAATATACCCGCATATCGCGTATCAATCTGTGGGGAAAAGAGATTGATTACCCCCTTGAGGCGAACTTGTGGCAGTTGCCGATAACTGACCAGCTTGACTTCCTGGAGTCGATAGCCCGGGCGGGTTGTGTTAGCGGCTCTCCTGCGCCAGAAGCCTTTGACGAGTGGATCATTTGGAAACTGGGAGACCGCATTGCTGAAGAATACATGCTCCCCTACAACCGCAAGATATGGTCGACCGAACTCAACGAACTCGGCACATACTGGCTCTACAAACTTCCGGATGTTTCATTCCGCGAGACCCTACAAAGCTGTCTCGAAGGCAAACTTTTAGGCAGCCTGCCCGCCCATGGAACTTTCCTGTATCCCAAGGAATACGGTTATGGAGAAGTCTGGAGACGGATGGGTGAATCCTTGGGAGAAAAACTGCTTACCTCAACACCTGTTACAAGTATCGACATCGAAAACAGGATCATAAATAGTGAATTCTGTGCAAAAAAAATAATTTCCACCATACCGTGGACTATCTGGCCAAAAGTAGCTAGTGTTCCTGAATCCATTATATCGCAAATATCCAGACTGCGTCATGTGGCTATTGACGTAGACTACCACCCAGATACTTTAACTTCTAACTCTCATTGGATTTACGAACCAGATGAGCGTCTTGCTCACCATAGGATACTGTGCAGAAACAATTTCTGCCGGGGAAGCAAGGGCTATTGGACGGAAACCAACGCAAAACGGGCATCTGTCAAAGGTGAGTTCCATTACAGAAACGAGTACGCCTATCCGCTCAATACGAAAGATAAGCCCAAGGCTATAGCCGATATCCTTTTCTGGGCAGAACAAAACCACATCATAGGACTGGGTCGTTGGGGCGCCTGGGAACACATGAATTCCGATGTGGCCGTTGAGGCGGGAATCGCCGCTGCAGAGCAAATCCATGGAAATCAAAAAGGTAGGCGATGAAAATATCTCTCTGCTTATTGGTATGGAATGAGTTGGAAGGATGCAAAATCGATGTACCGAACATGTCGCGCGAAGAATTCGATGAAATCTACGCCATCGATGGGGGTAGCACGGACGGTACTGTGGAATATCTGCAAACTCAAGGTATCCCCGTTTACCGCCAGCCCCAAAAAGGACTGAATGCCGCTTACATCCACGCCGTCGAAATGTCGAGCTGCGACGCGGTAGTCGTCTATTTTCCCAAAGGCACAATATCCGTCTCGACCCTGAAGAATTTTCGCCCGTTTTTGGAATCCGGCATTGACTTGGTCGTCGCCAGCCGTAACATCGGGGGTGCACGAAACGAGGAAGACAGGAACCTTATCAAGCCGCGGAAATGGGGAGTACTATGCATTGCACTGGTTGCCGCCCTGCTTTGGCGGCGTGAGGGCTATATGGTCAGGGATGTGCTTCACGGCTATAAAGGATTCACCGTCTCGGGTTTCAGAAAAATAGCACCGGTTGACTATGGCCTTTCAATAGATATTGAAATGGTTGTAAGATCATACCGTTTAGGCTTGAAGCGAGCAGAATTTCCGGTCAGGGAAACTGCTCGCCCCTTTGGTGCAACCAAATTTAAAATACTTCCTACCGGAATGAAATTACTAAAATATTTATGGTGGGAATTCAACCGTAAAACTTAAGTTTATTATGAATGCTTGGAGTACCCCTATCTGGCCGGTCACTGTCCTAACGTAAGTTGAGATTCTTATCCTCTCGTCGAGACTTCGTCTCCCCCGGACACGCCCAATGACCGAAATCGATAACTCCTACATAAAAACGGATAATGCATACTTCCGCATCATGAACTGCCGTCATCGCTTCCTTTTTCGACACAATGGGTTGTGATAAATCGCCTTGACATACAAGACCGCTTTTACTATCGTCATCTCGCGCAAAAGCTACTTAAATATAACATCTATGGCGGTAATGATGCTGATATGAGTTTTCCCCCTTTGTCTGTTCCCATCGCCTACCAGATGCCGGAACGTCTCACTGATGTTTCTTCCTGGCATGGCCTGATTCCTCTCGCCTTCGTCCTGATGGACCTACACCGACCGCGGGTTTTCGTGGAACTGGGCACCCACATGGGCGATTCCTATAGTGCCTTTTGTCAGGCGGTGAGTACCCTGGAGTTGCCCACCAATTGTTGGGCGGTAGACACCTGGCTGGGTGACGAGCATGCAGGAAGGTACGATTCCTCCGTTTATGATCAATTGAAGGAGTGGCATGATCCGCGCTTTGGCCGGTTTTCCACACTCATCCGGTCCACCTTTGATCAGGCCCTGACACACTTTTCCGACGGGTCGATCGATCTGCTGAATATCGATGGTCTGCATACTTACGAGGCGGTCAGACATGATTTTGAAAGCTGGCTACCCAAGATGAGTAATCGAGGCCTGATATTGATTCACGACACCGTTGTGCGGGAAAGGGACTTTGGTGTGTGGCGTCTGTGGGAAGAATTGGCAGCCCGATATCCGGCTATGGAATTCCGTTTCAGCTATGGCCTGGGTTTGCTCGGCGTGGGGTCAGCAATCGACAGCCCCATCAAAGATTGGTTTTCCATGGATACCGCCGGGCGCAGTGCATTAGAGCAGTATTTTTTCAGTTTGGGGGAACGAGTGGTCTATAAGCACCGTTCCATGGAACTCACAGCGGAGTGCCTGTCTCTACGGGAAAACGTGGAGCATCTGCGGGAAAACGTGGAGCATCTGCGAGGGAACTTGGCGTCTGAAAGTAACGTCTTGCATGACGCCCTGCAGCGGGAAAAAACCTTGTATGAGCAGGTGAAACGTGATCAGGCCAGTTTGGCCATTTCGCAGGTTCAACTAAGGACCACCCAGCAACAGAATGAGCAACTCCGGCAATCCCTTGTCGAGGCGGAGCAGGCCCTAGCCGGCATCCGGAATGAGGTGGCCCAGCGTAACGTGCAACTGGCGGATGCCGAGCAGGCCTTAGCCGGCGTCCGGGATGAGATGGCCCGGCGTGACGCGAAACTGGCGGAACTCTACCAATCGACATCCTGGCAGGTGACCGGACCGTTGCGGACCGCCAAAGTCATGCTACGCAGGATGCGTGGCACCATGGACTTGCTTAGGTCGTCCGGGTTGCAGCACTATGCGCGCCGGATGTATCACCGGATGCCGCTACCGTTGAGGGCCAAGTGGTGGCTTAAAACGACCTATCTGAAACGGCAAACCCTGATGGATCCGGATACCCTGGGGAGCCTGATACCGGACTGGAATCCTTTGCAGGATGTGGCCGAGAGCGCAGGCCGGTATGATCCGTCCCAGCCTTGGTTTTTGGTGGTGGATTGGTATTTCCCCAGCCCGGACAAGGATTCGGGGTCGGTACGCATGTCCGGAATCCTGCGTCTGCTGAAAGAGCAAGGCTTTCGCCTCACCTTTGCTTCGGATAACGCTGAAGAACAGATCAACTACCGACGGCAATTGGAGGTGCAGGGTATCGAAACCGTGCTGGGCTATCACGCCATCCTGGAGCATCTGGGGCAGCAGGGCGGAAAATACCGTTACGTCATCCTGTCGCGGCCCGATTTTGCCTTCCGGTATCTTCCCGCAGTGAGGGCCTTCGCGTTGAATGCCGAGGTTGCTTTTGATACGGTGGATCTTCATTGGGTGAGGTTTGAGCGGGAGATGGAGGTTTCCGGGGACTGCAATCTCAAAGAGCAGATCGACCATTATCGGCGGATCGAACTGTTCAACACTGCCTGCTCCGATATGGTTTTGGCCATCACCCCTGAGGAAAAGGCGCGCCTGTTGGAAGAGAAGCCGGATGCCCGCGTGGAGATTCTGCCCAACATTCATGATCCGCAGCCCTTGGTTACCCCGTTTGCCCAACGCAAAGGATTGATGTTCATCGGCGGGTTCTGGCACACGCCCAACCAGGACGCGGTGCGCTATTTCGTGGACCAGATCCTTCCCCTGGTGATTGAGGCCATACCGGACATTGTCTTCACTATCATCGGCAGCAATATGCCTCACTTTATCAAAGCGATGCGCTGCGAGCATATCGAACCGCTAGGTTACGTCGCCGACGTGCAGCCCTATTTTGCCTCCTGCCGGGTGTTTGTGGCGCCGTTGCGCTATGGAGCCGGCATGAAGGGGAAGATCGGCCAGAGCATGGCCTATGGCCTGCCGGTGGTGATGACTACCATCGGTGCGGAAGGGATGGGACTGGCGGATGGGCAGCACATGTTGCTCGCCGATACGCCCAGCGCCTTCGTCGATGCGGTGGTCAGACTCTATTTCGACTCCGATCTTTGGCACCGGTTGTCAACCAACGCCCTGGTCCATTTGCAGGAACATTATTCGATGGCGGCGACGCGGCGACGGCTGGCTGCGATGTTTCCCCTGCCGGAGGCAGCGGCAAGGGAAACGCGGCAGCAGAACGCTGTGCTGCATAAGGGCGGAGAGGCATAGAGCAAGGTCTGGCGGCACAGGCCTCTGCCCGGCCGCTGATTGAGGAGAACAATGGCGAACGAAATTTTGGTTCTTGGCGTGTATCTCACCGACAAGGAGAATTATGCCCCCGGTATCCTGGCGGAGTTGCAGAAAAGCCGTGATTGGGTCGTGGATCAGCGCTGGGTCGGCTTGGGAAAAGCAGCACCCGATCCTGATTTGCAGGCGCCGACGGCCTGGCATCAGAAAAAACCGACGCCAAAGTTTGTTCTCCTCAACCGGCTCTTGGCAGACATTAATCTGGCCGCCTACGAGTATCTGCTGGTGGTCGATGATGATATTATACTGCCCGAGGGTTTCGTGGATGATTATCTTTCCCTGGTTGAGCGGTATCATCTCGCCGTCGCACAGCCGGCTCGCACCCATGATAGTTATATCGACCATCCTTTTGTTGAACGGTTGGACGGCATTTCCGCCCGGCGTACCCGTTTCGTGGAGATAGGGCCGTTGTTTTCCCTTCACCGCAGCGCTTTTAAGGCCTTTCTGCCTTTCGATGAGGCCAGTCCCATGGGCTGGGGCTATGACTTCGTTTGGCCGCGTCTGGCTCTGGATCACGGGCTTCACATGGGGGTGGTGGATGCGGTGGCCGTTGCCCATAACCTGCGCCCGCCGGTGATGCACTATGATTACAACTTGGCCAACGCAGCCATGGGGTGTTTCCTTGCCCAACGGCCCCACCTGTCAAAAAAAGATGCCTTTTTCATCGTGGAATCCTATGTCTGACTTTTATCCACAGCCGTTGGCGGCCGGAACATCCACTGCCCCCCTATTGAGCGCCGTGATCTGCACCTATAATCGGGCGGAATTGCTGGCCATGGTGCTGGAGAGTTTGTGCCGGCAGTCTTTGCCCCGCGAGCAGTTCGAGGTCGTCGTCATTAACGATGGCTCAACGGACGACACCGAGGGCGTCGTCCGTTCCTTCAAGGGCAAGCTGCCTCTGCGCTCACTCTTTCAAAAAAATGCGGGCTTAGCGGCGGCCAAAAACCATGGCCTGTTTGCCTCACGCGGTGACTTCGTTTTGTTCCTCGACGACGACGATGTGACGACCGAAACCTTGCTCGAGGAGCACGTGAAGACCCATCGGGAATATCCGGCGGAACAATATGCGGTTCTCGGCCATACCCGCCTCGGTCCGGAGATCGCCGCCAAACCCTTGATGCATTTTGTGGTCGAGGTCGGTTGTTTTCTTTTTTCCTATGTCAGCCTGAAGCCCGGAGAACTCCTGGATTATACATATTTTTGGGGGGGACGTTCGTCCTGCAAGCGCTCTCTTCTGCTGGAACACGGTGTATTCAATCCTGTGTTTCGATTCGGTTGTGAAGACATTGAGCTTGGTTACCGCCTGGCCAAGCAGGGTTTGCGGGTTGTCTATAACGAGCAGGCGGTATCGGTGATGGTCCGCGATATCGATTTCGCCGGCTTTTGTCGCCGTCTCGAGCGCCAGGGCAACTCAAACTATGTATTCAGCCGGTTGCATCCGGTGCCGGAGATCGTCCATTGGACCGAGACCGGGGACGCAGACAGCATCTGGCAGAAAGTCGATGGGCAATATGAAAAGATCATCAAGTCGGCTGGGCACCTTGACGAGATCGCCAATCTGAAATTGGCCTACGGTTTTGAGTTGGATGCCACCACATTGGGTCTTCTGCACCGCGGTTATCGGGCGGCATTCAAGGCTTGTAAGGTGAAGGGGATAATTGAAAAGAAAAGGGAGCTAAATAGTCCATGTGGCTGACGACGAAAATCAGAAAGCACAGGGACATCATGACGATTGCTCTGGCGTTGATCGGCGTTGTCTTGATGTTTTTCTACTCTGTTTGCGACACATCCTGCACCTATCTGAAGGGTGATATCTTTGGAATTGATCTGAAATACATAGGCATTGGGTATATGCTGGCGATCATTGCCTGCACTTTGTCCAAGCAAACGGCCCTAGTCCGCATTTTATTGGCATCGGGGATCGGTGTGGAAGTTTATCTTGTTGCCTTTCAATTCAGAGAAGACGTCTTCTGTCCCTTCTGCATTGCCTTTGGTGCTACCGTTGTCTTGGCATTCACCTTACATTACGAAAAGCCGCAGGCAAGGGGTGACTGGCGAAGACGAATCATCTACGGACTCGGTGAGACGGAGCTCCCCCTGATAGGGGGAAAAGGGATGCCCCTTCTGCTGTTTGTGATTCTTGGCTATCTCTTTGTGGTTCTGACCTTTTCCGGTTCCGCCACGCCCGCCTATGGAGCGGAGAGACCACCATCAGCGCTACCTATGGTAAAGGCCGTTGTACCATCATAGAGTTCATCGGAATGACTGGTTGATGGTTGTACTGGAGGCCCTTCTTTTTTTATCAACCGAGTCGTCTGAGCATCAACTCATGTCAGCCAACACCACAGACTCATTTATGAGTCTTAAAAGGAGATCCTGATGAGTCTGAAGATCACTTTGCGCCATGCCGCTAAGCGTTTGATTTGGCAGAGCTTCAGCTGGAAGCAACGCCATTTTCGTGTCGGGCGTCATGACATAGTTTTGCCGCCATATCACCTCCTTGATTTGTACGTGCGTTTGTTCCCCACTTACAACCAACCGATCTCGACCATTAGTTCGGTGTTGTCTGATTGCCAGCCTGGTTTTGCAGCAGCGGATATAGGCGCAAATATAGGAGATACGGCTGCATACATTTGCCTAACTCAGGATATTCCGGTTTTATGCATTGAGGGTAATCCGCAATATTTCAATGTACTAAGCGCGAATTGCTCCAGTCTGGGCAAGCATATTGAGATGGAAAAAAGTTATGTTGGGTGTGGAACGGAGGTAATGGATTGTTCGCTGGTTCAAGATCACGGCGGAACAACCACCTTGCTGCCAGCATTTAAAAAAAAAGTTGACCAGCAAAACTTACAAAAGCTCAGTAATCAGAATTCTTTATTTCTCCCGCTTCAGCAAATTTTGGAGCGCCACCCATGCTTCACTAACATTAAGCTTCTTAAGACCGACACTGATGGTTATGATTTCGCTATTTTAAAAGGATCTATAGATGTGCTGGAGAGGTGTCAGCCTGTGCTTTTCTTCGAGTATGATCCATCTTTCTCAACCGATTCTGAAGAATCCCTGCAATGCATAAAAACGCTTTTAGGCTTGGGCTATTGCTATTTCCTGGCCTTTAATAACCTCGGTGTTGCTTCTCACGTTTTAAAGGATCTCTCAGACTTTGCCCGGACTAATCGTTACCTGAAGGACTGTCGATGTTACGGAGAATATCCTGTGTTTTATGACATCTGTGCAGTGCATCAAACTGATCAGGACATCTATCAAGCTATCACGGCTCGTGTCTGACCTAATTTGGCCGGGCGAACTCATCGGCACCATTGATCCTATATTATTAAAGATTTGATAGTCTTTCTAAACAAAAATCCGTAAAAATAAACGAGTGTGAACGAATAAACTATTAACGTAGTTAACGGTATCAATATTACTCCAAAATAATTAACGCCGATTATTTTTAATGGCAGTGTTAACAAACAAAATAAAATTACTACAATAATTTGTTGTCTAACGATTTGCATTCCATTTAAGAACATTGCGAATGCGTTGCCGCAGCTTTCAAAAATCACTAAAACTGCAAACGTATAGATAAATGGCTGCGGGACCTTTATTGTTCCATTGGTCCAGTAAAAAATGAGCCATTCACTGAATATTGAGATCAGAAAGACACCTGAAGTCGCGACGGTAAGGGTTAGCATCATGCTGCGCCATAACGTCTGCCGGATAAACGGCCTATCCCCTCTTGCCCGGGCGTCCGAGTATGCGCTCCATAGCGGTGCATTGACCGTAGCCAAAGGTTGAGTGATGAATTGAAATAACTTTTGGGTAACTGCATACACGACGACCGATGTTGCGCCTAATGTGCTGGATATAATCAAACTGTCGGCGCCCCATCCAATCATGGTTCCAATCTGCAAGACTAGAAATAGACTACCGGCACGTAACAATTTACTTCCTTCGATACTGGTCGAAGCTATTATCTCCCTGATGCTGATTTGTTTTCGAACGAAAAGTAGTAATAGTAATGGGAACCCTGCTAATGATTGAATTCCCAAGGTGGCGGCAAGCAGTATCGTCACATCCGCCTTACTTTTTGCGGCAACCCATAGTGCCATTATTGCAAGCAAGGAACTGATCGCGGCGACAAAGTTTCCTTCGAATGCGCGTTGGAGTCCCCAAAATACCCGTTGAATGCCGGATGTGAATAAATACAATCCAAATAACAATGCAAACAGCATGGCGGAGCGACGCGTTTCGAATACGAGTTGAGGGTCTGCCACTTTGATTACCGCTGCCCACGGCAGGAGCGCCGCGAGCAGCAACATCAATACGGTTACCGTAACACCGATCAGCCCCAAAAATCCCAGGCCGCCGCTGATCGATTTCTCTAATTCGACGGGTTTGTCATGCGCTGCATTCTCTGCAATATGGTTAACGAGTGCATTGCCCACACCCAAATCGAGAAATGTAAGCATGCTGGCAAAGCTTGCGATCGTCATCCAAATACCAAACCGTTCGGTACCGAGGTAGGAAATGGTCCAATTTACACTTAACAACATGACGGCCATCGCCAAACCTTTGCTCAGCAGGTTCGAAATGGTTGACCAAGCAGCCCGACGATAGCGCTCTTGCGTTCGTCCTTCTTGGGTAGCCGTGTCGAATGGCTTGATCCGTAGGTAATGGCCGAGGCTAAAAAGACGCATCATTTTCTCAGAGTTGATGCTGTAATGAAATTGATAAGACATTGCTTTTTCACGGTGGGAGTATAAGCAGAGCGGCCTTGTGTGTCAATTAAATATTCATGTGGAGTGTTGCGGCATCAAGGATTGGAAAAGGGTTTAGACGATGGCACAATAACTTTGACAGGAAGACCCCGGCTATGATTTACTTCAACAGTAAGCCGCAGAAAACATGCTGCGGTATGAACATGAACCCGGGGCAGTTTCCCAATTATGAATCCCCGTTTCCGATTCAAACAAACGAGACTACCGGAGAATATGGATATTTTCGTACGGCGGGACTTTGGTAAAATGCCATGATGGGCGCTGAAGCGACAAAAGCTGTCTGAGATAAAAGCATGAAGATCGGGATCAATTTACTGTATTTGCTCCCCGGCGTGGTGGGAGGGACTGAGACCTATGCCGCCGGCTTGTTGCATGGGTTGGCCGAAATAGACGAGCGGAATGAATATGTCGTTTTTATGAACCGCGAAAGCGAAAGATGGCCTCTCCCGCAGGCAGTGAATTTCACCCGGGTAGTCTGCCCGATCCGGGCTGCCGGCCGGACCTCCCGCTATCTTTTTGAGCAGGTGCGATTGCCCCGGCTGCTCGCTCAATACCACATCGATGTTGTGCACTCTTTGGGATATGTCGGCCCGTTAGTTGCCCCCTGTCCCTCTGTTGTAACGATACCTGATCTGAACTATATAACGTTGAAACGCACTATGTCGGGTGTGAAAAGAACCGCCTTGCGTTTTTTTTCAATACAGTCGGCGCAACGAGCCAATCATGTCATCACCATTTCCGATTTCTCCAAAAGAGAAATCTGCAGGACAATCAAACTACATCCCGATAAAATGACCGTGACGCATTTGGGTGCGCTGAGGAATGGCGCTTCAAATTCTTCGGAAAATTGGACGGAATTAACCAGACGTTACCGTATCCGGGAACCCTATGTAGTTGCCTTTGGGGGGCGGACGCTGAACAAGAACATTCCCCATTTGATCCGAGCTTATGCTCTGATGAAGGATGCATTCCCCCATTCTCTTGTGCTTATTGGTCACATTCCATCCAATGTGGATTTAGCAGCCGAGTCCAAAGAGATCCGGGATCGGGTTACCATTACGGGGTATGTACCGGAGGAGCATATCCTGCCGCTTTTAAGTCATGCCGATTTATTTGTGGCGCCTTCCCTGTACGAGGGATTTGGGTTGCCGGTGTTGGAAGCGCAACAGGCGGCTGTGGCGGTAGCATGCTCTACCGCCGGGTCGCTACCTGAAGTGGGCGGCGATGGGGCGATCTATTTTGATCCAACCTCGATCGAACAAATAGCCGACGCGATCCGGCGTTGTCTGGCGGATGCAAGGTTGCGGTCACAACTTATTCTGAAAGGACGAGAGAACCTAGTGCGCTTTTCCTGGGATAAAACAGCACGGGAAACGTTATCGGTATACCAAGACGTTTTCAAACAAAACCATGAGTGAGAAGATCCCCATATGACTTCTTATAGGGCATAGAGAATGGAAATCTTGCGATTGGCCTCAAGAGAAGCACCTCTTGATTGCATTGCGTCGGTCATCCTGTATAAGAATCCTCCGGAGATGATTGAAAATGTCATCACGAGCTTTCTCGATACTAGCCTGAATGTTAAACTCTACATTATCGATAATTCGCCGACACGCCTATCGCTTTCCCTTGAAAACAGACCAGCTTTCTACCATTATGCCGGACAGAATCTGGGGTACGGCAAGGCCCACAACTGGAGTATCCAACGGTGTGAACCGAGCAAATATTTCCTCATCCTCAATCCGGATGTGATCATATCCAAAGGCGTTATAGAAGAATTAAGCCAATATTTAGATAGGAATCCTGATGTCGGCATGGTTTGCCCAAGGGTGTTAAATAAGGATAATACACTCCAATATTTGAATAAACGGCAGCCAAATGTTACGGACCTCTTTTTGAGGCGGTTTTACGTCTATGATAAAATGTTTGATATTTTAAAACGACGCCTGGACCATTACGAAATGAGAGATGTCGGCTATAAGGACATCCATGAGGTGCCGTTCATGACGGGGGCCTTCATGTTTTGCCGGACGCACGTCCTGAAAAAGGTTGGCGGCTTCGACCCAAGGTTCTTCATGTATTTTGAAGACGCCGACCTGTCCAGAAAATTTCAGAATGAAGGCTATAAGACGGTTTACTATCCCTATGTGAATATTACCCATCTCTGGCAGCGTGAATCCCAGAAAAGGTTGACAATGGCGCTTGTCTTTATTATCAGCGGCATGAAGTACTTTCATAAATGGGGGTGGAAACTGTACTAGATGAAGATATCCATTATCACCGCTACGTGGAATAGCGCCGCTACGATTGAAAACGCCATACTTTCCGTTGCTTCGCAAGGTTATCCCGACCTGGAGCACATCATTGTCGACGGCAATTCGTCCGATGCAACGCTGTCGATTATTTTTCGCCATGCCGACAGGATCGACAAGCTTATTTCCGAACCGGATCATGGGATCTACGACGCGATGAACAAAGGGATCTCCCTTGCAACCGGTGACGTTATCGGTATTCTCAACTCGGATGATTTCTATGCGCATCCTCATGTCTTGGAGAAGGTGGCCCGTGTTTTTGAAGATGAAAGCATCCATACGTGTTATGGTGATCTGATTTATGTCGATCCGGCGAACGTGAAACGGGTCATTCGCTACTGGCGATCGGGCAACCACAACCCCCATAACTTTTACCAGGGTTGGATGCCGCCGCATCCGACATTTTTCGTGCGACGCTCGGTGTATGAAAAATACGGCAACTTCAATCTCTCATTGGGTACGGCCGCCGATTATGAACTGACATTGAGATTACTCTTGAAATATGAGGTATCGACAACCTACATTCCGGAGGTCTTGGTCCATATGCGTTCGGGTGGGGCCAGTAACGCCTCCCTCAAAAGCCGGTTGGCGACGATACGGATGGCGAATCTATCCTGGCAGGTGAATAATTTGAGACCGCATCCATGGACGCTGACATTCCGCCTTCTCTCCAAACTTATCCAATACACCCGGATGCAGGATGCAGTGATGCCGACATGAAAAGAGCGCTGCTCGTTTTTCAGCGATTCGAGCAGCATGAGGAGTCGTTGAGTTGAAGAATCATCCGCTGCGCATTCTGGTGACGGGAGCGACGGGCGCCGTGGGGCCGCGAGTAGTGGCGTCGCTTGTTGAGTCAGGCTATGGGATCAGGACCTTGTCCCTTGACCCACCCCCACGGGGGCTGTGGCCGGAGGATATCGAAACGCAACTTGGTGATATAACCGATCACTCCGTCGTTCATACGGCGATGCAGGGAGTCGATGTGGTAATCCATCTGGCCGCGCTGTTGCATATCGTCAACCCGCCTCCTTCCCTGCAACCGGAGTACGAGCGGATCAATGTCGGCGGTACTGCCACTGTTGTTGAGGCCGCTCGGCAGGCCGGTGTCGGGCGCATGGTGTTTTTCAGTACGATTGCCGTCTATGGCGATTCCGCAGGAGTCATCCTGACGGAAGATTCACCGGCCCGGCCCGATTCGTTTTACGCGCAAACCAAACTTACCGCGGAGAGGATCGTCCTGGCGGCGAAACGGGCCGACGGCCGGCCGTTGGGGACGGTGTTGCGCCTCGGCGCCGTCTACGGAGGCCGGATCAGGGGGAATTACCGGCGCCTCCTCATCGCCCTTGCCCGGGGCCGTTTCGCTGCCCATCGGTCCGGGGACCAACCGCCGAACCCTGGTGTATGACAAGGATGTAGGCCGAGCGGCCGTGCTGGCCGCCGTCCATCCGGACGCGGCCGGCCGGATTTTCAACGTGACCGACGGACAGATCCACACCATGAACGCCGTCATCGGGATCCTCTGCGATGCCCTCGGCCGCAGGCCGCCGCGTCTGACGCTGCCGGTGAACACCATCCGCGGACTGGCCGGCATCCTGGAAGATGGCGCCCGGCTCTGCGGCCTCTCCTCGCCCGTGGTACGGGCGACGATCGATAAATATACCGAGGATGCGGCCGTGGATGGTCGACGTTTTTGCGAACAGTTAGGCTTTGTCCCCCGGTACGATCTCGCGTCGGGCTGGCGGGAGACGGTGGCCGAGATGCGGAAGTCCGGCGATTTATGAAGATCCTGGTTGTACTATGATGAATGATCTGACATCACTGTTCGAACAGATGGTCGTGCTGGTTGCCCAGTACCGGATAGAGCTTCTCTTTCTCGGGTGTGCGGCTTTGGGAGCAGCGGGTGCATGGCTCATTGCCGGCATGGCGTTTCGCGAACGTCTGCTGGATACCCCGAACGAACGCAGTTCCCATACCATTCCGACGCCCCGCGGCGGGGGCGTTGGGGATCCTGGCGGCCTTTATCATGGCGGGTCTCACGCTCCGGATTCCGACGACCTTCCTGTTTGCCGCGATCCTCATCTCCGCCGTGAGCTTTTTCGGGGATTATTTCCGGATCTCGGTAAAATTCCGTCTCGTCGTCCAATGCATCTCCACATGCATACTCCTGTTCCCTCTGCTGCCCCGCCTGACCGCCCAGTATGCCTTGTCGAGCTTTGGGTTTTCTCCGGTTATCTTCTTTCTGATCCTGCCGCTGATATTCATTTTCCTGATCGGGACGGCGAACTTCTACAATTTCATGGATGGCATCAACGGCATTGCCGGTCTCAGCGGGGTAATCGGCTTCGGACTGCTGGGACTCTCCACCCTGTATCGGCCACCCCCGGATGCCTTCCAGAACGCACTGTCGCTGCTCTCGATATGCGTTTCCCTGGCCTGTCTGGGATATCTTCCGTTCAACATGCCCCGGGCCCGCGTCTTCATGGGGGATGTAGGCAGCATCCTCCTGGGGTTTGTCTTTGCCGGCCTGGTTGTGACGCTTTCCCGGAATTACCTGGAGATGGTTTGTTTTGCCGCGCTGCTTTTCCCTTTTTATGCGGATGAATTGACAACCATGGTTGTCCGCATCCAGGACCGCGAGAATCTTACCCGGTCCCACCGCCGCCATTTATACCAGTTGCTGGTCAATGAGTTCGGCATCGCCCATGAGAAGATCTCCGCAGCGTATGGGGCCGTGCAACTGGCCGTCGGCGCCGGCGTCCTGATCGCTTATCCCCGCGGGGTGAGTGCGGTGTTGATTTTTCTGACGATGTGTTTCATCGGCTTTACGCTTCTGACGATCCATCTCCGGAAAATCGCGAATACGCGGAAGACTTCAGCCTCGGCAATCAGGATAACAAGGACGTGACTACGCCATGAAGATGCATTTGAAAAATCCCCATTTTTATCTGATGCTCCTCGGTGATGCCATCCTCTTCGCCGGGGCCCTCGTCCTCGCCTATCTCTTCCGGTTCGAGTTCTCTCTGGACGCCTTCTTTGCAGAGCAGCTCAGAACAATCTGGATTCCGATACTCCTGGTGAAGCTCTGCACCTTCTTCCTGTTCGGTCTCTATAAAGGCATGTGGCGCTATACGAGCACCAGGGATTTCTGGCGACTTCTGCAGGCCTCAGCGACCGCGACGCTCCTGATCATGACGTTCATCTTTATATTTTATCGATTTGAGGGAGGGTATTCCCGGGCCGTCTTCCTGATGGACGGAGGGCTCACGTTCCTGTTCACCGGCGGCCTGCGCATGGCCATCCGCTCTTTTTTTACGATGCGGGAACGGGAGAGCCAGGGAGTCTTTTTCCCTGCCGCCCAGCGCAAACGGATCCTCATCGTCGGCGCCGGATCCGCGGGAGAGAAGATCCTCCGGGAGATCATCGAGAATGATCATCTCCGTTACGCGGTCGTCGGTTTCATCGATGACGATCGGAGGAAGCATGGCAGATCGATCCATGGCATACCGGTTCTCGGATCATTGCATGAAATTGCCAGGATCGTGGAAAATCTATGATGTCAAGGAGATCTTGATCGCCATTCCTTCCGCCACGGGTGATCAGATACGCCGTATCGTCACTGTCTGCAAGGCTTGTCAGATCGCCTACAAGACCCTGCCGGGGATTGGCGAGATCATTGATGGTCGGGTCAGCATCAAGGCCTTGCGGGACGTCAATTATGAGGATCTCCTGGGACGCACCCCCGTGCAGCTCGACATGGGGGAAATTCGAGGCTATCTCAACGGTAAAATCGTCCTGGTCACCGGTTGCGGGGGGTCGATCGGGGCTGAGCTGTGCCGGCAGATTCTTCACTTCCAACCGCAGATCCTGATTCTGGTGGATGCAAACGAGGCAAACCTTTTTCATATCGAGATGGAGCTTCACAACGAGCCGCACGGTGATCGATGCCGGGCGGTACTGGGCCGCATCCAGGATGAAAAGCTCATGACGGCCGTTTTTGAAAAATACCGTCCCCAGGTGGTATTTCATGCGGCGGCTTACAAACATGTGCCCATGCTCGAAACAAACCCTTGGGAGGCGGTGGTTAACAACATCATCGGCAGTCGCGTCATCATGGAGATGGCCCGGAAGCACGGGACGGAACGGTTCGTCCTCGTTTCCACGGACAAGGCCGTCCGACCGACGAACGTAATGGGGGCAAGCAAACGGGTGACGGAATTGCTCCTGCATGGCTTGCAGGGAACGGGCACCCGCTTCATGGCCGTACGGTTCGGCAATGTGGTAGGATCTTCAGGGTCCGTCATTCCGGTGTTCCGGAATCAGATCGAGCAGGGGGGACCCGTTACGGTCACCCATCCCGAGGTGAGGCGGTTCTTTATGACGATCCCCGAAGCCGCGCAGTTGATCCTCCAGGCGGGGGGGATGGGGCAGGGGGGAGAAATTTTTATCTTAAACATGGGGACACCGGTGAAGATTGTCGATATGGCGAGGGATCTGATACGGCTCTCCGGCCGGGAGCCCGATACGGATGTGAAGATCGTCTTTACCGGCCTCCGGCACGGCGAAAAACTCTATGAGGAGCTGATCACCGTCGGGGAAGGGATTGTTCCGACGAAACACGACAAGATCATGGTCCTTCGCACCGACTCTCCGGCCGGCTTTCCCCCGTCCAAGCAGGAGCAGGATGCCTTGCTGGATGCGCAACTGGCGGAGTTGTCCGTGGCGGCCGATCGTTTCGATGCCCCGGCGATCAAGCAGAAGCTCCGTGAAATCGTTCCCGAATACCTGCCGCAGGATACCGCAAGCGTTCTTTAAGTGCCGGTTGTCTCCGACCGAAAGTGCCTGTCATGCGTCGAGATGCTTCGCCTCGTCGATGAGCATGATCGGGATATCCTCCCGGATCTCGTAGAGCAGACGGCAGCTCTCGCAGATGAGGCCGTCTTCCGCCTGATTCAAGCGCAGCTCACCTTTGCACTTCGGGCACGCCAATATCTCCAGCAGTTCCTTACTGACTCCCATCATTCACTCCTTCCAATTCCCGCCAGCATTTCCTCTGTCGCCGTAAAAACCTCTTCTACGGTGATCTCCTTCATACAATTTCTTGTTTCACACCGCTTCCGGAAGCAGGGCATACAATCCAATTCGTGACGGATGACCCGGTGGCCAGCGCCGTAAGGACCCGTCCGCGCGGGGTCGGTCGGCCCGAAGAGGGCGATGACCGGGGTTCCCACCCCCACGGCGAGGTGCATGGGACCGGAGTCGGTCGTTATGACGAGGGCCGCCTGCCGGTAGAGGCAGGCGAGCTCCCGGAGTGTCGTCCTTCCGCCGAGATTGACGGCCTCCGTTGTCATCAGCGCCCGGATCCTGTCGAGCGGATCAGCCGCACTCCCCGTCAAGATCACCCCAATTCCCAGCTCCCGGCGGATTCGGTCACAGAGTTTGGCAAACTTCTCATCCTCCCAGAGTTTCGTCTCCCAGAAGGCGACCGGGTTGACCGCCACAAAACGCCTTCCCGGCTTTCGCCTCCCGTCTGATTCAATCCGATTATCCCTACACCCGTTACCCGCCGTGAGGAGTGCCTCATGCTCGTTCATGAGGGCCTCCACGTGTCGCCGTTCCGTCTCCCCGATCGTGATCGTGAATGAGGGCGGCGCCGTGAGGCAGTCGGCCTGTACACCCTCTCCATCGGCAAGGTAGCGGATAAAGTCGAGGTAGCGATCCACGGCGTGCTTCCCCATCTCCTCGGTGATCTTTTCATTGTAGAACAGGCCGCTGAGTTCCTGGAGGCTGTCGTAACCGAGCCTCCGCCGGCCGCCGCTTACGGCGACGATGACGGCGCTCTTCAGGAGGCCGTGGAAGTCGATGACAAGGTCATACGGGCGGCTGCGGAGAGCTTTGATAAATGCCCGCATTTCTCTCAAAGGAGTTGCGACCCGTCCATTCCGGATTTCCTTCAGCCAACGTTTCCGATGGGAGACGATGATCCGATTCAGATCGGGGTGGTCGGTCAGCAGATCGGCGGCGGCTTCCTCGACGACCCAAGTGATATCCGAAGAGGGATAGCACCGCCGCAGGGCGGCGAGCGCCGGCAGCGTGTGGATCACGTCGCCGATGGCGCTCAGTTTGACGATCAGGATATTCACCGTTTTCGGTCCTTCAGGAGCCATCGTACGGCAGCGAGAATGTCTTCGGCGATGTGGACGGGTCGTATGACTGCCTCCTCCCCATGCGGACGGACCTCTTCGCCGGGGCTCTTCTGCTCCGGTCCTTCCATGATATCCAGCGCAGCGGCGGCTTCGGCGCCGTAACCGGTCCGGACGAGGATCCCTCTCGCTCCGATCCTTGCGGCCGCCTCGATATCCTTCAAGGTGTCTCCTACCATATAGGAGCGTTCCGGTTCAAGGGAGAGTTCCTCAATGGCCCTGAGGAGAAGCCCCGGCGAGGGTTTCCGGCAGTTACAGCTCCGGAGGTATCTCCCCCGGCCTTCTGTCGGGTGGTGGGGGCAGAAATAACAACCGTCGAGGGAGGCCCCCTCCTTCTGGAGCATCTCACGGAGGTGCGTATGAACCTCATCAACAAAGGCCTCGGTGAAAAACCCCCGGGCGACGCCGGACTGGTTGGTTACGACGACCGCCTTCATGCCGCTTTTGTTGATTAGGCGGATCGCCTCGGCGGCGCCGGGAACCAGACGAAGTTTTTCCAGGCGGTCGAGGTACCCCACCTCTTCGTTGATCGTTCCGTCGCGGTCCAGAAAAACCGCCGCCTGATGTTTTTCCTTGGCCATCAATCCCGACCTCCAAATCGCCCTCACGAAACCTCCTCACCGAGGTTTTTCTCGTTCATCGATAGGATCTTGTGCGCCGCCGCATACACCTCATCCACGCCGATCATCTCCATGCAGCGGAAGTCGGTCGGACAGACCGGCTTCAGGCAGGGGCTGCACGAGCACAGCGTGATGGATGACGATGCTCTTCTCCCCCACGGGCGATGTCGTGGCAGGGTTCGTCGAGCCGAAAATCGCGATCGTGGGAATCCCCAGCGCCCCGGCGACATGCATCAGGCCGGAATCGTTTGAGAGGAAAAGAGTGCAACGCGCGATCAGGGCCATCGCCTCCTTGAGGTTCGTTCTCCCGGCGATATCGACCAGGGGGTGGTGGGCTCTCCGCGCCACCGCGGTGGTACTTTCCCTGTCACTGGTGCTGCCGAAGAGAATCGCCTGCGCGCCGGTGTCGTCGATCAGGCGGTCGGCGACGGCGGCAAACCGTTCCGGGAGCCATTTCTTCGCCGGCCCGTAGGCGGCGCCGGGTGCGATGCCGATCAGCGGGCTGCCTTCCGCAATGCCGAACTGGTCCAGGAGGCTCTTCGCCGTTTCATCATAGTCCTCCCCGGGTCGGAGGCGGACGTTACGCTCCGCAACGGTGCAACCGAGCGCCCGCACCATCTCCCGGTAGTAGTCGATCTGATGAACCGACCGGATCGCCTCTGTCCGCCGGACCGAATGGGTGAGGAGAATCCCCCGCCCGTCGGAGTTGTAGCCGGCCCGAAGCGGTATGCCCGCGAGGCGGGCCAGAATGGCCGCCTCGATCGCGTTCTGCAGAAGGATAGCGCAATCGAAACCGTAACTTCTGAGTTCGCCGGCCAGTCGCCACCTTCCCAGGACGCCGGCATGGCGTCCCGGTTCGGCAAAGAGGATGATCTCGTCCACGTCCGGAGAGAGCCGATAGACCTCGGCGACCCAGGGCTTTGCGAGGACGGCGATCCGGGCGCGGGGCCACGTCTGCCGGATGGCGGCGACGGCGGGGAGCGTCATGACGACGTCCCCGATCCAGTTCGTTCCCCGGATCAGCACCCGTTCGATCCCCTCCGCGGGGAGCCTTTTTCCTCCTCTGACCTGCAGTTGCATCATGTGTTTCCTACACTACCATTTCAAACGATGATTTGGGCCCTGTCGTTTTGTAACGGTCGATTCGGAGATTTTCCCGGGTTACCGTGCCACCGCTGCGGAGCGGCCGCCGGGAAAACTGTCTGAGCGCGAAGCGCGAGTTTTTTCCCGGCAGCGGAGCGAGGATGAGCAGGGTCGGGAAAAGATCCTGAGCCCGCACAAAGCGACAGAGCCCAAATCATCCCACCCCTCACTCCTTCCGGCGGACCTGGCACCGCTGAGTCTTCCAACGCTGATGGACCCAAAACCACTGATCGGGATACCGCCGGACCGTCTCCTCTATGACCTTAGTGAACCGCTGGGTGTTCGCGAGGACATCCGCATTCCGGTCACCCGTACGGGCCACCTCCACCTCCGGTCCGATCACCAGACGGTACCGCCCGTCAGGGAGCCTGACTATATAGCCGGGGAGGACGGGCGCTTTGGTGTGGAGGGCCAGAAGCGCAAGTCCATCTGTCGTGCAGGCCGGCCGGCCAAAATAATCGACAAAGACCCCTTCGTACCAGGCGACGTTCTGGTCGATGAGAATGCCCACGATCTCATTGTGCTTAAGGCTCCGGATCATCGCCCGCATCGCGTGTTCCTTGGGGAGGAGGGTATTACCGCTAGCCGATCGGACCCGGAGCACGAGGTGTTCGAGCAGTGCGCTGTCGAGTTTGCGGTAGATCACGACCGCTGGTTTGATCAGGATGGCCGCCGCCGCCGCCGACAGCTCCCAGTTGCCGAAATGGCCGGTGAAGAAGAGGACGCCCCGGCCTTTTTCGAGGGCTCGCAGGCAATGCTCCAGACCCTCGGCTTCGACAAATTCCCCGATGTTCTCCTTCGTAAGACAGGGGATGTCAAAAAATTCCGCAGCCATGATTCCCATGTTCCGGTAAACGCTCCGGGCGATCCGGAGGATCTCGTCGTCGGATTTTTCCGGGAAAGCGCGCCGGAGGTTATAGGCGGCGATCAGCCGCTGCCGCGGAACGAGGAGGTAGAAAAGCCGGGAAAGACCGGTGAACAGGGCCCTTCGCAGGGAGACGGGGATCCCCTGAAAGCAGGTGAGCAGAATATCGGCAAGACGCTGGACGATCACCGGCTGTACCTCATGATTGCACAATTTTCCAGAAGACTGATGAGCGGGGGAAGTGGCTTTGTGAAAAGCAAAGACCATTTCCACCAATCCTTCTCCCGTTTATTAATACGCAACGCGGGAAAAAATCAACTCTGCAAATGGTTCGGCGGGCGTGATATGCATCCCGATCCGGAGGAGGGAAATCTCCGCCAAGAAATCGGGGAAGTCGGCAAGGCGGATGCCATCCTTCTCCGTCGTGACGATCCGTCCGGCGCCGCTCTCGCCGGCCTGACGTCGGAGGGCTTCAAGATCGTGCAGTGTATAGGGATGGTGGTCGGGGAATGCCCGGAAGGCAACGACTTCCGCGCCCAGTGCCGTCAGGCTCTGCCGAAAGGCCTCCGGAGATCCGATCCCGGCAAAGGCGTACACCTTTACCCCTCGCAGCTCCGTGAGCGGCAACGCGCATCCCGTAGCCGCTTCAACAAGCTCCCGCGGCCGGTGGAGGCCGCGGAAGATCGGCAGGGGAGGTACTCCCTGGGGAGGGGCCTCTTTCCCCGTTCCGCCCGTCCTGATGAGGAGGTGGGCGCGATGCAGGGCTTCCTGCGGTTCGCGGAGCGGTCCCCGCGGGAGGAGACAGCCGTTTCCGAAGGGGCGCGCCGCATCGAGCATGACGATGTCAAGGTCCCGGAAGAGCGCCCGGTGCTGGAAGGCGTCGTCGAGGATCAGAACGTCCGCGCCGAAACGCTCCACGGCGACCCGGCCCGTGAGGATGCGCCTGGGGCCGGTCAGGACGGGCACCCCCGGTACGGCTCCGGCGATCAGGACCGGTTCGTCTCCCGACTGCCTCCACTCCGTGAGAATGCGTTTCCCGTCGGAGACGGTATTTATGCGGGCCTGACCGCTTCCGCCGTAACCCCGGCTCAGGACGGCAGGCCTGCGGCCCTTTTCCCGGAGCATAGTGGCGAGGAGGATGACCGTCGGTGTCTTTCCGGTTCCTCCCACCGTGAGATTTCCCACACTGACGACGGGGCAGGGGAGTTTCTCCTGCCGGAGAAGCCCCCGGTCGTACAGCCGGTTTCTTGCGGCAACGGAGCTGCGGTAGGGAAGCGAAAGGAGCCGAAGGCAGACACGGATCACCCCGGTCGAGTCTCCCGGCCGCTCCTCGTTCCATATCTTCTGCACCCGCTCCTGAAGGGTCTTCATGCGGACCTACCAGTGCCAATATACGGTAATGGAAATGGAACTTCGCGAGGGGCGCATTGGAGGTTTTTTCGGCCACTATGCCACTTGAGCGGAGCGCCCGCCGGGAAAATTGTCTGAGCGCCTGCAAGGCGCGAGTTTTTCCCCGGCAGAGAAGCGAGGATGAGCATGGTCGGAAGAAGATCCCGCGCCCCGGCGAAGACCATTTCCCATGGCTCCGTCCCTCTATTCCTTTCCATTTCCGTTTCCGTCCTTCCCCTCCCCGTTTCCCCGCCCGTTCTCCTTGAACTGCAAGTTATAGAGGCGACAGTATTCCCCTTGACAGGTGAGGAGTTGTTCGTGCGTCCCCTCTTCACGGATCTCGCCGTTGGCCAGGACGATGATCCGGTTCGCGTTCCGGATCGTGGAGAGGCGATGGGCGATGACCAGCGTCGTCCTCCCCTTCATCAGATTTTCCAGAGCGTCCTGAACCTCGATCTCCGCCTCCGAGTCAAGGGAGGAGGTCGCCTCGTCAAGGATCAGGATCGGGGCGTCCTTGAGGAGGGCGCGGGCGATGGAGATCCGCTGCCGCTCCCCGCCGGAGAGTTTCGTCCCCTGCTCGCCGATGAGGGTGTCGTACCCCATGGGCAGGCGCACGATGAATGCGTGGGCGTTGGCGGCCGTTGCTGCGGCGATGATCTCCTCCTCAGTTCTTGCGATATCACCATAGGCGATGTTGTTGCGTACCGTGTCGTTGAAGAGGATCGTCTGTTGGGTGACGATCGCGATCTGCCCCCGGAGAGACTCGATCGTCACGTCGCGGATGTCGCGGCCGTCGATGAAGATCGCCCCTTCCGTGACATCGTAGAAGCGGGGGATCAGGTTGACAAGCGTCGTCTTTCCCCCGCCACTCGTCCCCACGAAGGCGACCACCTCTCCCGCCCGGATCGCCAGATTGATATTCTTCAGGACCGGCGCATCCTCGTAGCGGAAGGTGATGTTCCGGATCTCGATTGCCTGAGAGATCCGGGGCAGGGGGAGGGCGCCGGGTGCATTGCGGATCTCCGGGACCAGGTCGATGATACCGAAGACCCGCTGGGCGCCGGCGATTCCCTGCTGGATCGTGTTGTTCACGTTCGTCAGTCGCTTGACCGGCTCGTAGAGCATGATGAGTGCGGTGAGAAAGGAGAAGAATGTCCCCGGTGTTGATTGACCGTGGATGACCTGATAGCCGCCGTAGAAAATGATCGCCGATATGCCGAGCCCCCCGAGGAATTCCATGAAGGGGCTGGAGACGGCGGTGATCGAAACCGCTTTCAGATAGAGGCGAAAGAGGCGCTCATTTTCCCCGGAAAACCGTTTGTTTTCGTACTCCTCCATGCTGAATGCCTTGACTATCCGGGTCCCCGAGATCGTCTCCTGGAGAAGGGTGGTCAGACTCCCCAGGGTGACCTGCGTCCGTGTCGCCACCTGCCGCATCTTCTGGCCGAATTTCGCGATGGGGTAGACGGCGAGCGGGAAGACGAACATGGCGATGATGGCGAGCTGCCAGTCCCGGTAGAAGATGACAAAGATCAGGCAGACGAGCGTGAAAGAGTCCTTGAGAAGGGCGGTAACCGCCTCCGAGACGGCCCCCTGGATGTAGGATACATCGTTCGTGATCCGGGACATGAGTGTGCCGGTCGGATTTTTCGTGAAGAAGGAGAGTGATTGGGTCTGGATCTTCCGGTAGAGTGACGCCCGCATGTCGGCCACGATCCGCTGGCCGATAAAGTTCATGAGAACCGTCTGGGCATAGTTGCATGCCCCTTTCGTGAGGTAGATCCCGACGACCGCGAGAGGGATCCATGTCAGCATAGCGGCGTTTTTTTTCAGGAAGATTTCATCGAGCGTTGGCTTGACGAGAAAGGCGAGTGCCGAGGTTGTCGCTCCGACGACGAGCATGCAGATCATGGCGATGGAAAATTTAGTCGCATGCGGCTTCGCCAGTTTCAATAACCGTTTAAATACATCCACAACCGATTCTCCTCTTCCCATTCCCGTGTTCTATTTATTAATCCCATGCGGATGAAAAGTATCTTCATGAGAGGCGCGTTGGAGATTTTTCCGGGCACCATGCCACCTTGAGCGTAGCGCCCGCCGGAAAACATGTCTAAGCGCGAAGCGCGAGTTGGTTTTCCGGCAGCTTTTGCGAGGATGTGCATGGTCGGAAAAAGATCCGCGCCCTGATGAAGATCTTTCCATTTACTCACTTTTCTCCAACATGTCGCAGGCGATCCGTGCCGTTCGCTTTGCAGCCCCGGCTGTCCCCAGTTTCCCCCTGATTTCCGCAAGCGAAGCCTTCATCTCCTCTGCTTTCCCGCGCTTAACAAGGAGTTCCCTCACCTCCGCGGCAATCCGCTCCGGATTGGCATCATCCTGGATCAACTCGGGGACGACGGACCGCCCGGCGATGATGTTCACCAGAGAGATATGGTCCACGCGGATGAACCTGCGGCCGACGGCATAGGAGGAGGCGGAGACCTTGTAGATGACGACCATCGGTGTCTCCAGAAGAGCCGTTTCCAGGGTGGCCGTTCCCGAGGCGACGATCGCCACGTCGGAGACGGCAATGACGTCGTAGATCTCGTCCCGGATGACATTGACCGTGACGGGAAACTGCCGGAGGATATCCCGGACGAAGTCGGGATCGAGCGTCCCGGCGAGCGGCAGAACAAACTGCAGCGGGGAGAGCTTTTCCGTCAGGGTCCGGCAGGCCCTGAGCATCTCCGGCAGGAGCCGCGCCACTTCGGAGCGGCGGCTGCCGGGGAGAATGCCCACGGTGATCGCATCGCCCCGCAGGCCGAAGCGCTTCAACGCCTCTGTCCGCGGGTATTTTTTTCTCACTTCGTCCAGAAGCGGGTGTCCGACAAAGGTGACATCCACACCGGCCTCCCGGTAAAATTTCTCCTCGAAGGGGAGGATGACCGCCATCCGATCCACGGATTTCCTGATGGTTTCGATCCGGCCCTTTCGCCAGGCCCACACCTGGGGGCTGATGTAGTAGAGGACCTTGATTCCGCGCTTTCGGGCGGCACGGGCGAGGGGAAGGTTGAAGTCCGGGTAGTCGATGAGGATCACGAGGTCGGGTCGCTCTCCGGCGAGCGATGCCTTCAGGCGATGCATGACCCGGAGGATCGTCCCAAGCTTGAGGATCACCTCGGTCAACCCCACGACGGCCATGTCGGCGGCGTCGGCCAGGAGTTCGACTCCCTCCGCCCGCATCCGGTTTCCCCCGACGCCGTAAAAGGAGAGGGAAGGATCGATCGTGCGCATCGCCCGGACGAGATTTCCGCCGTGCAGATCGCCGGAGGCCTCCCCGGCGACAATCATGATCTTCCGTGTGTTCACCGCTCTGCCCGACCTTCCGCATCGCATCCCGCCGGAGATATGCCGGCCGCGAGGAGAGGGGCTCGCGCCCTGTTTACAACGATTGCGTCATTGATGCGCAGCGCCAGCTCCAGGGCATCACGGCCGTCTCTCCCGGACACCGGCGGCGGGGTCCGGTCTTGTACGGCACGGACGAAGGCGCGGATCTCCTCCTCGAGGGGGTCCTGGATTGTTATCTCCACGGGATTCTCGGTGATCGTCACCTGCCCGTCTGCGCCGCTTCTCCTCCCCAGAGAAACCAGCTCCCGTTTCTGGTAATCCACGGCGTGGTATCCCTCGATGCCGAAAAAACGGATCTTCTGCATCGTCTTTCCGGTGACCCGGCTTGCGGTGATGTTTGCGACGCAGCCGCTCGCGAAGATCAAACGGGCGTTGGCGATGTCAACCTTGTCCGAGAGGACCGAGACCCCCACCGCATCAACGGTTTCCACCGGGGAGCGGACGAAGTGGAGGATGATGTCGAGATCGTGGACCATCAGGTCGAGGATGACGTCAACGTCCGTGCCGCGTTCGAAAAAGGGGTGGAGGCGATGGGATTCGATGAAGAGGGGTCTTCCCATAACGGAGTGGAGGGCCGCGACAGCCGGGTTGAACCGCTCGACGAAGCCGATCTGGAAGATCAGTCCGTTCTTATCTGCCAGGGCGATCAGTTCGTCCGCTTCGGCAAGCGTGACGGCGATCGGCTTTTCCAGCAGGACATCCACGCCCGCTTTCAGAAATACCGAAGCGACCTCATAATGGGCGCCGGTCGGCACGGCGATCGAGACGGCGTCGACCATTCCTGCAAGCTTCCGGTAATCCTTCACAACCTCGCAACCGAAGAGCTCCGCAGCCTTCCGGGCGCGCTCCTCGATTGCGTCGGAAACGCCGACGATCCGGCAGCCCGGAATCCGCTGATATTTCTGCAGGTGGTAACCGCCGAGATGGCCGATGCCCACTACACCGATTCTGGTCTCCTTCATAGAATCAATAGCGGTACTCCTCCGTGCCGCATCTGTGCGACCGGTTTCTCACCGGCAGATCCCCCGTTCCGATTTCCTGATGAAATCCAGAAACAGCCGGATCTCGGGCAGGTCTTCCACTTCCTGTTCCACCTTTTGTATCGCCGCGGAAAGCAGCATCGAGGAACGGAACACGATCCGGTAGGCCTCCCGGAGGGCTTGGAGCGTTTCGTCGGTGAACCCCCGCCTCTTCAGGCCGATCATGTTCAAGCCGTAGAGTTTGGCAAAGTTTCCGGAGGCCATAACAAAGGGGGGAACGTCCTTGGTAACCGCCGAGGCGCCGCCGATGATGCAGTGGGCGCCGATCCGCGTGAACTGGTGGACCCCCGACAGTCCACCGATGATGGCGAAGTCCTCCACATGGATATGACCGGCAAGGTTTGCCGCATTGGCCATGACGATGTGATTCCCTAACTTGCAGTTGTGGGCGACGTGGCAGTAGGCCATCAGCAGGTTGTGGTCGCCGATGATGGTGACCCCGATGTCGGCGGTGGTCGCCCGGTTGATCGTGACGTACTCCCTGATCGTGTTGTAGTTGCCGATGACGACCCGCGTCTTCTCTCCCCTGAATTTGAGATCCTGCGGGGCGCCGCCGAGAGAGGCGAATTGAGAGATTCGGCACCCCTCGCCGATATCGGTGTGGGCCTCGATGACCACATGAGGGCCGATGATCGTGTTCTTGCCGATATGGCAATCGGGACCGATGATGCTATACGGTCCGACATCGACGCCCTCGGCGAGCGTCGCGTCGGGGGAGATGATTGCGGTAGGGTGGATATTCATAAGGATTCCTTCTCTGTTCTTTCTTCCAGGACCGCTATCCGCCGCTGCAAGGCGGCGAGAGTTTCGCGCATTTCCGACAATTTCGGGAGACAGGCCTCCATCTTCAACCATTCCCGGTGAGGCATATGGGGTGTGCCGGCCACGATCTGATTCGGGCGGATGTCTTTGTGGACTCCCGACCGGGCGGCCACCATGACGTGATCTCCGATCCGGATATGACCGACAAGGCCCGCCTGACCGCCGATGACGACGCCTTTTCCCAATTGCGCACTGCCCGAGATGCCGACTTGGGCGACGATGATTGAATGCTCCCCGATCACCACGTTATGGGCAATCTGAACGAGGTTGTCGATCTTGACTCCCCTCTGAATCCAGGTCCTGCCGAGCGTTCCGCGGTCGATCGTGGTGTTTGCCCCGATCTCGACATCATCATCGATCTGGACATAGCCGACCTGGGGGATCTTCAGATTTTCCTGTCCGGGCTTGGCAAATCCAAATCCATCACTCCCGATGACGACGCCGGCATGCAGGAAGACCCGCCGGCCGATCAGGCAGCGGCGGTAGATAGTGACATGGGGGTAGAGCACGGACGCCTCGCCGACAACGGCATCCCGGCCGATGAAAACACCCGGGTAGAGAACCGCCTTGCGCTCGATGCACGCCCCGCGGCAGACGTGGACGCCGGGATAGATCACGGCCTCCGGTGAGACGTCGGCTCCTGCCTCGATATATGCATCCGCGTGGATCCCCGCGGTCTCTTCTTCCTCGGGATGGAAGAGGGGCAACAGCCGACTGAGGGCGATGTAAGGATCCTCGACGATGAGGAGGTTTTTCCCCGCACAAGCCGTTCCGGGGGTGACGAGGATCGCGCTTGCACTCGTAGTCTCCAGCTTCTTGCGGTATTTCCGGTTGGCCACGAAGGTCAGATCCCGTGTGCCGGCCTCATCGATCCCCCGGATCCGTTCGATGAGAACATCGCCGTCGCCGCTGACGTCGCCACCGAGCAATGCCGCAATCTCATTAAGTGTTTTTTCCACCGCCTTCTTCCCGCTACTTCTTGGGTTTGTAGCTCTTGTTGAATTCTTCGATCACCCGTTTCGTCAGGTCGTTCTCCTTCGAGTAGTAGGCCAAAGGAATCTGGCTGATGTCGATGATCATGCTGTACTTTTCCTTCTCGCCGATCGTCTGGACGAGCTTGAGGATTTCGGGGATCATCTTCTTGGAGAGTTCCTGATCCTTTGCCTGAAGCTCCTCATTGGAATCTTTGACGAGGATTTGGTAGTCTCGGAACTTCTTCTGGTAGGCGAGCTCCTTCTCCTTCATCGCTTCTTCCTTGAGAAGCGGTTTCTGCTTTTCAAGATCATCCTTGAGTTTCTTCAGTTCGTTTTCCTTCTCCTGGATGGCCGCCTTCTCTTTTTCAAGGGTCTTCTTGAAATCTTCGGCCGCCTTCTTGCCGGCGCTGGAGGAGAGCATGACATCCCGGATATCCACGAACCCCGTCTTGTCGGCCGCCGCCGCGAGCGATCCCGTGAGGGCCAGTGCAAAAATCACCAGACCCGTAACGAACAATGTATATCTTTTCATCTACCCATTCTCCCTTCGTATCTATCTGGTCGTTATCATCATGGGCAGCAAGGCTGCGGATCCTTCCGCCCTCCCCTACATGAACATCCCGATCGTAAATTCGAAACGGCTCGGGGATTCGCCTTCCTTCGGGTCCAGGACATACCCCCATTCCAGGCGGAGGGGACCGATCGGCGAGTACCAGCGGATCCCCACCCCGGCCGTTTTCCTCATATCGCCCGGGTGATAGCCGCTTTCCCAGGTGTTGCCGGTATCGAAGAAGATAATCCCTTTCATCCCGGCGTTTTTGATCAGGGGGAAAATATACTCGATATTAAAGTTCAGCATCGTAAGACCGCCGATGACGTCTCCCGTCGCGGGGTCTTTCGGTCCTACTTCCCTGAGTCCCCGCAGGGAGTTGATCCCTCCGAGATAGTAGCGTTCGTAGATAGGGACCTCTTTCCCCTCATTTGGCTGCATGTAGCCGATTTTTCCGCGGACGGCGAAAACGGTGTCAAGGGGTAACGGGAAGAACCATGCAGAGGTTGCCCCGTAACGCGTGAAGCTGACATCGCCCAGGAGAGGGCCGCCGGTATATTCAAGCGAGCCCGTGTTCTTCGAGCCGGTGGACGGGAATATGATATCGTCTGTCGAATCCCGAGTAATGCTGAGGGTGACACCGCTGCTCGTTGTTTGCCCTGCCTGTTTTATGATGTAAGAGGAGGCGGTGGGCAAAATGTCCTTCACATTGTCCATGGAGAGACGGTACCCGAGATAGCCGGTCACATACCCCCAGAGAGGATAGCCCATAGTAGCGCCGAATCCCTTGGAATCGAGGTTGTAGGTGTCGTACTCCCGATAGAGGTTCCAAACGTCAAACTTACTCCAGAGCGGCATGTCGAAGAGCCAGGGCTCGATGAAGGAGAGGTCGTAGAGTGTGGATCGGGAACCGAGGCTCGCCTTAAGGCTCAGGGTCTGTCCGCGGCCGAAGAGGTTCTGCTGGGAGACCTGGGCCGAAATGACCGCATGATCCAGGGCGCTGTATCCGGCGCCGACGCTGAACATTCCCGTCGGCTTTTCCTTGATGTGGATTTTTACGTCCGTCAGGGTTTCATCCGGGCCCTTCTCGGACTGGAAGTCGATCTCTTCGAAGTAGCGCAGCCTGTTCAAGGCCATGTAGCTTTTCTTCAATTTGGTCCGGCTATAGAGATCCCCTTCGACCACGGAGAGCTCCCGGCGGATGACCTTGTCGCGCGTTTTGGTATTTCCGGTGATGTTAATCCGGTTGAAATAGACCAGCTTCCTCTTGGCTATTTGGTAGGTCACATCGACGGTCTGGGTTTTTTCCTGCGGTTCGGTGCGGGGGATAGTTTCGGCATTGGCGTATCCTTCGTCGTTGCAGACCTGGGTTAGATAATCCATGTCCTTCATGATCGCTTCGCGGTCGTAGAAGTCCTTCTTGGTGATCTGGAGTTTCGCCAGCAGGTCCGTTCGGGAAGTCGCCAACTCGTCGCCGGTGATTGCCACCTTGCCCACGCGGAACTGCTTCCCCTCCGAAACGGGGATCTTGATAGTGATTCCGTCCCGATCATGGGTGATCTCGGGCTCGCCGACCTGGGCGTTGATGAAGCCGTTGTTCAGGTAGAAGGCATTGATCTTGCCCACATCCTGTTTGATCTGGTCCTTTTTCAGGAGTCCGGAGTCGGTGAAGAAGCTGAAGATGCCCCGCTCGGTGGTGGTCATCATGTTCTTCAATTCCTTCGTGGTGAATGTCCGGTTGCCTTCAAAGGTGATGTTCCGGATGAAGAGTTTCTCGTTTTCGACGACACTGATGACGACGGCGACGTCCCTCTCGCTCGTCTTCTCGATGTCATAACGAACCTCGGCATTGTAATACCCCTTGCTGTCATAGAGTTCCTTGATCTTTTCCGTGTCGGCTTTGAGCTTTTCGGGATTTACGGTTTGCCTGTTCCGGACGGTCATTACGCCTTCGATTTCGTCCTTTTTCAGTGCTTTGTTTCCCTTGACGCGGATCTCCGTGATCATGGGCTTTTCTACGACGGTGAAGGCGATCGCCTTCCCCTCGGGAACGTCCGTCACTTCCGCCGTGACGTCATCGAAATAACCCATCTTGTAGATGGCCTTGATGTCGGCTGAAAGGTCGGAATCGGTGAAGATGTTCCCCGCCGCGCTTTTCAGGACCTGATTGATGGCGCTCCCCTCGATCTTGCGGTTGCCCTTGAATTCGATGCGGGCGATCCTCTGCTCGGAGGCGATTCTGCTCATGATGTCCATCCGGAGCCGGGCGAGAATGGCGCCGAGGTTCTGCCGGCCTCTGCCCTGCACGAAGATTCCGGGCAGGACTTTTCCCTCGCGGACATCGATCAGCCTTACATCCACGCTGATCTGCTCACCGAATTCGGTGAGGCTTCCCGTGACGGTGTAAGCGGCGTCGGCCTTCTTTCCCACCTCCAGTGCCAGTGCGTCGTTCAGGGGTTTCCCCGCTGTGGCGAGGGTAACAGCTCCCCTCTCGACGAGGCGGATATTCTTTGATTTCAGAAGTTCCGCGGCGACCCCCTGGTAGATCATTTCCTTGAGGTCGGCGGCCCCCTGCGGAGCGGTGCTGTTGATCTCAAAGGGGAAAAGGGCGACCTTTTTGATGTTTTCTGCCGCTGTTCCCCGGGCCGGCCACACAAGAATGGCGGCCAGAAACATCGTGATGCATGCAAAAAACATTTTTCTAATCAACGGTATAAATCCTCCCATCGCGCAGACCGATCTGACGGGACATTCGGTCGGCCAGTGATTGGTTGTGCGTGACGACAATCAGCGTAATCCGTTTTGTCCTGTTTAGGGCAACCAGGATCTCTTCTATCTTCTTTCCGGTTTCCGTGTCAAGGTTTCCTGTGGGTTCATCCGCAAGGAGGATTTCCGGTTCGAGGATCAGCGCCCGGGCGATTGCCACCCGCTGCTGTTCCCCGCCGGATAGCTCCCCGGGCTTGTGGGTAATCCGGTCGCCCAGACCCACTTCGGCGAGAATCGCCTCCGCACGCCGTTTTGCCTCTCCTTTCGGCATCCTCCTGATCAGGGCGGGCATCATGGTGTTTTCCAGGCTGGTGAACTCCGGCAGGAGGTTGTGAAACTGGAAGATAAAGCCGATCTTCTGGTTCCGGAAGGCGGCGAGCTTCTGCTCCGGCCAGGTGAAGACATCCACGTTGTCATAGAGAATAGTACCGGACGTCGGATGGTCAAGGGTGCCGAGGATATGGATCAGCGTACTCTTGCCCGATCCGGATACGCCCACGACGGCCAGAGACTCCCCGGTGTCGATGTGGAGATTCAGTCCTTTGAGCACCTCGATGGCGAGGCCGTCCTTAAGGAAGGTTTTGCTGAGATTCCGGACCTGTATCATACGCTTTTCCTTAACGCCCCGTCAGGGGACCCTTCCGCCGCTTGTCCGTTCGCCATGCCGCCCTCAATCGTAGCGCAGCGCCTCCGCCGGATCGAGGCGGGATGCCCGCCAGGATGGGTAGATCGTCGAGAGGAAACAGATCAGCATCGTTCCTCCGAGGATGATTCCCACATCACCGTAGTTGACCTGCGAGGGGAGTTCACTCAAGTAGTAGACGTCGCCGGGAAGGATCTTGAAGCCGAAGAATTTTTCCACAAAACGGGAAAGCGCCTCCAGATTCAGGGCGACGGACAGCCCCGCGAGGCAGCCGAGGAAGGTGCCCAGTGCGCCAACGATAAGCCCTTGGAAGATGAAGATTTTCATGATGTCGCGGCGGGTTGCGCCCATCGTTTTCAAAATGGCGATGTCCTTGTTCTTCTCCATGACGATCATGATGAGCGCGCTGATGATATTGAAGGCCGCGACGAGGACGATCAGGGAGAGGATGATGAACATGACCCGCTTCTCCAGCCTGAGCGCCGAGAAGAGATTCCTGTTCATCTCCATCCAGTTGCGGGCCCAGTAGGGGTAGCCCAGTTTTTTTTCGATCGTCTTTGCGATCCCGTCGGCCTGGTAGATGTCGTCAACCCGGATCTCCAGACCGGTGACCAGATCTCCCATATTGAGGAATTCCTGGCAGGTCTTCAGGGATATGTAGGCGAGCGTCGAATCATATTCGTAGAAGCCGGACTCGAAGATGCCGACGACGACAAAAGGCTTCATCCTCGGGACCATCCCCATCGGCGTGGAGATGCCGGACGGGGAGACGATATGGACCGTTTCGAAGAGGAACACCCCGAGGTTTTTGGCCAGCTCGCGGCCGATGATGATCCCGGGGAGATCGGAGAGATCCGGTTTCAGGCCGGGGATCTTCCTCGGGCCGTCCTGCAGATAGTCGAGGCTTCCCTCCCTGATCTTTCCCAGGTTGATCACCTTCATGGCGTCCGCTGTGGAGAGCCCCCTGAGCACGATTCCGGTTACGCTGTTCCCGTTTTTGAGCATTGCCTGGCTGTAGATGAAGGGGGTGGCGGCGACGACGCCGGGGATTTGGGTTACCTCCTGCATGGACCCGGGAATGATCCCGCATCCCGCCGGTATGTTCCATGAGGACGATATGGGAGTTGATTCCCAGGATCTTGCTGCGCAGATCGTTTTCGAAGCCGCTCATGACGGCGATGACGATGATCAGGGCCGCGACGCCCAAAAAGATACCGGCAATCGAAATGAAGGTGATAATGGAAACGAACACCTGTTTCCGTCTTGCCCGGAGGTAGCGCAGGCTGATGAAGAGTTCATAAGACATCACTGATCCGTTTCCATCTTCTTGGCGATGGTGGATCCATCCCGTGTCCGAAGGAGCGGGAAGAGGATCACATCCCGTATTGATGCGGAGTCGGTGAAGAGCATGACGAGGCGATCGATCCCGATCCCCTCCCCCGCCGTCGGCGGCATCCCGCATTCAAGGGCGCTGATATAGTCTTCATCCATCTCATGGGCTTCCAGATCGCCGGCTTCGCGTTCCGCGAGCTGCATTTCGAAGCGCTGGCGCTGGTCCACGGGGTCGTTGAGCTCGGAGAAGGCGTTGGCGATCTCCCTGCCGCAGATGTAAAGCTCGAAACGGTCGGCCAGAGACGGGTTTGCCGCGTTTCGCCGGGAGAGGGGAGAGACGTCGATGGGGTAGTGGGTAACGAAGGTCGGCTGGATGAGCTTCTTCTCTACCGTCTCGTCGAATATGGCCATCATCACCTTCCCCGGCGGGTCGCCGGGCTTCACCTCGATCCCGAGTTTCCGGGCGTGGGCGGCCATCCGTCCGGGGTCATCGAACACCGCCGCCTCTACGCCGCCGATCGTAATTACGGCGTCGCGCACCGTGATCCGACGCCACGGAGGCGTCAGATCGATCTCGTTCCCCTGGTAGGTGAGGCGGAGCGAACCGGACAGGTTGCTGGCGACGAACGAGAAGAGTTCCTCCGTCATGGCCATCAGGTCCTCATAGGTCGCATAGGCCTGGTAGAACTCCAGCATCGTGAATTCGGGGTTATGGAAGGTGGAGATCCCTTCGTTACGGAAGTTTCGGTTGATCTCGAAGACCCGTTCCAGGCCTCCGGTGATGAGCCGCTTAAGGTAGAGCTCGGGGGCGATCCTCAGGTAAAAGTTCATCCCGAGGGCGTTGTGAAAGGTCGCGAAGGGACGCGCGACGGCGCCACCGGCCTTGGGTTGCATCATGGGGGTTTCCACCTCCAGGAAGTCCCGTTCCTCCATGAAGCGGCGGATGAGGCTGATGATCCGACTTCGCGTATGGAAGACCTTGCGAACCTCCGGGTTGACGATCAGATCGAGGTGGCGTTGCCGGTAACGGATCTCGACATCCGTCAGACCGTGCCATTTTTCCGGCAGGGGGTGGAGCGATTTGGCAAGCAGCCGGAGGCCGTTCTCCTCCACGTCGATGGTCAGTTCCCCCGTTTTTGTCTTGAAGACTCGCCCGGCGATCCAGAGGATGTCACCGATATCAAGCCGCTTGAATAGCGAAAAGGCCCTTTCTCCGAGCTGGTTTTTCCGAAGGAATGCCTGAAGTCGACCCTTACGGTCCTGGATACTGATGAAGGCGCCTTTGCCGAAGTCCCGGACGGCCATCAGACGGCCCGCCAAGGCGATGCGGTCCGTCATCTTTTCCAGCTCTTCCGGGGTCATCTGCCCGAAGCGTTCACTGACTGATGCCGTGGTCTCGCTAACGCGGATATCGTTGGGATAGAGGTCGATCCCGTCGGTCTTCAGGGATTCGATCTTTTCCCTGCGTTTTTTCTGAAGTTCGCTTTCTTCCATAACTAAATTGCCCCGGTGTGTTTCGATATAAAGTCGATTTAACTATATTTTTTTTCGATATTAGTCAAGCGCGAATTGAAGCGGACAGGTCGGGCGATGAGGGAAGGTCAGCCATCTTTCGCATTGCGGCATGGAGGCAACTTGTGTATGATCGGCCAACAGTACGTTTCAGGAAAGGGGGAAGGGATGATCAATAAAGCGATCCTGGTGGGCAGGCTGGGGAAGGATCCGGAGGTCAGATACACGCCGGACGGCGCAATGGTTACCAATTTTACTCTGGCAACGGATGAACAGCGGAAAGACAAGAACGGGGAACGGGTCAGGACTACCGAGTGGCACCGAATCGTGACCTTCGGGAAACTGGCCGAAATCTGCGGTAAATACCTTGTCAAAGGGAAATTGGTCTTTGTGGAGGGGAGGATTCAGGACGCAGGCTTGGGAGGACAAGGAGGGTAACAAGCGTTCCACGACTGAAATCATCGCCTCGGATATGCGAATGCTCGACTCGAAAGGCCAGCGTGGTCCCGATGCATCGCCGGAGGAGCCTCCTCTGCCTCATCCCGGCGCGGAGGGGCCTTCACCCGAGGATGATGTCCCCTTTTAACTAATGTCCGATACTGGGGATCAGGGTTTTTTCTCTTCGGTCTTCTTCTCGGCGGAGGGTGTGACGTCGATTTCGTTCGGCTCGCGGGTGGCCTTCTTGAAGTTCTTGATGCCGCGGCCGAGTGCACTCCCGATCTCGGGGAGTTTTCCGGCGCCGAAGATGATCAGGATGATCACCAGAATGACCAGCAATTCAGGCATACCTATTCCGAACATGATTGGATAACCTCACTAGTAATTTCTTGCGAATGATCTTAGACCATCGGTGTGTTGTTGTCAAACAGGAACTTCTTCAGGGCGATTTCTTCGTCGGCGCCTTTTCCGGTAACCGTATATGGATCACCTCTCCCTGTTTCCCCAGGCTTCCGAGGGATTTTCCTTGGTAGATCAGGTTGACTCCACCCGCGTTACCGATGTCGAGCTGGAAATAGTCCGATGCCAGCCGCTCGATCCGGTCACCCGGTTTGAGGAGGACTTGATAGGAGGGATTGAGATCTTCGGTGATCCGAATCCAGGAGAGATCGCGAGTTTCGATTACGAGGTGGAGCATCTTTCCGGACGGAGCCGAGGGTGGTCGGGCGGTTGCCCTCTCCGCTACCGTGGCTGATTCTTTTGCCGTCGCCTGGGCCGGGGTTGCCGGGGCTGGCTGGTCTGCCGGCGTCGGAGCCGTTGAAGTTGCCGAAGCCGCTGGAGTTGCCGGAACCGCCGATGCGGGTTCCCCCTGTTCAGACGGTGGCGATTCGATGGGCTGAGCCGGGGGAATCGTCCTGCCGGACTGATCATAAAGGAAAAGGGCATAGACGAGAATACCGGCTAAGATGACGGAGGCAAGGCTTCCAAATAGGAACCGGTAACGTCGGCTGGCTTCCGGCCAGGGTTTCTGAACCTCCGGCTCTTCACGGGGAGGATTCATGCTTGCCAGGTGCCTCTCATACCGGTCCAAAAGCGGTTTCTCGTCTATCCCGACAGCCCGGGCGTACTTCCGGATGAAATTTCGTGTATAGACCGGGGGTGGAAGCTGGCGAAAATCGCCGTTCTCCACTGCCGTGAGGTTGATCATGGTGACTCGCGTGGCATGAAAAATGTCCATCAGGGAAAGCCCCCGGGCCTCGCGTGCAGCCTTCAGGTCCTGAACATTCTCGCATGGGGCGGGCGTCCGCTGTGCCGCGGGGATTTCCTTTTTCTCATCCATGTATTCAAAATCTCCTCGTAAGCTGCCGATACGATTAGCACCATTTCACCGGCCGTGCAACAGAAAGATGCGGACCGCCCGGGTGAGAGAGTCCGGAAACCGGCAAATTGCACTGGTTTTTTGTCGGCTTTTATGCTGGGATGGCCGCCGCACAGGGTTGCGCGTGCGAAGAGGGGCAGTTCCGTCACGGAATGATGGATGGAGTCAAGATGATGAAGAGGAACAATTACCGGCAGTTCATCGAAGCGGTTGCGGTTGAAGCGGGAACCCTCCTCCGGGAGAGCATCCACAACCGCCATACCGTTCAGTACAAAGGGGAGATCAATCTGGTGACGGAGGCCGACCACCTCTCCGAGGCGCTCATTATTGAGCGGATCCGTCATGCTTACCCCGGCCATGATATCCTGGCGGAGGAATCTCCCGAGACCGCGAACGGCTCAGGTTTCCGATGGATCATCGATCCTCTTGATGGAACGACGAATTACGCCCACGGCTACCCGATCTTCTGCGTCTCCATCGCCCTTGAAGTAGAGGGGATGATCCGCCTTGGCGCCGTCTGTAATCCCATGCTTGCTGAACTTTTCGTTGCGGAGAAAGGGGATGGCGCCTTTTTGAACGGCCGGCGTCTTGCCGTTTCCCAGACGGCAGAACTCTCCCGGGGGCTCCTGGCAACCGGTTTTCCCTATGATATTCGGGAGGATCGAAACAACAACCTGAATTACTTCAAGGCGATGGCCATAAATGCCCAAGCGATCCGCCGAACCGGCTCGGCCGCTCTCGACATGGCCTACGTTGCAGCAGGCCGCTTTGACGGCTTCTGGGAGTTGAAGCTCATGCCATGGGACACCGCGGCTGGATGGCTCCTCATCACCGAGGCGGGCGGCACGGTGACAGACCTCCGGGACAGTCCGTACGAGCTTCATTCTCCGCATATCCTCGCCTCCAACGGCTCCATCCACGGCGAGATGGCCCGCATCCTTGCAGGAACAGATCCACTCGACATCCGGTAGGATCAAACCTCACCACTGACGTTCCCCAAAAAAGTCCAGCAGCCGAACGGAAAGATTGATTCCTTGTCTGCGATGACGTTAGTCTCTTTTCCTCAGAGCCGACTGATCTTGACAACTGCGAATTGCTGCCTATATTACGAATGAATCGGAGCGAATTGAACAATATCGAGTTGTTAGTGGTTCGTGCAGGATTTACTCGTCTGATTGCACGACAGGATTATCAATACTGCTTTTAGGAGGTGAAAGATATGATTGGACCAGGATTATGGAGAATTGGCGGAATGAGGGATCCTTTCCAGGAAATGCAGCGCCTGCAGCGGGAAGTGAATAAGGTTTTTTCCGGAGTAGGTCAATCGCTGAGCCGGGAAATTCCTCCGGTAAATGCATGGATAGGTGAGGGCGATGTCATTGTGGCGGCCGAACTTCCGGGCATTGATCCTGCAAAGGTGGATATTTCCGTTGTTGGTGATACGCTGACAATCAGCGGCGCCCGTGAGGCGGAGGCCCTGAAGAACGGGGAGAACTATCACCGACAGGAGCGTGATCATGGCCGCTTTTCGCGGACGATTCAGCTTCCCTTTCATGTGGAGGCAGGCAAGGTCGAGGCGAGGTACGAACGAGGCGTCCTGACGATTACGATGCCGCGTGCGGAAGCGGACAAGCCGCGGAAGATAGCGGTGAAAAGCGAATAAGGAGGTGCAACGTATGGATACAAATGTTGAATATCAGAAGAAACCGGCCGCGGTCCCCGCAGAAACGGAGAGAACCAGGAACCGGAAGGTATATGTGCCGAAGGTGGATATCATTGAAACCGGCGATGCCATGGTGATGCATGCCGACATGCCCGGCGCGGATGAAAAATCGGTCGAGGTGATCTTGGAGAAAAACATCCTCACGATTCGGGGATCGGTTGTGCCTCAGGAATTCAGGGGGCGGAGCATCTTTTACGCCGAATATGACGTAGGAGATTATGAACGTTCCTTCACCGTCTCCGACGAGGTGGACCGCAACCGGATCGAGGCGGTAGTAAAAAACGGTCTTTTGAAGCTTATCCTGCACAAAATCCCGAAGGTTGAAGCAAAGAAGATTACTGTCCGGACGGAGTGAACCGGGCGTTTCCTTCCCCCGGAGGGGTTCCCCTCCGGGGTTTTTCAGTCGGCGGTCAGTTTGACCAGCACCTTTCTTGTTCTGGGCCCATCGAATTCACAGAAGAAAAGCGATTGCCACGTCCCGAGGACGAGGCTGCCGTCTTCGATGAGCATGGTCTGGGAAGAGCCGAATAGCGAGGCCTTGACGTGGGCGGCTGCGTTCCCCTCCGCATGCTGGTAACGTTCGGAAAGCGGGACGATCCGGTCGAGGGCCGCGAGGATATCGCGCGGAACATCCGGATCGGCATTCTCGTTGATCGTGACTGCCGCCGTGGTATGAGGGACGAACGCATGACAGACCCCTTGCTTGATCCCGCTTTCCCGAACCAGCGCAGCCACGCGGCCCGTGATGTCGATCATTTCAAACCGGGCCGCGGTCTTGATGGTGAGTAGTGTCATCCGTTCCTCCTTTGAATTCGGCAACGAGCGTATTTACCGCGGCTTGTCGCGGACTCCTATTTTGCCCTGCCATGTTTCAGGTGCCGTTAATGCGGCATGGAGCCTCCGGCCGATCGTCAGGCCGCGGTCGATGAAATCGGGTCCGTATTCCCTCCCCGTCGGTGTCCGGAAACTATCTCGGATCTTCCGTATCCCCTCGATGCCGGGGAGAAAACGGGGGATGAGCGCTTGCAGGGGCACGCGCCGGGGAGCGACCATCGCCCAAAGGGTTTCGGTAAAATTATCCGGCCCCCAGCGGAACTTGTCCGCATCATAGAGGGCGTCGGACAGGAGCTGAGCCGCGCGACCGGCCACATTCCGGCAGGGCCGGAAAGCCTCATGGTTGCGGATGGCGTCGGCGATGCCCGCACGTTCCTCATGCAGAACGGAAAACGAAGCCAGAAGCTTTTCCGCCTCTTCAGCCCCCCGCTCTGCATGCTCCTTCTCCGTCCGGCGGATGTCGTGGAGGATGCCGGCAAGCTGGGCCAGGAAGACCAAACGTCGGACGCGGGCATCAGGGGCGGCGTCTCCCTCCTCGATGAGGATCAGGGCGCCGATGTCGATGGCCACCTTTTCGACATGGATGGTTCCGTGACCGAGGCATGCACCCCGCTCCGCAACGATCCGGAGCCCCGTTGCAACGAGCGGCTCAGCGGCAAACAGTTCCCGGGAGAGCGCAACCTCCCGGGCCTTCTCGATATAGAAGCGGGGAGTACCGACTTCAGCGGCGATCCTCCGGGAAAGATCGATGGCCAGCCGGTATTCCTGATCCGGCATTGGTGCCTCCATTCGAGATGATCGAAATGCGATAAATCAGGCTGCGGTGAACCTTGAAGGGCTTTTCCGGAGCCATTGAACCAGCCGTCTCCCGCAGTATACCGGTATGCCATCCTTGATTCTGATTGGAGATTTTACCGACTTTTCATAAGCGCATCAATAGTTATCTTCAGCAAGCCTCTTTCCCCGGCGTCGGTATGGCTTGTGGTAGAAGCGCCGGCTTTTGCGGAGGACTTTTCCAAGCTTCTGTGCGAGCAGGCGGCAGTGCCGTCTTCCCGGGAGCTTTTGCTTGACAACCCCGCCGGCATAGTTCGATAATCCCGCCGCATCCGCGGCATGACAGCTGATAAAAAGCTTGTTTTTCTCCTGTCCAGCGGGGGCAGGCCGGTTATGAAACAGGTGCCGCGCACCGGTAAAATAGACATCAATAACGAAAGGAAAGGCATGAACAATCTTGATGCAATTTTTTCTCCCGAATCCGTCGCCATCATAGGCGCATCTACAACGCCGGGAAAGGTCGGACATGACATCTTCGCCAATATTCTCCATGGCGGTTTCAAGGGGACCCTCTATCCGGTCAATCCCAAGGCCAAATCGATTCTGAGTGTCAAAACATTTCCCTCGATCAAGGCAATTGCCGATAGTGTCGATCTTGCCATCATCATCCTGCCTCCCAAACTCTGTATCAACGCGGTGCAGGAGGCGATCGAAAAGGAGGTCAAGGGGATCGTGATCGTCTCCGCCGGTTTCCGCGAGGTGGGAGGAGAGGGGCTGGAGATCGAGAACCGGATCGTCTCCCTCTGCAAGGAGGCCAAGGTCCGCCTCGTCGGTCCCAACTGCCTCGGCGTGATCAATCCTCTTCCCGACGTCAGCATGAATGCGAGTTTCTCCCGGAGGATGCCCGCCTGCGGCAACATTTCGTTCATCTCCCAGAGCGGGGCGCTCTGCACCGCCGTTCTCGATTTTGCCGCGGACCGCGACTTCGGCTTCTCGAAATTCATCTCCATCGGCAACAAAGCGGATGTCGACGAGTTGGATCTGCTCCTCTATTTCCATAACGACCTCAATACGGCGGTTATCATCCTCTACCTCGAGGAGCTCCGGAAGGGGCGGGAATTTATCGAAGCGGTAAAGGAGATCACCTCCGGCCACCGTCCCACACCGGTGATCATCATCAAGTCGGGCCGGACCAGCGCCGGCGCTCAGGCAGCTGCCTCTCACACCGGCGCCCTCGCCGGGACGGAGGCGGTCTACGACGCCATCTTCAAACAGGCGGGGATCATCCGGGCCGACTCTATCGCCGAGCTCTTCGATTTTGCCAACGCCTTTGCCTACAAGCACGAAAGCGCCCTCGGCAAGGCGCGGCGGAAGATCCCCGGCGGGAAACGGGTCGCCATCGTGACCAATGCCGGTGGCCCCGGGATTCTTGCGACGGACATGACCGTCTCCTCCGACCTCGAGCTGGCGATATTCAAGCAGGAGACGATCGATGAGCTGGCGAGCTGCCTTCCCACGACGGCCAACATCCATAATCCCGTGGACGTCATCGGGGACGCACCTTCCGACCGTTATGAAAACGCCCTTTCCGCCGTGATCAAGGACGAGGGGGTGGACGGCGCCTTGGTCATCCTGACCCCGCAGTCGATGACGAACGCCCTGGGGACGGCCGAGGCGATCGTTCGCGTCGCCCGCCGCTCCCCCAAGCCGATCCTCTGCTGCTTCATGGGAGTGGTCGACGTCTCCGCCGGTGTGAAATACCTCCAGGAACACGGCTATCCGGTCTACACGTTTCCCGAGGACGCGGCCAAGGCCATGGGAGCGCTCTACAAGTACTCCCACTGGCTGAACCGCGAGCACCTTCCGCCGTTCGAGCTCCAATCCGACCGGGCTGCCGCGGAGGCGGTGATCCAGGGTTGTCTCGCTGCCGGGAAGACCCGCCTGGGCGAGATTGACGGCCTGGAACTTCTGAAGTGCTACGGTTTCAATACGCTGCCGACGAAACTCGCGAAGGATGAGGCCGAGGCGATGCGGATCGCCGAAGAGATCGGTTTCCCGGTCGTCATGAAGATCGTCTCTCCGCAGATCCTCCACAAATCGGATGCGGGGGGCGTCGTCGTCGGGGTCAAGACGAAGGAGGAGGCGAGCCAGGTCTTCACCCGGATCATGACGAGTGCAAGGGCCTTCGATCCCGCGGCCGTGATCGAAGGCGTACTTGTCCAGCAGATGGCCGTGCGGGGCGATGAGGTGATCCTCGGGATGAACCGCTATCCCGTGGGACCGCTGATCATGGTCGGTCTGGGCGGCATCTTCGTCGAGCTCTTCAAGGACGTCGTCTTCCGGCTTGCCCCCGTCGACCGCGACGAGGCGCATCGGATGGTCAGCGAGATCAGAGGGTACAAGATATTCACCGGATTCCGCGGTCGCCCGAAGTCCGATGTCGAAACCCTGGAGAAGAACCTGGTACGGCTCTCCGATATGGTCGTCAACCACCCGGAGATCGTCGAGCTCGACATCAATCCGCTTCTGGTCCACGAGGAGGGGAAGGGGGCGACGGTCGCCGACTGCCGGATCATCCTCGATCCGGGAGGAAAGCCGGGCAAATAAACGGTGGAAGTGGGACCGAGCGGCCAGTCCCGCTTGTTTCGTGAGATGGGAGGCTGCTGTCATGATCTCGGCGTATTCGGGCCGGTGGGCGAGGTCGTAGGTCAGGGCGACTGCATTCATCGACGGCCTGATCAGGGGGGTGATCCACGACGCCTCCCACCCGTTGCCGGTGAAAAAGGGCATTGAACCGTCGTTGGGAACATCTCGACGTTGCGATGAGCGATATCAGACGAAAGGAAATTCTCATTGACATCCCGGAGCCGCTTTGTTAATGGGTAACAGACGGGGTTGGCGCCATAATATTCTAATAAATTCAAAGATATCAATGTAAAAGGGAGCGGAACATGGACCTGCGCAGCTTCACCGTTTACGATATATTCAAAAGAAACGCGCTCGTATTCAACAAGAGGGTGGCGATACAGGCCGAAGAGCGCCGGGTCACGTTCGGGGAGCTTTATGACGAGACGCATGCCGTCATCGGCGCACTGGCGTCCCGGGGGATTCAGCGGGGCGACCGGATCGCCGTTCTGACCAAGAACCGTCCCGAATTTTTTCCTTTGCTCGGCGCCATAGCGGCTCTGGGGGCGATCATCGTGCCGATTAACGCACGGCTTACCGCCGACGAGATCCGGCACATCCTGGCCGATACGCAGCCGGTGCTGTTTTTTTTCGAGCCCGATTTTGAAAAGATGTTCCCGGAGCTGGTGCCCGGTTGCGCCTCCGTGAAAGAACTGATCGTCTTCGGGAATGCGGGAGGGACCTATACCGCATTCGATTCGCTTCTGAATCATCCGGCGGGAACGGCGGTCGCCGTCACCGACGGGGAGCCGCTCGTCATCATCCACACCGCGGCGATTCAGGGGAAGCCCCACGGCGCCATGCTGACCCACCGAAACCTCGTCGCCTGTTCGATCCATACAATCGGCGCACTCGGTTTGAGCTATGACGGCGCCTATCTGAATATCCTGCCCCTCTTTCATATCGCCGGTCTGATGGCCGGTTTGACGATGCTGCATGCTGGTGGGAAGAACCTGCTCATCGCAAAATACGATCCGGTGGCGGCCGGCAAGCTGATCGATCGGGAAAAGGTCTCCTTCATCGGCAATTTCCCGCCCATCCTGACCCAGTTGCTCGACGCGCAGGCCGCCGGCGAATGCAGCCTTTCCACACTGAAGCAGGTTATCGGCGTGGAATTGCCGGATACGGTCAAGCGATTCGAGAAACTCGGCACCGGGCGGTTCTGGCTCGCATACGGCCAGACCGAGACCATGGGGTTGACATGCTTCTGTTCGAACGCGGAGAGGCCCGGGTCCGCCGGAAGGCCGGGCCCCTTGGTGGACCTGATGATCGCCGACGATGCCGACCGCGAAGTCGATCCGGGGAAACCGGGGGAGATCCTGGTTCGGGGACCGCTCGTGTTCGTGGGATACTGGGGTGATGAGGAGTTGACGAACCATACGTTTCGAGGAGGCTGGCACCATACGGGAGACATCGGCCGCCTCGATGAAGAGGGGTTCTTGTGGTTTGTGGGAAGGAAGGCGGAAAAGGAACTGATCAAGCCCGGCGGAGAAAATGTCTATCCCGTGGAAGTAGAGAAAGTGGTTCTTGAGCATCCCGACATTCAGGAAGTTTCCGTGATCGGTGTCCCCGATCCGCGATTTGGGGAGGGGATCAAGGCCGTTTGCGTTCTGAAACCGGGAACCCGCTTATCGGAGCAGGAACTGATCGATTTTGTAGCCGGGAGAATCGCCCGCTATAAGAAACCGGGTTATGTCGAATTCGTCGACTCCCTTCCCAAAACGGGAGACGGTTCCATCGATCGGGCAAAGGTCAAGGCGCTCTACGGCCCCGACGCGAAAGCGCAGGAGGACCACTAAGGCTCATGTAGTAGAACATTCCATTTTTCCTTCCGAATCCTGTTGACATATTCGGCAAAGTGGGTACAATGGCCGCCCATCGTCGAGAGGGAGAGCAGGAAGGTGGTTTGTATCCCTCGGGGTAACATTTCGATGGTGAGTGGATACGGATCCGCGCCCATGGCTCAGTCTGGATAGAGCGTCAGACTACGAATCTGAATGTCGGAGGTTCGAATCCTCCTGGGCGCGCCATACCAAGGGCTTCCGAAAGGGAGCCCTTGTTTATATTTCCACAGGTCTCTACAGAATCTGAATGTTGGAGATTCGAATCCTCCAGCCCCTCTTTTGACCGGACACCGGTAATCTGTAAATAAAATGTAGGAATAGCTATAGCTCTCGTCAAGAAAATTTTGCTGTTCATCTACTACTAAATGATTTTGAATTGGCGAGATGATTGATGAAAAGCGCTTCCTCCCGATCGTTTGCTTTACTGCCTATAATGAGCAAGGACATGATTGAGACACCATATAATGCTAATGCCGATAAGATAATGATCCATATCATTTCTGCATCCTACCAAAGGTCCTTCCGGATTGACGTGATCTGTTTCCCAATTTCCTGGAATACCTCGCTATGGAGGCTTGGACCATTGGCAGGATGTTTCTTCCCGTGGCCGTAGTGGCGGGACAGTAATTGAGGGAAATATATTTGGAGATTAAGGAAATTTTGGCCATTCATTACCCCTCGAAAAAGTGGATCTCAATGTGTAAGATGAGGGTAGTTTAGTTGATAGTTTCAATTGTTGCCTCCGTGCTCAATCGATGGTAATCTTGCCCATCCAAGAGGTGAGATAAAACGTCTATGCTGCTGCCGAGCAGAGAAAAAATGCGTAATTCACTATCTTTATGACCGAAATTGTAAATAATTTTACCAAACCCATTAGCACTCATTTCAGCGGTTTTAAGGAAAAGCGAATTTAACAAGTCTTGGTTGCCTGTCCTAATCACAACCTTTGAATGGCTTGTCCAATCTTTGGTTTGATTAATTATCAAACATCCGAAACCTGACATTAGTCCGTCTCCCTTAAATATTTTTTGCCTGATCAGAACATGGTGAACAGATCTGCAAATTTAAGGCCAGAAAATCAATTCATCTAACTAATTGATTTAATTAGATATAAAATATCGATATATTTACCTCTCATAATGACTTGTAAAGAATTCCGACATTTCCAATAAAGCGATATCGGTGTACGGCTGAATATATATTTAAAATACAGCAAGATAGATTTATATTGAAAAGTGTAAAAAATTCCGACACTTTCCCGCTGTTTTTACATGCATATCGGTCATTCGCTATTCTGTTCGGAATCTGAATGTCGGAGATTAGAATCTTCTTGGGTGCACCATATGTGAGGGCGTCCGAAGGGAAGCCTTTTTTTATCTACGGACCGCTACGCGTTAATAGACGCTCGGATGGAGTCGAACGTGTCATCGCCGCCCCCCTATTGCCTCATAAATAAATGTTACCGAAGAGGGAGAGATTTTGGGTAACGATGCCTCATAAAAGATGTTACCGAGGTTTGTTGTTGATGGAGAAGATGTTTTTCAATTTCTTATCCATGGTTTTTCTTAGCAGGAATGGGTTGAGGTTTTCAAGTAGTTTGGTGAGGGAACGTTTTACTGATTCGGTGATATGTGGAGATCCCATAGTTCTCTGATAAGGGGTTTTGGGAGGATCATGGCGTTTGATGGTTTTGGAGCCGATCCTTTCTTTGGCGATGAGTTTTACGGAGGGGCAGAAGAAGTTATGGAAGAGTCTCCATTCCTTGGTAGAGAGGTTGTTGAGGGGGGCGACGACACCGGGATTATCTAAGCGATCGTAGCCGAGCCACTGTCTGACGTGAGTCCAGTTCTTCTGTTCCACATGGGCGTTATCATCTTTGTGATAGGATCTACTTCTGGTGAACTGGACGGGCTGTTTTCGGTTGGTGAAGTGCCTGAAGAGATGATCGTTGAGGAACTCGCCGCCGTTATCGCAATCAAAGCCGCGGATGGGGAACGGGAGGTTTTTTTCGATATGCTGGATTTGTTCCAGGACACCCGTTTGGCCTTTTCCCCATACTGCCCGTTGTTCAGTCCAGCCGGTAGCGATATCGACGAAGTCAATGGTATTGGCGTACATTCCTTGGGTGGAATCGCCGCAATGAGCAACGGTATCGGCTTCGAGGAATCCCGGACGTGATTCATCCCATTGATTGGTGTTGATGGGGATTTGTTTTCGTAGCAGTGTGCCTGGTTTTGTGGTGCTTTTGCCCCTTCTGGGGTAATGGATGCGGATCGGTTTGAGAACCCTGTCAATGGTTGGAGGGGAGATATTCAGCAAGGCACTGATGACCTCTGGAGGGAGTTCTCCGAACATTTCAATATATCCGGGCAGCCAGATCGGCAGCATGACTTTGAGCCGTTTTGAACAGGGAAGATTTGCCGCAAGCCAGATTTTTTTCATGGGATTAATGATCGCCTCGTTCCGATAAACAGATGGTTTCCCTCTTTTCTTTGCCTTTGGTTTGGTGAAGCGTTTGAATCTTTTAAGGACTCTGATGGCATGTTTGCGGTGACATCCACAGGTGGCGCAGAATTCATTGAGGATTGCCGTTTTCTCCAGACGGGTTGCATTTTTATACCGCAAATAGACTGTTTCCCGATACTCTCGTTTGGATCGTGGACTCATACGTATCCCTCCTTGAGAAGGCGATGTTCGGTAACATCGAATTATGAGTCAACGTTCCTCTTTTAACCCCTCCTTGGGTAACATTTAATGTGAGGCAATTCGCCCCGATAAGAATCCTTGAATATTTAAGTCAAAAGCCGTATATTCCGAAAACTATTAAAAGTGCCACGATCAAACGGGGACGCGCATACTGAGGAGACGGACATGCCGAAGATCGCAATCGACAAACTGCTGCCGGGGATGAAGCTGGCCAAGCCCATTATCGGCAAGAACGGGATGACACTCCTGGGAGAAGGTACCGAATTGACGGAGAGATGGATCCAGAATATCCAGGACATGAATGTTGAGGGGATCTTTGTGGAAGGACCTTCCGAACAGGATGTCCCTCTCGATGAGGCCCTTGCCTGTCTGGAGCAGCGATTCGAGACTGTCAATGACAAACCGTATATGGCGTTGATTAAAACTATTGTCCGGAAGCAGATTGAAAGCCTCTACTCATGAACCTTCCTTTAGCGATTAGCGAGAATATCTCTTGGAACGATTAGACATCAGAACACAACGGGCGAGGATAGAGAACATCAATGCCCTGCCGACGGCGCCGGGGACGTTCAAAAAGATTTCTCAGGTGATCGGGAAACCCGGTATTACGCTCAGCGAGATCAGTGACTTCGTTTCCCGGGACCCGGCCCTGACGACTAAGGTCCTCAAGATGGTCAATTCCGCTATCTATGGCTTCCCCGGACGGATCTCGTCTGTTTCGCATGCGATCATGCTGTTGGGACTCAACGTCGTCAAGGGTCTCCTGCTGGGGATTTCGGTCTTCGAGATCATGCAGAAGGTCATGGCGGGTCTCTGGGACCATTCCGTGGGTTGCGCAACGGTCGCCAGGGCGATCGCAGAGAAAAAGGGGGTCAAGGATCCCGAAGAGGTCTCCGTGGCGGGGCTTCTGCATGATATCGGCAAGGTGATCCTCGTCTTGGAATATGCGCCGCTCTATGAGGAGGCGATGAATCAGGCCGCATCTCAGCGGATTCCGATCTTTGAAGCGGAGTGGGGCGTGTTTCAGGAGACGCACGCCGCGATCGGCATGTGGCTCGCGGGGAGGTGGCGCTTCCCGTCGAATCTCGTCGATGTGATCCAATATCACCATCGCCCGGGTTCCGCCAGGAGTGCACCTCTGGAGACGGCAATCGTCCATTTCTCGGACATTCTGGTGCGCTCGCGCGGGTTTGGTTTTGCCGGCGATCCGCTGGTACCGGCCATCCATCCGGCTGCCTTCGAGCTCCTCTCCCTGACGGAAACGGATATCCGGGAAGTCCTGGATAAACTGGAAGCGTGCCGGGATGAATCCGGCGGCTTGACTCTGTAGCCATGAAAACGATTGTCGTCGTCTCGCAGGACCCCTTATTGACCAACCTTGCCGACCGGCTGCTCTCTCCCCATTTCCGGACCATCATTCTGGGGGGGATGGTCTCGGCGATCGACTCCATCTATAACGACATTCCCAACCTCGTCATCGCGGACATCGCTCCGGGGGATGATGCGATGGTGGAAAGCATCAATAATCTGAAGGAAGATCCGATGTTCAACCAGCTCCCCATCCTGGCCGTTATCGGCGATCGCCTGCCAGTTACGCGATGGGAGGGCCTGTTTGTCGAAGATTATCTCCGGAAGGTTGATCTCGAACGGGATCTGCTTTTACGGGTCTCTCTGGCGGTCAGCCGTTCCGAGCGGGTTGTGGAGATCAATCCCCTGACGAGGCTTCCCGGCAACATCTCGATCAACCGGCAGATCGAGGATCGTCTGGGGCGCGGCGAGGTTTTCGCCTTTGCCTATGCCGATCTGGATTATTTCAAGCCCTTCAACGATAAGTACGGCTTCAGCCGCGGCGACGAGGTGATCAAGATCACGGGGCGTCTCATTCTCAACATCGTTAAGAGCAAGCAACCACAGGGCAGCTTCGTTGGCCACATCGGCGGTGACGACTTTGTCTTTATTATGGAAACGGGACTCATCGAAGAGGCCTGTCGCGACATCATCAGCGCCTTCGACCAGATCATCCCTACGATCTATGACCCCGAAGACCGGGAAAAGGGCGGTGTCGAGTCCGTGGGACGCCAGGGGACGGCAGGATTCTTCCCGTTCATCGGCATCTCCATCGGCGTCACAGGTACGTCGGTCCGGAGTTTTTCCCATTTTGGAGAGCTAACCGGGGCGGCCTCCGAGATGAAGAATTACGCCAAGAAGACCAAGGGCAGCTCCTACAGTGTGGATAAGCGTACCAACCTGCCGATTTGATTCCACGAAGGTTCCTTTTTTACTCCCTCATATTGCCGGAAGGCTTGTCTTGTTCCGCTGATACTCATCCATCACCCGACGGGTATAGCGGTTGTCCGCATCGCCGGCATGTGACAGATACCGTTTGGCGCCGTTGTGCCCGATGTTGTAGGCAAGAAGGACCTCGCTGGTGTTCTTGAAAATTGAGCTGAGCCAGGACAGGTAGTGCAGGCCGAGACGGATATTGTTTGCCGGGTCGAACAGGTCGGACGCCTCCCGGTACAGGATACCCGCTTCATTGGCGATGGAGGAGGCGAGGATCGGCCGGATCTGCATGATGCCACGGGCGCCGGCCGAGGAGACGGCATCGTTGCGGAAGTTGCTCTCGACTGCCATGATCGCCAGTGCGAGCCGGTAATCGATTCCATAGAAGCGAGCCTTCTCGTAGAGGGTCCTGGCAACGGAAGGAAGCTGTCCGGATGAGAGATCGGTCTGGCCGTCCTGAAGGTGGTGCTCAATCATCTGCATGGTTATCGCCGGATTGAATCGGCTGCTATCGCAGAAAGTTTCCGTTGCGGCAACGATCATGATGAATACCAGGACGGCCGCCGACGCAGACAAGCATCCGATGGATAAAGTCTTTTTGCTGTTCATGGTGTACCTCCTTTCGTGAATGTGAGGACGGAAGCCGGAAAGCGCTCTATATCCCGCAGTTCCCGCTTCTCATCGGGTGAAAATACCGTTCTCCACCTCCCCCTTGGTCAGCAAGGACGGTGCCATGATCCAGGTTCGTCTGATAGGCGTTGATATTTAAGGATAAATTGCCATTATTGCCGTTCCGTGAGCAGAGCAGTTCTGTATGGAATTTCCTTCATGGCTGAAGCGGCTCTCAGCGAGGATAGAGGCGGGTTAGCGGCTGAGCGTCATCACATAGTGATACTGTATGGATTTTACTTCAGATGGCGGAATAGTGGTAGCCAATCGATTTTCACAGCTTCGCCTTGAAATTTTGGGACGGGGAGGGGAAAAATGGCGGAGAGAGCGGGATTCGAACCCGCGGTACACCTTTGAAGGGCGTACAATCGCTTAGCAGGCGATCGCTTTCGGCCACTCAGCCATCTCTCCGCGATCATTTTGTGCTTATTTCGACCCAGGGCCGGCAGGTCGATATCATTAATGGCGGAGGGAGCAGGATTCGAACCCGCGAGGCTTTCACCCAGCGGTTTTCAAGACCGCCGCCATAGACCACTCGGCCATCCCTCCGCAATTTTTTTATGCTACCCCGCGGCGGGAATCCTGTCAACTCCTCCCATGTAGGGCCTGAGCGCCTCGGGGATCGCAACGCTTCCATCCTGCTGCTGGTAGTTCTCCAGGATGGCGACGAGGGTCCTCCCGACTGCCAGCGCCGAACCGTTCATGGTGTGGACGAATTCCACCTTGCCGCTCTCCTCGCGGCGGAACCGTATCGAGGCGCGACGCGCCTGGAACTCCTCGAAGTTGCTGCACGAGGAGATCTCCCGGTAGGCATCCTGCCCCGGGAGCCACGCCTCGATATCGTAGGTCTTCGCGGCGGAGAAACCGAGATCTGCGGTGCAGAGGCAGACGACCCGGTAGGGGATCTTCAGCCGTTTGAGGACCTCCTCGGCGTTCAGGGTCAGCTTTTCCAGCTCTTCGTAGGAATCCTCGGGCGTTGCGAACTTGACCAGTTCCACCTTGTTGAACTGGTGCTGGCGGATCAGCCCCCGGGTGTCCTTGCCGTAGGAGCCCGCCTCCGCCCGGAAACACGGGGAGTAGGCCACGTAACAGATCGGGAGCTCCTTCTCGCTCAGGATCTCCTCCCGGTGGATGTTCGTCACAGGGACCTCCGCCGTCGGGATGAGGAAATAGTCCGTTTTGTCGATCCGGAAGAGGTCCTCCTCGAACTTGGGGAGTTGCCCCGTGCCCGTCATGCTCTCCCGGTTGACCATGAAGGGGGTGAGGACCTCGGTGTAGCCGTGTTCCCGCGTGTGCAGATCGAGCATGAAGTTGATGAGTGCCCTCTCCAGCCGCGCGCCGAGCCCCCGGTAGAGCGTAAAGCGCGCGCCGGTGATCTTCGCCCCGCGGGTGAAATCGAGGATATTCAGCTCCTCGCCGATCTCCCAGTGCGGTCGCGGCGTGAACGGAAAGGTTGGCTTCTCGCCCCAGACGCGGATGACCGGGTTATCCTCTGCCCCTTTCCCGCAGACAACCGAGGCATGCGGGACATTGGGGATCGTCATCAGGATCGCCTGGAGCTCCTCATCCGTCTGCTTGAGCGTCTCGTCGAGCTCCTTGATCCGGTTGGAGACGTCCCCCATGCGGGCGATGATCTCCGTGGCGTCCTGACGGTTTTTCTTCTTCTCGCCGATCTGCTTGGAAACGGTGTTGCGCTCGCTTCGGAGCCCCTCTACTTCCTGGATGATATCCCGCCGTTGCGCGTCGAGGGCGATGAAGCGCTCCAGGTTCATCTCCTGGCCCCGCTCACGCATCTTCCCGACGACGAAATCGATGTTCTGTCTGAGATATTTGATATCCAGCATGACCAAACTCATCCTTCCGGTGCAAGGGATGTTTCCCCTATCACTTTGACCCTTTGAAGTCAATCAATTTGTCGGCTTACGTTTCCGGAGGTGTTTATCCCTTCACTCGCGGGCAACGAACAAATCGCGCCTCAAAGCCGGAAAAAAACAGGGCATGCCGGAATAGCCATCAATTTTCATGGCAAACGCCAAAACATTGCATTAAAATAAGCAGCATCTTGATACGGAGGCCGGGTGCGGGTGATGTTCCCAAGTCAAGTCGAACTTTACTGAGGAGATGCCCATGAAGACCGATCTATTTTATTATACCGGTACCGGAAATTCTCTCTGGGCCGCCCGGATACTGGCAAAAAAACTCGGCGATGCCGGGACTGTCCCGATTTCCCGGATAGACGGGGATCCCCGCAATGAAGGGGCGGATGCGGTCGGGATCATCTTCCCTGTCCATATGTGGGGTCTGCCGCGCAAGGTGATCTCCTTCGTGGAGTCGCTTGCGGAAGATCCGTCGCGGTATTACTTCGCCGTTGCCGTCAACGCCGGCCAGGTCGCCGCCACCCTCCTGCAATTGAAGAAGCTGATGCAGTCGAAAGGATTATCTCTTTCCACAGGTTTCGGGATAGAGATGCCGTCCAACTATATTCCCTGGGGCGGGCCGGGACCCGAGGAGAAGCGGACGGGGAGGATCGATGCGGCAAGGAAAAAGCTCGGAGTCATCGCCGCCGCGGTTGCCGCAAGAGAGCTGGCTCCGGTCGAGAGGGGGCCCCTCTGGCAGAACATCCTGTTTACCCGGCTCAACCGGCTCGCTTTTCCCCATGTTCCGGGGATGGACAAGAGTTTCTGGGTAGATGACCGGTGCAACGGCTGCGGCATCTGCAAAACAATCTGCCCCTGCGGAAATATCGATCTCAAGGCGGACAAACCCGTCTGGCTGCACCATTGTGAACAGTGCCTCGCCTGCATCCAGTGGTGCCCGCAGGAAGCGATCCAATTCGGCAAGAAGACGCCCCGGTATGAGCGATACCATCATCCGGAGGTAACGTTGCAGGATATGATCACCGCCCCTGCGATGCAGGGACAAAGGGGATGATGCAGTGATACGGAAAATCACGTCAACCGAACAGCGAAGCGCAGTTGAGAAGGGGGAAGACACTATGGAAATGAATAATCTAAACCGGAGTGGAAGTCGGGGGCTTTCAAGGCGGATGTTTCTGAAGATTGCGGGGTGGCTGACCGTGGCGGGGGGGATGGTGAAGCTTCCGGGAATGGCCTCTGCGCAGGTGAAGCCCGATATTATGTCCCAGAATGTCTGGTTCGAGGGCAAGGGGGGACCACTGGGCGGGTATTTTGCTCGGCCGGACGGGAAAGGGCCCTATCCGGGGGTCATCGTGATCCATGAAAACAGGGGCGTCACCGACTATATCCAGGATGTCACGAAGGATCTTGCCCGGGAGGGGTATGCAAGCCTCGCGGTCAACCTTGTCTCCCGCAGCCTGGGCCCGGATTATATCGGCGGTTCGGATGAGGCGATGAATGCCCTCGGCAAACTATCGGATGACGACGCAATGGCGGACCTGGATGCCGGCGTCGAGTATCTCAAGAAGCAGCCCGTCGTCTTCACCAATTCCATCGGCTGCATGGGGTTCTGCATGGGGGGAAGATTTTCTCTCCTCTTCGCCGAGCACAGAAAGGATTTAAAAGCGGCAGTGGTCTTTTACGGCCGTCCGATAAACAAGATCACCCCGCTGCAGACACAATCGCCTATCGATCTCGTTTCTGAAATTTCCGCCCCGCTCCTCGGCAATTACGGAGCGGCAGACGCGGGTATCCCTGTTGACGATGTGAAGAAACTTGAAGAGGCGCTGCAGAAGAACAAAAAGACGTTCGACATCAAGATATACCCGGACGCAAAACACGCATTTCATAAGGAGGGCCCCAATTACCATGCGGAGGCCGCGCGGGATTCATGGAGCCGGACCGTCGGCTGGCTGGCTAAGTATCTGAAGTCGTCAGTCCCGAAAGGATAGGCAGGAGCGGTGGACGATGAACTGAGCCTGCTTATCAAACCGGTCTCCGCTGACTGCAATATGCGATGCACATATTGCTTTTACCGGCGTCAGAGCGATCCCTATCGCTCCGAAGGGCGCCATATCATGGATGATAGGACGCTTCAAACCATGATTGCCGGATATATGCAATCGGCCGGAAGGGGCGCCTCATTCGGTTGGCAGGGCGGGGAACCACTCCTGGCGGGTATCGATTTTTTCAACCGGGTCGTCGCTTATCAAGAGCGCTATGGTCTGTCGGCTCAACTGGTGAGCAACAACCTGCAGACCAACGGACTGCTGCTCAATGACGAGTGGGCGGCGTTCTTTCGGCGGTATAACTTCTTCATTGGCGTGAGCCTGGACGGTCCCGAAGAGGATCACAATCACTACCGCTATTCAATCAACGGGGAAAATGGCTTCCAACGGACTATGCAGAGGAATACAGATCCTCAGAGACCATCAGGTGGACTTCAGTGTTCTGTCCGTCGTAAATGCGGTGACGGCCAGGAAACCCCGGGAGCTCTATACCTTTTTCATCGACAATGGCCTCAACCGTTTACAGTTCATCCCCTGTGTGGAGATCAACCGGGAGACAGGGGCGACGGAGGACTATTCCGTCGCGGTCGATCAGTACCGGGATTTTCTCTGTACCCTTTTCGATGTATGGTATAACAATGGACACCCGATCGCCTCGGTACGGCTGTTTGAGAATATCCTGGCCGTCTATATGGGCAGAGAACCCGAGCTCTGTGCGTTCAAAAACCGGTGCGGCAGTTATGTGGGTCATAGAATATAACGGTGATGTATATCCATGCGATTTCTTTGTGGAAGAACAGTGGGTATTGGGAAATCTCCAGGAAACGTCGATCAGTGATATGATGAAGAAGCGAAAGAGGCGTGAGTTCAACAGCCGGAAACGGGAGCAAACATCCGGCTGCACTGCCTGTGAATGGAATTTCCTCTGTCATTTCGGATGCCAGCATTATCGATCATCTGCGGGGGAAAATTATCTCTGCGATGCATATCGGGAGTTCTTCCGCTACACCGGGCAGCGTTTTCACGCCTTGGCAAAGAATTTATCAATAGGTTATTCTCAATGAGCAGGATGGTGAGGATTTTTGCGATAACGTGCGCCCTCCTCGCGGCGATCCTGGCTGCGCTTCCCCCGGCCGTGTCGGAGGCGAGGGGCGTCTCCGGTGACAAGGCGCTCCTTGCCTCCCGTGACGCTTTTTTTGCCGGCGACCGGGTCAAACTTGCCCGCCAGGCGGAAAAAACCCGGGGCCACATGCTCGAATCCTATGTCGATTTCTGGCAACTGCGTCTGCGTCTGGAGGAAGCCGCTCCGGGTGAATTGCGGGAGTTCCTGGACCGCCATGCGGGGACGGTGCTTGCCGAGCAGTTGCGCAGGGATTGGCTGCGCGTGCTGGGGAAAAACAGGCAGTGGGAGCTTTTCCGGCAGGAATATCCCGCGCTCGTCAGAGATGATCCCGATGTCGCGTGTTATGCGCTTCAGGAGCGCTGGCCCGAGCAGACGCGATTCCGTACTCGCCGGGATCAAACCCTTCTGGAGAGCGCCGCGGCCGCTGCCGGAAGGCTGCGCCGCGGTGGCGGACGCGATGCTGCAGTCCGGGGATCTCACGCCGCGGGACCTGCGTGAACGCTTCCGGCTTTTGATCCGGGCCAATCTCATGACGGAGGCCGAACGGATGGCGGAGCGGCTGCCCGCGGATCAAGCTCCCCGGGCGAGTCAAATCGACCGTGTAGCAAAAGGACCGGCCAGGTTTCTCGAGCGATCTGACGCGGATGTGAAAACAGCCGCCGGGCGAGAACTCGTAATTGTTGCGCTTACACGCCTGGCCCAGAGCGATCCGCAGATCGCGGTGAGCTCCTGGAACGGCAAGCTGCGGGAGCGTTTTCCGCTTGAGGACCGGCAGTACGTGTGGGCGATGCTCGCCGACCTGCGGGGCGCGCCGTCACCTGCCGGAGGCCGTGGATTGGTTCAGGGAAGCGGGGGAGACGCCGCTTTCGGAAGAGCAGCTTGCCTGGCGCGCCCGCATCGCGCTCCGGCAGAAAAATTGGCAGGAGGTGAGAGTCGCGATCGAGCGAATGGCGCCGCCGGTGTGCAATGAGCCGACCTGGATCTATTGGTTGGGACGGTCGCTGTGTGCACTCGAGGCGCAGGAAGATGGGCAGCGGCTTTTGGGGCGCATCGCCGGCGAACATCATTTCTACGGCCAGCTCGCTGCCGAGGAACTGGGAATGCCGCTCACGATCCCGCCAAAGGCGGCGCCGCCGACCAGAGCCGAGCTTGCAGAGGCCGCTGCCCGGGGCGGACTGAAGCGGGCGCTGGCATTATACCGCCTCGGCTTGCGGAGCGAGGCCACAACCGAATGGATGTGGACCATCCGCACGATGGACGACCGGGCGCTGCTTGCCGCCGCGGAGCTGGCGCATCGCAACGGGATTTGGGACCGCGCCATCAACACGGCCGACAAAACGATCGCCCTGCACAACTTCAACATGCGGTACCCCACTCCCTACGGTGACGTTCTTGCCGAGCAATCTCGCGTTCGGAAACTCGATGAACCATGGGTCTTGGGCTTGGTTCGCCAGGAGAGCCGCTTCATCGCAGACGCCAAGTCCCCGGCGGGCGCCAAAGGACTGATGCAGTTACTTGCCGTCGACGGCGCGCTGGGTCGCACAGAAGATCGGGATGAAGGGTTTTCATCCGTCGCGCGTGACTCAGCCGAGGGTGAACGTCGCGCTCGGCGCCTTCTACCTGCGGCATGTGCTCGGCGGGTTCGATGGTAACCCGGTGCTCGCCGCCGCCGCCTATAACGCCGGGCCGGGCCGCGCGCGCAGGTGGTGCGATTCGAAGCCGCTCGAGGGGGCGATTTATGTTGAGACAATCCCGTTTGAAGAGACGCGTCAATACGTCAAGAAAGTGATGGCAAACACCGTTTACTACGACGCTTTGTCCGGCGGCGGGGAGCGGCGCTCGCTGAAGTCCCGCCTGGGTACCATCGCCGGTGTGGGGCCGAATAACGAAGAGTCGGGGAACAAGCAGATCATAACCGGGACAGTGAACCTGCCGTGAGGTGAGATTATCAATGAATGATTTTGATGGCCGGGACAAAGAGTTTCCCTTACGGAAGAAAGGATAACGTAATGACCAATCCGCGTGCTGACTTCATCCCCATCGTCGACCGTAAACCCCTAAAACTACCCGGAGATGCCAGGATTGCCGTCTGGGTGATCGTAAATATCGAGGAGTGGCCGTTCGACGAGCCGATGGCCCGTACGGTTCTCCCGCCGCCCCAGGGTGTCACCATCGTGCCGGACATCACCAACTTCGGCTGGTTCGACTACGGGCTTAGGGTCGGTATCTGGCGGATAAGGGATGTCTTGGACAAGCATGGTGTCAGGGCCTCGGTCAGTCTGAACGGCTCGGTCTGCAACACCTATCCGCAGATCGTTGACGCCTGCCTTGAGAGTAACTGGGAGCTCTTTGGCCATAGTTTTCTGCAGAGGGCCCTGCCGAAGGAAAAGGATGAGCGTGCCGTTATCCGCAAAACGATCGACGTGATCAAGGAAAAGACGGGACAGAAGCCGCGCGGCTGGATGGGGCCGGGTCTGCACGAAACGATTGACACGCCGGATATCCTCGCAGAGGAGGGGATCGAGTACGTCCTGGATTGGGTGAATGATGACCTGCCCTACCCGCTGAAGGTGAAGAAGGGCACACTCTTCTCCATCCCCTACACCATGGAGCTCAACGATATCCCCATCTATGCCGTGCAGCACCACCGCTCGGCGGAGCTGTTCGATCGCTCCTGCGACCAGTTCGACACGCTCTATGAAGAGGGTCGACAAAACGCCCGAATCATGGCCATCGCGGTGCACCCGTACCTTACCGGCGTGCCCCATCGCATCGGTTACTTCAGCAAGATTTTCGACTACATCAAGAAGCACGATAATGTTATCTTCATGACGGGCAGCGAGATCCTGGATTGGTACAAACAGGCCGCCGGATTTAACGGCTGATGATTGCTTTGCCGAACTGGGAGGAGCAGGAATGACTGTTCCTCCTCCTTCAGGATCGGCGATTCTCCTCCATTCCCCCGGGGTGGGCGTTTGGTATTGCTTGACATACGCATTGGCATTCTGTACATTCGCCCCACTTAAAAAATAAAATTTTATCAGCAAAGGAGAGCTCTATGCCACCAACCTATTACTTTGATCATGTTCATGTCGTGACCAAAGACCCGAAGGCCACAGCGAACTATTTTCATACGATGTTCGATGCGAAGGTAATCGAATCCGCACCTGATGGAAAGCCCCGGATCGACCTGGACCTGAACGGCTTGACCATCTTTCTCTTCCAGGCAGCGCCCGGGGAAAACCTGCCGGCCGCGCCTGCCGGGCGTTACCTGGGCCTCGACCACTTCGGGCTTCGGGTCGACAATCTGGATGAGACGTGCGCCGAGTTGAAACGGCGGGGAGTGGTATTCACCGCAGAACCCCTTACGGTCCGGCCCGGCCTGAAGATCGCTTTTATCCGCGGCCCCGAAAATTCCCGGATTGAAATACTGGAACGCAGCTGATCCGATCAACGCCGGGGGGCTTTGACCGTAGTTCATGGGCAGTCACATTTGCCGTTCTGTATGCTATACCGCAAGGGGAGGATTCACCATGGAAGTCGCTCCGAACATCTGCTCTTTTTTTCTGAAAATTTCCCGGCCTTGTGTGGCTTCTCCGGCGTGACCGTGACCGGACACGCCTTGGCGGCGGAGCTGCGCTTGTATGCCGCCGCCGGCGTAAAATCGCCTATCATCGAACTGGCCGCTGAATTCGAAAAAGCCTCCGGCCACAGGATTGCGCCGGTGTTCGATACCGCCGGCGCGGCGGAGCAGCGTTTTCTGGCGGACAGTGGGGCGACGTTTCTGATCACCACCAAAATCCGCATCCGCGACGCGGAAAAAACCGGGAAATTGAAAAATGGTGTTGTCCACGTGGTCGGCGATACCGTCGGAGGATTTGCGGCGTCACCCGGACAAGCCAAACCGGATATCTCGACACCGGAAAAACTCAAAGCCGCCTTGCTTGCCGCGCCGCGCATCGCATTTTCCGATCCCGCGCGGGGCGCCACCGTCGGCGCGCACTTCATGAGGATGATCGAAACGCTCGGCGTCAAGGCCGAAGTGCTTAAGAAGTCGATACTCGCAAAAGACGGTGTTGAAACCATGCGTATGATCCTTGCCGGCGAAGCGGATCTCGGGGTCACCCAGCTCAGCGAGGTCGTACAGGCCAACCGTGCGGCGCTGGTCGGCCCGTTTCCCAAGGAGTATGACCTCGCCACTACATATTCGCTCTGGTACCGGACCGATGCCGCGCCGGCAGCGAAGGCGTTTGCCGAGCTCGTTACCGGTCCCTTGGGTCGTGCGAAGCTGATGCAACATGGCCTGAGGCCTTCTCACGACTGAATCTTATGAAATACCTGGGAAATCTATCTAACACCGATCCGCTCTACGGCTATCTGCGCAACGACATCCTCCCGCAGCTGGGTGTCCATGACCTCTCCCCCGACTTTCGAGTGTTTATGTTTCAGGCGTCAAACCATGTCTATCTCTACGAAGAGCGGCACAGCCAGACGCGCATGATCGGAAAATTTTTTAACGGCGTCTCGGACCGCTCGCCGGAGACGGCCCTTCACCACATGGAGCGGGAATTCAACAATCTTAGCCACCTGCGCAGTATCGGTTTTTCCGGTTATCCTCATTATGTCGCCCGCCCTCTGGGTCGCAATGCAAGCCTTAACTGTGTCCTGATTGAGGAGTTCTGTTACGGTACGCCGCTGAATGACTTCATCGTCAAGGCGATCCGGGAAGGGGCGCGGGTGGCCCTCTTTGAGAAACTCACCGCGCTCGCCTATTTTCTCGCCACCCTGCACAACAGGACCGCCATCGAGGAACGGGTCGATATTAACCGGGACTGCTCCTACTTCGACCGGATCATGGATCAGCTGAAAAACTGGGGACACATCGGGTGGAATGATGCGGAGGATTTTCACCGGATGAAGGAACGGTGGCGGGAGAAGGGATTCATGGGGGAGGACAACCAGGTGCTCGTCCACGGCGACGTAACGCCCACCAATATCCTCTTCGGCGACGGCCTCTGGGTGATCGCCATCGACCTGGAGCGGATGAAGCTCGGCTGACCGGGTCTTCGACGTGGGCCGGGTGGCGGCCGAGATCAAGCACTTCTTCATGCAGTACGCGGGCGACAAACGGATGGCGGAACCCTTTATCGGGCACTTCCTCTGGGAGTATGCCTGCCACTTTCCGGACCGGGACAGCGCCTTTCGGTCCGTTACGCAGCGCGTTCCGTTTCACATGGGTATGACCCTTCTGCGCATCGCCCGTAACTCGTGGATTACCGATACATACCGCCGGCAGTTACTGGATGAAGCCAGAGAAACACTGAGGTAGATACGCGATGGCAATAAAAGGGATCCTCTTTGATCTCTATGGAACCTTGATCGACATCGAAACCGACGAGTCCATGGAAGAGATATACCGCGGCATTGCGCATTATCTGACCTACCAGGGGGTATCCCTGCACCGGTGGGAGGTGCGGGACCGCTATTACCAAATCATGAAGGAGCAAAAAGAGGCTTGCAGTGAGGAGTGTCCGGAAATCGATGTGGAGAGGATCTGGAACGCATTTCTCGAACGGGAAGGCATGCCGGCGAGCGCGGAACGGGGGAAACTTGCCCTGACTCTTGCCCAGATATACCGGGGCATCTCGCGGAAACGGCTCCAGCTTTACCCCGACGTAAGGGAGGTGCTCGACGAGTTATGCCCGGTATACCGATTGGCGCTCGTTTCTGACTCCCAGCCCGGTTACGCCCTGCCGGAGATGAAGGCCGTGGGACTCAGCGGTTACTTCGACCCCGTCATCATCTCCGCCCGGTACGGATTCAGAAAACCCGACAAGAGGCTGATGGAGAAGGCGCTCGACATCATGAAGCTCCTGCCGGCGCAGGTGATCTTCGTCGGGAACGACATGTACCGGGATATTTACGGGGCGAGCCGGCTCGGCATCAAGACCATCTTCATCGACTCCAACCAGGGGGACAAACGCCATGAGAAGACGACTCCCGACTACGTGGCCCAGCGATTCGAGGATGTTCTCAAGGGGGTCGCGGCCGTGACGGGGTCTCTGCCTGCGCCGCATTAATTTGGCGTGAACTCACGCTCTGCTCCTTCGTGTGGGGCGCTTGAATCCGCCAGCGAGCGCATTCCCCGCGGCTTGCCGCGGGGTAAGCGAGCAAAAACGGAATCGTTTGTTCCTCTGAAGGATCGAAGATTCTCCGCAGCAAGCGGCAGAGCGATTCAATCCCCGGCAGCATTTTTTTTGAAATGCGAGTGCAGGGTTTCCGGCATGCTGATGAGCAGGGGCATCCTGATCAGGAGGTCGATGATTACGAAGGCGACGAACGGGTATTGCGGTCCGACCCTGTCCCAGATGATACCCGCCGTCAAGGCCAGGATGGCGCTCAGAACCATCTTGAAAAACCGGGTGATGCCGATCCATCTTCCCATCTGCCCGGGAGGCACCAGTTCTCGTTCTATGGCGGCGGCGATCGATGCGCCGATGAAGTAAAAGCCCTGCAGGATACCGGCGATGATCAGAAAAGCCGGCGACGGTGCGAATATAAGGATCACGTTGGAAATCCAAAAAAGCGGAATGGTGACATACAATACTTTCTTCCTGCCGATCCGGTCGGCAAGCCTTCCCAGGGGAATGGCAAATACGATGGATGCCAGGGCCGATCCGGTAACCATCGCCCCCAGGATAAATTCATTGGCCCCTTTTATCGAGTGGGCGAAAACCTGAGTGAAAGGAAAAACCATCCCTGCCGGCAACTGGGAAATGGAAGCGATGACCAGCCACTTCTTCAAATGGTTGCCTCCCTTGAGCACCTGGGAGATACCTTTCAACAAGTTTGGCCCATTGACGCCTGTCCTTACCCACATTCGTTTCGACAGCTGTGTCAGGACGATGACGAAGGTGCCGATTGTAATGATAAGGCCGGTAAAGAACAATGGCCGTATGCCGCTGATCGTTACCCCGCCGTAGAAGGCGACCAGCCAGGTAGCCAGCATCGGTCCGGCCATTCCCAAAAGGCCTGCGGCAACCGTTTCACAAATCAGCATTCCCGTGGCCCGATCCCGGTTGACCAGGCAGTTGCCGCAGATTGTCGCGCAACTGTGAGAGCTGGTGGAGAAACCCAGCCAGTAGGTAATCATGGCTATGATGGTAATCCCCCAGCTTTGCGCCAGGCCATAGGTCAGATAGGAGACGCCCATAAAACCAATGCCGGCGAGGTAGATCTTTTTCGGGCCGATCCTGTCGATAAACCATCCGGTAAAGGGTCCGAAGACCCCGGCGATGATCATGCCGATGCTGTTGACCATGCCCAGTTGAGTACCCGTAGCCCCCAGCGCCACGATATAGATGGACAGGTACGGAAAGACCATCTGGTAGGCGAGCTTATCGAGTGACGTGCGCAAGACGGTGACTTTCCAGTCCCGCTCTTGCCGTTTCAGAAATGAAATGCCGTTACCGAGAAAGGCCGGCATGGGTTTGACGGATGTCTCCTGATTATTACTCAAGCGCTGTTCCTTGAATGAAGTATTGCCACGGGTGCCGGTTTCTCCGGCGTAATCCGGGGGGAGGCTATCCCAGAAAGAAGAGCGGTGTCAATTAATTTTTATCTTCAATTTGCCGGCTTGCGTCACCATACATTTTCGTTTATAAGGGAATCATGCATGCAGAATGAATGATTTGGAGGAACGATATGTTTCAGTGCGCATCGTATGAGACATTCCAGGACGGTGAGGTGATCTTCGATGAGGGGGCCAATGGCGACTGGATCTACGTCGTGGAAAAGGGCGAAGTGGAGATTTCCAAAAAGATAGATGGTAGGAAGATCGTCATCGAGGTCCTGAAAACGGGAGACATCTTCGGCGAGGAAGCCTACATCGACAAGGCGCCCCGGTCCGCAAAGGCTACAGCCGTGGGGACGACCGAGGTCGGCATCATCGATCGGGAGTTTTTCGACAGGGAATTCAACAAACTTTCCGCCGATTTCCAACAGATGCTCAAGACGGTGACCTTGCGCCTCCGGAAGACCACGAGGAAGTGGTTAGATACACAGAAGGGAACAGGCAATTAACCTGTTCCGCCAACGCCCTTTCTCCCGGTGATGCTCCGTTTTCAAATTCCTTTTATGTGATGCTGGCTGAAATTCAGTAGCGTTTGAGGATTGCCGGCATGTCGGATACGTACAACGGCAATCATCATGAAAAAATATTCGCCGCGGAGGGGACGAAAAAAGAGTCCTGATGGAGGGAACATGTCTTACGGGTATAACGGCAAAATTTTACGAGTGGATTTGACCTCCGGGACGGTACGGGTGGAGGAACCCGGCGAGATCGTATACCGCACCTACCTGGGAGGAGGCGGATTGGCTTCTTACTATCTGCTCCGGGAGCTTAAGCCGGGAATCGATCCGCTGTCGACCGACAATATTCTGATCTTTGCCTCCTCCGTTATTTCCGGGGTGCCGATTGCCGGGATGGTCCGCTATCACCGTCGCGGCCAAGTCGCCCCTGACGGGGGCATACGGAGAGGCGGAGGCCGGCGGTTTCTGGGGTCCGGAATTGAAATTCGCCGGGTTTGACGCCGTGATCATAACGGGAAAGGCGGAAAAACCTTCTTACCTCTGGATCAACGACGGCACAGGCCGAGATCCGGTCGGCGGAGAAGATCTGGGGGCTGGAGACAGGCCCGGCTCAGGAGGCGATCAAGGAGGAGCTCAAGGATAAGCGGGTGCGGGTGGCCCTGATCGGGCCGGCCGGGGAAAACCTGGTGCGTTTTGCCTGCGTGGTGAATGAATTGAAGCACGCCAATGGCCGGACCGGCATGGGCGCGGTGATGGGCTCAAAAAATCTGAAGGCCGTTGCCGTCCGGGGGACGAAAAAAATGGATATTCATGACCCGGAAAAGTTCCGGGAGATGTCCAAGAGCCTGACGGAGTTGATCGGTCAGCACGGCCCGAACAAGGTGCTCCACAAGCTGGGAACTTCAAATCTGGTGAAGATCATCAACGCCCAAGGCATCCTGCCGACCCGCAATTTCCGCACCGGTTTCTTCGAGGGGGCGGAAAAGATCAGCGGCGAGCGGATGGCCGAAACGATCCTGAAGAGCGAGGAAGGTTGCTATGCGTGCGCGGTGCGCTGCAAACGGGCGGTGGAAATTCCCTCCGGCCCCTATGCGACCTCCCGCAAGTACGGCGGGCCGGAATACGAAACGCTGAGCTCCCTGGGATCGCTCCTGTGCATCGACGATCTGGCTGCCATCGCCAAGGGGAACGAGCTGTGCAACCGATATACGCTGGACACCATTTCCGCCGGCGTGGCGATCGGATTCGCCATGGAGTGCTACGAGAAGGGCATCCTCACCAAGGCGGATACGGAGGGGATCGAGTTCACGTTCGGGAACCCCGAGGCGATGCTGAAGGGGATCGAGTGGATCGCCTTCCGCAAGCCGGGGCTGGGCAATCTCCTCGCCGACGGCGTCAAGGCCGCAGCGGCCAAGCTCGGCAAGGGCTCGGAGAAGTTCGCCCTCCACATCAAGGGGCAGGAGCTGCCCATGCACGACCCGCGCGGGAAGACCGGCCAGGGGTTGAGCTTCGCCGTTTCACCAACGGGAGCGGACCATGTGCGGGCCCCCCATGACACCCCGTTTCAGGCCCCCGGACCCAATCTGGGGCGGATCGCCTCGCTCGGCCTCCTGGAGCCGGTCGATGGCCGGGAGATGGGGCCGCGCAAGGCCCGCAACTTCACCTACCTCCATTTCGTCTGGTCGCTCTACGAATCCCTGGGGGTGTGCAACTTTGTGGCCGGCCCGGTATGGGCGCTGACTCTTCCCAAACTCGTGGAGGTTGTCCAGGCGGTGACCGGCTGGGAGACGAGCCTGTGGGAGCTGATGAAGGTCGGTGAGAGGACCGTGACCATGGCCAGGGTTTTCAATCTGCGCGAAGGGTTCGGGCGCAAGGATGACACCCTTCCGGAGAGGCTTTTCGAGCCCCTGGAGAGCGGCGCGCTCCAGGGCAAGGGGATTGATCGCCGGGCGTTTGAAGATCTCCTGACCCTCTATTATGAGGCGATGGGCTGGGATCCCGCGGACGGTGTGCCGACGAGAGGGAAACTCGCGGAGCTTAACCTGTTCTGGCTGGACGAGTTCGTGAAGGACAAGCGGCGGTCTTCAAAGGCAGGCGTATGATTGACCGGATGGTTTCAACGGTTATTGATGCGGAAAAATGTACCGGATGCGGCCAGTGCGTCCAGGTTTGTCCCTCGAGGACGATATCAATGCAGGGAGCAAAGGCCGTCGTAACCGGCGATCGTTCTCTTTCCGGCGGTCATTGTGCGGCGGTTTGCCCGGTTGACGCCATAACAGCCTGGTAGGGGATATCCGCATCATGCTTGGTCGCCTGTTGTTCGCATCATTGCCCGTCCTGTTTTCTCTGACGCTGTTCATGAGTGCAGGCCTGCTTTTTCTTGTCGAGCTGATGATCGCAAAGATGATCCTCCCCCTGTTCGGCGGCACGCCTGCCGTCTGGAACACCTGCATGATGTTCTTCCAGGCAGTGCTTCTTATGGGCTACGGGTATGCCCATATCTCCGCCACGAAAGTCGCGATCTCCCGCCAGATCATCATTCATCTGGCAATCCTCGGTTTTGCATGCATTGTGCTGCCGATAGCTATTCCGCGGCAGTGGGCGCCTTCCGCAGAGGGGAACCCGATCGGAGAGATCCTCCTGCTGCTCATAATCTCCGTCGGTCCGCCCTTTTTCGTCCTCTCCGCAACTGCGCCGCTGCTTCAGCGATGGTTTGCCCGCACCCGACATCCATCTGCCGGAGATCCCTATTTTCTTTACAGTGCGAGCAACCTTGGCAGCATGCTGGCCCTGATCAGCTATCCGACATGGGTGGAACCGCATTTCCGACTTGCCGCCCAAAGCCGCTCATGGACCATCGGATATCTCATCATCTTGGCCCTCACCGTATTGTGCGCAGGCGTCACGATGAAGTACCCGTCGGTCTACCGGCCGGAGGGCGGAGAAAATGAAAAGGATGCGGCAGCAGCATGCGGCGCCGATGATTCCCGGCTTACGTACAAGGAGCGGAGCCGCTGGATCCTCTATGCCTTTGTGCCGTCGAGCCTGATGCTCGGGGTAACTACCTTCCTCAGTACGGACGTCGCCGCAATCCCGCTCTTCTGGGTCATCCCGCTCGCTCTCTACCTGCTTTCTTTCATCATCGTCTTTGCCCGGGTTCCGGCCATGGTCCACCGAGTGATGGTTCTGCTCCTGCCCGTCTCGATCGCCGTCCTGGTCTTCGTGAATTTCTCCGATATCGATATCCCGAAATGGGCGATGTTCATCGTTCATCTCATGACCTTCTTTCTCACCTGTATGGTCTGTCATGGAGAGATTGCCCGAACGAGACCGGCGGCCCGGCATCTGACCGAATTTTATCTCTGGCTTTCCGTCGGCGGTATGGTCGGCGGCATCTTCAATTCGCTCATCGCACCGGCAGCCTTCAATACGGTTCTCGAGTATCCCCTGATCCTGATTCTCGCCGCCCTGCTCTTGCCGATCGAAAAGCGGAAAAGGGGACACGACATCAGAAATGGGCGGTTTATCCTCCTGTGCCTCGGAGTTCCCCTCGCGATTGTCCCGCTCACGTACTTTTCGACGGCAAACGGGTCCCTGGTCAGCGGAAGCCTCCCGTGGCTTTCCAGGTCTCCTGCACGTCACATCGAACCATCTCGATTTGATCGTGAGCTATGGATTTCCCGCTCTTCTGTGCTATGGATTGGTGTTCCTGCGAAAGCGGTTTCTCTTCGGCATCGGGATTGCCGCGCTGCTCATAACCGTCGTCGTCTCAAAAGACTTCAAGCGGGACATCGTACACCGGGAGAGGAGCTTCTTCGGAGTGCTGACGGTAACGCGGGACACCGACGGTACTTTCATGAATCTTACCCACGGTACGACGCTGCACGGCAAGCAGTGGCTCAATCCGTACACCCGATCCGAACCTGTCTCCTATTATCATCGGCAGGGGCCCGTAGGGCAGGTATTTTCCGAGTTCCAGGGGCGGAGAAAGAAAACCCGCATCGCCGTCACCGGCCTTGGCACCGGCAGCCTTGCCGCGTACGCGGGACCCGGCCAGGAGATAGATTTCTACGAGATCGACCCGGCGGTAAAGAGGATCTCGACCAATCCTGCATATTTTTCCTTCCTGAGTGATTGCCGGGCCGGCTGGAAGGTCATCCTGGGGGACGCCCGGTTGACGATGGAGAAGGCGCCTCCCCATTCCTACGGCATCATCATCCTCGATGCGTTCAGCTCGGATTCAATCCCGGTGCATCTTCTTACCAAAGAGGCCGTGGAGATGTATTTTTCGAAGCTGAACAAGGGCGGGGTTCTGATGATTCATATCACGAACAGATATGTGGACCTCGCTCCGGTGCTGGCGAAGATAGCCGATGAAGGCGGTTTTGCCGACCGCCTCCGCGATGATGATTCGGATTATGAAATCGGCAAAGACGGTTCCACATGGGTTCTGCTCGCCAGAAACGAAAATGACTTCGGCGGCCTTGCCGGGGACCCTGACTGGAAGAAGATCGAACGGAGCGAAACGGTCGATGGGTGGACGGATGATTTCTCAAACATTCTTTCGGTGTTCAAGTGGTAAGCCGCTGTGCAAGGTTCCCGCCGTTATGCTCTAGAAAAATGAGAATGCCTTCATGTAACAAAGCAAACGTTGATTTTGATAGGCTTACATCATTTCAATCGGGAATGAATGACGATCACCTTTATGGGGAACTTGAATATGTGTGGGATGGTTTGTGTAATCACCTTTGCTGCTCTCAAGCAACATGTTTACCGTTTCCCTTAACGTGAAAACTGAAAATGGTTTAAGAATTAATATGATACCATTACGTTCACTAAATGACCTGACTTCTTGGTCTCTGCTGCCGGTCAAAAGTATCGAATGCGAATATATGTCACTGCTGGTCTCTCTGGCCCGTTCCAAGAATTCGATGCCTTTCATAACAGGCATATTATAATCGGTTAAGATGATGTCGAAACAGTGTGCTTTTACCAACGCCAGAGCGTCTTGGCCGTTTTTGGCAGTCAAAATGTCCGCATCATCACAAAACAAAATGTATAATAGCTCCCTGAGAGCGTCATCATCATCTACAACTAAATATGTTTTCGCCATATTAATATTTCTCCCATGTCGTTCCAAAGAAGAGGATTTTGGATACGTCCCATTGATCCATTCCGAAAATTTTATCTTTATACTTCTCTAACCCCTCTGATTTCTTCTGGTCATATCCCATCGTCTGAGCAATTTTTATAACTTCGTCATCATCCAATTTGTCAATGTTAGTCATGTTGTCATCTCCATAAACTGCTATTTTTAAGGATTGTGAGTTTAGATATCTTCCATTCTTTGATAATAACTTATTCTTGGGAGGTGCTGAAAACAATGTCTGTTGATAGTGAGGGTAACGGTAGGTCACATCACAGTTATGGAAGCGCTTCGGATCGAAAAGCTCCAGCATAAAGGTCGTGGCCACCACTTCACCGACCCCGGGAACGCTCTGGAGACACGTCAGGACATGGCCATGTTGCCGGGCCACCTGGCGCAACTGCGCGGCGAATGGCCACATGGATAGCTGCGCTTGTGGACGTCGATCCCTATGCTGAACGGATGCCCTTCAAAATCCTTCACAAACCGATCAATACTTGATACGCTTATTCTTACCATGTTGGTCCTCCTTTCCTGGGTTAGCTGAAATCTCTTACAGGAGTCTCAGTCTATCACCCCAGCAGGTGGCCTACATGGTATTTTTGCACATTTTAACCGGCAATCTTCATTTTGCGTGGTCACCTCGGACTAAGGAGCAGTAGGTGTCGCCAATGACAATAATAATTCATCACCTCTCCGTAGAATCAGGGTATTGATAAGTAGTGAACGAGAGAGAAGTACACAAAAACCGGATGAATCAGAATTATGTACCTCTGATGATTGAATCGGTGCATCATCAAGATGAAGTGAGTATGATGAAAGTGAGTATTGACAGAAAGAGAAATTGCTAATAAGCTGGTGCCGTTGCAAAATCTTGTTCCAATAACGGGAGGACTATATGAAAGAGACATCGCGGATCAGGGTTAATCCGGGCACCGGGGAAGTCGAGGTTGAAGGTTCGGAGAAGTTCGTCAAGACCTATTTCAACAAACTGCAAAAATTGCTATCCGGGCCATCGCAGAAGATGGCAAGAGAACCGAAAGCGGGGAAAGTCCGTCCTGCGAAAAAGACAAAACAAGATTCCAACGCGCGGAAGAAAATTTCCCGGAAAAAGGTCAAGCAGGCGGAAAGGAAAAGGACGGGGGGAAAGAAGCTCACCAATATCGATGCCGTTGTAACGCTGATCCAGGGAAGCGCCGAGGGGATTTCGACCACCGAGTTAAAGCAAAAGACCGGTTTGACCGACGTTCAGATCTGGAACATCGTGAATCGCACCGCTAAAGAGGGAAAGATCCGCAAGGTGAAGCGCGGATTGTATGCCGCCCTGTAGCGGGCTGGGGGAGACGACTCACTGGATCCGCTGAAGTTTTGCGGGGAAGGTGGATCGAGGCTGCCCATTATCGAGAGTCCGAAGTTGATCAGAAATGAAATCATGCATTGAGACCATTGCTCTTGTCGGCGCCGGCGCCCTGGGAGGCGCCTACGCAAGCCTGTTCCAGGCGATGGACAGCCACTGTGTCTCGTTTGTCGCCGGCGGCGATCGCTTTGAACGGCTGAGCCGAGACGGATTGATCGTCAACGGCAGGCGCTGCAACATCCCGGTTATCCGACCGGAAGACCCCTCGCCTCCTTCCGATCTCGTTATCGTTGCGGTAAAACACCATCACCTGGAAGATGCCGTTCGGGAGATGAAAAACAGGATCGGACCGGATACGACAATTATCTCCGTCATGAACGGCATCGAGAGCGAGGCGATGATCGGCGACGCATACGGGAGAGAAAAGGTCCTCACTGCCGTATCGGTAGGCCTAGACGCTTTGCGAGAGGGGAATCGCGTGAATTTCAAAAACCGGGGGCGGATCCTCTTTGGAGAGGCCCGGAATCCCGTTATCTCGGAGCGGGTCAAACGTGTTCAGGCCCTCTTTGACAGAGCGGGGATCATCCATGAAACACCTACGGACATGGTTCGCATCCTCTGGTGGAAGTTCATAATAAATGTCGGTATTAATCAGGCGTCGGCAGTGCTTCGCGCACCTTTTTCCGTCTTTCAAACCTCTCCGGAGGCCCGGGATCTCATGACGTCGGCCATGCGGGAGGTTATCCTGCTTGCCGAGAAGGAAAAGATTCCGTTCTCGGAAGAGGATATGGGAAACTGGGAGACGGTTCTGGCTGACTTGAACCCCGCAGGGAAAACCTCAATGCTCCAGGATGTCGAGGCCTGCAGGAAAACGGAAGTGGAGATGTTTGCCGGCAGGGTTATCGAGTTGGGCAAACGCCATCATATCCCCACACCGGTGAATCAGAAGCTGTTCGATTCGATCAGAAAGATCGAAGTCGAAAATGAATCGGTTCAGAAGCATCGAGAGGAACAAGTCAGCTCGATTTGTCCTGCCCCGGTTCAACAGGATGAACGAGCATTTAAGGAGAGGAAGCCATGAAAGTTGTAAAGGTAAACCAGGTGCCCGCAGAAGCCTCCGGCGGGAAATTATTCACCGGACCCATAACGCGTCAAGCGATCATAACGGACCAAGACAGCAACCAGTTCGCCGTTCACCAGGTTAATTTTGCTCAGGGCGTAAGAAATAAGTTTCACACCCATACCAATGATCAGGTGCTGATCGTTACCTCCGGGAAAGGTATCTGCGCTACGGCAGATAAAGAAGTGACCGTTTTCCCCGGGGATGTCATTCTATTCCCGGCCGGGGAAAAGCATTGGCACGGGGCAACGGTCGATTCCGCCTTTTCGCATATCTACATTACCGGTGCGGACACAACGACGACTCAGATTGAACAATAGCGCCGACATCACCCGGTCTCGGCATGAGGGGCGTGAGCAAGCGAACAGCGAATATGGACATCATTCTGCAGAAGAACATGCATTCAGGCCTTGAATCTCAACAGCGGGCCTATGAATAATAGTATACCATCCAATTACGGATGGGTGATGGTGGGAGTCCTCTGGCTGGTTCATGCGCTTGCGTTCATGAACATCTCCGGTTTGGGAATCCTGGCTCCTTTCATAAAAGCGGATCTTCACCTTTCTTCGGTCGAAATCGGATTCCTGATATCCGCCCTGTCCATCGGGGCCTCGTTCAGCCAGATGCCGGCGGGGCTCATCACGGATTTTGCGGGGGTCCGCCTGATGCTGACCTTGGCGGTCGGCATGCTTGGCTTCCTCCTTGCTCTGTTTTCCCTGACGCCTTCTTACTCGATCGCGCTGCTGATCCTCCTGATCTACGGTGCGGCAAACGGTATTGTCGGCCCCGCCACGAGTAAAAGCGTCCTGGACTGGTTTCCCTCGATCGGCCGGGCCACGGCCATGGGGGTGAAGCAGACCGGGGTAAACTTCGGAGGAATCTTCGCCGGGATTCTCCTGCCGGCCCTGACGATTGCCATAACCTGGCGTGACAGCCTGCTTGCCGTGGGTGTGGGTGAAATGGCTTTGGCGTCCGTGATCTACTGGTTGATCAGGGAATCCCCGGTTCGGTCCGAAACCTCCCCAGCTCCCCTCGCCTGGAAAAAGATGTTTCACATGGCGATGCACCGGGATATGTTGATCCTGGGGGGAATCGCATTTTGCTTCATGGCAAGCCAGTTCTGTTTCTCCACCTACCTGATCCTGTTTTTGACCCAGGAAATGAATTACCCGATTATCCGGGCAGGTGAATACTTTGCCTTATCGTTCCTGATTGGTGCAGCCGGACGCATCCTGTGGAGCCTGGCCAGCGATTACTTTCTTGCCGGGCAAAGAAAGGGGATCCTGCGTCTGATTACCCTTATCCTGTTTTTTTCTTCCCTGATGTTGGGCGTGATCTCCTTCTTCCCCGCTTTTTCCCCGCTGCTCGTGACCGCCATCCTCGCCTTCGGGATCAGCGGGATCGGCTGGAACGCCATCTATCTCACCATGGTGGGAGAAGCCGTGGAAAAGGAATCGACGGGGCTGGCGACCGGCGCCTGCTACAGCTTCGGTTTTCTGGGGAGTTTGATCGCCCCTCCGCTGTTCGGTTTGCTGGTGGATAAAACGGACGGCTACGGTTATGCCTGGCTCCTTCCGGCCGTATGCGCCGGGATCATTCTTGTCCTTCTGAACTTCTACAAGGAGAAAAAAGCGCCCGTCATTACGTCTTTTCCCCGAAGCCGGTAGCCTCAATCGGAAGGGCAAAATAAAAGGTTGTCCCTTCATCCGCTCTGCTTTCCGCCCAGACTCGGCCGCCGTGCCGGTGGATGATCCGTTGGACGATGGCGAGTCCCACCCCGGTCCCCTCAAATTCGTCGCTGCTGTGCAGGCGCTGAAAAACGCCGAACAGTTTGTCGTGGTATTGCATGTCAAATCCGACGCCGTTGTCCCGGATAAAATAGACGCACTCGCTTTCCTGTACATGCCCTCCCGCTTCGATGAGTGCCTCTTCCTTCCTCCTCGTGAACTTGACGGCGTTGGAGAGAATATTGATGAGAACCTGCTTGATCAGCCCCCGGTCTCCCCTGCCCGGGGGAATCTCCGTCATCTTCAGGGTCAGGCGCCTCTCCGGGCTGATGGTTTTCAGTTCTTCCCAGACATCTCTGATCAGCCTTTCCATGTCAAGCGTCACCATGGACGGTTGGGCTCGGCCGAGGCGGGAGAACGCCAGGAGATCATCGATGAGCTGGCTCATCATCCGGGTATTGTCCCGGATGGTATTAAATTTGCGCCGGGTGTCGTCATCAAATGTTTCGCCGTGCTTCCTGAGGATCATCCGGCTAAACCCGTCGATGGCCCGCAGCGGGGCGCGGAGGTCGTGAGATACCGTATAGCTGAAGCTCTCCAGCTCCTTGTTGGCGGCTTCAAGCTGTAGCGACCGATTTTCAAGAGCCTCTTCCGCCATCTTGCCTTCGGTGATGTCTTCGGAGAAGATGACGATGCCGCCGACTGCGCCCGCCGCATCGTACCAGGGGCGTATTTCCCAGTGCACCCACTGCATCGACCCGTCGGCCCGCTCGAAGCGGTCCGCCTCGGCCCGCAGCACTTCTCCGGCGAGTCCGCGGCGGTAGGCCTCCCTCCATTCCGCGGATATCTCCGGGAAGACGTCGTAGTGGGAGATCCCGATCAAGGTACGGTCGCCGAGGCCGTAGTCGCTCCGCCAGCGGCGGCTCACGCTCAGATAGCGCATCTCGCGATCAAACATGGCGAGCGCCGCGGGGGCGTGTTCGATGAAAAGCCGCAGCCTCGTTTCGCTTTCCCGCAGCGCCTCTTCGGCCCACCGCAGATCGGTAATGTCCTGGATGGCCACCGCGCTGCCGACAATCTTCCCTCCGGCACCGTAAACGGGCGAGGCGCTGTTGATGACAAAGGCGCGGGAGCCATCAAACCGTTGAATCTCCAGCATCTGTCCGGTGACGGATTCTCCCTTTTGTACGGCCCGGGCCGAAGCCCATTCTTCCGGACGGACAGGTTCGTCCGTGTCGACCCACCACGCCCGGTAAGCAGTGTCGCCGTCGATGGAATTCGCCGGCGGCTGCTGTCCGCTCCAGAGCTGTTCGTAGGCGAGGTTGGACTTCATTTTGCCTCCCTCGGCATCGGTGATTGCCACGCCGACCGGCAAGACCTCCATCACGGATTCCAGCAATCGCCTTCGCTCTTCCGCCTCCGTGCGGGCCGTCTCCAACTGCGCCGTGCGCTCGGCTACCCTCTGCTCCAGCGTCTCGTTGGACTCCTTGAGAGCCGCCTGAGCCCGCTTGATTTCGGTGACGTCGATTCCCATCTCCAGGATGAGAGGGGCGCCGTCGCTGTCCGTGAAGGGGTAGTCAAAGACGTCATAGTTGCGGCCGTCCGGGCCGGTCCACTCCCAATGGTGGGGCTTCCCGGTTTTCAGAACGGCGTAGGTCTCGCAGATATCGCAGGGCGTCGTCCGCTGGAAGAGGTATTCGTGACAGCGCCTCCCGTGGGCCTCGCCGAACCGCTCCCGGAAGAACCGGTTGGCAAAAGGCACGTGATAATCCGGCGTCAGGAGCACTACGTAGGCCGGCAGCATCTCCAGAACATTGTAGAAACGCCGCCTCTCCGCCTCAATCGCCTGGTAGGTCCTGTGGATCTCCTCAGTCTGACGGGCGACGCGCTCCTCCAGTTCGGCGTTCAGTTTGCGCAGGGACTCCTCAGCCCGCTTTCGTTTCGTGATGTTCCGGCCGTAGACGTTGAGGTAAGACTCCGCCGGAAACGGTGTGAGGGTGACGGCGTAGAAGCTCTCGCCCAGTTGGATTTCGCGATGGACTTCTGCTCCTGCGGCAATTGCCGGGGTGACATGCGGCAGGATCGGACCGGGCAGGGACTCACCCACTTTGCACGCCCATTCCCCGTTTCTTGCGGATGCCGGATTGCAATAGAGAATAACGCCTTCCGCCGATACGCGGAGGACCGGATTTGGGTTTTCCTCGGGAAACCGGGCCAGCCATGCCGCCCGTTTGTGGGCCTCGCGGAGCTCTTCCTCGGCCTGTTTGATATCCATGACGTCGACGAAGGTGATGACAATCCCCTCGATGCGGTCGTCCTGTGTCCGGTAGGGTGTGATGCGGCGGATGTACCACCGGTCGTCTTCGGCCCGCACTTCCTGCGAGCGGGGGGCCAGGTCCACGAGCACATGGTGGGCATCTTCCAGGAGCGCCTCGTCGGTGAAGCGCAGCAGGATGTCCGCAATCGGCCGGCCCATGTCGGAAGGGATCAGGCTCATCAGGCGGGTGATCGCCGGCGTGTAGCGCTTGATCCTGAACTTCTTATCCAGAAACAGGGTGGCGATGCTGGTGCTTGCCAGCAGGTTCACCACGTCGTCGTTCGTGCTTTCCAGCTCGTCGACCTTCTCCTGAAGGCGGAGGTTGATGGTGTTGAGCTCCTCGTTGAGGGACTGGAGTTCCTCCTTCGAGGTTTCCATCTCCTCGTTGGCCGACTGGAGCTCCTCATTGGCCGCCATAACCTCTTCGTTGGAGGCCTTGAGCTGGTCGTTGGAGCCCTCCAGTTGGTCGATGGTGCTCTGGAGCTCCTCGCGGGTGATCTTCAGTTCATCCGCCAGTTGATGAATGTCTATCTCCCCCGCGGATTGCCGGCCGGACTTCGCGGCAGGGAGTTGATCTTCGAAGGTGATCAAAAGCAGGCCGTCGGTCTCTCTCAGGTGCCTCAGGTGGCTGACCGTGGCTTTGACCGGTACGGATTTCTCGCCGCGCCGGGTGTGGGCGGTCAAGGAGACCAGCCGACCGGTCTCGATGCATTTGTCGATTGCCCCGCGCAGCCGGGCCCGCAGGCCTTCCCTGGCCATGTCTACGACCCGGGTTGTCAGTTCGCCCGCCGGGATGGTCAGATAGTTCTCGATTATACCGTGTGCATAAAGCACCCGGAGTTTGCGGTCGATCATCACGCAGGCAGGAGAAAACCGGTCCAGAAGGAGTTGCTGGGCAATTGAAGTCAGGCTCAGCCTGGGCGTCATAGGCACGGTCGGGGGATTGACCGGCGTTGACCGGGGCTCGCCCGCGTGACAAGCCGGGATTTCAACGCTGATGCGGTGTCCGACGCCGATGCGGCGATAGATCCGCCATTTCTTCGAGACCGGCTCGAAAAGATCCTCCCGGTCCCCGGTCGTCTCGGCATTGCCTAAAAACAGAAAGCCTCCGTCGTGCAGCGCGAAATGGAACAAGGTGATGATTTTCTTCTGCACCTGCTGGTCGAGGTAAATCAGGAGGTTGCGGCAGATGATCAGGTCCAGCCGGGAGAAGGGCGGATCGGCCGTGATGTTCTGCGCGGCGAACACGATCCGCTCGCGGATGCTCTTGATGACCTGATAGTGGCCGTCCCTGCGGGAAAAGAATCTCTTGAGCCGCTCGGCCGAGACGTTCTCGCCGACATCTGCGGCCGCATAGCTGCCGGTGCGGGCCTTTGCCAATGCGGCGAAATCGGCATCGGTGGCGAAGATCTGAAAGCCCGTTTTTCTGCCTGCCTTCTCCGCCTGCTCGGTCAGCAGCATGGCCAGGCTGTATGCCTCCTTGCCCGAGGAGCAGCCGGGAACCCAGACCCGGATCTCCGACTCCGGCATGGTAGTTTCCATGAGCTGCGCAAGGACCCTCTTCTCAAGGGTTTCCCAGGCCGGCGGCTGGCGAAAGAAGTCCGTCACGCCGATGAGCAGGTCTTTTTGCAGCAGGGCGACCTCGTCCGGATGTTCCAAGAGATATCGGGCATAGTCATCCATGGATGCAAATCTTCCCAGCGTCATCCTCCGGCGGGTCCGCCGCACGAGGGTGCTTGGCTTGTAGCAGCGAAAGTCGTGCCCCACCCTGGATCGCAGGGTGTCCAGGACGGACCGCAGGCCGGCTTCCATTTCCGGTGAAGCCGCCCTGTCATGTCGGGCGGCCTCGATCATCTGTTTAGCGATTGCGACGACGGCGCCGGCCATGGCCCCGGCCGGTAGCACCGCGTCCGCCACACCGGCGTTGATGGCGCTTTGGGGCATACCGGGAAACTTGGCGCTCTTCGGGTCTTCCACCAAAGTCCTGCCGCCCGCCGCCCTGATCTCCGACAATCCCAGGGTGCCGTCGCTGCCGTCGCCCGACAGCACGATGCCGCCGCATCGCGTGCGCCGGTCGGAGGCCAGGGAGCAGAAGAAGTGATCGATCGGCATCAGCAGGCCGTTGCAGTGAACCGGTTCCTGAAAGGTAAGTTTGCTTGCGGCCATGTTGAGAAACTGGTCGGGCGGCATGACGTGGATACGGTCAGGCTGGACCGTCATGCCGTTCGCCGCCTCGACCACATCCAGCGCCGTTTGACTCTTTAGGAGGTTGACCAGGTTTCTCTTTGATAATTCCGGATGATGGATCAGGACGAAGGCCACGCCCTGCCCGGCAGGCATCCCGGCGAGGAGCTTCTTGAGGGACTTCAGTGCGCCTGCCGCGGCGCCGATACCCACCACGACGGCCGGGAGCTCATTTCCCATCGTCTCGTCGTTGAAGGCGGCTTCCATAACCGCCGAATGCAACGAACATTTCTTTTTCATATGGCTCTCCGGGGTGTTGCGATGTGTGGCAAAAAAACAGACGGTTCATACCCATCTGTTCCTCACGGTTGACTGGACGGCATTGAAGCTCTCCGTGAGCAAGCCGCGGAGAATCTTCGATCCTTGAGAGGGGAAAACCATTTTTTGCTCGCTTACCCCGCAGCAAACCGCGGGGAATGTACTTGCCGGCAAATTCAATGCGAAGCGTTACTGTGCGGCAGAAGTATAGACAGGATGGTCCTGTTATGTCAATCAATTAATGTCGGCTCCGCACTGCACCGTATCTGAGAAAGCGATGAGAGCCGGTCCGGCCGCTTCCTTGGGCGAGATCACGACGACCTGTCTGTTGTGATAAAAAAACCTCATTGACATACGGGGAGGCTTCTCTTATCTTCATTATAGATACGGCACGTATTAATGAGCGAAATAGGTGGGTAAATTTGAGGACGGGCAGGAGCCTTGGGGGAAAACTTTACCGCGTACCGTATCGTGGCAAACAGTGTATGAGGGGGGCACGTTCATGAAACAACTCATCATGCGCAGACTGGGAAGGACCGAACGGCAGGTAACCACTCTCGGTCTCGGCGGCCAGGGATCGATTCAGTGGCCCGCGGAGGGGGTGGATCCCGTCGCCATCATCGAAAAGGCCTATCGACTCGGTATCAACTACCTGGACACGTCCAACATTTACGGGCCGAGCCAGAAAAACTTCGGGGAAGCTTTCCGCCGCCTGGGGCTCTCTCCGGCGGCGGCCAACTACGATCCCGCAGCCCGTGGGCGTGTCTTCATTGCCAGTAAAACCCACATCCGTTCGGCGCGCCGCCCGGAGGGAAAGCGCTTCCGCACCGATTACAGCGAAGGCATGCTGGACGGCTTTAATGTCTCGACGGCTCTCGACGACGTTCGCCGCTCCTTGAGCCTGATGTTCGGCGACGGCCGGGGGGACTATCCGGAAGGTGCCTATCTGGATAGTCTGCAATTCCATAACTTGAACACCATGGACGAAGTCGACATGCTCTTTGAAGGCTTCGACGACCCGAGGCCCGACCGTGATTGGATGGGGGCGCTCGCGGCAATGGTCGACCTGCGCGACGGCACGAACAGGACCGGATGCAATCCCAAGCGGGAAAAGCTGCTCCGCCACATCGGCATCACCGGGCACTGGAACTCCGCGGCCCATATCTACGCCATCCAGCGGGACAGCCGGCGCGTCCTCGATACCCTCCTCGTCTCGATCAATCCCAGCGACGGCAAGTACCTGGCGCACCGGCACAATGCCATAGCGGTGGCTGCGGCGGCCGATATGGGAGTGATCGGCATGAAGATTTTTGCTGACGCCGCCTACTATCACAAGGAGCCGAAGTTCTCCGATTCGCCCGACCATGTCTATCACGGAGTCGGCTCCCCCGAACTGCCGAGCCGGGAGCTGATGCGGTACGCCCTCTCCGTCCATGGGGTGAGCACGATCATCGTCGGGATCGGCCATATCGACGACGCAACCGATGCGTGCCAGCTTACCCAGAATCTCACTGCCGCCCAGTTGGCAAAGCCGCTGGACCCAGAGGCGATGGCGGCTGTTGAGGCCGGGGTCACCGCGGCGGGAAAAGACCCGGCCAATGCGTACTTTCAGCGGAAAGCAATCGGGCTCACCGCGCCCCGGAACGTCGGCGTCGAAGCCGACAGCTCCATGCCGATGATGGGCCGCACCGCAGTCCGCATCTCGTGGGATACCGCCTATGCCGGCGCTGCCCCGATTAAGCGCTACGATGTACTCCGCGACGGCAAGGTCGTCGGGAGCGTCCCGCACACCCCCCAGTTCACGACCCAGCGGTTTCACTATGACGATATCTTCGACGAGGGCCGGTTGACCGGTTCCCATCGCTACTGCGTGCGGGCCGTTGATGCGGCCGGCGCTGCGGCAGACAGTGCGACGCTGGCGGCCGACCCCGGGACGGCTGCCTGATATCACCCGAGCAAGACCAAGCCGTGGGGCGGCGCCCCATTACCCGGTGCGGGAAAGGCGTCAAATATTTTGTAGTACGAGGTGAGGGCGGATCACCATGGACAGACTCGATACCATAGGAGTGTCAACTCTTTGACAGAAAATGTCCAGATCGCGGAGAGGGAACCTTGGCGTCTGTGGTATCCGGGGCGCTGATCGCAATTTTGATACGGGTTTCGCTATGCGTCCTCATGAATCTTTTTTGGCAAGATGTTTGCATTAATTGTATGTTGTGCCGTAATCTTTTCCGAATACTCAAAGAGCAGGGAGGATGCCCCGTACTTGTATGATCTCTATCCATCATATCGCACCATCTGAACTTCATAGAATACGTATAGCCTGTTCCTACCTTTTCTCCCCGGCACTTGCCCATGAGCACACATTCCTGTCAGGTCTGGACGGTAGTACCCTGAGAAATGCCTTCAGAGACAAGGCCAAGCGTTACCACCCCGACCTTCACGGGCACGAACCCGAGGAGATGCTGGAAAGGCGAAGGGAAAGGTTCATAAAGATCAAGGAGTCCTATGATCTGCTTAATGGTCATATCCAAGAGGAGAGCCAGACGACTCCTCTAAACAGGGCCAGGAAGAGGAAAATCATTGCTGTGGGAGGGGCCAAGGGCGGTATCGGCAAAAGCATTATCGTGGCCAATCTCGCTGCCTACCTTTGTTCCCGGGGAAACAAGACCGTTGCAGTGGATCTGGATCTCGGAGGGGCCAATCTGCACCTCTACCTGGGAGAGACACAGGTCACGCACTCGGTGAACGACTTCCTGAGCAAACAAGCGGGGTCCTTGCAGGAGATCATGATGCCCACGAAGTATGGCCCCCTTTTGATTGGAGGGGACAGTTCACATCTTGGGGCGGGGAATATCGGTTTTGCGAGGAAGCTCAAATTACTCAAGGCGATCAGAGCGCTGGATGCCGATTATGTGATTCTCGACCTGGGAGGAGATACCTCTTACAACATGATTGACTTCTTTCTTTCTGCTGATGAAGGCATCGTCCTCACCTCCTGCGACCCTGCCTCCTACCTGGATGCATACAATTTCATCAAGGTATCTCTGTACCGGAAACTGAGCCGGTTATATGGACCTGAGTCTGATCGTGAGGGGGAGAAGGACGAGGAACTGGAGGGTCTCATCCGTGAAATGTTGGCTTCCGACAATGGCAAAGAGGTGAAGCACATTCGAGGTTTCCTTGAAAAGATCAGGGCTGCGAGGCCTGAAAGCCTGGCAACGATCAAGGAAGTTCTCTCCGGCTTCAGGCCCCATCTTCTGGTGAATATGGTGGGCAGCGATTCGGATGAAAAAAGCGTCATTGCCCGCATCCAGGAGGTCTCGAAGAAGATGCTCATGATCCATGTGAAATCGCTTGGAATACTCCCTTATCTGGATCAGGTCAAGAAGAGCGCAGTCACACTGACACCTGCCGTGCTCAGCGGACAGAAAGGGCCGCTGACCAAGAAACTGGCGGAGATTGTCGACGCCATGGAGGCATAGATCAAACGTCAGTGGAGACACATACAGAGTGAGGACGGGTCACCATGGATACCAACGTTTCGGTTGGACTGGCATTCCTAGCCGGTCTGGCCTCTTTTTTTTCCCCCTGTGTCTTCTCGCTGGTTCCGGCGTATATCGGCTACCTGGGCGGCCGGGCGGCCGGGGGCGAAACCGGGCCCGGGAATCGTTTCGCGACCTTTACGCACGGCCTGGCGTTTGTGTTGGGTTTCAGTGTTGTCTTTGTACTTCTCGGCGTCGCGGCATCCGCCTTTGGCTCCCTGCTTACCGAGATGCGCGCCTGGGTGGCCCGCATCGGCGGGATCGTGGTGATCGTTTTCGGTCTGCATATGACCGGCGTTTACCGTCTCCGGTTCCTGGAATACGATGTGCGCATCCATACCGATCCCGATCGCGCGTGGGGGTATCTCTCGTCATTCCTGATGGGCGTCTTCTTCTCGGCCGGCTGGTCGCCGTGCATCGGTCCGGTCCTGGGGGCAATCCTGACGCTGGCGATCACCGGCGGTTCCACGGCGTCGGGTGTCAAGTTGCTCACTTCATACTCCCTTGGTTTGGCGATCCCGTTTTTGATCGCCGCCCTGACGATCGGGTGGCTATCGGGGCGACTCGGTCGATACGGCAAGGCGATGCACACAATCGAGGTGGGAATGGGCGCAATACTGGTCATCGTCGGCCTGATGCTCTTTTTTGATTTGTTTCAACGGATCTCAACCTATGGGCAGTTCTTCTGGGTCGATTTTGGCCTTTAACGATTTTCCAGGCAGCGGTGGATACAGTGGCAGAAAAAAAAGTACACCCGGGCGATAGAGGGAGCGTTAAAACTATCGGCCTCCTTGTCCTCATTATCATGGCCGTTGTGGTCGTCATCTTGCTGCAGGGGAAGGATGCATTATTCAAACCGTCTCAGAAAACCCGGGTCGCGCAGGGGCTTCCCGCGCCGACATTCATTTTTCCCGGACTCGACGGCAAAGCGATCGACTTGCAAGCCTACAAGGGCAAAGTGGTCTTCGTCAATATCTGGGCCACGTGGTGCCCCCCGTGCAGGGAAGAGATGCCGTCGATGGAAAGGCTGTATCAAGAGTTAAAAGGTGAGGATTTTGAAATCCTGGCAGTTAGTGTTGACGGGGCAGGGGCCGCGGTTGTCGCCCCGTTCATGAAAAAATACCACCTGAGTTTCCCCGCCCTGCTCGATCCCAAGGGTACAACGCAAGACCTCTTTGGGACGACCGGCGTTCCAGAAAGCTTTATCATCAACAGGGAAGGGGTTATTGAAAAGATCGTTATCGGCCCGATGGACTGGGCTACCCCCGAAGTTGTCCGTTATTTCCGGGATCTGATTCAAAAAAGATAAAGCCGCGGGCAAAGGGGGACTCATGAATAACCGGCAAATTGCGAAGATATTCGAGGATATTGCGGATATCCTCGATCTCAAGGGAGAAAACGTCTTTAGGATCAGGGCATACCGCCGGGCGGCCCAGAACATCGACGGGCTTACACGGGATATCGCCACTCTCTCCGAGGAGGAACTCGATGCGATCCCCGGAATCGGCAAGGACCTGACGGCAAAGATCCGTGAGTTTCTTGCGACGGGGAAAGTGGCCAAACACGAGGCGCTGAAAAAGGAAATCCCCGAAGGCGTGCTCGAGATGTTGCGCGTCCCCGGCCTCGGTCCGAAGACGGCAAAGCTGCTCTATGACCATTTGCAGGTAACGGGCGTCGACGAGCTCGAGACCCTCACGCGCGCGGGGAAACTCGCGGGTCTCCCGGGCATACAGAAGAAGACCGAAGAAAATATCCTGCGGGGAATAGCGCAGATCAAGCGGGGAAATGAGCGCCGGCCTCTCGGCCGGGTGCGGCCGCTCGCCGAGGAGATCGTCAGACAGGTCAAAGAGAGGGCGCCCGTTGACCGGATCGAGGTAGCCGGAAGCATCAGACGCTGGAAGGAGACGGTGAATGATATCGATATCCTCACGGCCTCCGGGCAGCCCGGGAAAGTCATGGACGCGTTCGTGAAACTCCCCCACGTCAGCCGCGTTCTCATGCAGGGGCCGACACGATCGTCGACGATCACCGATGAGGGGGTCCAGGTGGATCTGCGCGTGGTGGAGGAGGGCTCCTTCGGCGCCGCTCTCCAGTATTTTACGGGGAGTAAGCAGCACAACATCAAACTCCGGGAAATGGCCGTGCGATCGGGACTCAAGATCAGCGAGTACGGCGTGTTCAGGGAACCGGGCGAACGGAAGATCGGCGGGAAAAAAGAAGAGGACGTGTACAAGGCCCTTCATCTGCCGTTTATCCCGCCGGAGTTGAGGGAAGATGCCGGTGAGATCGAGGCTGCTCAGAAGGGGGCGCTCCCCGACCTCATAACGGTGGATGATATCAAGGGCGACCTTCATGTCCATACCAAGTGGTCCGACGGAAGCCATGACCTGGACACCCTCGTACAGGCGGCCCGGGCAAAAGGCTACCGGTATATGGCGGTCACCGACCATACCAAAGGTCTTGGTGTCGCTCATGGGCTCGATGAGGCGAGGCTTGCGGAACAAACCCAATTCATCGATGCGGCAAATGAGCGATATGCCGGTTTCACTGTCTTAAAGGGGACCGAAGCGGATATCCGGTCCGACGGCAGTCTCGATCTGCCCGATCGGGCGCTCGCCGGGCTCGATATCGTCGTCGCGTCGGTGCACTCGGGATTCAAGCAATCGCGGGATCAGATTACGAAACGGATCCTGTCGGCGATCAGAAACCCGTGCGTGAGCGTCATCGCCCATCCCACCGGCAGGCTGATCGGCGAGCGCGACCCCTATGCCGTTGATATGGAGGCGGTGCTCAAAGAGGCCGCAAAATACGGCGTGGCCGTGGAGATCAACGCCTATCCCCTGCGTCTCGACTTGAACGATCTCCATGTCAAGATAGCGAGAGAGTACGGTGTAGCTCTGGTCATCAATACGGATGCTCATGTCCTGAGCCAACTGGACTTCATGCGGTACGGGGTGTCCGTCGCGCGGCGGGGATGGACGGAGAAGAAGGATGTGCTGAACACCCTTCCATACGATCAGCTTATCCGGAGATTGAAATCCTGTACGGCATCAAAGGCCTCGGTTTCGTCATGACATAGAAACCAAAGACAATACGGTCAAGGTGCTTGGTGAGCCGAATCGCATGAATAGGCACTGTCAGTATGCATGTTATATGGACAAAGTAACGATATTATCTCACGTTGTCGGCGTGATACCGCCGGTTACTTTTCATGTTCGTAGATCAGATGGTAGTGCTCATGGGTACCGAGTTTGACGCGTTCATTAAAATCAAATTTGTAGTTCAGTCCAATAAACGGGCTGCGCGCGTTGTGGCAGTCCCGACAAACAGTCTCTGTGGGTGGATAGATCAGCCCTGCCTTCCTGGCAGCGGAAGTCTTGAACGTTGGATTCTTGGGATCCATCACCGTGCTCACATATGTGCCGCCATGTCCATGACACGCCTCACAAGTGACACCGGCCATATCGGGAGTCTTTTCGATGGAAACGAAGCCGCCCACCAACCCATATCCGGTAGTGTGGCACGGCAAGCAGGTTTCATCGTGTGTGTAGTCCATGTCTGGATCGAGTCCGGCCGTTCGCTTCTCCTGAGCTTTTTCGCCTGACCGAAGTACCGTGAAGCTGTTTGCCATACGGGTCTTTTTCCATGAAGCGTATTGCTTTTCATGGCATTCTTTGCACTTGCCGGGTCCGACAAACTGGCCCTGGGAAACATGGTCGTACGTGCCCATGGTAACATAGAAAAATACACCAATGCCCAATAGCACGACGACTATGGTAATCGGCCATGTGAATCGGGATATCCACCGGCGCGTCTCTTCAGTTACCGTGTTCGTTCCTTTATTTTCTTCATTCGGCATGACGCCCCCTGTCTTTTCCGTTTACCGTGGGATAGACACTCGAATAACACATACCCGAATCAATCGCCTTCATCGAAGTACGCAATAAGATCAATCAATTCTTTATCAGTAATCTTCTGCCATTTTATGTTTCTTTCTTTCATTATTCCTATCATCTTGGGACCATGATTCCATAATGCCGTTGCCATGTAGATGGGAGAGACAATTCCTTTGAGCTGAGCGAGATTGGGGCCTTCTTTTTTTCCTTTTGCATCTTTCCGCACATCATGGCACATGTTGCATTGCTTTTCCTGGAATAACTTCTTTCCTGAAACTCTGTCTCCAATAGGATCAAAATAGCGGATAGAGAAGAGATACGCGGTAATATTTGCTATATTTTTAGCGGATAACTCGGGAATTTTGATATTCTCCTTCTGCATTTCATTAAACATTTGGGGGAAATGATCCCACATGAGACTTGCAAACTGACCTATCGTCGGTGGGAAATCTTTTTTTTGCACGCCAAGGTTAGGCCCCTTCGTTTTCGCCGTTCCCTGGGTGGCATGGCACTGTGCACATCCCTTTTGAGAAAACAGTTGCTTTCCCTCCGTGGGATCACCGGATGCAAGAAACACATCATCTTTTTTAGAGGGTTTAAAGGTTCTTATGTAGGCAATGATGTCTACGACATCATTTTTTTCCAGCTTCGGCCAAGCAACCGTCACTTTATCCATCGCATTTTTCATTTTTAGGGCATGGTTCCACATCATCTGTACCCAGAGCAGGGGATTCGTATATTCCGCCCACCTCGCCAGGTCGGGACCAATTTTACCGCCTTTTTCTCCAATGCTATGGCACTGCGTGCATCCCTTTGTCTTTAACACTTCTTTGCCTTTGGCAGCGTTCCCCGGTTCATCGAGATAACGGATGAAGTATAAAAAGGCAAAGAGATCCGCCATCTCCGTTTCATTCAGACGTTTAAATTCTATCAATTTTGCAGACATCTTCTCCCACATTTCCGGTGCATGATTCCACATCGCCGCGGCCAGCCCGCCGGACGACAGATGGGAAGAGGGACTCTTTGAGAGATCAGGGGCGATGCGCTTCTTTCCTTTTTCACCCATGCCATGACATTGGATACATCCCTTTTCGGAAAATACCTGCCAGCCCTTCCGCGCATCTCCGGGGATTAGATATTTATCTTCAGCAAAGACCCAGTGGAGATTCAACCCACAGCTAAGCCATATTCCCAGGAAGATGATCGTTATATTAACCTTCGCTTTCACTGGCTCGACCTCCATTCTCCGAGACTCTCTTCTGGCCTTCCCGTATAATGATGGTAAACACCATGGTAACAACGGAAGTTAAAATGAGAAAGGCAAAGCTTACGACCGATGACAGAACCATGGCATGCACCGGGTGATCATTGTTGACCACGGACCGGTAAACTGCTGCGCCGAGGAAGATAAAAACCCCGAGCGCAAACAGGTAAAAACAAAGGAGCAGGGATATTTGAGCACCCAGAACTACTTTGTTTCTGATAGATGGATTGTCTTCTTTCATCTGCTCACCTCATATTCCTTGAATGGATCTTCCGTACGGTATGTTCTAATAATTTGCGCCTGCCCCTCATGAAGACGGCAGGTAAGTCCGGAGCCTCTCCGTAACTTCACCATGGGCCTTTTCACGCCCTTCCTGAACCTCCCATAAGGATACAATGGGAAAGAACTTCGTAAAGATCATATAAATCATCGCAAAGAGCGCAAAGCATCCGGCGAGAATGGACCACTCGACCCACGTGGGACTGTAGAGCCCTGTTTCATAGGGCAAGCGGGGATGCATCAGGGTCGGGACGACGATGGTAAAGCGCTCCAGCCACATGCCGATGTTGACGGATATGGAGGCGATGACGGTCCCCGTCACGGTGCGGGTCCTCCTGTTTGCCAGGATCGTGAACGGGATGACAAAGCAGGTGACGACCATGATCCAGAACTGGGGAGCATATTTGCCCGTCATCTTTTCGAAAAATATGGACATTTCCACGGGCTCGTTCCCATAGAATACGGTAATGTACTCGCAAAAAGTAAAATAGAGCCAGAGACAGGTCATGACGAGGAGCAGGATGCCGAGATAATTAAAATGGACCTCCCGGAAATACCCTTCCAGGTGGTAGACCTTCCTGAGTACAGCCATGGCCACGATGATGGCGGCAATCCCGGAAAAGATGGCGCCGGCCACGAAGTAAGGGCCGAAGATGGAGCTGTGCCACATGGGCTGAACGGTCATGGAAAAAACGTAGGAGACCACGGTGTGCACGGAAACCGCGATCGGCAGGACCGTAACCGCCATGATGGCAATGCCTTTCTCCAGGTAGTGAATCTGCTTTTCCGTTCCCGCCCAGCCGAGCGCCAACACCTCATACAACCCTTTCCTGAATCCGCGGCGGCATCCGGTCTCTGAGCAGGGCGATATCCGGAATGAGCGGGAGATACAGATAGACGGAACTGGCAGTCAGGTACGTGGTAAGGCTTACCACGTCCCAGAGAAGGGGCGATTGGAAACGACCATGCGTTATGACCGTCAGTAAGCGATCGATTCGGCCCAAATCGATCAGGATATTGCCTAAACCAAAAAAGAGCACCAGAACAGTGATAACTTCAGCGGAGCGGGTAATCGAACGGCGCCATTCCGCTTTGGAGATACGGAGGATCGCTGAGATGAGTGTTCCCGCATGGCTGACGCCGATAAAAAATACAAAATTGGTAATGTAAATACCCCAAAAGATAGGGCTGTTCAAACCCGTTACCCCGAGTCCCTCATGGAACTGTTGGAAATAGGCAAAAGCAGCAAACAGCACCACCAGAGACAGACAGGCAAAAGCCAGGTAAAAGACTTTGCCTGTTTTCAGAATAGGTTGATACAAGATCTCGTCTCTCATTTTGGCACCGTTTTTTTCCCTTCCCGACCCTTCGTCTGGTTTTAAAGCTTCCACGCTAAGCTCCTTCCCTCAGATAATACACATTTGGTTCAGTGCCGAGTTCTTCCAATAATCTGAATGCCCGTGGACTTCTTGCGAGTTTAGAAACAATACTGTCCTTATCATTTAAATCTCCGAAATAGATCGCCTTGCTCGGACACGTCTCCGCACAGGCAGGGATATAATCATCAGGGGTCATCTCCCTTTTTTCCGCCTTAGCCCTGTCCTTCGCCTTCTGTATCCGATGGGAGCAGAACACGCATTTTTCTATCACGCCCTTCGGCCTGACGGTAATGTCCGGATTCAGGGAGTTCATCATCTCCTTGGGCCAGGCGGGCTTATACCAGTTCATGGATTTAACGGTATAGGGGCAGGCGTTGGCGCAATATCGGCAGCCGATGCAGCGTCCATAGACCTGATCAACGATGCCCTCTTTCGTCTTGTTGGTAGCCCCGACGGGACAGACCTTGACGCAGGGCGGATTCTCACACTGCATGCAGGGACCGGCATAATATTTGATTTTATGCTGCGGGTATTCTCCCTCGATATGTTCCACCATCCGTATCCAGTGTATGGACCGGGATCTTGCTGCCTCTCCCGGACTTGGCGGCGGTATGTTGTTCTCGATCTGGCAAGCAACGACACATGCCTGGCATGCCGTACACTTATCCAAGATCTATCACCATTCCCCATCTAATCATACCGTCCTCCTTATGCCTTATACACTTTGACCCTGGTTTTGTTCATCAGGGGTTCACCCGTGAAAGGCTCTGCGTGAATGAGTCAGTAATCGGGCGACATTTTCCCCAATCCCTTTCGCCCATCGGCCGAGCGCCCTGTGTCCCAGCCCCATCGGGATATTGACCACCTGGGGCATCGCCCGCGGTGTCACTTTGGCCCTGAATTTCAGCTTCGCCAGAGGCGATTCCACCCAGACCCAGTCACCGTCCTCTATCCCTAATTTTTGCGCCGCCTTCGGACTTATCTCTACCCATGAATGCCACTGCTCATTGATGGTGAAGCCATTGATATCCTGCAGGTACGGATCATTGGCATGAATCGATCCGGCAAAAACAAGCGGTTGAAATACCTTGAGATGGAAAGGATAATCCTTTTCACTTTCCAGGGATGTATTGAGTTTCGGTTCCCAGTGAGGCAAAAAGAGGCGATCCCCCTTTGCTTCTACACCTGAAGCTCTTAATTCTTGCGGGGTATTGCTTGCCTTTTCCAATTGATATTTCAGAGTCTGTGAATAAAATTCAAATTTTCTGGAGGGTGTCCGGAATATCCTTTCCCATTCTTCATAGGCATAGGCAGGATCCCACCACCCCCCCTTTTCCTGTATCCCAGCCCAGAATTCCTCAAAGTTCTTGTATCCGGGAGCCCTCCATCCACGTCTCACTAACTCTCTCAGCAAGGCTTCATCCAATGCGGGAGCAAAGAGGTCACCTCGATTCATTGCATAAACTTTTTTCATGGTCTCGGACAACACTTCCTGAGAATCTTTCCAGGGGAATGCCTTCGCTATTGGCTGCCCCATCCCCTTGGCGATCTCGATGATTACGTCACCGGTATTCTTGGTATTGTATCGCGGCGCCATGACAGGCTTGCCTATCCCGACCACGGGGTATCCTTGAAATGTCTGCGTGATGTTGCTTTGCCATTTCTCCAAATAGGTATGATCCGGCAGGATAAGGTCGGCATTTTGAGTTGTCTCATCCATATAGGGTGAGAAGCTGACGATGAAGGGGATCTTTCCTATGGCTTGAGAAAAACCTTTTATATGTTGACATGGAGAAGAGGGGGTTGCCGTTATAAAAAAATAATGTACTGATTTCATAGGGTTTCCCTTTGAGAACCCGTTCGGAAAAACCTGAGAGCGAGGAAGTTGACGAGCGGGAACTTGCCGCTGTCCGTACCGGCTAGAGGAGTCATCTGGAGCCCTCTTCGCGCTGTTTCATCGAGTTCCGGGGCCGGGAGATCGAGTGCCGGCGGGTTTTTGATGGTCAGGACTCCACCGGGCTTATCAATATTTCCCACCAAGGCGTTGAGAGCATGGATCGCCATCTGTTGATAAATATCTCCTCTGTTCCCGATAGCGAGGGCCGGGCCTTGCGTGGCAAATTCTTTTGCCAATCTCAATATGGATTCCACGGGAACATTGGTAATCTCTGAAACCACACTCGGGGAATAATTCTGGAGTACGAGGTTCTTGTACCCCTGGTGCTCTTTTCCGGAGGGATCCTTCAGATCTTCAAACCCAAAGGTGTGCTTCTCAATGAACTCTTTATCATACAATCCCTCTTTGATGATAACGTGTGCCATCCCTAAGGCCAAAACACCTTCCGTTCCGGGATTTACCGGTATCCATTCATCGGCTTTTGCCGCCGTTGTAGAATAACGAGACTCCACCTGCACGATCTTACCTCTGATGCTCTTTTCTCTCCTCATGTAGCCGAAGGCCTTCATAACTTGAACAGGCGACCAGAATGATTGCAGGAGGTCTGATTCGAACGAGATTATGTAATTTGCCATTTCCATATCGTAAACAATGCCATCGTTCATACCTTGCATCAGATAAAAGGCATCAACGCTGCCATAATCCAACCCCGTCGGGATACTCAGGTAGTTCGGCGAACCATACTGGTGGAGGAATCTTTCCAGGAGCATCTTTATCAGACCGTTGGAATCTCCATCCATAATGGCCACGGTATGAGAGGCATTTCCTGCTCGTATTTCTTTCAGACGATTTACCAGGTGCGTGATCGCTTCATCCCAGGTAATGTCCTGCCACTTCCCGTCGCCTCTGTTTCCAATCCTCTTCAACGGTCCGTGAATCCGATCCGGATCATTTAAGCTTAGTAAACCCGCCTGACCTTTAGGACATAATTTCCCCCTGTTGATGGGATGGAAGGCATTGCCCTCGATCTTTACGGGTCTGTCACCAATCATTCTAACGCGAATTCCGCATCCTCCCGGACACTGCCGGCACTGTGATGTAACCCACCGTTCCGGCCCTTGGGGCACATCTACCCAGTCTTCACCCCACGCTGCCCGAAATGCCTTAACAGCTACATCGGGGGCATAAGCTAACACACCGCCTCCGGCAGCGACTCCCAACACCGTTAAGAATTCTCGTCTCGTAACCTTTCCCATCCTTCACTCCTTATGCCCTTCTGGTCTGAAGAATAAGCACCGAATATGGTCAGTTTTTCCGCGGCAGCGGTCATTTGTGGCAAATTACACAACTTGTATCCACGTTATTCTTCTCATGGCATGCCATACAGTCGCTCATTTCCAACTCAACCAGGGCCGTGCCGGGTGGCTTTACCATATTCCCCATATCTCCATGGCATTTCTCACATTCCAATTTGCCAACCGACACATGTCTGTTATGGGAAAAGTACACGTGAACGGGATTCTTGAAAATCCTTATCCATTTGATATCCTGTTCCTTTTTGATGAAGTTGATTAATTTTTTCTCTTCCGGGCTTTTTGACAGAGGTTCTTCACTATGGCATCCCATACAAATCTTAATATCCGGCAGTCCTGCGTATGCTGAATTTTGGACACCGGTATGGCATTCCTCGCATTTGAGCGTCTCGGTATGCACCTTATGGTTAAATGCCAGAGGCTGCGTTACCGGCTCTGCAAAAAACTCATACCAGCGAAAAGCGACCAGCAATCCGACCAGAAGGACAAATATGCCAAACAAGGTTTTCTTTGACTTTGTCATTGTGTGGACCCTCGCTGTCCCGCAGAGCGCCGTCCCGACAGGGGTGGTACATACACGATCGGGTAGATAGATTCAAAAGACAATGGTGATTAATGGGAGGGGAAATAGGAGATGGAATCTACTAAGAAAGATAAATGATGCAAACACATGGCGGCTTACCATTCCATGGCAGGGAAGCTCTTGCTTGTCCTGCCGTCGAATTCCTTCCGACCATCATGGCCCGCGCCGGAAGGCTTCCGGTCGGAGCAGTCCCGCACTCCCGGCTGAAAGGGCCATGCCGTATGCCAGAGCCGCCAGGATCATAACGCCGGTGAAACCGAGCTCCACGGCAATGACCGTGGCCAGGACAGAGCCGACGACGGAGAGGCAGCCGTTGATCCCCCAGGCCCAGGGGATCTCCTGCTCGCCCGTCCCCGTCAGGAGGCGGATGCCCAAGGGAAAGGGCATCCCCATGACCAGAGCTGCCGGGGCGATGATAAGAAGGGAAAGAGCGATCTTGGCGGCCGGCGGGAGGGCGATCGTTGCCTGCAGGAGCGGCGTCAGGAACAGGGCATAGACGAGGACGAGCAGCATGATCAAGGAATACAACGTCAGTGCGTGCGCCCTTTTTCCGATCAGGCGTGCCGAGATGAGGCTGCCGATGCCCGAGCAGACCAGCATGCCGCTGATCACCACGGCCGCCGCATGGAGGGGGGTCCCGAAGTAAAGGAGGAAACGCTGGATCAGGACGATCTCCACGAACATGTAGCCGATGCCGAGCCCGCTGAAATAGAGAAGGGTGCTCATCCGGCATCCTCCCTGGCGGCGGAGGAAACGGAGGGGCAACAGGATCAGGACCGCGGAGGCGATTCCGACCTGCAGCAGGGTCAGAAGGACGAGCAGGTAACCCGCTTCCAGAAAGGGGAAGGTGCGGGCGCCGTAAAGCCTTACCAGCTCCGGGATGCTCCGCCAGCGGAGGAACTGGGAAAAGTAGGGGCGGTCGTCCGTGGCGGGGCGGATGTCAAAGGTGTAATCGGCAGTGAATCGCGTCCGCGACGAAGAAAGGATCGCGTCAAGATAGAGGAAAAAGCGCTCATCCTGCAGGCCGTTGAACCGCATCCGTTCCTCCGCCCGCAAATCGGGAAGGAGGGCGGGATCGAAAAGGAGCCCCCTGCAAAAGCGGCGGATATTCTCCCCATCGGCGGCATCCACGCGGCCCTTCTTCGCCAGGATCGTGATCGTGCCCCAGCCCCTGACGGCGGCCAGGTGATCGCGGATATCCCCGATCCCCTCCGACTCAAGAACCTCAGCCAACGTGGCCAGGATCTTCAGGGGGTGGCGCACGGGATAATCCATCCAGCAGGTGACGCTGATCGCCCCGCCGGGTGTCAGCTTCCGCCACATCTGCCGGAAGGCCTCCCGGGTCAAGAGATACTGCTCGGTGATGGCCTGCAGACCGGACGTTCCGCCAAAGGCGTCCACGGTAGGGAGAAGGATCAGATCGTACGTTGAGGTGTCCAGGGCGAGAAAGGTCCGTGCGGAGAGATTGCGGACCGAGACGGCCGGGTGGCGGAGGATATCGCCCGTTTCCCCGGCCAGCTCTCCCTTAAGGAGAGAGAGGATCACGGGATGGGGTTCCACCGCCGTGATCCGTCCGGCACCATGGCTAAGGGCCTGGGGTATGAGGCTGCCGGTGCCCGCATCGAGGAGAAGGACGCTCTTGCGGGCTCCCAGGGCGTAGGGGAGAGCGCCGGTCGTATGGTCCATGAACGACTCCCGTCCCTGCTCCTGCCGGGGTACGACCGCCCCGAACCAGTCCCCGTTGTTGAAGACTGCCGTCTGCGCCGGGATCTTCTCCTGCCAGGCGAGGCTGAGCCCCGGGGCATAGCGTAAGGCCGGAGACGTGAAGACCTGCATGAGGCCGTAGGGGCTGCTCCTCTCGTAGGTTATCCGGGCGTCGGGGAGGCGAAGCGCCCTGCTCAGCCCCTTGAATTCGGAGAGGACCGGGGCCGAGGGGTGGATCAGGGAGATGACGGCGGTCAGGCTGGAAAGAAACGCGGCGGCGATCAGCAGTCTCTGCCGCCACCTGCCGGGATGCCTTCCCGGCGCCGCAGAGCGCCGCCCGGCCGCGGGTTCTTCCGGCCGCGGCGGGAAAGCTGATGCGTCCTTCCCGGTTTGCAGGGGGATGGGTTCGTGCAGGCCTTCGGGAAGGACAAGCAGGCCCGCGGCAACGGCCATCAGGGCGGCAAGGCCGGGTAACATGGATGGGGAGAAGAGCCACATCAGGCCGGTCATGGCCGCGCCCCCCGCACCGGAGCCGGCCAGGTTCCAGAAGTAGAGTCTACCGATGTCGCCGGCGGCATGCACGAAGATCATGCCGATAGCCAGCGCTGCCAGGAAGATGGGGAGGAAGTAGAGGCCATAGGTGATAAGGAGCCTGAGAATCTGGGGGATGCCGGTGAAGAGGAGCAGGGAGTCGAAACGTGTCCACGAACCCTGGGCGATCCCCGGCATCAGGGCCATGGCCGTTCCGGAGAGGCACAGGGCGAGGGGGAGAAGGGGGGCGAAGCGCCTCATCAGCCAGGGCCGCAGGAGGGAGAGGCAGGTGCCGGCGGCACCGAAACCGAGGAGGGCGACGGCGATGATCATGGAGGCGAAATGATGCCACTGAACCAGGGAGAGGATCTGCATGAGCGCCAGCTGATAGGCGATCACGGCCCCCGAGACCGTCGCCAGGGCGAGATGAAGCCGGCCTCCGGGAAGTTCGACGGCCATCAGGGGCCTCTCCTGAACGGGACGAAGAGGACCGGCATGAGCTGGCTGGTCCTGATCTCTCCTCCTCTTTTTTCCACGAGCATCAGCGTCTGGTTGAAGAAGGGCGCTCCGACGGGGATGACCATTCGGCCTCCCTCCTTGAGCTGTTTGAGGAGCGGCGGGGGGATGTACTCGGCCGCGGCGGTGACAACGATGGCATCGAAGGGCGCTTGTTCCGGCCAGCCGTCGTAACCGTCGGCGATCCGCACCTCCGTGTTCCGATAGCCCAGAGTGCGCAGGCGCTCCCGGGCTGCGCCTCCCAGCTCCGGAATGATCTCCATCGTGTAGACATTTCGGACGATTTCGGCCAAAACCGCCGCCTGGTAGCCCGAGCCGGTGCCGATCTCCAGGACACGGTGCTCCTTTTGGGGACGGATGGTCTGGGTCATGGTAGCAACGATGAAAGGCTGGGAGATGGTCTGGCCGTAACCGATTGGGAGAGGTCGGTCGTCGTACGCGTCACCGAGAGAGCCCGCCGGGACGAAGAGGTGGCGCTTCACGGCCCCCATGGCCCGCAATGTGGCTGGGTCCTTCACGCCGCGCGCCGCGATCTGGGACCTGACCATGGCTTCACGCAGGCTCGCGTACCGTGTATCCTCGGGAACGGGAGCGGCGGCGATGAGAAACAGGGTGAAGCCGAGAACAGGATAGAGAGTCTTCATGGTAACCTCCCTTTCCCGGCCGGTAAGGCCGGACATCGGGTCCAGACCGGCGTGCAAACATGTTCCTCTGGCCGGCTCTAAACCGATGGTCGTTCATGATCTCCGTACTATTCTACCCTGTTTTGTCGCTCTTAGGACCTGTTGCGTCTCCAGGAGCGATCCAGGCTCCACGCCCCCCCTCCGGCAACTGCCAGGTAGAGGAACACGAAGCACCAGAGTATGGCCAGATCGCCCTTATTCTGAAGAGGCCAGAATCCTTTCGGCGCGTGAACCATGAAATAGGCCACCGCCATTTGTCCCGAAAGGATAAACGACGCGGGACGGGTGAACAGGCCCAGCACAACAAGCAGGCCGCCGAAGAACTCCAGCACCCCGGCCGCGCCCATCAGCGAGAGGAGCGGAGGCGTCGCCGCTCCCGGCGGGGCGAGGAACCCGAAGAGCTTCTGAGCGCCGTGCTGCATGAAAAGAACCGCCACCACGATCCGCATGACGCTGAGGATCCGCGGCGACCACCGGGACAAAAATGAATTGCGATCCGCCATGTAAGTCCTCCTTTGACTGCAACTGCCAGTCGGGTGTGTTCGATAATGCTTTTTATGGAGAGCGGGCTTTTTCGCTGACTGGTAAGAAGATGCTTTTCGTGTAAGGTGATGATATAAAAAACAGTCTTGCACGTCAAGGAGATTTTAGCGCATGTGCCAGATTCCTCTTGACACACAATATCCTTCTTCATATACTTCCGCCGTGAAAAAGCACCGCTTTATCAGTATCAATGATCTGAGAAGGGGATGATCACGTATTATGAGAACCGGCCGAGCGGCGCAGGGGTATTCGACGTGATCCAGCCGCGCAGGCCCTTTTCCTACCATGCCGTCCAGATCGCTACCATGCCATAGACGAGTTTTTATAAATCTTCAGGATGGGGACCAGTATGTTGTTCTTGTATATTACCGTAGCATTTTTTAAATAATCGCTTCCTCTACCGGCCGAGCCTCGGTCTTCGATACCGCCCTCATCGGAATGAAAATGAACGGAGGAATCCTCTCTGGCGAAGGGATTGTCGTCGCCTGAGCGAAAGTCTTTGCAGTCAGATATGCCTTTCCGGCAGGTTGAGTCTCAACTGATGGTATCCAAGAGAGCATAGGAATGAAAGACGAAATGAGGACAAAGGAAGATCTTGCGGAGGAGCTATCGGTCCTGCGCGGTGAGGTGGCCAGGCTGAAAAGACTGGACAGTGAGCGGAAAAAGACGGAGGGGCTCCTCCAGGAATCCGCGGAGCAATACCGGCTGCTGTTCGAGAACACCTCGGACGTGGTCTATTCCATCGACGAGGATTTCAGGATTCTCACCATTTCACCGTCGGTGGAAAGGGTTCTGGGATACCGGTGCGAGGAGATTATTGGAAAGTATGCGTATGATATGAAGTTTCTTCCTCCGGAATCCCTTGAAAAAGGTCTCTCGGATATCTTGCGAATCCTGAAGGGGGAGACTGTTGCCGCAAACAATTATGAGTTCATCGCCAAGGACGGTACCCGCAGGATAGGCGAAATCAGCGGAGCACCCCTGATTCGGGAAGGAAAGATCACGGGAGTTATCTGCGTGGCAAGGGACCGCACCGAACTCAAACGGCCGGAGGAAGCCGCTCAGAAGGCCATGTCACTTTTGTCTGCAACGATAGAGTCAACGGCCGATGGAATTCTTGTCATTGATACCAAAGGGGGAATTTCTACATTTAATAAAAAATTCCTGTCCATGTGGCGCATTCCGGAATCGCTTACCGCACAGCGAGCTGATAACGTGTTGCTCGATTATGTCCTGAGTCAGCTCAAAGACCCGGAAGCTTTCATTGAAAAGGTAAAACAACTTTACTCTCAACCGGAAGCGAATAGTTTTGATGTTCTGGAATTCAAGGACGGCCGTGTTTTTGAGCGATTTTCTCAACCGCAGAGATTGGGAAATGAGATTACCGGCAGGGTGTGGAGCTTTCGGGAAATCACGGATCGAAGGCGGATGGAAGAAGAACAACGCCTCAGCCGGGAGACCGCCGAGCGGTTTGCCGAAGAGACGGCCGTCATCGCCGAAATCGGGCGGCTGATCGGCTCCACGCTGGATATCGAAGAGGTGTACGAACGGTTCGCGGCCGAGGCAAGAAAACTGATCCCCTTTGACAGGATTGCCGTGAATCGATGCAACACCCGTGAGAACACCCTCACTGTTGCGTATGTTTCCGGGATGGACATATCCAATCGAAAAAAGGGGGATTATCCCCCCCTGGCAGGGACATTGACTGAGGAGGTCATGCGCGTGCGGACCGGCCTGATCATCCAGCCTGAAAGTATTGACGAGATCGTCAGCAGGATACCCGCGCTCTCCCCCACCTTTCAGGCGGGGCTGCGCTCGCTCCTGAGTGTTCCCCTGATCTCCCGGGACGAGGTGATCGGCGCGCTGCACTTTCGGTCGAAGAAGATGAATGCTTACACCGAGCGGGATCTCCGTCTGGCGGAGAGGATCGGGGCGCAGATTGCAGGAGCGATAGTCAATGCGCAGTTGTTTAACGATCTCAATAAGACGGAAAAGTCGCTGCGGGAGAGCGAGGGGCGGTTCCGCGCCCTGGTCGATAATGCGGCGGTGGGAGTGGCCGAAATCGAAAACAGCACGAGCCGTTTCATCACGGTAAACCGTCGCCTTTGCGAAATGGTCGGCATGACGGAGGAGGAGTTGCTCGCCACTACCTTCCATGCGATCACGCATCCGGAGGATATCCCACTGAGTGAGGAGAAGAGGGCGCTGCTGTTCGCCGGGAAGATCGGGCACTACAGCCGGGAGAAGCGCTACCTCCGGAAGGATGGGGGGATCGTCTGGGTGAACATTACGATATCGCCTCTCTGGAGGCCGGGGGAAACCCCCGAGCGTAATATGAGCGTGATTGAGGACATCACCGAACGCAAGCGGATGGAGGAGGAAAAGCGAAGCCTGGAGGAACGTCTGCAACGTGCGGAGAAGATGGAGACCGTCGGGCAACTGGCCGGTGGCGTAGCGCATGATCTGAATAACGTCTTGGGGATACTCAGCGGATACTCGGAACTATTGCTGGAGGAAATTCCTGAGGGGCATCGGTCCAGAAGTTACGTGGAAAAGATCCTGCAGTCTACGGAGAAAGGAGCCGCAATCATCCAGGATCTTCTCACCATGGCCGGGCGCGGGGTGATGGCATCGGATGTGATCAATCTCAGCAGTGTTGTTTCCGGCTTTCTCAAGACACCGATCTTCGACAAGCTGCAGGCCTATCATCCCTATGTGACCTTCAGGACGGAGTGCGACAAGAACCTTCTGCAAATCAAAGGTTCGCCTGTCCATCTGGAAAAGACGTTGATGAACCTGGTGTCCAACGCGGCTGAATCTATTTCCGGAAAGGGAGAGGTGACGATACGGACGGAGAACCGTTATCTTGACGAAGCCGTCAGGGGCTATGAAGAGGTCAAGGAGGGGGATTACGCCGTACTGACCGTATCCGATACGGGAATGGGTATCCCTCATGAGAATAAAGAGAAGATATTTGAACCATTTTATACGAAGAAGACGATAGGCAGGAGCGGGACCGGGATGGGATTGTCGATTGTCTGGGGAACGGTAAAAGATCACCACGGGTATATTGATGTACAGACGGAAGTTGGAAAGGGCACCACCCTTACGCTGTACTTTCCCGTGACCCGGGAGGAGCTGATCGCACAACAGCTAAAGGCGCCGATAGAACGATACTTGGGGAAGGGTGAATCCGTTTTGGTGGTGGATGACATTGCCGAGCAGAGGGATGTTGCCGCCAGGTTGCTTACAAGACTGGGGTACGAGATTCATTTGGCTTCCAGTGGGGAGGAGGCTGTGGAATATCTCAAGGGGAATAAGCCGGATATTCTTGTTTTGGACATGATCATGACGCCGGGGATCGATGGTTTGGAGACCTACCAAAATGTTCTGGCAATCAACCCGAAGCAGAAAGCGATTATCGTCAGCGGTTTTTCGGCAACCGATCGGGTCAGGGAGGCTCAGAAGCTGGGGGCCGGAGCCTATGTCAAGAAACCATACATCATGGAAAGGATAGGGATGGCAGTTAGGCAAGAACTGGACCGAAACTAGTACCGCCACCCCGTTTCTTACGTGTTCGTCGTCAATGCGTGCCGGCTGTCCAGGTGCGCAAGGTATCGGCTCACGGACTTCGCCGATCATTTGCTTGCAAGATTCCTTCATGCACATCCTCCCTACTACAAATCGCAATCATTGATATTGTTTTCAAAAAATGAGATGGTCATACATGGTTCTGCAAGGAGCCGGGGCCAACGGATTTATATTGAACTATTAGGGAATTTTATGAATCACCGGTTCGTTATTATTTTTTCGGCCTTCCTGATCTGTTTGGTATTAGCAGTAGTTGTGAATGTCATTTACGGAATCGATGTCGTTTATACCCACCTATTCTATATTCCTATCATCCTCACGGGAATCTGGTATCCGCGATACGCCGGCTTATTTGCTGCAGCGATGGGGCTGATCCATATAACCTGTGACTATATGACCGTAGACGCATTAAAGTTCGGCTCTCTCCTCAGAGCCGGTATGTTCATGGTCGTGGCCTATGTGACCGGTTACCTTAGCCTGAGGCGGGATCGTCTACTCAATTCGCTGCGGGAGAGCGATGAGGCGCTGAAGCAGTCGCACGATGAACTGGAACAGCGTGTAGCGGATCGGACAGAGGATCTGAGGGGGGTTAATGAGGAGCTACGGAAGGAGATCATCGATCGCAAGCGGATGGAAAAGGCATTGAAGGAAAGCGAAAGTAGATACCGTGATCTCAGTATTATCGATGACCTTACCCAGCTTTACAATTCCCGGCATTTTTATACTCAGCTCAAAATGGAAATCGATCGGGCGGATCGCTATGGACAGCCCTTGACGCTTCTGCTTCTCGATATTGACGATTTCAAACGGTTCAACGATACTTACGGCCATGTCGAAGGAGATCAGGTTTTATTGCGACTCGGCTATGTGGTCAAACGATGCCTGCGCCTGGCGGATCTCGCCTATCGTTACGGAGGTGAAGAGTTTACCATCCTCCTGCCCATGACAACGGTCAATGACGGAGCTGTTACCGCGGAAAGAATCCGTACGGAGTTCAAAAAGGAGCGTTTCTCCCCGATACCGGGTCAGGACATCCATGTGATGGTGAGTCTCGGTCTTGCGCAACACAAGCCACAGGAGGACATGAAGGCCTTCGTTCACCGGGTTGATCAGCTCATGTATCAGGCGAAAAAAGAGGGGAAAGACAGGGTTTGTTCTGAGTTGTAATTTCAAGCACAGTTGAAAAGGTAATCCTCGCTTCAATTCTAAATGGTGGCGAGGTTCTCCTCCACCGATCACGCCGAGGCGACCAGTTCCTCTGCCAAGAGGCCTTTGAAGAGGTCGATTTTATATTCGTTATGATCCAACGGCCGCGCCGCCTTCATCGCGGCGGCTGCCGCCCCAGGACGGCGAAGGTTACACACGGAGATTATCCCGCTCTTTGCCGCACTATATATCGGTCTCGATGCCGGCAGCGGCGAAGATGCGCCTGACCTCGATGATCGTGGGAGGACCGACCAGGACACCGTCGAGGGTAACCTCGCCGTAACCTTTCTTTCGCCCCTCTTTTATTGCCGCCTCCACACGCTTGGCCCATTCGAGCTTCTCGGGTTTCGGACCGAAGATCCTGTTGATCGTTTCGACGTGGGAGGGGTGGATGCACGACCTGCTGACAAATCCCATCGATTGGTGCCACTCGCTGTCCTTCGTGAGACCTTCGATGTCCTTCACCACGAAGTATACGCCGGCCACGGGTCTTACGCCGGTCGCATGGCAGACGTGGAGGACGTGCGACCGAGCGTAGAAACTCTCCATACCGTCCGGCCTCCTCTCGGCCTGCATCTGGGCGAAGTAATCGAGCCCTCCGGCGCTCATCATGGCAACGCGGGGGCTGGCATTGGCGATGTCGAGCGCATTCAAAACCCCGAGCGGACTCTCCAGGGCGGCGCCGATCTTGACGGTCCCCTGCGGAATGCCGCGGAGCGCCTCCAGGTAACCGAGGACCGCATCGAGCCTCTGCACCTGCTCCGCCGTTTCCACCTTGGGGACGCGTATCTCGTAGAGCTGCTTGCAGACGATGGCCTCCAGGTCTTCCTGCCACAGGGGTGTCTCCAGGCTATTCATGCGGACCGTGGCCTTGGCCCTCCCCCAGTCGAGGCTCTCCATCGCTTTCCGGGCGCCCTTCCGGCCGTTTGCCTTCTCCGCGGGCGGACAGGCATCCTCGAGGTCCATGATGAGCGCGTCGACGCCCGTGGCGAGCGCTTTGGGAATCAGGTTCTCCCGGTGTGCGGGGACGAATAGATAGGAACGCAATGGTGCCAGATAACCCCTCTCCGTAATCGATATCATTTCTTTTCTCCTCTCCCTGTATTTAGTCGGCAGTGCCGGAGCATCTTACACCCATCATGACTGAACTGGCAATAATTGATCACCAATTGATCACCAATCATTGCAAAATCCTACTCCAATGTTCATGCATCCATCCAATAAAGAATACAAAGACCTGTTACTCCTAAACATTATGATATAATTTATTGATAAGAAGGTAGAGACAAGGTCTGGTGTAGGATATTTCTGTCATATAAAATCGTAAATATTTTAGATACTAAGGAACCATTTCAAGAAGCTTGCCGGTTAATATTGTATATACCAATGAAGGTTTTTTCATTCATAACTCAATCCGATCATTCTATCCATCTCGTTAAAATTCCTTTAATATTGAATCGATACGTTTGGTTACTTATAATGGTACGAATTTTGTAAAACTAATAGTTACGCGTCCCAATGACAAAATGAGTATCACCGTAGAATTTGAAATCCGGAAATTTCCCCGACGTGGTCTTATGAAGGAGGATAGATGATTTTGATGATTGTTTCATCGCTTCCCCTGAGTCGTGAAAAATCTCTCCATTCATCAGTGTAATCAAGCGAGGCCTCTTTTCGTGATCGATATCACACAATAAATGTGAATGAATTAACATAGATCAGCTCATTTTCTCTTGACGGGACCATAACCCATCTTTATCTTGGAAACAAGAGATGCCGGGATGGCAAACCGAGATCATGCAAAGGTGTCGTTATTTAATTGATAGCCTCGATGATCTACAGGAAGTTTAGAGAAAGGAGGAGGATCGAGGAAATTGTTAACGGTATTTGTTTAACGCAACTTACCATTCAAACAAGGAGGAGACTATGAAAAAAATAGTAATTTTCATAATCGTAGTTATGCTGACCGCCCTTACGTCTGTCGTAATGGCAGATGACTGGGGAAGCGAAAAAGCAGGCAGGCTGTTACTATTTCAAAAATGCGATGCCACCTTGACAGGTGAAGGTTATGATTCTTCGGGCTGTCCAACCGGAGATGGGCCGTGGCCCATTTATCCCGGCAATCGCAGAATGGGGAAGTTGAAATATACTTTATGGGGAACGAGTTTCAAATTTTTGTTTGAAGGGAAAAATCTTGAACCTAATAAAGATTACACGTTGATATATTATCCGGATCCTTGGCCGGGGAAAAATTTAGTCTGCTTAGGCAGCGGCAAGACCAATTCTAAGGGAAAGATAAAGATCCGTGATAGCAAGGATGAGGCTATCACGACCAGTTTGCCGGCAAGTGGTGACGCAAATTATAAGCTGGGTGCAAAGATTTGGCTGGTGCTTTCTGAGGATATCACATGTGGCACCGAGATGATTAACTGGAGACCGGCGTCGTACCTTTTCGAATACAATCTGATCGTTTTCGAGAATAAGGAAGTGAACTTCGGAGGTGATGAGGAAGAAGAGGACTAAAACCTTAGACTAAAGCTTAAGAAGTAACGGAACATATAAAACGGTTAAAGTGCAGAAAGGCAGGGTCAGACGGCTCTGCCTTTCTGTACACATTCTTAGCGGTAATCATCAACTTGCAGATGCCCCTGGGAGTGAATGTTAGTAGGCGCCGTTCTTGTCAAGGTCCGGCGCATGTCATTATTTTCTTCGATCGCACCTGCGCTGTACGGGTTAAAATCTGCTTCACAAGAACAATTTCCCAAAACAAGACCCAAAAAAAAATGACTAACTATGCGTGTCACCGATCCGCAGTACGGGCTTGATGGTATCGCCTTTCCGGGAATCGGCGATGGCTCGGTCGATGTCGGCGAAGGGGTAGAACTTGACGAGGCGGTCAAAGGGGAACCGCCCCGCCCGATAGAGATCGATCAGCCGGGGGATGAAGCGCTGAGGAACGGCGTCGCCCTGGATGATACCGACGGCCTTGCGTCCCTCGGAAAAAGTCCGGTCCGTCATGTCGCCGGTGAGGAGGGCGACGCGGCCCCTGGGCTTCAGGGCGGCGACGGCCAGGCGGACCATCTCCGGCTCGCCCGTCGTATCCACCACAAAGTTGACGCCGCTTCCGGTGATCTTGGCGATGCGGGCGGCGATGTCTTCGCGGCGGGCATCGATCACGTCGGTGGCCCCGAGCTCTCGGGCGAGATCGAGGCGCTTGGGCTTGATGTCTACGCCGATGATCGGCCCGGCGCCGACGAGGCGCGCCGCCATGACGGCCGCCAAGCCCACCGCCCCCGTGCCGAAGATGGCGATGCCGGCCCCGGCCGGGACCTTGAACGAGTTCATCACCGTCCCGGCCCCGGTCTGCAGGCCGCAGCCCAGGGGCGCCAGGAGCTCCAGGGGAAGGTCCCGGGGAACCGGGACGAGGTTGCGCTTCGTCGCCAGGCTGTGGGTGGAAAAGGAGGACTGGCCGAAGAAGTGGCCGCGGACGCCGCTTCGCTCCAGCGCGTTCGTGCCGTCCGGGCGAGCGAAGCCGAAGTTCACCTCGGAGAGGCGCTCGCAGTCCGCGGGGCGCCCGTGCCGGCAGGGCGAACAGCGCCCGCAGGATTGGTAGGACATGACCACGTGATCGCCCGGCCGGACGCCCTTCACGCCCCTTCCGACCTCCTCGACGACCCCCGCCCCCTCATGGCCCAGGACGACCGGCGTGTCGGAACTGCACCAGTCGTCGACAAAGCCGATATCGGTGTGGCAGATCCCCGAGGCAACCAGGCGGACGAGGATTTCGTCGGCTCGCGGCCCCTCCATCTCGATGGTCTCGATCTTCATAGGAACGTCCCGCCGGCGCAGGACCGCCGCCCGGATCTTGTGGACCGGAATGTCGGATGAATGATTCATTGTCCTCTCCAGAACATCATTTCATTATATGCAAGCAGTTTTGTGTATAACCGGATGAAGATAAGATTAAACCCTTTGAACACAACAACTTCCAATTGAGGCAGAAGGTCGAACAAAACACTCAGCCGCAAAGCGTCAGTGAGGTTTGTGACCTTCCCTCTTCAGTTTGCGCATCTCCGCCAAGAGCTTGTCATAGTCCTCGCCCTGAGTCTGAAGAGGCTCCTCTCCGACGGCGGCGTCGAATAGCTCTTCCAGCTTCTTGAGCTGCTCCAGGGCTGTCGCGTTTTGGCTGAAAGCCTTATCCATCATCTCCACCAAAGCCTCGCCGGCTACTCTGAGGTCACTCATGTCGATGTCAAGGCCCACCAGAGTGATGATGTTCTTCAGCAGGTCATAGCAGGCTTTTGTGTTCAGGTCCTGGATATAGAGCGGCGTTCTGGCGGAGATGCCTGCCATCTCTATCCCCTGCTCACGGGCGACGGTGAGCAGCATCGTATTGAAACTACTGGGACCTTCATAATCGGTAAACCGTGCGAAGGTCTTGAGCTCATCTTTCAGTCGTGGATGGCTGACCGTGGCCATGATCCTCGTTTGCCTGGTGTGAGGCACCTGATCGAAGATACCGCCCAGGGAATAGATCCTCGGGGCCTGGAATTGCCGGGCCACATCGGCGATAGCCTGAGCGTATGCCGGCCAGTCCAGATTCGGCTCGACACCCAGGAAGAGAATGAGATCGTGGGCGGCGCCGCTCTTCCAGAAGAAGAATTCGTTGCGCGGCAAATCGAGCTTTCTCACGAGTCCTTCCTTGATTTTTACCAGGGGCCGCATGGTTTGCTCCGCCGGGGAACTCGGAATCTGATAGACGTAGAAACCCGTTGGCTCGATGTACGCGAAGGGACGGGCGCCGAGCTTGCGCCGCAGATAGTCGATGCTGCCCGTGGATACCTCGCCCGCATTGAGCCAGCCCTTGAGGCCGACCAGGATGTACGGAGCGATGAGTTCAGGTTTGTCTTGGATGATAAGACGTTCAGCCATGCCGTCCTCCCCTGCCTGAGTGATATTCCCTGACCCACGTGTACGTGTAACTTCTGCTTCTTTATTACTATGTTCCTCTGCGCCCGTCAACTATCCCCACCCAAGGTGCTTGAGGTGTTGGATGATGGTGAATAAGGAAAGTATTATAGCGGCGAGCGGATCGGCATGCTGTTCGTGGGGCACGTTTCGGGAAAAACGGCGCAGGTCGGACAGGAAGGGATGATCAAGGGGGAACGAGATCCCGCAGGGCGGCGATGAGGGCCGCCGGGTTGTCGAAGGCGGGGCCGGAGGCGGGCGGTTCCGGCCGGCGGATGACGATGACGTGGGCGTTTGCCCGATTGGCCGCGGCGAGCTTGGCGTCGAAGCCGCCGGCCCGGCCGCTCTCCTTGGTGACGATCACGCCGATCCCGAACCGGCGGATGGCGGCGAGGTTCTCCTCCACCGAAAAGGGGCCGCGCCCGGTGATGATCCGCTCTTCCGGGATGCCCGCCGCCCGGCAGGCCGCGAGCGACTCCGGGGCGTCGAGGACGCGGACGGCGAAGCGGGACGCCGGTCCGGCGGGCGGCTTCTGCGTAGGGGGTGAGGTTTCGGGAGCCCGTCGTCAGGAGGACCGGCCGGCCGAGGGCGAAGGCCATCGCCGCGGCCTCGGTGTGGCCGGCGGCGAAACGGACCGGGCTTCCCGAGGCGTTTATGCCACCGTCTCCGGTGGAGGCGGGACGGCCTTCGTCCGTGGCAGGCATCGCACCGCCGTCGGAAACGGTGCCGGGGCGACGGTCGTCATCCGGCGTCAGCGCCTCCGGCCGCCGGAAGACGAGGCAGGGAATTCCGAGGCGCCGGGCCGCGTTTGCCGCCGCTGCATGGGCGGCGACGGCGTAGGGGTGGGCGGCGTCTACGATCGCCCGGATACCCCGTTCCTTCCCGAGTCGCGACCAGCCCCTCTTCATCGAGGCGCCCCGTCCGCCGGGAGATCCGGGGATGGTCGCCGATCGCCAGCGGGGTCGCGGTCGCCGTCGAGACGAGGACCTCGTATCCCGCCGCGGCGAGGCCGGAGGCGAGGGGGGCCGTTTCGCTTGTCCCGCCGATCAAAAGAATCATACCCGGTAGCCCCTGGGCGTCACAAACCACTCCGCGATCCGCCGGGTCGAGCGGTTTCCGATGATCACGACGCTCTGCATGGCGATGGGAAGCGCGAGGAAGTGGTCCAGGTCGGACAGGAGGACCTGCTCCTCCGGCGAGCCCAGGGCGGTGCCCACGCCCACGGGGGTGGTCCCGGGGCGGTGGCGGCGGAAGATCGCCGCCGCCTCGTCGAGCTGGCGGGTGCGCTTCTGCGACCGGGGGTTGTAGATCGCCGCGACCAGGTCGGCGGCGGCGACGGCCTCCAGCCGCTGCCGGATCTGCTCCCAGGGGACGAGGAGATCGCTCATGCTCAAGACGGCGAAGTCGCACATGAGCGGCGCCCCGAGGCGCGCGGCGAGAGCGCCGGCGGCCGTGACGCCGGGGACGATCTCGATGGGGACGGAGATCCCCTCCCCGGCGGCGAGCTCCAGGACGAGGCCCGCCATCCCGTAGACGCCCGGATCCCCCGAGGAGATCAGGGAGACGGTCTTTCCCTCCTGCGCCCGCGTCGAGGGCGAGGCGGCAGCGCTCCCTCTCGCGGGTCATCCCCGTGGCGATCAGCTCCTTTCCCGCCGTGATGTCCGAGACGAGCTCCACGTACCGGGTGTAGCCCACGACGCAGTCGCTTGCCGCGATTGCCTCCTCGGCGCGGCGGGTCCGGTCTAACGGGCCTCCGGGGCCGATTCCGACCACGAAAAGCCTTCCCGGGCGAGGGCGATCGTGATTCCGTTGTACGTTTTCTTTCTGCAAAGGTAGTGGGTCCTCCTTCCCGCCGGCAGCGCCGCCGGTTCGGCGACGGCCGGCAGACGGCTGATCGGTCCCGAGGGCGTCGACACTGCCGACAGTGCCTCATGCATTGCCTTTCGTGCCGGGTGCGCCGGCTGTGGAAATGGTAATGCCGGTAAAAATCAATGCCGCACCGACCAGATGAAAAAGATGCAGCCGCTCGCCGAGAAACGTGATGGCGAGCACGACCCCAAACACCGGCACCAGATGCAGGAACAGCCCGGCGCGATTGGCGCCGATCTGCTGCACCCCGCGGTTCCAGAACAGATAGGCCAGAATGGACGGAAAGACCGCGAAATAAACCATTCCGGCGCCGGTTGCCGCATTCCATACGGCGACGCGGCCGCTCGCCAGTTCGACCAGGTAGAGCGGCAGCATGAGGAGCACGATGCCGCCGACGACCGCGGCGCCGAGGAACGCCAGGGTGCCGATGCCGGCGGGCCGCCATCGCAAGAGCACCGTATAAAGCGCCCACGTACATGCGCCGCCGACCAGCAGCAGATCCCCGTGGTTGAAATCGAGCCGCACCAGCACCGCGATATCGCCGCGGCTGACAATCCCGACGACACCCGCCAGCGACAGCAGGATGCCGACCTGCTGCCGGCGCGTCATCCTGACGCCGAACAGCACCCGCCCGATGAGCACGATCAAAAGCGGCGTCATCGAGTTGATCAGCACGCCGTTGGTTGCGGTCGTGGTCTGCAGCGCCGCGTACAGAAACGTGTTGTAGCAGCCCACGCCCAGCACACCGAGCATCGCCAGGCGCATCCAGTTGGCGCGCAGCAGCGCGCGCTGCTCGTACATCGGCCGCAGGACAAACGGGAACAGCAGCAGCAGGGCCAGCACCCAGCGCCAGAACGCCATTGTTGCCGGCGGCAGCAGAGTATGCAGCGCGCGCGCCATCACCGCGTTCCCCGCCCAGAACAGCGCGGTCAGCGTCAGCAGCAGATACGGCGATGCGTTCGCCAGGCGCGGTAACCTGTTATTCATTATCAAATTACCTCACAGTCAACCACGTAAACGCCGGGAACTGTAATGCATCCGCGTTCAGCCGCACGGCACCGGCGTCCTCAGCGATTACCTCCGCGGCGCGGCCGGTCCGGTCTAACGGACCTCCGGGACCGAGTCCGCCCACGGAAAGCCTTCCCGGGCGAGTGCGATCGTGATTCCGTTGTACGTCTTTCTTCCTGCAAATGAATCGGGTCCTCCTTCCCGCCAGAAGCGCCGCCGGTTCGGCGACGGCCGGCAGATTCACCTTTTCTTCCACAAAATCCGAATGCGAAAATTCACGCGTGGAGGCGCGTATCTCCGCCGAGGGAATGAATCGGACCGGAACGCCGAGCGCCTCCGCGGCGGCGAGAAGCCCCGCCTCGTCCGCCTTGAGATCCGCCGAGGCGAGAAGGCGGACCTCTTCGAGGGCGACGCCGGCTTCCGCCAGGGCCTCGCGGACGGCCGCGACGATCCGCTCCGCTGGCGTTCCCCGGCGGCAGCCGATTCCGACGATGACACTCTTGAGCGCCTCGGTCGTCGTCGTGATGACGGGCTCCGCGCCGAGGATGTTCGCCACCCGGATCGCAAGCGCGTTCGCCCCCCCTTCGTGGCCGGAGAGGAGGCTCACCGCCCAGCGGCCCCCCGCGTCGAGAACGACGACGGCCGGGTCCTCGTATTTGCTCCGGATGAGCGGGGCGATCGCCCGGACGACGACGCCCGCGGGGGCGGCGTAGACAAGCCCCCGGCAGACGGGGAAGAGGGCCGCGGTAAGATCGGCGATACGTGTGAAGCGCTCCGCCGTCGGGGCCTCCTGAGTCTCCCGCGCCGATTCACTCCGGTTACCCGTCCGCTCGTTCCGGTGCGATTCCCGGTGGATTGGCTCATGCCGGATAATCCGACTCATGTCCGACTTTCGCTCGACCGACCCACTCCGGCCCGGGTCTCGTGACTCGTCTCGCCTGATTCGTCCCGGACCGACTCATGAATGTAAAGCCGCGCCCCCGGGAGAGCGGCCGCAAGCGGGGCGAGGAGCCTCGCCCCCTCGGCGGACAGGGTGATGAGCGCGGTCGTCATCGGCGGTCACGGCGTCTTTCCCTTCCGGAAGCCGTGGGAGAAGGCGGCGTCGTAGAGCTTCGAGGCGGGGACGTCGCGCCCGAGCGCCCTCCCCACGATGATCAGCGCCGTCGAGCGGATCCCGTCGGCTTCGGTTTTGGCCGCGATGTCGGCGAGCGTTCCCCGGATCAGCAGTTCCTCCGGCCAGGAGGCGCGGTAGACGACGGCGGCGGGGCAGTCCGCCCCGTAATGGGCGGCGAGGGTCGCGGCCACCTCCGGGATCTTCTCGATCGACAGGAAGATGCAGAGGGTCGCGTGCGTCCGGGCGATCCGGTCGAGCTCCTGCTCCTCGGGGAGCGGCGTCCGGCCCGCGGTCCGGGTGAGGATGATCGTCTGGGAGATCTCCGGGGCGGTCAGCTCCGTCTTGAGGGCGGCCGCCGCGGCCTGGAAGGAGCTCACCCCCGGGCAGACGTCGTAGGGGATCCCCAGGGCGTCGAGGGCGTTCATCTGCTCGCGGGTCGCCCCGTAGATCGAGGGGTCGCCGGAGTGGAGGCGGACGACGTCGATCCCGCGCTCGCGGGCGTCCTTATAGACGGCGACGACCTCCTCGTGGGACATCCGCGCCGAGTCGTGGCGCTCGGCCGTCATCCGGGATGAGGGCGAGGACCCCGGGGCTCACGAGCGACCCCGCGTAGACGCAGATCCGGCAGGCCGCGAGCAGCCGCGCGGCCTTCAGCGTCAGGAGCTCCGGGTCCCCCGGACCCGCGCCGACGAAATGGACGATCATCTTGTTTTCTCCTTTCAATAATCCATCGAGCGTTTTCAGCGTTTCGGTCCGCTCTCCGCCGTTCCTCGTTGCCTTCGCTCGTTTCGCGATGTGCTCGCTCCCTTTTTGGGTCAGCCGGTATTTCTGTTTGCTGCTTGTGGGTTTGCCGGGAATGGTCATTTCGATCATACCGGCAGTGAGCGCCGGAATGAGATAAGCCTCCCTGAAGTAGTCTTCATGCCGGAGGGCCAGAGCCTTCTGGATTTCGGTACGCTTCATTTCTCCAACCAGTACCGTCATGAGCCTCTGAACTTCCCCGGCGACTTCCCCGGTGACTTCCCCGGTGGCTTCCCCGGTAATCCCGCCGACGGCTTGGAAGGCCAGTTCAGGTTTTCTTCGGATAGTAACCACAAAGCCGTCCGTAAGGGCAAACTCCGGTTCGTCAAGGCCGACATTGCGGCAGCGCTTGATCATATCACCTGTTCCGGTACCCATGCGTTCGATGTACTTGGTCAGATAGAGCGGCTCGGCCAATAAGGGATTACAGGGCACTGAGCCGTGGGGCTTTCGCAGCTTTGCAAGGGTCAGGGGCGGCGAAAGGGTGCCGGGGTTCCAGACCTCCAGCCGGTTCGCAAAGAGCATCACCTGTACGCTGCCGTTGCTCGTATAGTCCCGATGGGCCACGGCATTGACAATGGCCTCGCGAATCACTTCCGGGGGTATCTCGTAGGCCACGGGCGCTTGAACGCTCTGGGCGCGGGTTCCGACAGCGAGATTGATTTTGGAGAGCACGAAATCAACAGCCTGATCTACCAGGTCAAAGACTGTTCCCTTGTAAATTCGATAAAAAGGAATGGGTTTGGTTACCTCAACACCATGAAAATGGGCGCACTTGATCTCGGAGGAAATAAGGAAACGCTGCGGCTGCCTTCCAAAGAGCAGGACTGCCGCATGGCTCGGTCTTTCTTTATCCAGGAGATTCAGATGAGTAAGGACCTCCATCGCCGTAGATTCTTCGGGCAGCGGGAAGCCTCTGGCCCGTCGGGCACGACTCAGAAACGTGCGTATCTTCTCTTCATCCAGATCGTCAATGGTGGCATTCCTGCAGAAAGAGGCGTCAAAAGGCACGGAACGTATCAATTCGTGTTCATCAAGGTATTGGACAAGGCTTCCGTACATCGCGGCGACCAGCTCCGCAGCGCTGACAAAGCGGCGTCTTACCACCTGATCTCCTGCTTCCTTGATAAGGGCTTGCATTTTGGGGGCCTTGCCGTGATCGTCGGCGCCTCTGACAAAAATGAGACGGTGCTTCCCGAGCCGTGTCGCAAAATCGAATTCCCGGTGGGTAGGAGAATACCCTTTCTCGCCTTCCTTTCCGTATTCTTTCCCGAAGAGCCCCACGTAAATGTCGCATCGTTCAACTTCGTGGAGATAGACCTCATCGGCCCGTCTGTCAACGGCGGGCACGTCTTCAAAAAGAAATACATCGAAGAACCGCCTTAAGAGAGGATCTCCCCGGAGAAATTCCCTCAGCGCCTTTCGCTCTGCGGCAAACTCCTTCTGGACGCTGCTGATAAAGATGCGGATCGCGTTCATGGTGCCACTCCCGGATATCCCAAAGTCCTCAGAAACCCGTCCAGTGTCTTCAGGGTTTCGGGACACTCCCGTTCCACAAGTTCGCGGCCGGAGACGGCGTATTTGTCCCAGAGGTTTTCCGCTGCGGCGACGAGGCCGCGCTTTTCGGCGTTGAGGTAGCTGTTCAGATCGATGCTTTCCAAGCGTAGATTTTTTTACACTCTATGGAAAACAATTCCATACCGGAAACGGGCGATTCCTCCAAGACAGAGTTGAAGTAGCGCGCGAGCCATATATACTTCGGCCGTAACGGATCGCCGGATCGCACCGACTTTAACTGCTGACTGAGTTGACGGTATATCTCCCACATCTGTCCTTCGAGTGCAGTTGACTTGGATTGTTTCATGAATTGCGGATTCAGGAAATGGAGAAATCGCTCGCCGTCAAAGTCAGTCTTAACGTAGGATGCAAGCGGGTTGACATCATCCATGTCGACCTTCGCAATAGCCTCATACGCCTCAGGCGTTACCAGAATGCGGGGATAAAATGGCCAACCTGTCTGCTCGAGTTTGTACGCGGCAATAAGTGCTGCCGACCGAAACATAGATCTTCTGGAGAATCGCTGGTAAACTCCAGAGCAGAGTTTGCGCCTGACAAATTCCTCTCACGCGACATAGATCCTTTCACCGGCTATGAAGTTCTGCGGCGTCTCTTGAAAGAAAAATCAGGGATGTGACCACTGGAACTGCGTGTATTGCATGAGCATCGACGCGTAGCGAGAAATTGACTTACAATTGATTGTCAGAGAAGTTCGTGCCGCGCTCGGCGGCGAGCATAGTCCGCGACCTGTTGAGTTCTGCCGCACGAACGTGGATTCGGAATCGCCCTGTAGGTCGGAGTCGGGCTCAGTCGATCAGTTGATCGGTCCTACCAACTGTCCTGTTCGCCATTCGGGCTTCTGCATCGAATCACCCTTCGGAGCAGCTCGCGAATCTGTCTGCTGAAGTGCGTTTGATCAGTTTACTGCGTTCAGGCAACCCAGAAGTCGCTGAACCCGAGGATGTCGATCGGACATAGCACAGTAACCGCTGCTCATAGATCTGTGCGAGTCTATCGATTTCCGGCATCGCGAAGTCTTCCTTGTCCGGGACGTCGATATATTTTAATTATCCTAACTCTTCATCCCATCCTTCCAGATCGGCGGCCTCAAATTCGCGAGCCAGGGCGATGCTCTCTTTTGCCGTGGCGCGATACCCTTCTTCAAGCTGTTTTTCCAGTTCGTCTTTTTTGATCTGCCGGATGTGCTCCCTGAGGGATTCCGCGATAAGGCGGCTGCGGGAGCGGGGGCCGGTAAGCTTGTCCACCGATTCGATCAGCTCTTTCGGTAGGGTGACATTGATTCTGGCTGTTTGTTTCCTCATGAGACGCCTTCTTTTATGCGACATAACAATGCACATAGAAGTGTACAATGTCAAAGGCTGATTGGACAAGATCGGATGCCGCCTCACGATTCCCTCGCATGGACGAGGATGATGGAGAGGTAGCCCGCCTCCGGCCCTTCCGCCTTCAGGCGGCGGAGGTCCGTCTCGATCCGCTGCTCGGCCATCGTCGCGTGGGAGACAAAGACGCTCGCCTCCAGGAGCCCTTCGCCGTCGAGGAGGTCGAGGAGCTCCGGGAGGCGCTTTCCGATCTTCATCAGGACGACCGTGCCCCCCGCGGCAAGCGCCCGCCGGACGGCGGTGAAATCGTCCGCCGCCGGGACGATGGTCACCGGCTCCCGGCCCTCTCCCACGGGAAACTCCGCCAGGGCCGCCGCCGCGCTGAAGGCCATGATCCCCGGGACGGTGACGGCCTTCAGATCGGGGAGCCGTCTTGCGCAGCGCCCTGAGCAGGTAGATGTAGGTCGAGTAGAGGAGCGGGTCCCCGAGCGTGAGGAAGCAGGCGTCGTCGCCGGCGCCGAGCACCTCGGCGACGCGGGCGGCAGCCTCATCCCACTTTGCGGTGAGCTCCTCCCTATCCGCGGTCATCGGAAAGAGGAGCTCCTCGATCCGGGTTCCCGGGCCGACGAGGGGGCGGGCGATGGCGAGGGCGACGCTCTCGGAGGCCGTCCGCGCCTTCGGGACGAAGAGGTTCCGGCAGGCGCTGATGAGCCGCGCCCCTTTGAGGGTGATCAGCTCCGGGTCTCCCGGGCCGATGCCGATGCCGTAGAGCGTGCCTGAGGTCATGAGAGCAGCTCCTCCTTGATGATGAGGATGATCGCCCGCGACGAAACCGGAACTTCGGTCAGCTCGCCGGCCTCGACCTCGCGGATCTTCTCGCCGGGAAGGGTGAGCTCCTCGCAGAGGAAGACGCGCCGTCCGCCGCCCATCTCCGCGATCAGGCGGGCGGTCCAGCGGAGCGATCCCTCCCGTCCCCCGAGGATGGCCAGCTTGTCCGCATCCCGCAGATCGGCGGCCGACTCCTCCGGGTCGCGGCTGTGGGCCGAGACGATCCGGGCATCCTCCCAGTCGAGGCCGAGCCGGGCGAAGGCGACCTGGACGGAGCTGATCCCGGGGATCACCTCGCAGTTCTCCCGGCCGAAGCGCCGGATCACCGGCTGGGCGAGGCTCGCGATCCCCGGATCGCCCGTGGCGAGGAGGACCACCTGCCGCCCGTCGTCGCGGCGGGAGGCCATGGTGTCGATGGTTCCCTCGATATCCGATGCCCGAATCGATCCGCTCCGCGGCGATCTCCGGAAAGAGGTCCTGCAGGCGCCGGGAGACGATGAGGACGTCGGCCCTCTGCGCGGCCGCCCGCGCCGCCGGCGTGATGTAGGATTCGGCGCCGGGGCCGCAGCCGACGATGATGATCTTCTTCTTTTCTATTGCCATGGTTTCCAATCTCCCGATTGACCGATGATGCGGCCGCCGAGGTCGATCAGGATCACGGCCGGTCTGAGACGCCCCTCCATCCTCTCATGGACCGCCGTCCGGATCGCTGCGGCCAGGGCGTCACCCAGCGTCGTTTTGTCCGCCGCGTCCAGGGCCGCGAAGATCCCCTCGACGGTCGTGGCCGGGGCCGCGGGCCGGCCCAGAATCTCTTCATGCATCCGGGCAACGACGGGGAGCGCGCTTTTCGACCTTCCGGAGTGGGTGTCCCAGTCGCCCGCGGCCAGCTTGGCGAGCTTCCCCGGATGGCCCAGGATCAGGAGGTCCGTAAAGGGGCGCCGAAGCGCCTCGTCCAGGACGAATCCCCACTCGTTTCCCACCTCCACGACCTGCTCGTCCGCGACGCGGAGGTGCGCCCGCGCCGCCCGCTCGCCGATGTGGCCCGGGACGAAGACCGGCGCCCGGACGCCCGCGGCTTCGGCGACGCCGAGCGCGCACCTAAGCGATTCGCGGAGCGCCGAGCAACTGAAGGGGCGGACGATCCCCGTCGTCCCCAGGATCGAGAGCCCCCCGACGATGCCGATCCGCGGGTTGAAGGTCTTTCGGGCGATCTCCCCGCCGCCGGGGATGGAGATCGTTACCCGGACGCCCCGGGGCGTGACCTCCCGGACGGCCTGCGGCGATCATCCGCCGCGGCACGGGATTGATCGCCGCCTCGCCGGGGGGAAGGGCGAGGCCCGGCTTCGTCACCGTTCCCACCCCCTCGCCGGCGGCGAATTCCACGCCGGCGCCGTCGCTCCAGGCGAGAGCGGCCGCAATCAGCGCCCCGTTCGTCACATCGGGATCGTCGCCCGCATCCTTCCGGACGGCCGCCTCCGCGCCGCCGCCGGCCCGCCGGACATACGCAAGCGGGAGGGAGATCCTCCGCCCGTCGGGAAGGGGAATCGTCAACCTCATCCACGGTCCGGCCTTCCGCGAGAAGGAGCGCCGCCGCCTTCGCCGCCGCCGCGGCGCAGCTCCCGGTGGTGTATCCGGTGCGGAGCGCGCTCATGGCTTTCGCTCCTCCAGCCCGGCGATGATCAGCTCCTTCGGGATCAGCTCCAGGAGCTGCACCCGCGCCTCGCCGATGGTGAGCGGCAGGCCGTCGATCGGGACGCCGTCGTGCCTCTTCATCTCATACATCAGACGCGAGACGTAGGGAAGCCGGAGTTTCGCCCGGTCGATCATCTCCTGGTGGCAGAAGATCTCCTCGGACGGCCCCTCCTGGAGGACGCGGCCGCGGTCGAGGACAGTGATCCGGTTCGCGAAGAGCGGGAGCATGTCCACCGAGTGGGTGGCGAGGATGACCGTCATCCTCTCCTCCCGGTTCAGTTTTTTCAGGAGCTGCATCATCTGCGCCTCGCCCGCCGGATCGAGCCCCGCCGTCGGTTCGTCGAGGATGAGGACCGAGGGCCGCATGGCCAGCACGCCCGCCAGCGACACCCGCTTCTGCTCCCCGAAGCTCAGGTGGTGGATCGCCCGGCCGCGGAGCGGCAGCGCCGCGACGGCGTCGAGCGCCTCCGTGACGCGCTTGTGCACCTCCGCCTCCGGGAGGTTCAGGTTCCGGGGGCCGAAGGCGACGTCCTCCTCGACCGTGGCGGCGAAGAGCTGGTCGTTCGGGTTCTGGAAGACGAGCCCCACCCGCTGGCAGAGCTCGTCCGTCGAAAGCTCTCCGATGGCCCGTCCGCAGATCCTGATCTGCCCCGCCTGCGCCTTCAGGAGGCCGACGAGGAGGTTGATCAGCGTGGTCTTCCCCGAGCCGTTGGAGCCCAGGACCGCGACGAACTCCCCTTCCTCGACATGAAAGTCGATCCCGGAGAGCGCCTCGGTGCCGTCGTCATAGGTGAAGTGAACCCCGGTGACCTCGATTGCCTTCATCCGCTCACCCCCCATTCCAGGAGCCGGGCGGCCGCGATCGCGATCAGACAGAGGGCCAGGATCCGGCGGTCCCTCCCGCTTACCGCCGGGAGAGGCCCGAAGGGCATCGTGCCCCGGTAACCGCGCAGCCGCATCGCGTCGTGCGTCCGCCGGGCCTGTTCGAGCGAATGGATGATCGTCGCCCCGGCGAGCGTCGTAAAGGACCTGAGGGCGCGCCCCCGCGCCGTGTATCCCAGGCGCAGTTTCTGGGCCGCGGCCAGATCCGCCACGCGGTCCATCAGGACGAAGATGTAGCGGTACATGAGGATCGCGATTTCCAGCCAGTTCCGGGAGATCCTGAACCAGCGGAGCGCCTGGAAGATCCGGTGCGCCGGGGTGACGATGCTCAGAAGAAAGACCACCGAGACGGCGCCGAGGACATGGGCCCCGAGCAGCGTCCCCTGGCGGAATCCCTCCGCCTTCGCCGTGAACTGCCACCCGGCGAAGCTGAAGGCGAACAGGGGCGTCTTCCCCGTGACGAATGTCTGGATCACGACCAGGACCGCCACGATCGAAAGCGGCGCGGCCAGGCGGGAGGCGACGAGCTTCGCCGGGATCCGGAGGATCGCGACGGCGCCGAGGCAAAACGCGAAGACCGCGAGCGGCAGGACGATCCGCTCCGCGGTCACGACGGCGATGAGCGCGGCAAGGGCGATCAGGAGCTTCGCCCGCGGATCGATCCGTGTCAGCGCGTTGTCCCGATAGGTGAAGATATCCGAAAAGAGGTCAAACATGCTTTTCGTCTCCCCCGCCGCGCCTTGGCGGAAAAAGGACCCGGAAGTAGTATCCTCCGATGAATCCCCCGACGATCCCGGCGACCAGAAAGACGAACAGGAGCAGATCCCCCTGGTCGGTGTTGATGAACGGCTCGCGGGCCGTCCGTCCGGCCTTCTCCGCGAATTTCTCGATCACCGTTTCGTCGACGCCGGACCAGGAGGCGGCTCGACCGGGCAGGCACGCCGGTCCGGCGAGGAGAAATCCGGCGAACGTCAGGATCAATAATGCTTTCTTCATGCCGCACCTCCCGCCGCGGCCATCCGGAGCAGTTCCGGCTTGCGGCTCCGGACGAACTTGAGCGCCCCGGCGCAGAGGAACCCCTCAAGGATGCCCAGGGGGAGCTGCGTGGGGACGAACGCCAGGAGGATCAGCGAGAGCATCGCCGAAAACGACTCCCCGCCGTGGAGGGCGGCGGCCAGTTCGAAGGAGGTCATCGCGTAGGTGGCCCAGTCGGAGAGAAGTCCCGCCAGGAAGGCCGCCATCACCCAGGGGAGTCCCAGGCGGCGGATGATCCGGTACGTCCCATAACCGACATAGGCCCCGGCCACCCCCATCGAGACGATGTTCGCTCCGAGGGTGGTGAGCCCCCCGTGGGCGAGGAAGAGCGCCTGGAGGGTGAGCGCGATGCTCGCGACGACGACGGTGAGTCCCGGGCCGATCAGGATCGCGGCGAGCCCCGTCCCGGCGGGATGGGAGCAGGTCCCGGCGCTGGGGACCGGGATGGGCATGCAGGAGATGAGAAAGACCGCCGCCCCGACGAGGCCGACGAGCGGCTTGAAGTAGGGGAGCTCTTCGCTGCGTCGCCGCAGCTCCCGGAGTCCCAAAGCGACGAAGGGGATGGCAACGGCGTACCAGAGCACCGCCCAGGAGGCCGGCAGGATCCCTTCCGATATGTGCATGGCAAAGGCCTGGGTGGGCAGTGCGATCAGTATCCCCGCAGTTGCGGCAACGGTAGCCACTTGGCGGATCGCGTTTGGTTTCTTTATCCACATTCCGTTCATCTCTCCTCCTTCACCTGCTCCAACCGTGGATCTCCGCCCGTCTCCCCGGGACGCCTGTCGATCGGCGCCGGGGAGAGGTCCCGGACGTCGCAGAGTTGCTCGGATTCTCCGATCCGCTGTTCGACGAGGGTGACGAGGGAGTCGTCATACCCGAGGTGCCTGCCGAGGACCAAGCGGACCTCCGGGTGTTTTACCGCCGCCTCCCGGAGCATCTCCGGGATGTCCTGGCGCAGATGGACGCCGAAGTGGAGGAAATAGGGGATGACGATGATCTCCTTCACATCCTGCCGCAATGCATTTTTCCAATGCCTCGGCGAACGGGGTTCCCCGTCCCGACATCCGGCAGAGCTCGACGATCCCGCCGCGTGCACGCTTGAGAGATTCCGCGATCCGCTCCATGTCGTCGTCGGCTCCCGCGGCGCGGCTCCCGTGGCCGATCAGGATAACCGCCCGCTTCTCGCTTCCCTCTGTTTTGTAGTCACCGTGTTTCTGTGTCATGGTTTCTCCTGAATCTTCCCCGCGGCTGCGGGGGCCGAGTTCGCCGCCAGGCCGCAGAGGGCGTGGATGACGCTGACCGCAAGCGGGCTTCCCCCGCGGCGGCCCGCCGTCGCGATGAAGGGTACCGGGAGCGACATCAGCTCCTCCTTGCTCTCCACGACGTGGACGAAGCCGACCGGCATCGCGACGACGAGGGAGGGCCGGAGCCCCTCCTCGATGATCATCCGGCTGATCTCCATGAGCGCGACCGGGGCGTTTCCGATGACCGCGATCGCGCCGTCCAGAAGCGGCTTCGCCTTCTGAACGGCGTGGAGGGAGCGGGGAAGGCCGCTCTTCCTGGCCTTGCGCGCCACATCTTCGTCGGCCACATGACAGATGACGCTCTCCCGCCGGTAGAATCCGCAGACGCCCCGGAGGCGGGCGAGGGATATCCCGGTGCGGATCATGTTCGCGTCGGTGAAGATCGACCGGCACGCCTGGAGCGCCCTGATGCCGGCCCCGACCGCGTCCGGCGAGAAGCGGACCGCCTCGATGATGCCGAAATCGCCGACGGTGTGGATCATCCGCCGGACGACCTGCCACTCATCCGGCGGGAAGGGGTGCGCCGGGGCTTCGCGGTCGATGATCTCCATCGATCGCGCTTCGATCTCCGGACCGCTCATGGGCGCATCCAGAAAGGCCCGCATCAGGGGCCGGGGAGGGTGTCTCGTTCATGGTGTGCCTCCGCACTGGTGTAAAAAATGTTCGACGGCCGCCGGGTGCGATGCATAGGCGAGGTGCGTGTAGCTGGCCAGGATCGCCCCCTTCTGGAATCCTTCCGCCTCGATCGTCCCCGAGCGGCGCCGCCGGAGCGCATAGACCGTCCGCCAGGCCGCATCTGCGGTCGGGTCGTCGATCAGCTCCGAGTAGTGGAACTCGTGGCCCCGGAAGACCTCTCCGCGCCGGCCCCAGAGGGAATCCGCGGTGAGCGTGATCTCGACGTAACCGAGCGCCTTCTTTCCGGCAAGCATCCGCGTCCGGGCGGGGAGGATGCCGAGGAAAGGGAAGAAGCCCTCCTCCGCCTCGATCCCCTGCGAGAGGTACATCAGCCCTCCGCATTCGGCGTAGAGGGGCCGCCCGGCGGCCGCGTACGCACGGATCGCGGCGAGCATCCCGTCGTTTGCCGCGAGGGTCTCCGCATGGGCCTCGGGGTAGCCGCCGCCGATATAGAGGCCGGAGATCCCCTCCGGGAGCCGGCGGTCGGCAAGCGGCGAGAAGAAGAGCGTCTCGCATCCGGCCGCGGCGAGCGCGTCGAAGAGGTCCTGGTAGTAGAAGTGGAAGGCGGCGTCCCGCGCCACGCCGATCTTAAGCCGGGGGGCGCCGGCCGGACCACGTCTGCCGGCGGCGGGTGCGGGTGCCTGCCTCACGTCCGTGCCCCCTCCATACAGCGTTTGAAAGAATATCTCTTCAAGGGGTTGGCCCGCCGGAGTTTTCACCGGGATGTCGGGGTTTGCCTCCCTCATCTCCGCGGGGCCCGGGGAGTCGGCGGACGCGCCCATTACCGCCTGCAGTTCCGGGAAGAGCGCCTCCAGGGAGAGGTTGGATTCCAGGGCGTTGGCAAGGGCGTCGAGGAGCGCCTCGGGCAGCTGCCCCCGGTCGGCGGTGACGAGGCCGAGGTGGCGGCTGGCGAGCTCGGGGAACGCCCCCCGCGGTATCGCCCCGACGAGCGGCGGCAGGCCGGCCGCCCGAAGCGAGTCGGCAAGGAGCGCCGCATGGCTCGCCGAGCCGCAGTGGTTCGCGACGACGCCGGCAAACCGGAGATCCGCTGCGAAGCCGGTGAATCCCTTGACGAGCGCGGCGATGCTCCGTCCCATCCCGTGGACGTTCGCGACGAGGAGGACGGGGGCGTCGAGCCAGCGGGCGATCTCGGCCGTGCTTCCCTCGTCGGTTGCCGCATCCGCCCCGTCGAAGAGCCCCATCACCCCCTCGACGAGGGCGACGTCGGCGTCCTGCACGGCCCGGTCGAAGAGGCTCCGGACGTGGCTCTGCCCGGCCATCCAGCCGTCCAGGTTGTAGCATGGCCGCCCGGAGGCGAGGGCGAGGTAGGTCGGGTCGAGGAAGTCCGGCCCCGCCTTGAAGGTCTGGACGCGAAGGCCCCGGCGGGCGAGCGCCCGGGCCAGGGCGAGCGTGAGCGACGTCTTCCCCGAAGAGCTTTGTGTCCCGGCGATGACCAGTGTCGGGCAGTGCGGCATCAGAATTCAACCCCCTTTGTTGCCGTCCGGCCGATATCGAATCCGTGCTTTACCGAGCGGATGTCGGAGACCGTGTCGGCGGCGGCGATGAGCCCTTCCGTGGCGCCCCGTCCGGTCAGGACGACGGTGACGCCGGGGGCTTTTTCCCGGAGAAGGCGAAGGACGAACTCCTCCGCGATCAGGTTCCGGGCGACGGCGTAGCAGGCCTCGTCAAGGATCACGAGGCCGTAGCGGCCCGAACAGGCGGCCTCCGAGGCGATGCGGAGCCCCTCCTCCGCCGCGCGGCGGTGCTCCGCAAAGCGGGGATCGGTCCTCGGGCGGGACGAAGCCGCGGCCCGTCACGAAGATCTCGACGCCGGGGAGTTTGCTCAGGGCGGCGAATTCCCCGGTCTTCACGTCGGACTTGACGAACTGGACGACCGCGACGGGGATCCCGTGGCCGTGCGCCCTCAGGGCCATCCCCAGGGCCGCCGTCGTCTTTCCCTTGCCGTCGCCGGTAATGATCAGGATTCGTCCTTCTTCGCTCACGGGCAGTTGCCTCCTCTCCTTGCGTTCATCCCGGTTCCCTCGTTGCGGGGCGGGGCTTCATCAGAAACTTCTCCTCTCCGGCCGCGTTGCATGGAGATGCATGACACCGGGTTCCGTTGCCTGCCATGACGGAAGGACGAAAATGAAAAAATCATGTTACGCACCTCGCAGCAGCGTTACTACGCCCCAGCGTACGGCGAGGAAAATCGCGGTGGCGATTGCCGTCGCCAGGAACATCAGGCGGTTCGCCGCCAGGATGTGGCCGCGCACGAGCGGTTCCACGCGGATCGCCGATTTCGGGCTGGTTTACCGGCCGCCCCCTGCGTTCCATGGGGCCCCCGAGACGGATTCCCAATGCTCCCGCCACCGCCGCCTCGGGGATCCCCGCGTTGGGGCTCAGGTTCTTTCGCCCGTCGCGCCGGGCGATACGCCAGGCGGCCGACGCCCTGAGTCCCAGGATGGCCGCGGCAGCGGTCATGATCGGGGCCGCGAGGCGGGCGGGGATGAAGTTTGCACCGTCGTCGATCCGTGCGGCGGTCCTTCCGAAATCGATGTAGCGTTCGTTTGTGTAGCCGATCGTCGAATCGAGGGTATTGACCGCCTTGTATGCCATCGCTCCGACCGGCCCGCCGAGCGCCGCGAAAAAAAGCGGCGCGATGATCCCGTCCACGCTGTTTTCGGCGACGCTCTCCACGGCGGCGCGGACGACCTCCGCTTCGGTCAGCCGCTCCGTGTCGCGCCCGACCATCCATGAAACGTGACGACGCGCGTCCGCCAGATCGAATCTCGCGAGCGCCCGGTAGACGTCGAGGCTGTGGCGGGCGAGGTCCCGGGCGGCAATCGTCGTGTACAGGACGATGATCCCGACCGCATCCCCGAGAAGGGGATGGATCCTTCCGGCGATCCCGATCAGGGCAGCCGTCGCGAGGGCCGCGGTCGCGATCACGGTCAGGGCCGTCACGGCCCCGGCGATGCGCGCATCGGGGATCGCGCGCCGGGCGGGCCCCTCCAGGGCCGCGATCAGGCGGCCGATGAGACGGACCGGATGAGGGAACCACCGGGGGTCCCCGAACATCAGGTCAAGCACGACGGCGATGACGATCTGATATTCCAGTCTCATCCTTTTATAACCCCATTATTTTGTAGATCTCGTCCATCTTCACGCTCTTTCTCACCACATCGGCCAAGCGGTCGAAGGCCGGCTCCAGGTCGTAGACGGCCGCGATCCGGCCGAGCGGGGCGAGGCCCCGCCGCACCCGGAGGCGGTCGATGAACCAGCGACGGAATCCGTCCGCGTCGAAGACCCCGTGGAGATAGGTTCCCCAGAGGCGCCCGCCGCCGGCGCCGAAGCCGATCGCCTCGCCGTCCTCGCGCCGGATCAGCGGTGCTAGATTGCCGCCGCCGGTAAGGCCGTGGTGGATCTCGTAGCCGTGTACCTCGCAGTCCGAATCCGCGTGCCGGGCGGAGACGCGCTTGAGGGTCTTCTCCCGGGCGAGCTCCGTCCGGAAAGGGAGGAGCCCCAGACCGGGAAGGTTCCGGCCGGGGGCGGATTCGATGCCGAAGGGGTCCGCGATCTGGGTCCCCAGGATCTGGAGGCCGCCGCAGAGTCCGATGATCTCGGTCCGGCCCTCGCGCGCGAGTTCCCCGATCTTTTGCGCCATCCCGCACCTCTGCAGCTCCGCGAGATCGCCGATCACGTTTTTACTCCCCGGGAGGATCACGGCATCCGGCGTATCGAGCTCCGCGGGATTCCTAACGACGCGCAGACGGACGTCCGGCTCGATCCGGAGGGGGTCGAAATCGGTGAAGTTCGAGATATGGGGAAGGTCGATCACGGCGATCTCCACGTGCTCGCCCGCGGGGACGCGGCCGTCGATCAGGCCGTCCTTGAAGCTGACGGAATCCTCCTCGGGAATGCCAAGGTCGCGAAGATACGGGACGACGCCGATGACGGGGCGTCCCGTGTGGCGAAGGACGTATTCGTGGGCCTCCGCGAGAAACGCCTCCTGCCCGCGGAAGCGGTTCACGACGAACCCCTTGACGAGGGCCCGTTCCCGCTCGGAGAGGACCTCCATCGTCCCGATGAAGGAGGCGTAGACGCCGCCCCGGTCGATGTCGCCGACGATGAGGACCGGCGCCTCCGCGTAGAGGGCCATGTTCATGTTCACGATGTCGCGCTTCTTCAGGTTCACCTCGCCGGGGCTCCCCGCCCCCTCCATGACGATCGCCTCATACTCCGCGGCGAGCGAGTCGAACGACTCCTTTGCTGCGGCGAAGGGGGGCGTCCGGTCGCGCGTGTACTCCCAGAAGTCCATGTTCCCGATCGGTTTTCCGAGGACGATCACCTGCGAGCCGGTGTCGCTGTTGGGCTTCAGGAGGACGGGGTTCATCCGGACGTCAGGGTCGATCCGGCAGGCCTGCGCCTGGACCACCTGCGCCCGCCCCATCTCGCCGCCGTCGCGGGTGACAAAGGAGTTGAGCGACATGTTCTGCGCCTTGAACGGGGCGACCCGGACGCCGTCCTGGAGAAGTATCCGGCAGAGCGCGGCGGCGAGGATGCTTTTCCCCGCATTCGATCCGGTCCCCTGGAACATGATGACGGGCGTCCGCCGGGCCGCTGGTTTGCCTGCGCACCCGAGCGCCTTCCTGAGGGCGCGGCAGAGGCGGCCGTTCTCCTGTGCCGTCCGGACGGCCACGCGGAAGAACCGCCCGTCGAGGCCGGCGAAGTTGTCGCAGACGCGCACGGCGATCCCGTCGGCGATCAGGCGGCCGGCCAGCCCGGGGGCGGCAATGTCGCCGCGGTCGATGCGGACAAGGAGAAAATTCGCCTCTCCCGGATAGACAGCGAGCCCCGGGATGGCCTCGATCGTAGCGCTCAGCTCTGCACGCCGTTCGCGGACGAAGCGCCGCGACTCTTTCGCGTATTCGGTGTCGCCAAGCGCCGCGGCGCCGACGGCCTGGGCGAGGGCGTTTACCGACCAGGGAGGCGCGAGGGCGCGCAGACGCCGGATGATCTCCCGCTCGGCGACGGCGGCGCCCAGACGGAGGCCGGGGATCGCGTAGAACTTCGTGAGCGACCGCAGGACGACGAGATTCGCCGGTCGCTCCCGCGCGAGGAGGCTCTCCGCCTCGGTGAAATCGGCGAATGCCTCGTCGATGACGAAGATCGTTTCCGGCCGCCGGAGGGCGAGCTTGCGGAGGGTGCCGGCGTCCGGGAGCGTACCGGTCGGATTGTTCGGCCGGCCCAGGACGACGATCTCATCCCCTCGGAGGGCCGCTTCGATCTCGGCGAACTCCGGGACGAAGCCCCGCTCCTCCCGAAGAGGAACCTGCTCCACGATCAGCCCCGCCTGCCCGGCCGCAGCGGCGTAGTCGGCATAGGCGGGGACGGGGATTACGGCGCGCCGTTTCCCCAGGACCCGCGGCAGGAGATAGAGGAGCTCCGTCTCCCCGTTTCCCATGAGGACCTCGTCGGCCGCGACGCCGAAGCGCTCCGAGAAGGCCCGGACGAGATCCGTGCAGTCCGGGTCGGGGTAGTGGACAAGCGAGCTCACCCGGGAGCTGATCAGAGGCCGGAGCCATTCGGGCGGCCCCAGGGGGTTGATGTTGGCCGAAAAATCGAGGATCTCCCCGGCGGGCCTCCCCGCGGCCGCGGCTAGTTTCGTGATATTCCCTCCGTGCTTCTCCGTCATGCGCCGCCTCCGGGAAGCATCGCCGCCGCAACGAGGGCGGGCACAAGTTCGGTCAGCTCGCAGGAAGCCCCGAGCGTGTCGCCGGTGAGGCCGCCGATCCGGCGGAAGCTGTAGGCTGCAAAAAGGAGGGCGGCGAGGAAGGCGCATCCCCCGGCGATTAGCCCCGGCAGGCGCCCCGCGAGGTAGCCGGCGGCGAGGAGAACCGCGAGCGCCCAGAGGGCGTGGCCCCGCGAGCGGTTCCGGTGAAAGATTCCGGCAAGGCCCCCCTCCGGGCGGACGTAGGGGAGGAGCGCCATCTGGACGATCAGCGCGCACCGGCCGGCAAACGGCGTCATCAGGAGGACCCACCAGCGCCAGGGGCCGGCGACCGAGGCGATGAGCGCGATCTTGAGGGCGACGACGCAGACAATCGCCGTGACCCCCATCGGCCCCGTCCGGCTGTCCTTCATGATCGCAAGGATCCGTTCACGGGGCCGGGCGCTGAAAAAGCCGTCCGCCGTGTCGGCGAGGCCGTCGGTATGGAGGGCGCCGGAGACGGCGATCATGAAGATCACTGCAAAGACGCTCGTTACGCCGATTGGGAAGATCCTTTCCAGGCCCCAGTCCAGAAGGGCGACCGCCGCGCCGATCAGGAGGCCGACGGCGGGGAAGAAGGGGAGGGCCCCCCCCAGCACCCGCTCGCCGGGGTTTCCCGCCCCGGGCAGGGGAATGATCGTCAGGAACTGGAGCGCCGCCAGAAACCGTTTCATGCGTTTGCCTTCGAAACCATCGCCTCGTCGAACGTGGCCACCTCGGTCAGGACATGAACGGCGGCCTCCAGGAAATTCATCGCCAGCGCCGCGCCCGTCCCCTCGCCGAGGCGGAGGTCGAGGTCGATGAGCGGCTGCTTCCCCAGGATCTCCAGGGCGATGCGGTGCCCTTTCTCCACGCTCCGGTGGGCGGCGATCATGTACTCGGCGGCCGTGGGGCACAGCGCGTGGGCGATGAGCGCCCCCGCCGTGGAGATGAAGCCGTCCACGACGACCGGCTTTTTCTGCGCGGCAGCGCCCAGGATGAGGCCCGCGATCCCGCCGATCTCGAAGCCCCCCACCTTTGCCAGGACATCGAGGCCGTCTTGCGGATCGGGGCTGTTGATCCGCAGGCTTTTTTCGATGACGCCGACCTTGAGGGCGAACTGTCCGGCGTCGATCCCGGTCCCGTGGCCGGTGACCTCCGCGACGGGGCGGCCGCTCAAAGCGGCGACGATCGCGCTGCTGGGGGTGGTGTTGCCAATCCCCATCTCGCCCGTCCCGAAGACATCGACGGCCGAGGCCGCCTGCCGGGCGATATCGATCCCCGCCTCCACGGCGGCGACGGCCTGATCGCGGGACATCGCGGGTCCCTGGGCCATGTTCCGGGTGCCGGGGCCGATCCGCCGGGAGATGATCTTTCCCGAGGCGGCCAGTTCGCTGAGGTCGGCGGCGACCCCCATGTCCACGACCCGGACTGCGGCGCCCGCCTGGCGGGCCAGGGCGTTTATCCCCGCGCCGCCGGCGACAAAATTATATACCATCTGGGGCGTCACCTCCTGGGGATATTTGCTTACCCCCTCGACGACGACGCCGTGGTCCCCGGCCATGGTGAATATCGCCTTGCCGGCCACGGGCGGCCGCATCGAGCGGGTGATCCCCGCGAGATCCTCGGCGAGATCGAGGAGACGTCCGAGGGCCCAGTAAGGCATGGTCAGCGCTTCCAGGCGCCGGTGCGCCTCTGCCCGGACGGCGGCGTCCTGGGGAACGATGACGGAAATGGTATCCTGCAGTAAATTCATTTCAACTCCTTTTTGGTTGGTGTTCCGAGTTTTTCTTTCCCTCCCGATTTGAGGAGAAGGGGGAGGCCGGCGACGACGAGCGTAACCGTCTGGGCCGCCGCCGCAAGCATCTGATTGCAGCGTCCGGCGCAGTCGCGGAACCGCCGCGCCGGCTCGTTGTCGGGAATGATCCCCATCCCCAGTTCATTGGTGACGAAGATGACCGTGCCGGGAAACACCCCGCAGACGTCGATCACCTCCCGGCAGCGAACGGCCGTTTCCTCTTCCGTAAAAATCGCTCCCCGCCCCTCGGCCTCGTAGAGAAGGTTATTGACCCAGAGGGTGAGGCAGTCGACGAGAACCACCCGGTGTGCCGCTGTCCGGGACAGAGCACCGGCCAGATCGACCGGCTCTTCGATCGTCTCCCAGTCTGCGGCGCTTCTCGCTTCCCGGTGCTTTTTCACCCGCAGCTCCATCTCCGGATCGATGACGGGGCAGGTCGCGACGTAGGCGCGCGGGCCGGGGAGGGCCTCCGCCAGCTTCTGCGCGTAGGCGCTCTTGCCGCTCCGGCTTCCGCCGGTGATCAGGATAATCTTCGCCATACGTCAGCCCTCCGAACGGCCGGTGAAAAACGCCCATCTGCTGCGTTTCCCTCGTACCTCGGCATTGCGGCGTACGACACAAGTACGCCTCATGCCTCGGGGCTTCGGAGGTCTCGTCTTCTTCATATGCCCTCCAGGTGGCAGCGATCGTTGAGGCGCGTGAGGACGCCTTTTCCCTCCTCGATGCTGATCTCGGAGATCGATCCCGGCCGCACATCGAAAAGGAGATAGTGCCGGTAGTCCAGCCCCAACAAGAGGCAGATGATCAGGCGGATGACGCCCCCGTGGGTGACGGCGACGACGGTCTCGGCCGGGTCGGCGGTGATCCGTCCGGCGGCCTCCCCGATCCGTTTGCGGAAAGCGCTAATGCTCTCGCCGCCGGGAAAGGTGAAATCCTCATCAAGAGCGGCCCAGTTCTCGACGGCGGTGGGGTCGGCGGCCGCGATCTGAGCGAAGCTCATCGACTCCCAGCGGCCGAACGAGATCTCCCTCAAATCGCCATCGATTGCGAAGGCCCCGTCCGCGCCCAGGGCGATTGCCGCGGTCTCGCGGGTCCTCAGAAGCGGGCTGCAGAGGATGCGCGCCTTTCCGAGGCGTCCCAGCTCGT